>CAVZDO010000004.1:0-1504897 GCA_963774065.1 Chitinophagia bacterium
ATCGCCTGGAAACTTTTTGCAAACGGCGCCACTCCGCAAAGCACGGGAATCAAAGGCGATCATTTTGTCGGAGATTATTATGTAATGTTTGGCAATGAATTAAAAAAACAGGTTGAACAATTAATTGCAACAGGAATAAGCGCAGAAGAAGCGGAAAAACAAGCACCGTTAATGAATGCTGCACAACAAATGCTTATTGACTGGGAAGCCGGAAAGCCCGACGTTATCGAGTTGTGGAAAACCATGAACAGCTGGGTCTATAAAGGTTTTGATGAAACCTATAAAAGAATAGGAAGTGATTTTGATAAAATTTATTATGAAAGTGATACCTACATTCTGGGAAAAAAACTTGTGAAGACCGGAGTAGAAAAAAATATTTTTTTTGAGAAAAAAGATGGAAGCATCTGGATTGATTTGACAAAAGACGGATTGGATGAAAAAATTGTACAGAGAAAGGATGGCACTGCTGTTTATATTACGCAAGATATCGGATTAGCAATCGAAAAATGGAATGAATATAATGCCGACCTGAGTATTTATGTTGTCGGCGATGAACAGAATTATCATTTTAAAGTTTTGAAATTAATTTGTCAGAAATTAAATATCCCGTCTGCGGAAAATATTTTTCATTTGAGTTACGGAATGGTTGAATTGCCTACGGGCAGAATGAAAACAAGAGAGGGTTCTGTGGTCGATGCCGATGATTTATTAGACGAAATGCATAATGAAGCAGAGAAGAAAACAAAAGAGCAGGGAAAAACAGAAGGATTTTCAAATGAAGAGTTGGATGAATTGTATGAAACGATTGGCGCAGGTGGACTAAAATTTTTTCTGTTACGCGTTGATCCAAAAAAAAGAATGTTGTTCAACCCGGAAGAATCAATTGACCTGCATGGTTACACCGCAACATTTATTCAATACGCTTATGCAAGAATAAAAAGTATTTTAAGAAAAGAGGAAATCGTCAATAGTCAATGGTCAATGGTCAATGAAACTGAAAACTCAAAACTAAAAATTCAAAACTCACTCCTTCCGCTTGAAAAAATGTTGATTGTTAGCGCAGAAAAATATCCTGTTATTATTAACCAGGCTTGTGATGAAATGAATCCCTCTGTAATTGCAAACTATGTATATAATCTTGCAAAAACATTTAATTCATTTTATGCCGAACATTCCGTATCAAATGCAGAAAATACTGAAAAGAAAATTTTACGTCTGCAGTTATGTAATCTAACGGCGATGGTTATACGATCTTCAATGGCTTTGCTGGGAATAAAAGTTCCGGAGAGAATGTGAGGGAGAGTGTCAGATGTATGATGTCGGATGTACGCTGTGCTCATTACACCTAACATCGCACATCTAAAATCTGACATAAATAATGTTACGATATCAGTGTACGAACTTTTTACATCTAACATCATACATCTCACATCGTACATAAACTCACATATCTATCTTTATTTCGTGCTTGAGATTTTTTAAAGAAGGATCCATTTCAATAGCTTTATCGCAAAGTTGTTTGCCTTTTTCTGTTTCGCCTTTTTTCTGATAAGACATGCCTATCATATAAAGTGCTTTGGCATTTTCTTTATCGTAAAATAAAATTTTATCCCAGTAATCAATTGCCTCCTGGTATTTTTTAAGACGATAATAGGTATCGGCGACGCTGTATAATAAAATGAGGTCGGCGGGTTTTTTTTCCAGCACTTTCAGCATTAGCTCTAATCCTTTTTCTGATTCGCCGGCTGCAATGTAGGAGTCGGATAAATTTTCGTAAAAATCATTATCTGTTTTATAGCCTTTTTCCGCAGCTAATAAATAATATTGAATTGCAGATTTATCGTCGGGAATTGTAGCAAACGTTAATGCGCATTCATAGATCCATTGAAATTTGGTTGAATCAAGTTGTATAGCTCTTTTAAAAAATGCTGCTGCGGCTTTATAGTTATTCATATCAACAAAACTCCGTGCCTGCAAATAAGGAATTTCTGCATTTGCCGTATCTTCTTTTGCAGCAGCCTGCAAATATTTGAATGAGTTACCATAATCTTCCTGTTGATAATAACTTTTGCCAATTACATAATTCCAGTTTTTTCCAACATTTAATTGGAGCGCTTTTTTTCCGTATTCTATAGCCTGAGGCCATTGATGCGTCCAGAAATATAGATTAGCTAAATTTTCAATCGCAATCTTATCATCTTTTTTTATTTCTTCAACTTTGGTAAAAGCGTTTTCGGCATTATCATATTTTTTTAGTTCCAAAGAAGTAAGCCCGAGTTCTCTTTGCGCATCAATATTATCTGCATCAAATTTTGTGGATTTTTGCAAATCATTAAAAGCAACCATATACAGCCGGTTACTTTTTTCTGTAATTCCTTTTTTATAATAGAAAGATGAGCTGTCGCCAGACTGAGAAAAACCAAGTTGCAGAAAAAACAATTGAGGTAAAAGCAAGAGTACGTTTTTCATATTAGGGATTTGGAGCTATAAATCTACAAAAAAGCATTGATTTTACAAATGCTTCATGCCTGCGAAATCAGCGTTTTTGATAACTGAAGATATTTACAAAATCATTTTAGAACTATAGCTCCTAACGCTGGCAAATGCACATTTATTTCATACACGTCTTCTTTTTTATCTACGAGTTTTACTGTAGGTTCAGGATTAAAAACATCACCGCTTCCCCAATATTTTCTGGAATCGCTGTTAAATATTTCTTTCCACGCAGATTTTCCATAAGTGTACACTTTCCAATCGCGGCGCACAACAGGCGTCATGTTCAAAATGATCAACACATCATCTTCCGGTTTTTTGCCTTTGCGGCGATAAACAATTACGGTTTCTGATCTATGATTCAGATCAACCCATTCAAACCCGAACACGTTGAATTGATTTTCATAAAGCGCCGGTTCATTTCTTAATAAAAGATTCAGATCGCGAACACAATCCTTCAACAACCTATGTCCATCAAATTGCAACAAATGCCATTGTAATTCTTTTTTATAATTCCATTCATCGGTTGCGCCAAATTCATCGCCCATGAATAATAACTTTCCGCCGGGATGCGTAAACATATACGTATATAATAAGCGGAGGTTTGCAAATTTTTGCCATTCATCGCCGGGCATTTTGTAGAGCATAGGTGATTTGCCATGCACAATTTCATCATGACTTAAAGGAAGCATAAAATTTTCATCGTAATAATAAACCATGCTGAAAGAAAATTTATCCTGGTGATGTTGCCTGTGGATAGGATCAAGTTTAAAATAATCCAGCGTATCGTGCATCCATCCCATCATCCACTTCATCCCAAATCCTAAACCGCCGGCATAGGTTGGTCTTGTAATGCCGGGCCAATCGGTTGCTTCTTCGGCAATGGTTTGTATGTCGTGAAAATCTCTGAATAAAGTTTCATTAAAATCTTTTACAAAAGCTATAGCTTCTAAATTTCCATCGCCGCCAAATTCATTAGGCTCCCATTGTCCTTTTGTTCTGGAATAATTCAATTTTAAAATGGAGCTTACTGCATCCACGCGAATTCCATCTGCATGAAATTTATCCATCCAAAATCTCGCGCTGCTGATAAGAAAAGATTTTACTTCTCCTCTTTTATAATTAAAAATATAACTGTTCCAGTCGGGGTGAAAACCTTTCCGCATGTCCGCATACTCATAGGTGTTAGTTCCATCAAACATAAATAATCCATGCGCATCATAAGGAAAATGAGAAGGAACCCAATCAAGAATAACGCCAATCCCCTGCTGATGAAACGCATCAACGAGCGACATAAATTGTTGTGGATCGCCGAAGCGTGAAGTTGGCGCAAAATAACCGGTGCCCTGGTAACCCCAGCTCCCGTCAAACGGATGTTCCATAACAGGCATTAATTCAACATGAGTGAACGCCATTTCTTTTACATAAGGCACGAGGTTCTCTCTGAAAAAATCATAGCTGTTGTAGGTTTCTTCATCGTTTTTATCCGGCCGCATCCAACTTGCGAGATGCACTTCATACGCGCTCCACGGCGCATCAAGAGAATTTTTTTCTTTTCTTTTTTTCATCCACTCTTCATCATTCCATTTGTAGCCGAGCTCCCATGTTATGGAAGCTGTGTTTGGTCTCTTTTCCCAAAAATTTGCATAGGGATCTCCCTTATCCAATATAGCTCCTTTAAAACCGTGAATGTGATATTTGTACACTTCGCCTTTTGCCATGTGCGGAATAAATCCTTCCCAGATGCCGGATTTTTCCAGGCGAACAAATAACGGATGCGATTCGTTATTCCAATTATTAAAATTTCCTTTCACAGAAACATAGGTTGCGTTTGGCGCCCACACTGCAAAATAATATCCTTTAACGCCAAGCACTTCGCGCTGATGCGATCCAAAAAAATTATACAAACTATAGTGTGTGCCGTTTTGAAAATTACGGATCTGCTCATCGGTGAATAATGAATAATTCCAAACAGACTTTGTTGAATCTACAAAATGAATTTCTTCATATGGTTTAAGTGTATCCACTGATTCTTTTTTATTCTCACCTAAATTTTTTTCTGTTTCACCGATATAAGTATTTTTTTCTTTTTCTTTTTTTATGGAATCTTTTTTCTTTTCACTCATAAATAAAATGGCTTTGCAATCGAAATGATAAAAGTGTTTAACGTAAAATTAAGAGTTCGGCATTTCATATTGACTATTTTTTATTTGATATTTGGTTTAGACGAAATAAGTAATTCCTTTTCTTCTTAACTGAATTTGCCCACAACCATCACTAAATGCAAAAACTAATTGCGTATTTATTTCTCGCATTTATTATCGTTAGTTCTGCATTTGCCCAATCTTCCATAAAAGGAATTGTAAAAGATACAACCGAAAAGAAAAATCTCGCTAACAGTGTGGTAATGGTTTTGCGCCAGAAAGATTCTATAATGGTTGGTTACACACGTTCAAATCAATCCGGAAATTTTGTATTGAAAAATCTTCCCGCAGGAAAATTAATAGTTCTTATCACTTATCCAAAGTATGCAGATTACGTGGATGATTTTGAATTGAAAGATTCTGCCGATTTGGATCTGCATCAGATTATTCTCACGTTAAAAAGTCAATTATTAAAAACTTTTGTTGTTAACGGAACCGCTGCTATACGATTGAAAGGAGACACGACAGAATTTAAAGCAGACAGTTTTAAAGTGCAGCCAAATGCAAGTGTTGAAGACCTTTTAAAAAAATTACCCGGCATACAGGTAGATAAGAATGGAAAAATAACTGCACAAGGTGAAACTGTGCAAAAAGTGTTGGTTGATGGTGAAGAATTTTTTGGAGATGACCCAACGCTCGTTACAAAAAATTTGCGTGCAGATATGGTCGACAAAGTGCAGGTGTACGATAAGAAAAGCGATCAGGCCGCATTTACCGGCATAGATGACGGGCAGAAACAAAAAACAATAAACATACAACTCAAAGAAGATAAAAAAAATGGCTACTTCGGGAAACTTAGTGCTGGTGCTGCTACCGACGGTTATCACGACAACCAGGCAATGTTCAATAAATTTAGGAAAAAAGAAAAAATTTCATTTTATGGAATTGTATCAAACACAGGCACAGCCGGGCTTAACTGGCAGGATCAAAGTGCCTATGGCGGAAGTAACGGAATATTATCTGCTGATGCAAACGGAAATATCATCGGCTCAGATGATATCAGCGGATGGGATGGAAACTATAGCGGTCAGGGATACCCGTTAGTACAAACTGGCGGCGCCCATTATAATAATAAATGGGATAACGATAATCAATCCATAAATGGAAATTATAAAACCATGCAGTTGTTTGTGAATGGTAACAGTGCAACCAATTCCGAAAATATATTGCCGGATTCCACAACATCGTATTACCAAAATCAAACACAAAAATTCCGCAACCAGGTAATGCGTAATAAACTTTTCGGAACCTATGAATTACAATTCGATTCTTCTTCATCAATAAAACTTACCGTAGATGGAACCTCGGTTCATAAAATAACCAGCAGCAGTTCAACAACGCAATCGTTGCTTGTTCATGACAGCTCAATGGTGAATAACGGAACAGGCAACACAACTACTTCGGGCGATAATAATTCTCTGAACAGCGAGTTGCTCTGGAGAAAAAAGTTTAAAAAGAAAGGCAGAACAATCTCTGTTGATGTTACTGAAAATTATTTAAGGGCCATTTCAAACGGTTATCTTTTTTCTCAAAATGATTTTTATACAAACGATACCATTTCTTCATCGCAGCTCGTTGATCAGTACAAAACAAACGCCGGCAAAACATTTTCGCTTAATACCAATGCAACATATACTGAACCTATTTCGCAGGCTTCATCACTTATTTTCAATTATGGTATAATTGTGAACAACAGTTCTGCCGACAAACTTTCTTATAATAAATCACAAAACGGAAAATATGATTCGCTTGATAATATTTACAGCAGCGATTATTCATTCAACACATTCACACAAAAAGGCGGATTGGGGTATGCACTTACAAAAAAGAAATTCCGGTTTGGTATGGGAACTAATGTTGGCTTCAGCAATTTCAAACAAAATGATTTGTTTGCCGACACAACAGGTAAACGAAGCTTTGTAAACTGGTATCCGCGTGCTTCTTTAAATTATAATATTGCCACGCAAAATTCAATTAATATCAGTTATAATGGTTCTACAACACAACCTACGTTGCAACAAATTCAGCCAATTCAAAATAACCAGGATCCGTTGAATATTGTTGTTGGTAATGCGGGTTTGAAACCGGCCTTTCAAAATAATTTCAGAGCGCAGTATTATTTTTTCAGAGCTCTCAGTGGTAGCTACCTTTGGACTTTTTTTAATTATGGGTTTACCGAAAATGCAATCAGCACTAATAGTTCTGTAGATACATTGGGAAGAAAAATCACCCAGGCAATTAATGTAAGCGGCAACTATAACTTTTCAGGAAATATTAATTATAGCTTCAAATGGAAGAAGCCCGATATTTACATCGGCCTCAACGCAAATATTTTTGAAAACAGAAATAACAGTGTTGTAAATAATGAGCAAAATACAACCAACAGCAGTAACTATACTTTTGGCTTTAACATAAATAAATACAAGGAGAAAAAAATTGATTGCAGTTTTCGAGCTTCAGCAACTTATACCACAAGCACATCATCCATTCAAACGAATCTTACTACTAAATACTGGACGTATAATTTGAGTCCCAATCTTGATTTCTTTTTGCCGCTAAATATGCAAATACACTCTGATCTTGATTATACTTACAGGCAACGTACTTCTGCATTCGATAATAACAACAACGTAGCTTTCTGGAATGCATGGCTTGGAAAAAAATTTTTAAAGGGAGATCAGTTGCTTGTAAAAGTTTCCGCAAATGATATTCTGAATCAGAATAAAGGCATCACGAGGAATGTGTAGCTCGAATTTTATTTCTCAACAAAATTCATACAGCACTATTCAAAGATATTTTATGTTATCCTTTGTGTGGAACTTTACAAAAACCGGAACTACTGCGCCAAGCGGCGGCGGAATAATGATTGTAAATTAAAAATAAAATCGCATGAAACGTTTGCATATCATTTTAATTTTCCTTGCAGTGTTGAGTTTTCAAAACGCAAAAAATCAAAACACTATTTTTTTAACTCATGGTAAAATTGAATACGAGTATAAAATAAATATTTATGCGCAGATGCAGGATTATAATGAAGACGGATGGAAAGATTGGGTAAAGAGAAATATGCCGCAGTTTAAAACAAGTTATTTCAATTTAGCTTTCGACAATAATAAAACGCTTTATCAGCCCGGAAAAGATAACCCGGAAAATAATAAAATTTGGTTTAGCCGGGATGTTGCAGCCGAAAATGTTATTTATTCTGATTTTGATAAACAGCAAGCCGTAAGTCAAAAAAAAGTTTTTGAAAAAACATTTCTTGTTGAAGACAGTGTTCGAAAAATAAAATGGAAAATAACCGACGAAACGAGAACCATTGCCGGCTTTCAATGCAGAAGAGCAAATGCATTAATAATGGATTCAGTTTATGTGGTTGCTTTTTATACGGATGAAATTGTTACACCCGGCGGACCTGAATCTTTTTGCGGTTTGCCCGGAATGATATTAGGTGTTGCGCTTCCTCACCAACACGTAACCTGGTTTGCAACAAAGCTGATCGCCGATCCGCTAAAGCCTGCCGATTTTAAAATTCCTACAAAAGGAAAAGTTGCTACTAACACTTCACTTAAAGAAACGCTTAAGGAAAGTTTGAAAGACTGGGGCAAATACGGAGATAAATATATTTTGCAGGTGATGCTGTGAGCTACTTCTTAGCAAGTAAAAATTAAAAAGTAAAAAGGGCAGCCGACCTATATCTCGCAACTTCAATTTCAGTTTTGTTTTTGACTTTTTAATTTTTACTTTTTGTTACCAGCTTTGGTTTTTCATAGCATCATCGTTGCGTCGCACACTTGTACTGCAAAACATGTATGAACTCTGGTTCACAAACGGCAAAACACTTCATATCTCATACTTCACAGTTCATACTTAACTTTCGTATCTTTGCTGTCCTTAAATTTTATTAGCGGAATGCAGGATTTGGTGACAAATAAAATACATGATGAAAGCCGCCAGGGCGAAAGTTTTGTGCCCGTGCAAAATGAATTGAATAATCATTCTAAAAAATTCTACATAGAAAGTTATGGTTGCCAGATGAATTTTGCCGACAGTGAAATCGTTGCTTCTATTCTTAATAAAAACGGATTTGGAGCCACGCGAAATTTTGAAGAAGCCGATTTGGTATTGCTCAACACTTGCTCTATCCGCGAAAAAGCGGAACAAACAATCCGCACACGTTTGCAAGCTTTTCGTCTTGTAAAAAAACAAAAACCGGCAATGCTTATCGGTGTGTTAGGTTGCATGGCAGAAAGATTGAAATCAAAATTTTTGGAAGAAGAAAAGCTCGTTGATATTGTTGTTGGTCCGGATGCATACAGAACTTTACCCGCATTAATTGAAGAAGCAGAAGACGGACAAAAATCTGTAAACGTTTTATTAAGTCGCGATGAAACCTATGCAGACATCTCTCCCATTCGTTTAAACAGTAATGGCGTAACAGGTTTTGTAAGCATCATGCGCGGCTGTAATAATATGTGTTCATTTTGTGTGGTTCCATTTACGCGTGGGCGAGAAAGAAGCCGCGACGCACATTCTATAATAAATGAGTGCGAAGAACTTTTTACTAACGGTTATCGTGAAGTAACATTACTCGGGCAAAATGTTGACAGCTATTATTGGATCGATGAACAAAAAGATGAAATTATAACTTTCGCAAAATTGCTGGAAAAAGTTGCGTTGATTAATCCGTTATTACGAGTTCGCTTTTCAACTTCTCACCCGAAAGATATTACGGATGAAGTATTGCACGCAATTTCGAGGTACGAAAATATTTGCGACTATATTCATTTGCCTGTACAAAGCGGCTCAACAAGAATTTTACAATTGATGAACAGAACCTATACGCGCGAATGGTATATGGCTAAAATAAAACGGATCCGCGAAGTAATTCCGGGTTGTGGCATCAGTTCGGATATCATTGCAGGATTTTGCACAGAAACAGAAGATGATCATCAGTATACTTTATCGTTGATGGAATTTGCGCAGTACGATATGAGCTATATGTTTTTTTACAGCGAAAGACCCGGCACTTTAGCTGCGCGTCGTTATACAGATGATGTGCCCGAAGAAATTAAAAGAAGAAGATTGAGCGAAATTGTAAAATTGCAAAATCAGCTCTCACAAAAAAGTAATAAAAAAGATATTGATAAAACTTTCAAAGTGCTTATAGAAGGTGATTCGAAAAAAAGCGATGAAGATTGGATGGGAAGAAGTTCACAAAATAAAGTAATCGTTTTTCCCAAAAAAGATGTTCACTATAACAAAGGAGATTATGCTTTGGTAAAAATAACCGAATGCACCGGCGCAACTTTAATAGGAAAATCAATTTCTGAAAATAATTAAACTAACCAACTGCTGTTATTGTTTTACAGCAAATAGTTTTTAGCATGGAGATTCAATCAATAAAAAATCGTTTTGGAATTATCGGCAACTCGCCCGCGCTTAACTATGCTTTGCAGGTTGCGTCGCAGGTTGCAAACACAGATCTTGCAGTTTTAATCATTGGAGAAAGCGGTGTGGGTAAAGAAGCGTTCTCGCAAATCATTCATTCATTATCGGCAAGAAAACATAATCCGTTCATTGCAGTTAATTGCGGAGCTATTCCCGAAGGAACAATTGATTCGGAATTATTCGGTCATGAAAAAGGTTCCTTCACCGGTGCTGTGGATTTTAGAAAAGGATATTTCGAAACTGTTAATGGCGGAACAATTTTTTTAGATGAGATTGGCGAACTTCCATTGGGTACGCAGGCAAGATTGTTACGCGTTTTGGAAGCGGGAGAATTTATTCGTGTCGGTTCATCCAAAGTTCAAAAAACGGATGTGCGCATAATTGCCGCTACCAATAAGGATTTGCTTGAATTAACGGATCGAAATAAATTCAGGGAAGATCTGTATTATCGTTTGAGCACTGTTCCTATTCGTGTGCCTGCGTTGCGCGACAGGAAAGAAGATATTCCTTTACTATTCAGAAAATTTGCAACTGATTTTTCGGAGAAATATAAATCAGCTTCCGTGCAATTAGATGATGAGGCAAAAAATCTGTTAATTAACTATACTTGGCCCGGCAATGTGCGCGAATTGAAGAATATTGCAGAACAAATATCTGTTTTAGCACAGGATAAAATTGTTACTGCCGCCGAGTTGAGCAAATTTATTCCTGCGGGAAATAATAATCGTTTGCCAATGCTGATATCGAACGGCGCCCAAGTTAACGGACATGAATTTGCAAACGAACGCGAGATACTCTATAAACTTTTTTTCGACATGAAAAAAGACGTGACAGAATTGAAAAAGATGTTTGTTGAAATTTTAAAGAATCCTTCAGTCACATCTTCATTGCAACATTCTCCTTATGCAAATGAATTAAAAGAATTGCAACCGGAAATGTTTCAGCCTTCTTTGGCGCAATCTTCCATTAATAATTCGCAACCTGTGGTTTTACATAATCACACACCAATTCAGGAACATGAAGAAGTGGAAGAATCGCTCAATATTATGGATAAAGAAAAAGAACTTATAATAAAGGCGCTGAAAAAACACAAAAGCAAACGTAAAGATGCAGCTTCTGATCTTGGCATCAGTGAAAGAACTTTATACCGCAAACTCAAAGAATATAATATTGATGATCTTTGAGAAAAGTAAAATTAAAAACTAAAAAAGTAAAAATTAAAAACTAAAAATGAAAGACAGATTTCACATTTTCACATTTTCACATTTTCACATTCCGGCCTCTTTTTGCTTTTTGCTTTTTACTTTTTACTTATCCTCTTGCGGAGTCTATTCATTCAAAGACGTATCTATTCAGCCGCCTAATGCAAAAACAATTCATATAGGTTATATTGAAAATAAAGCCAGGTATGTCAACCCGCAACTTAGTCCGGAGTTGACCGATAAATTCAAACAAAAAATCAATAACCAGGTTTCAAAATTAACACAGGTTCCGACAAGCGATGCAGATTTTGATGTGTCGGCATATGTTTCAGGGTATGATGTTTCCACATCGGGTGTTGCAAGTCAGCAGGCCGCAACAAATCGTTTGACAGTAACAGTTCACATAGATTTTAAAAACCGGCTCGATGATAAAAAAAGTTTTTCCGGAGATATTTCCCGGAGTTTCGATTATTCCGCAAACCTTACTTTGAATGTAGCCGAAGGCCAACTTTTAACTACGATTGTGAGTAATGTTACCGATGAAATGTTCAACCGCATTTTTTCAAACTGGTAATTGTAAATTGAATGAATAACAGCATCAGCCATATTGTAAAAAATATTTTTCAGGAAGAAAATATAGACCAGGTTTCTGTAAAACAATTAAGAGAATTGGTTGAACAATATCCGTCGTTCAATTTTGCGCATTATATGCTTAGTAAAAAAATGTTCATCGGTAATGAACCGGATTTTAAAAAAGAAATGCAAAAAACTTCTTTGTATTTTACAAACCAGCTTTGGTTGCAATGGTTGTTAGAACAAAAAATTGAACAGGTTGATGAAATAATAATTCCTGTAGAAAGCGATGCTGTTGCAGAAAATTATTCTTCTTCAATTTCAACGAACGGAACCGAAATAAATCATTCCGAAATTAATAAGGAACCTGTAAAAAAGAAACCCGATTTTTTAGGAATTGATGCATATTATACGATTGATTATTTTGCATCGCAGGGAATTAAAGTTATACAGGAAGAAAATCCTGCCGATAAATTTGGAAAACAATTGAAAAGTTTCAGCGAGTGGCTAAAAACAATGAAAAAACTTCCGTTGCAAACAAATGAATCTGAAAACGATTCATCACAAAACGCGTTGATAGAAAATTTTGCGGCACATTCCCTCGAACAAAAAGAAGTAATAACAGAAACAATGGCCGAAGTTTTGGTTAAGCAGGGCAAAACACAGCGGGCTGTTGAATTATATCATAAATTAAGTTTGCTTAATCCCTCTAAAAACGCTTACTTTGCAGCCAAAATTGAGCAATTAAAATAGACAGGTATGGTTATTCTTTTTGTAATCTTATTGTTGATGGCTTGTATTTTTTTAGGTTTGATAGTTCTGATTCAAAACCCAAAAGGTGGTGGATTGGCCGGCAATGTTGCCGGTTTCAGCAATCAATTTATGGGAGTAAAACAAACTACAGATGTGTTGGAAAAAGGAACATGGACGCTGGCTATTATTGTTGGCGCATTATGTTTGTTTTCCGCGCTTTTTATTCCCCGCGCAACTGCAATTCAGGTGAGAGATGTTAAGCCAACCACAACAACATTACCTGGTAATTCACAACAACAGCAACAGGCTCCTGCATCTCAGCTTCCCGCTCAACAACAACCGAAAAAAAATTAAAATAATTCACATAAAAATATCTGCCCTGTCGTTAATAATGACAGGGTTTTGTTTATTTTGATACCGGCTTCGGTTTTTCATAGCATCATCGTTGCGTCGCAATCCTTTCATCTGTAGAATATAAATTGAACTATGGTTTAAAAATAAAAAGTGCAATTACCTATGAAGAAAAAAATCTTACTTCTCGCTGTTATAGCTCTATTTATCCTTATAATTTTTGTTGCCCGCGGATTTTTTGGTTCTGCAACTATTTTCGACGGAGATAAATATTATCTCTACATCAAAACAGGAATGAGCTATGAAGAAGTGATTCATTCTCTCGATGAAAATAATGTGCTGAGAAATCTTTATTTTTTTAAATGGCTTGCAAAACGCGCGGATTATCCCGCCAATATAAAAGCAGGAAAATATGAAATTAAAAAAGGTGAAAACGTGATTGACATATTGCGTAAGCTGCGCAACGGCAGGCAGGTTCCGGTAAACCTCGTTATTATTAAACTGCGAACAAAAGAAAATCTCGCCTCCCTGGTTGGAAAACATTTCGAGTGCGATTCCGCTTCTTTCATGAATTTTTTGGAGAACAATGATTCTTTAAAAAATTATAATCTTGATTCCAACACCGTGATGACCGCTGTTTTTCCAAACACTTATACATATTTCTGGAATACAACTCCTGCAAAAATTTTTAGAAAACTTTTCGCCGCATACAATGAATACTGGACTCCCGAAAAAATTCAACTCGCCGAAGAAAAAAAATTAACTCCCGCAAAAGCATATATTCTCGCATCTATTATTGAAGAAGAAACAAATAAACAGGAAGACAAAAGTAAAATCGCCAGCGTTTATATTAACAGGCTTAATAAAGGAATGAAACTTTCCGCCGACCCGACAATTAAATATGCTTTGAGAAATTTTGAATTGAAACGCATCTATGATAAATATCTTTCGGTTGAATCTTCTTATAATACATATATGCATGCCGGATTACCACCGGGTCCTGTTTGCACATCAACTGAACAAACCATAGATGCAGTTTTACACGCACCAAAAACAAACTATTTGTACTTTGTAGCCAAACCGGATTTTTCCGGGTATTCAAATTTTTCTGAAACTTTTGATGAGCATATGAAATACGCAAGAGAATATCAAAAAGCGTTGGACAATGAAATGGAAAAAGCAAAGGATTCGGCTAAAACAAAATAGCTTTAATTAATTTTTGCAATGACAAGATTTGAAAAAATCATTCGTAATTCTTTTATATTTCGATTTGCTGTTGCAAAGAGTAAAAAAATTATTTTGCCAGGGTTTGACGGTGTTCCGTTGTATGATGTTATTCATTTTTTTTTCAACCAGGTAAAAAAAGTAGGACTTAACGATCGTGCGAGATCAATTTCATTCAGCTTTCTTACTGCAATACCTGCAGCTGCAATTTTTCTTTGCACATTGATCCCTTATTTTCCAATTTCAAAACAAATATCGCATCAGCTTCTTTTGGTAACAGGCGATCTTACCCCAAATCAAAACACTTCAATATTAGTAAGTAATTTTTTAAAAGATTTTTTGAACAAGCCCCGCGGCGGATTATTGTCATTCGGTTTTTTATTGGCAATTTATTATTCCTCCAACGCAATGCTTGGCATTATGCGGTCGTTCAACAAATCCCTTATCTATAACACAAGGCAAAATTTTTTTCAGGTTAGATGGATGGCAATTAAATTAACTGTGCTTGTGATTTTTTTAGTTATAGGTTCAATAATAATTATTGTAACGCAGGATGAACTTTTAAAAAATATACTTCAATGGATGAATATTAAACGTCAGTCTGCGAGATGGCTTTTCAAAACATTCCGCTGGGTAATTATCATTCCGTTGTTTTATTTTTCTATTGCATTTATTTATAAGTATGCGCCTGCAGTTAAAAAAAGATGGAAATTGTCCTCGCCGGGAACTATACTTTCAACCCTTCTTATTATTTTGAGTATAATGTTTTTTTCATTTTGGGCTAATAAATTCAGTAATTATAATAAAGTGTATGGTTCAATCGGCACAATTTTAATTCTTATGCTGGTTATATATTTCAACTCGCTCGTTTTATTAATAGGATATGAATTGAATGTAAGCATTCATCACTTGCATGTAATTGCCGATGAAAGAGCCCACGAAAAAAAGCACAACAAATAAAGTTGTAAAACCGTTTAAATAGAAAAACAACTGCACTTCATAGTATGCTTTTCTTCGGCATTTTTTTTGTGTAATTTTTAAAAAAGAATTTTATGAAAAAGATTTTTGGGTATCCCGCAGTTTTTATTTTGGCAGCTTCATTCAGCGCCATTAATTCTTTACCAATCGGTTCTTCCATACCTAAGGGTAATGTCAAACTGAAAGATGTTTCAGGAAAAGAAATAATGCTTAGTGATGCTAAAAAAGAAAATGGATTACTGGTTATGTTCAGTTGCAACACTTGCCCGGTGGTTATCAAAAATCAATCCCGCACAAAAGAAATTTGTCAATATGCGTCGGATAAAAAAATCGGGGTAGTTATTTTAAATGCGAATGAAGGCGACCGCGATGGTGGAAATTCTTTTGAAGCGATGCAGTCGTACGCACATCAGCAGGGATACAATTGGTTTTATGCAGTTGATAAAAACAGCGAATTAGCCGACGCATTCGGCGCAAATAAAACTCCTGAATGTTTTTTGTTTGACAAGAGTGGCAAACTCGTTTATCACGGAGCGATTGATGATAGCCCGGGCGATATGAACAATGTAAAACGTCATCATCTTAAAGAAGCAGTTGATGAAATGGTTTCCGGAAAACAAATTACAATTAAAGAAACACGATCGGTTGGTTGTTCAATCAATCGCGCAAATTAAAATTATAAGTAAGAATTTCTTGTTTGAAAACTTTGCTGAATTATTGTTTCAGTAAGGTTTTTATATTTTCTTCAACCTGCGGTTCTGTTAATTGTCTTTCAAAAAATTTATGATAATGTGTTTTATTATTTACAAAAAGAGTTGATGGAATTCCGCCAGTCCAGTTTTTATCAATCTTCGGACAAAAATAATCTGCATTAGATTCATCGAGCCATAAAATGGAAGCGTTGAAATTTTCTTTCTTTGCAAATGAAGAAATTTTTGCAGGATAGTAATCGGGTAAATCAAGACTCACCAATATTAATTCAACGCCTTCGCCTGAATATTTTTTTGCTTCAGTTTGAAAATACGGAATTTCGTGAACGCATGGTACGCAATAGGTAGCCCAAAAATTTACTATTAACGGGTGATTGCTTTTTTCGATGTAGGTTTTGAGTTCATCAATTTTTATTTTTTTAATTTCCTGCGCAGTTGATCTATAATTCAACATTAAAAAGCAAATTGCTGTAAAAAATATTTTCATTTTTAAAATTTCTTTCTAATCTATTCTTCTTTATTAATACTCCATTTACTTAACAGAGTTTGATATTGTTCTTCCGGAAGATTAGTTCTATCATAATCGCCAGCCAATTTTTTTTGCCTGAAAGCTTCGTATAAAGTAACAGCGCACGCAACGGAAATGTTCAGCGATTTTATAATTCCAACCTGCGGAATGATAAAATTTCCGTCGGATAAATTTCTTATCTCTTCACTTACTCCATCATGTTCATTACCAAAAACGAGAGCTATGCTTTGCGTAAAATCAATATCATAAAGGTTTGCTGAATTTATGCCGAGATATGTGGTGAAAATTTTATCGTATTTATTTCTTAGCTCTTTAAAACAATTTTCTGCATCCGTAAATTGATGTACAGTTAACCATTTTGCAGCGCTGCTGCTGCTTTTCGATCCCCATTTTTTGTGGCGCGGAATTTTTGTGTTAAGAACATATATTTCCTGCACACCTACGGCATCGCAGGTTCTCATCACAGCAGAAATATTATGCGGATCAAAAACATTTTCCAGCACAACGGTTATTTTATGCTGTCGTTTATTCAATACAGTTGTTAATCGTTCTTTTCTGTCGGGAGTCATTGGTCAATAAAAAACGAAAGTAAAACAAGATTGACTTCAAACATATTTATTATTACGAGGAAAATTTTCCATAGCTGGGATGATGATTACACAAATAATTTTACTTCTTGGTTAGTAATCAGCATTTTATTTTATTGGCATTTTTTTGGATGATATGAATATGAATTGGAATTGTTCTTCTCTGAAATACAAAAAGCATAAACGATAAGGCGGGTAATGATTTTAAAAGTTGACGGCCATCAATAGTTAAATATATAAAAACCCGCTTTATTTTTTTTAAGTTGTTGATCAAATAAAACTCTCTACGCGATTGGGGAGTTTTTTCTTTTTAAAAGAAGAAATAGAGGGATTACCTTATGAGCACGCTTGTTCCTTTCAAAAAATATTTTTTTCCTGTTTCTCCGTCGGTGTATTGAAGCATCCAAACAAAAGTTCCGGGGTCTTGTGGTTTACCATTTATTGTTCCATCCCATTTTTTTGTCCAGTCTTTAGTTTCAAATACAAGTTGACCGTATCGATTAAAAATTTTGAACTCAAGGTCAACAGCTTTATAGGCATTTAGCGGATATAAATAATCGTTGTGGCCATCTCCGTTTGGAGTAAACCCGGAAGGAACAGTGATGTAACAACTTTTTACTTTTGTAATTATTTTTGTTGTAGTGTCGTAACAACCCAAATTATTTCCTGCAATTAGAAATACTTTATACATTATTTCTTCATTGGGCGTGGAAGGGTATGTATGAATTGATGGATTTTGATCGGTGCTTGTTGTACCATCTCCAAAATCCCAATACCATGATGTGATTTTACCGCTGCTATTATTTTGGAAAGAAACTTTATCTGTTGGGCAAATATTATCCGGCGCGGTAAAAGAAGCGCTGAATCCATTATCTAAAGAAATTGTAACAACGCCCGAAGTATCGCTGCAAACGCCATTGGATACTATCAGCTGCGCATGTTTATTTCCGAATACCGAATCAATTTGTATAGGGTTTTGTAACAAACTTGAGCTGCTGTCGAACGTCCATTGCCATTGATTGATTCCGTTTGCGCCCGGATCTGAAAATTGAATGCTATCATATTTACATCCGAGTAAAAGTTGATAATTAAATTGGGCATTCACCGTATCTTTTGTTGTGAAAGAAACGGTTTGTCCGGGAGGAGTTTGCTGATTACATTCATCTATAATTGTATTTCCATCGTTGCCGGTAACGAGTTTTATTTGAAATGAACCTGAAGAAACAATTGGAGCGCTCAGGTTAACTAAAATTACATTGGTTAAATTATTGCTGTTGCAAATGCCGGCAGCAGATTGTACAGTAACAGGCGAAGAACCGGTAATTACAAAATCACTTCCATCCGGAGCAATAGTTGAACACTGAATTGGTTTGCTAAAAACTAATTGTAAAACATTTGGCGCGCAGCCAACAGGCGCGATACTGTCAAATGGTGTTGGCGCTAATGGAATGATTGCAAAATTCGCACTGTTGCCAACAGGAACTGTGTTGTTGCAATCATCAACTAAAGTATTGCCGTCGGTTCCGATTTTTGCACTCACTGAATAATTTCCAACAGGCAATGGAGTGTTTAATTTTAATGTGAGAGAATCGAGATCGAAATTATTATCGCAGTCAATACCTGTCGCAGATATAACGGATGCCAGCGCTGATGAAATACTAAAATCACTTCCATCTGATGCAAGAGATTTGCATTGTACCTTCTTAGAAAGTTTTACACTGATTGTAGATCCATCGCAGCTTATGGAAGCACTTAATAACATCGGAATTGTGGGATCGGTAATACTCGCTGTTCCGCCTCCAAAAGATAATTGATAACCACTTTGCGAGTCTGTATAATGACTGATAAGTAATAAATAGGTATGCCCTTTAATAAGAGTAGGCATTGCAGCAAATGTTGGCGCGTTATCTCCTGGGTAGGAAGCGCATTGAATATAATTAGCGCCTGTGCTGGATGCTCCTGTCAACCCGTACGACCCCGACCAGTTTCCTGTTACAATTAAAGAATTGTCGGTAAACACATCATTGGGATTATGACCGGTAATATCAAAAAGCTGCCAGTCATAGTCATCGTTCAAATCGTTAGGAGTTATTAAAAATCCGAGAGTGCCTGAAGCATAGCAGGTAAACTCATACCAAAAAGGATTCCGGTCAGTATATCCACCTTGCGCCTGCGCATCAGGACAACCGGGAACGTTAATGGAATGTGTGGTACATATCGGAACACTGGATTGATTAAATACATTTACCCCGCAAACAGGAAATGCACTCGATGGCGTTTGCCCGATGGTAGTGCAATCCTGAGATTTTACTTCAAACATCAGCAGCAGTACCAGAAATAAAAGGAATAAAGTTTTTAGCATCTTGTTTATTAAGACGGATGTAATTATAACATCGTTGCAAGGTTAATTAAATTTATTTAACTGCAGATAAAAACTTTTTTTCTTGAATAAAAATTACTGAAATTTTTTTGGGAATTTTTTTCCGGAAAATGGATGAATCCGGCGGGTTACTTTTTTTCTTTTTACTGTTAATCAGGCATTAATATTATTGGTACGCATTTGGTTCTATTATTAAACCTAAACCCCAAATCGTTTTTTGATAACAGAAAAAGAAAATAGAATTTTAAAAATGACGGCCATCACTAACTAAAATAATTTTCTTTCGCCGATTGTCAAAACATCTATGGTCAAATCCTCTCAAACATTGAGGGGATTTTTTATTTTGAGTAATAAAATTCCGCCAGAATTTTTCAAAATAATTTGAATTGAACTGACTAACATAACTCACAGCATTAATTAAATACTTAATAATGCTTCTCTTTTCTTAGGATTTTGACGGTTTTACCCTATTTTTGCCGTCCCTGAAAATTTTTATTCAGGAGATTAACTTATGGATAAATTGATATACCTCGTTCCTGTAACAGGAGTCATTGGATTACTCTACACATTTATCAAATTTTCCTGGGTATCCAAACAAGATGCGGGAACCGACCGCATGCAGGAAATCAGCAAACATATCAGCGAAGGCGCAATGGCTTTTTTGAGAGCCGAATGGAAAATACTTTCTTACTTCGTAATTATCGCTGCTTTGCTTCTTGCATTAATGGGAAGCAGCAATGAGCATTCTCATTGGGCAATAGCAATTTCGTTTATCATCGGTGCAATATTAAGCGCAACTGCAGGATATATCGGTATGCGCAGCGCAACAAAAGCAAATGTTCGCACAGCACAGGCTGCTCGTACAAGTTTAAGCAAGGCTTTGAAAGTTTCTTTTACCGGTGGTTCAGTAATGGGACTTGGTGTTGCGGGCTTGGCTGTTTTAGGATTGAGCGGATTATTTATAATATTGAAATCAATATTTGCTCCTGATGCTTCTGTGAATTCTGAAGAGATGTTAAGAACGATTGAAGTGCTTACCGGTTTTTCTCTCGGTGCAGAATCAATCGCTTTGTTTGCGCGTGTTGGTGGTGGGATATATACCAAAGCCGCAGATGTTGGAGCCGATTTAGTAGGAAAAGTTGAAGCCGGAATTCCGGAAGACGATCCGCGAAATCCTGCAACAATTGCAGACAATGTTGGAGATAATGTTGGCGATGTTGCCGGTATGGGCGCAGATTTATTTGGCTCTTATGTTGCCACAGTTTTGGCAACAATGGTGTTGGGACAAGAAACGGTATCCGTTGATCAATTTGGCGGCTTATCTCCTGTTCTATTACCTATGGTTATTGCCGGCGTGGGAATAATTTTTTCAATTGTAGGAACTTTATTTGTTCGTGTAAGCGACACTGCCGGTGTCAACACTGCCAGTGTGCAAAAAGCATTGAACATGGGCAATTGGGGTTCGATCATATCTTACAGCATTAGCTTGCATCGGACTTGTATATTATATTCTCCCCGACACAATGATTCTTCGCAACCACGAATTTACAAAATGGGGAGTTTTGGGCGCAATTGGTGTTGGATTATTAGTTGGCACTTTGATGAGCATGATCACGGAATATTATACAGCGATGGGTAAACGCCCAGTGCTCACTATCATTCGTCAATCTTCAACCGGTCATGCAACTAATGTGATTGGTGGATTAGCTATAGGAATGGAATCTACCTGTTTGCCAATTCTTGTTTTGGCAGGAGGTATCTGGGGTTCATTTGCATGTGCAGGTTTGTATGGAGTTGCCATTGCAGCTGCGGGAATGATGGCAACAACAGCAATGCAATTAGCTATTGATGCATTCGGACCGATTGCTGATAATGCCGGAGGAATTGCAGAAATGAGTGAACTTCCAAAAGATGTTCGCGAAAAAACAGATGTTCTCGATGCTGTTGGAAATACTACCGCAGCAACAGGAAAAGGATTTGCAATCGCTTCCGCCGCTTTAACTGCGCTTGCATTGTTCGCGGCTTTTGTTGGTGTTGCAGGCATTAAAGGAATTGATATTTATAAAGCAAAAGTTTTGGCAAGTTTGTTTGTTGGCGGAATGATTCCTTTTATTTTTTCTTCACTTGCAATACGTGCAGTTGGACAAGCAGCTATGGCAATGGTTGAAGAAGTTCGCCGCCAGTTCAGAACAATTCCCGGAATTATGGATGGAACCGGCAAACCAGAATATGATAAATGTGTTGCGATTTCTACGGAAGCATCTATTAAGAAAATGATTTTGCCCGGCGCAATTGCAATTGTATCTCCTTTGATTATTGGATTTATTTTCGGACCCGAAGCGTTAGGCGGTTTTCTTGCCGGTGCAACAGTTTGTGGTGTGTTGATGGGAATGTTTCAAAATAATGCCGGCGGCGCCTGGGATAATGCAAAAAAATCTTTTGAAAAAGGAGTTGAAATTAACGGACAAATTTATTACAAAAAATCAGAGCCGCATAAGGCTTCTGTAACCGGAGATACAGTTGGCGATCCTTTCAAAGATACTTCCGGACCTTCGATGAATATTCTGATCAAACTAATGTCTATTGTTTCATTAGTTATTGCTCCTACCCTTGCAAGTATTCATCATACAAAAGATGTTGTAGTGAAAAATGAAAAAATTTTGGAGAAGAATATAACTGCAAGTGCCAAAACAAATCAAAGTTTTTCCGTTCAGATTAAACAGAAATAACTATTTTTAACGTCTAACTAATCAGTATCCAAATACCGAAAGTCCCGATGTTTCCACACCGGGGCTTTTTTTTGCAAAAAATTTTTCATGATGAACGGGGTATTGCAACATTTGTAAGGTTTTGACGACTTTGAAGTGTTGCGTATTTTTATTTTGTAAAGCAGAGTTCAATAGTAGCACAAATGATGAAAGGATTGCGACGCAACGATGATGCTATGAAAAACAAATGCCGGTATCCAAATAATTTGAAAATGTGGGATATGCAAATGTGGAAATGGAGTGCAGGAAATGCTTTCAAATTTTTACGTTTCATTTTTGTTTTGAATACGAAAAATATCGTAAATTAGCTAAAACATTTTTTATGCCCGTTACAAAATATATCAAACCTACAGAAAGCGAATTAGAAATTTTACAGGTTTTATGGAGCAGGGAATCTGCGAGTGTTAGAGATGTGCACGAAGAACTTGCAAAATCCAAAGACGTTGGCTACACTACCACATTAAAACTTATGCAAATTATGTTTGAAAAAGGTTTGGTAAAACGTGATGATACTTTTAAAACGCACATTTACCAGCCGGCTGTGAGCAGGGAAAAAACGCAAAAACATTTATTGAGTAAAATGATTGATAGTTTGTTTAGCGGCTCATCAACGCAATTGGTAATTCAGGCATTGGGAAATCATAAAGCTTCAACGCAGGAGCTTGAAGAAATTCAACAATTGCTTAACGATCTTAAAAAGCAATAAATATGCAAACGCTTGCGCAATCTGTTTTTCTTAAGGCCTTAGGTTGGTCGTTAATAAATAGTTTGTGGCAAATGGCATTGCTTTGGGTTATCTATTTCATCATAACTTTTAACTTGAGAAAATTTACTGCAGCAGCAAGGCATTCCTTTGCAGCTTTATTGTTATGTGCGGGCGTTGCCTGGTTTATTTTTTCTTTCATTTATTATTGCATCAATAGTCGATCGGGAATAAATATTACTTCACTGTTTTTAATTAGCAATGCTAATGTTTTGCTTTCTGTTGTAAGTAAAGTAATAAATATTATTAATCAGTTGCTGCCTTATTGCGCGTGCATTTATTTGTTGGTTCTTGCTTTTCATTTTGTGAAGTATTCAAGATATTTTTTTCATACAAACAAATTAATGAATGAAGGTTTGTATAAAATGAATCACCAGATGCGATTGTTTACAGAAGAAATTGCGCTTCGCTTGGGCATTCAAAAAAAAGTGCAGATTTTTTTATCTGATATCGCAGATAGCCCTATGACGATTGGATTTTTAAAATATATTATTCTCATTCCATTAGCTACAATTAATAATTTATCAACGCAACAAGTAGAAGCAATTTTGTTGCACGAACTGGCGCATATAAAACGCAACGATTACCTGTTGAATTTAATGATAACTGTTGTAGAAATGCTTTTCTTTTTCAATCCTTTTTCACGCTTGTTCATTAATACAATAAAAAAGGAAAGAGAAAACAGTTGCGATGATTTGGTGATGCAATTTAATTATGATCCTCATGTTTATGTGTCGGCGCTTCTTTCACTTGAAAAGTCGAGGCACAATTATCATCCTATAGCTATGGCTGCAACAGGAAAAAATAATAAATTATTGTTGCAACGTGTTAAGAGAATTACAGGGCAAAAAATTTCGCAACCGCGAATCAAGGCTAAATTCATTTTCTTTTTTTTATTTTCAATTATCGCCGGATGCATAATGCAATTTCAATTTAAAATAATTCCGGCTGTATTTCATACTGCGGCATCTCCAACTCAGAATAAAAAAAGCAATAACGAAATTTTGCAGGCTGTTTATTTATCTTCTCCAGCATCAGAAAAAAATAAAGTTGCAAAAACCTCCCGCGTTAACAAAGAAAAAAATAAACCAGAAACAAATGATGCTGCGATAAATAATTCTGAAGATGAAAATCTGGTTTATGTAAATAATGATCAAACAGACGATCAAACTACAGACGAAAATGTTGTTACTGCAAATCAATCGGCGGCGATAAATTTTTCAATGCCGGCGCCAAGAACAAATGAATTGCAGCAGGAAAGCATGGCGCAATCTGCTTATCCTTACGTGCCTAAATCGAGCTTTAGTTTTGAAATTGTTCCGGATACACCATCGTCCGAAAATAATATTGTACAGGCTGGAGACATGAATGCAAAGGAAGCAATGAAAAATAGTTTGAAAGTTTTGGAAGAAGTGGATTGGAAGAAGATTGAAAAAGAAATGACAGATAATGAAAAAAATATTGCACTTAATATTAAAAGATTAAAAACAAAACTCAATAGATCTTTAACTCGTGTTGACTTGCAAAAAATAAATAAAATTGTTGAATCATCATCAAATGATCTGGCGGATGAAAACAGGGTTAAAGGAGATATTCAAATTCAAACGGAAGCTCTCGATGACTTAAAGTCGAAGAACCTGTTGCAAGCGCAAATACTACAGGAGCAGATATTGCAAAATCAAATAAAACTGCAGCAAACATATTTCCGGAAACGGCAGTTAATGCTTAAGAAAATAAATATCGTAAAACGTTCATTAAAAATCGTGGAAATTTAGAAGAGAAAATAATGAACGTGTACTTAGCGCAGAATTTGTATAAAACACAAAAGCACCAAGTTTGTTTTTTACACTTACCTGATTGCTCATGCTTGTGTAATCTTACTAACCCGATGCTTTCTTATTGAGTTGCTTTCATCTTTTTGACGGACTTCCGCTTCTCAATTGTTGTACAGTGAAGATAATATTCTCAACTATCTGTTTCCAAATTTTTTATTGTTTTGTTATGCACGCGTTTTGCACTTGTTTATCCACATAGATTTTTCTTAGCCTGCAGTTCTCGTTTTTCTTAGCCTGCAGTTCTCGGCTTAGGTTCGTTAGCAATTATTTTCCAAAATTCTTCAACGCGCGATGTCCATGTATTTTGTTGCGCAACTTCAATGCGTTTCTGAATTCTTTCCTGGTTATTTTCCGCAATTGCTTTATCAATCAAAGTAAGAAATTCATCATCATCTTCCGCAACATAAATTACATCTTTGAATGAAAATATGTCTTCAGAAAAATGAGTGGAGATTATTGGTTTACCTGCAGCGAGGTATTCATTCACTTTTAAAGGATAGATACTTTTTGTAAGCGTATTTTTTTTGAAAGGCACAATTACACAATCGAAGTATTGTAAAAAAGAAGGAAGCTCATCAACTTTTTTTGGACCTATAAAAATTACATTTTCCATTTTAGGTAATCCTGCTTCCTTATGCTCATTTCCATAAACCGGTCCTACAAAAAACAAAATTTTATCGTTATGATATGTTGCAATTTTTTTTAGAAGATTGAAATCAGATCTGTATTCAACGCTTCCGATATACCCGATTATTTTTTTGGTAATGCTTATTAATTCTTTTGGTTTTTCTAATATTTGATTTGCCGCTTTTTCAAAAATATCAATATCGGCGCCATTAGGATGAAAATAAACATTAGGAGAAAAAGGTTTTTTCAACCTGGTTAATTCTCTTGAAGTGCATAAAGTGTAATCGCTGTTACGGATAGTTTCTTCTTCCAGTCTTTCTCCATGCCTTTTGGAATATTTCACCTGCGAAATATCATCCATCGACTGGTATATTGTCCTTAACGGTTTAATATCCGGAGGCAGTTGCTGAACAAAGTATGGGTCAAAAAAATTAATGTAAATGAAATCTTTCACAGCATAATCTTTAATTAGTCTGCGGATCACTTTAAGCACAATATTCTTATTAATATTCCGAAACTGGTTGTATACAAACCCCGACGGCAAAAAGTTAATGGGAATAGTAACACCCGGAGTTACAACTGTTATATTAGGTGGTAAAGGCGCCGGGTTACTGTAAATATTTGTACTGTGCAACAAAGCTTTTTTTCTTGTTTGAACAAACGAGGTATCGCGGTAGGTAAAAAAATCTTTCCATGAAAAAGGGTGTTCAACATAAAATACCCGGTTTGTTTTTGCAAATTCTTTTACAAGCCATAACGAAGGGGAAGATATATCAGAATCCCAGCGGGACAGTGCAAGACATATAATGTCACAGTCTCTTCTCATCAGAAAAAATTACGAGTTTTTTGGCAAATTTACGGAATAGCTATCAAGTTATTGGCTTGTACTTGATTTTGTCCAATTAAGATTATAGCAATCACTGCAACATTAACTTTTTTCCAAATTATTTATTGTTAATAAATTAAAAACGACATCAATTTTACGAAATTTAGTAAAATCACAATAGCAAAGTTTCATTTATATTTGCGACCTATGACACAAGAACAAATTAAAAGTATGAGGGAAAGAACCGCCGTCCTGAGGAGGTTTCTTTGACGTGGAGAATCGTCAGTTCAAGGTAAATGAAGAAAAACAACTGTCGCTAAGCCCCGGATTTTGGAATGACAACAAACGGGCCACAGAAATTCTCAAAAATATCAAGCTCAACGAATACTGGCTGAAATTGTATGACAGCGTACAAACAGCCGTGGAAGATTTTGCAGTATTGTTTGATTTTTGGAAAGCAGGCGAAGCTACCGAAGAAGAAACAAAACTCGCATATAACAAGGCATTGAATTTAATTGAAGAAGCTGAATTCAAAAGCACTTTAAATCAGCCAGAAGACGAACTTCCGGCAGTGATGCAAATTAATAGCGGCGCCGGCGGCACAGAAAGTCAGGATTGGGCTGAAATGCTGCTTCGCATGTATCGAATGTATGGAGAGAAACAAGGCTGGGCTGTGAGCGAATTGGACATGCAGGATGGTGAAGCCGCAGGCATTAAAAGCGCGACTTTACAATTTGAAGGGCCATTTGCGTATGGGTTTTTAAAATCAGAAAGCGGAGTTCACAGGCTTGTTCGCATTTCGCCGTTTGACAGTAATGCACGCAGACATACATCCTTTGCCAGCGTATATGTATACCCGTTAGTAGATGATTCTATTGAAATAGAAATTAGTCCTGCCGACCTGGAATGGGAGTTTTACCGCAGTGGCGGCAAGGGCGGACAAAATGTAAATAAAGTAGAAACAGCAGTTCGCTTAAAGCATATACCCAGCGGAATTATTGTTGAGTGCCAGCAATCGCGAACACAAGGCGAGAACAGGGAAAAAGCATTGAAGATGCTGAAAAGCCGCTTGTATGAAGAAGAACTCCGCAGGCGCGAAGAAATTAAAAATGCGGCAAACTCCACCAAGAAAAAAATTGAATGGGGATCACAAATCCGTAGCTATGTTTTTCATCCTTATAAAATGATTAAAGATCATCGCACAGATTTTGAAGTTGGCAACGTGCAACCAGTAATGGACGGCGAACTTGACGGATTCATCAAAGCGTATCTTATGAACGAGAAGGAGACTAATTAGTTTTTGGTTTTTACTTTTTACTTTTGACTTAAAATTTTTATCATGAGCCTTGGATATTTTAGCTATCCTCTTCCCGAAAATGAGCCGGTTTTACATTATGCACCCGGAAGCAAGGAAAAAGATACACTCAAAAAAACATTGAAGGAATTAAAAAATCAGCAACATGATATTCCGATGTTTATTGGTGGAAAAGAAGTGAGAACAGGTAAAAAGACTGCAATGCATCCGCCGCATGAAATTGCATACACGCTTGGATATTATCATGAAGGAAATGAAAAACATGTGAAACAAGCTATAGATGCTGCGTTGATTGCAAAAGAAAATTGGGCGAACCTGAGTTGGGAAAATCGCGCGAATATTTTTTTAAAAGCGGCTGATTTGATCTCTGCAAAATATCGTTCGTACATGAACGGAACTACTATGCTCGGGCAAAGTAAAACAGCCTACCAGGCAGAAATAGATTCTGCATGTGAGATAATAGATTTTCTTCGTTTCAATGTTCACTTTCTAAGCGAGATATACAAACAGCAACCAATCAGCTCTGCGGGTATCCATAACCGTTTGGAATATCGCCCGCTTGAAGGTTTTGTTCTTGCGATAACTCCTTTCAACTTCACTGCCATAGGTGGCAATTTGCCAACGTCTGCTGCAATGTGCGGCAATGTTGTTGTGTGGAAACCTGCACACACCCAAATTTTCGCAGCGCAAATGTTTATGCGGATTTTGAAAGAAGCCGGCTTGCCCGACGGAGTTATCAATTTAATTTATGTTGATGGCCCCACGCTTGGTAATGTTTGTTTCAGTCATCGTGACTTTGCAGGCATTCATTTTACAGGTTCCACTTCTGTATTTAATAATATTTGGAAAACGATTGGCGAAAATATTCATCTCTATAAATCATACCCGAGAATTGTTGGCGAAACAGGCGGGAAAGATTTTGTTCTTGCACACAAAAGCGCTGATGCAGATGTGTTGGTTACTGCTTTATTGCGCGGGGCTTTCGAATACCAGGGACAAAAATGTTCGGCAGCCTCACGGGCATACATACCTAATAATATTGCCGAAGAAGTAAAAAAGAAATTGATCGCCGGAGTGAAAAGTTTTAAAATGGGAGGTGTGGAAGATTTTTCCAATTTTATTAATGCGGTGATTGATGAAAAAAGTTTTGATAAGATTAAAGCCTATATTGATTCGGCAAAAAAAGATAATAAAGCAGAAATATTAGTCGGCGGAAAATGCGATAAATCAAAAGGCTATTTTGTACAACCAACAATTATTGAAGCTAAGGATCCGAAATATGTAACAATGTGCGAAGAAATTTTCGGACCTGTTTTAACTATTTATATTTATCCTGCAAATAGTTTTGAAAAAATATTAAATGTTGTTGATTCAACATCTCCGTATGCTTTGACCGGTTCAATAATTGCACAAGACAGAAATGCTGTTGAACTGGCAACAAATAAACTCCGAAATGCCGCAGGTAACTTTTATATTAATGACAAACCCACGGGTGCGGTTGTTGGCCAGCAGCCATTTGGCGGCGCGCGGGGAAGCGGGACAAATGATAAGGCCGGTTCAATTTTAAATTTATATCGCTGGCTAAGCGCAAGAACAATTAAAGAAACCTTTAACCCCGCCGTAGATTATAAATATCCATTCATGTCGGAAGCTTAGTGTTTTCTGTTTTAATGGGAGTATTATTTCGAAAGGGATAAATAATATCAACTCAAAGTATCTTGAATAATTCCCTGAAAATGGTATTGTTAATTCAAAAAAACGATTTTATCTTAGCCTAATCTTTTAACTCAAAATATTCACTTATGAAGAAATCACTTTTATTGTTGATTGCTGCCATTTCCTTTTCTTTCACTCAAGCACAAAGCGTTAATTTCGGAGCAAAGGCAGGACTGAATCTTGCAGATGCAAGTGGTTCAGATGTATCCGGAACCTCTATGCGCGTAAGTTTTCACCTTGGCGCATTAGCTCAAATTTCGCTTACAGACATGCTTAGTGTTCAGCCCGAAGTAGTATATTCAGATCAGGGCGCAAAAGTTAGTGTTGATAATGGATCAGGCGGTACAGTATCCGGCACATATAAACTGGGCTATATTAATGTGCCTGTTCTTTTGAAATACACTACTTCCTCTGGTTTTTTTGCTCAGACAGGTCCTCAAATTGGTTTTTTACTGAGCGCGAAAGCCTCAGGAGGTGGCGCGAGTGTTGATGTAAAAAATGATTTTAAGTCAACTGATTTTTCCTGGGTATTCGGAGTAGGATATCTAACATCGATGAACATTGGAATTGATGGACGATATAATTTAGGACTATCTAATGTTGAAAATACAGGTACCACCGGCGGCACAGGCACTATTAAAAACAGCGTTATTCAAATAGGAGTATTTTATTTATTTGGGGAACGCAAAACCAGTAAATAATTCTCTAAATTTTTTAAAAACTGCCATTTATTAATGGCAGTTTTTTTATTGCCTATATTAACATCAGTTGGTTTATTTTTATACAAATTTTTCTTTTGAAAACAATTCTTAACGAGCAGCAATTATCGTTTACCATTCAGCGGTTGAGTAACCAGTTGCTGGAAAATCATATTGATCTTGAAAACACTGTGCTTATCGGCATTCAGCCAAGAGGAATTTATTTTTCAGATAAAATTGTTGCAGAAATAAAAAAACAATTGCCCGGAAAAAAAATTTGCTACGGCAAATTAGATATCACTTTTTACAGAGATGATGTGCGGCAAAGTTTGCACAACGTCAATCAAACTTCTATTCCCTTTTCCATCGAAAATAAAAATGTGATTTTGATTGATGATGTTTTATACACCGGCAGAACCATCCGCGCAGCGCTTGATTCACTACTCGATTTCGCCGGCCTTCAAAAGTTGAATTATGTATTTTGATCGACAGAAGATTCAGCCGGCAATTACCTATACAAGCCGATTATATCGGAAAATCCATCGACTCTATCATTTCTCAAAAAGTAAAAGTTTTTTGGAAAGAAAAAGACAATGAGGAGCAGGTTGTGTTGTTATAATTATCTCTGTTGCTGGTTGCCAGTTACTGGAATCTGGAAAACCGGCAACCAGAAACCAGAAACAGGGTTATTGGCAAATTGTCATATTATCACATTAATTTCCTAATTTCGCTTTTTAATGCAACTAAGCTCCCGACATCTTCTTGGCATTAGAGATCTCACGCCTCCCGACATTCAACTTATTTTAGATACTGCTACCGAATTCAAAGAGGTTTTACAGCGACCTATAAAAAAAGTTCCAACGCTGCGCGATGTCACTATCGTAAATCTTTTTTACGAAAATTCCACTCGTACAAGAATTTCATTTGAGCTCGCTGAAAAAAGATTATCCGCCGACACAATTAATTTTTCTGCTTCCGCATCATCCGTTTCAAAAGGTGAAACGTTGCTGGATACTGTGAATAATATTTTGTCGATGAAGGTAGATATGGTTGTGATGCGCCATAGCGCGAGCGGCGCTCCGCATTTTCTTGCAAAACATATTCCGGCAGCTATTGTAAATGCCGGAGATGGAATCAATGAACACCCAACGCAGGCTTTGCTCGACGCATTTTCCATCCGTGAAAAACTCGGCACGCTTGCCGGAAAAAAAGTTGCGATCATCGGCGATATCATGCATTCTCGTGTTGCGTTAAGCAATATTCATTTACTAAAAAAAATGGGCGCCGAAGTAACGGTTGCCGGCCCTCCCACTCTCATTCCAAAATTTATTCACGAAGCATTTGGCGTGCGCGTCGAATACAATCTGAAAAAAGCACTGGAGTGGTGCGATGTTGCAAATGTTTTGCGCATTCAACTGGAAAGACAAAACCAGGTTTTGTTTTCTTCGTTGCGCGAATACAGTCTGGCCTATGGAGTAAATAAAAAATTATTGGATGGTTTGAAAAAAGAAATCATCATCATGCATCCAGGTCCCATTAATCGCGGCGTGGAAATAGACAGCGATGCAGCCGACAGTAAACAATCAATAATTTTGCAACAGGTAGAAAACGGCGTTGCAGTTCGCATGGCGGTATTGTATTTACTTGCCGGCGGAAAAACGGAGAATTGATTTACGATTTTAGATTTACGATGTACGATTTTTGTAATTTCATTTTTGTTTTTTAGATTTTTCATTTTTAGTTTTTAAATTTTTAGTTTTTATTTTTTTGTTTCCGGCATTCGTTCCTTGATTGAACATTCTTGCGTCGCACTCTTGTACATTTTGTTTTCTATTGAGCTATGGCGCATAAAATGCCTGCCGTTTGTGAACCATAGCTCAATAGAATTGTTGCTGTACAAGAGTGCGACGCAAGAATGTTAAATAGAATTACTAAAGCTGGCCACAAAAAAAATCATAATTAATAATTAAGAATTAAAAATTAATGAAGACAAATAGAAAATGAGAAATCGTACATCGTAAATCTAAAATCGTACATTAAATTAAATTTCATGCGCATTGCATTATTTCCGGGAACGTTTGATCCGATCACTATCGGGCATTTGGATATTATAGATCGCTCGCTTTCTTTGTTTGATAAATTAATAATCGGCATTGGGAGCAACGCCAACAAAGTAGCAATGTTTTCTGAAGAGCAGCGGCTCAAGTGGATCAGAGAAATTTATAAAGGCAACGGAAAAATTGATGCGATAGTTTATGATGGGTTAACAATTACAGCCTGCGAAAAAGTTGGAGCAAATTTTATTTTGCGCGGCATCCGTTACGTAAATGATTTTGAATACGAAAAAGCAATAGCAGATATGAACCGCAGCCTGAATAAAAATATTGAAACAATTTTTCTTACCTGCCTGCCGCAATATACTTCGGTGGCTTCTACGCTTGTGCGTGATGTGTTGCGCAATGGCGGCGACGCTACGCCTTTTCTTCCTGAAATTGTCGCAAAGTCTTTACAAATAAAAAAATGATTCATGGCAATCTGGTTTCATGAAAATATAAATGTCGATCAACTTCAGGCTCTTGGAAAAAATACAATGGTGGAAGGTATAGGAATTGAATTTAAAGAGATCGGAGAAAATTTTATCAAAGCAACGATGCCTGTTGATCACCGCACAGTGCAAACCTATGGTATATTGCACGGTGGCGCTTCTGTTACATTGGCTGAAACCATTGGCAGCATTGCTTCTGCGATGGTGATTGACAAAGAAAAATATTATTGCGTTGGGCTGGAAATTAACGCTAATCATATTCGCAGCGCAAAAAAAGGTTTTGTTACAGGAATAGTTACTCCGATTCATCTCGGAAAAAAAACGCACGTTTGGGAAATAAAAATTTACGATGATGAAGAAAAATTGCTCTGCATAAGCAGGCTCACCGTTGCTATTTTATTGAAAGCAGAAAATATTCATTTGGCAAAATAACCTGCCGTAATCAGCACATCAATTATAGAAGGATAAGTATTTTTGATAAGCGAAGAAATTTTATTTTCGGTTACCCATTGCAGTTGGGTTATCTGTTCTTCTACTTGCGGAATTAATGATTGGTCACCTTTTGCATTCATGGTAAACCAGTGAGATTCTTTCAAACAATGTTTTCCATTTTCATCATAGGTATGATAAGTTACAAGCAAAGGTTTTTTCAACTTAACATTTTTCAAACCCGTTTCTTCTTCTACTTCGCGCACGGCGCATTCTTCCAGCGTTTCGCCTTTATCTAATTTACCTTTTGGCAAATCCCATTTTCCGCGGCGAAATATAAAAAGCAATTCTTTTTTCTCATTGCTAACAATTCCGCCGCCAGCTTCGACAATGGTAAATTTTTTCCAAAAAACTTTTTTCAATTTTTCTAAATCATTATGATAAAAAATTCCGGCGTGAATTTTTTTTTGATGCATTTCGTGAATTATAGAATTAATTGCGGGCGTGGAAAGTTCATCAATAAAAATTGCATCATCGTGATGAATATATTTATTTATTTCATCGGTTATTTCATCGCATAAAAAAAGCGGGCTATCGTTGAAGTAAATTTTGATGAACATGATTGCAGTTGCTGGTTGCCGGTTGCAAGTTAAGGCTTTCAAATTATAAGAACCGGAAACCGGAAACCGGTAACCTGCAACAGTTTCTTTATCTTCGCACCATGACCAACGAAAAAGCTGTAGCCGAAAAATTATTACAAATTAATGCTGTAAAATTAAATCCCGATGAGCCGTTTACCTGGGCTTCGGGATGGAAAAGTCCGGTGTATTGCGACAACCGCAAGGCGCTTTCATTTCCTTATATCCGCGATTTTATTAAATCAGAAATGTGCAATGTAATTTTTGAAAAATTTCCTGAAGCAGATTTACTTGCAGGAGTTGCAACCGCAGGAATTGCATGGGGAGCAATGGCAGCTGATCAACTTAAATTGCCGTACATATATGTGCGCTCAAAACCGAAAGGTCATGGCTTAGGCAACCAGGTTGAAGGATTTTTTGAACAAAAGCAAAAAGTTGTGGTGATCGAAGATTTGATTTCTACCGGTAAAAGCAGCTTGCAGGTTGTGGATGTTTTAAAACAGTCGGGGTTGGATGTTATCGGAATGGTTTCTATTTTTACATATGGATTTGATGTTGCAAAAAATGCGTTTGATGATGCGGGAATTACTTATACATCATTGACAAATTATGAAACGCTCGTGCAGTTAGCTATTGAAAAAGGAATTGTTTCTGCAAAGCAGGAAATGATTTTGTTAAATTGGCGAAGCAACCCTGCAGAATGGAATGGAGTTTTATAAATTTAAGCTTATATATAATTCGTGTAATTAGTTTAAAATTCGTGTAACGAAAAAAAATAAAAAAGATATACCGATGAAAAAATTACAGCTACTCATAATCTCACTGTCATGCATAACCGCAGTTTCTTTTGCACAGGTTGCAAAAACCGAAACAATTAAAGTTCCTACTGTTCAATGCGAAGAATGTAAAGAAAGAATTGAAAATTATCTGAAGCATGAAGATGGCATTCAAAAAATTGTAGTCGACTATAAAAGAAAAACTGCAAAAGTTACTTATCTCACGGATCGGATCAATATTGAAACGATAAGAACAGATATTGCCAATGCCGGCTATGATGCAGATGATGTTACTGCTGATCCCGATGCGTATAAAAGATTACCAACCTGCTGTAAAAAACCTGAAGACGGCGGCGGTCACGCAAAGAAAAATTAATTTTATTTTTTTTGATGCCAGCTTTGGTTTTTCATAGCATCATCCTTGCGTCGCACTCTTGTACATTTGATACATTATTGAGCGATGGTTCAGAATCCGAATCAACATTATTCTCTCAACTTTTTTAAAAGGTAGTTTTATAGGTATCAAACAATTATTGCAACACGATTTTTTCCGGAACATATTTATCTCTCCGAAGTATAAATTTATATCCAATCGAAGCGCTAAGGGGATAAATTCTACCTGTGCTGTAAGGAATTCCTCTTTGATTGTTCAGATCATTGCTGATATAATATTTCTGGTCACCTGTTCTGAAAGGAATATACACTGTTGCAGATATATAGCCGAATTTTGAATTGCCCGGTCGGTAGTCTATACCTCCGCCAACTGTAACGCCATAAAATATTTTATTCAGTTCAGGATAATCAGGAATTCTTATTGTAGCATTATATCCGTACATACCTATGATGTAAGGCATAAAAACCGAAGCGGCGCCATCTGCAACTATCCTGATTTTCACACCGGCGTTATAACCAAATCCTGTTAATGGATAGCCAGCGCCAAAAAAAACTCCAATATTTTTTATGGGGTAATAAATTATATTGGCTCCGATACCTCCAAATTCATAGCCACCTCCTATACCAACAGATAAATTATCAACGGGTATCGTGTCATTTGAAATCTCTGTCATCTTCAAGAAAGAACTGTCTTGCGCCTTTGAGGCAACAGAAAAAAACAATAGAAGAGCAATTAGTTTAAATTTAGTCATAGTCGGCAAAAATATAAAAGAAAGCGACCATCGTAAGTTAATTGATTGCAAATATTATCTCCCTGAATCTTGGAGCATAATTGTATTGCTGAATTATAAAACTTTTTCTAAGTTTTTACGTATGTTTTAATGATATAATTTTGCATTATCAATATCATTTTTATGAAAAGCATATTAATCAAAATAAAAAACGATAATCATTACCTGGTAGTTTTTCCTTTGTGCGTTATTTTTTTTGTGTTCAGTTCATGTGGTAAATCAAGTTCCGGCTCAACTTCCGTTAATAATCCTAATGCCACTGTTAATTATGCAGGAACATTCATGAAAACGGATTCTACAACTACATCGGCTAATGGATCTGTCAAAGCAACTTTTAATACAGTTACCAATCAAATAACTTATACAATTACCTGGCATTCCTTAACCACTAACCCGATCGCAATGCATTTTCACGATAACGGTCCTGTAATAGTTACTCTCACCGGGTATCCGGTTGCAACGGATCAAACCTCTTCGGGCACTGTTACCTTTAGTAATACGCAAGCGGAAGATCTGGCATCCGGATTAATTTTTGTAATGATACACACATCTAAATATCCCGGTGGAGAAATTATGGCTCCCCTTGTAAAGCAATAAAATTATTTTACAAAAATTTGCAGGTAAAAGTATTCATCAACTATATCTTTGTTAAAGTAACAATCAATTTTTATGAAAAAAAATCACATTAATCTTCTTATTGCACTTCTGGTATGCGGCGTAAGTTTCACTTTTGCGCAATCAAAAAATAAAAACTATCCCGATCCGCAGGTTGTAAACAGTAAAACAACCTATCCGATGACACTCACAGAATCTGAGTGGAAAGAAAAATTAACTCCTGCCCAATATTATATTTTAAGAGAACAGGGAACTGAGCGGGCGTTCTCCGGAAAGTATGATCACTTTTATGAAAAAGGAACTTATTATTCTGCAGCATCTTTGCAACCTGTTTTTAGTTCTGAAACAAAATTTAATTCGGGCACAGGTTGGCCGAGTTTTTATGCGCCGATCAATCCGGATGCTGTTCGTCTTGTTAAAGATGAAAGCTATGGCATTGCGCGTTGGGAAGTGGTAGACAGTAAAAGTGGTTCGCATTTAGGACATGTTTTTGATGATGGTCCGGCGCCAACCGGAAAACGCTATTGCATGAATTCCGATGCGTTGATATTTGTTCCCGAAGGTGGCAAGCCGCCGGTAAAATCGAAATAAAATAATTCAATAAATAAAAATGAAACCATTTATAATTTCTGTTTTTTGCATTGTGTCATTAATTTCCTGCGCGCAAACTGCAGAAGTAAAAATTCCGCTCGGAAGTAAAAATAATCCGTCGAAAAATGAAGCGGTCGCAGATTTCTCTGAAGGATGTTTCTGGCATTCTGAAATTGTTTTTCAAAGTTTGGTTGGCGTGCGCGATGCAGTTAGCGGTTATGCCGGTGGAACCGATTCTCATCCCGATTATGAAAAAGTTTGCACAGGAACTACGGGGCATGCAGAAACGGTGCAAGTGTATTATGATCCTTCAAAAATTTCATTCAGCACTTTAGTGCTGGCTTTTTTTGCAAGTCACAATCCAACGGAATTAGACAGGCAGGGAAATGATGAAGGAACACAATATCGTTCTATAGCTTTTTACAGAAACGACCAGGAAAAACAAATAATAGAAGCAGCGATAAAGAAAATTGCGGACTCAAAAAAATATAGCGGAAAGATTGTTACTGAAGTTCTTCCATTCACCAAATTTTATGCTGCAGAAGATTATCACCAGGAATATATTTTTCATCATCCCGATAATCCTTATGTTGCTCACGTTTCCATTCCCGATTTTCTTGAATTCAAAAAAGAATTCCCCGGAAACTTCAAACAATAAAATTTCGGTTGTATATAACCGTTAGTTTTATTTTAAAATAAATATTCTGGTTAGAAACGCCGGATTCCCTTAATTTTATTGTTACAAATTTTATTTTTCATGGATAATAAATTATTTAAGAAAGTTGATAGCTATATAAGCGATATGCTTGCTCCGGAAGACGAATGTTTAAAGCAAACTATTAAATCCATTAAAGAAGGCGGCATTCCTCAGATCAGTGTTTCCGCGAACCAGGGAAAATTTTTGCAGGTGATGGCTTTGCTTTGTCGAGCCAATCGCATTCTTGAGCTTGGCACACTTGGTGGTTACAGCACTATCTGGATGGCGAGAGCATTACCTGAAAATGGAAAACTTATTTCGCTGGAATTGGATAAACATCATGCTGAAGTTGCGCAAAAAAATATCGACAAAGCAGGGTTGACAAATAAGGTTGAAATAAAAATAGGCAAAGCATCCGATACACTTGAAGCTATGATCGCTGATAAGGAAAAACCATTCGACATGATTTTTATAGATGCAGATAAACCTCCCTATACCGAATATTTCGGTTATGCATTGTCGTTAGCCCGGCAGGGGACACTTATTATTTGCGATAATGTGATACGCGAAGGAAAAATACTGGAAGAAAGCAGCAGCGATCAAAATGTAAACGGAGCGCGCCGCTTTAATAAAATGTTATCGGAAAATAAAAAAGTTACTGCAACTATCATCGCAACTGTTGGCGCAAAAGAATATGATGGAATGGCAATTGCTGTGGTGAATTAAAATTAAATGTCAGTTTAATTTGGTGAAAGAATTATTTTCTTAGGTCTCTTCCGTAATATTATTTCTCTCAATTTTAAAAATGGTTTTTCAATAATCCGGTTCATCAATAATGCGGCGAGAACGGCAGAAATAATACAAAAAACAAACATCAAATTTCCATCGCCGGCAATTCCAAGTTTCATTAATTGTTGCTGCGTAACGTGCATTACACCTTTGTGTGAAAGATAAATTGCGTAAGATAATGTTGCAAGATTTGTTGTGAATTTTGAATTTATTCTGAATAAAAATGTGGATGGACTTATCGCACCAATCACAATTAATCCATAGGATATGGAAACTAACGGGAACCCGAAAATAGTAGCAACAAAACTATGTTCATTCAAACAAACAAAATAAGAGCAAACTAAAAGCGCTAAGCCTGCTAATAGAAAATATTTTGCACGATCAAAAATGTATGCTCTCACATTCGGTTTAAACTGAAATAATGCTGCGATGCTAACGCCAGTCAAAAGCCCGTCGAGCCTGTTATATGTTGGGTAATAAATAAATTCATTCCATGCAACCCAATAATTTTCTGTATCTGCCAATGGTGAAACCAAAACATACCAACTGTATAATCTCGAAATAAATCCTGCAAGAAATAAAATGATGAGAATGATATATCCTTGTTTTGATTTTTTAAAATAGACAAGCGTGATCAATATTAATGGCAGAAGAAGATAAAATTGCTCTTCAATGCATAGCGACCATGAATGAGAAAATGTTCCGTATGTTTTGAGATCCAATCCGAAGTTTTGCGTGAACGTAAGAAAACGCCAGAGCGGCGAAAGCGCTTCCCTTTCATGAAATGCAGGAACGCAAAAATAAATTGCGACTATTGTAAGATATGCCGGAATTATTCTGAAAAATCTTTTTAGAAAAAATTCGCGGAAAGAAATTTGTTTTCCTATTGCCATCGTTGCAAAAAGTTGCGAAGCGATCAAATAGCCGCTTAGAACAAAAAATAAATCAACGCCCGTCCATCCGAATTTTCCCGCTTTTTCGATCCATTTGGGATGTTGAAATATTTGATAATGAAAAAGAAGAACAAGAGTTATTGCCAATGCGCGAAGATGATCAAGCCCAAAAAGTTTTTTCTGTGTTGCATGATTGATTAATCCCAGCTCTTGATTCATAAATTTTAATCGGGTGTTGAAAAGATAAATATATCAAACAGGAAAGACTTTTTTGAGGAAATTATTTACTGAACAATTTTCTGCAATTGATGATAGATGAACAGCCGCTGAACGGAGCGTCGCAACGGCTGTTCAATAGTAGCAATGAAGATGGTTATCCAACATATTTATTTAGTAACAAACGCTTCAAGCCTGTCAATGCTTTGGCTCCATCCCTGATCCATCCCGTCAATATAAGGTCTTGCTTCGTCGCTGATATCATCAACAATGGCATGCAGGGTTAATTTTGTTTTTCCATTTTCATTGGCAAAAGTTACGGTGTTCAATACTTCAAAAATTGTGTTGCCATTTTTATCCAGCGCGCCGCTTGTAAAAACAATTTTTTCCGGCCTGATAATTTCTTTGAATGTTCCATTCATCGGATAAACAGTTCCATCCGGGCTTTTCATTTCAATATAAATTTTTCCGCCGTGTTTCGCATCTGCTTTGCATACCGGATTGGTAAAACCAGCAGGTCCCCACCATTCGGCAAGATGTTTTGGATCTGTCCAGGCTTCAAAAACGAGTTCGCGCGGCGCGTTTAAAATGCGCGTGAGTTTCAATTCTTTTTTTTGCTGAGTTTCCATTTTATATTTTTTTAAAGTGAAATGAAATTTGCTAAGACATTTTTGCAAGATATTCTGACAGGCGATTCATATTTTGTTTCAATCCTTCATCGGCTTTGTATTTTTTCACTACTTGATCTTTTAATTCGGCAGTTTCAAAAATCATATGCATGGTGATGGATGTTTTATTTCCCTCTTCTGTAAAAGTGATTGTTGTGCGATGCTTTGGCGCAGTTATGTGATCGTACACTATTTTTTTGTGTTTTATAATTTCTGCAAAAACATTTTTGTTTTCGTAGTCTGTGCCATCCGGTCCGTGCATTATAAAATCCCACAAACCATTTGGTTTTACATCCATCGAAAAAATTGTGTTGGTAAAACCATTTGGTCCCCACCAATGCTTGATGTGTTCAGGATTTGTCCATACTTCCCAGATCAATTTTACCGGAGCGTTATAAAGGCGAGTCATCATTAGCTCGCGATCAGTTGTGCCGCTAACGGCTTCTTTTTTTTCTTGCATTTTTTTTCTTTTTTGATTGTAATTTTTGTAAATAAGTTTCCAATGAATCGAGTCGTTTGTTCCATATGTCACGATATTGTTCAACCCAGTCGGATACTTCGCTCAGCTTTTGCAATTTTGCTTCGCAGTAGCGTTCGCGGCCTTTTTGGTTGATGACAATCAATCCGCATTCTGTAAGAATTTTAATGTGCTTGTACACTGCTGTTCGGCTCACGTCAAATTTTTCGGATACGGAATTTACGTTGAGTGGTTGTGAGGAAATCATATGCAGGATTGCTCTTCTTGTTGGATCTGCTATTCCCTGGAAAACATCTCTTTTCATAAAATGAAACCTTTTGGTTTCACAAAAATATGAAACCTTTTGGTTTCACAAAATTTTTCTTAGTTTTTTAAATGAAATTAATTTTACGTGTTGTTTGGGATTTAGGATGGTGATGATAGAAGAACAAATGTTGAACGGAGCGTCGCAACGTCTGTTCCATAGTAGTAATAACGCTTGTTAACAAAATATTTATTTGTATTTCCCGGCTGCATTCTTTCTTTTTTAAAAATTTGGAAGTATATTAATGCTGCAAATAATTAAGGAAATGAATAAAAAACTTATTTACCTCGCTCTGTTATGTGCAAGCGTAATTATTTTTTCGTGCCAGGATGAAGACACCAAAGCTCCTCAAATGCTTAAGGATAGCGCAGCCAAAGGCAATGGCGGCGCCGGCGATACGGTGAGCGCAACGAATAATGCGGCTTCTGCAAAAAATAATTCTGTGGTAAAAGATACTTCTGTGAGTGCGATGCCGGTTGTGAAAAGCGCCGGGGATAATACAAAAATTAAAACGCCTGTTAAATCGGCAAAAAAAATTGCAGCGGCGAAAGACAGCGCGGCTGCGGATAATATTCCTGCAGTTCAAAAAGCTAAAATAGCAACAGCAGATAATACCAAAACTGCAATTGCAGATAACGCGATTACCGCTAAACCATTTGTTTCTAAATATGGAACTATTCCAAGAAATGCGACGCAGGATAATATCACCGAATTTCTTGTAGCTTTTACTGACAAAAATACTTTCATCAAAATTTATTATAACGCTGATCCGGATGCAGAAATGCAAGCTGTAAGAACTCAAATTGTAAAAGTGTTGAGAAAAAGCGGTTATACTAACGTGAGCGATCAATTTCTTACGCTGCACCCGATGCATGTTCCCAAAGATATTCACTATGAATTGCAGCACGACGGCTCCGTGATTATTTGGATACCACCGGCGAGCACGGAAGGTAGCTAATGGCTTATAGCTATTAGCTTTTAGCCATTAGTTAATAGCCAACAGCCATTGGCTCATTTCAAATTTTTTTCTCAATAAGCCATTCATGCCCGAAGGGATCGGTAACAGTTCCTTGCCTGTAGCTATAATCATAATCTTGTACCGGATTTGTTTCTTTAGCGCCGGCAGCAACGGCGCGATTTACAACGGCATGAACATCATCAACAAAAATTCCTATTAGTGTTGTAACACCGCCAACAGTTTCAGGAGTGAATTTGTTTTGCTTTGTTGGCTCATGAATGTGAAAGATACATCCATCAAAAGATAGCTCGGCAACATGAACACTGCCATCGTCATTACTCCAGCGTTTAAGTTCAATAACACCAAAAGCTTTTTTATAAAATTCAATTGCAGCCGCACAATCGCGAATGATAAGTTGCGGAGCAAAAAAGGTATGGGTGATTGTCGGGGAATTATTTTCCATAAAATTTATTGTAATTAATATTCTTAAAATATAACGTTAATGCATAACCGAAAATAACTTTTTTCTATTTATTTAAAATTAAGTTTTGGATAAACGGCGCTGATTCTATCCTGCATTTTCTGATTCATTAAATAGAAATTGTATTGTGAAATAACCCAGCTTACCGGGAAAACTTTTCCGGTTGAGTCGTATAAATTTACGTTAATCAATTCACCGGGATGATTTCTGCTGAATGTTGAAAAATAATTTTTCAAAATCCCATCTCCCACAGCTGTGGTTGAGCCGCCTATACCTGCAATTGTAAGAATCGGCGCGAGCAAATCGTTAGTAAGCGGATGCATCGGAGGTTGATCAATGCTGATACCCGCATCTCCCATTTTTGAATTGCTGATATGAAGGATATTGAATCGCAATTTGTTTTTGTATTGATGCAAAATATTTGTTGAATCATTCAATGCAATCTTCAAATCTTCCATCAACTCCAGTACAATGCCGGCTCCCGAATTATCAAAATATCCGCCATCTACAAAATAATTATTCATGATCGATCCTGCAGGCGAAACGTATGGAAATCTTGCGCTGAGAACAGCAGCTGTGGAAAGATTTAAAAAACTGCCGTTATTTTTATCATGCGCACTATCTACCAAATCAAGCACGTCTATGCGCTGACTGTTCAACGGTTTTCTTGTGGTCATAACATCTCCGGGCATTCCATTACGAACGCTTGTTGTATTGATAAAAAGAAAAGGCAAAGCTCCGGATGTATCCATAACTTCCTGCAGCGGTTTCATAAAATAACCGGAAATCAAACTGTCGTCGCTTTGCTCCATTGCAGATTCAAGCGCTCGAGCACGATCATCCATCGGCAAAGGAATGATGTGTCTGAAATAATCCGGACCTAAAAGCCGGATCAATGTTGGCGACAAAAAATCAGATTTGAAAAATGCATTGCTATGCGCAAAAAAATTATTGATCGGTCTTTCATTGTTCGATTTGAGCAAACTGTAAAACGCGCAATTGCCAACAGTGCCGCCAGATGCGCCGGCAAGACAAAGCAGATGATCTTTAAAATTATCAGTATGATCAATCGTATAGCTTGAGTCTTCTATTTTGCTGAGCATGCCGCAAACCCAATCGCCTGCTCTCGCTCCGCCCCCATCGGAAAGAACAATGTAAATATCAAAAACCGATGAGCTATCAATAAGATTTTTACGTTTGTTCAGCCATCGCTCAAAATATGCTCTTGCCTGCGGGCGTTGCGAATAAATATTTTGCTCCGAACTTTTTTGCAGATGTACTTTGTACGGATCGGTGAGCCATCCTACCGCAACAGCAATCAACAGTATTATAATATTCAAATTAAACTGAAAGCGGATAGAGAAACAACTGATGAGGCTTGCTATTCCGGAAAGAATGGCAAGTGAGATCATAAACAATGCAAGCGAAGCCATATTACGTGCGAATGGTAAAGAAAAAACAGCAATGAGATATAAGACTGCTGCGATAGCAGAAAAAATATTGAACCGGAGAAAATGACCGTGTTCATCTGAAGCCTGCTGCCGATTCATCGCGAGGGTTGAAATTGTATTTATTCCAGCTTGTTTTGCAGGTTCAGTTTTTTGCAGAAATGTACTCCGGATGGTTAGAATTGATTTTCTTCTTAACACAAAAAAACATAACGCTCCAAGTTGAAAAATAAAAAGTAAAGCCGCCATGATGCATAGAGTATAACGGTAATCCATATACGAAGGGAGACTTATAAATTCTATCGTATTCCAAATCCAAAAAATAAAATAAGCAAGAGAAAACACATACACGATCCATATCCATTTTTTTGATTCTCTTTCCCAGTTCTCAACCAGCAAAGCATACAACAGGTTATGCGCAACAATAAAAATGATCAGCAGCGGAAGTTGCAAGCCATGATGTACGGAAAAATAATCAGGAAATACCTGGAAGACGATCGCTATCTGAACACCGACGAAACAATTCCACGCGATAAGCCTCGGCAAATGCTTGTGAAAAAGATTTCCTATTTCTCCCGGATTTTTATTTTGTTTGGCATAGCTCACTAATCTTGCGCTGTACCATGCAAGCATTGACCAGAGAAGTATTGCAATGCAAGTCCAAATAAAATGCGCCCATGATTCGCCGGATTGTATCAGCAAATCAATTCCGGGTGCGAGTTTTATAAGCATAAAATATAAGAGAACAACTGTAAAAATGCCCGGGAAATAAAGCCAGACAGATTTAAAAAAAGAAGAGGCTTTCTTTATCATAACTTATTTCATTTTGATTGCATTGCATGATAAAAATAAATAAAGATTTAGCCTTTATCGTCTGTTTTCGCATTTTTAGGAAAAACCATTAGATAAATTTATTACCAAAATAAATGTAAAGAGTAGTTATTTCTTTTTTGCCGGAGATGAACTAACGGTAATATATATACGAAATATGCGGAGAATATAGCGGAAAAAAATATTTTTTTCCGCTGGCTGACGATAACGCCAACCAGGGAAAAAAATGTTGATTATGCCTTGAAAATACAGGGCAGGATTATGAAATTTAATTGCTGAAATAATTGAATGAATATTTTTAAAAGTTAAAGCCAACTCGCAAACCAAAATCGCCGCCGCCACTGCTCTTGAAGTTAACGCCATACCTTAAGCCAAGTTCAAAAGCATTCAAATTAATACCGGCAGAAAGCGCGCCAATCGCCGTACCCGATGTGGTAGAAGCTAACTCTCCGTTTAGTCCGTAATACGTTTTAAAGGAAGCATAGCCCAATTCTCCCATCACAAAAAATTTGTCGATTATATATTTATATCCAAATCTCACAGGTATTTCCAAAGCTACTTTCTTCTTTACTCCGGGTATGGTCTTTGGGTCATAACCTATTCCACCAGTTGTTAAAGTAATAAAGCCCGGTCCTACATGATAGGAGAATCTTACAGTAAGTCCGATAGAAGCATTGTAAACATCAGAAAGTGGCGATGTAGGTATGCCCGCCTCTATTCCAAATCCAACACTGAATTTTTTAGTGTCTTTTTGCGCCATTGCTGTTATTGCACAAAACGCAGTCATCAAAAAAATAATAGCAGTCTTTTTCATACTTTTTTTGTTTTGGATTATGTAAAAAAAATTCTAAATAAATAATTTGGTTTCGGTATTCTTTCTGCAGTTTTTCTCAATTATAGGTTTAAACGAAACTGTTTTAAAGTTTCATTATTTGAATTAGTTTTATAACACAAACCTATTCCTCTGCGTTGCATAAGGCAATAATACCTTTGGGTGATTTATTAAAAGCAGTCAGAAAAATCAACTTTGTTTTGCGATTAAGGAATTCATTTTTGAATGATGATGGTAAATTTTAAAAAAGTCCCGGGTTTTCACTGGTTAGCATCTGCATTAATGGTGTGTGCGTTACTGATAATTTATTTATCTCCGTATGCGCAGAATAAAAATTTGATCCAAACTAAAAGATGCCCGGTTACCACCATCAACTACAGGCAAGGGCTGATGAACAATTCGATTGTTGGTCTCATTACAGATGTGCAGGGCTTTACCTGGGTTTCCACATCAACCGGACTTCAGCGATATAATGGATACGCACTGCAAACTATCACGCCTGTTGCAGACGGAGATACCATTTTTATAAATTACCCCGTGTATTTTTTAGAAGGTAAAAATAATTCCATACTTATCGGTTATAAGAACGGTGTGCTGGAGTACAGTGCGGAAAAAAATTCTTTCAAAAAAACAATTAGTGTAGCTGCCGATGCAAAATCAAAATATGCATTGATGCCGATTAAACAAACTAATGATGGCATTTGGTGCTTTGAAGAAACAAAAGGGATAATAATTTATGATAAGAACGGCGTTCCATTCAAACAGTTTTCCGAATCGCAGGATGCAAATGTTGAAGACATGCTTCGCACAGAAGGATATAATATTACCAGGAAGCTTATCGCAACAAATGATAATTTTATTTTTCTTCGCCTGTCGTTAAATAAAATTTTACAAATTGATATCAACACACACCAAACAAAAACGATTAATTATCCCGGAGCGGGCATTTACGGAATTGAATGCGATAATAAAAAGATCTTTGTTGCCTCCGGCGATGGATTGGCTTATATAAATATCAGTAATGGAGTTATTGGAAAGAAATTTTTGTTTGGTTTTATAAATGATTTTCGCCCGATTACGAGAACTTGTATCGAACTAACGGCTGATAATCGGTTGCTTGTTACCGTGGAAAAACGTTTGTTTGAATTTGACACTTCATGCGTTTGTCAAAAAGAAATTATTTCTCTCAATCACGAACCACTTCTTAATTCCGGCTATATACAAATTGTTTATGAAGATAAATTCCGGCGTATATGGTTGCTTACACATGAAGACATCAAACGGATACAAAATGCAGAAACTCCTTTTGCGCAATTTATTTACAATAAAGAAAAAGATAATTTTATACGTTGCATTTATTACGACAAACAAAAAAATATTTTATTAGGCGGCGCTTGGTATGGAGCCATTCAATTATTTGATTCCTCCGGTAATCCGATTTTGGATGCCCCCATTAAAAGCGAAAACATAAAACAAATTCTTGCAATTGAAAAACTTTCGGATGATCATTATCTTATCGTGACGCAGGGAAATGGATTGCACATGTTGCGGTTGCAAGCAAAACAATTATTACCTGTTGATTTAAGTAGTAAATATTTTCAATCGGAGATACTTCAAAATTCCTATTCAAACAATTTGCAGCGTGTTGATGACAGCACTATTTTCATTTGCACAAAATCAAATGTGCTCTCCTTCCATATTCAAAAAAATCAAATCAGCAGCGAGCGCGTTTTATTAAAAGAAGATCAGATTAGCGGTCACACAATTTCCTGTTTTATTTATTCTTCAAAAAAAATTTTGTGGGTTAGCACACTCTCCGGTATAATTCTGAAACTTGATGAATCGGGTTCTTTACAAAAAATAAATATCCCTGAAAATTTTGTGGTGAGATGTATGGCAGAAGATGGTATGCATAATATTTGGGTTGGCACAGAAAGAGGACTTTTTATTTACGATTCTTCAGGAAAATTGATCAATCATTTTACCAGGACTTCCGGGTTGCTGAGTGATTTTATTTATGAGCTGCTGCCGGCAGATAAGAGCAATAATAATTTTTTTGCGAGCACTAATTTCGGATTGTCGTTTATTTCTAAAGATGGAAAAATAAAAAATTATACAAGAGAACTCGGACTGCAGGAAAATGAATTCAACACACAGTCCGGCGCAATATCGCCAACGGGAAAATTATTTTTTGGCGGGATAAATGGAATCACTGCCTTTCATCCCTCTGAACTTTCTGCCGTTAGTGATTCTTCTTTGATCAACATCACGCGACTTGTTGTGAATGATTCTTTGTATAATTTATTTGGCGGGGCGTGGAAAGGCGATTCCATCAGGCTTGCGTACAATCAAAATCATATTCAGTTTGATATTGCAGCAACCGGGCTTTTAGATCCAAATGAATATCTATATAGATATCGTTTGAATAATTTTGAGAAATCATGGCAAACCACCAACCAGGCAACAGGAATCCGTTACACATTGCAGCCGGGAACTTATTTGCTGGAGATCAATTGCAGCCCGATACTTTTTTCTAACAGCGTATTTCAAAAAAAATTTGTGATCATAATAAACCCACCATTTTGGAAAACCTGGTGGTTTATTCTTCTTTCAATTCTTGTTGGTGCAGGGCTCATTTTTGGAACGAGCTATTTTGTTATCTGGCAACGCTATCAATTAAAATCAAGAAGGCTTGAAATGAAACAGCAGTTGGTAAACGAGCGCGAAAGAATTTCGAGAGAATTGCATGATAATATCGGTTCGCAGTTGAGTTATATCAGCAACAATATAGATTGGCTTGCGGAAACGCGCGGATCATTCAGCAAAGAAGAAGAAACAAAACGATTAGGTATAGTTAATGACACGGCGAAAAATCTTGTTTCGGATTTGCGCGAAACTATTTGGGCGATGAAAAAAGAATCTATAATGCTGGATGAACTGGCAGATAAATTAAAATCTTTTTTGCAGTCGCAGTGCATTTTGCGGCCGCAGATGGATGTTGTCATCACAGAAAATATCGGGAAGAATTATAGCTTCTCTCCTACGGAAGCGTTGAATATTTTTCGCACTTGCCAGGAAGCGATCGTAAACAGCATCAAACATTCGCAGGCAGAAAAGATTTATTTCATTATTAAATCGGATGTTGCGGAAGATTTTTCATTCACGATAGAAGATGACGGAAAAGGATTTGTTCTTCAAAAAAATTATAAAAATCATTACGGATTAGAAAACATGAGGCATCGCGCTGCGGACGCAGGAGCAAATCTTTTTATTATTTCCGAACCGGGTAAAGGAACCAAAGTATCGCTAATTAAACTTTCACATGCAGCCAACAAAGCGTAAAATAATCCAAAAGTGTTATTGCTTTATTGTAAAAAATGCGAAAGCTTGCATTCAAACTGATTATGAAAATACCTGTTGGCATAGTAGATGATAAGTCGCAAAACCGTTTGCTGTTCACAGAAATGTTGAATTACTCCGGTCAAATTTCGGTTGTGATGACTGCATCTGATGGAAAAGATTTTCTCGATCAAATGAAAAAAATAGATTTTCAGCAACACCCTTCTGTAATATTGATGGATATTGAAATGGCAGAAATGGATGGAATTGCCACAGTGCAAGCCGGAAAGATTTTATATCCCGATGTACATTTTTTGATGCTCACTGTTTTTGATGATGATGATAAAATATTTGAGGCCATCAAAGCCGGAGCAGATGGATATCTGTTAAAGAATGAAAAAGTTTCCTCGATAATTGATTGCATTGTTCAGTTGGCAGAATCGGGAAGCGCGCCGATGAGCCCGCGAATAGCAAGAAAAACTTTCGACCTGTTAATGAACGCTTCCATACCAAAAATGGAAAAAGAAGAAAAAGAAAAAAATAATTATGCATTATCCGATCGGGAAATGGAAATACTTAAACTGACAATAGATGGATATAGCTATAAGCAAATTGCAGCAAAATTATTTCTCAGCATTAATACGGTAAAAAAGCATCTTACAAACATTTATCACAAGCTGCACGTAACATCCAAGGCGCAGGCTATTAAAATAGCAACGAAGAGCAAATTGATTTGAGTAATGAAAATGTGAAGATAAAGAATGTCCGTTTTTTATTTTGTCCCTAGCTCTTGTATTACTATTAAGCATTGTTGCGTCGCACTCTTGTACTGTAACAATTCTATTGAACGCTTTATTTTCGGTTATGCGTTACTGTTAGTTTACCGTCGTTTGGTGCCCAAAAAAATGAAGCCTTCTGCAACTTTCTAATATCCCTCACACGCTATTTCTTTCGGCAATTGTTGTTATCTTCATTATTAATTTTTCAATCGGCTCTTCCTCACAATATTGATCTTTTTTGATAACCAAAAAATATGAAAAAGAAGAATAAAGTTATTTTAACTCTGATAACTGCATTATATATTTTTATAGCAAACTCCCAGGCACAGGACATAAGCTATATGGGAGCTGGTGGAAAACTGAAACCCTTGCAGGCTATCATGGATATTCGTCATTACACACTTGCATTGGACGTAGATATTGATCAAAAAACTATTGACGGCTATACTGAAATTGAATTGATTTTATTACAACCAACAGACACTTTGCTTTTTGATCTTATCCATTTACTAAAAGTGAAAAAAATATTGGTTGATAATGCAACCGCGGATTTTACACAAAAGGATGACGAGATTTTTATCACTAAAAATTCTGACTATACTCCAACCAAACATGTTGTGAGAATATATTATGGTGGCAAGCCGCCAATCGCAGTAAGACCTCCATGGCAGGGAGGATTCACATTTACGAAAGATAAAAATGGCAATCCGTGGGTTTCATTAAATTGTCAGTTGCAAGGAGCAAAAATTTTCTTTCCATGTAAAGATCATCCGAGCGATGAACCCGATGAAGGCGCAGATCTTTTTATTACCATTCCCCGGAATTTATCTGTAGCAGGTCCTGGATTACTTCAATCTGTAAAAAAAACTGCAAATAAAAAAGCTACATGGCATTGGAAAACAAATTATACAATCAGTAATTATTGTATTGTATTTAATATTGGCAAATACAAAGTGTTTGAACGACCCTATACAACTGTCGAAGGTCATGCTGTGCCCATCGAATTATATATATTGGAGCAGGATACTGCAGAAGCAAAACATCTTCTTGATATCAAAGAAAGAGATTCGCACATAATGGAAAAATATTTTGGTGAATATCCCTGGATAAAAGAAAAGATCGGAATCGTTGAAGTTCCTAATTCAGGTATGGAACATCAAACCATGATAAGTTTCAAGGATAGTTTAACCTTCAGGCACTTTCCCGGCAGCCTGGATTATTCTGATGTATTTTTTCATGAATACGCACATGAATGGTGGGCAAATAAAATCACCAATAAAGATTGGGCTTATATGTGGATACAGGAAGGAATAGCTACTTATTCTGAAGCTTTGGCAATGAAAGAAATTGGCGGAGAAAATGCGTATCATGATTTTATGATTCGCCAGAGATCAAACATCCGCGGTAAAAAGCCAATCGTGCCGGAAGAAGGAATGAATATGAATGATATCAACTGGGACATATATCCCAAAGGCGCTTTTTTAATGCACACGCTGAGATACATATTGGGCGACAGTGCATTTTTTTCTGCAATAAAAAAATTCGTTACCGATGTTAAATATCCTTACGAAAAGTTTTTTACATCAGATGATGTTCAACGGTTTTTTAATCGGCAAACCGGCAAGGATCTAAAACCTCTTTTTGATTTTTACTTAAAGACAATTAAAACAATAGACATTAATTTGCGCCAGGCAAACAGCGATACATATTATATGATGATTGAAAATGCGCCTATCACATCTGTGCCATTGGAGATTTTAACGGATTCGGGCATATTGCACACTACGATGGAAGCAACGAGAACAAATCCTCAAAAAATAATCAGCAAAACGCTTCCTGTGATTGATCCGGGAGGATGGTATTTTAAAAAGGTGACTTACCAATAATGCGAGCCGACTAAATAAAATTCTAAAAGAAGAATTTAGATTTTAGTTTGAACTAAATCGGTGATCTGGATTGGATTCGAACTATTACATACAGTTAACTGTTAGTCAGTGATTTGTCTCGAGAAGTTTATTTGTCAGGTGAAACATTTTACACAATAGTTTCAATTCGTTTCATTTTGACACGCTAAAATCAAGTGTAAATTAATCGGTTTAAATAATAATTCCAATAAAAGATAAAAACTTCGAAATTAAATAATTTCCAAAATTTCTCGTTCACATATTCACGATCATTTCAAAAAGTTAGCATGTCTCAAATGTTAAATGATTATTTCGGTTACCCATCGTCGTTATATTTAATTATTCCCCTATTACCTCCAGCAAGCATGCCATATTTTTGAATTCATATTTTCAATTCAGTGTTGCTTTACCGAAAATAATTGAAGAGATAAAATGAATTGGTTACTAAACTATGAGATTGATGAGTAAGGTTCCCGAGCGATTCATTGCTCGAAAAAATCGGTAGATAGTTTTTTTCTTATTTTAAACTAAACTTTTCAACGTTCAGTTGATTTATCTCTTAGCTTTATATTATTAATCGCTACAACTAATAAAGCCGGATAACTTTTCGTTGAAAAAAATGTTAAAGATATTTTTTGCGGGTAACATTTTACTTTAAAGATCAGTGCTGGCTTATTAAGTTTTTAAAACCAAAGTTGATATAACTATTCTTCTTCTACTTGTCAAAACAGAAAATAAATTGTCTCGTTATTTATTTAAAAATTTCAACAAAACAAAAACGCAACAGGGCAGGTTTAGTGGCAGGTAAAACAGTAAATAGAATCTAAAATTGGATTTCAACGTTTATATTTGCTACGTCAATCAAATCGTATGAAAAAAATCTACACACTTCTATTTATTTTTTGCATTTTATGTTTGAAGATTTCATTCGGCCAAAATGAAGCTAATACTCTGCTTTGGAAAGTAAGTGGTAATGGTATCGATTGACCTTCCTATCTGTTCGGAACTATGCATCTTACTGACGACAGATTATTTGATCTCGGGGACTCATTATTAAAAGCCATCGAAGCAGCAGATGGTTTTGCTATTGAAGTAAATCCGGATGATTTCTCCCCTTTTCTCGCCGATTTTGTGAAAAGAGAAATAAAGAACTATTCTTATGTAAAAGATATATTGAGCGAAAAAGATTATAAACGATATGGCAATCAACTATCCAAAAAATTCAACAAGCCGGCCGCTAATATAACGACTCAGGATATTTTTCGCGAAAAAAATAAATGGCTGGCAGAAAGTTATCAAAAAGGCAAAAGCCCCGAAATGTTGGATGCCTATCTTTTTGATCTGGCACGTAGGCAGGGGAAATGGACAGGAGGTGTGGAAGACATAACAGATCAGGAAGGTTTGCTCGGATTGGTGGATGAATCTGACATTAAACAAATTGCCTCTGGAAATGAGGGAGCAACGCAGGCAAGTATGGATAAACTCATTAATGCATATATCAACGGGAACATTAGCGAAATAAATCGTATGATAAATTTGAATGACTCCGGCTATGCAGATGCGTTAATTATTAAACGAAATAAAAAAATGTCCTCGCGTATAGATAGCCTCGCCCGGATACGGTCGATGGTCTTTGCAATAGGTGCAGCTCACTTACCAGGAAAAGATGGACTAATCTCTTTATTACAAAAAAAAGGATTTACGGTTGAACCGGTTTTTTATTCAAAAAAAATAAAACCTGCAGAGTATAAATTCAAAGAAGTAGAACTTCCTTGGGTAGCAGTAAATGATTCAAGCGGATATTATAAGGCAATGATGCCTGGAAAACCGAGCAACGTTCAACTTTACGGTATTATGAATATGAAAATCTATTTCGACGTATTCACCGGAACTGCTTACATGTTAACCAGCGTTAATACGCCTTATAACCAACAGGGAGTCGACAGCGCTGTATCTGCCTTCGCTAATAATTATTTCAAAGCCAAAAAAATGTCTGGTCCAAAAAATATAACAATCAATAATATTCCAGGAAAGGAACTCGAAAAGAATAACGAAGAGGGTTATGGTCATGGGTATATTCTCTACAAGAAAAATATACTTTACATCGCGCTGGCGTTTTCCACGAACAATAACCCAAAATCAATTCAGAACATCACTGAGTTTCTTGCTTCATACCACCCTGTTGAAAATACAATCGATCAAAATGCAATGGCAGGTATGTATACTTTTTCTGATCCAGTCTTCGCCTATAGCATCGAATTGCCATCTGCACCTCGGTCAGGCGATGACCTTGGTATTTCAAAGGATAAATCAATAATGTCACAAATTAAAATCTGCATTGACCAACAGACAGGTGGCTATTTTATTTTTGGGGCAAGTGAAACTCAACGTGGTTATTCTTTGACCAACGACAGCGCGACCCTTGAAAAAATACGTGAAAATGTGAAATCGAAATACGCAAAAATTTTCTACGACACCGCCTACACCGAAAATCATCATCGCATTTTAGTTTGTGAAGGGTTGATGGCAAAAGCAAATTTGGTGGCAAAAACATTTTATAAAATGCGTGGCAACAGGTGGTACAGTATTGTTGCTATGTATGCTCCGGGAAAATCAAATCCAACAATAGACAAAGTAATTGGTTCATTGCGCTTCTTGAATTATCAGCGGGCTGCATGGCAGAATAAAAATGCGCCAGACCTCATATTTAACACCTGGTCACCTTCCAATTTTATTTATCTAAGCGAAAAAGATACCAGCGATGCAAAGGGACTACAGCATTATGAAACATATGACAGCACTCATGGCAATTCTTACGTAATCGTTCGGGAAGGTCTTGGAAAATATTTTTGGAAGCAAAATGATAGTATTTTTTGGGACAGTTTTATTCAAAACAATGTTTCATATAATTATACCTTGGTTTCTAAAAAACCAGTGCATAACGGAAGTGTTGAAGGTGTTGAATTTGAAACAAAAGAAAAAGGTTCACTCCAAATACATCGCAAACGAATGCTCTTATATGGCGATAGCCTGTATACTTTATCTACTACGCAGTTTGAAGAAGATATTCACGATGCAGATGTGACCCGCTTTTTTGAAGACTTCACTTTTAATAATACACCCCCTGAATCACATGCTTTAAAATCTAAAGCTAAAATTTTGCTGGATGATCTTTTATCAACGGATTCAATCACCCGCGAATCTGCCGCTCAAAAATTATATGATGCGCCATTCGATCGAAGTGAAATTCCACTACTCCAGCAAGCGATTCTTCAGGATTATAAGCAACCAGGAGATGATCAAAACATCAATGAATCAATTGCTAAAAGACTTATTGCCTTGCACGATACATCTTCGCTTCATTTTGCAACTGAGCACTATCTACAAACCGTCAATTCAAAAATAAAGATTGCTCTTTTAAACATTATCAGTTCTTTTCAAACTAATGAGAATTTCATAACAATGACAAAGTTGTTGCGAAGTTCCCCGCCTTCTGAAAAACCATCATATATCTTCATGAAACATTTAAAAGACAGCATTTCACTCACTACAGCTACATTATATCCATCGATACTTTCTCTATTAGCAGATACAGTAATGATCTCACCGATCCTGAATATCTCAGAATACTTGCTTGACAGCAATATGATCTCAATAGATCTGTTTCGCAAATATGAACCATCCATTCTCAGATTTGCTGGCAAACGCTATTTGATAATGAAAGCTGACAGCGACAAGTATGAATATTCCGATATTTTAACAGCGCAGATATTGCAGAAATTCAATAGCAGGGCGGCTAATGATATGCTGCAGAAATATCTTTCACTCCATGTAAATGAACTTCGCATGGAAGGCGTTCGTCTGTTAATTTCCAACAAACAACCGGTAAGCGAAACTGTTTTAGAAAAATTGGCTAAAAATAAAAATTACCGCGTAGAATTGTATAATAACCTCGCAAAATATAATAAGCAAATTCTTTTTCCGAAAGCATATTTATCTCAACAGCAGTTTGCTGAAAGCCTTGTATATACTTTCTTTTCAGAAGACGATAATGAAATACCACCCGATGCAATCATACCGGTCTTGCAGAAAACTGCGATGTACAAAGGACATAAGGCCAAATTCTATTTCTTTAAATTAATATTTAAACAGGATGACGGGAAACATTACCAATTAGGTTGCGCAGGACCTTTTAGTATAAATTCACAGGTAATGTCAGTTAACAAAGCATTCGGCGCAGTATATGGTAAGGATGATTATGATGCTGCCAATCTGAAAGAAGATTCGAATGCATTGATCAAACAAATGGAAGGAGGTGATTCTGAGCACAACGAATAATCAAGACCGTCTTCAGCATAGAAGACCAAACCGAAATTTCCGAGCAATAATTATGTTGAATTTGAACCGGGCTACTAGTAGTAAATCAATTTGCTATCATTTCACCAAAGTTTTTTGAAATAGACTGACAATATTAAACCGAATCATTTATCAAATGAATCCCTAATTCTGGAAAAAAATTACCTTATGTTTAATTGCTGTTTCGAATTTTAATAATGATTAGTCATAATCCCAACTGGATTTGAATAGTTACTTACAGTCATCTGTAAGTCAGATATTTTTACAGAAATTTATTTCTAAGGTGAAAATTTTTTAAAAAATACGATTTTTAATAGGGAGCAGCGGGTTACGAACAAGAAAAGCCTGGCAGAAAGAGAAATTATGCAACGAATATCTGGTTATTAAATCAGGAATTTGTAATTGAATAATTGCCAACTGCAAAACTGAAAACCGGAAACTAAACATGGAAGTAATCACCACGACATGCATCATACAAGAAAAAAATCAACGCATATTTTCGTATTCTAATTGGACATTCATTTATTCGGTTATGCATAAACGTTAGTCTATATGAATAATTTAATTGTCGGGAATTAACAATATAAAACTGGAGTACAAAATATTTTCTGGATTTATAGTCAATCCAAAGCAAGAGGCTGATGCAATAAAGAAAAGCGTTAAATTAGAGAAGGATAAAATTATTAAGAAAATATACCAATTTTCAAATTGAGACTTTACAGAAGAGAGTAATGAAATAATGAAATTTGCTGCTGCAAGCCCGGAAGAACACGGTAAATTTGTAGGCAGGCATGCCCCGGATGCAATCATAGCAGCTTTTACTGCCGGTACAGGAGAAGCAGAAGAAGCGGGGGCAGAATTAGAAACCAAAGCCTTGCAGGAAGGGATGCAGATTGTTGAAGAAGAGACCGCTAAGGGGATAAGAGTGATAGGACCAAGAGATACTTACAGAGAATTTGCTAAAAAGATTAGTGCCAACTTCCTTGATGTATCTGATGAAGAATGGAGCATGCGTAAGAACGTCCAGTTTTTGCAAGGGGTTGTAAAAAGAGGAGATGATGTAATATTTGCTGGAAAGTATAATCCCAAAAAGCTTGATCCTAATTCAATTCTTGGACAAGAGATCAGGTATTTGCAGAGACATGGTTATTCATGGAATGATGATTTTTCAAGAATGATCAAAAAATAGAATCTGGATGAAGCATAGTTTTATTAAATACATATATGAGTTTTTTAATAGGCTCATAGGATTATATGGGTTTCAGATAAAAACAGAACTGAACAAGGGAGAATCATATATGATTGAGTATGGTTCAGATAATTTTGTGATTAAAATTGAAAAGTATTTCCATGAGTTTTATGCAACACTTTATAAGGTAGGTAAGCCAGATGATGAAATAAACCTTTTTAATTTGTTGGAATATTTGAGACAATTTGATGCAATGATTCCAAAATCAGAATATTTTCGGAAAGAAAAAGACCTCGAAGAATGTTATAGAAAACAGCTAAGTCATATATCATACGTAATTTATGAGAACTATGACTTGATAAATGAGTTTTATAATAGTGAAAATTATGAATCAAAAATTACTGAATTTGAAATGTATTGGAAAAATAAACATCCAGAGTTATACAATAAGGCTTAATAGCCAATTGCTGCAATGGGCAGTACTCAAGGTGGATTGAATTTGTTTAAGTGGGGAGCAGAGCAGACTGGTAAATCTACCGGGTGGAAAGCAGGAGATTATATGCTTGATCTTCCTAACAAAGGGACGATTGCCTTAAATCAGAAAGCCAATTATGGCGTTTTAACACGTGAAATGAATTTAGGTAAGCCAATATTTGATTCATACTGTACGCCAAATCGAAATCTAATTCCTGCAGGCGGTTTTCTAAATGCAGAAAGATTTACATTACAAAGTCGTGGTTGGATTTATAATCCTGGGCAAGGAGCTTGGTTGTCATCAAATAATTATCCACAAGTTGCAGGACGTGAATGAAGAGGAAATTAGTAACCCTTTTCTTGCACGGACGGCACGTCCGCTTTAGCAGAATGCGTAAGAAACGTAAAAATAAATTCAATGATTAGCTAATCACAATTCGTAAAAACAAAATTTCAAGAATATAATTTAACACATATCCATTACCGTTATACAAAAAAATCAATTCCAGATAAATTAAACTTTATTTTGACCTAAAACCACAAACATGAAATTCCATAACAGCAGCTCATCCAATGTTCCAATCCAGGTCGACGAGCTCTCCATGAATGGATTCGATGCAGTAGGATTCGGCACCTTTTTAAATTTCAGTTTCCCTCTAACCGATGCCAGTTACGTCAGCGTGGAAAGGGGTATTGATGCATTTTCAAAAAATAAGGTGAATGTTTATTTCGCTCCTGTTGTAGCAGGTCACCGTTATACTATTGACAGCCGCGGCATCGGCTTTTATGCTACCGACAATCAAATAGAAGATCAAAATGGCGACTTAGTATTAGTCATCTCAATATGAAACTATTTTTCATAATCATCAGGTTTCACCTTTTTAAAAAACACCTTCTTAAATTCAGGAGTGATAAAATATTGAGGAATTCTGCTAGATAATTTTTTATAAACTCCATCAACAACAACATTACCACCGAACCCGTCACAGTCAACGTACCGATCGACTGTTCTAATGATCAACTTATTTTTAAAAAACTTCATTGTCCATTTACAACCGTTATCTGAATATTCACTCTTCTTGTAAAAAATTCCGGTGTCATTAATAATTTTTACACGCCCATATAAAGCACCTTGATCAAAAGCTGGAGCACCGTTCTGTAATTCAACATAAAATAAAAGTGTAGTATCTGTTTCCGGAAATATTAAAATTGTCCCATCGCGACTCATATTAATATTTGTACTGAAACTATACTTACCAGCAAATTTTACTGTCAAAAATTTTAAATTTTTACTAATAATTTTCTGCCCATGAACAGTGATGGCAAAAAAAATTGAAATTAAAAAACAACAAAACAAAACCTTATTTATTATTAAACTTATTTTCATTTTAAATTAATGTCGAGTTTTTTATATCCCGCACAAACATTGATATATTACAGGATATAATTTTTAATTGTCGCTAAACGGAATTGATGAGTCATCGTCAAAGTCTGATAATTTTATTAAGGCTTCTTGTTCAAAGGATGTTTTCGCGTAGTTGCTCCGTTTCCTTTTTAGGTTTTCGTTGTATGTTTCTCTTACACCGGTCACAAAATTCAGCTTTTCATTATAAATTCCGTCTTCATCTGTGTGTCCGGCCCAATATTGTTGGCTTTCAGAACCAATTAAATACCAATCGTTATTTTGAAACCTAAAATAGTAGGATAGATAATTTCTCAAAGTTCCGCCTGTTAAGAAAATAACTCCAAGTGTGTTTCTTCGATTTTCAATCTTTTCAAAAGGGTCTTGTCCTTGAACACCCCAATTACAATTACCAAATAGTTTTGTTGCGGTAATTGACAATCGTAAAGTTTTGTCAGGTCGTCTAAGGAGCACAATTAACATTTTTGGAAAAAAAGGTTGATCACTGAAGCAAGTTGTGTCATTAAGCTTTAAAGCTTCTTTAGTTTGAATCACTATTGCTATGTCCATTAATTTGTCTTCGTCAAAATCACCAAATACAGAATCACGAATTTCCCACCCCATAGGAACGAAATCATTTAAGTTTTTTCCTGCTGAAATAACTTTAGGGAATGTGTAATTGTTAATTTGTGAAAAGCAAAAACCAGAATATATTGTCATCAGAGTTGTCAAAATATTTTTCATTTACTAAGGGGTTGAATGGTTATCTTAAAAGGTATTACGCCAATTCAATGTGATTGCAATTCTATAACTCTTCAGTTTTAAATATTTTCCCTTTCCAAGTCTTCCGTGTTATACCAGCATTTTCGGTTTTAGTAATAAATAAAACTTCATAGGTTTGATATTCGTTCTTGTCTTGTAATACTCCTTTGACTTCAGTAGCAATTTGTTTTCCTAACTCATTTAGTTGATTATCGTCAGTTGGTATGTTTTGGCCATTTGTGATATGAATTTCCAATACTGTACTTATTTCCCCATTAGTATTGATTTCCAATCCATCTAAGTCTACATTCTCACATGTAACAATTTTACTCAAGTTCACTTGTAAACTGTCGATTGATTTACCAAATACAGGATTCTTTATTTTGGTTATTGTAGTTGTGCAACTAATAACTACAAGTACAGCAAGTATAATTAAACACAATTTACTGGTGACTTGCGTAAATGTCATTAACTGTTTTTTGAAGGTAGAAATAAGCAAATAAGCAGAAGTGTGGTTATACATAAATTTCGGTTTAGCAGTTAAAAAGATAAAATTTTAGTGGAACAATTATGAAGTTAATTAAATAAGAAAATAAAAGCGGAGCAACGCCAAGAATAACAATTCATCTAATCGTAAACCCCTATCCTCATTAATAAAATTGCACTTCACTTTTTTATCTGCTCAGCAAAGTCTCCAACTTCGCGGTTTTATGTAGAGTTGACATTGGTAGCAGCTACACTTTTTCGAATAGAATAAATTTTCGCAAAGACTTTCTGCTCTTTTCAGAGTATAAAGTAAAAATCGGAAATCCCCACCTATTAAACTGCCTTACCTTCTCATCTGATAAAATATTTCTTGTTCTTGTGTCAAAATATGTAGGGTTTAAATTGCGTTCAACAAGCAAATAGGTAGAGTCGAAATAACATATTTTATAATCAAAAAATAAATAAGTAAAATTATTATCTGTTATAAAAAAAGGAACTTTTATTCGAAATGAATTTTGACTATCCATATATTTTAATGGGAAATAACTTAAAGAGTCATAAAAAATGTATTTGCCAGAAACAGCACTATCAAAAAATTGGAAATTTTTGAATGAAATATTTTCTTCCGGTGCCTGATAAATTGTGCCAGAAACAAGAGTAAATTCTGTTATAAGCTCCCACCTCCCAGATTTAATCAGATCGGTTTTCAAAGTTGATGAGAATATTGTGTCGGGATTTAAAATTTTTGATGTGGGAAATTGAGCAATTGATGATTTTATTATACAGCAAAAGAATAAAAGGATTAAAAGTGACTTCATCCGATAAAGTAGTATCATAAAATTGCACTTAACCCACTAATTTATGATATTGCACGAAGCGTTGCAAATTTTTGCAATGACTTTGGCAGAAACAACTGGAAAAATCATTCGCTAAGTAGTTTTCATTTTTTTATATGTTATAACAGATAAAATATCATAGTTTGAAGTAATTTTCTATTATAGCATATACATCGCCGTTATATACTCTGAATGTTGCAGATTATTTCATTTATTTGCAAACAGCTTCCTCAATTATGTTACTCTTGTGTTACTCAGGTTTTGAAAACCCTGATTCGTTGAGCAGTTGACATTTTCTGCGTCGGAAAATAGTTAAACTGAAAACAAGGGAAAATCCAAATTGGATTCTGACTATTACACACACTTAACTGTTAGTCAAAGATTTTCTTGAAGATTTATTTTTCTGGTGAAAGATTATACACAATTGTAATTGGGTTGGGATTGCCATTAAGCTATGATATTTTTAAAGCGCACAGTAGGGAAATAAATGTGATAAGAATGGAAGGAGATTTGCCGAATTCTCAATTCAGTTACACCCATCATAGTGAATTTAGCACTTCTTTATAAACAATCTGAAGAAGTTGTCCTATTCAGGCGAACCCCAATCTATCAGTAAACTGTATTCACATTCAGAATACCGGCGATCAATTATCTGAAACATTACAATAGAATTACTTTGGTAATTTGATTAGCTTTGCAATGTGAATTTATCTGCAGCCGATACAATAACTCTTCAGCAATTCTTTTCTGATAAACCAGTCAAGCGGGCATTTCTTTTTGGTTCTTATTCGCGCGGTACAGCAATCAGCGAGGCAAGCGATATTGATATCCTGATCGAGTTGGACCATAGCACTCCAATCGGTATGAAAATATTTACTTATCAACTTGAACTGGAAAAACTGCTCCATACAAAAGTAGATTTGGTGAGCAGTGAAGGAATTTCAAAATATGTAAGACCCATCATCGATAAAGACAAGATATTAATTTATGAACGCAACCCTCGGTGATAAGATTCGGGTGCAGCATATTTTGGATGCTATAGAAGAAGTGGAGAAATATCTTCATGAAGTTGATATTGATGGTTTTCTTACGAACTCCGAAAAAAGATTCGCTACCATAAAACAAATTGAAATTATTGGGGAGGCCTGCAACCGGATATCCCCCGGCTTAAAAGAACTTTTTCCTAGTGTAGCATGGGCTCCGATCAATGGCTTCAGAAATATTTCCATTCATGAATATTTCGGCGTCAATTTTACTATTGTTTGGGAAATCGCTCACAATGATTTGCCGTTACTAAAAAAGCAGTTCCAAAATGTTTTGTCCAGTTTATCCGATTGAACTTTTTTCTTTTGATATACTGATTTTTGAGGTAAAACTGGTTAATAACCGGAGTCTGCCTCCGACCATACCGTCATTGTCGGTTCCCCTTGTGCCAAGAAAATCAAAAATACTTATCGGTAAAAAACCCCTTATAAAGATTGTTCATACAAATTGAAAGGGATCTTTTAAATAATATTTGCAAAATTTCAAACTGAGACACTACCAAATATATTATAATATCACTTATCTGTATTTTTTATTAAAACCATTTAAGAAGTGATCATGACAAATGCTGCGATGAATTTTGAATTGACGTATTCAATATAGATTAAAAGCGATGGACAAAGCGTTATTAACTGACTACCGGCCTCGCCATACCTGAAAATTTTAAATATATTTATGTAAAAATAGCCTACAGTTTTTTTCGTTCTAGAAAAGCTTTACTCGAAACCTTTTTCATGAGACGTAAACTCGGACCAAAACTATACTTACTGCTCTTTGCAATCCTGTTGTGCTACTACTGCAGTGCACAGCAGATGACAGACAGCATTCGTCAATCTTGGCTTCACCGAATGCCTCTCAGACCTGCAGTTTTAGGAGCTCGATCCAACACAGGAGTACAAAAATTCTTGGCAAAAACTCTTCTCAACGGCGTAGGAACCACAACCGCTGGCAAAGGCAAGATCCTTGATTTTACTGGTGCTCTCTGCCAGGACACGACTAAAAGATTATTGCTGGGTAATGATACCCTGGATATTTACAATGGTTATATATCACAGACAAAGGATGGTAATTTCCTTATTGCGGGTAATTATTATCTAGTCAACAGTGTAGCGGCAACCACGCCTTTTATCGTGAAATGCAGTCCTAACGGAACAGTATTGTGGTGTCGCTCTTTTTATGGCGTCGGCATCTACCCTGCTAACGGCGCCCAGGCTTATCGCGCGCAAGAACTCAATAATGGTGATATCTTGATGGTGGGGAGCATCTTGATCCCTGAAACTTCTAACGGGCGCAATGAACTTGCCCTTTGGAGGTTGACAGGGACGGGCAATCTTATATGGGCAAAATCCTATGCGAGCACGACTTGGACTGACCCAACATCCGGACAGTGTTATATTACGGGCATCGGCGAAGATGCTACGGGTAACTTATATCTCGCAGGTGAACAGGATATTTATAGCGCCCCGACAGTCTATAGCTTTATTTTCAAACTTACCAGCGTCGGTACTGCGGTTTGGGACGAGGATTTTCAATATGGTGAACCTATTCCTTTCGGATTAGTTGTGCAGTCAGGGCGGATAGTCTTAATTGGCTCCTTTGAAAGTGTCTATACCGAGCCAAATGTCTCTACCAATCTCATCTATGCTGTTTTTCTTGACCCTGTAACTGGTACGCCTCTTGACGCGAAAGGTTGGTATGCTAACTACGCACAACAATCCTTCTGGAATTCTTTCACCCCCTTTTCTTATGTAACCGCAATGAATAATGGCAACATAGTCATTAGTGGTTCCACCAACCAGGACTTTATCGACTGGGCGACGGGAATAGCGGGAGATACCGTCAACCACTGCATTGCTGCAACCTTTGATGCGGATTTTAATTTCCTATCGGGAACGATCTTTAGTTCGCATTATGCTTCAAATTATAATCAGACGATGATAACAACAGACCCTGAGGGAAAGATATCCTATTGCCGAACCCTTGGTCTTGGATCAAATTCGACAGCTATGATCTATGGCTCAGCGATAGGCAGCCAGATCATCAAAGAAAGGATCTATCACGAAAAATATATTATCAGTTTTAATTCCAATTTTTTGCATACCGGACCCGATGAAGATGTTTCTATACTTCAGGTCGCAGACACTCTGACTTATCAAGGTTATATGGAACTGGTACGGCAACATAACAGCGATACATCTGGATTTTGTACAGGTAATGATACAGCGCTGACTTTTACACAACCTTATTCTATGATCATAAAGCCGGGATTTTCTACAGCTTACTGCAATATTGTATCCAACACTTTTTCAGAGACCCACCGCAATTTTGCACCTGACGGGCCGCTTCCACTAACTGCTAACACTGCATGCCATCAGATCTCTTTTTGCGATTCTATTGGACTTCATTCTGCAAACGATACAACTTGTGTGGGTACGACCCTACTTTTTCATTATAGCAAAAATCCCGAATGCGGAGCCAAGGCAATATGGACCTTTGATACAACAGCTGTAGCATCCTTTTCATTTCCTAATGATTCAAGCATTGATATTACCTATAAGAAGGCATGGGAGGGTTATGTCTATGCCTCAATGACCGCTACTTGTGGCAACCTTTTAATGGATTCGGTGGCGGTCTGGATAAAAGAGGCTCCAGGTCCAGTGAGTCTTGGGCCGGACTCCGCAATATGCAACGGAGATTCCCTGCTGCTGAATGCACACAGCGGATATAGCAGTTACAACTGGCAGGACGGAACTTTGGATTCTGTTTACTTAGTTAAAAACCCCGGGACCTATTGGGTGAAGACCACCGATATCTGTAACAACGTTTACCGCGACACTGTAGTAGTGAAAGATACACTATTTTTTTTCAGTGCAGGTAGAGATACAACGGTCTGTACCGGAAATTCCATTCACTTGCAGGCGACTGGGGGATTTAGCGGATATCAGTGGTATGCTGCTGACGGGATTCTTCCGGGCGCTACGGACAGCGGCGAGCAGGTAGCTCCGTATGTTGATACCCGTTATTTCATCTCAGCGCGGAGAGGAGCCTCCTGCCCTGTCAAGGATAGTGTAGAGGTGGAAGTCCTAGCTGTTCCTTCTGTATTTTTAGGGAACGACACGAGCATTTGTGCAGATGACAGTCTGTTGCTCAATGCCGGGAATGGCTTTGCTGGGTATAGTTGGAGTACGGGTTCTTCATCGCCAGCCATAATTGCAAATCAAGCGGGTTTGTATTGGGTAAAGGTCACTGCTGGTGATGGTTGCACCACGAGCGATACTATGAAGATCACTCATGTTTATCCGCTACCTTCTTTTAGACTAAGCAACACTGGAGATACCATCCTGTGTGCAGGCAGTCAGATATACTATTCATTCAATTTGCCAGGCGCGGCTTATCTCTGGAATGATGGCAGCGCAACCATTCCGCGGGTAATCGATAAGGCGGGAACCTACTGGCTTGCTATAAACCAGAATGGATGTGTTAAGTCGGACACGGTGAACGTGCATGTTCAGGCCTTGCCTGTAGTCGTTTTCCCCGGCGACACTATGCTCTGCGAAGGACAGTCCCTGCTACTTGATGCCACTAATCCTGGCGGAATGTATCGCTGGCAGGATGGTTCAACTACGCCGGAGTTTCTGGTCACAGAATCAGGTATCTATTCAGTGGAGGTATCGCTAAGCGGATGCGATACTGTTTTTTCTGATACCATCGCTTATATTCTGCTCCCCAATTTACCATGAGCCAAGATAGTTTTCTTTGTGAAGGAACAAAGCTGATCCTTGATCCCAAAACAAACACAACTGTAAGCTATCTCTGGCAGGACGGCAGTACAGATTCTCTTTATACCGTTACCACACCAGGTCTTTATACACTTCAGGTCATTAATTCTTGTGGTCTTTATAGGGATTCAATCCTTATCCAGTCAGGCAATTGTACTCTTATTTTACCCAATGGCTTTACTCCTAACGATGATGGTAAAAATGATATATTCCGTGTTATCCGCGTATTTCCCGTCAGTAAGTTCAGCATGATGATTTTTAATCGATGGGGACAGGAGGTCTTTGCCACCGATGATATGTCCGAGGGATGGGATGGCAGTTTTCATGGTGTGCAACAGCCCGTTGATGCATATGTATGGATTGTCGACCTGACTGATAATCATGGTGTGCGCCAGACCCAAAAAGGAACAGTTGTGCTTATACGATAAATATCCTAACGGTCATGCTCAAACGATAATGATGATAATTTGGCTTAGGCTATCCATATGATGTGAAGAGGAAAAAAACTAATCAAGGTATTGCATTCAAAAAAAATCTTCGAATTTTTATTTTGAATTGCATTGAACTTAAAAGATCCAACCTAAGGCTATTTGTAAAAGATAAGGTTGGGTAAAAGAATCTTCCCTTCTAGACATCAGAACCTTTGCGCGGGGATTGCATTTTAGGGAAGTTCTTCGCAATGGAAGGAATAAATTTTGGTATAAGAAAATATTGCCACAATAGCACTCATTTTGCCTTGAGACGGATTTAAAACAGAAACTTTGTAAATTTATCCTGCATATGAGATTGACTTTTTTATTACTTGCAACTCTTGTTTTTGTTACTAGCTATGCCCAAGGCTACCGAGTGATTGTGTATACCGCGGATCCGAATTGGGATAACAATGCTTCTGCAATTATCCGGAAGCAAAATATTATAAGTGATTCTGTATATTTCTACAAAAAAAGAAAAACAATAAGGACAGTGTCTTAATAATGACCGAGTATTTTGATTCTTCCGGCAATTTGATTGAGCGGGAAGACCATGGTTTTGATGGGAAGATGTTTCGAATCACAAATTACATCTATGCTGATACCGAACTGCTGAAAAAAGAATCTATATCCCTGGGAGTAATTTATGTTAACGGCTCTAATACATCGAAAATGGTAGAAACTTATGATCACGATAGCTTGGGCAATATTACCGACGAAAAAGAATATTCTTATTTTTGGGATTCTTTGAATTCGATACCTCTTCACATTTGGAAGAAGGAGTATGACATTACAGGTCATATAGCCCGTGAATTTGTAACTCTTCCAGGAGGTAAGACCTATCTTCATCAAACATACGCGTATGACAATGGAAATTTAAGGGAGATAAAAAATTATGACTTTAATCAAAATTGGATGTATACCTATCTGTACGAATTCGACGCGCAAACCGGAACCCGAAGCGAGTATTCTGTTTACAATACCTCGAGAGTTCTGAAGCACGAATTTTTATACGATGGTCAAAAAAGACTGATCGAAGAACGGGATTATGATCAGGGTCTTGCTTTTTTGGATCATATTACTCAAAATTATTTTTACTCGCCCGTTGGATTGGTAGAAAGTCAAACCATGGAAGATTTGAGCGGTAAAAATTATTATTTTAAACATTTTTATTCCAAGTAAGATCATTTATGCAAGAGCACTCTCAGCATTTCGCCGTTATCGTTTCTAACCATCTTAATACTATATTTATTCGAATCATTACACATGGTTAACCGTTAGTCGAATATTTATAAGGCAATTTATTTAACAACTGAAACATTTAATAAGGTTATTTTATTTCGACGATATGCTACAAAAAGTTTCGATTTTGAATTCTTATAGTTGCAAAAAAGAATATCATGAGAACGCTAAATCTATTATTCCTGTTAATATTAAATGTCTCAGCATTCGGACAGGAATCGAGAAATTTTCAGGTTTCATTAAAAAGCGAAATGGGTAATGAACCTTTTTACTTTCAAAGGATAACAACTTCCATCACACAAAATCCACCGAATTTTAAAGGAATTCCAAGCGATATAGCTAATTACAAAATAAAACGGTTACGTCTTTGGCAAACCGATAATATGCTAGATATTTTTTACGGATTAACGAGTTCAAATAAACGCATAATCATTTTTGATTCAAATTTTGATTGCGATTTTTCAGGAGAAAAAATTTATTTGTTCGATAATGATAGCACCTATTCTGAAGCAAAAGAAAAATCTCTTGTTGATACTACTTCTTTTTCGGAGATAAAGTTTGGCAAAACAACTTCAATTTTTGTCAGACCAGATGTCTACAATTGCTGTAATGAGTATGATAACAAGGAAGACTCATTATGGAGCTTGATAATCGAATTTAAAAATCACAGCGAAGGTGTTTTTGAAATTAACAATACGAAATATAATATTGTTTTCAATAACTCACCTTATTTTAATACTAAACTTCCATCCTTCTATATAAAAAAGTATGAACAGTCTTTTAAAAGTCAAGATGAAAATAATCGGCCTTATAATTAAAAGATCCAATAGTCATAGATGTCGATGAATTTAAAGTTGATTCTATTAATCGGGTCGGCGATGTTGCATGGGTATCTTATATAGCGCATCCTAAAAAGATATTTGGTACAAGGCAAGGACTTTATGCAGAAAACATAATTGCAAACACGATTAATAATCAAGAATTCAATTTAGAACGATTAAAAGGGAAATACGTTTTAATTGATTTTTGGGGCACATGGTGCGGTCCTTGTGTAGAACTTATACCAAGACTAAGATTGCTAAATGAAAAATATAAATCGAAAGGATTGATATTAGTTAGTCTTGCTTCCGATTTCAATGAAAATTATGAAAAACTTTTAAGCGTGATAAAAGAAAAACAAATGGATTGGATTCAAATTTATGAAGACCGGAAAAACGATGGAAAGATTTGTAATAATTATAGTATTGACGGCTTTCCCACTTCCCTGCTAATCAATCCTTTTGGAAAAATTATTTTAAGGACATCCGGCGGCGGACCAGATTTTGCAGAACTTGAAAATCTGATAAATCAAACTTTGAAATAAATTTTGGCATTCATTTTTAAACTAAACAAATTCCTAAAATTTATTTATTTTATTTTTTATTGTTGTTTAATAACGCTTCAAAAGCTTGACTTGATCCAAACATAAACTATTTTTATTTTCATGGCAAAATGAGAAATCAGTAAAAATAATTTTACATTTGGCTGCCAAGTTAATCTACTCTTTAACCCTTTTGAAAGTTTTCTTCAGGTTTTATATTGTAGCACGTTTTACTTGAAATAGTAGTCTCTCCAAATCGTTTTTTCTAAGCCCTTTGAATTTTCTCCTAACTTTAAACCACAACATTATGAGAAACTTCACTTCAATTTATTTTATACTTTTCTGCCTGTCTATTTCATCAAATTCCGATTTTCTAAAAAAGCAGGTTGATCATTCAGTAAAAGAGGATGTTGATTCAGTCTATAAAGACTGGAGTTTTTATCCGGAAAAAGTTTTCGGCGTCAATCCGATTATTAAAGTAAAATATAGAACTTATTTTAAAATTTCCACTATCAGCAAAGATTTGGTCAGGGTTGAAAAATATAATCCTACGGGCATTCTAGTCAGTACGATCAACGTTAATTTTTCGCAGGGTAAAATATATTTAATTACGGGGGCTAATCAATGGGGAGATGTATACGATTCAATGTGGTTATCCCCGTTTAGAGTGAATGAGTGGTTAGTGAATGAAAAAACTCACGGTGAGAAAAAAGAACTGCGTTGCAAGTTTCAAAAATTTATCTACGAAAATAATCTACTTAAAGAAGTTCAATTTCTAAGTGATTCAAATAAATTATGTAAAAACAGTGAAGGGGTGCGCCATTTTTCGATATAAGCGCTATACTGATGTTCCCAGATTTTCTTTGATAAATGAAACAACGTGCTTTGATGAGAATGGACATCCAACCATTTCAAAAAAGACGAATGTTTTCCAGACGGTAACCATTTACGATAACAATGCAAACTTAATTTCCAAAGCAAATTATGGAATGTCTGGCGAACCTGTTATTGATAAATCAGGAATTTTTAAGATCGTGAGTCACTACGATAAATATGGTGACGAAACTTCGGCAGAATTTTACGCTATAAGTTTGAAAAAAATAAAATATTTCTCCTGGGATTTTTCGCTTTGATTATTCTTATTGCTGTTATTTTACATTCCGGACTCAGCAGGGAGCCTGTTCTCACCAGGGAATATATCCAACACCAGGATTCTCTTTTATTAAGCGTTATTTCAAAGCAAAACAGTTTTCTCGATACATTCCTGAAAGAGCATGAGAAAATTACCGTCTTCATTAGAGCAAACGATTCCCTTGCAGTAAAAAATGATTCTGGTATACTGGATAAAATTTGGAAAAAGCAGGATCGGTTTGCTAATGAATGACCTGGATTCATTATTTAAAATCATTCCTGTCAAAGGATCGACCATAAAAGAAGGTACGAACAACGGGATGCTAAACCTCGTGATTATTTTCTCGGGCCTGACTATAATCTTCCTGATATTTTATTTTGGGGTTTATCACCAAAGCCTGGGAAAAACAATTAAAACAATGTCCCTTCTTGCCGGGTTGACCTTATTAAAATTTGCCATAGATAAATTGCAATTATCCTTTTCTCCTGAAATTACTTTTGTAAAAAACGAAGCAAAGCCGCCAAACATTAATGTAAAGGACAGTATTTTAAAAGAGGACAGCGCCCTGGTTTTGGATTTTGGCATATTTCCTCCCGGTCAGGACAGGCTGGGAAGGGACTCCGCGGATTCTATTAACGCATTGATCAGTCAGATGCCCAATTTACCAATAAAAGAAATCGATATTTTCGGAGGAGTGGACATCCGTCCGTTAAAAAGACTAGCAAAAAAAAGATTTGGAGATAATATTACCCTTTCGCAAGCAAGAGCCGTTTGGCTTAAGAAAAAAATAGAAGAAATATTTCTTAATAAAAAAGTACTATTAATACTCACCTTCCCCGGTGGAGCGCAGAATTATTTTTTACAGTACTCTGAAAAAAATCATTCTGATAACCGCAAAGCGACAGTAATAATTAAACTTGCAAATGGATACAAGAAATAAAACAGATTATTCCTGAGTCCCTTTCCAGGCGATATTTTCTGCCCGGTTTAATTTTTTTTCTTTTAAGATTGCAAACATTTTATCTGTTTCGTTCTGCAAATAGTTTTGGATAAACTACCGACCGTTTAACATTTTCTTCTAACGTATATGCATAAAGAAGAACAGATAAATTCGGTACAGTACCAGCTAATTGCGAGTGCGCCCCGAGTGCAGTTAAATCTTTTTATCTGTGATACTACTTTTCCACCATTACATGCGATTATGGATAGCAATCGTTTCATCAGCTATCCAGTAATATTTTTCGGTATCCTAATGAGCTTTTGCAATAACGTCAAGTCTACGAATCTTACACCCTACTGACACCGGGTAATACGACGGAGTAACCTGAGCGATGGCAAATCTTCTTCCGGTTTATTTCATTTTCGGTTGTCCATGCCAGTTATATCTATTTTCCAACCGGCAATCTGCAAAGAACCACCGTTCCATGCTTAATCCTGGAGAAAAAAAGTGCAACGCCGCTATTTTTTTAATAGTTAGGACATATACCCTCAGGGTGCGGTATAATTGTCATTAAGTTTTAAAAAAAATCAAGGCGGAATTTTTATTATGGAATTCATCGCTTGAAAAAAATCAGACGTGTTTAAACAGATGGGCCAAGACTTAAGACATGGACTTTATAACAGCGATGGATAAGTCAAAACTTAGATTCTACATGCAGATAAATTGTCGTGCTTAAACGCAAGTCATAATTCAGAAGATTTAAGTAAAGGCAAAATGTCGAGATTTATTTCACGGTGAAGAAATTTATTAGATTGTTTCCCGATGGATTTACTGCTGCTCAATTTAATTGAAAAATGCAAATAGCGGTACAAAGTTTAATATCCCGACGTTGTGCAATTTAGCATTGTTTTAATGACGATAATAATAAAAAATTTTTATTTAAAATTTAAGGTTTCAAACAAGGACCATTATACGTTGCGCCGCTATCATTCAGTTTAGGCTGTACATTGCCAATGCCCTTCAAGGTTTGCGCAAGCCTGTAATCCTGCACAGCAAGGGGGATCCACGGGAATACCAGGACCGCATGGCTCGCCATACTTGGCGCAATTATCATTGCTACCTGCTTTGATTTTTTTCATTTGGTCCCTAGTCAACATTTCTTTGATGCCTCTTAATTTGACTTTTTCGTTTTCCATAAACTTTAATTTAAAGGTAATTAATCCGATTTGTGCAGTGACAAAATTTAGGATAGTCCTTTCTGGACTATCGCTGTAAATGTAAATGTTTTAATTAAACAATATTGCAACTAATGGTAAACTTTTATTTTGATAAATATTACCATGTAGCCTACCGGTTTCTTAAAAACAGGATTTAAGGCAGCAAAGTGTTAAGAGAAATGATTTCGCCCTGGGAATTTATTCCAATTATTTTTATGAGTATTTTCTTCGTGGTATTGCGTGTGAAAAAATCAAATTTAGCTTCTCCTTCTTTATTTAGTTCAAGGGTTGGATTCCAATAAAGAGATTCCTGCATATTAATTTTTGATTTTTTTTCTGTATCAGAAAAATCCCGGAACACTGAAAAAGTATTGTTCAACGCGTAAGAGGTAAAAACAAATTGTTTAACTTTTTTATCGGCTGCGCTTGTCTCCGATGAATTAAATTTTTTAGTGTATACAGAAATAACGCCGATAAATCCGCCGTTAAGAGGAGCCATTGGAGAGGGAGCCGGAATGAATTGAATCAACCCCAGCTCTTGCACCGATACATTTTTGATATCATCCCAGGAAGTCAATATCTCATTTAGATAAAAATAGGGCGCTGAACCTCCATTACGATTTGAAGATGCCCCGGATCCTGCGACCCCCTGGTGCCCTCTGTAATTGAATATGGCTATATCGTTATTGTTGCTATCGATCGCTCGGTGAACAGATAGCCCGGGAACTTTTTGCATCAGCAGGTCCATAATGTCCATACTGCCTGTATAATCGGAATTTTCCAAATCAATCGAAACGGCGTTAGTTGCGGAGAAAAATGGGCTTACATATCTCTTCACTGTTTCTTCCGTTTTGGATGGACGACGGCTTAGAATAGTTACTGGTTTAAGATCTCCTTTTTGATAATGATAGGCAGAGTCATCAAAAAGCAATCTTTTAATGATGTGTGAAGTGCTATCCATATGATAGGTAAGTGAGGACAGAAATGGTGCTGTCCAGACTGAATCAATAGTGCTGGTTAAAAATTTTACGGAAATGTCGATGGGTTTATCCTTTTGGGTTGCCGAATAAAATACAATTGATTTGCCTCGTCCACCATAATCTTTAATTACAAATTGAGCATTACTATCGGGTTCTGCAAATCCTATAAATCGGGTTGAATCCTCACTCTGTATTATTATTGTCAAATTAAAATCCTTCCCTTTTAGCGCGGAGTAATTTTCAATCCTGCCTGCAATGTATACATGCTTTTCAGGTGCATATTTTAATACCTGCTTTTTATGGATGGAATTTCCCGCCCAATCAAGTTTACGAAATGAATGGGTCAGCATCAATAAGTCCAAGGCATTCTTAGTCGTTTCATTTTTTGATATAAAGTAGTATCCGGGATCATATATGGTATCATCGGATTCAGATGTCAAAAGGATAGAAGAGTATATATTGTTGTCTTCCTTGAAGGTATCTAATGTAGCATCGGTAACTGACACAGAAAATACGGGATTGTTCAACCTCTCAACCGGATTACTTACAACAATTTTAAATTGATTATGTGCACTGGGTAAAACAGAAAATGTATCTTTAATCAAATCGAATGACAACCGGTCATCCTTGTCAAAAAATGAGTTACGCTGAGCAAGTAAACACCCTAAGCTATCCAGCAGCAGCAAACGAATGATTCCTGTATTTAATGCCTCTACATTTATCGAAAAATCATTTTTCCCTTTATTAACCTGCACCGGAAAAGTTTCAAACATCCCTGTGCTTTCACAGGCCAGCAGCTGAAGATTTTCTGACAAATTTGCTGTTTTGGTACGCCAAAAAATTTCCAGGTCAATTCTCTTCTCTGTTTGTTCCATTATTTTCAAAGTGATCCCAAAGGAATCTGTCGCTGGAAGATTGACAGTTTGCCTACTTCCATCTTCAAATAACATTTCCGCGTGGTATGCGTGGCCGTTTCCCGGTCTAAAAGAAAAAGAACCCATACCATCGTGAATGATCCGTAAAAAATTAACAGAATCACCCATTTCATTTCTTATTATCCCTTTTGCAAAAGCAGGTAACCCGTTCTGATCCGTTACTTTGACAGCAATTGTTGAAGATATATTGTTTAACAGAGTGCCGCCTTCCGGAAAGAATTTGACCTGAAAGAATTTTTTTTTGATCATTTGCTTTTCAGTGAGAAAGTCCTGCGATTGTAAAGAATTATTTATATAAATGATCTTGTGGAAAATATACGACTCACTAAAATTAAGCATCCAGGCAGTAAAGGCTCTGATCTCATAATAATTTGTCGCCAATGAATCGGGAATAATAAAACTACCTTCAGCATGCCCATCAATAATGGGTAATTTTGCTTGTGTAACAACCTTACCGCGATGATTAACCAATTGTATATAAATCACGCTGCTAAAGTCACCGGGCTTGCTATTTACCAGCACGTATGCGGCAAAAAAAATCAGTTCTCCTGTCTGGAAATTATTCTGGTTTGTTTGCAGAAATAACTTTTCTTGTGGGTATTGTTTGTAAAATTCAGATATATTCTTGGAGATACTATCGGTTGTTTGTCCATAGGACATTTTTATACTACCCAAAAAAAAAGCAATATTATCAATAATCCATTTTTCATACAAAAATTGGTCATAAGGTACAACTGTTCCTGAATTGGTCAATGAACATTGTTTATTAATTTAAATTGAAGACCCCTGTTGAGTCTGCCAAAAATCAAGCTTTGAAATTCAACTTCAGCGCTTTCAATTTCATCTTCATCAAAATAGTTTCTCAACGTGACCATCAGTTCTCTGATAGTTATGCTATGTTTTAAATTTTCCAAAATAAGGAGATCTAACCGATCAATTCCTATCATAGAAAATCCAGTTTTCGTCACTTCAGGCACTAAAGCAGTAATGCATAATTCAGCACCTTTATTCCTATCTGATGTCCTAAGAAAATCATCAATATTTTTTATGCTTTCAATAATGCTCCAATCGTACAAGGACTCAACTATTTTCGTACTTTCATCCGCTTTTAAATATTTTAAAAAGATGCCCTCCGAATCGCCGAAAATTTCCTGAAAAGATGGTGTCACATTCAGGTCCCGTGCGAACAAATATTCCTTTGATAATTTCGCAAAATCTTCACTTACAATTTTTACTACTACCGCCGAAAATTCAAGTAAATCATCTAAATAATCGCTGTAAAGCCTGTCTTTTTTTTAATCAAAGTTATTGCATCCAAAAATATCGCATTGGCAAACGCAGTTCTCTCGTCGATATCTGCTTTTTCCATTTTGCGTTCAACGTTTTTCTCTTCTAAACCATTACGATAAGCATTTTTGAGCCGGTTATGATTAGCCGTCAAAAATTTTTCATCATGGTATTGCTGAAAATAGTAATAATCCCTATGCAGAGGAATATGTTTTTGTTTATAAAGCGAAATGATCCGATAAAAATATTCTGGATAATCCTCGCGGAGCCTGTTTGCCATCTCATTGCACACGCTTTCGTAACGTTTGTAGCTGCCTATAAGATGTAAATAATGAGCATTTGAATGGAACTTCTTTAAAATTATCCATATCCTCATAAAGACCATCGTCTGTAATTTTTTCCAAAAGAAGCGCTACCTTTTTGTTTTGCGCAAAGGCAAGTGAATAAAAAAGGCACTGCTCGAAACAAATATTAAAGTCAACTACATTTATATTATTCAGATGATACCTGTTCCGATTTATCATATCGTTGGCTTCTTCACAATACTGATGAAAAAAATCGATATCATGACCCCCTAAGATTCCGGCATTATAGCTGTAAAATGGTTCGGTCGGATTAATTTTCATAAACCACTCAGGAAGCGATGGCAGACCCTTTTGAAGGGATATAATGATCCTTCTATATAAAGAAGACGCCTTTTCCAGGCTTTGTGCAATTAAAGCGGAGCCAATCAATTTTTCATCAAAGTGACTCCAAACAAATACATCCCCGTCAACGTGCAAAAATGGTCCCCGCTGTTGGGAATATGTATGAATTTTCGCAAGAGCCCATAAATCCTGATGACAAATACAAAATTCATCCAAATTACAAACTACTTCGGTGTAGGGCAATTGCAGTTGATCGATCAGTAGATTCGCTGATTGTGAGTCTGCGTATAGTACAACTTCATTATAAAACTTACGGAGCTGGAGACAACTCAAACACCAACTCATTAAATTATATTCCGGGGCAAGCCATCCTGAAGATGAACACAGAATATCCGCTTTATTGCGCGACCATAAAGTTTGGACAATGCGCATTGACTTATTTGAAAGTGTTAAAATTATCTTACTCATCCAAACATTTAATTAGAATATGGAATATTTTTTCAATTCTTATTCAGTCGACAGAAATGGCGAACAAATGGACTGCAGTGAAAGTATGCCTAAAAAGATTTTGTGCTATAAAAATGCGAATATGATTTGGCTCTCTAAAGGTTTTATTTATGTAAACGTTAATGTAAATACGTTTCAGCAATTTCTGGAATGTAACTTTTTTCTGAATAATAGGCCTGCCTATTGTGGTGGGCTCAAAATCATATAGGTTGACGTACGCGGTCAGGGACAGGTATTGTGTTTGCACCTTTTTTATTTTGAGAAATTGTTTCGAGCGATCGAAGAGAACTCAATATGTCACGAATTCTCTTTATTCAATTGCAAGATTTCGATGAAATTTGTTTAGAACTAACACGATAGAAAATACGATTTCTCAGAATCATGAATTTCTTGGGCTGATCATCTTTTGATAATGTCTTTTAATTGTCCCCAAAAACGGTCAAATAATTTTCGGCTGTCGGTCATTACTTCTGCGTCAGCAGCTAAATTATTCCTGAAAAAAATAGTCTTATTATAGTTAGTTTGTAATCCTTTCGGCAAATCCACCTTTATTAAAAAACTGTCCCGGGGATTTGGCATTTCAGAAATATAACTTATTATACCAGTTATAAATCCAAACTCATTACTGGGAAAGCTTTCAATTCTTATCAATACCTTTTGTCCTGCTTTTATTTTTCCTAAACCAGTTTGGGAAACAGTCATCTGTCCATAATACGAGTTTTGTGGGGGCTTTATATAAAATAGTTCTTCGCCCGAAGATACTAACTGGTTTTCTTGTAAGAACGATCTGAAAAGTACTTTACCGTCTTCCGGAGCAATCACAATATATTGTTGTATCCATGCTTCAATTTTGTTTTTCATGTTGAATAATTCAGAGCGGAATTTTTGTTGTTGATCACTGATATATTTTTCTAAATCAAGAATTTCCTTTTTTTTGTTTAGTCCAGCCATATTGTTATTAATCAGTTGAGCATCCATCTGTCGCAATCCTTGCGCTTTAGCAATTACTTTGCTTTTGCTTTGATTCAATTCAACAGGCGCAATTATTTTATCTTTTGACAAGGATTCGTTGGCATTATATTCAAACTGCTGCAATTCGTAATCCTGCATTAATAATTGTTGTTGCTGTTTCTCATTTTGCTGGATCGAGGCAAGATAACGTTCATCTTTGAGTAATGATTGTTTTTTGCGCTGATAATATCCATTTACGAGTATCTGCGAAGTTTCTTTCGATGTGTTCTGAAAATCCTGATAGGTAGTTTGCATTTCACCTAATTGATTGAAGAGAGGTAGAGGATCGCTCAATAGGACTTCAAAATGACCCTCATCAATAAATGGTTCAATTCGACCTATCCAGGTTTTTAAAGCTAACACCTGCTCGTGTCTTCCGCTACTTTGCAAAAACGCCAGAGGCTGTCCTTGTTGAACATCCTGGTCATTGTTAACAAGCAATTTTTCCAACTTACCATCCGTTCTTGCTGCCAGCAATTTTGGCGCATTAACCGCAACTAATTTTAGTGAACCTTTAATGACATCTGGATATTTTATCAGCCAGGTAGATGCCAGCAATAAGGAAAGAATTACAAAGAAAAAAACATTTCCTTTTCTTATAATCCAGTGCGGGCGGTAACTTATCAGATTCTGTACCTCATCACTGATTAATTCGTCATGATAATTTGATTTTGTAATATGTAGCGCCATAATATATTTTCAGGTTTATTGTAATAAATTTTATATCTGTGATTTTAAATTGCGTCTAATATACTACCGCCTTATAAAAATTTATTTTTGAATTTCTACTATCACAGAAATTATTACCTATTGTTTTGAAAATACTTTTTTTGCAAGAAGTTTTATTAAATCTGTCTTGCAATTTTAATAATCAGTTTGGTAGAAAAGGAGATGCAGATTTTTTTGCATCTCCTTAAGAATTTTACAATTCAAATCTATTAAGGGCAAAATCCCATGCCAACTGTCTTACATAGGCCATTTACACATATTTGACCAAATTCTGGTTCAGGTATGGCACCGCATGAGCAATCATGCCATGTTGTACAGTTCCCACTGCCTCCTTTTAGCTCTTTCATTTCTTTTTTTGTCAATTCTTTCCCTAATTCCTTTAATTTTTGCATTTTTCAAATTTTAAGTTTTCAAATTTTTGCCTACTCTTTTCTAAAGGTTTTTGGCTACTCCTTTTTCTTTTGCCAAAGAAATATATTGAAGACGTTTTGTCATTTTTAGTATGATTCTTGATTTTTTACTCCTCCAATTCTAATTGATTTTTTACAAGAGTAAAATATTCACCTTTTAAGTTTACCAGTTCTTGATGTTTTCCTTTTTCAACAATTGACCCCTTGCTAAGAACAACAATTTGGTTAGCGTGTTTCACAGTGCTCAGGCGATGCGCAACTATAATTACCGTTTTCCCTCTGAAAAATGCATCAAGATTTTCATTAATAACCCTTTCATTATTTGCATCAAGAGAATTAGTAGCTTCGTCAAAAAAAATAAAATCCGGATCCCGGTATATTGCACGGGCAATCAGAATACGCTGCTTTTGTCCCATGCTTAAACCTACTCCCTCCGCGCCAATTTTTGTGTTAAATCCTAACGGCAAGCTCTCAATAAAATCATGAACATTTGCAATTCTTGCGGCAGAATGCAACCTTTCCATATCCGTTTTATCTACGCCGACTGCTATATTGGTTGCAATGGAATCAGAAAAAATAAAGCTTTCCTGCATTACGACTCCGCACCGACTTCGCCATACCTTATGACTGATATTTTCTAACGAAGTGTTGTCTAATTTGATCTCTCCTTTTTGGGGTGCATAGAACTTCAGCAAAAGTTTCAGCAATGTTGTTTTTCCGCTACCGCTCACCCCAACTATTGCTGTAGTTTTACCTTTTGGTATCACAAGATTTATATCTTTTAATACGGGTTCATTACCAGCGCCGGCATAAGTAAAACTTACATTTTGAAACCGGATGGAAGGCTGATCATGGTATTGATCAAATGAACGAGAAATTTGATTCAGTGAATCGGTTTTAAACTCATTGACATCAGAGAAATTTTTTCCTCCGGATATTACCCTTGTAAAAGAAGTCGGCAATTCCTGCAAAAGATATTTGTAATTAGGTTCTTCATCTTCGATGTTATGAATTTCATTTAACCTGTCCATACTAATTTTTGCATTTTGCCAGCTTTGCACAAACCCAATCATTTGGTCGATAGGACTGTTCAATTGCCCAATCATATATTGTACGGCAAGCATTGAGCCCAAGGTCATCTGTCCATTAATTACTGCGGTAGCAGATAAAAAAGTAATGATAATATTTTTGCCTTCATTTAAAAATGAAGCCCCAGATTGCTGCCATTGATTAAGCGCAAGTCCTTTCATACTTAATTTAAACAGTTTTGCCTGGAGTCTCTCCCAGTTCCAGCGCATAGGTCTTTCGATACCATTAAGCTTTATTTCTTGCATGCCATGCACAAATTGAATGCTTGAACTTTGTTCACGCGAAGCGATATCGAATCGTTTATAATCAAGTATTCTTCTTTTTTTCAGAAATATAACTACCCAAAATGAATATAATGTGCTGGAGATAACAAAAACAAAAAAAATGTAGCTGTTGAAAATTGCCAGGATCACTGAATAGATAATCAAAGTAGTGATTGAAAATAGAACGCTAATGGATGAGCCAGTCAAAAACGATTCAATACGCTGGTGATCATTCATCCGCTGAAGTATGTCCCCTGTTTTTTTACTGTCGAAAAAACTCACCGGCAATTTCATCAATTTAATAAGAAAATCTGTGAGGATTGAAATATTGATGCGCGTGCTAATATGCAGTAGAATCCAGCTTCTCACAAATTCAACTACAAGCCTGCCTGCAAACAATGCTAGTTGGGCCATCAATACGATATACACAAAATGGATATTAGCAGTATTGACGCCAACATCTATCACGCTTTGGGTTAGAAAGGGAAGTATTAATTGTAAGATGCTGCCTATGGCTATGCCAACAAATAGTTGAAAAATCAATTTTTTATAAGGAAGAATGTAATGAAAAATGTTACTGAAAGCAAGTCGAGAATTCTGTCTTTCATCTATCCATTCATCTATTCTGTAAAAATTTGGAGTTGGCTCTAATAATAATGCAATGCCTTCTCCTTTATGCGTTTCATTATTATCACTAATCCAACATTGTAAAAATTCTTTAGTCGTAAATTGTATTTTTCCTGCTGCAGGATTAGAAATGTAGAATGTATCTTTTTTAATTTTATACAACACGACAAAGTGATTCTGATTCCAGTGAATAATACACGGGAGTAACGCTTCTGTCTTGAGCGAATGATAAGTAAGTTTTACAGCATGAGTTCTAAAACCTAAACCTTCTGCAGTTTCGCTAATGCCAAGCAGGCTGACTCCTTCTTTCCCAATTTGTGTTTTATCCCGCAAAAACTGCAATGAAATGGTCTTTCCATAATACATCGCAATCATTTGGAGGCAAGTTGGACCACAGTCCATAGAATCGGGTTGCTTATAAAAAGGGAAAAACATTTTTTACCTATTGAGACATTTGTATAATTCATTTTCAAATTCATTCTTTAATGCTTGCCTAGGAACCACACTGGTTTGCGGCTTGGAGGGTATTCCTTCCATACATAATGATATAATCCCATCATTCTACTCCAATACTTTATCGATATGTATTGGTGTGCCGTCTGATTTAATCCCTTCAATTATGATCCTGATTTTTTTTGCATAATCATTATTGTAAAAAGAAAACTGTAAGTTTTTGCTATTGCTATTATTTAAGTCCACCTGCGGATTCCAATACAATGTTTTTCTACGGTCAAGTACAAAATTTTCATCTTTTTCTACACTATAATCGGGCGAATAAAATTCTTTGGATACAGTATATCCAATAATAACTGATGAAAGAGGATTATCTATTACTATATTCTTGGTTTCAGACTCTCCTCTTTTTGTATAAATAGCAAGAACTCCGGCATTATGGGTAAGTGGTGCAAAACTGCCTGATGTAAGTTGCGCACCACCTCCACCACCCGGAGCAGAGGCAAAATATTTATAGTATTTCATAAGTACAATCTCGGATGCGGGAGTTTGAGCTGCCGCACCTTTGGTAGTCAAATGCTCGTCGACAAAATATTGTAAAGTCTGATTATAGTTAATGGGGTATATATCGTTAATATCTATAGATAGCTTGGATAAAATAAATGATCTGAAATCATTTACTCCGACTCCGTAAGTATTTGACGCCACGTTATTTTCCAGGTATACCGTTTTTAATGCCGGGGCACTTTTAAATAATGGAGATTCGTATAAATTTTCAATACTGTCGATCGTGGTTTGGTACTTTTTTCTGTGCACTACTGTTACCAAAGCCAGTGTTTTATAAGAATCAAATGACTTAAACAAAACATTTTGCTCAATATTCGTTGAAGAGGTATCTAACAGGAATGGATATATGTTGTATGCCGCTTCCGGTAATTGCAGATACTTAATTTCTATACCCTGATTTTTATTGAAACGATAAGAAATCCTGGTAGTATCATAAATGATAAATGTAGAATCTGCAAAATAACCGTTGTTATTTACGGGCAGGTTGTAATCACCGAGCGACTCTTTATTCTTGAATAGAAAAGAAAGTTTTTGTGGCTGCTTACTTTTTTTATTTATAATATTTCCCGCCAGAAAGAAATAAGCACTATCCCGCTGGTAATGAATTTTGGGTACATTTCCTGGTTTAATTTGTTGCCAGTTATATCTTCTCCACCCGTTGGTCAACATTACTAAATCAAGTTGCTGTTGCCTTTGCACAGAAGAGTCTTCAAAATAATATGCCGGGTTTTTTATTTTACCTTTTATATTTTCGGTTAATAATAAATAACTGGTGATATTATTAACAGTATCTGCAGGTATTTCTTCATCCGTAATGGCAATGGAAAGATTGGCAGCAATACTATCGGTATTTTGTAACGAAATGCTGTTTCGCTTTTTTTTATCAAGGTTTTTTTCTGTAATTGAAAGTTGAGGAATTTTGTTATCTATATCTGCTCCCCTGATAAAACTTACCCGTTCTGCAAGTGGACTCCAATCTTCATCGAAAACAGTAAATGTAATGATACCCGAAGGTAAATTTGAAACGGGTACATCAACAGGAATACTGATTGTATCTTCCGTCAGTAATTGAATAGCAGAAAGAGATTTTGTAAAACCGTTTTGTGTAGTTAAAAGATAAATTTTATGAGTCTCATTAGAATTAGCTGATGCATTTTCTGATTTTCGCAAAATCACTTTTCTGATTCCATTTCCCGGGACAACTTCCATAGCAATGCCTGATGACTGCACTTCAGGAAGATTAAAGGACAAAGTATCTCCGGGTGATCGTGCGTATTGAGCCATATAAGAATTTCCTGCTCTTGGATTAAGATAAAAATAACCCATACCATCATGAATTGTTGAAATATTCCTGCGAATAACTCCATGATTATTTTTAATTATTGCAGTTAACTCAATTGGATTCCCATTTTGATCAGTTGCTTTAAAAGCAATCTTGTTTACAACTCCTGCAACTAAATTGCCACCTTCGGGAAAAAATTGCAAAAACGTTTTTTGTGTTTCTGTTTTAGTACTTGATAAAGCAGATAAAATACCAGGTTTAACCGGAATGATATTAATAGCTTTATGAAATAAAGTGATTGTATCTTCATTCAACATCCATCTTGTATATGCTAACAGATAAATTTTATTGCCTGAATAATTAGACGGTATAGAAAATTGCCCATTGCATTCGCCTTGTGCAATAAAAAATGTTTCGTGAGATAATAATTTACCTGCAGTATCGAACCAATCGGCATATAGGTTCGCGCTGAAAGCGGAAGGTAAAGCATTCGCCAGCACATAAGCCTTAAACCAAATTGTATCACCTGCAGAATACCAATTATTATCTACATGTACATATACTTGTTCAAAAGGATGTGAAACTGTATAGGTGTTAATGATTTTATCAACGCTTTGTGCATTTGATTGCAACCTCCCCAATAATGCGAAAACAAATACTGTAAAGTAACGCTTCATAAGAGAATAAATAAAAGTAAAAATCCTGCTTTCTATCATTAAAACCTCACATACTTTTATGTATGCGACATTAAATAAATTCAATCCGTTTGTTCTGCATTTGTTTTTGTTGTTTCATAATTTTTGCAGAATATACTGATCTAGTTTTTTTCTTGCCCATAATTAAAATTGGGCAAGAAAAAAATTACCTGCTGAAATCATTTAAAATTCATGCTTAAATGTAAAATACCAAGGCAATGAATCTATTTATATTTATATATTTAAAAATAAATCTATAAGTACCTTAAGACAAAGAACTTTAGTATAAGTTAGATCCAGCTGCCTTTAAGAATTAGGATTACAATTGGGTGATACACATGTAGTACCTGTTTGTACGCTAAAAATAGCCTGTCCCCAGCAACTGAGACATGGATTTACAGCTCCCGAATTTGCGCAAGTAGATCCCACAAAATGCTCTTGATAATCGTAACAGAAAAAAATTCTCATGTCGCCAATACCGCCTAAAATATTTTTCTGTTCTTGTCGACTCAAAATTTTTCCTAAACTTTCAAACTGTTTCATAATGATAAATTTTTAAAATGATTAATCGGTTTAGGTTTTTTAATCAGGTACCAAACTCTATTACCTGTCCGTTGCGATAAAAATTATTTATCAAATCTCGGCTTAGAGCGGTTGCTTTATATTTTGAAATGTGAACCATATCTTAAAAAAAATTCTAAATTAGAAAAGTTATTACCCTACCCCATTAAGATTTTTAAATTGCTATTTTGAAGGAGCTTTTTTCTCCAAATTTCTGACGTCTTTTGAATTTTTCCATTTGTGTAAATTTAAATTTTAATGATTGCAATTTCATTCACTTAAATGGAATCGACTTTCTTTCAATTGTAATACAAGTTAAACTGAAAGAAAATAGTTTAAATCGTTTATTGAATAAATTGCAGGCAACTGATATCCATTTACAAAAAAAGTCGGAGTAAATGCAATTTCTGTGTCCTTGCACCAACTGCTCATATCTTTTAACTTTTGTGTTTGCAATTCTAAGTCCCCGTTTATTGGATACTTTGCTGCAAAAACCTCATAATCTTTTTTATTTGGTAAATACCAGTCATCAAGCGCTTTTTGCATAGCCTTTTTGTCATTCCTTTCATAAATAGCCATTAAATGTTTTACCGGATTAGATCGTGGATCTTTTTCTTCATCCGTTGCGTTAAAAATGATTTGCACTTTTACATTATTTTTATCATTTCCTTTCAGGAATGCCTCAATTTCCGAGTGTGCTTTTGCACAAGGTCCGCAATAAGGGTTGCAAACCTTTATTATGCTATTGGAAGCGTCAGGATTTCCTATTGTTATTCCTAACCCATCTGGACTGGCTGTAATGCTCTTTTGTTTTCGTAATAATGCTTCGAATATTTGGGTATTATGTTTTAAGCGGTTTAATTCTGTTTTATACTTTTCACCATCCTTTGCATTCGACAAAAACGTTTTGGTGAATGACCAGAAAAAAGTTGGAAGCATGAATGATGTAATAGTAACAAGGAGTGAGTAATGAAAGTTGAACGATGGAATAGTTCCTGTAAAAAATGGATGCCAATAGACAAAATAAAATAAAACGAATTCAATCAATATCAAAGCCTGCACAGATAAACATAATGTGCACCATTGTTTGACGATCCGCCATTGATAATAAACTGAAAAAATGGTGTAAGGCAAAGCAAGAAGGTTTAACCAAGATAAAAGGCTAATGGTTGATAATTGGTATCTCATTGCAAAAAGCATTGACAAAAAACTTCCTGTAAAATAAAAGAAACCAATTTCGCTCCAGGTAAGCCAATTGAATATTTTTGCTGTTTTTGATTGCAACACAGCCTCACAGTTTATATTTTTCCCGGTAGAGCAAATTTGCTGTAACACTGGGTTTGAATGATCAATTTCATGCCATAATAATAATGCTGTTACCATGCAACCCATGAATTTCGTTAATAAAAGTAATGATGAAAATATGGTTGAATAGTTAATTGGCAGATTACTTGAAATTATATACCCGCTTATTAGCAACAGGCAACTTATCAAAATGAAAGGAAGCTTGCTTTGTTTCAATCTTTCTTTTCTTCTTTTTATTAAATAATCTTTTTCCCCAGATTCATTCGTTGCTTCTGGTACAAGCACAACTCCACTCCATTCTCTTAAAAAATTATCGCGGTTTTTTATTACTGATTTACTATTCTTTTTATCATCAGCATAAATTATTTCGTCGCCCGAGACTTTATTTACAGTTACAAATAATCCACCTGTACTGTGCAGATGCGCAATAAAAGGAACGGGTAAATCATTTAATTTTTCAGGCTCTAACTGCAGACTTATATTATTTATTTTCCAGCGATGAAGAGAATCGCTTATACTAAGAAGACTCGGATAATCGGGATGCTCCTGAAGAGTTTCTGTAACTGTGGTTCTAGTTACGGAAACTTTTAGGTCTTTAAGCAATTGAATTGTTGCAGAGATAGTATTTTCTTCAATTGAATCCACTCGAAGTGAGTTTTAAGCAGCTAGCGAATACCCAAATACAAGAGCACCTTCCTTAAGCAACCTATACCAAAGATCCGGGAATTCGATACTTCTAATGGTTAATACATTTGTACATAAGAATTAGTACGTAGTACTGGAAACGTCACGAATACAATTTTTCAATTCTTAATAGCATTTATGACATGTAAAATCTTTTCTTGCTCGAGTAGTAATAAAAAGGGGACTGTTTGGATTTTATTTCAATTATATATTGTCAAAGCAAATTGAATAAAATCGAAATTGCATTAAAGAATATTTCACCTCCAAAATAAATATCGATAAAACCATTTGACTTTCATATGACTGTGAGTAATGACTCAAATCCAACGGGGGGGATTCTAACTAATCATTAAAAAAATTCGAAACTGATATAGATCAAAAAGTATTTTTCAACTGCGATTCTAACCTTCTTATCTAAATCGATCTGTTTTAATTGTTTGAATTAAATCCGATAATTTTGGTGAACAATCGTGAATTATTTGATTATTATAATATACTGCCCTCTTATTGTATTGCATAATTATTCTTTAATAATTCAATCATGAAAAATATCGATGCAGAATAAGTGTACATCTGATATTCTGTTCACCGGTTAAAATAAAAAATTGGAATGGACTGCCCGATAAATTTATTTTTTTGATAAAGACCGGTAGATTTTTTCAGTTATTGTTTCAGCAAAAAAAGGCAGAGCAGATCTATTCGGTTGTAGATTACTGTTAGTATTAAACCCTATACCTGTACCAGGCAATTCCGGATTGCGTAGATGACCAGCCCGACTCTTGTGCTTACATGCAGTTTTTTAAAAAGGGTTTCCCGGTAGCCGTCAATGGTTCTTTCGCTGAGGAACATTTCCGCAGCGATTTCCTTATAGGTTCTTTCGCTGCAGGCCAGTTTGAGGAACTGCATTTCGCGGTCAGACAGGTTGACCAGCAGGTTATCCGGTGATTTATCCTTGATCAGTGAATTCACGGAACGGATCAGCCTGCGGCTCACCATATCATTATAATAGTATCCTTTATCCACCAGTTCGCGCAATCCTGTTTTGAGTTCTTCGGTGCCCGCATCTTTAAGCATGTAGCCGCGGGCCCGAGCTTGATCATCCGGATGATAGAAAGCTCCCCGTCCATCGAACTCAATGCCAGCACTTTGATGTCCGGGTAATTAACATGAATCCAGTGCACCGTCTCATAGCCATCCATCTCCGGCATGGCGATATCCAGCAACACAATGTCAGGGGGCGAACCCGGTTTAAGCCTGTCAATGAATTCCTTTCCGTTTCCCGCATCAAAGAGCACTTTATATTCCGGGAAAAAACTGATCAGGTGGATTAGTCCCTGCCGGAACATGGTATGGTCATCCACCACCGCAATATATTTCAGTTCACGCATATGGTATATAAATATTTATAATCGTTCCACTATCGATGGTAGAGGCTATTTCCGCCTTGCCTCCGATCAGCGCAGCGCGGGTAATGATGTTAGAAAGCCCCAGCCCCGATTTTTCGTTAAGCGTGCCGGGAACATCAAAGCCCTTTCCGTTGTCACTGATGCATACCCGGAACCCCGTATCATGAAAAAACAACTTAAAGAATGCGACTACACTAATCAAGACGAAATAGCTTTGATAGCTTGCAATCTATTAACTGATTGCGATAAATCCCAAAAACTAGAAGTAATAAATAAATTTCCGGAAGCCGTTCTGGAGACAATACAAAAAATTTCCCTTATCTGTGAGGATTACGAATTCTGTCAGGTAATAAAAGAATTGCTGGAAGAAAGGAAAAAATGAGTAATCATTCCCAATAATTTGCATATGCATTGCCGTTATACTCGTAAATTATAATTCGATTAAATAAATTTTTTATCCTAACTATTCATATTGCTTCAGCAGTATATTGAATATTTTGTCAACTTATTGATTACAAAAATTATACAAATGAACGTACTGATTCACTTAGGATCCTTACCGGAATTTACAGAACGACCCGCATCCTCGACCCGGAATAAATTATTTAAATATCCGGCAATGACAATTTATAAAAAAATTAGCGATGGTTAACGAGCATCAATTGTCAGCTGTTGGCACTTAAAAAAATTTTTCCTCGAAATGTAATCCTTATATTTTCCAAGTTTCGCATCCAGAATAAGCATCTCATTAAGCAACTTCGTTCCCGGTGCGAGATCACGGTAAAGGTTTTTCCTAGTCAGCTCTATAGACATGCCGTCTTTGGGACTTAGATATACGATAAGCCCGTTTCTAAAAACGCTTTTATAACCTACATGTTCAGTCTCCTTTACGAAAAGAGGAACTGCTAGTTTGTTGTCCAGAACAGCCAGATATTTCTTTTCGGAAGGCACAAAGACATACTTTATCCGGTTCATATAGAAGCCATATATACTGCCAGCAGGCCAATGTTGTTTATTGCCTTTTGCACTAACCCTAAGTTCTCCCATGGCCTCATAAAGAAAATCTGACCAAAAGATACCAGCTTTTTCCTGCACCCTGCATCTGCAGGAATATTCGGCCGAATCACTATCAAACTGCTGCTTGGTAATATAAATCCGTGATGTATCGCTTGCAGCATTAGCGACACTCATTAAAACCGCATTCAGGTATACTGCTAAAATAATAATGCGAAAACTTATCATGTATTAAAAAATAAATGTCCATTCACCAGTATTAAAATACCATTGTATTTCCTTGAACTATTTTTTATATTATAGTTGCGGCAAATTTATTTTCGAAAATTGATTTATGTTAATAGCTGAAGCGTATATTTTCAAAGATATTTGATTAATTTCCTAAAACAATCTTATTAATGTAGAATAATTTTCCTTCCTCATTCACTCCTTTTGCAACAATGCGAATTTTTTTGCAAGATCTGAATTATAAAAAGAGAAATGGATTTTATTATCATTGTCAATTTGCAAGTTTGAATTCCAATATAAAGTTTCACGATTATTTCCCTCAGGCAGCATAGTAGCTAACTGAATGTTAGTTGCATTATGCATTGTCATATGTTATTTTTTGTCAACTCAATTGCCATTTCAACAGCATTGTAAGCATTTACTATGCCGCCACTAACTGATAAGCTACTAAAAGGCACTTGTATCTTTGTTAGTGGTTTATTGACCATTTGATTTGGCTTAAATACCGAGTTCAAAAGTATTTGTTTTACTTGTCTTGCAGATAATGATGGGAAATAAGAAAATAATAGTGCAGCTACACCTGATACAACAGGCGCCGACATGCTTGAACCTGATTTAAAATCATAACCGTTGTTTGGAACAGTTGAAAAAATATCGCTTCCCGGGGCAAAAAAGTCAACATTCATTTTTCCATAGTTGGAATAAGGGTGAGCTAATCTATAATCGAATAATGGTCTGTTCCAGCCAACGGTAATAAAATTGCTTGCTCTGCTCCCATTTTCATAAATAGCGATTGGGTAATGGTAATTTGAAGAACTGTCAATATTTACACCATCGTTTCCTGCACTATGAATAATCAGCACATCATTTATTTCTGCGTAGTGAATTGCTTCATCAACCATTTTTTTATCAGAAGAATACAGTTTTGAAAAACTCATGTTAATAATTTTTGCCCCGTTGTCAACTGCATAATGAATTGCATTGGCTATATCCTTATCTCTTTCATCGCCACCTGCAGTTGTAGCTACAATTGGCATAATCAAAACATTGTCGGCAATTCCATCAATGCCTTTATTATTATTTCTTTGAGCGGCAATAATTCCTGCCGTATGCGTTCCGTGAGTGAGATTTGCTGAAAGCTTAAAATATGGGCTCCCATAATGCCGGTCATTTAAATTTGCTGAATCATTTGCAATCAAATTGCTCGAATTGTAATTCAAATTATAGGCGAATTGAATGTCCGAAGAATCTTTGCTATTAGATTTCTCTAAATAAGCTTTTTTGGCCATTGTGTAAATCGCAAATTCTTTTTTTTCTTCAGGCTTTAACAAGTTTGTGTCAGCATTTTCGTATTTGTTTTTCCAGGCAAGATAAAATTGAGTTGAGCTTGCTTGTTCATTTTCTATAATCGTTCCGTCTTTTGCTCCCCTAAAATTCCAGCCATGAACATCATCAATGTAACCGTTATTGTCATCGTCAATACCATTATCGGGAATCTCTCTCTTGTTTGTCCAAATCTCATTTTTCAAATCTTCGTGAAGTATGTCAACCCCATTATCTATTACTGCAACTATTACAGTCTTTGATTTTTTGCCTTTTAAAAGATGATACGCCTTGTCCAAACTGATGCCAGCAACTGAATCTGAAATAGGATCTTTTTCAAACCAATCTTTTGGAATTGCTTTTTGTGAAGTAGTTTGAGCAAAACTTGTGCGACCCAAAAAAATGCAGAGACAACAAAGAAGGGCTGTGATCTTGAAAATATAATTTGTTTTATTCATTGTAAAGTGCTGAGACATCGTTGCAGATGGCAGACCAATTTATGATATTACCCGAAGCGATTCAAATTTTTATATGATTACGGGGGCAAATAAAAATCGAAGTTGAGTTAGTATTACGTTGATGTAACGCAAATGCTTTATCGCTTTTAGTTATTTGACAAATGGTCATTGTTATTCTGTCTGCCCCAATTACACCAAACCCTTGTTAACGGTTCGTAGTTCTTCTCGTCATTCTATTTTGTCTAATTAAGCAGCTGTCAACTATCCATTAAATTGCCGTAAATGGTGGTCAGTATGTTTATATGCTAAATAACCAATTTGATCTTTATTCATTTTTCCGAAAAATGGGTGAACAAAGTCAAAGTTTGAAAACTGTGCATATTCGTCAATTAAGTTAACCCATTTATTCTTTTGCAATTCTATATCACCGCTTTGGTCTTTTATTTTAAATTCGGGAACTGTCGGTAAATTCTGTTTAACTGGTGCTTCGTCTTTGATAAAATCCTTTAATGCCATTTTACCAAATAAGCGTCCAAGAAATGTTTGCTTATACTTCTTCTTTCCTAAAGCCATTTCTTCCCATTGGTTACAATGTTTAAGCATTTGATAAATATTCATTTTGCCCCATTGTGCTGTACTTTTTTCATTAAGCAAGTAAATTCTGCTAATCAATTCGTCTCTTGTTGTTTTGTCAAATATTGTTTTCATACAACTTTATTTTATAAGGTTGAAATTATTTTATTGATGTAGTCAGTTTCAAGTTAGCACGCTTACACAAAAGTAGCCGTTAACGCACTAATTTTTGATATCAGATAAAGCGATTCAATTTTTTCGCATAGAATCATGATCAAACGAAAGACTGCTAATGCAGGTGCACTTTAAGTAATTTATTTAATGGATAAAAAAACTTTCACTGAAATAAATAATCTTTCTAGAAAAACTTTCACTTCATTGAAAGTTGCATGTCAAAGATTTACATTGGAGTAGAAATTGAGAAAAGAAAAATTCCGTAAAAGAGAGATTGAATTGTGGTGTACTGTAAGAGTTTTATATATTGACTATTTCAAAACACAATTACTAGTTTTTATTTTTTTGATTACTTACATTTGATAACTGAGGAAGCCAGGTTTAATTGAACCTTCCAACTTTGTATATAGTATTATGACACCAACCCAAATCGAAAAACTTCAAAAGAAAATTGCTGAAGTTAAACGGAAACTTGCATTCGAAAAAAGAAAGTTTGGTGCATATGATGATAGTCGTGGACTTAGATATCTACCTCCAAAATATTTTATTCAACTTGGGGAATATGCTGACGGTTTAAAATACACAAAATGGTTTGCAAAACAATTTCCAGATGATATTGGTTTTCCTGATTTCTTATTTGAGTGGACAATCATTCTATTTAAGAACGGTTTGATCAAGGATGCAGAGAAAAAAGCTTTCAAAGCATTTTGTTCAAACACTTATTTGTTTGATAGATTTTTTGAGAGAAAAATTATTCCTATTAACAAATACGAATCTTCAAATCTTGAAGAGCCACAATACGCAATTTATTTAAAATACTCTTGTAAACAAATCGAGCTATTGGATTTTACGAAATGGTTAAATAATTTCATTCAATCCGAAAAATTCTTGATGGCAGGAATTAAATTTATTGAAATACAAAAGAGAATGGAAAATGAACATGATCATGAAGCGCGAAGTTATTTAGTGAGTGCCTCTAATCAACTCGCTAAAGAATTTTAATCATTTTACTGCACAATAAGATGGGTATTTTCTATATCGGAAAATAAGTTTCGTTTCTTTTGTTTCCGATTGTATTATTTGTTTGACTACTAAAGGTTTTAAGTTTCTTATTGTTTCCCATAGTTGCACATTCTTTCTTCAAATTTGTTACTCAGATGTTACTCGAAATTGTAAGAGTAATTTCGAGTAACAAGTTGGGGTTTTTTGTGTCATGTCTTGTCATGACAGGCTATGGGATGTTTTAAATCCTTTTATTATTCGAATTGAAAATCAAGGAGAGAGTTTAGCGGCGAGATGAGAGAAACTATTTTCTATCCTATGATAAAATATGAAATCTGTTCAGGCTTCGTGATATTTTCAGTGATTAAATTACTGAATGTTTGATACTATTTTCGGAAGAGAATAAAAAAAAATTACATATACTATACCGTTAGAATATAATTTTGATATTCGTTGTCATATTTTTTTTATATACTGCTAAATTAATAATATTTCCTATACCAGTATAGCCATTAGTTATACCACGATTTTCTTTCTTGCGCAGTAATGGGCAAGGCACTAAAAAGTTAAATTGATATTTACTTTGTAAATAAGCTAAGGGAAATGCGTCTTGCAAAAGGAATTTCTCAAGAAGGGATTGCTTATCATTTGAATTTATTGGTATGTTTTATAGGTCATCTAGAAAGCCCACATTTTCGGGCAAAATATAATAAGATGCATCTCAATCAAATTGCTATTTTTTTTAATTGTTCACCCAAAGATTTTTTTCCTGAAAAACCTTTGAAATAACGAAGAAGAATTACTTATTTTTTAAACTATTTATTATTGCATTGATTTGTTTAGTGTAATACCCTATCGAATCATTGTACGCGTCTGTGTTTTCATTTATCCCTTTGTAAATTAATTGATAGCTATCAATTCTTAGATTACAATATTCAATTAATTTCAGATTCCGTTCGTGGATTGCATTCGATAGATTTAATTTATCAAGTTCACTTAGTAATTTGACATTTTCATTCCAGTAATAAAGTCCCCTGTCTTTTATTTCCGATAATATCTGTTCCTTGGGTGTATTTTGCGGCAATTTAAAAACTTCAAGCGCCATTGATTCCATTGATATAAACTTTCTTATTCCAGTATCATATTTTCCGATATCATTTGGGATTTTATTATAGACAATAAATGAAGTCGCTATTACAAAAACTGTTAGCAATCCTATTGTTGAATATTTCAAATTGTACGATTCAGGCTTTTTTAGACTTGGGTAAAAAGAATAACCAATGATAAGTCCACTGATTAAACCGCCAATATGTGCTGCGTTATCAATACCTCCCTTCATGCCATAAAACAAGTTATAACAAACAAAAATTCCTATGCTTGTTAATAATGCTTTCCTTGTTGACTTATCAATAAAATTTGTTGTAAGCATCGCAAGGAATACACCATACATACCAAAAATTGCTCCTGAAGCTCCTGCACTAATTGTAAGATCATGCCAATACAAGCTCGTTAAACTGGCAATAATACCACTCAAAAGATAAGCTGCAGTAAATCTCATTTTGCCTAAATAAGGTTCTAAAAGCAAACCAATATAGAGCAACGCATACATATTTAATAAAAGATGGAATATACCGATATGAAGAAAACAGTTTGTGATTAAACGCCACCATTGCCCTTCTAAAGTAACGGGTCGGAAATTTGCTCCCCATTTAATCAGACTCGCATTGTCAGGAAGAAAAAAATTTACCCCTGAAATGATCATCAGAATAAAAATGACAATATTTAAGTCGATTAAAATTGGGGTTATATAAAATCCTTCTTTTGGTATGAAAATGGAAAGAAAATTATTGAATTTTTCTTTTGAAACTGGATGTGACTCACTTAAAATATCATTTTCCGGTGAAGGAAATGCAAGTTTTAATTCCTCATACGTTTGCGATAGCTCTGCAGAATTGAAAGCATATTTTGAATCATAAAACAAATTTGTGAATTGAGTAACTATTTTACGATTCTTACCCCAATCGAACATTTCATTTCCCGTAGATTCACTTTTTACAATTACAATATCGTCGGTAATCCTGATGGTTATTTTAGCATTCCATTTTAACATCCCTCTATTAGTAAAAGCAATTAATCCTGAATCACTTAAAAATTGAATTTTCCAATCAAGTTTTTTTACGATATTGTTTGCAATTACTAAAAATTGATGATTTGATAAATCTTCGAGGTGTAAATTCTCAATGTATTTAGGGGTGAAACTGAATGCCATATTGGTTGGTTTTAAGGTTATCTCGTAAATTAATCAAAAAAAATAATTTTTCCTCGAGGATAATAATTAATCAGTGTTTAGCATATTCTGGTAAAGAAAGTAACCTAAAAATGAGCAAAAAATAATGGGCTATTTAAATAATTTTCACATTCTTTTATATTCATTCAAAATTTGTTTAACACTTTTTGGTTTTTTGAGATTCTAATTTTATAGAAAATCAAAACTATGAGCCGAAATTTTATTTTCTGCGTTTTATTTTCGCTTTCAGCAATTTTCAATTCGTGCAAAAAAACAAATGACCAAGCTGGCAACTGGATTAAACTATCAAATTTTTCTGGTGCTGGAAGATCAGAAGCAGTAACATTTGTAATTGGTGATTTTGCCTACCTTACTAATGGTATCGATATTAATTTTAATCGGTACAATGATCTCTGGCAATTTGATCCTGTAAAAGGAATTTGGATTCAGGAGGCTAATTTTCCGGGTAATTCGAGAAATTCGGCAATAGGAATGACTATCGGTAATCAAGGTTATTTAGGAACAGGATATGACGGAACTAATTTGTTGAAAGATTTCTGGCAATATGATCCTTCGACAAATTCATGGACAAGAAAAGCAGATTTTGCAGGAACAGCAAGATATGACGCTGTCGCATTTAGCATTAAGAATTACGGATACGTTGCCACTGGTTTTGATACAAGTAGTTTGAAAGATTGTTGGCAATATGATCCTTCTTTAGATTTATGGAAACAAAGAGCAGATTTAAAAGGAAATCCAAGATTGGACGCTGTAACTTTTGTTTATAATAACCAGGCGTACATTGTTACAGGTCGCAATAATGCCTCTTTGGTTTATGATTTTTGGAAATTCGATCCTTCGCAACCTGATTCTTCTGCGTGGATTCAATTAAGAGATATTGACGATCGTAATGCTTCTTCTTACGACCATGATTATACAACAATTTTAAGAACAAATGCCGTAGCTTTTGTAATATTAAACACTAAAAGTGGGGACAAGGCATATATAACAACCGGCAGCTATGATTTCAATACACTTTACAAGTTGACATGGTCTTACGATTTTGCAAAGGACCTATGGAATGAAGTAACACCTTTTGAAGGTGTAGCAAGAGAGGGTGCCGTTGGATTTAGCGTTCAAAATAGAGGTTTTGTGGGAACAGGCCGGAATGCTAATAGTACTTTCATGGATATAGAAGAATACCATCCCAACTAATAAATATAACTCTAATCATTACTGTCCAATTGTTGAATAACCGAATTTACGAAAAAGCTTAAAAGTATTGGATTAGAGGCTTGTTCTTTGATTATTCGATTTAAACCGAGCATTTCGAGTTTACGTTTGCGCCAAAATCTAAATTCACTTTTTTAAACAGATGCAATTTAGCAAAAGATTGAATCATAGGTGAAGAGCTGGGCATTTTCAAATAGATATAAAATAAATTATTTTGTTGGGTCTGTTATTTTAGTTTGTCCATAATTGCCTTAAGTCCCAAGAATGTTCCATTATACATTTCACCTTTTTTGAAGTTGGGGATAAAGTTCGAGTCAATTATTTGTTTTGTTTCTTCGTTAGACAAAATTTTTTCTATGCCATATCCATTTTGAATACGGATTCTTCTATATCCCATAGAGATGCCAATTAAAATTCCATTGTTCTTATCTTTTTGTCCAACTCCCCAGGTTCTTAATATTTGTAATGTGTAGTCTTCAAACTTGTCTATCGAAACCATTGAAGTATCTATGGAGATAATAGCAATCTGAATTGTTGTCTTGTTTTCAAAGTCTTTTATTACAGAATCAAGAAAAGTTACTTCATCAATCGAAAAAATTCTTTCAAAGTCGCTAACGTAACCTATTGGTTTTGGGATATGATAATCAATTTTTTTATTTTCAAGGTTACTATCAGAAATATTTGGATTAGGGACATTGCTTTGACAAAAACCAATTGAAGAAATGGTGAAACTTATGAATAAAAAAAATGTTTGAATCTTACAGTTTATCATGAAAGAGATAGTCGAGATTTTTCTCACTCGCTTTTACGATGAAATTGAATTTACTTTTTTGAACATATGCAATTTACAAATATTGAATCGTAGTTGAATAGTATGTTATTCATTCGACGACGTAACGCAAATGCAATGTCGCGGAAGTTTTTTTTTTAATCAATTTAGTCCTGTCAACAAATTTGGTAAAATCAAAACAATAAATTTGTTTTTGTCCAACTGTGTCTTTAGGAATAATTTCAAATGAAAGATATTTTATTTCACCTGCGAAATCTGTTGAGGTAGCATATAACATATTCTGTATCGGAAAATAATCAAACTGAAATGGCGAAAAATCACATCTAGATTATTACCATCATTCCAATTTGAGTAGTCCAAAATTTTCGAATCAGTCGACACTTGAGTAGACTCACTTAGGCTCATGACCAGAATTTACCGAGCAACTCCGTATCGGACGGACTCCTTATCTAGTATTTTCAAGATAATAGCTCTTGACCTCACTTTGTCTGTTGAAAATTACATCTGGTGCAGTCTTCACAAAGACTTTATTTATAAAATCATTTTACTTGCGTTTGATCCAGAAATACTTATTTTCTTTTGTCTCTGAAAATACACTAGGTATTAATTTAATTGGGGTTTACTCTTTGTGATCTAATATGAATATAGCGTTTATAAAATTTTTCCCTGGTGAAAGAAAGATTTTTAAGTATATTGGTTTTACTCTAAGACTTTTGCTTAAATCGTTTCCGCCATAATTATTAACTTTCTGTAATAAAATTTTCTTATGCGCCATTTCATCCTCGCTGCTTTTTGTGCATCTATCCTTTTGCAGGTGACAGCCCAAAAAACTAATCGTGCACAAACGAGCACTAATCTTGAATCAGAAAGTTCGCTCAATTTCAGCAGCCACTCTGAAAATGAATCTTTCAATTACGGCAGAAAATATGAAATCAATGGTCATATCAAAGATTATGTGCCAGATAGCAATAACCGGTTCATCAATTTCCGGGAGTATAAGATTGTGGGAAACCCCCGCGATACAGCTATTCAAATTGATAAGAATGGCGACTTCCATGCGGTTTTATATTTGCCCTTTAAAGGGAATACTTCATTTTATTATTCAAGCGGAGAAGGATATGTTTTTAAAGATATTTACGTTTTCCCAGGAAATGCCTCAACTCTCGCGATCGATGAAAACAAAATAAAAGCTCAGGACTATTCTGATGCTTTCTCAACCACTGGTCAGTTCTCTGCAACAAATAAAGAGATAAGAGATTTTACAATTGCTATGAACAAACACCATTTCATAGCCTCTGATAGCTGGCTGGATCCAAAGCTTAGTTCAGATTCCATAGTATCCTACTGGAATAAGAGAATGAAGGAAGAACTTCAATTTTTTCATAGCTATTTAGTAACGAAGAGCAATTCCGATTCGGTTTTCACGCACTGGGAGGAAAACAACATTATCTATACCATCGGATGGCGCATAGCCGTTAGTTTAATCGCAGGTCGCACAGACAGCACGCTAACGTATCAGCGATATATTAGCTATTTCAGAAACATTCCAATCAATCGCGCAGATGCCATTCACAATTCCGCGTATTACGATTTTATTGGACTCTTCGCTGAGAGTTTGGAGATCATCGAAAACATAAATCCCGCTTACAAGGATGAAAAGAAAAAAAATGGGAATGATCAATACCCGCTTGCGCTCAAACACGCAAACCAATATACGCACGGGATTGCACGAGACTTGATTTATGCAAATCTTTTTGATCCGCGCAAACTAACGCAATCAACTTATGGTCGGGATCAGTACAACAAAAATGTTCGGGACAAATTTATACAGACTGTTATTTCAAAGAGAGCTTACGAGATGACTAAACCGTTTGAAGCGTATAACGTGATTGAAAAACTAAAAGCTTATAAAGTAGACGATAGTTTGAAGGCGAGACTCATTGATATTTTCTCAAAACATAAGGACAAATATCTTTTTGTCGATTTCTGGGGAAGCTGGTGTGCACCATGCATGCAAGAGATTCCTGTTTATCCAAAATTCATCGCGCATTTTAATTCCGATTCGATCCGTTTTTTATTTCTCTCCTATGAGATGACGCAGCAAGGCGTGGACGAAGTTCAAAAAAAATATGGTATTGCAGCAGATTTTATTCTGCTAACGACAAATGAAATGAAGATACTCAACAATGTTCTTGGCTTTGAATCATATCCTCATCATTTTGTCATAGATCGACAGGGCTCGGTCATCAACAATGACATGTGGTCGATTACGGCCGGCGACGAACCAAGCAAGGAATCAATCAAGAAAATAAGCGAGTTGATGGCCAAAGGAACTAACTAATCTCAAGGCAGTATAATATAAATTATTTCAACCAGTAAAAAGCTCAAGAAGAGAAGAATAGCGGTTAATTGACAAGAAATACAATTGATAAATATCCGATGATTGAGTATAAAAATTAAAAATAGCAATCTAACAGCTATGTATAACCGATAACACAGAAATAGTAAATTCAAAATCCGTAAAATAGATCAATATGTTTAAAAATTATTTAAAAATTGCCTGGCGCAATCTGCTAAAAAACCGAACATTCAGCATTATCAATATTGCCGGTTTGTCTTTTTCTGTTGCATTTTGTTTGCTGCTGTTTTTTTATATCCGTTACGAACAATCCTTCGATACATTTCATAAAAAGAAAGACAGGCTTTTTCGTTTGGAGATGACAAACCTTTGGGATGCTAATGACATCAAACCAGAAAAAAAGAGCCTGTTTTCTTTTCTCACAAAAAATGATGATGTCGAGAACCAGATAATCTTTCCATTGATCGTAGGCACCGATATGCAAAATACTTTTCCCGAGGTAAAAAGCATTACACGATTGCAAAATTTAAGCGATCATTTTGGTGATCAACTGATAAAAATAAATAACCAGGTATATAAAGAAAGTCGCGTGATGTACGCCGACGATAATTTTTTCAGCAATTTTTCTTTTCATCTTTTGCAGGGAAATCCGAAGACTGTTCTTTCTTCTCCAAAAAATATTGTTTTATCCGAAACAATTGCAAAAAAATTTTTCGGCAAAGAGAATCCCATTGGCAAAACCATTTCTTTAGTAAACGACAGCAACAGGCTTTTTACAGTTTCAGGTATTGCAGCAAATGCGCCGAATAATTCAAGCATTCAATTTGATTTCGTAATACCTTTGATATCGGATCCTGGTTACCAGCAAAATATCGAACAAAAATTTAATCAGAGCTCACACGTATTTATTGTCGAATTGGCTGACGGAGTTTCTGCAGAAAAATTCCAGGCAAAATTAAATGTGTGGGTGAAAACTTATTTTGCTGATTACTTTAAATATTTTAAAGATGCCAACATCAATAATTTTAATTGGTATTTACGACCATTAACAGACTGCCATTATAACGTTGCGCACGAATGGGGACATTATACCAATGCAAAAAATATTTATCAGTTATCTTGTCTTGTTATTGTTATTCTATTGATCGCTTCGTTAAATTATATCTTGCTTGCCATCTCGAATGCAGCAGCCCGATCTCAGGAAGTTGGCGTCCGTAAAGTAATGGGTGCAAAAGGAATATCTATCATTTTACAATTTTGGGTTGAAACACAGATCATCGTAATTGCAGCGGTAATAATTGGATTTATATTGTCGCAATTATTTATTCCGTTATTTAATAATGCCATCAACACACAATTAAATTTTGCAGACATTTCCTGGAAAGAAGTTTTGCTCGCATCAGTTGCATTATCATTTTTGCTGGGGATAATAGCAGGCTATTATCCTGCTTTACTTATTTCAAGATTAAAACCTGTTTCAATCATTAAAAGTTTTCAAACTTTTAAAATCAACCCGCGCTTTTCAAAAATCTTAGTAGTATTACAATACACAGCTTGTGTTGTGTTGATGATCGCTGGTTTTGTTATTAACAGGCAAATGCAGTATATCAATAATAAAGATCTTGGTTTTGATAAAGAACAAATACTGATGGTGAAAAACCCGACCTATGATTTTGATTTTACAAAACATGTACATGAGCGGTTAAGTGATTTTGCAAAAACACAACCCTATATTTTATATTTCTCCGGAATGAATGGCGGACTTGATGGCGGAGCCAACACTAACGGATTTATTTTAAATGGCGAACAAAAGTGGCGCAAACAACTGGATGTTGATTATGATTATTTTGAAATGCTGGGATTGAAATTTGTGCAAGGCAGATCTTTTTCAAGAAATATAGCTTCCGATTCTGCATCAGGAAAAATGAGAGCAGCTATTGTGAATGAATCACTTTTCAATATGCTCGGAAAAACGGCGAAACTCGGCGAATATTGTGAACCTCTTGGTGCAAGAATAATCGGCGTTGTTAAAGATTACCATTTTGCATCACTCACTGAAAAAATTGAACCCGAAGAACACCTGCTTGCAAAAAGATTTCAACCAACTTTTATGTTCAAAATAAAAGCCGGGCAAATGCAAACAGCAATTCCAAAAATTGAAAAAGAATGGAAAAGCATTACCAATAATTATCCTTTCGAATATACATTCCTCGATCAAACGATTGCAAAAATGTATGAAGCTGATATGCGTTGGCAAAAAACAATCCAGGCTTCCTGCTTTTTTGCCATCCTCATCGCATGCATGGGTTTATTTGGTTTATCGGCAATCAATGCAATCAATCGCACAAAAGAAGTTGGCATACGCAAAGTGCTTGGTGCAAATGTGAAAGAAATTGTTACCACGTTATCATCATCTTTTTTAATTATGGTGTTGACTTCAATAGTTATTGCAACTCCGCTTGCCTGGTGGATAATGAATAAATGGCTGGAAGATTTTGCTTACCGGATTGATATCAGCTGGTGGATGTTTGCTGTTGTAGGAGCAATTGCATTATTGATTGCATTGGCAACGGTAAGTTTCCAGGCAATCAAAGCAGCAATTGCAAACCCGGTAGATAGCTTGAGAACGGAATGATTTATTTGAAATATATTTTGCTAAAATCAGACAATTGGATTCCATAACCCTAAGGTCAAGGGTTTTCAAACCTTCAGCTTTTCTTTTTAAATTTACAGTTACATATTGACTTTGCCATGAAGCTTCGTCATCTTATAAATATCCTCATTGCTTTTGCATGGATATTATTTATTTCCAATCATCTCGTTGCGCAGCAAATTGTGTCAGCCTTACAAACTCATTATAAAAAAAATCCGCAGGAAAAAATTTACGTGCAAACAGATAAGCAAGTTTATTCAACTGGTCAAACCATGTGGTATAAAATATATGCAATTGTTTACGGAACTCCAGATACACTCAGTAAAATTATTCATGTTCAACTGGTAGATACAAATGGTAAGATCATCATCCAAAATAAATTGCCTCTTGTTAAAGGAAACGCTCATGGCAATATTGAGTTGCCCGATAATTTACGCAGTAATATTTATCAGCTAAGATGTTTTACCTCGTGGATGTTGAACTTTGATGAATCGTTTGTTTTTCATAAAACGCTTTATGTAAAAAATTTGTCCGACACAAACCGCAATCAACCTGAAAAAAAAGCGGTTCGAAAAAAATATGATGTACAATTCTTTCCTGAAGGTGGCGATCTTATAGATAAGGTCAACGCTAATGTTGCATTCAAAGCGACTGATCAATTTGGTTTACCTGTTGAAGTTCATGGTGAAATAAAAGATGATGAAGAAACTTTTGTTGATTCTTTTCGAACATATAACAGAGGTATGGGAAAATTTTCTTTCTACCCGATTGCAAAGCATACTTATTATGCGATAGTTCATTTGCCTGATTATTCGGAAAAAATAATTTCGTTGCCAGCTATAAAAAGTTCAGGAGTCGGTGTTAAAATAATTGAACAAAATAAAGATGCAGTTTTGATGGAAGTTATTTATCATGAAACGGAGCCAAACCAATATCATAATGTAATGCTCGCAGCTTACCAGCAAAGTGGAAAAATTGTAAGCTATCCTTTAGAACTCTCACCGGGTATTAATCGCTTTAATATAAATAAAAAAGATTTTAATGCTGGCATACTTCGTCTCACTATTTTCGACGCTGATAATATTCCTCTTGCAGAAAGAATTATTTTTCTACATGATAAGAAAGATGAACTGCAACTGCAAAAAGATACAGTGTCGTTTTCTCCAAAAACAAAATCTGCATTTACATTTCAAATAAAAGGAGCAGACGAAAAAATTAATAAACCAAATCTTTCTGTTTCTGTAACCGATGCCGACAGAGTTTTATACGATGATTCTACTGAAAATATATTTTCTGTATTATTACTTACCAGTGAATTAAAAGGTAAGATATATGATCCCGCGTTTTATTTTTTGAATGATGATGATAGTGTAAAAAATACGTTAGACCTCGTTATGCTTACAAACGGGTGGCGACATTTTGCATGGAAGCAAATATTAAATGGTGAACCCCTTACTCTTGCTTACCCAATTGAAGACTCGCTATATATTGCAGGAAAAATAATCGGTTACAAAACAGGTAAAAAAAATGAACCTTTAATAAAATTAGTTATTCAGCAAAATGATTCAATCCGATTTGTCGGATATATTTCGCCAGACACGACAGGCAGGTTTATTTTAAAAGATTATACTGTTCCGGGTTTATCAACCGTTTTTTTTCGAAATGAAAAACAAAATAACAAAAATAAAAATTACCAGGTGAGGTTTTATAATAATCCTGTAGATTCAGCAAGCGCCCGTGCTGGTTTTGATTTAACGCAACCACAAATGGAAACAACTGCGATAAATGAATTTATGAAAGATACTTGGAGTGATGAACACGATTTTTATTTTCTGCATAAAAAAGGAGATATGAAATTAGTAACCATCAGAGGTTATGTTCCCACTCCATCGGAATTACTCGCTAAAAAATATGTTTCTGATAATTTTGATCAGGACTATGGACACAACATAGATCTGATCAACAATTTTTACCCGAATAGCATTCCTCTTTTTGATTTTTTAAAAGGAAAATTTCCCGGTCTTGAAATTGGCGGATCAGAAGATAATCTGACATTCTCTTTTCGTGGATCGGCAAAGCAGGAATTAGTAAAAGTGCAAACTTCGACTAATGGTGAAAATATACGCAGCGGTGAAGACAAGGTGACTACTTCCGAACCATATATTTATCTGAACGAAGTGCATTCAAGTGTTGAAGGTGTGCGCAATATTCCTTTATCCGATATTGCATTGATAAGATTTATCGCTCCGCCTGCAACAATGGCTCCGTTTAATGGCGGCGCTGTAGGTGTGTTGGCTATTTATTTAAAAAAACCGGAGGATGCATTTAAGTCGCTAGATATTGCAAATACTTTTGATCATTTTATTTTTCATGGTTATAGTATTACGAGGCAATTTTATTCGCCGGATTATTCTGTAAAAGATTCTGCGTTTTCTTTACCTGATAATCGTGAAACTTTATATTGGAATCCGGATTTGCAAATTGACGACGATAATAAAATCCATTTCTCTTTTTATAATTCAGATCATGCAAAAAAAATTCGCATTGTTGCAGAAGGAATGGATGAGCATGGAAAACTATTATACATTAATAAAATTGTGTCAGGAAATTAATCAAATAGCTTTGGAAATTTAAGGCTCAACTATTTATATAAATCAATTTTAGAAAGTAGATTTGTTCTATGAAAAAAATCACATCTAGATTCTGACCCTCTCTCCCATCGATTTAATACTCAATGATTTTTAAGCTGACTTATTTTCTAGGTGAAATATTTTAATTGTAATCATTTTTCTATACGGGTTTACACTTAATACTAATTATTAATTTAAAAAATTGGAATACAAAAAAGATAAATTTTTCTCAATTCAACTTCATTAATTTGTAAGATAATTTTAAATGAAAATCAAATAATTTCGGAAGACGAAACTATGAATATTTAACAATTACAATTGATGAAGTCATTTATCATAATAAATTAAATAAATAATTAAAAACAAGAGAATGTCATAGCAAGATTAATATATCAATCGATCTTTCTCTGATTTATTCAAGTATTGATTTGATTTTCTCTAACTAGAATTTTCATTCCGAATTGCTTCAGCTTAGGATTACTTTAACGAGTAAGAAATTTTACTTTTATTTATTTCAGACGATAAGTCATTGCAATAATACCTTTTTTAGCCTCTAAATATTTTTGAAATAATTCGTGGTTTCACGAGAACTCTGGATGAAAAAATTAGATGAATTATGTGGCTACTAAATCTCAAAAAAATAATGATGAATAAATTTGAGATTTCTCGTGATTTCACATTAAAAGTTTATCTAAAAATTTTTCATGTATATGAATTTTTGTTGAAATGAGAGATTTCACGAGATTAAACAAAGATTTAAAGTTGTTTACGCCGGGTGATAATTCTTATGAATATTCAATCTCTTTAGGTTTGTTTTTAATTACACGAATTGAAAATATTCACTAGAATGGTTGCTGTAGCCCCAAAAAAATAATAGAGATTAAACCAAATTCAAACAATCAAGAATTAATTGTTGTAGATGGTTCCTTCTAAGTTTTTTTGTCAGATTCTACTTAGATAAGTTTTGAAATCATTGAAATACTTTTGCAAAGCTATTTGTAACATTAATAGTTTTATATGGAAATTTCTGGTGTTATCGATTCAATTGAGAAATTCGAATCAGTTATTGATGAAATAAGAAAGCGAAGAGCTTATACCCAAGCTCATGGACTTCCTCACCGTCAAGAATATTTTAGAGGTCAACTATCTTCAGACTGGTCAATAAAACCAAGTTTAACAAGAGATTTGAAGACTGCTGACCAAGTTAGAAACACTGAGAAAAAGGTATTAGAATTCTTTTCTTCTCAAATAAAGGAGAAAAATTATTTGGACAAGATCTTTTTGCACGAAAAGCCAAACGGGTACCAAAATGATTGGTTATGGATAAGCCAAGCTCAGCATTATGGCATACCGACAAGGCTTTTGGATTGGACCGCTAAACCTGAAGTTGCTTTATATTTTGCTGTAGACAATGCCCAATTTGATCACTTAGATGGACAAATCCTGGCACTTTTCATTCCCAATGAAATTATTAAAACTGAAGGAAGAGAATTTATTCAATATTATGACACAAAACCAGATGAACTCACAGAAACATGGTTTTTAAACCCAAGTTTTTTTTGGCATGATAAATATAATGAAGCAACAGGAGAAATACGCAGAGCCAGGCAATTTGGAAAATTCACTTTACAACCATGTGAAAAATCTCTATTAGGTTTTGATAAACAAACTGAATTTCTGAAGAAATGGGATCAAACATTTGATCCAGTTATTGAAAAATATATTATACCAGCTCATGCGAAGCCGCAAATAAGGCTAGAGTTAGTAGCAAAAGGCTGGCATGGGGAATGGCTTTATGCAAATGATGATGAAATAATCAATCATATCAGAGACAATTGCAAACAACTTCTTTTTGATGAAATAAAGAAACTAAAATGACCGTAGTTATAATTTTATGAACATCAAAAATAACTCATGTATTTAAAAAAATTTCAACTAAAAAACTTTCGGGCAATTAAATCCATTGACCTTGCTTTTCACAAGGGAGTAAATGTTTTTATTGGAGAGAATAATGCAGGCAAATCTGCAATAATAGATGGACTGCGAATTTGCCTGTCATATGGTAGCCCCTGGAGGGATTTAACCGTAGATTTCACCGATTTTCATATCGATCGAAGCGATTGCAATTTGAATCTTTCTGAAATGCAGTTCCATTTGCACTTTGCTATTACTGATGAGCAAGAAGCTGGGTGGTTTAATGAGCTATATGCTGTCGATGAATTGGGAACGGAAGATTTGCAGATGCATTTTCGATATTTTATTGAAGATATTAATGGCAACAAAAAAATAAGGCGAAGAATCTGGGGAGGGATCAATGAAGGGCAGTCCATATCACCAGAAGTTTTTGATTTGTTTTATTATGTATATCTGGAACCTTTGAGGGATGCTGTGCAACATTTAAGGCCGATCAGAGGAAATAAATTGGGTCAGTTATTTTTAAATCTTGTTACTGATGAAAACAGAAGAACAGAGTTATCTGGAAAAGTACGATCTGCTTTAAATGAAGATGAAGAATGGACAGAAGTAGTCAATGATGGAAAAGGCAAAATAAATGCTCATTTATTTGAAACATGCATAAAAGGCAAGGAGCAGGATGTTAGCCTTGATTTTTTACCTTTTGAATTTAAACGGATAGTTGAGAATATTCGAATGCAAATGCCGGTCTTCAAAGTTCCAATCTTGAATGGTGATGAATCCAAACAAAAGTATTTTGAACTATACCAAAACGGGCTTGGGTACAACAATTTAATTTATACTGCTACTGTTTTAGGTCACCTCAAGCAAAGAGCCGCTATAGAACCCTCCTCATACATGGCACTTTTAATTGAAGAACCCGAAGCACATTTGCATCCCCAATTACAAAATATTTTTTTCAAATATCTTCATACCCTAAATCAAGAACATTTCCAGATTTTTATTTCTTCGCATTCTCCAACAATTACTGCCAAGGCTGATCTTGATTCGATAATTGTATTACAACATCAAGCAAATAAAATTGTCGCACTACCGATCGTGCAATCGGAATTGAGTTTTGAAAATAAAAGATATTTGCAAAAATTTCTTGATGTCACAAAATCGCAATTATTTTTTGCCAATGGTGTTATTTTGGTTGAGGGCATATCTGAGGCATTGCTCTTACCTGTATTCGCAAGAATGATCGGAGAAGATTACGATCTGGACAAAGCCGGGATTGAAATTGCAAATATAAATGGAATTGCCTTTGAACATTTTGCCAAATTGTTCAATAGTAATAACGAATTAAAAAGATTACACGCTAGGTGTTCCATAATTACAGATGATGACAGGCAGACACAGTTTGAAGACGCGTCACCAAGAGCACAAAAAGCTTTAGAATTAGAAGGAGGTTCTCTAAAAATCTTTTTAGGCAAAGTAACTTTTGAATATGAACTTTTCATGTGTGGAAATAACAAAGAAACTCTTTTGAGCATTTTCGGTAATTTAAAGCCTAAAGCAGCCGCTAATATTGAACCAGGAGATTCTCTTTCAAGTTATGCATTTGCGTTTGGAGAAAAAGTAAAAGCAAACAAAGCCAAATCAGAATTGGCCCATTCATTAGCAATAGAGCTGGAACAGAATGCAGCTTTGCGAAATAGTTTTGTAATTCCACAATACATACAGAATGCCATTAAATGGATTGTAAATGGACTCAATGTTTAATACTCTTTCAGAGACACAGAAAATTATCGTATTTGAAAAAGAAGGAAAGGTGGTTGTAAGAGCATGTCCAGGAAGCGGCAAGACTTTTTCTGTGGCAGCAAGGCTAGCCAATAAGATACAACATTGGCAAAGTCCATATAATGGAATCGCGGCAATTTCGTTTACGAATGTTGCATGGAAAGAAATTGAAGAGAAATTAGATAATCATTTTGGGATTAATTTTTCCTTGGCTTACCCACACTTTTTGGGAACCATTGATAGCTTTATCAACAATTATATTTTCCTGCCACATGGCCATTTGATAATGAAATGCAACAAGAGGCCCGTGCTTGTTGGAGAGCCTCACAGCTCATGGAACGTAAAAAAATTTGATACCGATTATGATCAGTATTTTGATATAGTCAGTTTTGGCTTAAATAATAAAATGATTTACCCCGAAATACAAGGCACATTTTTTTTCCCTTACTCACAAGTATACAAAAATGATGGAACTGAGAGTAAACATGCTGAAAACCTTAGATCAGTAAAAAATAAATTTTGGAAATTAGGTTACGCAAATCAACATGATGCTAACTATTTTTCTTTACAAATATTGGAAAGATACCCGCAAATCGGCAGAGCTATCATATCTAGGTTTCCTGAAATGATACTCGACGAAGCCCAGGATACAAATGATATTCAAATGAAAATAATTGATTGTCTTTGTGACTGCGGTCTAAATCAAATCATGCTTGTCGGGGATCCCGACCAGGCGATTTTTGAATGGAATAATGCAAAACCAAAATTATTCAAGAATAAGTTTAATGATTGGCGCGACAATTCTATTTTACTTAATGATAACAGGAGAAGTTCGCAACTAATCTGCAATGCGACCTTTAATCTTTCAACATTAGATAATATTTCTGTCGCTGTTGATGAGAATGTAAAAAAATTAGACATCAAGCCTGAAATAATCATCTTTGATGCAGAAAATATTCAACACAGTATTGATTACTTTTTGGAGAAGTGCAGAAATGTTAATATTGAAATCAATCAAAAAAATGTAGCTATAATATGCAGAAGCAAAAATTTTGTCAGTCATATTCTTGGTAATCCAATTTTAGACAATTTCTTGTGGACTGAAGATTCTTCATTTACATATCCAATAGCTCATGCCTGTTTTCTTTTCAACAAAGGATTGCTTAAAGAAGCTTTCAAAATTTGTGAGACTGCGATTTTCAAAATAATAAATAACACAACAATTGTGACTAAAAACGATATTGAAAATTACATAAACAAAATCGGATTTATAAAGCATCGTTCTTTTATTTATTCTTTTTTAAAGCAGTTCCCCCATGCAACTGGCGAATTAGGAAAATGGATTAATGCTTGCAATCAAATCCTTAAACATCCAATGCCTAAGTTATCGATTGTAGAAAATGCCAAACCTGTATCAATTGAAAAATTATTTTCATTGGATTATGCTGATTTTGCCGAATTGAATTACACAGTCGGAACCGTTCACTCTGTAAAAGGTGAAACTTTTGAAGCAATGTTATTGTTCTTAAAGACAAGAGGAATTGGGAAAAATTACACGACTCTAATTAAAGAGAAAGCTCGTTCAGATGACGAAGAAGAATTGCGAATCGTATACGTAGGAATTACAAGACCGAGACAATTATTGTTAATTGCAGTACCGGATCAAAAAAATAAAATTGCTTGGGAAGAGAGACTTGTGAAGTAACAAAAATGAGAAATGACTTTCTAAAATTATAAAATGAATTCCAAAGGAAGGGTTGTATGGGGCTCTGATACAATTATGACACATTCATAGAAAAAATTTCTATCAATAATGGAACCTGAATGTGCGGATTTCCCGCCAAAATGATCGATGCACATTTTCCAGCTATTAAATATCAAATTAACTGATATGTTGTTTTGGGCTTCTTTTCATTTTTATTTCTAAAGTTCTTATGCGCGTAAAAATTACTGGAATATTTGGTCGGGGAAAAAAGGTTTTAGAAAATCGTCTATTTCTTGAGAAGTCTTATTTTTTATATCATTTAAAATTAATGTTTTTGCTTCCTCATATTCTTCTAATAATTCTTGTTTTAATAAACCTCCTTCAGGTAGCCTATTCCAAAGATTTTTTTCTGTTTCGTTAGGTAGCCTAAAAAATTCGACTTCTTTATATGACTTAATGAAGGAACGCCTGATTCTGACATAATCCAATATTGCAGAGGCCTTGGTTTCAAATTCAATTTTCGTTTTTAAATTCTCAATATCGCTTTTTAGTTCAAAAAATAATTTTATTAAATACCAAAGGAATATGGCTATTATTAATTTGATAATGAAATCCCACCAATCAAAATTGATAATGGGCTGTATTTTTATTATAAGTTTTCCGGCGTCTATTAAATCCTTTAGCATAATAATCAATATCAGAATTGGGTTTTTAATTATTCTTATTAAAATCTTTTTCATCGAAATGTTTTTAGCTTAAAAGTTAAGCTAAAAACAACGATTACTTCCTACATAGTTTTATTAATAATTTTTGATCCGCTATATACGGATCGCAATTAATAATTATATCGTTATTTTATTAAATGAACTATTTTGAAAAGCCTCAGAATTTTGCTTGGTGAAATAATACCCCTGTGACCTGAATTCATAAATTAAAACAACTGCTCCAATAACGATTGTCCCGCCTATTAACCAGTAAACCCAGGTATTATTAGGGGCTGGAACTTCTGACACCTTAAGTGCGGAAACAAGTTTTGAATTATCATAGTATCCTGGCATGGCGATTGATTTTATAATTTTCATTATTAATTTCTTCAACAACAAATTTCCCAAAGTAAAAAGTCATGCGGCCTGTTTTCTCATCTTTTTTAAATTCAACAGGCTTGTGAAGTTCAATTCCATATTGGTTAATAAGTTCTAGGGTTGCTTCGCCACCGTAAGCTTCAAAAAGCCTTTCAATTTGGTTGTCCATTTCTTTATGGTGTTCGGCAATTTTTTTATAAGCCAAGTTTTTTACTTTTCTTAATTTGGAATTGCAATCGTCTTTACAGGACTGTATGCTACCATCGGGAAGCACTTTTCTTTTGCAGTATTTTCGCAATGCATGCTCTTGATCAGGAATTGGTTTTTTGCAAAAAATGCATCTTCTATTTTTCTTGAAAGTGTAAAATTCAGATAATTCATCATTCATAAAATATTATTTTGATGATGAAATATTTTTCTCAAAAATATTATTCAGAGATTTTACATTTACGAATTTTCTCTTTCCAATCTTGCTGACAATTAAGCCACTTTTTTTTTCGAAAGCAATCATCTGCGTTGCCCCATAATTCAGAAACTGCATCACCTTTTTTTGAGGCAGCCATTCTGCCGAAATCGGATTCAAAGTTTCGAATGATTCTAATTTTTGCTTTATTATTGCAATATCTTTTGCAATGAGATCGAGCGAAACATTATCTTTTTCTATTTGCATAAAATAAATAATTATGCAAATAAAAATAATTTCAAAAAGTAATTATGCACCAGAAAGGTCCCAATTTTTATAAACCGAAGGATTTTTTAAGCCTAAGATTCTGCTCAGACGCGCGGCCCGATACTTTGAAAAATCGCCATTATAATATTCAATATCGGTATCAAGAAATTCATCTTCAGTTAATAAATCTTGATCCTTCATGATGAGCTTGCAGAGATCAAAGAGATAACACAGACATTTTTGTTCACTCAATTCCTTTATTGAAAATTTATTGTTGAACAAAACTTTGTGGATCATTGGGGAAATAAAATATTTTTCAATTTTTCCAGAAAAAAAAGCAAGTAAAAACTTTTTTGCTTCTACTTTACTATTTGTCATTTTGGTAAGATCATCAACGTAAGAATAAAATTTTTTTTCTGGTTCACTTGCCTTATTTCTTTTATTATTATTTTCAAAGCAACACTTTCTTCGAAAAATTGTATACAACACAACATATAAATCATTCATTTCAACTCGACCTTTAAATTTTGTTACGCAATTCGTAGCTAAATAAATTTCATTGAGCATTTTGGAATCCAAATACTGATTAATGAGAGAAAGAGAAGAATATCTAAAAATTGTTAGCGGAGTTTTATTATTTATTCTGGAAAACCGTTCTTCAAATTCCTTTAAAGGAATGAGCCACCTCAGCAATTCATTTTCGAATCCAAATTCTTTAAACTTTGTTATAACTGCATCATCAGCATGAAATTTTAAGTCGCGATAATATTTTATTTGTCTTTTCGTAAACGCAGGGGTATACTCTTGATATTTTGGTAATTTGAATTGAAGAAATTCTTCACGTATTATTTTTGCATTGTAGTTTAAATAAGATACATATCTATCGTAATTGATATTATCTCTTTTAAAATTATACTCGATAAATTCATTGTCAGTCATAGTAAATTAATTTTTAAATATTCTTCTAACTTGTTTTTAGCAGCAAGTAATCTCGATTTTGTAATAGTGTAATAAACCGAATCCAAATCATTTCGATTCGATTGACCCATCATTCGCTTTATTACCGCCGAGTCTTCTAAACCCGCCTCCCCGAGCAATTGACGAAAACTATGCCTGCCAATATGTGAGCTCAATTTTATCTGCACGCCCGCTAGCGCACCAATCATTTTAATTTTCAAATTTACTTCTTTGTTACTTCGGTTTGGCATTATTGTATTGCCGATTTGGATCTCCGTTAATACTGAAAAGCGTTTAAAAATATCTATAGCTTGAGAAACTAAATATTGTTCAGTTTGGATGTCTGTTTTTTGCCGCTGAATAGTTAGTAGAATATTTTCATCATCAAAAAAAGTCAAATTTGATTTTCTCAAATTCATTAGGTCCTGAAAGGCTAATCCTGTAAAAATCGAAAAAAGGAAAATGTCTCTATAGATAGTTAGATTCGGCCAGTTACTCAAATCAAAATCGACAATTTGTTTAAGTTGAATGATATTTAATCTTGCTCGATGGGGAGATCTCGTTTTTAATTTTAAACTTTTAAATGGGTTTTTGATTAAAACATTCTCGTTAACAGCACGATCAAAAATGGTTCGTAGTTTAATAATATTTGCAGAAGCTGAAACTTCTGTCATGGCTTTTTTTAAAACATTATCATGATTGGCAACTAGGTAATCTTTAAAAGCGTTTGCAAAGTTATTATCCACATCTTTAACTAAAATTCCTTTGGACTTTTTAAAAGCCATGAATCTGTTTAGGTGATTAATTGCTTTTTTATAATTTTTCTTGGAACCTTTTGTCAAATTTTGATTTGGTGAAACAATATTGTTATAGTAAGAGAAAATAAAATCGACAACGGTGATGTCTTTTCGATTCTTATTAAGACCCAAAACTACATCGCGGATGTTTTTGGCAGTATATTCAGAAAGCCTTGTTTCATTAAGAATAAGAAACTTTCTAAACGCCAGATCGATGTTATTTAATTGTTGATTGATTAATGAATCTCTGTCTGAAAACCGCATGGATACTGGGTTCCAGTCTGGCAAGTCTTCTTCGGATACCTCTGCATTAAGTCGGGCATCTGCTTTTAATCTGTTATGGACAACGCGGATGTAAATAGGGATCTTTTTTGATTTTGCATTCTGCTTTGATTTACTCAAGAGAAACATTACTGACGTTTTCATAAAAACAATTTTGGTGAAACATTACGATTTTTGGTGAAACATTTGTGAACCAAAATGGAACGAAAACCGTGAGTAAGTGAAATCAACTGAAAAAATAAACTCGGAGAATCAATGACTTGTGTGGAAGTAAAATCAACTGAAAGTGTAAAAGTGATCTGGATTGGATTCGAACCAATGACCTACTGCTTAGAAGGCAGTTGCTCTATCCAACTGAGCTACCAGACCATACTTGTTACCAGTAACCAGTAACCGGTTGCCGGAATAACGGCTGCAAAAGTAAAACAATGTTCACACAGAATCAAAACCATCATAACGTAACATAAACTCCTAAAATTCTTTTTTCAATCGGTGCGTATTTCTTAACTTAAGCTATAAAATTGTTTGCCATGACTAATTTTGATACATCTCACGTAAAAAATATTGTGCTGCTTGGTCACGCTGGCTCCGGCAAGACCACGTTAGCCGAATGTATGCTATTTGAAGCCGATATTATTAATCGGCGTGGAAGCATTGAAGAAAGAAATACTGTCAGCGATTTTTACGAATTGGAACAGGAACGCGGCAATTCCATTTTCTCAAAGTTATTGCACACACAGTGGCGGGGATATAAAATCAATATTCTTGATTCGCCGGGCTACGATGATTTTGCAGGCGAAGTATTGTCGGGGCTTCGTGTTGCCGATACTGGAGTGATGTTGTTAAATGCAAATTTTGGTGTTGAAGTGGGCACCGATATTATTTGGGAATACACCGAGCATTTTAAAACGCCGATGATTTTTGCTGTTAATAAATTGGATCAGGAAAAAGCGGATTTTGATAAAACAGTTGAGCAAGCTAAAGATCATTTTGGAAGAAATGTTTTGGTTGTGCAATATCCATTGAACCAGGGTTTGGAATTTGACTCTATAATTGATGTATTGCGGATGACAATGTACAAATTTCCTGCGCAGGGCGGTAAGCCGCAAAAACTTCCGATACCCGATGAAGAAAGAGATAAAGCAGAAAAATTACACAAAGAATTAATCGAAGCCATTGCTGAGAACGATGAAACATTGATGGAAAAATATTTTGATAAAGGAGAATTGGATGAAGATGAAATGAAAATTGGTTTGAAAAAAGCGATGATCAATCATGATCTGTTTCCATTATTTTGCGTGTCGGCAAAAAAAAATATGGGAAGCGGGCGCATAATGGGTTTTATAGATAATGTTTGTCCGAGTGCAAATGAAATGCCGCCGCAAAAAACAAAATCGGGAGAATTTTTGCCATGCAATGCAGATGGACCTCCATGTATATTTATTTACAAAACTTTTTCTGAGCCGCATGTTGGCGAAATGTCTTTTTTCAAAGTGTATTCCGGAACAATAAAATCAGGAATGGAATTGGTGAACGAATCAAACAACGTAACTGAAAAACTTAACCAGCTCTTTGTTGTGGAAGGCGTAAAACGAACAGCAGTTAATGAATTGTCTGCAGGCGATATTGGCGCAACAATCAAATTAAAACATACGCACGTAAATAATACGCTGCATGTGCGCGGAAAAAATTACGAATTACCTCCTATCGAATTTCCATCGCCGTTAATGAGTGTTGCAATCGAATCTGCACAAAAAGGCGATGAAGAAAGATTATCCGTAGCGTTGCACCAGGTGCAGGAAGAAGATCCAACCGTTATTGTAGAAGTTTCTCAGGAACTGAAACAAACAATTATTCACTGCCAGGGAGAACTGCATTTGGCGGTGATAAAATGGAAACTGGAGCATATCTCAAAAAATCTCAGCGTTAAATTTACAAAAACACGTATCCCTTACCGTGAGACGATAAGAAAATCTGTGCAGTCAAATTATCGTCATAAAAAACAATCAGGCGGCGCAGGGCAATTTGGTGAAGTATATATGCAGGTTGAACCATGGTATGAAGGTATGCCGGATCCAAAAGGATTTTCTGTTCGCGGAAGAGATGAATATAAATTAGACTGGGGTGGTAAACTTGTATTTTATAATTGCATTGTTGGCGGTGCAATTGATCAGCGTTTTCTTCCTTCTATTTTAAAAGGCGTTATGGAAAAAATGCATATCGGTCCACTAACGGGCTCGTATGTACGAGACGTGCGCGTGTGTGTGTACGATGGAAAAATGCATCCTGTTGATTCCAATGATATTTCTTTTAAGCTTGCCGGGTTGATGGCTTTCAAACAGGCGTTTCAACAGGCAGATCCGCAAATTCTCGAACCAATATATACGGTAAGCGTTTTATGTCCTGATGAACTCACCGGTTTTATAATCGGTGATCTGCAAACACGCCGTGCAATTATTGAAGGCATGGATGCTGAAGGGCATTTTACTAAGGTAACAACAAAAGTTCCGCTCGCTGAAATGGATGGCTATTCATCCTCGCTGCGATCAATCAGCCAGGGACGTGCAAAATTTAAAATGGAATTTTATCAGTATGCGCCGGTTCCTTTTGAAATACAAAGAAAACTGATTGATGAATATCATAAAGAAGCTGTGAAAGAAGAAGTGTAGATAGTTTGTAGTTTTGAGTTTACTGTTTGTAGTTTTGAAATTCTAAAATGCTTTAATAAATTTTAAATTGCAGGAATAAAGAACCTATAATTCATAATAAAATTTAGAATGAAAGGGCTGAAAACTATAAACCAGAAAACTGTAAACTCCGAACTATAAACTACAAACTGATAAATGAATGGAAGTTCAAATTGAAGAAAGTTGGAAAAAAGTTTTACAGCAGGAATTTTCTCAACCATATTTTTTAGAAATCATTTCTTTTTTACGCGCAGAAAAAAAAGGCGGTAAAATAATTTATCCGCCGGGTCCGCTTATTTTTAATGCTTTTAATACTACGCCTTTTGACAAAGTGAAAATTGTTTTACTCGGACAGGATCCTTATCACGGTCCGGGGCAGGCTCATGGTCTTAGTTTTTCTGTTCCTAACGGTATAGCACAACCGCCGTCATTGATTAATATTTTTAAAGAATTACATAATGATGTTGGAATTCCGATTCCGCAAAGCGGCAACCTTACTCATTGGGCCGAGCGGGGAGTTTTATTATTGAATGCCTCGCTGACTGTGAGAGCGAACGAACCTATGAGCCACGCAAAAATCGGATGGGCACAATTTACTGATGCGGTTATAAAAATAGTTTCTGAGCAAAAAAATAATATTGTGTTTTTACTTTGGGGAAAATTTGCACAGGAAAAACAAATGATGATTGATGATAGCAAACATTTAATTTTAAAGGCTGCGCATCCATCGCCATTTTCTGCAGACAGAGGCTTTTTTGGCTGCCGTCATTTTTCGAAAGCAAATGATTATCTGGCAAGGCATGGAATTGATCCGATTGAATGGAGGCTGTAATTGAGAATTGACAATTGATAATGGAATATACTAACAGCGATGTATAACCGAAAAATGAATTCGTGTAATTCGATTAAATTCGTGTAATTAGTGGTATGAAAATCTTTAAAGAAATATTCGCGCGCGTTCTTGCACTGTGGGGAATATTGATGTTTGTAATTACCATGCTTCTGTTTCTCATCCCATTTTTTTTGTTTTGCTATTTTAAACCTGAACCGGTTAAAACAAATCGCTTCGTTATTTATTCTCGGGTTTGGATGGATGTATTTTATTTTCTGATCGGTTGTTCATTAAAAATAAAAGGCAGGGAAAATTTTAAACCCGGCGAAACATATATTGTTGTGTGCAATCACAATTCTTATTTTGATGTAACAGTTACGTCGCCTCGTATTCCGGGCGGTAATAAAACAATTGGTAAAATTGAAATGTCGAAAATTCCTGTTTTTAATTTAGTGTATAATATAGGCACCGTGCTTGTTGACAGAAAAAGTGAACGAAGCCGAAGCGAAAGTTTTGTAAAGATGAAAGCTGTGCTGGACATGGGTTTGCACATGTGCATTTATCCGGAAGGAACACGGAACAGAACTAATGAACCTCTCAAATCTTTTCATAACGGCGCATTCAAATTGGCGATAGATACAGGAAATTCAATTATCCCCGCTATAATTTTTAATACTAAAAAAGTGATGCCTGCTGATAAAATTTTTTATTTATGGCCGCATAAAATCGCAATGCATTTTTTGCCGGCTGTAAAAATTGAATCGACAGATAACGTAGACGGTTTGAAGAAAAAGATTTTTGATATAATGAAAGCGTATTACGAGGAACATGATACGTGATGCATGATACGAGATACCAGATTCGAGATGCAACTTGCATCTCGTATCCCGCCTCCCGCTTAATATCCTCCCGTAAAATAATTCGTTTTGTTGATGTGCAGATCACGAAGAATACCTGCCTTCGGACTTAAATTGATACTGAATGAGCGATACGGACCCACCGGTGTTACATTAATTGACATTTGCCAGCAATGCATGTCGCGCGCAATACCTAACTGAACTGCGTTAAGTTGTGCATGTGTTACATCGTAAAAAGCAGTCATCGTTATTTTCCATTTTTCGGTTAAATTAAAATCGCCGCTCCAGTTTAACCCCGAAATTATTTGTGTTGCATAACCACTTAAATCGGGCTTTAGCGTGCTCACAAAATTTAATGAATAAGAAAGATTCAGTGACCATGCAATATTAAAATCTGCAAATTCTCCGGGATGATTTCGTATATAATCCAATTGAGATTGCTGTTCTTCAGGCGTCATAGGTATTTGATCGGATTGTTCAGTTTGCTTGTCTTCTTCTTTTTTCGGATCCTTAGGTTTGCTTTTCAAACTGGTTGAAATAGCTAAGTTTCCATTCGTGATTCTTCCGAGAGAAAATTTCTTATCGAGCGGATTATCCCATGCATAAATATTTCTTTTGTTTCCCACCGAATCTGTTACATATGGATCTAACGTAGCTCCACCCGTAATATTTATCTTTCCAAATAAAGTGCTTCTGAAATAAAATGAGATCGGAGATAATTTAAATGAATCTGCGAGATAATTATAACTTCCGGTAAATCCAAAACCATCAATTATTTTTATTTTTTTTAATCCCCCGTCGGCCGTATCTGTTTTTGATCGCACTTTTATTTCGATACTATTATCTATACCAAAAGAAATTCCGCCAAATCTTCCTTCAGGAAACGGCCCGTAAATAGATTGATTGAAATAAGATTGCCTGTAAGTTTTTATTGTTGTGTCTGCAGGATTTTTGTATCGGTACGGATAATAAATGAAGTTATAATAATCCTTGCCCGCAAGATTCGGCGAATACGATATAGATATTGTTGGGCGAATTACATGATGAATGCCTGCAAGTTTACTGTCCTTTCCAAATTTTGTGAATGTTCCGAATATCGCTGTGCTCAAACTTAAACTGAACGATGCGCTGTTTTCCGTATAAAAACCTTTTTGAAATGTTGTATCAATTTTGTTGGCATTATAATCCCATGCGTAAATAGATTTTTTCGAAAACCAATTTTGTTGAAAACTGATTCCCGGCGCAATTTGTAACGCGCCTATTTGCGGAAGAGAGAGTGTTATCGGAATGCTGTGATGTGCGCCAAACCTTGCAGTGTCAATTATTCTTTTAAAGTTAAATGCCGTATCATAAAAACTGGTTTGATTAGCAAATGTGCTGCTCAATCCTACACCTAATTTTTCGTACCATTTTGGAGTGCCTACAAAATCTTCTTTCTGAAACGGATAAATTGTGGTAGCAGTAAAACTTACGTTAGGCAGGTTAACATTAAACAAACGCGTTACGCTGTTTTGGTTATGGCTGGCGCTTACTGTTAAATTATATTTACCATCCCACGTTTTTGAATAATTAATAGAAGAATTGAGCGAGTTTGTAAAATTTGTTGTGGGACTTGTGTACACAAGCGAATTATATTTTGATGATGCAACATTCACGCTGGCAGAAAATGTTGTGCCTGGTCTTGCTTTGCTATCCATGGTATGACTCCACGAAAGATTAAATGTTTTACTTTCATCAAACTCCGTTTTGCCGGAGGTGCTTAATGTTTTAGTATTCTGAAATGCAAAATTCAGTTGCCCGCTGTAATGATAGCGAACTTTGTATGTAGGTGTCAAATAAAAATTATATCCTCCGTAAGAATATAAATTTACTCGTGTTGTTATATCAAAATTATCGCTGAGCACTTTGTAATAACCCAGTCCCTCTAAACCTAATCCGAATTGTTCGCTCTGCACAAAATTCGGAGGTAATAATCCAGAGTGTCTTCCTTCGGTGATCGGAAAAAAACCAAACGGAAGATAAATAGGCAACGGCACGCCTTCGATTTCCGGATGCACAGGTCCGGAAATTGCCATCTTATTATTTATCACTTTCATTTTATTAGCCCGAAAGGCAAAATGCGGTGTGTCTAAATTACAAGTGGTAAATCTTCCATGCAATGCATAAAATACATCAGGAGAAACTTTTTTCATCACTTCACCATACACAAACATTTCGCCGGACTTTGTATACGAAGTGCGCGTAATTCCCTTGTTTGTTTTCATATTGTAAATGATCGAATCCGCTTCCATTTCCGTGTTAGCCTGTGTCATTTTAGGTTTGCCGATCATTTTATTTGCAGTGTCTGTTGTATAGGTAGCCGTTACAATTTGCTTTTGCTGATCCATTTGGATTTTATACGCATCGAGAGAAAGATCTTTATGTTTCGCATTTGCGGTATTGTACATCGTAATTAAGTTGGTAGGCACATCAAGTACAATGGAATCAGCCGCGCTGTAATTAATTGGAGCATCAATAGAATCTTTCGATATTTTTATATCAAATGTATCTGCTCTCGATCCCATCGAATAGTAAAGCACTTCATGCAACAATTTGTTGTCGATCGTGTCTGTTTTTTGGAAGGATGTATCTCTTACAATTTTAACATTGGAAAGATCGATCAAAGGAACAGTGTCGCTTGTTGCAGTTAAGGTTTTGTAAAAATTATAGTGAGAATTATAATTTGCGCTACTGATGTTCGTTACCATAAAGAATAACGCACCAAAAACAAATGCCGGAAAATATTTTGAACTAATTTTGCGTACGTTATTATACATACTGGTTATTGATCGGTAAATAAGTTTTCAAGGTCAGAAAGTACTAGTATGTTGAAATGTAGTACAAATAAAAATTGATGTTCCGTTATAAAAGCAACGCAAAAATAACTATTACACCATTAAGATTTTGTGAAGATATTACTACTACCTGTTAAAAACAAAGACACTATGGTTAAAAGAATGGCTGCTCTTCTCGCTCCCGCTTTGATGTGTTTTATGATTTCATTTAAAAAAGATACGCAGCCAGTTCAAAAACCGGGACTTCACACAATTATTGTGGATGCGGGGCACGGCGGCAGATTTCACGGAACAAAAGGATTAATTTCAAAAGAAGAAGATGTTACTCTCGAAATTGCTTTGAAATTAGGAGAGGCAATAAAAAAAGAATTTCCTGATGTTAAAGTTGTTTATACCAGAACCGCTCCCGGCTCAGTAGAAAATGCTACCACACTTAGTGAAGATTTACATAACCGCGCAGAGATCGCTAACCAGGCAAAAGGAGATTTATTTATCAGCATACATTGCGATGCGACTCCAAAACCTCCGGGCGGCTATTATATGAAGCGGGTTATCGGCCACAAAAAGAAATTGGAATATGTAGGAAAAGGAAAAAAGAAAAGAAAGAAAATGGTTAACGCTCCGATCTATGAATCTTATTGGGTAAAAAATATGATGACAGGCGTTACTCCTTACATCTGGAAAGCAGAAAAAACATCCGAAAAAGTTAATGCCATTAATGATGAAGGCGGCGGCGAAGAATTTGAAGACAGCACCGGCAATGTTGACTGGGATACGGAATCGCCCGAGGCAAAGATCCGCGCTCAGCTATACGAACAAAAATATTTCAGAAAAAGCGCAATATTTGCTTCAATTGTAAATGATGAGTTTCAAAAAGCCGGGCGCAGAACCTGGGGAGTTAAGCAAAGAGATAAAGGCATCCAGGTTCTTCAGGCTACCGGAATGCCAAGCGTGCTTATAGAAACAGGATATCTAACCAATAAAGAAGAAGAAGAATATTTGAACAGCGATGACGGGCAAGATGAAGTTGTTCAGGATATCATCAACGCATTAAAAAGATACAAACTGCAAATTGAAGGAACAAGAGTGAGCGCTGCTGTTTCGAGTGATACGAGTAAATAGGTTGAAGTATTGAATGGTTGAATTGTTGATTGGTTGAAGAATGTAAGATTTTATAAAATTCTATCTTCTATCTTCTCTATTCTCTATTCAACATTTCAACTTAATCAACAATTCGCCCAATCAACTTATCTTCGTTCTTTATAAAAACAAACGATAAACAGATGAAAATTTCTAATGAAACCAAAATTGGCGTATTAGCGGCTGTATCCATTACCCTGCTGATTTTAGGTTTTAATTTTCTCAAAGGCAAAAGTTTGTTCGATCATTCTAAAAAAATATACGGCGTTTTTAAAAGTGTGGAGGGAATGGAGGTTTCCAACGCAGTTCTTATAAATGGATTATCTATCGGCACAGTTTCTGATATTCGGGAAATGGATAAAGATGTAAACGGAATTTTAGTTGTCATCACCTTAAAAAAAGATATTCATATTCCTAAAAATTCTGTGGCGCAAATCAGTCCGGGTATAATTACTTCAACCGCTATTGTTATTAATAAAGGCGATGCAACAGATTATTTAAAAGATGGAGATACGATTGCTACAAAACAGGTAATGGGATTAGTATCGCAGATTCAGGATAATATTAATCCTATCGTTGCAAAATTAAGCGGAACTTTAGAATCGCTCGATTCATTGGTAGAAGTTGTGGGCAGTTTATTCGATCCAAAAACAAAAAATAATTTCAGTTCAATTTTTACGCATATCGCAGCTTCATCCGCATCGCTCGAAGCAATGCTGAACATGCAAACCGGTGCGCTTGCGCATTCATTAAAAAATCTCGACACATTCACCCACAGTTTAGCTAATAACACACCGCAGATAAATAAAACAATGGATAACATGCAAAAAGTAAGCACACAACTTGCCAATGCAAAAATTGAAGAAACTGTTGCAACATTACAATCAACAATGAATGAATTAAAAACCACTCTCGCAAAAGTGAACAGCAACAACGGCTCGCTCGGATTGTTGCTGAACGATAAAAAATTATATCAGAATTTAGAAAGCACATCACGAAGCCTGAATATTTTGTTAGATGATTTTCGTGTGCATCCTAAACGCTACGTTAATATTTCCGTGTTCGGAAAAAAAGATAAGAATGGTTATCTAACTTCACCACTATCCGACTCCGCATCAAAATCGGGGAATAAATAATTCATGAGGAAATTTCTTCTTCTTTTAATAATCACTTCCTGTATTGCTACAAATATATTTTCGCAGGGACAGGTTGCTTTTAAAGGCAACGGCAAAGACTCCGTGCGGTTAATTAAAATAATTAATGCAGATAATTATAAGTATAAAAAAATAGATTCAACAACAGAACTGATATTTTTGATCGGCCATGTTCATCTAAGAGAAGATAGTACAGATTTTTTTTGCGACAGTATGGTGATGAATCAGAAGATGAATTATCTCGAAGCATTCGGCAATGCAAAAATTATCGACGTTAGTAAAAGCAACACGACAACATCAAACATTACCAACATTAATTCTCAGTATCTGAAATATCTCGTTGATAAAAAATACGTGTATTTTAAAAAAGATGTGAAATTATTTGATGGCAAAAATTCTCTGTTCACCAACGATCTTCAATATGATTTGAATCAGAAAGTCGGAATTTATGAAGATGGTGGAAAAGTTGTTACAGATTCAAGTGTGCTCACCAGCAAATCCGGCACTTATTACGAGGAGACAAAAGATGTTTATTTCAGAAACAATGTGGTGATGAATGATCCGAACTCACATCTCACTGCCGATTCACTTTTATACAACACCGAAACAAAGCTTGCCACATTTATTTCCCCCACTTATATCAAAGACAGCGCAGGAAATGTTACTTATACAAAAGATGGAACCTATGATATGAAAAAACACAGCGCGCATTTGACCAGGCGCCCGATCATAAATAACGGGGCACAACAGATCATCGGTGATGATGTACAATTTGACGACAGCACTGGCATAAGTATCGCAACAGGAAACGCGATATTCAAAGACACATCACAAGGTGTTACCGTAATTGGCAATTATCTTATCTCCAACCGAAAGCAAAACACTTTTCTTGCCACACAAAAACCAGTTTTGATTTTAAAGCAGGATAATGATTCACTCTATATTGCAGCGGATACTTTTTTTTCTTCGAGGCTGAAAGACTCTGTTTTTATGGATAGCGCAAATAGTAATAAAGACACATTGAAAAATATAACGACCATCAATATGCAAAAAGATAATGACACCAGCAGGCGTTATATCCAGGGCTTTCATCACGTTCGCATTTTTTCAGATTCATTGCAAGCTGTTGCAGATAGTATGTTTTATTCAGGAAAAGATTCTGTTTTTCAGCTTTTCACCAACCCGGTTGTTTGGGCTAATGGCGATCAGATAACCGGCGATACTATTTATCTGTACACGAAAAATAAAAAACCAAAGCGAATGTTTGTTTTTGAAAATGCAATGGCGATTGATAAGTATGGAGAAAATATGTTTAACCAGATAAAAGGAAAAACCATCAACGGATATTTTAAAGATGGCGTGCTGGATAATATGCGCGCGAAGGGAAATGCGGAAAGTGTTTATTATGCAACGGATGATAACAAAGCGCTTGTTGGAATTAATAAAGTAACAAAAGCCGATGTTATCGACATATATTTTGAAGATAGAAAATTAAATAAAGTGGTATTGCGAAATGATGTGGAAGGCGTGATGCTTCCAGTTCGCGGAACAGACCTTGAAGATCTGAAACTCCGCAACTTTAAATGGTATGAAAAGAGAAGACCAAAGACGAAGGCGGAACTTTTTCAATAAGTATGAGGTATGAGGTATGAGGTATGAAATAAAATAATCTTGAAAATCACTTTTTCACACTTCATAGTTCGTACTTCTGACTTCATACCTCATACTTTTTTAAGAAACTTGTAACACACCATATTCAAATACCCTGGCATTATTTTCGTTCTGTTCGCAATAAACAATCATGAATATGCGAAAAATATTTCTTGTTCTAACAGTCATCATCGCTGCAACCTCCGCCAATAATGTGTTTGCGCAGGATTATAAAGTGGCGATCGGAATTCGTTTCAGCACGTCCTCTCCAACATTGTCTAATTCAGTCTCCGTAAAATATTTTATGAACGATAGAGATGCAATTGAAGGTCTCCTTTCTTTCGGGCCGCGTTTCGGCATCGGTGGATTATATGAAGTGCATCAACTCATCGGCGCTACTCCGGCATTCACATGGTTTTATGGCGGCGGCGCATACATCGGTTCAGAAAGCAATACAACATTTGTTGGACCAACCGGCGTTATCGGCATTGATTATAAATTTCAAAACGCACCTATAAATCTTTCTCTCGACTGGAAACCCGAACTCGATATTATTCCCGATATCAATTTTGTTCCCGACGCATTTGGGTTAACAGCACGATTTACTTTTTAGGAAGTCGGGAGTCAGAGGTCTGAAGTCTGAAGTAAGAAGTCTGAAGTCTGAAGTGACGACTGACGGTAAAGCATAACCGAAAATATAATTCGCTCCAATTCGTGTAATTCGTGTTCTTCAATTGGTGTTATCCAAAAAATAAATAGCAAACCAAAATAGAAACTATCACGCCAATCAAATCTGCAAATAACATCGCGCCGATAGAGTAGCGTGTATTCTTAATGCTCACTGCGCCGAAATAAACTGCAACAACATAAAATGTAGTATCGGAAGAACCTTGTAAAATGCAAGACAATCTTCCGGCAAAAGAATCCGGAGAAAAAGTTTTCATCGTATCAAACATCATTCCGCGGGAAGCTGCGCCACTCATAGGTCTTACCAAAGCGGTTGGCAAGCCATCGACAAATCTTGTGTCCGCTCCCATCAATGCAAATAAATGTTTAACGCTGTTAATTATCACGTCAAAAGTTCCGCTGGTGCGCAACATACTTATTGCAACAAGCATCCCAACGAGATAAGGAATTATTTTTATTGCAATTTCAAAACCGCTTTTTGCACCATCAACAAATGCTTCAAACAAATTTATTTTTTTGTACAAAGCGCCGAGAATAATTAAAAGAAAAATCAGCAGTATCAATCCATTGCTCAGCACCGATGAAAAAGATTGAACAGCAGTTGCGTTCAACCGCGAAAGATATAAAACCAATATTGTTATTAAAGAAGTTATTCCAAACAACCAACCTATGATAACCGGTTGAAATAAATTTATTTTTTGTTTTATTGAAACAACAATTATCGCTGCTAATGTTGCGGCGAAGGTTGCAATGAGACAAGGAACAAAAATATCAACAGGGTTAGCTGCTTTCATCGAAGCGCGCGCTGCAATCACTGCAACAGGAATTATATTAAAGCCTGAAGCATGCAAACTCAAAAACATTATCTGCGAGTTAGATGCAGTTGTTTTGCTCGGATTTAATTCCTGCAAACTTTCCATCGTTTTTAATCCGAATGGAGTTGCAGCATTATCTAATCCTAAAAGATTAGCGGAGAAATTCATCATCATGTGCCCGAATACAGGATGGTTTTTCGGAACCTCGGGAAATAATCTTGAAAAGAACGGACCTATAACTTTTGACAGAACTCTTATTCCGCCTGCTTTTTCTGCAATGTTCATAAAACCGAGAAACAAAGCCATGATGCCGATTAATTTCAGTGCGATGTTTACGGATGTCCAACAGGTTTCAAAAATGCCATCTGCTTTTGTAAGGTTAGCTGGGTCATCTGCTTTGCCGGTAACCATCCAGTTAAAAATTTCTGTGTTGCCGAAGAAAAAACATTTTATTGCTGCAACAACAATTGCAACAATGATGAACGCGCTCCATATTCTGCTTAATGCCATATTGTGAATGTAAATTAATAATTGATAATTAATAATTGATAATTGAGAACCTCATAATTAATACTTCAAAACATTCCTGCAGATAATTTATAGAGCACATAAATCATTTCTGATTACCTTTGCGCCTCAAAAAATTATCATCTCCGTATGGCTTTACAAGCAGGAATTGTTGGGTTACCGAATGTAGGAAAATCTACATTGTTCAATGCCGTTAGCAACAGCGCAAAAGCGCAGGCAAGTAATTATCGTTTTTGTACCATCGAGCCAAACGTAGGATTGGTGAACGTTCCCGACGAACGATTGAATAAATTGGCTGAGCTCGTAAAACCGCAACGCATCGTTCCTACGCAAATAGAAATTGTTGATATCGCCGGTTTGGTAAGAGGCGCGAGCAAAGGCGAAGGATTAGGAAATAAATTTTTAGCGAACATAAGAGAAGTTGATGCGATTGTGCATGTGGTAAGATGTTTTGAAGATGAAAATATTTTGCGCGATGAAGGCGAAATAAACCCGGTGAGCGATAAAGAAATTATCGATACAGAACTTCAGTTGAAAGATTTAGAAAGCGTAGATAAAAAATTACAACGCGCGGAAAAATTATTAAGAACTGCAGACGCAAAAGCAAAAGCAGAATATGAAACACTGAAGATTTGTAAAGAACACTTGGAAAAAGGAAAAAGCATTCGTGAGTTGAATTTAAGTAAAGAAGAAAAAACTGCAATTGCAGATTTGTTTTTGCTAACTGATAAACCCGTTTTATATGTTGCCAATGTTGACGAAGCAAGTATGCAAACCGGAAACAAATTTTCCGACATCTTACGGCAATCCATAACCGGAGAAAATGCGCAGATGATCATCATGAATAATTCCATTGAAGCGCAGATTGCAGAGATGGAAGATGAAGACGACAGGAAAATATTTATGGAAGAATATAAAATGAAAGAACCTGCGTTGAACAAACTCATCAGCTCGACCTATAAACTTCTCAACCTGTTAACTTACTTCACTGCCGGAGAAATGGAAGTGCGCGCGTGGACGATCCATGAAGGATGGAAAGCTCCGCAGGCTGCAAGTGTTATTCATACTGATTTTGAAAAAGGATTTATAAAAGCGGAAGTTATAAGCTATAATGATTTTATTCAGTACGGTTCTGAAGCCGTATGCAGAGAAAACGGAAAGCTAAGAATTGAAGGAAAAGAATATGTTGTGAAAGATGGCGACGTGATGCACTTCCGGTTTAATGTGTGAGAAGATAAGTAAAAAGGGAAAAGTAAAAATTAAAAAGTAATCGCTCTCCTCACTTTCTATTTCTCATTCCTTATTTCAAATTTCTTATTTTCTATCTCCTATCTCCTATCTCCCTTCTCTCCTATTTCTTTTTCTTGCACATCAACGCATATTCGTAGCCGATATGAATTGTTGCTGCGCCGGTATAATTTTTACCGTCTGCTGCGTATTTCTGAATATTAATGAATCCATAATTTCCACCGCCTTCAATAAATATTCTACCCGTAGCTACTGTATAAGAAATTCCCACCCCTCCTATAACACCTGCATTAAATGTATTAACGCTGCTTTTTATGTTCTGCGTAGTGTCGAACGATTCAGCGCCCGGACTAACCGGTTGTGTTCCCTGCGGGTCTTCGTAAAGATAACTGCTGCCTGTTGAAACTGTTTTTGCAGATAACAGAAAGCCCGCGAAGAAACCGGCATTTACGAAAAGCTTAAACTTTGGAGAAAGAGAGAAATTAAATTTTGCGGTAACAGGTATGAGTAAGTAATTTAATCGCGCTTCGTTTTTAAAGTTTGCATAAAAATATGGCGGTGTTGAAGAATATGGATCGGGCACTGCCTGTAATCCGTTGTGCTTGCCGCCTTGCGCAGAGTAATCTATTTCGTGTTGAATAGAAAGCCATTTGTTTATCGGGTATTCTGCAAATACGCCAAAGTCTGCGCCGAGCCTGGAACTAAAGCCATCGGAAAGCGGATTTTGATTATCTGATCCTGCCGTTAAGTTTGGAATACTTAACCCGCCTTTCACACCTATAAAAATATTATTTTGACTAAATGCCGCAGATGTAAGAATGCACGAAATACAAATTAACACCAAGCCGATGGAATGCTTTTTCATAATTGTTGTTTTAAGTATTTATCTGAATTTATTGATCGTGTTTGTCGGGTACTTGTAGGCTTGCTGTCAGGAGTAGAATGTAAAATTAAGAATAAAACAGATAGCTAATAGCCATTAGCTGTTAGCTCACAGCTCATAGCTCATACTTCATACTTCATAGCTATTTTATTCTCCCCAGCGTTTCAACGGTAATGCCTAAATAAGACGCGATATATTTTTTCGGAACTCTTTCTACTATTGCCGGATGATGCGCAACCAAAAATTCATATCGTTCAGAAGCTTTTTGTTTTCTCATAGATAAAAGTCTTTCTTCACTAAGCTGGTAATATTTTTCCGTGAGCACTCTGCCTACAACGTTAAACTCCATAAATCTTTTGTAAAGAAGTTGCAGTTCATCGTAATGAATAAAATAAACAGTAGTGTCTTCAATTGCCTGTATATATTCCAGGCTTGGTTTTTTCTTATAAAAACTATCTACGGAAATAATTATATCACCTTCTTTCATAAACCAGCAATTAACTTCATTTGCATCGCGGATATAATAACTTCTTACCAAACCTTGCTGAATAAAATAAATGTAATTGCAAACTTGCCCTTCTTTGAGCAAATGCATTTTCTTTCTTACCTGTTCAGATTTTAGATAGAAAGAAAGCTGTGTTTTTAATTCGTCGGAAAGCGGAAATATAGAATCGAGAAGCTTAATAAGTTCTTCTTTCATCGGGATGGGGTTTAGGGTTTTACAATGTTGTAAAAATAAGAAACGGGAAGGAAATAAATTGTAAATAAGAAGTAAAAAATAAAAAATAAGAAGGAAAGAAATATGAAATAAATAATAATATATAATAATAAATAAGAAATGAGAAAGTAATTGCGCTCTCTGTACTTTCTCATTCTTTATTTAATATGCATGCAACGATTCATACAGTTACTTTGTCAGCCGGATAAAATAGTATTAATGAAAAACTGTTTTCTTTTCTGCGTTATGTTTTGGATGGCAATGTTTTTTTCCTGTTCAAAAAAAGCATTCGAAAATTCCGCATTAGCAGGAAAATGGGTGCTCACAAAAATTTGTGTTTGTAACTCCTGCACAGATACAATTACTACTAATGAAAATGAGACGCTTGTTTTTTCATTAAACGGACAGGTAGATTTATTTGGCGCGGTTGGAGATACACAAAGGCATTATTCGGGTACTTATATTGTAACACAGCAATCTTACGGCAAAATATTGAACATAAATCTTAACGCTCCCGACTCCGTTAAAAACTTCTTATTTGTTCCCGGCTCTATTATTAGTTCCCAAACAACAACACAATTGGTTTTGGAATTAGCTACACCTTTTAGTAACCCCTGCGCGTATAAAAATACTTATACAGCAGAACCTGAATGAATGATTTTGGAGGAATAAATAAGAAATAAGAAAGTAATTGCGCTATGCACAATTTCTTATTTCTTTTTTTTGCAGGAATTTTTTATTCATCATTTTTAAAAGTTATCATTATCGGCAATTTACTGTCTATAATAATTTGTTTAATTTCATTTGCTTCACACATTTCTATAACTGTTTTTGAAAGTAATTCAATATAAGGAGCTGGTTTTTGTGCCCAGGCAAAAAGTGTTTCTTTACTTGTAAATGCTGCAACTGTTGTTATTTCATTAACAAAATAAATTCCCGATTTTATGGAGTATCCTTCCGGCGCAGGCGTCCACCCGGAAATATGTGTGCTGGTTTTATTGTACACAGGCAAAAGAAGATCTGCATCGCCCTCTTTTAATTCAGCAATAATTTTTGTATAATTTTCGTACTTATAATCTTTAGTATAATCGTTAATGAGTTTAAGCAGTTTTGTGTTATCAGGCGCATTTTTATCTTTAATATAATCATAAATCAGGCTAAGTAATTTTGCATTACCCGGTGAATTATCATTTTTATCTTTTTTCGGGTTGCGAAAAAATTTTTTGAAAAATTCATTCATGGGATAGGGTTGCTATTAAAAATATAAGAAACTTATTAGCGATGCAAGTTTACAAAACAATTTTATTTTAATTTTTGACTTTGTTTGTTTTGCATATACATTAACGTTAGTATAGAAAAAATATGCGGACTCATATTAGGATAACTTCAATCTGTTATTTATTTAAAGTCATTTCACATTAAAATAAACTCATTGAGTATTTAATAAAAATCGTCGCAGATCATCATGAAGTCGACACAGATCATCGTGAAGTCAACGCACTTCATCATGAAGTCAACGCACTTCATCGAGAAGTCGACGAAGAACTTCGAGAAGTTGACGAAGAACTTTGAGAAGTTGACGAAGAACTTTGAGAAGTTGATGCAGAACTTCGAGAAGTTGATGAAGAACTTTGAGAAGTGGATGCACATCTTCGAGAAGTCATCACACATCTGCGAGAAATAAATGCAGATTTTTTTTAGATAATCATCTTCTTATAAAATCTTGTAGTTGTCTTTCTACAAGCTAAAAACAATAAAACATTTGCGTAAAATGTTTTTAGCAGCAAGTGGTATCATATCCCTTAATCATTAAAACCTTATTTTATGAAGATCGTAAAAATCGTTTTTGGATTGGACAAGACTCTCCGATGCAGACCTTGAAACAAAAGCCCTTTCCATTGTTGCAGCTATGACGGGCAACAGCAATTTCCCAACGCCTACACCTGCGCTTAAAGATGTAAGCGCGGCAATTGCAGATTACTCCAACGCATTATCCTTGGCGCAAAACAGGGGTAAAGTAGAAGTTGCAATTAAAAATGCAAAAAAAGAAGCGCTGATCGCAATACTGAGAAGTTTGGCGGCCTATGTAAATTTTATTGCTAACGGTGACAAGACAGTAATTATGAGCGCCGGTTTTGACACTACTAAAGACAATGCAAGTGCGCTTCCGTTAGCGGAGCCAAAAAATTTTAAAGTTACAAACGGCATCAACGCCGGGGAGGCGATTACAAGCATTAGCGGAGTGAGGAACGTGAAAACTTACCTGCATCAATATACAGCCGACCCAATAACAGACGCAAGTGTGTGGCAGAGTAAATATGTTAGCACGCGCACCTGTACTTTTAGCAATTTGCAATCGGGAAAAAAAACCTGGTTTCGCGTAGCCGCAATAGGCACCGGACAACAAATAGCTTACACGGAGCCACTTTCGCTGATTATTCAATAAATAACGAATAATCAGACTATGAAAAGCCCACAGGCCAGCTTACGCTGGCTTTTTAATTTTTAATTCAATTAACACCAATAAATGTGTAAACAACTTATCTTTAGGTATTGAACACGGCCGATACCAGATTCAACAAGGCTCTGAATATTTTATTCAGGGCTTTTTTGTTTGAGAAAATTAATGCTGTTTAAAATTGTTTATGGGGAACTCGGGGAAATTCTTGATAAATAATTTCGCCACATTACTGCATCCATTTCTTTGTAAGTAATTTCTGTATTCTCTGAACTTCGCTGCAACCATTTTTCTCGTGTATCAATTTTGAAAAACCTAAATCCGGTTGAGTTTACAGGAATTTGTGCTCCGGTAAGAGAGAATAGTAAAAGATTTGCGTACCAGTCTCTTGCTGTATCATCTAATAATTTAACCAGCTTTTGAACCAATAGATATTTAGGGAAATTCTCGCTAATCCAATATAAATTTACCGACCATACTTGCGGCTGTAAAGTTGAATGATTAAACTTTCCTGTTGCGCTATCGAACCATTGTTTTGGTTCGACGATAGCAATAGCAAACCTAACATCTTTATTATGGAGAGTGAGAAGAAAACTATCAATGTTGCTTTGCGCGGAGATTGTGTTTACCGAAAGTATAATTGATGAGATTATTATTTGACGGTACATTTTTTTTAACAAGGTAATCAAACATCCTTTTCGTTATTGTTAAAACTGCATTGCGCATTTTAATAAAACAATAATTTTTCAAGAGCAGCAACAGCACCCAATACTACTACTATTATTAGCAGCTTAGCAAACGACAATAAACTGCCTTTGTCATTATTTGGAGTTTTAAAATCTACATACCATGTGGGTAACATGAACCAAGATATTTCTTTTATAAAATTGGAATAGTTTTTAAAGAGTTTTCTACCTAAATACAGTACAATAGCTATGTCTATTATAATTAGTATGACGGCTTTTATAATCATTGTCTATTTGCGGAGTATTAACACAATCAAAGATAAGCAGATGCCTGCCTTCGCAGGCATGACGGAAACTCGCTGATAAACTATAAAATTATTGTTGTTTAAAATTATTTACGCACTCACCGTCATTCCCGCGCAGGCGGGAATCATTTACAAAGTAAGAAATGAAAAAGTAATCGCTCTCCGCAATTTCAAATTTCAAATTTCTAATTCCTCATTTCTTATTTTCCGAATTCGGTCGCCCGAAAAATAAAATATATCCATCGGCATCGGCAATTTCAAATCCGCGTAAACCATCACCGTCATCTTTAATAGATTGGTGAAACGTTACATCTTTCGAACGATATTCTTCAAACAACATATCTGGCTCTTCGGTAGAAATATAAGCGTCCCATCGCGCCCATTGGTGACGTGTGTGATTGGGAATTGGTTTTATGTCATCAGCAATTGCCTTGAGAAAAACAGAAATATTGTCGCGACCAACAATAGCCCAAAAAGGATCTTCATCCGGACCGATATGCCGGACTTTAAATCCGAGTTTATCTATATAGAATGAGACGGAGGTTTTTAAATTTGCAACAATAAAAGAAGGAGATATAAAGTTGAGGTTTGTCATTGCTTGTATTTTTTATCAATGATCTTTTATCCGTTCGCAATTTACAAATGTATACGCGATTTTTTTTGTTCGTGAAAAGGTATTCGCGGATTCATTTTCATTCGCTCATCAAGCCGCTCTGCAAGCCATTGAAAATATTCGCAGAGAAAAACATCTTCCCGTTTTTCTCTTATATCTACAATAGGAGTTTTGAATTTTTCCCACGATGAAGTCACAAATGAACCGAGAGTTTTATCTACGAGATTAATATTAATGAATCGTTCTGCAACAAGAATACCGAGTGATTCCATTTCCTGTGTGAACTGGAGAAACATTATCTGATCATTCTCCGGAAGTTTCACCCATTCTTCGTATGTAGCAGGAATATTATACGCGCTGATCTTAAACATGATTTCACAGAATTCACGCGATTGGTAATTGCGCAGGGTTTCCAGCGTTAAACGTTCCCTGCGGTCGCGCGTGGCTGTTCTCACTTGTGCAATCCCGAATATAAGCCCTACCACAAAAGATAATGCGAGTGCAAGATTGGCAAGAACAGCAATGGTGTCATTGGTCATATAGCTGCGGTTGATTTATTTGTTTTGATTTCTTACGTCAACCAAAAACTGAAGTTGAAGTTAATAACAAATGCTCAATGGAAATTCATTTGCTGCGGGGATGAGAGATTGGAAATAAGAAATAAATAATAAGAAATCAGAAAGTAATTGCGCTCTGCAATTTCAAATCTCAAATCTCAAATTTCTTATTCCTTATTTTACTGCGGCAGTAACACTTTATCAATAACGTGCACAACACCGTTCACACCTATTTCATCAAACTTAACTGTGTTTGCTGCGGGCCCGCTATAAGGTGTTCCACCGGGCGGGAAAGTTCCTAACCCTGTAAATTGTAAACCAGTTACAAATGGCCCGGTAAAAGTTGCCTGCGCCATAATTCCCGGATGTGTTGGATATGCGTTGTTAACTAATGTTGTTACAAACGATCCTGGTGTTGAAGAAAAGTTTGGAGAAAAAACTCTGTCGAGCGGTTGGTATGAACCGTCTGCCAGCACAGCAAGAAAATGATAAGCAACAATTCCCTGGACTGTTGCTGCAGTTAACACACTGTATAATGCCGGATTGCTGAAAACATCTGGCGATGATGAAAGCGCCGAAGCCTCTGCCGCTGCTGTTCCCGATGGAACTCCTTCCTGTAAAAGCGTTCCGTAAATTTCTTCATACAATATAGTTTGAAATGCTGCATTGTTTGGCGCAAGCACCGTCATATTAACGAATGGATATTTTAATAAAGAATCAAACCGGTTCAACCCAACTTGTCCGCTGTCTGCGCGCGCAATTGCTGCGCTGAAAAAAGTAAGGCTTGTATCTCCGTAAATTATTTGTGCAAGTAATTCCGAAGGTGGAGTAAGTACAGCCGCTACATTATGTATCACTCCGTTTGATGCTTTTTGATCTGCAACTGTAACAGGAATATTATTTACATAAAATTGTCCGCCCGAAGTTTTTCCGGGAAACACGCTCGCTCTGAATAATGGATTTGTTGGATCGAGTTCCAGCAGCGTTGGCATTTGTGTGTTGGGAAAAGCATTTGAAATAGAAGCGGAAGGCAATGCGTTTGGAATAATATGATAACTCAATATTTGTTGTATTGTGCTTACAGGCAACTCATCTATTGTTACAGAAGTGATGCCGGAAAATGCAAACGCATCATCATCCGGCGCAAACAAAGTAAGACTGTTATTGCTTGAATCGAGAATTGATCCTAAGCCCGCTTTTGCGATTGCAGCCTGCAGAATTGTATAGTTTGATCCGGCGCTGATGATTTGACCAATTGTTTGCCCTGCTGGCGGAGTTACCGTTGGCGCGGGAACTTGTTCAAAATCTTTATTACACGATACGCAGATGATTACTGATAAAATAATAATCAGCGAATTAATTTTCCATTTATTATTTACATGTTTCATAATAGCAAATTTTGTTTTTTTCAATTTCGGTTACGCATCAATGTTAGAATACGTTATAAGCAAAGCCAACGTAATATAATCCGCCAACATCGGAGTTGCCGACGCCATCGGTATAATATTGATTTAATAAATTGGTTGCGCCTATTTTTATAACAGATTTTATTTTGAGAAGCTTATAGCTTATCTGTGCATCTAATGTTCTTATGGATGGTAAAGCTCCGTTTACGAAATCAGAGACATAATTCGGAATTGCATCCTGCCAGCGTAGCACGATATTAAAACTCATAAGTTTTTTTGGACCAAAACCGGTATTGCCGAAAGAAACATTCGCGCGGTATTTCGGCGCGTCAAAATATGTTACAAAATTAGCAGGCTGATTTTGCAGCACGTCGGATGATCCGTTCACTCCTATTGTAAAATTCATTGGCAGGCGATAATCAAGACTCAATCCATAGCCATACGATTCAACAACACCCGGCGCATTTACTGAAACAGAAAAGATATTCCAGTTAGCGGTGTTGCTCAAACCTTGCGGAGTACCTGTTTTGGATTGTATGACTGTTGTTCTCGATAAAAGATCATGGTTCTGTCCGTAATAAGCATACATGTCAATCAATAAATTGTTGTCTGCGGTTAACGCTTTATAACCGACTTCGTAAGAAGTTACTGATTCCGGTTTAAAGGTTCCGAAAACAGCAGGCGTTGGAGACCCTGCTAACACACTTGATTCAGTGTACACAGGATTACCCTGGAAATTATAAAAACTTCTCAGAGAAGGTAATCCGCCAATTAAAATTTCATTGCCGCCAACAACTAAGTTGATCCATTGATTTTGATTTGTTGGAAACCTATACGCTGTTTGAAACGATAGACGAATATTACTGTTCTCTCCTGTTTTTATAACAGCCGTCGCTCGTGGTGTAAACCTTCCGTTGAAGTTTTGATTTTTATCATAACGCCCGGAAAAAGTTAGTTTCAAAAAATTATCGAAGAAACTTTTTGATATCTGCGCATAAGCGCCAACTTCGTTAGTTCCGATTTTACCTGCAGAATCTGCAAACAATGTTCCTTCAGAATTTAGTTCATATCTTTTAAAACTCGCACCAACTATTATATCTGCAAAATCGCCGGTGAATTGAGTTAAGTTATACTGACCTTCTGCGCTGTACAAATCTGTCTTATCAATAAATTTTCCGCCGCCATCTTTAATAGGTTTTGAACGAACAGAATCAAAAATCTGGTTGAACTGTGCGCTGCCTTCAACAGGTCTTCCCTGGTCGGCAATTGCTCTTGCAAAATTATTTGCGTTCGCAGTTGATTGACCCGACATTATTTCGGTGAGATACGCTTCTGAATATTGTTGATACCACACCGGAGATGGTTTCCACGCTTCATTAAATAATCTTGTTGTAACTGTTGCATCGTAGGAGTTGCCGGCGTTTTCCTGCGTTGTGTATGCGCGCAAAAACCAATTCTTATTATTTAATTCCAACTTATACTGTGCAACTTTTAAATCGCGGAGCGAGTACCTGTCTGCGCCGGTGTACACTGTGTTACCCGTTCCAAAATATCCTTCGGCTATCGCTTCTGTGTTTGGTGTGATTTTATAATGCATCGCGCCGGAAACTTTTATGTTAACCGTGTTTGGGCTAACAACATATTTTTCATTATAGCCAGTTCGGGAAACATTAATTGGTTTTGTTGTGTCTAACGAATAAATATACGGAGCAAGAAAAGGAGCCTGGTGCGCAATTGGGATAAGCACATTCTTCATAATGTCAACAGTTGTTTCATCGCCATAAACATTAATGCCATCATAATTCGGATCGTTGGCGCGGTTGCCGTAAACGATCTGTCCGGTTGTTCTGTTAAAATCTCTTGTGTCATCACCCAGCCAATCTTTTGCCTGCGTAAATTCTGCGCCAATTTTAAATGCAAATTTATCTGAAGTTTTATAGGCCCATCTGAGCGATGCATTATTATATGGAGAAATTGATCTTTCTCTTCCATCAATATTCATCACACCTTCTTTTACCTGGAAAGAAAAACCCTGGTACTTGAATGGACTTTTACTGTTGATAAGAATTGTTCCGTTCATGCCGCCGGAACCATATAATGCAGAAGATGCCCCGGGAAGCAATTCCATATTGTCAACATCAAGTTCTGTTAGCCCGATAACACTACCTACGGAAAAATTTAAACCCGGCGCCTGGTTATCCATTCCATCAACCAACTGATTTAATCTTTCATTACCACTCGCGTTAAAACCTCTTGTACTCGGCGTTTTAAAAGTGAGAGATGATGTTGTGATGTCAACGCCTTTTAAATTCGTGAGCACATCGTAATAAGAAACTGCCGGCGCAGAACGAATATTAGCTGCGCTCACTCTTTCAATAGAAACAGGAGACTCCAAAATACTTTGTGCAACACGCGAAGCCGATACAACAATTTCCTGGCCTAAGGAACTCGTTGGGATAACTTCTACCTGCACAAAATTTGTATTATCAACAGTTATTTCCTGCTTTGTATATCCAATTGAACTGACAACAAGAACAAGAGGAAATTTTGCAGTTGTTGTGATTTTAAAATTTCCGCGATCATCAGTGAAAGTTCCTTCCGGAGTGCCTTTGATAGTAATGGAAACTGCGGGAACATATTCTTTGTTAAGTTGACTGCGAACGTTGCCGGATATTGTAACGGTTTGAGCAAATGCAGAAACGGAAACAAATACAAGCAGCAAAATAATAGCGAGGTTGGTAAGGTATTTTCTCATACAGCAAGTTTTCGTTAATGTAATTAATAGCAAAATACATATAGTATTCAACCCTAAAAATTTTATTTCATCAAAAAATTTTTTTATGGTGTTGATATTTGGTGAATTCAATCGTTAATCTTTCCATGCATGCAATGTATATTCGGGTTATGAAACAATTGCAATTTCCCAATCAAACTAATTTTTATCGCGGCAAAGTGCGCGATGTGTACACCATCAAACAAAACTGGCTCGTAATGATCGCTTCCGATCGTATTTCCGCTTTTGATGTAATACTGCCGCGCCCAATTCCTTATAAAGGACAAGTATTAAACCAGGTTGCTGCATATATGCTTAAAGCTACGAGTGATATTTGTCCGAATTGGCTCATAGATGTTCCCGCTCCTAATGCCGCAATCGGAAAAAAATGTGTTCCGTTTCGGGTAGAGATGGTCGTTAGAGGAAATCTTACCGGTCATTCGTGGCGAACCTATGCGAGCGGAAAAAGAAAATTATGCGGGGTGAGTTTGCCCGAAGGAATGAAAGAGAACGATTATTTTCCATCGCCGATAATCACTCCATCAACAAAAGCAGATGCGGGGCACGATGAAGATATTTCCAAAGAAGAAATAATTGCGCGCGGATTAGTGAATGAAAAAGATTATGCGGTGATAGAACAATATGCATTATCATTATTTGAACGCGGAAAAGAAATTGCAGCGAAACAAGGTTTGATTCTTGTTGATACAAAATATGAATTCGGTAAAATCGGCGACACAGTTTATTTGATGGATGAAATACATACGCCGGATTCATCAAGATATTTTTATGCCGACGGATTTGAAGAAAGACAATTAAAAGGCGAAAGACAAAAGCAGTTAAGTAAAGAATTTGTTCGTGAGTGGCTGATAGCAAATAATTTTATGGGAAAAGAAGGACAAACCGTTCCGGAAATGAATGACGAATGGGTAACGGTTATCAGTAACCGATATATAGAGCTATACGAAAAAGTAATTGGCGAAAAATTTCATCCTGTAAAAATGAGCGATGAAGAAACTTACCAGCATATTTTGTATTCGTTGAGTAATATCAGTCTTGAGTTGCAAACCTCTTAGAAAGTATGAAGTATGAACTATAAGCTATAATGCATGATATTTCAATTCATACCTCACTCTCATCGGAAAAATTTTATATCGTAAATATTAAATCATACATTTAGCTTATTGTGCTTAATGCTTTGCGGACAAAGCGAACTACAAACTGACTTATAAATTCTACTCTGAGAGCTAACTAATATTAATTCCATTAAATTATAGTGTGACAGTATTTGCTGCAATCAGCTATTGCTGAAAGTTTTCTTTATAATTATTTCAGTACAACGTATCTGAAAACTGTAAAAGAGCAGGCATTTATTTTCAAATTATAAAACATAACAAAATGGAAAACTCACCTTTAAAAACTATTAAAAATAGTATCAGTTATTGGTACCTTTTATTAATTGCAGGATTAGTTTACATTGTAATTGGTGTTTGGGTTTTTGTAACCCCATTAAGTTCGTATTTAGCGCTGGCGATGCTCTTTAGTATTTCATTTTTGATTATCGGCATTGCAGAAATTGCTTTTGCTGTTTCCAACAGAAAGGAATTAGATAGTTGGGGATGGAAATTAGCTTTTGGAATAGTAGACGTTTTGTTTGGTTTGATATTAATTTCTCATCCTGCAATTTCAATAGAAACACTGCCTCTTTTTGTGGGATTTTTAATATTGTTTCGTTCCGTCATGGCAATTAGTTTTTCTATCGAATTAAAAAGCTATAAAGTAAAAGATTGGGGAACTCTTTTATTCATTGGCATATTAGGTGTAATCTTTGCCTATATCCTAATATGGAATCCGGTGTTTGCCGGGTTATCGCTTGTTTACTGGACGGCATTCGCATTCATTACTGCCGGCATATACAGTATTTATTTTTCACTGAAATTAAAAAGTCTGCACAAAATCATTAAATGATTTAGACTGACAATTTCGATTCCGTAATCATAAATCTCATGCATTTTTATAATTGAAACATGCTCAAAAAATCTTTTGTATTATCCGGAGGTGGTTGCCGAGCTTCTGCTCATTTAGGTGTAGTAAAAGCATTGCAGGAACATAATATTTATCCATCCGAAATTGCAGGAACGAGCGCCGGAGCTATTGCCGGCGCTTTTTTAGCCAACGGCTTTACTCCGGATGAAATTAAAGAAATGGTTGTTAAAAAATTAAAACCGAACATGCTCGCATGGAACGGGTTTAAAATGGGACTGGTTTCAATGAAAAATATAAAAGATTTTATACAAAAAAATCTTCGCTATACAAAGTTTGAAGATTTACCAATTCCTTTTTACGCAACAGCAACCAATTTTGTAAACGGCCGTCAAACTATATTTAGTGGTAAGGGAGATATAGTTGATGCAGTTATTGCAGCCAGTTCCATACCCGTTTTGTTTCCACCCGTATTTATTGATGATATCCCGTTTGTTGATGGAGGCTTGTCCAACAATTTACCAACTGAGCCATTTTTCAATAAAAAAAGTGAGGTAGTCAGTGTTTATGTTAATCCGATAAAATTATATGATTCAAAAGAAACAGTTATAGAAACAGTAGACAGAACTTTGCATTTAATTCACCGTGAAATGATTGGAAGAGCATCATCCGGTTGCTTTTTATATATCGAGCCAAAAGGATTAAATAAATTCGGATTATTCGATATTCACAAGATACCTGACATATTTGAGCTTGGTTATAGTTATACTAAAGAATTATTACAAAACCCTGAAATAATTAAGATCTGATTTAATAGAAAACGTATGCAATAATTGTGCCTCCCGTTGTTGCTGTTTGCATAGCCATGAGCGTTAGTAATAAGAAATAAATAATAATAAATAAGAAAGTAATCGCTCTCCGCACTTTCGCGTTCCTTATTTTAAATTTCTTATTCCTTATTCCATCTCTCATAACTCATACTTCTTCCTCAGTCATCCATTCTCCGCTTTTAGATTCTTCAATTACTACTTCGGTATAGTTCATTACTCCAGCATTATGCAAATTGTAATTTAGAAATGCTAACAGGTTTTTTCACCAAAACTTTACTCACATGATTAAGATATCAGCAATAAAAATATTAGGTGCATTGTGCATCTCTTTTATTTCAGCAACAGCATTTGCACAGGCAGGCGTAACGCTGCCAAGAGTGCCAAGTCCGGCTGCAACCGTTTCGCAAACCATCGGCATTTCTACTGTTACAATTAATTACTCGCGCCCATCAGTTAAAGGCCGCGAAATATGGGGAGCGCTTGTTCCTTATGGATGGAATGTGCAGCCAGGTTTTGGCTTAGGTAATTCATCGCCGTGGCGCGCGGGCGCAAATGAAAATACAGTGATAACTTTTTCGCATGATGCAATAGTAGAAGGTCAGCCGGTTCCTGCGGGTTCTTACGGACTAACTTTTGTTATTAATAAAGATAACACGGGCGAAGTGATCTTGTCGAAAGATTATAAATCGTGGGGAAGTTTTTTTTATGATTCAAAACAAGATCTCATGCGCGCAAAAATTCAGATTCGTGATGTGCCGTTCACAGAAATGCTTACGTACGATTTTATGAATCAAACAAAAACATCAGCAGAATTAGTTCTTAACTGGGAGAAAAAACAATTTCCAGTAAAAGTTGAATTTGCTGTGGATGATATTGTAATGAAAAATGCCGAAGAAGAATTAAAAGGAGCAAAAAGTTTTACCTGGATGGGTTATTTCAGCGCTGCTAATTATGCGCTGCAAAATAAAATTAATTACGATGAAGCGCTTACGTGGATCGACCAGGCAATTGCAACACACAATGCTTTTCCAACACTAAATGCAAAAGCGGATATTCTCCGTGCATTGAACAGAACTGCAGAAGCAGATAAAACAATGAATGACGCACTTGCAATTGCAAACGAAAATGAAATTAATGCTTACGGTTATCAATTGTTAGCTGCCGGACAACAGGATAAAGCAATTGCAATGTTTATTCTCAACACGCAGAAAAATCCTAAAAGCGCAAACGTTTGGGATAGTCTCGGCGAAGGCTATGCTTTAAAAGGGGATAAGAAAAATGCTATCATCAATTTTAAAAAATCGTTGAGTATGAACCCGCCTGCCCCGGTAAAAGCTAATTCAGAAAAATACCTTAAGCAGTTGGGCGCGATGTGAGTTGAATGGTTGAAATCTAATAGGTAATATTTAATATTGAATATTGCTTTGGCAGCGACATTCAATATTAAATATTAAATCTTTAATCTTCAATTAGGATGTAATAGGTAATATTTAATATTGAATATTACTTTAGAGCGACAGTAATATTCAATATTCAATCTTCAATCTTCAATTAAGATTCTCTGGTTGATAAACGATTTAATCATATTCTAATCCTTAGGCTCCCACAATTGAATTTTATTTCCTTCAAGGTCTAAAATATGAACAAACTTTCCATATTCAGAGTCCTCAATTGCGTCTACAATCGTTACACCTTCTTTTTTTAATTCTTCAACCAATGCTTCTAAATTCTCCACTCTGTAGTTGATCATAAAGTCTTTTGCCGAAGGCTCAAAATATTTTGTGCTCTCTTTAAAAGGATTCCATTGGGTAAGTCCTTTTTTATTAGCGTCATCAAGGTCGCGCCATTCAAAACTTGTTCCGTAATCGGTTGTATCAAACCCAAGGTGTGTTTTATACCATTCGTTAATTGCTTTTGGGTCTTTACTTTTAAAGAAAATGCCCCCGATTCCTGTTACTCTTTTCATTTTTATTTGTTTTTAAGTTGTTTTATTTCTTTGCTGTTTTTCTTTTTAAAATTAATGAACTTATAAGCGTTACAATCAATCCGACCTCCGCACTTTCTTATTCCTATTTCCTATGAAATTATTCCGAAGGAATCGGTAATCCCTGTTGTCGCAAAAAAGTTAACTGATCCCAATAACCACGTTGAAATATAATTTTGTTGTTTGTGATATGAAAGAAACCGCAACCTCTTAAACCAAGCGGATCTTTCCATTCAAGAATTGCCCATTCGCCATCTTCAAAAATATTTTCGATAATGCAAACCATATCTGCCTTTGCAAATTCATTGGCAAACATTTTTTTAATTGCCGGTCTTCCAACTATAGGTTCATTTATTACCTGGTGATTTGTTGCTGATTCATGATATAGATCAGCAAGAGCTTCAACATCAGTTGCGTTAAAAGCATCAACCCATTTTTCAACAACTTGTTTCGGATTCATTAATGATTACATTCCAAATTGGTTCATGATAAATTCAAAAACAAAGCTCCAGTTATCAATTATCTGATCTGTTTTTTGTCCGCTGCCGTGCCCGCTGTTATAATCCATATGTAAGATGATGGGATTGATTTGTCCTTCATTATTTTGTGCGGCTGCAACAAACTTTTTCGCGTTCATAGGGTCAACGCGCGTGTCATTAGCTCCGGCAGTTACGAGCATCGTTGGCATGTTAACGCCTTTGCGAATATTTTGATAAGGAGAGTAACGAAGAAGCCAGCGAAAATCCGCATCATTATCCGACGTGCCATATTCAGGAATCCAGTAACGTGCAATTAAAAACTTTTGATAACGCAACATATCCAGCAACGGAACTTCACAAACAATTGCTTTGAACAAATCTGGTCTTTGCGTTGCAACAGCGCCCATCAGCAAACCACCATTGCTGCCACCGATTGCAACTAACTTGGAAGGGTTTGTATATTTTTCTTTTATCAGCCATTCAGCGCAACTATTAAAATCATCAAAACAATTTTGTTTGTTAGCAAGCATTCCCGACAGATGCCATTTTTCTCCATACTCATTACCACCACGGATGCCCGCTTCAACAACAACTACTCCGCGATTGATCAATGACGCGAAAAATCCAAAATAGCTTGGTTCGATACCAATATTGAAACCTCCGTATGCAGTTAGTAAAACAGGATTGCTTCCGTTCAATTGCATATCTTTTCTATGCACAACAAATACGGGAACCTTGGTGCTGTCCTTAGAAAAATAAAATTTTATTTCGCCAACAATATTGCTCATGTCAACCGGTAAGATGCGCTGATAAAATAAACGCCATTTAAAATCGGAAGGAGAAGCGACAAATGTTTTTGCAGTAGAAGTAAAAGTATTTATGGTGAGATAAACAGAATCTTCTTCCCTGTTATAATCAATGGTTGCAACGTTTCCTGTTTCGGGTAATTCGAGTTGTTTTATTTTTTTGCCATCCATATCATATAAAGTCAATCTGCTTTGAATATCTTTTTTATCCTGGATGATGATATTGTTTTTGGTAACTACATAACTCTGCATTACCGTTTCACTTTCGGGAATTAATGTTTTCCAGTTTTTGTATTCGGCATTATTTTTATCGGCGATCATTAATTTAAAATTCGGTGCATTGTCGTTGGTATAGATGTATAATTTGTCGCCGATAGCTTCGGGATAAGCATTAGACTTTTTGCTTTCAAAAATTAAATCTCCTTTATCCTGACTCCCTGTTTTACGCATGTAACAACTGTTTGAATAAAAATCACCTTCGCCGGAAAAGCTAACATCGCTGTAACGATTGTCGTATATATAGTAACTGTTCTTTGCATCGGTTGTGGTGCCAATGAAAACAGCCTTTTCAGCAGGATCACCTACCGTCCACCAATATGTTTTTAACGGTAACTGTTTATCAACATCATTCTGGCTGCGAACTGTAAAATATCCATGCTGCTGATCTTTCGTCCATTGAAAACCATCTGTGTTTTTTAATGGCGCATATAGAATCTTGCCTGTTTTTGTGTCAATGATATATGTGGTAGAAATTTCAGCGCCGCTTTTTTGTACGCTTATAGCAGCTCTTGCGCCATCGTACGTATACTCAACACCGTTAGTAGATGTGTTGCCGGATGTATCCAGCTTTACAGGATCCCAGATCAATATCTTTTTACCATTGATGATAGTGTATAATTTATTTTGCTTGTCGCCTTTTCTTTTAATTGTTTGAAATATGCGTTTGCCTTCTTTCTGAAGCGGACCTTCATAATCCAGATCAATGAATGCAGCTATATCATTACGCAAACCGGGATGCATTTTTTGCGTAGCATGCAAATATTCTATTCCATAATCATGCTGTGCTTTTGTCCATTCAATAACTTTTGGGTCGGTCTTATCTTCCAGCCAACGATAATCGTCGGTAAGTAAAACTCCATGCAAAGTATCTACAACAGGAATTGATTTGGTTGCAGGTGGATTAAATTTTTCCTGTGCAGAAACAGAAAAACTGCAAACGATAACGATTAAAATGGCAATGATAGATTTCATACAATTAAAATTCATTGAGTGAAAAAAGAGTTGGTTTGAGATTATAAAAATCTTACGATTTTTGTTATTCACCAAATTGAATATTTTATGTCTGAAAGAACAAATTCGTTGTTAGGAATCGCTGGTGTGTTTGTTGCAGCAATACCAATCTTTATCGGGCTATACGAATACAAAGCAAATAATGAAAGAGAGTTTGAAAAGAATTTTCTTTCGCAGCAAAGTCTTGTGTATGATGAGTTGCTCGGCGATTTAGGTGGAATCTCCACTTCTATAAGTAATCAAACGGATTCTATTTCGCAGGTGAATTATAATATTGCAAAATTTAATTTCAATCAATTGTATTATGGCAAATTGAATTTGTATCAAAGCCCGACGATTGAAAAACTTTCGGACTCTTTATTCAACTTAATTAATAATTACGACAGCACGCGATCCAGTAAATTGCGCAGAGATGAGTTGGATAGTCTCATAGACACGATACAAAGCAAAGTGTATAATTTATCTGTTGAATGCAAGAAGTCATTAAAGAGCACATATAACCTGCAATAGGTTTGTGAAATATTATCCTCTTTTTTTCGCAGAGATTGATTTTGTGATCGTCTCTCCTTTTTTTATTTGCTTTTTATCTTTCACTTTTGCAAGAGAGTTTGCATAAGCTTCTTTCAATAACTTTTTGATGTACGTTTTAGGAAAATCTTTTTTGTCTTTAACAAGAATATATCTATACTGATTTCCTTCGCCCAACAATTTCTTTTCTGGATCGGCAATTTCATTTCCCCAATAAAAACCAAAATGAATATTGTAGTTTGTTCTCATTGCAGCAATGGAACAAAACGTGTGACCAAGTTTGTCTGTTACTGACCAACCAAAAGCAACTGCATTATAATTGTCGTAAATTAATTCATTGGTGTTGGGATATAGATCCCAAACAAATTCTCTTAACCAAAAAACAATTTCATTTATTTCTTTGGGAAATGGTTTGAGAAATTTTTTCAAATCTTTTATTTCTTCTTTAGGCATAGTAGTGGGTTGCTGGTTTCTGGTTGCTGGTTTCTGGAATGCCCCGTAACCGGCAACCAGCATCCGGCAACCGAAAACAAATCTACATTTTCTTACGCGTCAACTGCCTTATCGTTGCCAGGTGCGAAAACAAAACAATCGGCATAATGCAGGATGGAAGCCACACGTAAGGAAAATACAACACGGCGATATTAGGTTGATCAAAAGCAAATTTTTGAAAAGGAAATGGCGCGGATAAAATGGCGATGGTTACAATGTTTAATAATAAAAGAATGCATACAAAATTCCAGAACAACATTACTCCGCGACTGATTCGTTTTTTGTAAAACCCGAAATAAAAAATAAAAGGCGCACTTATACCTGCGAGAATATCGAAGTTTCTGCCTTCAAACGTCATTATTTTCGGTATGACTTTTTGAAAAAACAACCATAGCAAAACAAATTCTACCGGAATTCTTACAGTATGCAACACCGTTAGTATGCGAATATCTAAACGATCAATAAACTGTTTTCCTTTTGCAGTGAGAAAAAGAACAATGATAGTTATCAGCGGCGGAAGAACCAATAATGGCAATCTTGGTGGAAAACTGTTGGTGATTTTATAAAAGCCTGTCAGGCTGATTATTCCCTGGAGAATTAACCAGGCAGTTAAAATAAGTAATATTGTTTTTGAGTTTTGTGCTGCCATGCAAAAAAGAAAAACGGTTATCCATGTTGATAGTACAAAAACAAAACTGATATAGAATGGAAACTGGCCCATATGGATGCTTTTTTGGTTAGATGAGGAGTTGTGAATGAAGTTAGGGATTTTGTTTAGCATAAATTTAGATTCCTGCCTGCGCGGGAATGACGGCGGGGTCGTGCGCAATTTTAAAGAACAATAACTTTATAGTTATTTAGCGGGTTTCCGTCATTCCCGCGCAGGCGGGAATCTTTATTGCTTTTTTTTATTTACAACAATTGATTTTTAAGCAGATGTGTTTATTTATTAAATAAATCGTATCGATCTTTTAAGAAAAGTATGAGATCATTTATTTAAAAACGCCGATCATTTAATAAAAGATAGCGATCATTTATTTAAAGACGCCGATCATTTAATAAAAGATAGCGATCATTTATTTAAAGACGCTGATCATTTAAGAAAAGTATAAGATCATTTATTTAAAGACGCCGATCATTTAATAAAAGATAGCGATCATTTATTTAAAGACGCCGATCATTTAATAAAAGATAGCGATCATTTATTTAAAGACGCCGATCATTTAATAAAAGATAGCGATCATTTATTTAAAGACGCTGATCATTTAATAAAAGATAACGATCATTTTTTAAAGATGACAAACATGTAATTAAGGACATGAATCATTTTTTTAAAGCGGATAACAATTTTTGTAAAGACATCAATGATTATTTTAAATCCATCAATATTTAAAATTTTTCAGAACTGCATTTTTTGTAAGCCGTCAATCAAAAAACGTTATTTCAACTCCGATTTATAAAAGGTATTTGTATTAATATAAACGAGTAATGAAAATAACTCTTCTTATTTATTCTCTTAATCTCGGTCTTAATCTTTGTCTTGATTTATTAAAAATATTTCTTCCTTTATCAATGCCTTTGCGCAATTCTTTTTGTTCTTCTATCGGCAAATTATAAACACGCTGACATTCCACGCTGCAACAACCATCAAACTTTGTCGCGCATGCATCACACTGGATAAATAATAAATGACAGGCTTCATTTTTACAATTGGTATGTGTGTCTGCAGGTTTTCCGCATTGATGACATTTGGAAATAACTTCATCACTAACGCTTTCACCAAGACGATCATCAAACACAAAATTCTTTCCATGAAATTTATTGGTAAGATTTTTTTCTTTAACGGTGTTTGCATAATGAATTATTCCACCTTCAAGGTGAAAAACATTTTTAAATCCTTTATGCAGAAGATAAGCGCTTGCTTTTTCGCAACGAATTCCGCCGGTACAGTACATAATAATGTTCTTATCTTTTTTATCTTTCAACATTTCCGCAGCCATAGGTAATTGTTCGCGAAAAGTATCGGAAGGAATTTCAATTGCGTTTTCAAAATGCCCAACTTCGTACTCGTAATGGTTGCGCATATCTACAACAACTGTTTCATCACTTTTTGTAAGATCATTAAAAGTTGGAGCATCAACATATTTTCCTTTATTCTGCATGGAAAATGAAGGATCGGTAATTCCGTCTGCAACAATTTTATCTCTTATCTTAACTTTCAACACCCAAAAAGATTTTCCATCGTCACTAACGGCAATGTTTAACCGAACATCTTTCATAGGTTCGATGGAATGCAGATAATTTTTCAGCGCTTCAAAATTATTATCCGGTACACTTAATTGCGCATTGATGCCTTCGCTTGCTACGTAGATTCTTCCAAATACATTCAGCGCATGGAGTTGTTTATAAAACTCATCACGGAATATTTTTGTGTCTTCAATAAAAAAATACTGGTAAAAAGAAATTGTGGTGCGCGGTTCCGTTTCCTGGTATAAACGTTGTTTTAATTCCTTTTGGGAAATACGATTGTGTAATACTGCCATGTTTAAAATTTTAAGGTCACTTGCAGGGTGAACAAAATTTTGAAATGCAAAGATAAGTGGAATTTGAAAATGTGGAAATGTGAAAATGGCTGTTAGCTGATAGCCAATAGCTAATAGCTAAAAGCTTTCTACAAATTAATCGATGCTTGCTTTCCACTTACTTTAACGCTGCTTCCGAGAGTGCCGCCAAAACCTAAACGAATGCCAAATAAATTATTATGATTGTTGAGATAAGCTTCAACAAAATCTACACGAAATAATTTGAAAATATTTTCTATTCCGCCAAATACTTCAACATAATTATTTGTGCTGTTTACATAAAAAGCATTTGCACCCGCAACGAGATACCAGTTTAATTTTCTGAACAATGGAATTTTATTTGTTAGCATACCATTGAAATGTTCTTCGATATGACCAGTTGCATAGAACGCAGCGGTGGTGCTGTTTGCATAATATGGCGCAAGTTGAAAACTATTCAAATACTGACTCGCAAAAAATGTTTGGTTGCCATTAAAATGCTGGTAATCCTGTATAGGAACAGACTTTGTATTTAAAAAACCACCAACATTTAACCGGTAACTGAGCAAACCTTTTAGTTTAAGATTCACATCATCCCAAACAGAAAAACTCCATTTATCAAAATCAGTTATACTATTAAAAACATTTTTCCAACCATGTTGATATGCTAAAGAAAACGTTGGATATTTTGAACCGATACTCACTTTACTGTGAGGAAATTCTATGAAACGCTGTCCGGGCTGGTATTGCAGCTCCACTCCTGTTATGAAAGCATGATGCGCTGTAAATTGCGTGTCCAATTTTTCATAAGGATAATTTGGCGTGAACTGACGATATTTATAATTAGTGAACGAATAATCTGTAGTGTTATTTAATGGCAACCTGTTTTCGTATAAAGCGTTTGCATGTATTTGCAATCCGTTTTCCATACGCCGGAAATATTTTAATTCACTGAAATAGTTTTCATAGATCTTCATGTAATTCTCTTTTGCAAAAAGAGTATAGGCTGCATTCATCGCGGGAGTGATTGGATCTTCATTATTAAATTGAGAAACTCTTTTTCCGGCGGAGAATTCAAATGTTTGTTTGTTGAATGCATTGCCGAAAATGTTATCATCAGTGATGGCATTATTTTTTTGAAATTGTAAAGATGCCCACGCATTGAAATGCGTGTTATGAAAACCATATCGCAAATGCGGACTAAAAGTGATCAGTTCTTTTTTATTAAACACCGGCGTTTGCACAGAAGCGTTTTCACTTAAAACAATTCCTTCAACAGTATTGTACTCAAACTTGTACAGCAAAGGATCGATAGTATAGGTAGTAATTTTTTTATTTCCGTAACCATTTCGCGTAATGCCTTTAAATAAAAGTTTTGGTACGGTTACTTTTTCCTGGTTCTTTCTTAATGAATCGGTGTAATGCTTTGTCCATAATGAATCGCGGTTATACCTGAACACGCTATCCTTAATTGTATAGTCTTTGGATTCTTCGGGTTCTAATTGAACAGGTCGCAACGTGTCCCAATATTGTTTTGTTTTTTTATTAAGTGCAGTATCAAATTTTATAACGACGTTATTAAAAAATTTCTTCGGGAATTCAGGTTTGATATCATACTTATTATACACGTTTAAAAAGTTTCCTACTGCTTCAAAGCCAAGTATGCCAAAAGTGAAATAAACAGTTTGATCTTTTGTTTGCCAAACATTTTTACTAACGGGCACCTGTATCTGTTTTATGCGCACAGTGTCCATAAACTCCAGCTGGGAAGTTTTTGTCAATAGCAAATCAAGACTATGAATGCGCCATTCGCCATCAACAATGTCAATAATGCCGGAAAACAACGGTTCATATTTTCTTCGCGGAATAACTTTTATTTTATTTATCTCTTTTCCATCTTCAACAAAAGAACCAAGATATTTGTAATGATAATAATTAAGCGCGCCATCGGCAATTGGCGAAACAAAACCGCGCGGATTTAATTTTGATACAAGCACCGTTACATTGTTGTTGTAAAAATTAATAAAGGTTGGAAAAGTAAAACCATAACCCATTGAACCGCTTTCGCGGCCGGAAATAACTTCCAGTTTAAAGTTGTTTGGTTTTTTAAAATTGATCTTTGTAAAAGATTCGGAAAGATAAATAATACCTCTGCCAAGTGTGTCCACTCCTAAATCTTTTCTGTCATTCGAATCCATTTTATGACCAAATAATTTTTTCGGAATCTTTCTTGTTTTCACTAAGGTTTTTATATATGCTTCGCAGGTAAATGAATCCAGCGGCGATTCATAATCTTTCCTTTTTTTAATTGCATGACGGATTATTTCATAGGCCGGATCTTCACCGCCGGGTCTTATCACCACTTCTTTCATGGATAATTGCTGTACGGACAATGAAAAATTCAAAGTAATATTTTCAGTGCGGACGTTTATCTTTTTTTCCTGTCTTTCATAGCCAACATACTGGCAAATGATGGTCTGACTTCCTTCGCCGGTGTTCAGAAAATATTTTCCTTCGTTATTGGCTGTTGTTCCGCGTGTGGTTCCTTTTATGAATATAGATGCAAATGGAAGAATATGCCCTTTATCATCCGTAACAGTGCCGGAAATTTTTTGCGCTGAGATATACGTTAACGTTAGTAAAGAGAAAATAATAAGCAGCAGAAGTTTTTTCATTAACCCTTATTGAAATGAAAACTATGAACAAATTTAACCGCCTATACGTTACGGAAATGTGAAAGATAGAAAACCCAACAGCGTTTATGATTTACGCAGGTAACTTGCGGCTAATGCTGCAAAACCTGCAACTAAAGCGCCTATGAAAGCTGTAACGAGTATCAATAAATAAGAGTATCCACCTAACGGTAATACCTGTGCAATTTTTTGAGAAAGAATGCTGTTGTTTTTAAAATCGATCCACCACGCTAATATTCCCCAAAGAAAAAAAACACCTAAGAAGCCCGACAGGAAAGAATCCCGCGCATGTTGCGGAATAATTGCGCTCACAAAAAATGATATGATTGCTATTTCCCACCAGGGTAACCACAAACCGGCAACAAAGCTGAGTAAAGCTGTTAATAATATTGCGACAGTGAATTTCATTCTATTTACGATTTACGAAATACGATTTACGATTTCTTTAATTCAAAAATCATTTTTTAATTTTTATCAACCATAATTTTCACATTTTCATATTTGCACATTGCCTCATTTGCTAAACGTCATTTTAAATTTTATTCTGAAATCATTTACATCATTTTTATTCATCACCCAAAGTTTATAATATTTTCCGCTTGCCCAGGTATCAACAAAACTATCGTAATAACGACTTCCGGGATTACCATTTTGTCCGCCAGGATAAATTCCATATGCATCCGTGGTATCGGTTAATTCTACAATCATTCGCCAGCTTGGTCCGTGATCTTCTTCTGCTGCGTTGATGCAATTTTCTCCGCCACCGATCATCAAATGCAAACGACTGAATGGCGCGAGTTTCGCTAAATGATTTATTCTTGTGTCTTTATATTTTCCCCAGCTTATATTGTCTTCAGTTTCTAAATTTTTCAATGTTAATGTTGTTTTTCTGAACGCAGCAATGATATCATCGTGCAAAGTTTCTTTTTGCGGTGTATTGATGTTATCCAAAAATTTATACGCAGAATCTTTTAAAATTGATTCCAGCAGCGCGCTGGATTCAGGATATTTTGTTGGTTGTTTGCATTTCGACAGTTCATCATCCCAAACTATATCTTCAAAGTTATCCCATGTAATAACAAAAATTGTTGCGCCTTCTTTATTAAAATCATTAGTGTAATTCCAGTTCTTTAATGTGTCGTAATAACTTTTTTCATTGTCATCCAATGAATCTCTGTTGATGTTTTTTATAAAAAGCGGAACAGCCATTGCAGCAAACGAGTTATAATTATTTGTTTGCAATTCTTTCATGGAATCAACAGTGATGTTATTCATTTGCGATAGCCGCCTGTTGATTGTTAACCCGCGATATTCGGGAAAATATCCGCCGAGATAATAAGGATACACAGAAGGATCTGCAGGAAACTGATTTGCACTGCTCACAAATCCGCGTTCCGGATTTACCAGGTGAGGATTTTCTTCTTGCGGAATTGTTCCCTGCCACGCATAGCTGCTGTCGGTTCCCGGCATAATAAAATCTCCTTGCCTTTTCCATTTTGCAGGAAACTCGCCCTGGTCCCAAATTGCAATATCTCCATTCTTACAGGCGAAAATGCAATTTTGTCCGGGCGTGTGCAAATTTTTTATTGCGGCTAAATAATCATCATAATTTTTTGCATGATCGAGACGATTGAATGTTTTTAATTCATTGCTTGCATCGTGCGCTTTCCATCTTACTGCATAATATTTTTTTCCGGAAGTTCTGTTGCCGGTAAATTTTTTATCGTACATCACCGGGCCAAAAACTGTGTATGCAACGGTATCAATAAAATCAGGCTTGCCTTTTATTTTAATTGTGTCGTATCGAAATGTTGATTCCTTCCATTCGCCGTTGTACCAATATTCTTTCATGCTTTCATCTTTGAATTGCATTTCGTAGTAATCGCGAACATCACGTTCTGCGTTAGTAAATCCAAAAGCACAGTTGTCGTTAAAGCCGATAACAATTCCCGGCGCACACGGAAATGAAGCGCCATAGGCGTTGAATTGCGGAGTGGAAATTTGCATTTCAAACCAAAGCGATGGAAGATTTAACCCGAGATGCGGATCGTTGCATAAAATCGGCCGCCACTTTTTGTTTTCTTTCCGCTAACTGCCCAGTTGTTGCTGCCATTTCTTTTATCCGGTTTGTTTTCCAGGATATCTGCAGAATCATTTTTTGAAAAATATAATGAATCCGCGCTCGCGGGAATTTTTACAACGATGCCTGGATTCGGATATACTGTGCCTTTGGGAACAATCGGGTCTAATGAATCCTGCAGGTAAGGATACATTTTTTCAAAATCATTTATGCCGAAATAATTTTTTGCGTTGGTGTATTCAAAATCATTTTCGCTGCCAGCCAAATCCAGCGACATATATTTTAAAAAGAGTGCAGTTTTTAAATTACTCCAATGTTCAGGTTTATAGTTGAGCAATTTATATTCAACAGGCAATTCACTTTCTTTCAAATTATCTATGTATGCATTTACTCCGGCAGTGTAAGCGTCGCACTCATTTTTAGTAATGGAATCTGCTTCCATTTCTTTCAAAGAATTTTCAGCGGCATATACCATTCCCAATCTTCTTTTTTCTCTGTCAAAATTCAACGCCTTATCTCCGATCAACTCGCTGATTCTTCCCGAAGCTGCATACACCTGGAATTCCATTTGCCACAAACGAAATTTTGCGTGCAAATAACCCTGAATAAAATACGCATCATTTTCATTGGCTACAAAAACATGTGGCACCAATCTTTCATCAATATATACAGATGCAAAATCATGGAGTTCAGGAAATTTTAAATCAGCGCTGTAATCTTTATCATATGGATCTGCATTTTGCCAGAAGCCATGTTGCGGACTGATAAATTTACCAATTGGCGGAACACTTCCCCATTGCCTGTTGAGCGCGACAATTAAACTAACGGTAATAACTAAGTAAATAAGAAATGGAACAATTTTCATACAACAAGATTATTATAAACAAACAATATCGAAAGTAGAATTTTTTTTTGATTATGTAGCCGGCATTTGGAATTCTATTAAGCATCCTTGCGTCGCACTCTTGTACTGAAGTACAACAATGGGCTTCGGGCTGCGAGCTATGAGTCGCTGAGCAATTGTCAAATTGAGCCATTTCCACATTTTCATATTTCTCACATTTCCGCATTCAGTAACTTAATCAAATTAACAACTTCATCAACGCTATTAAAACTATGCAACACAATCCGCAATCTTTCGCTGCCTTTCGGAACTGTTGGATAAACAATCGCGCGAACATCAAAATTATTTTCCTGCAAATGCGAAGCTATTCTTTTTACATTGTCATTTCCCGGAATAATTACCACTTGTATAGGTGTTGAACTTTTTAATTTTTCAAATTTCAGTTCTGCATTTTGAAAATGAAGAATCAATTCCTGCAAATGTTTTCTTTCATCATTCATTTTTGGAAATGTTTCATAGGTCTCTTTAATAGCAGCAACACTTATTTCTGGCAGCGAGGTTGTATAAATAAATGCTCTCGAAAAATTAATAAGATAATTTCTTAGCTCCTCACTTCCCAAAACAATTGCACCGTGACAACCTGCTGCTTTTCCAAAGGTATGCACACGCGCGAAACATTTTTTTTGCAAACCCAAATGCTGAACAAGCCCCGCTCCTTTTTCACCAATAATTCCCGTGGCATGCGCTTCATCAATTATTACATGCGCTTTATATTTTTCGGAGAGATCAGTTGTATTTTTCAGCGGCGCAATATCTCCATCCATCGAAAAAACAGATTCAGTAACGATAAAAATATTTCCTTTTGCTGCTTTCAATTTCTTTTCCAAATCTTCCATATCATTATGCACAAATGAAAATGAATGAGCAAAACTTAGTCTTATTCCGTCGCGAATGGAAGCGTGACTTAAATAATCATATAAAATTGTATCGCCGCGTTGAGCAATGCAACTTAATAAACCAACATTTGCATCGTAACCGGAATTAAAAATTAATCCTGCTTCTGCATCATGAAATTCAGCGATCAGTTTTTCTGTTTCTTCAATCAAAAAATAATTTCCCGAAAGTAATCTTGAACCAGTAGAGCCCGTTGACAGTTGACCGTCGACTGTCGACAGTTGAGTGTAATTCTCACAATTCCCAGATAATCATTCGAGCAAAAATCAATTTTATTATTTGGCAATTGTAATTGCCGGTATGCATTCTGATCTTTTCTTTCCTGCAATTTCTTATTTAAAAATTCTTCGTTCATATCTTTGATCCATAATTTCACGCAAAGAAACAAAGAACAACCCAATTAATGCAAATGACGAAGTCAGATAAATCTCAAAATCAGAAATCAATAAATCAGAAATCAAAGAACATTCTCGGCTTGCAACTTCCAACTGATCCGCGTTGGGTTGACCTCGCAAGTATATCGCTCGAAGATATTTTAACTGATCACGCATATTGCGAACAGAAAGCAGCAGTGAGTTGCATTTCATTGATACAACGGTATTCTTCAAAAGAAAAATTAGTGAACGAACTTTCTCCGATCGTTACCGAAGAATGGGGACATTTTCGACAGGTGCTTGCTGAATTGCAAAAAAGAAATTTGCAACTTGGCAAACAACGCAAAGATGAATACGTTAATAAACTTTTGGAATTTCAGAAAAAAGGTGGCGGTGAAGAAGACAGACTTTTAGATCAGTTATTAACGATGGCTTTGATAGAAGCCAGGAGTTGCGAGCGTTTCAAGAGATTGAGCGAGGGTTTGGATGATGAATACCTTTGCAATTTTTACCGGCGTTTTATGGAAAGCGAAGCAGGGCATTATCATTTGTTTATTGAATTAGCCGAAACATATATTGATAAAGAAAAAGTTCGCAGACGATGGAAAGAATGGTTGAAATATGAAGCGGAAATTATGAATAATTTAATCGTTCGGGGAGATCGGATTCACTAAAAAGTCTGAAGCCCGAAGTCGGAAGTCAGAAGAAGTTTATACATTCGAACTTCAAACTTCGGACTTCATACCTCCGACTCCCGACATCAGAATTCTTAATTTAAAACTCAACTCATGAATAGAAGAACATTTGTAAAAAATTCAGCGATTGCGGCCGGCGGTTTCGCCATTCTTCCAACAGGAAGTTTATTTGCGGCGGATCAAAAAGTAAAACTTGCAATCATAGGTACAGGTTTGCGCGGACAAAATCATTTGGATAATGCGCTTCGTCGCACCGATGTGGATGTTGTCGCAATTTGTGATGTGGATGATCGCATGTTGCAAATGGCAACTGACATAATTAAAAAATCAGGCAAGCCGATGCCGCAAATTTTTAAAGGTGATAATTATGCGTACAGAAAATTACTGGAGCTAAAAAATCTTGATGGCGTTTTGATCGCTACTCCGTGGGAGTGGCACGGACCAATGGTTATAGACAGTTTGCAGGCGGGATTAAAATATGTTGCCACCGAAGTTATTTTAGGAATTACGCTGGAAGATCATTGGAATGTTGTTCGCGAAGCAGAAAAACAAAATGCAAATGTGATGATGCTGGAAAATGTTTGCTATCGCAGAGATGTGATTGCAATATTAAATATGGTTCGGCAAGGATTATTCGGAGAATTGCTTCACCTGCAATGCGGCTACCAGCACGATTTGCGTGATGTGAAATTTAATAATGGAACTGAAGCTTACGGTCATGGAGTTGAGTTTGGAGAAAAAGCATTTTCAGAAGCGAGATGGAGAACGAATCATTCTGTTCATCGTAACGGTGACCTATATCCCACGCACGGAATCGGGCCGGTTGCACAAATGATTAATATCAATCACGGAAATCGTTTCTTATCCTTATCATCTTTTGCAACGAAAACAAGAGGACTGCATAAATATATTGTTGACCACGGCGGAGAAAATCATCCCAATGCAAAAGTTGAATTCAAATTAGGCGATATTGTTACAACACATCTTAAATGCGTGAATGGGGAAACTGTTTTGATGCAGCACGATACAAATAATCCACGTCCTTATTCACTCGGATTTCGTGTGCAGGGAACAAATGGTTTGTGGATGGACGTGAATAAATCTCTTTATATTGAAGGCGTGAGTAAAAAAGAAGATGAATGGGAATTAGCGCAGCCTTATCTCGATAAATACGATCATCCTTTGTGGCAACGTTGGGGCAAAGACACTGAAGGCGCAGGACATGGCGGTATGGATTTTTTTGTCCTGCATGCTTTTGTTAATGCAATAAAAAATAATGTGCGTACGCCGATGGATGTTTACGATGCAGCAGCGTGGAGCGCAATTACGCCATTGAGTGAAATGAGTATTGAACTCGGAAATCAAACTGTAGATTTTCCGGATTTTACCAGCGGACAATGGATGTACAGAAAAAATAATTTTGCTCTCACCGATGAATTTTAAATTTTATTGCAATTGAATATTGAAGTTGTAAAAAAAGCCGCATCGCAATTCGGCGGCTTTGGCGATGATAGTATTATTGAACCTGTCGGCAATGGATTAATTAATCACACCTATAAAATAACAGATAAAAAAAAGCATCAGTCATTTTTATTGCAGGCTATAAACACTACGGTTTTTACAAGGCCGGAAGATATTTTGTTCAACTATAAATTGGTGTTTGATTATTTGGAGGAACAAAAAAAATCTGTTCATATCCCCGCTCCGATTGTAACTTCCGATGGAAATTTATTATTTATAGATGAGCAAAATAATTATTGGCGCGCTAATGTTTTTATTAATGATTCTTTCGCTCCAACAATTGCGGCTGATGAAAATTCCGCGTTTACTGTTGCAAATAGTTTTGGAAAATTTACAAGTTCACTTTCTTCATTAAATATTGATCTTTTAAAAGAAATTATTCCGGGCTTTCATAACCTTGCGTTTCGGGAAAAGCAATTTGAAAATGCAATAACCAATTCTCCGATCCATCTTTTATTAAAATCAACGCACATAATCGCGGAGCTAAGACAAAGAAAAAAACTGGTTGATTTTTTCGAATCAATTCAACATTCTTCAAAATATCCGAGTCGCGTGATGCATCACGATTGTAAGATCAGCAACATTTTGTTTCATAAAAAAACAGGCGAAGTAATTTGTCCGGTTGATTTGGATACCGTTATGCCGGGAAAATTTTTTTCTGATTTGGGAGATATGATTCGTTCGATGGCATGCACTGTTGATGAAAACAGCAAAGAATGGGAAATGATCGACGTTCGTGCATCATTCTATAAAGCTATACTGGATGGATATCTTGAGGGAATTGGAAATATTTTTTCTGATGAAGAACTTGAAAATATTCATTATGCAGGATTGATGTTGATCTATATGCAATCGCTGCGGTTTATCACAGATTTTTTGCAGGGAGATATTTATTATAAAATAGATTATCCCGAACAAAATTGCAACCGTGCGCTGAATCAACTTATATTATTGGAAAAGCTGGAAGAGTTTTTAGAAAAAGAATATTCTTTCAATCCTTATTAATTATTTGCTCGTCAGCAAAAGCGGAGTAATTTTTTTATTTCTCAATTGCTTCATAAGTTTTTTCAATCCATTTATTGAGCCCTCAAAAATTTTTCTTTTCTCGAAATAAGGAATAAATGCGGAGTTGATTATTTTTTTCGATTCGCGCGGAGATATAAGTTTTTGCGTTTTGTCACATCCTTCAATTTCCATCATTCGTTTGTTCACACAAATTTTTACGATCACATTTATTTTAGCCGATTCATCATTATTCATAATTTCCGGAAAAGAAAATCCCGATTCAGCAGAATCATTTTTTTCGATCATAGAAAAATCAAATGTGACCAGGTTTATTTTGATAGAAGTTTCACTTTCAAAATCCGCGATGAGAACTTTTAAAAATTCCAATTCCGATTCGCTGTAAATATTTTCATTGTCGTTTACATAATCAGATGTAAACGATGCGGAATCTTTGTAAAATAAATTTGAAAGATCGGGTGAATCTTTTGAAGTGAAATTAGTGTTCTTAGCTAATTCATTTTGAGACTGGCATTTTGCATTCTCAAAAAAAATAGCGTTGCTTAGGGTAATAACAATAAGCAATCCAAAACCTTTTTGTAAAGTTTTTTTCATTTTTGTGGTAGTTGCGGCACAATCCTGGTTTTGGCAACGGAGATTGAAAAAGAAATTATTGCTTAACGCAATCAGGAGCTTGGAAACGAGTAGTTTTTAAGAGGAAATTATGAAGCTGGTTTAAAGATAAAAATTAAAATTTAAAATTCAAATAGCTGGAGATATTTTTCTGGTTACCAGTTGCTGGTTGCTTGTAACCAGAAACTGGCAACTCGCAATCGGAGACCAACCTTTATTTTGAAAAATAAGCCAGTTCTTCATCGATATCTAAAAAGGGATATTTCTTTTTGAGGTTAACTGCCTTATCAAATTGATTTTTTAAAAATTGTTTGTGTGCATCTGTTGAAGGATGAAAAGACTTATGTTTTCTGGCTATAATTATTTGTTTTATTTCTTCCATTACCGTCGCGGATTTTTCATCAACATAATTCCGCACAAATTTTTCCAGCACAAATTCTGTTGCCTGGTAATTTGGATGAACCATATCAATATCATAAAAACGATAATCGCGCAAGCACATCAATTACGAGTTCATAGGCCGGAAAATAATAAATGTTGTCAAATTTATTTACAAGATGGTGAACAGTTTCAATTAATCTTGCTTTGCTGCGGTTATTGTCAATCACTCCATCTCGGATATGACGAACAGGACTAACGGTTAAGCATATGCGAAGATCGCGGTTGAATTGAAATAATTGATGAATACAATTATCTAATGACGAATTGATTTCTTCAATCGTCATCAAATATTTATTAAACCATTGCGCGGGCGCGCGATGGCAATTTGCAACAGGTTGGTTGTTTTCTTTCAGCCTGTATGAAAACGAAGAGCCGAGTGTGATTATAAGCCATTTTGTTTTTTTTAGAAATTGATGTGCTTTCGTTTGCGAATCATTTATTACCTGCAAACATTTTTCTTTATCCGGATTTGAAAAAACGCTGTGATGATGCCAGCTTTGCCAGAGTTCGTTCAAATAAAAAAGATCATTTTCTTTGTACTGTTTGTTATTGATGTATGAAATGATGTTTGAAGAAACACTGTACGGGTCGAATAATATTCCATTTGGATTTTGCAGTGTTTCAAATTTCAGTTCCTGCAAATTATTTCCGATGTGCTCGGTAAAACATGAACCAACGAGCATTATAGGATCAGTATAATTTATTTTTTGTTCCGGAGAATTTATTTGTACATCTAACATCAAGTTCATACACAATTGTTCATTTATTTATTTATTTATTACAGGAATTTTATTACACGAATTAAATTAATTAATTGGCAATTCGTGTAATTCGTCATAATTCGTGTTATTGTTTTTCATTTTTAATCTAAGCACAAGCTCAAACAAAAATTTCATTAGCTATGCTTATACTTTCTTCCAAAGCATCATAATTTAATTCTGGCAATAAATTTAGTTGCTGAAAATAGTCAATGAGTAATTCGCTGTTCATGTTTCCCACAAGTACATCATCCGCCATCGGGCATCCGCCAATACCTTTTAATGCGCCGTCGAAACGCTTGCAGCCAGCTTTCAAAGCTGCATCTATTTTCACTTTCCAGTTGTCGGGTTTTGAATGAAGATGAACGCCGATTTCATAACCCGGAAATTCTTTTATTAAATGATCTGTAATAAAAAAAACCTGCTCAGGTGTTGCGAGTCCGACTGTATCTGCCAATGAAATTATTTTTATACCTAAAGCTGTAGTTTTATTTACCCAATCAAAAACTATTTCTTTCGTATAGGCATCACCGTAAGGATTTCCAAACCCCATGGATATATAAATTACCAGCTGTTTATTTTTCTTTATACAAATATTTTGTATTTCTTCCACTCGGATCAACGATTCGCTGATAGTGCTGTTTGTATTTCGCAGCTGAAATGTTTCGGAGACAGAAAAAGGAAAACCGAGATAAGATATCTCCTCAAATTCGCTTGCTTCTTCGGCTCCGCGTACGTTTGCAATAATTGCAAGCAATTTCGTTTTCGACTTTTCAACCTGTAAACCTTTCAGCACTTCTTTTGTATCTGCCATTTGCGGAATAGCTTTCGCAGAAACAAAACTTCCGAAATCAATTGTATCAAATCCAACCTGTAATAATGCGTTGATGTATTCTATCTTTTTATTTGTTGGGATAAAGTTTTTCCAGCCTTGCATCGCATCGCGCGGGCATTCGATTAACCGGATTTGAGAATGGTTGGTTTGCTGATCCATTTAGTGAAACTACATAATAAATCAATTTTGAAAAAGAAAGGAATTATTAGCCAACAGTGCTCCTGCTTCTTTGAATTTTTTCTCTTAGCCTGTTAAAAAAACGGCTCCGGGTTTTTTCACCAACTGTACTTATTTGTGAAGATTTGCGAATCATATTTTCCATTTCTGCATAAACATAATTGGAAAATCTTTCATCGCGTGTTACAATTATATGAAGAACGCTATGATTTAAAACAGTCATCTTGATATTGTTCAACTCTGCTACCCATGTATTATTGCCAAGAAAAAGTTCATTGATAAATAAATTATAGGCAGGTGATTTTGGTCCGGGTGTTTCTCCTGCTGAAAATCGTTTACCTGCTTCTGCCATCTTTTCATAATGAGTTACGAGTTCTTCCAGTTTATCGTAAATCACCAGCACATCTTCTTTTGATTGAAAAACATCGGCTTCGCGATAAAACCGGATTTGTTGTAAAGTGGCATTAACACACTCGAGATTCCATAATTCAGTTGTAGGGATTTCATTGAGAACTTTATTGATCTGGCTGCCCACTTTTTCATATTCAGGATAGCTGTTTTTCAGAGAAAATTTTTTTTCTTTCATAGCATCTACATGGAGAAACGTTCTCATCCATACAAAAGATTTGAATGTTACAAGCTCCGGCACCTGGAAAAAACTCATAAACGGTAAATCCTTACCTACAAAATAAAGATGTTTTTTTTCGAAGCTGTTAATGAATGAAGCTTTTTCGAGAACGTCTTTCATCCAACGCCCAAAAAATTCAGGAGTATTTTCATGAAGCATTCCTGTAAAAATGAATGAATCATTTTGCAGATGCAGAAACTGATCGAGCGATATTTTAAAGTGAGCGGATAGTTTTTGTAATTCTTCCAGGTCAATAGTTTTTTCACCTCTTATTCTGCGGTAAGCGCTGTCGTTGCTGATATTGAGCAGTTCGGCAATTTCATCTACCAATGAAAGATGCGGCGGCAGATTATTTTTTATATGCTGAAAGAAAAGTTGTTGAACTTCTAAATGGCTATTTTCCACGGTTAGTTAGTTTGGTAAAAACTGCAAAAAGCAGATGATTCTTTCTGAAAATCTGCTTCTATTATAAATATAAAATAATTTTTTGCAATTATCAATATTGATTTGGATTAAAAATTCTGATTTGGCAAACGCTGCAAAATATTTGCATGCAGCCGCAGAAACCAATTAGGCAGCGGCTTTGCGGGGAATTAGTTTTAGGATGAAATCATTTTAAAATCTTAAAACTTAAAAAATGAAACGCATTCTTCTACTCCTGCTTGTTTTAACCGAATTTGCAAAATTTGCAAATGCCCAGGACAGCATCCTCACACGCGAAGTTATTTTCAAAGCAACATTAAAAGATACAGCTAATAACGTTACTAACGGTTACCTGTATTTAATTTCTGATTCCTCGGTTTCTCTCACCATGGAAATTCGGTCGTTACGATTCTCGAATAAAGGATTGACCGAGGGCAAAGTATTCCCTTTCATTAATATTAAAAAACTGCGATTGCAACGAAAAGGAAGCGCAGGCTCGGGTGCTCTTATTGGATCAATAATAGGCGGACTTGGTTTTGGAATAGCAGAAGCCGCGGCAGCTTCAAATTATTCATCGACTGGATGGGATGTTATTTCCCCCGGGGCGGCATTTGCAGGAGGCCTATTAGTTGGCGGCGGCGTTGGCGCTTTGATAGGAGCTTGCGTAGGCGCTTTGTCTCATAAAACATTTATGATACAAGGAAAAAAAGAACGGTTTGATGAGATGAGAAAGAAAATGATAACAAGGCTTGCTAAAAATAATAATAACAATTAACTCAAATCAAACAAACAGCAATTGCCGGGGCTGAAAAAACCGGCGTAATCAATAAAAAATAACGATCATGAAAAAGCATCTACTATTTGCAGCGTTAATTTTATCAGCAATTTTTTGTAACGCACAGCAAAATGACACAACAGAAAAAACTTTTCAATTTGGAATTGGCGTAGGCGCACAGGCTTTGCTTACCGATCAGTCGGCTGGCAAAGTATTTGGAGCCGGACTGAGCCTGCAGGCAGAAAATTATTTCACTCCGCAATTTTCTGGTTTTATCAGCGCAGGATATAATATAGTATTCGGCACCGAAGGCGGCGGCACAATTGGATTTATACCTATCCAGGCAGGCCCGAGAATTTATTTTGATAAACAGGTTTTTGTAGGCGTTGGTGTTGGATACGGAGTTTTAACCGGCGGTGGTGATACGGAAGGCGCATTTAATTATTTTCCGCACATTGGTATTAATTCGAAAAAAAACCAGGTGATTTTGGGTTACAATGTTTTGAGCAAAAATGGACTTAGTTCCGGATTTCTGGATTTAAAAATTGTTTTCAAGCTTTAGTAATTAATGATTGATACTAACAGGGATGAGTATTCGAAATATGCTCATTAGAATTGTTACTGCTGAAGAGTGCGACGCAAGAAAAGTTACATAGTAGCAATGCCGGTTGGTTCATAAAAATATTTCTAACACTTTATGCGCCTGATGATTTTTAAATCGTCTGGCGCATTTGCTTTCAGGCATTCAACCGCTTCTTCATTGCTTCATACAAAATAATTCCTGCAGCAACAGAAACGTTGAACGAATCAAAATTGCCAGCCATCGGAATGGTAAAATGTTCGTCGGCTGCTTTGCTTAAATACGGTTGCACGCCATTATCTTCGCTGCCCATAATAATGCAGCATGGTTCAGAAAAATTTAATTCAAAAATTTTTTTGGAAGAATTTATTTCGCTTGTAAAAACTTTTATTCCGTTCAAATGCAGTGTGTCAACGGCTTTCAGCAAACTGCCAACTCTGCAAACATGAATATTTTCCAAAGCGCCGGCAGATGATTTCATAGCATCTTCATTCAATGCGCCAACGCCTTTATCGGGAATAATAATTGCCTGCGCGCCGCAACAGAGTGCGCTTCGCGCAATGCCGCCGATATTTCGTGTATCGGTTATTCCATCGAGCATAATAAAAAGAGGAATGTTTCCATTACTGACAACATGATCAATTACGTTTTGCAAGTCGAGATATTCGATCAGCGCGGCAATTGCAATAACACCCTGGTGATTTGTTTTTGTGATGGCAAAAAGTTTTTCCGGTGGAACTTGTTGTATCGGAATATTATGTTTCTTAGCTAATCTTCTTATGTCGCCTATAGATTCACCGCTGACATTTCGCTGAAATAAAATTTTATCAATCGCGCGCCCGGCTTCTATAGCTTCAATCACCGGCTGCCTTCCTGTTATGAGCGCATCTTTTTTCACTGTGAAATTATTTTTTTAAACTTCCATCGATCATCATCAGTTTAACTTTCTGAATAGCTGCAACAGACATGGAATCCGTTATCACGCCATCTTCTACCATTTTATATGCTTCATCAAACGAAATTTTTTTTACGGTTAATTCTTCCGTTTCTTCTGGCTTTGCATCGCGCAACTGTAATTGCGTTGCCAAATATAAAATAGCTAATTCATCCGAAACGGAATTAGAAAGATGCATCGTTAATATTTGTTTCCATTCTTCCGCAACTATTCCGGCTTCTTCCAATAGTTCTCTTTTTACAGCAACTAACGGGTCTTCATCCGGCTCAACGCCGCCTTCGGGAATTTCCCAGCTGTATTTATTCAGCACGAAACGAAATTGCCCGACAAGATAAATATTGAAATCTGCATCTAACGGTAACGCACCTACGGCAATTTTTTTAAAATGAACTTTTCCATAAATGCCTTTGCCTCCTTTGGGGTTGATTATATCAAATTCAGTTACATCAATCCAGGGATTATCGTAAATTTTTTTTTCAGAAAGAATTGTCCAGGGATTCATACAATGTTAGATTTACGATTTACGATTTACGATTTACGATGTACGATTTCTTATTTTCGGTTATACATTGCTGTTAGCTATCAGCTAATAGCTAATAGCTGTATCAATTATCAACTAAAAAGCTCAATCTCTCAAAATTTGAGCTATTGAGCCATTGAGTTATTGCGCAATTATTTTTATTTTATGCCAAAAGCTTTTTTCACTTTAGGAACAAAGTCTAATTTTTCCCAGGTAAATAATTCCACTTTCTTTTTTATAACTTTTCCATCTGGCGAAACGAAAGTTTTTTCAACAATTTGCGGCTTGCGTCCCATATGTCCGTAAGCAGCTGTTTCGCTATAAATCGGGTTACGCAATTTTAAACGATGCTCAATAAAATACGGGCGCATATCAAAGAGTTCCTGCACTTTTTTTGCTATCTCGCCGTCGTGCATTTTTACTTTAGCTTTTCCGTAAGTATTTACGTAAATACTTGTTGGTTGTGCAACACCTATAGCGTATGAAACCTGCACCAGCACTTCATCTGCAACGCCGGCAGCAACTAAATTTTTTGCAATGTGGCGTGTTGCATAAGCTGCGGAGCGATCAACTTTTGACGGATCTTTTCCGCTGAATGCGCCGCCGCCATGCGCGCCTTTGCCGCCATAGGTGTCAACAATAATTTTTCGACCGGTTAATCCCGTATCTCCATGCGGACCGCCAATCACAAATTTTCCGGTTGGATTGATATGATACTTGATCTGGTTATTAAAAAAATGTGCGTACTTTTTATATTTCGATTTTACGCGTGGAATTAAAATATTGATGATATCTTTCTTGATTTTTTCCTGCATTTTTTCTTCCGTATCAAAATCATCGTGCTGGGTTGAAACAACAATTGCGTCAATGCGCACTGGTTTGTTGTTATCATCATATTCTAAAGTAACCTGGCTTTTTGCATCGGGGCGCAAATATTTTATTTGTTTATTTTCTCTTCGTAATGCTGCAAGTTCTATCAAAATTTTATGCGCGAGATCGAGGGCCAAGGGCATATAATCATCCGTTTCATTGCTCGCATAACCAAACATCATTCCCTGGTCGCCGGCGCCCTGTTCTTCTTTTTTCTTTTTGTCAACTCCCTGGTTGATATCGGCAGATTGCTCGTGAATTGCAGATAAAATTCCGCAGGAATTTGCTTCGAACATATATTCGCTGTTCGTGTAACCGATTTTGCGGATAACGCCACGGGCAATTTCCTGCACATCGAGATATGCTTTTGATTTTACTTCTCCTGCCAACACAACCTGGCCGGTGGTAACCAAAGTTTCACAAGCTACTTTTGATTGCGGATCGAAAGCAAGAAAATTATCAATTAATGCATCGGAAATCTGGTCGGCAACTTTGTCCGGGTGACCTTCAGAAACGCTTTCTGAAGTAAATAAATAAGACATAATGGTTTTAAAATTTTTGTTTAGTGGGAACGATGTTACTGTTCTATTATTATTTCTGCGCAAAGATAATTGCAGAAACTATTTTTTCTAATTAATTCTGAAAGTTCCGGAGAATTTATAAGAATATTATTTTGATAGTTCGTTATACAAAAGCAAATAGTCGGATAAATCAGATTCAGCATTGTATTGCAATACGCGTTTGCCTCTTATTTTGCTAAACTCCTCCAACAATTTTTTGTCGGGTTTATCAGTGCCAAAAGTTATTGCATCTGCATATGCTGCACCGCCGCGAAACATGGCCGTGTTATTTGCATCTTTGAAAACTTCAAGGTCTTTAGGCTTTATAAGCGGGCTGATATTAATGAGCTTCAAAAAATCGCTTCCGAGTTTTTCTTTAAAAGTATTTTGACCTATGGTGTACACAACTTTGCTGTGAGAAAACACTGGTTCTTTTTTGTAAACAGTTTTTAAATACATAGGTATTAGACCTGTCATCCATCCGCTGCAATGGATAATATCCGGTGGCCAACCGAATTTTTTAACGGTTTCCAGTGCGCCTCTGCAATAAAATCCTGTTCTTAAACCATTATCATCATACCATTTTTCATGTTCGTCGTGAAACGCGAATTTTCTTTTAAAAAGATCTTCATTATCTAAAAAATAAACCTGCAGGCGGGCATTTGGCAATGAAGCCACTTTAATTTGCAATGGATAATCGTCGCTGCCTATGGAAACATTTATCCCCGAAAGCCGAACCACTTCATGAAGCCTGTGTCTTCTTTCATTTATTACTCCGAACCTCGGCATGATGCACCTCACTTCAAACGAGGTATCGTTAGCTTTTACTGCCAATTTATTTACCGTTTCTGCAAATTCGGTCAGCTCCAGGTAAGGAGAAATTTCGTTGGCAATAAATAAAATTCGTTTTTTTGTAACCATTCTTACTTAATTAATGTAGAAAAGCTTCTTTTGAATTAGTTTGCAAAGGTAAGAATAATATTAGAAACAGCGCTGTTGCTGCTTTTGATGAAATTAAAAACCAAATATGATTCTCTTTAAAAACCATAAACAGCTGGTTCAACATCTTCAAATGCAAAAGCAAAAAGGCGCTTCAATCGGGTTCGTTCCTACTATGGGGGCTTTGCATTCGGGGCATTTATCATTGATTGAGCAAACAAAGAAAAATGCCGGGTTAACAGTCTGTAGTATTTTTGTAAATCCTACTCAATTTAACGACCCTGCAGATTTTCAGAAATATCCTGTTACTATAGAAAAAGACATTTATCTGCTCGAAAAAAATGGCACCGATATTTTATTTCTTCCGTCTGTAAAAGAAATATATCCTGATGGCACTAAAAATTTAGAACATTATGATTTGGGATATCTTGAAATAATTTTGGAAGGAAAATATCGGCCGGGACATTTTCAGGGAGTTTGCCAGGTTATGCATCGTTTATTAAATGTAGTTCAGCCAGATTTTTTATTTATGGGATTGAAAGACTACCAGCAATGCATGGTTGTAAAAAAGTTGATTAAGATTATGCAATCTGATACAAAGTTTATCGCATGCCCTACCTTGCGTGAAAAAGATGGACTGGCGATGAGCAGCAGAAACACCAGGCTAAATGAAGATGAAAGAAAAAAAGCAACCGGAATTTATGAGGCATTGAACTATCTCAAACAGAATATCAAACAGGGAAATCTTCAACATTTTATCCGGGAAGCAAAATCAATTCTGCAAAAAAAAGATTTCATTATTGATTATGTTGAAATCGCCGATGCCGGCACTTTACAATTAATTGATGACTGGAATGGTTCGCAAAAAATTGTTGCCCTCATTGCCGCATTTCAGCACGAAATACGGCTGATTGACAATATGCTGATGAACAGTGAACAGAACTGACGCGAGATTGTTACTTTTGTGGTTTACACGAACTACGCGAATTTAAAAATCAATTCATAATTCGGTTTGTAAAAATTCGTGAACAAAATCGTGTAATAAAAAGATGGTACTAATATGCAAATAGAAATATTGAAGTCGAAAATACATCGTGCGGTAATTACGGAAGCTAATTTGAATTATATCGGAAGCCTTACTCTTGATGAAGACCTGATGGATGCTGCAAATTTGATTGAGAACGAAAAAGTTCAGATTGTGAATGTAAATAATGGTTCGAGAATTGAAACATATCTTATCAAAGGCAAGCGTGGTTCGGGTGTTTGCTGCCTGAACGGACCAGCAGCGCGAAGAGGTGCAGCAGGTGATATAGTAATTATAGTTTCTTACGCAACCATGGATTTTGAAGAAGCAAAAAGTTTTACGCCCAAAATTGTTTTTCCGAAAGAAGAGAATAAAATATAGGATGCTAACTTTAACGTGAAAGGTGAGATGTGAAACGTGAAATGATTTCCATTATTTCACGTTTCACATCTCAGGTCTCATAGAAAACAAATTTGTTGACTTATGAATAAAAAAGTGCGAAACCTATTGCAATACCTGTTGTTTTTAGGTTTTGGATTTTTTTTATTGTGGCTTACTCTAAGAAAATCGAACTGGCAGGAAATTAAAAATAATATAGCCGGCACAAATTTTTTTTATCTCATTCCTGCAACAATCTCTCTTTTATTCGCTCATTTTTTCAGGGCAATTCGCTGGAAAATAATGATCGAGCCATTAGGTTATAAACCATCCACTCAAAATACTTTTTTATCTGTGTTGATAGGATATTGGGCCAACCTTGCTTTTCCGCGCTTAGGCGAAGTGTTGAAATGCACAATTTTGGCGCGTTATGAAAAAGTGCCGGCAGAAAAACTTGTGGGAACTATTGTTGCCGAAAGAGCTTTCGATTTTGTTACTTTATTAATAGTGCTTGGTATTACTATCATTCTTCAATACGATATCGTGGGCATGTACACTTTTGAAGAATTTAGAAAAATATTTCAATCGCGCACGGGGCATGTTTCATACACGCGTATCGTCGGAGCGTTAATTTTTATAATCACTTTTATTTATTTAATTTATTTTCTGATTAAAAAATACAGTCACTTAGTATTTTTTAAAAAAACAAAACAAGTTTTAATAGGAATCTGGGCCGGACTTATCAGCGTTCGCAACATAAAAAACAAAGGATGGTTTTTTTTTCACAGCGTATTGATTTGGGTTTTTTATTTGATAAGCACCTATATGGGTTTTTTTGCAATTCCCGGAATGAGGGAATACGGAATTATAGTTGCTTTGTCTGTGCTGACTTTCGGCGCAATAGGAATGATTGTTCCATCACCCGGCGGAATTGGTTCATACCAATATGCAGTGCAGCAGGTGTTGCTTGTTTATGGAATTTCTGAAGCAAGCGGATTATCTGTTGGCATTTTAATATGGTTTTGTCAAACAGCAATATTGCTGATTTTCGGTACATTAAGTTTTATATTGTTGCCGGTTCTCAACAAACAAAAATGATGCACTAACGGTGATGTATAACCGAAATATAATTAGTTAGAATTCGTTTCAATTAGTATAATTTGTGTATAAAAAAAGATAAATGAGAAAAGCTGATATCATTCAACAAAAAATATTTGCGCTTCCTGAGTTATTGAAACAGGTAAATCGTTTGCGGTTGATGAAAAAAACAATTGCATTCACAAACGGATGTTTCGATATTCTGCACGAAGGACATATTTATTCTTTGTCGCAAGCTGCGGCAGAAGCGGATTATCTTATTGTCGGCGTAAACGCAGATGCTTCTATAAAAAAGTTAAAAGGAGAAAACCGGCCAATCAATAATGAGCAATCAAGAAGCTTTTTGCTCGCATCTTTATTAATGGTTGATGCTGTTATAATTTTTGAAGAAGATACACCGCTGAATTTAATTAATGCTGTTTTACCTGATGTTCTCATCAAAGGCGGAGATTATACAATTGATGAAATTGTAGGCGCAAAAGAAGTGGTAGCAAATGGTGGCAAAGTAGTTGTCAATCCTATTTTGAAGGGATTTTCAACAAGCGCGTTGATTGAAAAAATTCATAGGTTGTGAAAAGTAAAAATTCAAAAGTAAAAATTCAAAAAGTTGGAATTAAAAAAGCATTTTAGAAATTAAACAACTATAAACTCAAAACTACAAACCACAAATTAACCTCTGTACATTCTTTCAATTTCTTTTACAATAACTTCAATTTGCTGGTCGTCGCCGTTGGCATCATAAGGTTGTTTTAAACTGGTGCCGAAGAAGAAAGCGACAGTTTGCCAAAACCGCGCAGTGAATCCGCCTTTATATTCTTTAATAATATCGTAACAATTATTTCCGGTTTGCCTGTTAATTAATTTCATTAATATTTTTCCCTGGTAAACAGATAAATTAGTAAGCGGGTCGGCAAATTCTTTCTTTAATTCTTTTTCCCTGGATTTTACATAGGTTTTCTTTTCGCCTTCGGTTGTCATTTTCGCCATCTTCGCGTTCATATCATTCATAATTGCCCCGGCTTTGCGCGCATATGGGTAAGTAACATAAACTGCGTTGCGAAGTTTTGTCCATTCTTCAAGGCGCTTGCGCATAGCTGCAGGCATTTTTGCAGTAACCCAAACCATTTCCAAAGTTCGTGATGGAAGAGTGTCGCCGTTGTACACATAAATTGGAACAAGCAGCGTATCATACGGTCCGTATTTTGAAGATTGATTTTGAGCAAAAGAAGATTTTGCACCGCAGAGAAGTACGGAAAAAATAATTAAGAAAAATATCTTGCTGCAATGCTTCATAATCGAAGTATAAAATTAATCAAAACCCCGGTATTTCATACTAAATGACAAGGAAAGTAACCCAAACGCTTGTTAGTGAATTATTAAAAATTTAGTTAACAGCGCGAAGCAGCTTGATACGACGGAAGATACTCATGATAAAGCCTGTGATCATAATTATCGTACCGATCCATAAAATATTGATCTGCGGAAATAATAAAACTTTCAGAGCTACAAAAGGAATCATGGAAGAAGATTCTTTTACACCGAATAATAATTTTTTGTTTTCTCCAACGCCGTTGAAAGCAATCGCAAGGTCTTGCGAAAAAACTGTATCAACAACAGGAATTACCCTGTTATCTTTTATATAGAATAACGGGTTTGCTTTGGAGCGCATGCTGTCTTTGTTAACAACGGTCATGTCGGCCATTAAAGCGGTATCATTTGCAGTAAAATGATATTTGCCATTATCGGGGTTGGGAATTATTTTATTAAGAATGATAAATCCTTTCGAATAAAAAATAGTGTCGTTAATTCCGATTGTATATTGCCGGAAAGATGCCGTGTCATTTTCACTTTCCTGTTGCGGATTATAAGCTGCGCTGATGTAAGAAAAAATATCTTTGTTCCAGTAATGATGCATATCGGGATTGAAAACATTATCGTCTGCGCTTTTGCCGCTGTTAACCATGGTAGGATACAGGTCGAATTGATCTGCGCTGTCTTTTTTCTGCAACTGCACATGAAAAAATGTTGTTCTGCTTCTTGCATTAACAGAATCGCTGCCCATAAAAGTTGCCCAATATCTTCCCATATCTGTTTTAATACTTTTTATGAGCGTGATATTTTCCATCGGGTTTTGTTTTGCCGCTGGAGCAAAATTTATATTGATGCCGGTTGTGTTATATGAAAGCACTTCTTTTTTTGAAGAAGATAATAAAATACCAACAAGCATTAAACCAAAACCAACATGCGCAACAGAAGCGCCGGCAGCTTTGAGATTACCTCTCATTCCTGCCCAGATATAGGTCGCATTTGCAACAACAGCATACACTGCGCAAAATATGGCAAGATGAATTGCTCCAAGAAAACCTGCGCCGTATTTATCGTAATGAATATTTCCAAATAAACTGATGAGCACAGAAATGACAACAGCTATGATTGTTGGAATGGATATCTTCTTTATTAAATAACCTGTTGTGGTGTTTTTATATTTTAAATATTGTGTAACGGCGGTAAGAATACCCAGTATAACGGCAATGAATATCTCAATTCGGTTATAGGCAAAAGTAGCGTCCTCTCCCACTGTCCAGTTTGTGCCGAAAAGTTTATCCGGAACCGGAAGTGATGTTGCCGCAATTATAAACAAAGCGGATAAAAACAAAACGAGCGAACCTATGAACATCCAGAATTCTCTTGAATAAATATTTTCTTCTTTCTGAATGTGCGGAATTTTTTTGTATTCGCTCACAAATAAAAAAAATGCCGGAACAAGAAACACCGCAATTAATGCCAGCAACTGAAAATTCATTCCGGAATCTACAAATGAATGAACGGAAGTATCTCCCAAAATTCCGCTGCGTGTTAAAAATGTGGAATAAAGAATTAAAATGAAACTCGTAAAAATAAAAAAGTATGTTGCGCGTAACGAATGCCCGGTTGCGTTGTAAATAACCATCGTGTGCAAACCTGCAACCATCACAAGCCATGGAACTAAGGATGCATTCTCTACCGGATCCCATGCCCAGTAGCCGCCAAAACTCAGCGATTCATAGGCCCATGCTGCGCCCATCATAACTCCTGTTGCTAAAATGCAGGCGGAAAATAAAGTCCATGGTAATGCAACTTTCGTCCAGCCGCCGTAATCTTTTTTCCATAGGCCTGCAAATGCAAATGCAAACGGAACAACTGTTGAAGCAAAGCCAAGAAATAAAATCGGCGGATGAATCACCATCCAATAATTTTGGAGCAGCGGAGTTAATCCCTGGCCATCTTTTATAAAACTCAGGTAATCGTGTTTCAACAATCCTGTTGATGCATCATGCAGAAAAGGTGCGCCGTTAAAAAGTTCTGTCTGACGAATTAGTAAGAATGGATTGATGCCAACTTTTGCATTAAAAACATAAATGCCGATGATCATTGTTGCAAGACAAAACTGGATAAAACAAATCACCATCATCACCGGCGATTCCCATTTCTTACTTGTAAAAATTAAAATAGTTCCAAGCACACAATGCCAAATCGTCCACAACAAAAAACTTCCTTCCTGCGCGCCCCAAATGCAGCTTAATAAATATTTCATGTCGAGCGAGCGGCTGGAATGTTCCCACGCAAAATTATATTCGAAATAATGTGAGCGAACGATATAATAAATTGTTGCGAATACTGCAAAAACTCCGATCACATCCAGCGCGAAAGCTGTACGGGCTAAGCGTTTCCAGCTTTTTTCTTCCTCAACGGTTTTTGATTTTGCTGCTTTGTAGTAAGCGATTGTTGCAACAAAAGAAGCGGCAAAAGTTAGCGTAGCAAAAAAATGCCCTATTCGTCCCGGCAGCAGGTGTTCGCCTAAATAATCCATCTCTGATAATTAATTTTGACTGAGATTCTTCTTCGCAACATTTGGGTCGTCAGTGTATTTGGAAGGACATTTAATAAGAATTCCATCTTTCTGTGTTATTTCAAAAACATCGCCCTTCATTTTTCCTTTCAGCACAATGCGTTCCGCTTTTTCCATGTCGTAAGGCTTTTCGTAAAAATATTCCACCTTAGCTTTATTGCCTAATGTATCCGAAACATAAAAGCTGCAATAGTTCGGGTTTTTCGCGGCGTTATATTCTATTGGCTGAGAATTATCCAGTTTCGCGATTATAGTTACGCTCTTACCTTCTTTTTGTTTTGCAGAACTTATGGTTTCATAGGTAGATAAATTTCCCATAAAACTTATGAGCAACGCAATGGAGACTGCTATAAAAACCAGCAAAACAATGTGCAACTTTTTCATTGTAAAAAATTCTTTGCAAAGTTAATTCAAAAATCATCATTAGTAAGGATTATTGCAGGTACATTTTTTGCAGCATGAGTTTATGTATTAAATTGCACTCAATTACTGATATCTACTACTAATTATGACCGATCTTTCCACATTCGACGCAAATGGCGTCAGCAATCCAAAAAATAATATTTTCGGACTGCCTTTTTCAGAAGAAGAAGCCCGCCTGATAATTTTGCCCGTTCCATGGGAGGTAACTGTTAGCTATGGCGGCGGAACATCGCGCGCTGCGGAACATATTTTTACCGCAAGCATGCACGTGGATATTTTTGATGATGAATCCAACAACGCATGGCGCAAGGGATTTTTTATGCGCCCGCACGATAAAAAGATTTTGATGAAAAGTGATTACCTGCGCAATGAAGCCCAATTGTACATAGATTATATTTCAAAAGATGAGGCGGTGGAGAAGAATACTTTCATGAGTAAATCACTCAAAGAAATCAATGAAGGCGGTGCAAACCTGAACAAATGGGTGTACGATCAAACAAGTGATTTATTGAACCAGGGAAAATTAGTTGCATTGCTTGGCGGAGATCACAGTGTGCCGCTTGGTTATTATAAAGCTATTGCTGAAAAACATGGTGATTTTGGAATATTGCAAATTGATGCGCATTGTGATTTAAGAAAATCGTACGCAGATTTTGTATACAGTCATGGAAGTGTTATGTACAATGCTCTAAATGAAATTCCGCAGTTGAAAAAAGTTGTGCAGGTTGGAGTTCGCGATTACTCGCAGGAAGAATGGGAATACATTTGCAAAAGCGATTACCGGCTGATAACTTATTTTGATAAACAGGTTAAAGAAAGATTATTTGACGGACAAACCTGGAAAGAAATTACGGATGAAATAATTAATCATTTGCCCGAAAAAGTTTACGTGAGTTTTGATATTGACGGACTCGATCCAAAACTTTGTCCCCACACCGGAACACCCGTGCAGGGCGGATATGAAACAGATCACATTATATACCTCATAAAAAAAATAGCGCAGAGCGGAAGGAAATTTATTGGTTTTGATTTGGTAGAAGTTGGCACCGGGGAAACGGATTGGGATGCAAATGTTGGCGCACACGTTTTATGGAAGTTGTGTAATTTGCTGGTTGCGTCGAACAGTTAGAGACGAGGGTTAGCAGATTTAAAATATCGTGAGCTGTAAATAGTAAGTGTTGAATAGTATTACTAAAGCTGAGATCACAGCAGTACAAAAGTTTAATCAGGGAACTAATCCGAAAACGGGCAGTTATCGTTTTCGGATAGTTTTTTTGGTTACTTTTTTTTCACAAAAAAAGTGACAATATCAAAATGCAATACGATTATGTTGTTACCTTGAAAAGAGATAAAGAAAAGTATATCGATCTAATCAACATTTTTTTGTGCGTAATTTCCATCCTTGCTTTTTTATTTGAACAGGTTCAGCAGCAGAAATTTAATTTATTTTTTAGCCTTGCAGCAGCAATATTAATTGCAGGATTGGTTATTAATATTTTAGTTTTAAGAAATAAAGGAAAGATCATCCGCTATAAAAACTGGTTGATAATAGCAGGAATATTTTGGATCGGAATGCCTTACCTGCAGTGGCTTTGCGTGATATTTTTTTTTCTCGCTTTTATAGAATACCAGGCAAAATATCCGTTGGAAATTGGTTTTGCTAATGACGTAATTGTGATCAACAGTTTATTCAGAAAGAAATTTATCTGGACGGATTTTTCCAATATCATTCTTAAAGATGGATTGCTGACGATGGATTTTAAAAATAATCGTTTATTGCAAAAAGAAACAGTTGATGACGATGATGATTACGATGCTGATGAAGATGAATTTAACGATTACTGCAAAAAAAAGTTGAATAATAAGTTGTAAGTTTTAAGTAGTAGGTGATAAGTAAAAAAAAATTAAAATTCCCGGATCACAACTGCAAACTATAAACTATAAACTCGCATGTCTCCATACATTCTATATTCCGACGGAAAAGGAAATATTTTTGAAGATGAAACTTTATATGTTACCGGTCGTAGCGGATGGGATGCTTTTTCTGTTCCGGATGGAGATTGGATTGAACTTCCGGACGGAGGCTCATTGTACGAGTTACCCGGCCGCCGTGGCATAGGCATCGACGTTAGAACCGGAGAAATGCGTTTGTGCAATAAAGGATTTGCGGTTGCCGCTTTTATTCCGCCGGCGTACACCGGGTTATATCTTGCCGCCTATGAAACAGAAAAAAATGCACCCACACTCCCGCTATTTTGTTACACTGCTGCGGGCTGGCACAATGATAAATTTTATGTTCCCGCTGTACGCATAGAAAAAGATATAAGACAGGAATGCGCGGGTTATGATAATGCAAAAATTAAAAATGGCGCGCAACATTTGCTGCAGGCATATCCGCACAATCGTTTGGTAAAACATTTAATGGAAAATTGCTGCATGACGTATAACTGTCCGGCCGCGCGAAATTTTTCTTTAGGAAGATGGGAATGCCCTGTTCCTTCATCGCCGGCTTGCAATGCAAATTGCATCGGCTGTATTTCTTTTCAGCCGCAGGAAGAAACAATTCCGTCAACGCAGGATAGATTAACGTTCAAGCCAACTGCGGAAGAAATTGTTGAATTCACCGTTCCGCATTTGCAAACTGCTCCGTTTCCTATCATAAGTTTCGGGCAAGGCTGCGAAGGCGAACCATTATTAATGTGGGAAACAATTCGCGAAGCAATAATTGAAATAAGAAGACATACAGATCGCGGAAGCATAAATATCAATACTAACGGCTCTAAGCCAGATGCTGTGAAAGCCTTGTGTGAAGCGGGTTTGAACTCCATTCGCGTGAGTACAAACTCGGCGCGTAAAAATATTTACGAAGCATATTATCGTCCGAATAATTATGTGTTTGAAGATATTATCGAAAGCCTGAAAGTTGTTCGAGGTTATAACGGATGGACATCTATAAATTATTTTGTTTTTCCGGGAATGACGGATAGTGTGGAAGAATATGAAGCGTTAAGAAAACTAATCAGCGAAACGGAGCTCAACATGATCCAGTGGAGAAATTTTAATATTGATCCGGATTGGTATCTTGGAAAGATAAACGTAACAGAAACTGGAGAGTTCTTAGGTGTTAAACAACTGATGGAATTAATCAAAGAAGAATTTCCTCACGTAAAATTTGGATATTTTAATCCATCAATAGAAAGAATAAAAGGAAATTTTGAAGTTGATTTTGCGCACTGATGTTTTCTCGCAGAAACTCAGGGAAGGCAGAGAATACAATTTAAGATTTGAGCTAAGCGTGCTCTGCGTGAAAATCATTCCACTTTAACATTTCTTCAAGCAGCTATAAGGCAATCAAAAACTAACTTGCAACGTTAAGAAAGCCTGAGTTATTAGCTGCGAGCTTTGAGTAAAAGTCATAGCTCAATAGTAGCACAATCGATGAACGGATTGCGACGCAACGATGTTGAAGAGAGAACTAATGCTGGAAACAAAAAGAATTGATAATGGATAATTGACAATTGATAATTTGTAAAGCAAAATAAACTTTAGAAATCTTACATCGTAAATCTAAAATCGTACATAACTTTGCATGGCAAATGTTGCTTACATGACGGACAATTTTGAATCGCAAAAAAATTTTCGCGCGACGGTGTACACGCTGATCATATGCGTGCTCATTGTTGTGTTGTTATTCATTATTTCGTGGACCTTGCCTGTAATTCAACCACCCGTTGCCGATGAAGGTATTGAAGTGAATTTGGGAAACAGTGATAAAGGAATGGGAAAGAACCAACCGTTTTTGCCGGGCAAGCCTTCTGCAGAAGATAAAGAAAAATATACGCCGCCAAAACAAACTGTGGTAGAAAAAACTCCCGCGAAAGATGTAGAGACAGATGATAAAAGTGAAGATGCACCAGTTGTAAAAAAACCTGCTGTTACAAGACCGGATGCGACGAGAATTCCTCAAAAAGATGTGGCGAAAAAAATTATAAGAGTTAAGCAACCGGAGACAACTCCCGAACCTGTGAAACCTAAGCCCAAAGCAGTTTTTCATGGTGTTAACGGAGCCGGAACCGGCGGAAATGATGCAGATAATTTTAAACCTGGCGGCAGCGAAGGTATAGCTGGTGGCAAAGGCGACCAGGGAAAACCTGGCGGCAATCCTGATTCAAAAAATTATACTGGTGGCGGAACAGGACATTCGGGCATTTCTATTTCAAAGGGTTTGCAGGGAAGAAGAATTGTAGGCACGCCATCTTTCACCGACGATTTTAATGAGAATGCAAAAGTTGCAGTTGATGTTCATGTTGATGCCGGCGGAAATGTAACAAGCGCGGATTTTGAATTGCGGGGTTCAACTACTTCAGAATCTGCAATGGTTGCCATAGCTCTGCGAAAAGCAAAACAGGTAAAATTTAACAGCGGCGGCGATGAATCTGTTGGCACACTCATTTTTGTTTTCAAAGTGCATAATTAAATTGCTCAATTCGAAAATGTCTCGATTGCTCAATTGAGCCATTGAGCAATTGCCACATTTCTTCATTTCTCTCACTTCTCCTAATTTCGCTTTCTTTATGAATTATCAGCAAAGCATTGATTATTTATTTAGGCGTTTGCCAATGTACAGTCGCATTGGCGCTGCTGCATATAAAGAAGATCTCACCAACACGATAAAACTTTGTGAAGCTATCGGTAATCCACACACGAAATTCAAATCAGTACATATTGCAGGAACTAACGGTAAAGGATCAGTAAGCCATATGCTTGCCGCAATTTTTCAAACGGCAGGCTTTAAAACCGGGTTGTACACTTCGCCGCATCTAAAAGATTTTCGCGAGCGCATTACCATTAACGGAGAATTTGTTGATGAAAATTTTATTGTAGATTTTGTTGAGACTGTGCAACCACTGATTGATGAGATCGAACCATCGTTTTTTGAAATTACTGTTGCAATGGCATTTGCATATTTTGCACAGCGGCAAATTGATATTGCTATTATAGAAGTTGGACTTGGCGGAAGATTGGACAGCACAAATATTATCACGCCCGAATTATCTGTGATTACTAATATCAGCTATGATCATGTAAATATTCTTGGAGATACTTTGGAAAAAATCGCTTTTGAAAAAGCCGGCATCATTAAAAATAATGTTCCGGTTGTAATTGGGGAATATCATAATGAAACACACAGCGTGTTTGAAAAAAAAGCTGCTGAAGAAAACGCACCATTAAGTTTTGCAGACAAAAAAAGATTTGTTGCCGAATGGAAGTTTGATAAAACAGAATTACTTGCCGAGGTTACATCCACACATAACAATGAGAAAAATTATTATCATCTCGATCTTACCGGAATTTATCAAATAAAAAATCTTGTAACGGTTTTAGAAAGCATCAATGTTTTACAACGCAAAGGATGGAATATTACAGAAGCCCATTTGCAAAAAGCATTGCGGCAGGTAAAAAAATTAACAGGCTTGCATGGAAGATGGGAAATTATTCATGAGCATCCAACTATTGTGCTCGATGTTGCGCATAATGAAGATGGAATAAAAAACCTTACTGAACAAATTGAAATAACTGATCACGAGGAATTACATATTGTAATAGGTATGGTTAAAGATAAAGATGTTGCTAAAATTTTATCGCTGTTACCTAAGCATGCCTGTTACTATTTCACCAAAGCGCAAATACCAAGGGCATTTCCGGAAGATGAATTGGCTGAAAGCGCTGCTGCTGTTGGGTTACAAGGAAATAATTATCCTGAAGTAAACATTGCATTACGATCCGCTCTTAGCTCTGCTGCAAAAAAAGATTTGATTGTTGTTTGCGGAAGTGTTTTTGTTGTTGGCGAAGTTGCGCTGGACGCATAACGCGCAATGCATAACGCTGAATGCTAAATGCCAATCGCTGTGTTAAGCATTCAGCGTTATGCATTAGGCGTTCGGCGTTAAGCGTATTTCTCCCAATTTTTCCAACGCATAAAAAAGCGCGGTAACGTGCATGCTTTGCACAATTTGATTTTCTTTTAATAATTGTTTTACTTCTTCGACAGAAAATAAATGCACTTCAATATCTTCATTATGATCCAATTGCTGTTGCTGAACTAATTTTCCGCCTGTCGCTAAAAAAATATGCATCCAGTTATTATTGGTTGAAGGATTAGAAGAAATTTTTCCGATGTGCTCAAATTTTTCAAACCTATACCCGGTTTCTTCCAGTAGTTCTCTTTCAATAGCAGCTTCGAGAGACGCATCTGTGTCATCAACGCAACCGCCCGGAGTTTCGTAGTTGGTTTGATTTAATGCGTGACGGTATTGTCTTACTAAAATTATTTTTCCGTCCAGCGTCAACGCAACTGCGGTTACCCATGTAGGAAATTCATACACATAATAAGGACTGATTATTTTTCCATCAGCTCTTTCACAGGTGTCTTTGCGAATGGTGAACCAGGTTTCTTTAAAAATATATTCTGATGAAAGGGTTTTCCAGCTGAGATCTATCATAACAATACTTTTCAGTTTGCAATTTTGAGTTTTCAGTTCAGAGGTGCAAAATTTTTAAGAAAATATAAATTGGAATAACTGTAAACTCAAAACAGTAAACTATAAACTAAACTACCAATTATTTCTTTTTCTTAACTCTGTAATATGTGCAACATGATGCTTTCCGTGCCAGGCGTACATTCCAAGCAAATACCACAGCGTAATTTTTTTCTGATGTTCTGGGTGAAAAACTGTTCGCTGCCAATCGGCATCTTTTAAATCTTTTAATGTTGCGTACCATCGCGTGTGCAAAGCATATAACAAAGTGAGCGAAATATTTACCGGAAGAGTTTTTACATCATTCAGTTCAGCCCATAATTTTTCTTCATAGGGTCTTATCGTCGGATTGTCTTCTGTCAATCCTAATTTGAATCTTACATATGCATTCATGTGACTATCGGCAATATGATGAACCAGTTGATTAACCGTCCAGCCTTGTTCGCGATAAGGCGTTTCTAATTGGGCTTCATCCAAATTTAAAATTGCATTTTCCAACAACTGCGGAAGAAATTTTAAATCATTCAGCCATTCTTCTTTTTGTTTTTCTGAAAATTCCTGTGCTTCATATTTTCCAATTGGATAGCGAAGGTCTGTCATGCTTATTTATGATTTTAGATTTACGAATTACGATCTCATTTTCATATTTCCACATTTCTCACATTGCCTCAATTTTCTTCTCTGAGTGTATGCCCGGTCAAATTAATAAACACATCTTCCAAATTTGCTTGCTTTACTTCCTTAGGTCGTTCAAATCCTGTAGCAACGAGCTTATCAATTAATTTATCCGGCGTGTCCATTGCAATAATTTTTCCGGCATCAATAATCGCAACACGATCGCACAACACTTCCGCTTCATCCATATAATGCGTGGTGATAATAACCGTTGTTCCTTTCGCGCGGATATCTGTAACCAGATCCCATAAATTTCTTCTCGCTTGCGGATCAAGTCCGGTTGTCGGCTCATCTAAAAAAATAATTTTCGGATGATTGATTAAAGTTGTTGCAATTGAAAAGCGTTGCTTCTGTCCGCCGCTTAATTCTTTAAATTTTGCTTTTGCTTTATCCCGAAGGTTAACCATATCCAATAATTCCAGTGGCTTAACGGGTTCATTATATAATCCGCCGAATAATTCTATTAACTCAGTCAATTTTAATCCGGGATAATAGCCGGAAGTTTGCAACTGAACGCCGATTATTTTTTTAATTTGTACAGGAGATTTGTCGAGATTGATTCCATCAACAATTACTTCGCCGCTTGTTTTTTCGCGAAGCGTTTCAATTATCTCAAGTGTGGTTGATTTGCCGGCGCCATTCGGACCTAATAAACCAAATATTTCACCTTCATACACTTCAAAATTAATTCCTTTCACTGCTTCAAAATCGCCGTATTTTTTTGTAAGACTTTTTACAGAAATGATTGTCTTTGCCATAATGCAATTTACACCAGTTCTGTGAATTAAAATAAGAGCAAGAATTTTACTTCGTAAATATTTGCGTGTAGTAAATTATTCCTTTATTATTTTTTGCAACGCCAATTCCTGTTAATGTAAAATCTCCTTCAATATTTCTTTTGTGGCCGGGACTATTCAACCAGCCTTCAACAACTTCTTTTGCAGTCATATCACCGCTTGCAACATTTTCTGCTGCCATAGAAATTCTTCCAATCTTTTTGGAAATTATTTTTGCGCGTTCATTCAATCCATCATGACCGAACGGAGTTTTATACGATGCCATGTTGATACTATGTTGCACCGCGAGCGACGACTCCACATTATTTAATTCTAAAGCTTTTCGCCCGATTGATTTTCTATGGAGATTGACATAATACAAAATGTCATTCGTCATGTTAAGAACAGAAACATGCGGAGATTCTTTAACAAAATTTTCGATGGATTTTTCTGTGTGAATATTTTCAAACGAAAAAAGAGAAATACAAATCAGCGAAAAAAAGGCAAATTGTAATTTTTTGGGAAACGGCATAGAGTGATTTTTAATTACTTTATTAGAACGAATTTTATACCAAAAGTTTAGAACGAAAACCTAAAATTGGTAATTCAATTTTCTATGAGGCATGATGGTAAGTTGTAAACGGTTCTTCTGTTATCTTTGCCCACAATAATTTTTATGAAAGTTTTTAAGTTTGGCGGTGCAAGTGTAAATAATATAGAAAGAATTCAAAGCCTGGCTGAGATTCTGCGCTCATATAGCGGTGAGAAGATTTTGATTGTAATTTCTGCTATGGGCAAAACAACAAATGCTTTGGAAAAAGTTGCTGAAGCATTTTATTCCGGAAAAAAAGATGAGGCTTTGCAGTTATTTAATATCGTTAAGGAAAATCATCTTACAACTGCAAAATATCTTCTTGTAAAAAACTATTTGACGGCTGAAAGCCAATTGCGTGATTTTTTTACGGAAGCAGAATGGCTTTTGAACGATAAGCCTGGGCGTGATTATGATTATTATTATGATCAAATTGTTTGCATAGGGGAATTATTATCCACCGCAATCATAAGCGCATATCTGAATGAGGTGAAAATTATCAATAAATGGATTGATGTTCGCGATATTTTCAGAACTGATGATAATTTTCGTGATGCAGTTATTGATTGGGAATTCACGCAAAAAAATGTGAGTGAAAATATTTTGCCGCCGTTTGCAAATTTTGATAAAATTATCACGCAGGGATTTATTGGCGCCACCGATGAAAATGAAAGCACAACACTTGGCCGCGAAGGAAGTGATTACAGCGCTGCGGTTTTTGCAAATATGCTGGATGCAGAAAGCCAAACAATTTGGAAAGATGTGGAAGGTGTGATGAACGCCGATCCGAAACAATTTCCTGATGCGGAATTGATCCGCGAATTGGATTATGATGAAGTGATCGAAATGGCTTATTACGGCGCGCAGGTAATTCACCCAAAAACGATCAAGCCGCTGCAAAATAAAAATATCCCGCTGTATGTAAAATGCTTTTTAGACAGTCGGTTACCCGGCACCGTTATACAAAAGAAAAGCTCAAAAAAATTGCCGCCGATAATTGTGCTGAAGCAGAATCAAATCTTGATGCATCTGCATTCAAAAGATTTTTCTTTTGTCGGTGAAAGTTTGACCGCCAACCTATATAATCTTTTTAGTGAAATAAAAATTAAGCCAAATTTAATTCAAATCGGAGCTGTTAGTTTGCATATTTGTTTGGATGACAGACCGGATAAAATTGAAAAACTTGCTTTGGCTGCTTCGGAATTTTTTGAAGTCAGTATAGAAAAAGAATTGACCTTACTAACCATTCGTCATTACAAAAATGAAACTTTAAAAAATTTGACAGAAGGAAAACAAATTGTTCTGAAGCAACAATCACCGCAAACAGTTCAGGTGCTGATGAGATAGATTACTGATCAACGCCAACCATAATAGTTTGTTTCAATTTGATAGGAACTTTTTTGCCTGAAACGGATGCGGGTGTCCACTGCGGCATTTTAAGAAAAGCAGCTTCAATCTTTTCATTCATTTCATCATTACCACCGCGAATCACTCTTGCGTATATAGGGCTTCCATCTTTATCAATAATATATTCTATCAAAACAAAAGTTTTAACCTGCCCATTTTCTAAATCTTTTATTTCATCTTTCCCCAGCTTTGTAATAAAATTCTGGAAGCCATCATTACCACCGGGAAACAACGGCAATTTTTCTACAACTTTCGGCAGGTCTTCATCTTTTATAGGTTGCGGTGCATGAATTATTTTCTTTTTTGGTTTCGTTTCAACAGTTACAGGATCAGGAAAATTTACTTCTTCGGTTATATATTCTCCTTTATTATTTACAATAACAAGTGGAAGCTGATGATATTTTTCAAAATAGAAAAAAGCGTTCTTCATACTTTTTTCGAAAGATGTGTTTTCAGAAAAATCCTGGAGATACCTGTTAAGATAAATAAGGCTTCGCTGATTTTTAAAATTGATTGGAAAAATATGAACGGGAATAAAATCTTCACCCAAATCTTTTGCATGCGCCCCGATGATGTACAACTCTTCAATTTGTTCATCTGTAATTGGAATGCATCCTGTAGTAACGCAACTGCCATGAATATAAATTCCGCTTCCGGGCGTGCTGAGATCGCTCAGTAATTTATCAGAAGCGTTTGGATAATTCAATCCTAACGATAAATGGTAAAGACTTTTTGGGTTGAATTCATTGATGTAATAAAATCCTTCGGGAACCTGGTAATCGCCTGCCATGCGCTTCGGGCCTAATGTTCCGGCGAGAGCGCATATTTTGTAGGTTTTAAAAAGTTTGTATTTTTCTTCTTTTTTATTTTTCACCCACAATTCCATTTCACTGTCGTATTTGAAAGAACGCAGGTAAACATATTTTGCCGGCCACGTTAATCCTTTTTGTGCAAATTGTTTCATGAGCGTGTCTTCTTTTCTTTTCATCATGTCACTGATTTTTGGAAAAGAACGCTGGTAATTTAAAAAGTTGACTGCGTTAACAGATGTTTGCGAGTGTGCAACAAAAGATGAAAAAAATAAAAACGCAATAAAAAAATAAGAAGCTGAGATTAATTTGATTTTATTCATACAACCTTTATTCATCTTCAATACGGAAGTTAATGTTTACATGATTTGATACAGAATTTTAAAGATAGTATGAAAACGTAAAAAATCTGCAATTCAATATATAAACAGACTGTTAATAAATAAAAAATTGCTGAATAATGCAAGAGTGATTATACCTATAAATTGCCGCGTGCTGCCTGTTCCCGCTCAATTGCCTCGAACAATGCTTTAAAATTTCCTTTACCAAAACTTTTTGCGCCTTTGCGCTGAATGATCTCAAAAAATAATGTTGGTCTGTCTTCCACCGGTTTGGTAAAAATTTGCAGCAGGTAACCTTCATCATCCCTGTCAACTAAAATTCCTAACTCTTTTAATGGAGCAAGATCTTCATCAATATGTCCTACCCTGCTCAGCAGATCATCATAATATGAGGCAGGGACTTTTAAAAATTCCACTCCCCTGTTTTGCAGTTGCGTAACTGTTTCAACAATATTATTTGTTGCCATAGCTACGTGTTGTACGCCTTCGCCGTTAAAAAATTCAAGAAATTCTTCCACCTGCGATTTCTTTTTTCCTTCCGCCGGTTCATTGATAGGAAATTTTACATATCCATTGCCGTTACTCATAACCTTGCTCATCAGGGCGGAATATTCCGTGGAAATATCGTTATCATCAAAAGAAAGTATGTTTTTAAAGCCCATCACTTTTTCATAAAATTGCACGCGGGCATCCATCTGGTTCCAGCCGACATTTCCTACGCAATGGTCAACATATTTTAATCCTGTGGTTGGTGGATTATAACTTGTTTTCCATTCTTTATAGCCCGGCATAAAAGCGCCTTTATAATTTTTTCTTTCAACAAACAGGTGAACGGTTTCTCCATAGGTAAATATTCCGCTTAATATTATTTCTCCAAATTCATCTGTAAGTCTTATAGGTTCCATAAAACTTTTTCCGCCCCTGTTGGTAGTTTCCTGCCAGGCACTAACGGCGTCGTCCACCCGAAGAGCGAGCATCTTCACGCCATCGCCATGCAAATACACATGGTCTGCGATGGGAGTTCCCGTTCGCAGAGAAGTTGTAAATACAAAAATCAATTTGTCCTGTTTAACTGCATAGCTCACTTTATTTTTTACACCGGTTTCTGGTCCGGCATAAGCCAGCGATTGAAAACCAAATGCAGATTTATAATAGTGGGCGGCTTGCTTTGCATTGCCAACATAAAATTCTACATAATCCGTTCCGAGTAATGGCAAAAAATCTTGCTGTGCTGTGGGTTTACTTTTTGTAGCTGTTAATGGGGGCATAAATTATTTTTTATGATATCGTCTTCAAATCTTTATTCATCATCGTTGCGTCGCACTCTTGTACGACAAATCTATATTCAGCAAAACTACAGTCTCGCGTCCATAGCAAGTGCTTCCATCAACAGGCAATAGCACATTCGTTTATCATTAAAAATCTTATGAGGATAATCTTTGCACATATGCTTTCCTAAAGATAAAATTCTTATTGCAAAATCCGAAACATTAACTAATACACACCATGTTAAAAAATAATTAACGGGCACCAGGGCAACGCTTAGCTGAAAGCAACTGACACTTTGTTTGCGTTATTGCAATTTTGCGTGATACCAATTTTACTATCTTCACGTATAAATAAACCCTGCATGCTGAAAGTTGGAATTCTTGGTGGTGGTCAATTAGGAAAAATGTTGTTGCAAGCCGCTGCCAATTATCCTGTGGAAACTTTTGTGATGGAAAATGATGAAGACTGTCCTGCCGCTCACTTATGTCATCATTTTATAAAAGGCGACATCAAAAATTTTGACGACGTTTATCGTTTCGGCAAAAATTTGAACGCAATTACAATCGAAATAGAATCGGTAAATGAAGATGCACTGGAACAATTGGAAAAAGAAGGAGTAAAAATTTATCCTAAGCCATCTGCATTGCGGATTATTAAAAATAAAATCACACAAAAACAATTTTATAAAGAAAATCAAATACCAACTTCTGCATTTGTCATCACACAAAATCTTGCAGACGTAAAAAATAATGAAGATTTTATTCCCGCAGTTCACAAATTAGCAGTTGGAGGTTACGACGGTCGCGGAGTGCAAATAATAAAAACAAAAGAAGATATTGCGAAAGGATTTGACAGTCCCGGAGTGCTCGAAAAATTAATTTCCATTCATAAAGAAATTGCTGTGATTGTTGCGGTTAATGATAAAGGAGAAAGTGTGTTGTACCCTCCGGTAGATATGGTTTTTAACCCCGACCTTAATTTGCTCGATTACCAAATCAGCCCGGCCGATTTGCCAAAACCAACATTGTGGAAGGTTGAAGCCGTGTCATTAAAAGTGGCAAAGGATTTAAAAAGCCCTGGAATTTTTGCAATCGAATTTTTTCTCGACAAAAATGGCGACGTACTCGTTAATGAAACTGCCCCGCGCGTTCATAACAGCGGGCATCATACCATTGAAGCAAATTTCAGTTCGCAATTTGATATGTTGTGGAGAATAATTCTCGGTTATCCTTTGGGAAATACTGCGCACATTTTACCCGCCGCAATTGTAAATTTATTAGGCGCTGAAGGTTATAATGGCAATGCGCATTATGAAGGATTGCATGATTTGCTCAAAATGGAAAATGTTTTCGTTCATATCTATGGAAAAAAACAAACCAAGCCCGGCCGTAAAATGGGACATGTAACTATTTTAAGCAGAGATAAAATTGATTTAATTCATGCGGCGAATAAGGTTAAGCAGATTATGAGAGTAGTAAGTACATAGTAGTTAGTAGTTAGAATAAGTTGTAAATTGAAAAGCGCACAATAGAATTACTGAAATTGAATTCACAGTAGTATTAGAGCTTAATCAGGGTATAATCCCGAAAACGGGCTGTTATCGTTTTCGGGTGTGCTTTTTTGATTCTTTTTTGCACACACAAAAAAGAATGATAAAATAATTTAAAAACAGAAAGTAGTATGTCACCAACTACAAACAACAAACCACAAACAACAAATCACATAAAAGTCGGCATCATCATGGGCAGCGACAGCGACCTTCCGGTTATGCAGGGCGCTGCTGATATTTTAAAAGAGTTTGCGATCGAATTCGAACTCACTGTCGTTTCCGCGCACCGCACGCCAATGCGGATGGTGCAATACGCAACAGAAGCCAAGCAGCGCGGATTAAAAGTCATTATCGCCGGCGCTGGCGGCGCGGCGCATTTGCCCGGAATGATTGCATCGCTCACATCGCTGCCGGTTATCGGCGTGCCGATCAGATCTTCCAATTCCATTGACGGATGGGATTCTGTGCTCTCCATTCTTCAAATGCCAAATGGAATTCCCGTTGCAACCGTTGCGTTGAATGCTGCAAAAAATGCAGGCATACTCGCCGCGTCAATCATCGGCGCATTTGATGAAGTCATCGGTACTGAAGTAGAGATGTACAAAAAAAATCTCGAAGCAGATGTTCTCACCAAAATTGAAAAATTAAAAAAAGAAGGCTGGCAAAATAATTTCGATAAATAAGTGTAGAAGCTATTAGCTAACAGCTAATAGCTTTTTGGTACCAGCATCAGTTCTCTCTTCAACATCGTTGCGTCGCATTTCGTTCATCGGCAGTGCTACTATTGAGCAATGGTATTAAACTTTAAATTCACACACATTTGCAAAAGCGAACGAAGCCTTAGTGTTCTTTGCGAAATTTCTTTGCGTCTCTTTGCGGTTGAAGAAAAGCTCAATAGAATTGTTACAGTACAAGAGTGCGACGCAACGATGCTCAAGAAAGAACAAATGCCCGGTTCATAATTGTACTTCAATTTCAAATCTTCAAATTCCTTACATTTATTCTTCAAAAACTAAAATCATGAAAAACTTCATCAAAAAATTTTTTTCATTTCTTATTTTAATTTTCTTTTTCAATTTAATTGCATCTTCTCAACCAATGGGAAAAGTAATAGAACAAAAAATTCTGCATAGCTCTATTATGAACAAAGATGTGAAGTACTCAATTTATTTTCCGGCAGATTATGATTATTCCCAACGCAGTTATCCGGTTGTGTATTTATTGCACGGCTATACCGATGATAATACCGGCTGGCTTCAGTTTGGTGAGATCAATCGTTATGCAGATAAAGCAATTGCCGATGGAACAATTCCGCCAATGATTATTGTAATGCCAAACGGAGATTCGAGTTGGTTTATTAATTCATACGATGGCAAAGAAAAATACGAAGATTTTTTTATCAAAGAATTTATGCCTGCGATAGAAAAAATGTATCGGATCAAAGCACAGAAAAGATATCGCGGAATTTCCGGACTTTCCATGGGCGGCTATGGAACGATGATCTATGCTTTGAAATATCCCGAATTATTTGCTGCTGCTGCGCCATTGAGCGGCGCGGTTTTTACTGATGATGAGCTATCTGGTTTCAGCGACGACGATTATGATCGGGTACAGGCGCAATTATTCGGCAGAGGTTTGAAAGGAAAAGATCGTTTGAATGCAGCATGGTATAGCTATTCCGTTTTAAAAATTGTAGAAACAAAATCAACTGCTGATCTAAAGAAAGTGCGCTACTGGATTGATTGCGGCGACGATGATTTTTTAACCAAAGGAAATTGTTTTTTGCATTTAGCTCTCCGCGATAAACAGGTTCCTCATGAATTTCGTGTTCGAGATGGATCGCATAGCTGGACCTATTGGCGAACCGGAATTACAGATGCGCTGCAATTTATCGGAGAAAGTTTTCACCAGAAATAATTTTTTATTTTTCGGTTAATATCACAAATTTCTGTTCGAGCGCAAGTGAATTTTTATAGAGAATATCAATAAATTCTTTTCCCCATTTTGCATAATAAGGTATGAAGTTTTCTTTGCGTTCCTGTAAATCATTCAATGGAAATAATGAAGATTTGATATCATGAATTTGCCTGCGGGCATCTTCAAATTTTCTTTTTTCGTTCCGGAGTAATTTTTTTTCGAACTCTTTTATTTCTTTCAAAGCCTTAGCCCGCATAGCTTCTGCGTGTTGAACCAAAGTTGCATCAACGCTTGCTGCGATTGCTTTTAATTTCGAATAATAATCTTCTGCTGCTACAGTTTCTTTTTCAAGATTTAATTGATTCGCAGATTCTTTCTTTACCAATTCAGTTAATAATTGATTTTCGGGTTTGAAAATATCTGTTATCGCAAATCCTGATTTGGTTATTTTTTCTTTCCATTTTTTTTCTATTATCAAAAAAGAATTGCGAAGCACAAGCAACGGATATGGAACAGAATAATTTTTAAAAAGATTTTTCAATTCAAGCCAGTATGCAGTTTCTCCGCCGCCACCAATAAAAATAATATCCGGTAAAATGGTTGATTGAAATAATCCGCGTAAAATAACATTCGGGCTAAAACGATCAGGATTATTTTTTAATTCAGCGATAATTTCTTCTTTTGTAAAATGAATATTTGTATTTCTTACCTCGTATTTTCCATTTTTAAATTCGATCAATTCGCGAATATCATCTTTGAGATAAAATAAATTTATTTCCCGCGGGTTCGCCTGCACTTTATATTTTTCAGGAAATGCTGAAATTGTTTTTTCTACAATTGTTGATGCGGTTTGATTTAACAGGTCATCTTCAAACACAGGCTGCATAAGCTTTTTGAAGTTTGCATTGTCTGGCAATAAAACAATCACTCCATACCCGCTGAATAAAGCGTTCACTAATTTAAAAGTTGCAGTTTGAATATCCGAACTGTTGAGATAACATTCTTTTAAAAGACTGATCAATTCTTTTCCAAAAGGCCGAACAGAAAATTCTCCCTCAATTCTTGTAATTATTTTTTCAAGCCCTTTCGTCTTCATCCTTCCAACAGAGCCTTTTTGTTTTGTATCCCAAATTATTTTTTCATTATCGAGATAGATATGACCAAGCTCATCAAGGTCTGCATCTTCGCTTCCCATAAAATAAACCGGAACAAAATTATATTGGGGCAATTCTTTGCTTAAATAATTTGCAAGTTTTACAGCGTGCAATATTTTATAAATAAAAAACAAAGTGCCTGTAAAAATCACCGGCTGATGCGCAGTAGTGATAGTAAATGTATTTTCTGCAGAGAGTTTTTGAATATTTTGTTGAACAGCATCAGAAACATTTACGTTTCCGTATTGTTTTTTCAATTCATTTACCAAAACAGCTCTGTTCGTTTTAAATTGCTCACGGTCATGTATAGACGATTTTATGCCATCAAGAGATAATGCATGTGCATAAAAGGGAATTAAAGATTCATCTCCACGCAAATAATCTGTTATCAGTTTGGAAAAATATCCGGTCTCTTGGTATGATAAGTTTGTAGCAGTACAATCCATAAGAAAAGTAAAAATAAGAAGTCTGTGTATATCAATTTCAACCGTTCAAACAAATTCATCCAAAACGTTCAACACCGAAAGCAGAACACTCAATGCTTGTTTTTTTATTATTAATAATTTCTTCCACTAATTTTCCTGTCGCCGCTGCCAACGATAAACCCAACATCGCATGGCCGCCCGCAAGTGTTAGGTTGCTGAATTTGCTATGCCTTCCGATATACGGCAATCCGTCAGGAGTCAATGGCCGCAAGCCGCTCCAAATTTCATTCGTAGCTGGAAATTCAACTTTTAAATTCGGGTAATAATTTTTTGCTGCGTTAAAAATTGCGCGCACTCTTTTCATCAAAATATTATTATTGATGCCACTAATTTCCATTGTACCGCCCATTCGTAAATCATTTCCCATCGGCGTCATTGCAACTCTGTCATCAACCAAAATTGCGGGATAATGCAAATTGCGTTCAACATTTTCATAGGTGATGCTGTAACCCTTGCCTGCTTGCAAAACAACGGAAACGCCTAATTGTTTTGTAACAACAGGCAACCAGGAGCCGTTTGCTATGATCAATTCATTACAATCAAATTTTCCATTGTCAGTTATCACAGCAGTTATTTTGTTTTCACTTTTTTCAAAACCAGTTACCGTTGTGTTCAGTTGCAACCGAACATCAGCATTTTGCAAATATTTTTTTATTGTTTGCATGAAATCACCCGGATGCAAATGACAATCCATCGGGTATAAAATTCCGCCGCGCACATTCACTTCCACTTCCGGCTCCATTTCCTGAATTTGTTTCGCAGAAAATATTTTTGTTTTTATTCCTAATTGTGCAGCTTCTTTTGCGAGTTCTAGTTCATGTTTTTCTGTGCCTGCATTTTTGTACAGCATGAAACATCCGACTTCTGCCATGCGAAAATTATTTCCAATATCATTTTTTATTTCAGTCATTAACTCACGACTGAGTTGAAGAATATTATGGAGATGCGGAATATTTTGCTGCATCGTTTTTTCATTCGCGTTTTTCCAGAAGGTTAAACACCATCGGATCAAATCCGCGTTGAGCCTGGGTTTTATGTAGAACGGACTTGATGAACTTAGCATCCATTGCAAACCTTTTGCAACAATTCCCGGCGAAGCCAGCGGAATAAAATGACTCGGAGAAACATAACCTGCATTGCCAAATGATGTGCCCGATGTAATATCGCCGCGCTCAATAACTGTTACTTCATTTCCATTTTTTTGCAAATAATATGCGCAACATAAACCAATAACGCCGCCACCGATAATAGTTACCTGTCTGCTCATTTTTTAGATCATCTTTTTGATAAGGAAGCAAAAATAAATTATTTCGTGGCAGTGATCTGTTTTATGAATTCCGTTTCTTTTTCATCGTATGGCTGGCCATTTTTTCTGAAGATATCATGAAACCAAATTTTCGGTTCGGAGCCATCGGGTATCGGAGTATCCCATTGGTAAATTGTATTTGTTTTGCCCGAAACCAATCCCCAGTTAATTGCGCCAACATTGTATTTTTTAAAAACAGGCAAATGCGTTTCAAAACGACTACCGCGGGTTCTTGCCATATATTCTGTACAAATAACCGGACGATTAAATTGCTGCAAATTTTTTATTTCATTTTCCAATTCATCCGCTTTTCCATAATTATGAAAAGTGATTACATCAGAATGAGAAAGCTGCCAGTCGTTAAATTTTTTATTATCATACCAAATTCCTGCTGTGAGCGGTTGCGATGGTCTTACTTGCCATGCCCATTGAAAAATATTTTTTAATAATGGAAAAGAAGTTTCATTGTAATTGCTATTGCCTGGTTCATTATATAGGTCCCACATTAAAACTCCGGCATCATTTTTAAATGTGCCGAGAACATCTTTTACATATTGCTCCAGTTTTGTCCACGAAGCAGGATTGTCATGCATTGCTTTTCCGGGGCATTGCATCCATCCGCTGTTATGTGCGCCAGGCTTAGGTTCCGGCTGTTTGCCCGCGCGTGGATTTTCATTCCAGCAATCATCAAAAAAAACAAAAATGGTTTTTATTTTATTTTTTTTCGCGATGGCGAGATATGTTTTTATTCTTTCTTTAAAACTTTTTGCATCCGTTTGCCAGGGAATATAATGAAGAAAAACACGGACCGCATTCATACCTATATTATGCGCCCAACTTAATTCTTTGTTGATCGTTGCCGTGTCAAATGTTTCTGCCTGCCACATTTCAAGTTCGTTGATTGCCGTGCTTGGAATAAAATTGCAGCCAACGATCCAGTATTGATGTTTATACCATTCATTTGCTTTTTCGGTTGTCCATGACCGTTGTATTTGTCCGTTGCAAAAAAATACAAGGAAGAATAAAGACGATATTGTTAGAATTTTTTTCATCATTTATTTCTTATTCCATTTCCATTCGAGCATTTTAATAAAATATCCTCCAACCACACTTCTCGCCTGGAAACCAATTTGCTTGCCATTTGTTGTTTCATGCCAATCGCTCAAAGGCACCCTGGTCGGTGTTTCCGTGGCATATTTATAAACAGGATCAATCAATGCTTCAAAATCTTTTTGATTATTTGCCAAAGTGGAAGTCCATAATATCCAATCAGATTTTGTGTAGGTTTTTCTGCTGTCTAACGGTAATCCATAGGTATTTTGTTTGGTGAGATAATATTTTACTTCTTTGTCGTAAACAGATTGCGGAAATAAATGCAGTCCAAGTAATTTATCCCATACCAGGTTATATTTCTGGCTCCAGGTATTTTTATCATCGAATGTCAGCGCATAATGATCATCCGCGTCGGCTAATTGCATCCATTTTGTAACAGCGCTTCTCGCGATCTGTTTGTATTTTTCTGCCGTAGCAAATTCTCCTGCCAACTCTGCCATCTGCGCATAAGCGCCAATACCAACAATTGCTTTTACAGAAAGATTTGCATTGCGCGCAAGATGTCCCGCAAAATCATCGGTGCATAATTGGTTCGCCGGATCAATTCCATCATTCACTAAAAAATCAACCCACTGCGATAATACTTTCCAATGTTGTTTCGCATAGCCTGTTTTTTCTTCAGCTTTCACTATTGCAGCAGTGAGAATAATTACGTTGCCCGCTTCTTCAACCGGCATATCTTCTCCATAAGTTTGTCCGTTAGCAATTGGATAGGTGCCCAGATCGTGTGCAGGAAAGGGTTTCATCCATTTGCCACTTTCTGAATAATAAAAAATTCCGTTGAGCATTCCTTTTAATAAATCAGGATTATAAATTAAAGTGAGCGGCGCGGAAGGATAAGTAACATCAACAGTCCAGATAGATCCATTGCTGAAATTTTCTTTTTGCGGGAAAAGAATTTCATTATTCGGGCCGCGAACTAATTTATGCGCAGCAAGCGATTGACGATACGCGAGTACGCAAAGTTTTGCATATTTTTCTCCGCCCGCATTCATCGCATCATCGTAAAGTTGTTTGTCGAACGCATCACATTTTCCTTTTACCAAACGATAATCTGCAGACGCGCGATTTAAAACATCTTCTATTTTTCCACCGTCTTTTTTCCACCATGCTTTCAAATCCTGACCAAAATATTGAATGGAATTTATATCATCATATGCAAGCAAAATTCTTTTTTCAATTGATTTTGGAGAAACCTGGAAATCGAATGTTGCTGTGAGCGCAATTTGTTTTGCTTCAACAGAATTTAATTTAGTTGTTACACCGGAAGTATTGTTACAGAAAGATTGTATCGCATCCTGCAAACCCGCAATTTTTACGACAGAAGATTTTTCTGTTGCCATATAAAAATATCCCCAGTCAATTCTTACATCATCGCCTTTTTTTTGCAGAATTTTTTGACTTTCCGTTCCTGTTTGTAATATCGAAAGAAAATCATTTTTTACAACGCCGGATTCTACAATTTGATTTTCATTATCCACTGCGATAGCTGCGGATGCACCAAAAAATAATTGTGCATGATGCATTCCTTCATCCGTTGGCGTTAATTTAAAATTGACATAAGAAACAGGGTTAGAAAGAAGATCAAGATTATTCATTAGTAGCGGCGAAAGAAAATCCAATTCAAGTTTTATTGAGCCGCATGTAAATTGATAAATGGTTTGCGTGGCTGTTATCTCCACACTTTTTTGCGTTGCAGGAATAATTTCTTTTGAATTTTCAACTGTTCCTAAAAAATTATAAATCTTTCCATCAACTTTTATTAATCCGATCAGCGGTTGATCTTTTCCCGTCCAATGTTTGGTTTGACTTTCATTCAAATTATCTGTGAATGACCAAATGCTGAAAAACGGATCGTGCGTGATCAGCGGATATGCAGGCGCTTTCTGCATTTGGCAAAATGACGTGAAGGGAATTACAATCGTTAGTAGAAGAATTAGTTTTTTCATTAGAGAATTTATTACACGAATTCGTGGCATTAAAAATTTATTTTGATGTCTTTAATCGTTCGCGGAAGCCAAACCTGCATATCATCTCCGCCTCTGTTAGCCCACGAATAATATGGAATAGCTGTTACTAATTTTTTTTCTGTTACAACAGACAATCCATCCGAACTTGCTGTCAGCACCGGTAATTCTGCTGTAATGGTAGTAACGCCGTTCAATAAATTTTTTTGAAAATCACTATTGAATTTTACATCAGCCGGCAACAAAATATTCCAGGCTTTTTTATTATTGTCTGAACCTTCGATGCAATACACCAATGGACCACGTTGTATCGCAGCTTTTCCGGCATCAGCAGAAACAGAATCGTTCGCAACAACTTCTTTAACTTCCATTGGCAAATTCAATTCCACAACATCTCCTTTTTGCCATTCGCGTTCAATAACTGCATATCCTTTCTGCATTGTATAGGCTACATCTTTTCCATTTAGTGTTAAGGTGATTTTTTTTGTTTGATTATTTACAAAACGATATAAGTCTCCCGGAACCGGCTCTCCCCGCACCCATCCGGGAATGCGTATATGCAATGAAGTTTTTATTTTTTTATCCGGCGAAAAATTAATTTTTACATCTCCATCCCACGGATAATTTGTTTGCTGTTCAATACTAATATTTGATTTTCCTATTTGCAAGTTTGTTTTGCTGCCGATGAAAAGGTTTATCCAAATATCATTCTCCGATCTGTTGTAAATATAATTCCCGAGCGATGCAACAAGTCGTGCAATATTTGCCGGGCAACACGCTGTTCCAAACCATTCGCCTCTTATGTCTCTGCCGGTTGATGCAAGCGGATTGCCGTAAAAAAATCTGTCGCCCGTTAATGACAATCCATCGAGCGCAGCATTGTATAAAGTTCTTTCGAGCACATCAACATATTTTGCATCGCCGGTAAGAATATTCATCCGCTGATTCCATAAAACCATTCCAACACTCGCGCAGGTTTCGCAGTATGCATCGGCGTTAGGAAGATCATAATCCTTAGAAAAACCTTCGTTATCTCCACTCGAACCTATGCCACCGGTGAGATACATGTTGCGATCAACCACATCTTCCCAAACTGCTTTCATCGCTTTCATATATCCTGTATCGCCGGTCGCAGCGGCAACATCAGCGGCGCCGGTGTATAAATACATCGCACGCACAGCATGACCAGTAATTTTTGTTTGTTCTTTCACAGGTTTTATATCCTGCCAATAAGCCGGCGTGAACCAACCGATTGTTGTTTGCTGACCGCGTTGCTGCAAATACCAATCGGCAAGTTTCAGGTAGCGATCGTTTTTTGTTGTGTGATATAATTTAACAAGAGCAAGTTCGATTTCTTCATGCCCGCTTATCCAATGACGGTTTTGCAAACGAAAAGTTGAATCAATATGATTTGCATATTTAATTGCAACGTCCAATAATTTTCTTTTTCCTGTTGCATTGTAATATGCAACTGCAGCTTCGATCAAATGTCCTGCATTATAATCTTCATGATTTGGAATTTGCGTCCATCTTTTATTCAAATCAGTCAAGGTATAATAAGTGTTCAGATAACCATCGGGCAGTTGCGCAGCAGCGATGATATCTATCCATTCGTCGGCCTTTTTCGCCAAAGCCGCGTCCGGGTTATCTTTCAGGCTATACGAAATTGCTTCGAGCGCTTTGAACACATCGCTGTCGTCGTACACAAGTCCTTTAAAACTTCCTGTTTTTCTTTTTGCCGCGTTGATAAAATTCTGAATTCGCGGCGTTGCAATTTCTGTTTGATAAATGCATGCTGGCAATGTTGCGGTTGCGATTTTATCAATGCGTGGTTTCCAGAATTGATCGTCGATCTGTACCTGCGAAAAATTCACCGGCTCAATTTGCTGTAAAGAATTTTGCGCGATGGATGCATTTGAACAGAATAATGCGCTAAGAATAATTGTTGTTGGAAAAATATTTTGTTTCATACCTGTTATGATTTTACTTTTAATTTGATCATCGTAAATGAATGCGCGGGAAAAATATAATCAAAGTTATCGCCTTTAATGTTTATTTCTTTCTGATTCGTTTTTACTTTTTGCTCGTTCACCGAATTTTCATCCATCATATTTGCAGAATTGATTTCGTAAACGGTTGCTTTATTTTCTAATTTACCAAATTCATTTACGATAGAAGTTTCTATCGCTTTGCTTTCGTTTTTATTCACCACGCTGATGATCATTTCCCGCGTTTTATCATTGTAAGAAGATGACACGTCGAGATAAGGAATTTGTTTATGATCTTTCGTATCATAGGTGTCGCACTGAACCAAAGCATCCAGCGCATATCCATTACAGTTAGTAGCGAATAATTGCAAAGGATAATAAATTGTTTGTAGCCATAGCTTATCGCCAGTAACCATCATTGGCGCAATAACATTTACGAGTTGCGCCATGTTCGCCATCTTCACAATGTTGGCGTGACGAAGAAATGTATTCAGATACATCGCCACAACAAGCACATCCTGCATGTTATAATGTTCTTCTAATTTTTGTTCGGTGTACGCGCGATACCAAACATTGTATTCATCAAACGCAATGTAAATTGGTTTTTGCATTCTGTATTGTGTGCGAACCTGGTTTATCAATCCTTCTGTTATCTTAATTACATTTTCAACCCACAATGTCGAATTCATGAATTGATAATGATCTTTATTATAATTTCCGGAGTAGTGATGCAGTGAAATATAATCGATCACATCCCGCATGTTTGTAAGAACTGTTTTGTTCCAGTTGATCCAATCATCGCCATAATTACTCGAACCAGATGCAATTAATTTAATACTGTCGTCGCTCCATTTCATCAGCTTCGCCGCTTCCAGCGCAAATTTGCTGTAATCTTCTGCGTTGCGATGCCCCATCTGCCATTCGCCATCCATTTCATTTCCGAGTCCCCAATATTTTACGCGATAAGGTTGCGCGTGTCCATTTTTCGCACGCAAGTCAGAATAAAAAAATCCAGTCGGCGCATTGCAATATTCAACCCAATTTCTTGCTTCATCCCAACTTCCTGTTCCGAGATTCACGCAAATGTATGGCTCAACATTCGCTGCCGTCGCGAACTTCATGAATTCGTCGGTGCCGACAATATTAGGTTCCGTATCTCCCCACGCAAGATCTTTTCGTTTCGGGCGATTTTCTTTCGGACCAATTCCATCCATCCAATGATAACCTGAAGAAAAATTTCCGCCGGGCCAACGAACAATACTCACCCCAAGATTTTTTGTTGCGTCGATCACATCTTTTCTAAATCCATCTGCATTTGCCTGCGAAGATTTCGGATCGTAAATGCCGCCGTAAATGCATCTGCCAAGATGCTCGGTAAAATTTCCGTAAAGAAGTTTATCGATCTCTCCTATTTTTCTTTCGATATCAATTTTGATTTTTGCTTTTACATTTTGCGCAAACGATAATGTGCTAAGCGAAAGAAGAAAAAAACTAACGAAGAAAATTTTTCTCATGGCAATTTTATTAAAGTGAATAGTCGCGTGTTTTAGCGCGTGAAAAATTTTGATACCAGCTTTTGTAATTCTATTAAGCATCGTTGCGTCGCACTCGTGTACTGTAACAATTCTACTTAGCTACGGTTTACAATCGGCAATTCCAAAAGACCTATAAGATTTTTCTCCGCGCCGTTGCGCCTTTGCGAGAAATATTTTCACAACACCTGGAATCCATAAGCATAAGGATCATCATTCGCGTCAATGCTGATATTATTATAGCCGTAAATTCTTGCCCAACCTTCAATACTCGGACGAATAGCTGGTTTCTCCGCAACCGTTGTTTCTTCTTCAATTCTTCCGATAAATTTTGAACCTATAATACTTTCATGAATGAACTCATCTCCTTTTTTCAATTTTCCTTTTGCATACCATTGCGCCATCCGCGCAGATGTTCCTGTTCCGCATGGCGAACGGTCAATGGCTTTGTCGCCATAAAAAACTGCATTACGTGCCGTGGAGTTTTTGTCAATCACTGTTCCTGTCCACAAAATATGCGAGCAGCCATTTATGGTAGCATCTTCCGGATGAACAAACGTGTAATTTTCATTTATGCGTTGCCGTAAAATTCTGCTCCAGCTTATTAATTTGTCAGCGGAATAATTTTCCAATCCTTTAAAATTTTTCTGTACATCAACGATGGCATAAAAATTTCCGCCATAGGCAACATCTATTTTCAATATCCCTAAATCCGGACATTCCGCATCAATATTTTCAGCAGCAAGAAAAGATGCAACATTTGTTAGCTTTACGGATTTTACTTTTTTGCCTTCTTGTTTATATTCCACCAAAACCAGGCCGCCGGCGTTTCCATGCGAACCATACCGGCAATTTTTGGAACTATCAATCCTTCTTCAATGGCAATGGTAATTGTGCCAATGGTTCCATGACCACACATTGGCAGGCATCCGCTTGTTTCGATAAATAAAACGGCTACATCATTTTGTGCATCGTGCGGCGGGTATAAAATACTTCCGCTCATCATATCGTGTCCGCGCGGTTCAAACATCAATCCTTTTCTTATCCAATCGTATTCTCTTAAAAAATGCTGGCGTTTTTCACTCATGTCATTTCCTTCAAGCGCGGTCCGCCGCGCGCAACAAGCCGAACAGGATTGCCGCAGGTATGCGCATCAATGCAAAAAAAAGAATTGTCTTTTGCTTGCTGCAATTCAGTTAATGAATCAGAAAGATTTTTATTTATGGGTTGAGTCTTATTAGGCATTTGAAGAATACAAAGTAAAATAATTTCACGCAAAGGCGCAGAGAAAAACTTTATAGGTCTTTTGGATTTGCCGATTGTGAACCATAGCTCAATAGAATTGTTGCAGCACAAGAGTGCGACGCAACGATGATGAAGAGTGAACTGGTGCTGGAATCAAAAAAGCTATTAGCCATTAGCTAAAAGCTATTAGCAAAAAATCTTCAGCTTTATAAAATATTTTTACTTTTGTGTTATCATGGAAACCTACGGTAAAATTTTATTGTACGCGATGCCCGCTTTTTTGGCGCTTGTGCTCCTTGAAAAATGGTATGGCTGGCGCAAAGGAAAAGACACGGTGCGCAATATGGATATGATCTCCAGCCTTAGCTCCGGAGTTACGAATGTGACGAAAGATGTGCTGGGACTGGGTTTCGCGATTCTTTCTTACGGATGGTTGGTGAATCATATTGCTCTCACGCACATTCAATCGGGTATTTTGGTTTATGTGATTGCATTTCTTTCGCTTGATTTTGCCGGATATTGGGTTCATCGAATTGCGCATCAATATAATTTTTTCTGGAACAATCATATTGTTCATCACAGCAGCGAAGAATTTAATTTGGCTTGCGCACTGCGACAAAGTATTTCTGTTTATTTTAAAATTTTTGCGTTTTTATTATTGCCGGCAGCTTTATTAGGTGTACCGGAAAAAGTTATTGTTATTGTTGCGCCCATTCAGTTGTTTGCACAATTCTGGTATCATACGCAGCACATCAATAAAATGGGTTTTTTAGAAAAAATAATTGTTACGCCATCACATCATCGGGTGCATCATGCTATCAACAAAGAATATATTGATAAGAATTATTCGCAGATATTTATTTTCTGGGATAAATTTTTTGGAACTTTCCAGGAAGAATTGCCCAACGTAAAACCAGTTTATGGAATTACGAGACCTGTGCAAACATGGAATCCTATCAAAATTAATTTTCAGCATTTATGGTTGCTTATAAAAGATGCATGGAGAACAAAAAACTGGAAAGATAAATTCAGGATATGGTTGATGCCAACCGGCTGGCGACCTGGAGATGTTGCTGAAAAATTTCCGGTTTATAAAATTAATGATGTAAATAATTTTGAAAAATATTCGCCGAAATTTACATAATGAATTGGCAACATGGAGTTGGATTCAACTGATGATGATGTTACTTATTATCAGTTATCTTTTTGGAAACATTGCAAAAATCGGAAGTCCGAATATTTTTTATTACGGCGCTTTTGTTTTTTTAAGTGTTTATAGCTTTACCGAATTGATGGATAGAAATCCATACGCTATAATTTGGGAGTTGCTGAAAAATATTTTTGGAATTGGATATTATAATTAAGAACGGAGATTGGTTTGGAATAAATTCTCTCTCACCTTTATTGAATGATGTGCTGATTGGTTATTTTATTTTGTCGACAATTGTTTCTGCGTTGTTTTCATTTTCTTTTCAAAAAGAAAATAAAAAAGAATTCGCTTCAACTCAACTGTAAATAGAAAACTGTAAACGGTAACTAAGACTCTACACTTGCTCTTTCGTCAATTCATTATTTACTGTTCTCCAGATATTCAGCGGATTACTATTTTTTAATTCATCAGGCAATAAACTGTCGCTCCAGTTTTGAAAAGCAATCGGTCGTGCAAAACGTTTAATACCATCAGCGCCAACGGAGGTATAACGGCTATCCGTAGTTGCAGGAAAAGGTCCGCCATGCTGCATGCTTAAACAAACTTCAACGCCGGTTGGCACGCCATTTAAAATAAAACGGCCGCAAATATTTTTAACAGCTTCTACCAATTCTTCATTTTGTAAAATATCATTTTCAGTGGCTATTAAAGTTGAGGTGAGTTGTCCTTCAAGATTTTTTGCTACTTCAATCATCTCATTAATATTTTTACAACGGATGATGATTGAATACGGTCCAAAAACTTCCTGGTGCAAAACAGGATTTTTAAAAAATGCTTCTGCGGAAGCTGAAGCTATGGTAGGCGTTCCCTGGTTTTCTTTCGGCTCAATTGCAGACACAGCAAGGGTTTCCACATCGCTTTGCTGCAAGGCGTTTTTTCTTTTCTCTGCAAATGCTTTCACAATTCCCGGATGCAGCATGGCGCCCGGCGCAATATTTTTTATTTCTGATGATAAGGCAGAAATAAAATTTTCCAGGTCTTCATTTTCTATTCCTATAATAATTCCGGGGTTTGTACAAAATTGTCCAACACTTAATGTAATAGATGATGTGTACATTTTTGCAACATCAGCCGCCGATTGTTTTAATTTTTCCGGTAAGAGAAAAACAGGATTGATGCTTCCCATTTCTGAAAAAACCGGGATAGGTTCTTTGCGTTGATTAGCCCAATCATACAATTGTTTACCACCGCCAAATGAACCGGTGAAGCCAACAGCTTTGGTATGTTTATGCATTATCAGAGCTTTACCGATCTCAAACTCACGGCCATGGATATGCGTAAAAATTCCATTTGGCAATTTACATTTTTCCGCTGCTCTTAAAATTGCCTGCGCAACCAACTCAGAAGTTTGTGCATGTGCGGGATGCGCTTTTACAATAACCGGGCAACCGGCGGCGAACGCGCATGCCGTATCTCCGCCTGCAGTTGAATACGCAAATGGAAAATTGCTCGCGCCAAAAACAACCACCGGGCCTAATGGGATCAGCATTTTTCTTATGTCGGGTTTGGGAGGAGTTTTGTTTGGGATGGCAGTATCAATTCTTGCTTCTATCCAATTTGCCTGCTCGCATGCGTCGGCGTAACTGTTCAATTGAAAAATCGTTCTTGTAACTTCACCTTGCAAACGTGGCTGCGGTAAATTAGTTTCTTCCATAGCTATTGCAACTAACTTATCCATTTCAGCCTGCATTTCGCTTGCAATGGTTTTCATAAAAGTAGCGCGCTGCTTCAACGAAAATTTTCTGTAATCATGAAATGCTTGCCAGGCTTGCTTTAGCGCGGAATCAATTTCTTCTATAGTAGCATCTTTGTAATTCATAAAATATTTTTTGGTTACCGGTTGCTGGTTGCGAGTTTCCGGTAACTGGCAACCAGCAACCGGCTATAAATACTTACTTGCAAACAAACAATCTGTATTCTCAAATATTTGCCGGAAGATAATTCTGAATATTCGGTCTTGATGCAATTCCATCTTTAATAATTTTTTCAATTCGTTGCCGCTCCTCGCCTGCTAAAGTTAATCGCGGGGCTCTCACATGTTCAGTTCCCAACCCGGTAAAAGATTCTGCGAACTTAATATACTGTACTAATTTCGTATGAATGTCTAATTCAAGTAACGGCATGAACCATTTATAAATCATCGTTGCATCTTTTATTAATCCCGCTTTTGTTAATTTATAAATTGCAACAGTTTCTCTCGGAAAAGCGTTTACCAATCCGGCAACCCAACCATCGGCGCCCATTAATAATTCTTCCATCGCAATCGTATCGACGCCGCATAAAATTTTCAACCTGTCGCCAAAACGGTTTCTTAATCTTGTTACATTCGAAACATCGCGCGTGGATTCTTTCACTGCCTGGATATTTTCGCATTCCATCAATTCAGCAAACATATCAATGGTCACTTCAATTTTGTAATCAACAGGATTATTATAGATCATAATGGGAAGCGATGTTGATGCATGCAATTGTTTTAAAAAATTGCACAGTTTCTCTTTCGTCGCTTTTGTAACGCATAGGTGGCAATACCATCAATCCTTTTGCTCCCCATTTTTTTGCAAGTTCTGCCTGGCGAATCGCATCCTTCGTTGAGCCTTCTGCAATATTCAACAGCACCGGAATTTTTCCCGCACCCGTTTCTACAGATAATTTCACCATCGCTTCTTTTTCGTCTGTTGTTAACGTGCTTGCTTCGCCTAATGAACCGCCGATAATAACTCCATTCACGCCCGCATCAATTTGCGCGTGCAGATTTTTTTCAAACATGTGCAGGTCAAGCGTATCGTTTGTATTAAATTTTGTGGTGAGTGCAGGAATTACGCCGCTCCAGGTAATGCTCATGAATTATTTTTTAGAAATGCTAAGGTAGAAAAATTTACGATTTACGATGCCAGATGTACGATTTCTGAAAATTGATCATCAACTATTAATTATCAATTCTTAATTATTCAATTATCAATTTATTTTATTACCTTTCTGTGGTTAGATAATTCATGCCTCATAATTCTTTTTTGATTTTCTACCTTCTGATTTCCGCTTTTCATTTTTCAACAAAAAAACAACTTACATGAAAATGTTTTTTTTATGCTTTATTTCCGGCGCGTTTTTATTCTCGTGCAACACCAGCGCAGACAAAACTGCATCGGCAACAGATTCTACAACTCAAAGTACGGTTTCGCTGCCTTTCACAGCTTCTTATTCCAGCAGTTTCACCAATGATGTGCCGGATTCGGTTCTTGCTTCTGTTCTTACTTCTTACAAAGATTTTTCGGATGGCAACGTTGCCAAAAGTATGGATGCTTTTGGAGACACAATTGACTGGTACAACTGGACAGGCTCGCACTATAAATTGCCTAAAGCGGAAATGGCGAGGATGTGGACAGGTTTTCGCGATAGCCTTAGCTCATTAAAATATGATATGCGCGCATGGAATAAAATGTATGCCACAGATAAGAAAAGTAGTTTTATAGTAACCTGGTATTTAGAGACAGATACTTATAAAAACGGAAAAATAGATTCTGCATCTTATCACGATATTAACGGGTTGAAAGATGGGAAAATTATTCTCGTAGAAACTTTCAAAGCGGCAATGGCAAAAAAATAACGTCGCATTAGCTTTTTAAAAATTGGCTGTATTGTTGTTGTGAATAATATTTGCAAAAAATATTTTTATGGATAAGAAAACTAAAAAAAGGGAAGAAGAAGAAAACAGCAAACCTAAAGTTTACGGTGATCCTGATTACGACGCGAGCGAAGATATCTATAGCCAGGATGAGGAAGTGGAATTTATAGATTCGGATGATGACGCGAAAATTGCAAAAGGAAAATCGAAAAATAAATTACCCGGCGAAGACCTTGATGTTCCGGGCGCGGAATTGGATGATGCCGATGAGAAAATCGGTGAAGAAGACGAAGAAAATAATTATTACAGCCTTGGCGGCGATGACCATAACGATTTGGAAGAAGATAAGGACGAATAGATTTCTTTCAATCCGTGATCCTAATCGTACACTTCAGGATTTATTGCATGCGGCAAACGTTCTCCTTTTGATGCTGCAATAATATTTTCTGCAGCGAGCGTTGCCATTGCGTTGCGCGTTTCTTCTGTTGCAGAACCAATGTGAGGAAGAACCGCAACATTCGGTATATTCAATAAAGGATTATTAGCCTGCATAGGTTCCGGATTTGTTACATCCAAACCCGCGCCCCAAATCATTTTTTCGTTGAGCGCTTTTATCAAATCCGTTTCATTATGAATTGCACCACGCGCCGTGTTGATGAAAATGGAATTCTTTTTCATTTTGCTGAACGCACTGATGTTGAAAATATTTTTTGTTTCAGCAGTCAATGCAGTATGTACGGATAATACATCGCTTTGTGAAAGCAGTTCTTCAAAGCTTACTTTTTTTGCGTTCAATTCTTTTTCAGCCAAAATATTATTGCCACGATTGTGATAAATTATTTTCATGTTGTACACGCTGCAACGTTTCGCTAATTCAAACCCGATTTTTCCTAATCCAAAAACTCCGAGAGTTTTTCCATATAATTCTATTCCTAAATTATCTGTTGGTTCATAAAATCCCCAATCGTTATTAATTATTTTTTTGTGCATGAACAATGCTTTCCGCGACACCATCAGCATTAATAAAAATGCAACGTCGGCAGTTGCGTTGCTTAATACGCCGGGAGTATTTCCTATCGGAATTTTTAATCTTGTCGCTTCAGGAATATCAATATTGTCGAAGCCAACAGCCATTTGTGCAATTACTTTTAAATGCCTGCACGCATTGAGAAATTTTTTATCAATATTATCCTGTCCAACGCTTATGAGCCCATCATAGTCTTCGCAAATTTCTATCAGCTCTTGTTGAGGAACATCTTTTCTTTCAGCCCATTGATCAAATTCAATTCCGGCATTTTTTAATATTTGAATGCCAGCGTCAGGAATTATTCTTGAAATAAAAACTTTCATCGCTGATTATTATTTGTTGCATTGAAATCCTTCCAAAACAGAATTCATTTTTTGCCAGATTATATGTGTTGAAGGTTTTGGCGAAATTTCAAAAAACAAAGCTATATGATTTTGCGAAACGCAAATTCTTTTATGAATAACTGCGTTTAAAATTTGCGGTTGTTGTGCCATATAATCGAGCATGCTGATTGTTCCGCTGAACGTTTCTTCATCGCCTTGCATAGGTTTTATCTTTTTGATCGACGCCACTGTTGAAAATAATTTTTCTTTCGGAATATTTCTTCGTACAATATTTCTTTCGATCAATCCAGAATAATATTCCTGCAAATCTTTCTCCAAACTTGCAGCGTCAATTGAAGAATTCGGATCCAGCCACCACAAAAAACAGTACGACCAGTATTCTTCGCTGTCCTTATTTCCCCAACCCGGAGCAAAGCGAACATCTTCAATTCCTTTATATGGAATTTGCGGAGCAAAATCAATGGGAAAAGAAAAACGTTCAACACCCCATGCGTCGGCAATTGGTAATTTATAAACCGGATCATAAAAATTCGGATCAAAAATGCCAATCTTTTTTTTCATCCATTGAATGCAATCCACTTCATCAACAATTGACCATGAATCTGTATTTCTTAAGCCGTTGCTTCGCATTCCAGGTTGTTTCGCTGCGACAAATTCCGCGTCATTATTTCCTAACAACAACAAACGATTTATTAATTCGGAACCATCAGGAATATAAGTATCGTAAAAACTATTTCGACGAGTATTAAGTTGCCAATTAATATCTACATCATAATATAATCTTAACGGAATATTTTTTAAATATTGTTCATTTCCTATTGTCTCAGCATCTTTATAAAACGGCGACCAATAAATATATTTTTGAAGATTATCATTAAGCGAACCGTATTTATTTGTAAAATCATTTAAAGTATATTTTGCGTCGCCAACAACTCCGGGAAAATAATTTTTTTTGATTTCTCTTTCACTCAAATGCCAAAGCGCAATTATATCAACCGGACAATTAATGGCAAAAACGGCTTTTGGATGAATAAGAAATTGAGATGGGTTTTGATAAGCGAGTTCAGTATAACGAAGCACAATATTTCCTGCATATTCAAAACCACCTATCACAAATTTACTTGTATCAACGTGGAAATTTTGTGCAACGTGTTTTAAAATAATATTGATTCTTTCAATAGAAATTGTATCTGCAGAAAGCGCTTGTTTCGATGATGCAAAAATGGTGAGAATATCGTTTGCGCTGGCAACATTATGCAATTTTGTTTCGGGCAATACATCTTCAGGAGCAATAAAACTTCTGAACAAAACCTGCGCGCCTTTTATATTTCCCGATAACGGACGAACGGCGAGATAATAATCATTCGCGCTGTCTTTATCATTGAAAAAAATTTTTTCGCTGTTTTGAGAAAATCCATATTGAAAAAAAATAAAACCGAGAGCAATTGTGAATAAAATTTTTGATTTCATAAAATGATTTAAAATAAGTTTTACAAATTAATTCCAACACCAACGCTCCAATTTATAGTAGCTAATGGTTGCGATGGATAGGCTACGGTTGTTTGCGTTGGAGGAGTTCCTGTTCCCAGCACTCCGCCCGAATTTGCATAATCAAATCTCGGAAAACTCAACGTAGCTGCTGAATAATCAATATTAGTTTTGAGAGAAATTTTTTTATTGAGATTATATTGTAGCCCAATTCCCAACAGGTAAGTAAATGTGGTTTTCAAAGAAACCCAGTCTGCTTCATACGATTCTATTGTAACAGTGCCGCTTCCGAGATTTGCAGTGTCGTTTGGATTAATTTTTTGCGATTGGGAAAATTTATACGCTGATGTTTTTAAAATCCCAATCATTGCACGTGCAGTAAAATTGATCTTATTTTTTTTATCGAGGGGTAATGTAACATGAGCTCCCGCCATAAATTTCCATGTGAGCCAATTATTGCCTGTTGAGCTAAATTCATAATAAGGGTAAGCTTGTTGCAATTTATTATCTATAGCTTTCGTATCTGTATTATTTTGCTGTACGGAGAATAAAAAAGATAATCCAAAATGTTTTTTCAGTTTGTAATCAAAACCCAAATTAAGTATTGGACCGATTTCCGCAAATGAAGCATTTGGATCGTTTATGTTTTTGCTTCCGAATTTTCCTGTTGGAATGGCGGCTCCGGCTTCTGCATTAAAACTCCACCCGCTGTTTTGTGAATATAAATTGGATGTAAATAATATTGCGGCACTTAAAATCAATATCAATTTTCTCATAAAAACTATTTCGGTTTTAGAAAAGTAAAAAGATTATCAATTTAAAAGTGTGAACGGAATGTTACAATGCTAAATTAGTTAATCCTTTCTTTTGAGAGAAGATACTGCAGTAAGATGCTTTCTTAATAAAAATGTGTCAAATTTTCTCCGGGAATATTTAATGTGCGCTACATCTCTGTCAAAAAATCAACTTCACTTAACCGCCAATTAACGCAATAGTCTATTATTGTTATAGAATAGTTATAACAAAAAATAAACGCAACCCTTAGCGCAATTTTTGAGTTATTATAGTTGAATGAAATTATTACTCAACAAAAAAACTAAGAATCATGAAAAAGTTGTTAGTAATATCGGTGTTGTCGTTAGCAGTGGTGTTTAGCGCATCAGCACAACGTTTCAGTCATGGAGTAGGTGTTGGTCACTATGCAGCTCCGCGTGTATACATTGGCGGAGGCTGGGGTTTTTATGCTCCATTGTATCCATATTATTATCCTTATTGGGCTTATCCTCCTTACGGATATGGTTATTACAGACCGATGTCAAGATTGGATATGCAGGTACAGGATATCAAGCACGATTACAGTGAAAGAATTGCATCAGTAAAACAGGATAAGAAGTTAACGCATAAACAAAGAAGACAACAGATTCGCGCATTGAAACACGACAGAGATTTGGCGATATATGATGCGAAACAAAATTATTATAAACATTAAATTATCTCTCTCATCACAAACAGTCCATTGCTATGACAGAAGAGGAAATCCCGCTCCGGCGGGATTTTTATTTAGTTAGAAATTCTCCGTTGGCAATTTTCCATTATCAATTAAATAACTTCTCCTTCAATATCGTAATCGTATGCTTTTGTAATTTTTACATGCACAAATTCGCCGACTGGTAATTTTTTTTCAGAATGAATGATAACTTCGTTATCTACTTCGACAGAATCAAATTCTGTTCGTCCGAGATAACGTCCGGCTTCTTTTTTATCAATTAAAGTTTTAAAAACTTTTCCGATTTTCTCCTGGTTTTTTTCGTAAGAAATTTCCTGCTGCACTTCCATGATTTCTTCGGCGCGTTTTTGTTTTTCCGAAGAAGGCACATCATCTTTCAATGCAAATCCGCTGGTTCCTTCTTCATGTGAATACGTAAAAATTCCAACTCTGTCAAAACGATGCTGCACTAAAAATCCTTTAAGCTCGTCTACATCATTTTCTGTTTCTCCGGGAAAACCTGCAATCAATGTTGTTCGCAAACAAATTCCCGGAATTTTTTCGCGGATGGCATAGATCAATTCATTCATCTCGGATTTGGTAATTTGCCTGCGCATAGCTTTTAGCATGTCATCGCTGGCATGTTGCAAAGGCATGTCGAGGTAATTGCAAATGTTTTCACGTTCTTTCATTGCATCTAAAACATCCAAAGGAAATTTTGACGGGTATGCATAATGCAATCGAATCCATTCCAATCCTTTTACATCACTGAGGTGTTTCAATAAATCGGCAAGCATTCTTTTTTTATAAATGTCCAATCCGTAATAAGTGAGTTCCTGCGCAATCAGCATTATTTCCTTCACTCCCATTTTCACTAAGCGTTCCGCTTCCTTAACTAATTCTTCTATAGGTTTGCTTATATGATTTCCGCGCATTAAAGGGATTGCGCAAAAAGCGCAGGTGCGGTTGCAGCCTTCAGAAATTTTGAGATATGCATAATGTTTAGGAGTAGCTAATAATCTTTCGCCGATTAATTCCGATTTGTAATCCGCTTCAAATTGTTTCAGCATCAATGGCAATTCCATAGTGCCAAACCATGCATCCACTTCGGGAATTTCTTTTTCCAGATCGTCGCGGTATCGTTGGCTAAGGCAACCGGTAACATATACTTTATCGAGCTTACCTTTCTTTTTTAATTCAATTTGTTCGATGATAGTATTGACTGATTCTTCTTTCGCTTTGTCAATGAAGCCGCAGGTATTTACAACAACAATATTGTGATCATTCTTTTTATTTTCATGAACCACGTCAATATCATTTGCGTGCAGCTGACCGCTCAGCACTTCGCTGTCCACCATATTTTTGCTGCATCCGAGCGTGATGATATTTACCCTGTCTTTTTTTAGCGATTTTGATTTCATAATGAAGTTTGCAAAGGTATGTGTTATGTTACAAGTTGCCAGTAACCGGTAACCAGCAACTGGTAACCCGAAGCCCGCAACCTGTTTGTTAACGAGCCGTTTCCCCTGTAATTTTCGATGTATTTGCGATACTAATGTTAAAAATAAAACGTTCATAACCATAATCGCAATATCCCTTGCCCATTATGTCCAAAATAAAAGAAAAACATTCTTATAGAAAAGATTCTTTCCTTCCCGTATTACCGCATGGTAATAAGTTCCGTATGATTACTAAGCCCGACCTTAAACTACGCTAATGAAAACTTTTTACCTTACTGCACTTATTTGTTTTTTATTTATTGCTGCGGCAACTGCGCAAACTTTTCCCAAGCCTGTACGATTTAAAAATGGTGAATTTATTGGTAATAGAAATTTGCAAAAAGGAAAGCTTACAAAAGATTTATTCAAGAATGTTCATTATCATAAAAATTATTACGCGCTCATTCAATTTGAAAAAATTCCGGATGCTGACCAACGCCAGGAACTTGCACGCAATGGTGTTGTTTTGTTTGATTATGTTCCGCAAAATGCTTTCATGGCCGAAATCAAAGAAAGTTTTTCTTTGCCTGAATTAAAAAAATACAATGTCAGCGGAGCGTATACTGTTGATAAAAAATATAAAATTTCCAACGGGTTATTATCCCAGCAACATGCAACTCCAAATGAAGTTATTGCTGTGAGTTTTTACGGTTCTGTTACAAAACAGGATGTGATAAAAGAACTAACGGCGATGGGTGCGCAAATTCTTCAGACAAAAATTCAACCTAAAAAAGTTGTTTTTATCAACGCTTCATTACCGGTTATTCAAAAAATTGCGGAGCTTCCTTTTGTAACCTATATAAATGAACAGCAATTAAAAGCAACGCCTTTGAATTATAATGATCACGCGGCTTACAGCATTGATGCGCTTAACTCAACATCGGGAAGAAATTTGCACGGAGCAAATGTAACCGTAGGCATCGGCGATGACGCGGATCCTTCCAGCAATATTGATTTTACCGGAAGATTATATGTTCGTACACCGGCGTGGACAAACAATCACGGCACACACGTAACAGGCACTACTGCAGGCGGTGGCATTATCGATCCGAGATATGCAGGCATGGCATCAATGGCTACAATAGTAAGTCAATTCTATAGTGATATTTTAGTGAACACTCCAACTTACATTAATGATTTTGGAATGATTCTTACAAATAATTCTTATTATTCCGGTCTCAACGGATGTGCGGGCGAAGGAGAATATGATCCACTGAGTAATTATGTTGATGACCAGTTGAATCAATACGATTCCCTGTTGCATATTTTTGCATCGGGTAACGACGGAGGATCTAATTGCACTCCATATAGCGGATCGTTTGCTACAATAAAATCGGGTTTTCAATGTGCAAAAAATGCTTTGACAGTCGGCGCTGATGATAATGCAACGCATATTGTAGCGAGTTTTTCAAGTTGCGGACCAGTTAACGACGGAAGAATAAAACCGGAAATTGTTGCCGGCGGTGTTAATGTTATTTCCACCTATGCGTTTAATGGCTATTGGCCGGATAATGGAACGAGCATGGCTGCCCCCGCGGTTACAGGAACACTTGCATTGCTGTATGAACGATACAGACAATTGCATGGCGGTGTTAGTCCTTCAGGTTCTTTAATGAAAGCGATAATTTGCAACAGCGCCGATGATGAAGGAAATCCCGGACCTGATTTTCAATATGGATTTGGAAAATTAAATGCAAGAACTGCAGTGGAAGCAATTGAGAACAATCATTATTTTACGGGAACAATAAATAATTCCGGCACGGCAAATTTTACAATTCCCGGAGTTCCTGCGGGTGGGCAAATAAAAATAATGCTTTATTGGCCAGATGCAGCAGCAGCGCCTTACGCAAATACTTCGTTGGTCAATAATCTTGATTTAACTGTAACATCTCCCGATGCAGTTGTGCATCATCCGTTAATTCTAAATCCAAATCCGGGCAATGTAAATAATAATGCAGTTGAAGGAATTGATACAACAAATAATATTGAGCAGGCTGTAATTAATAATTCAGTAACCGGAAGTTTCACGGTAACTGTGAATGGAACTAACATTGTAACCGGCCCGCAAAATTTTGTTATAGCTTATGAAATAATAACTCCTTCCGTTAAGGTAGAATATCCGGTCGGAAATGAAACATGGGTTCCCGGTCAAACAGAAAATATCCGGTGGAGCGCTTTTGGCGGAACGGGTAATAGTTTTACGCTGGAATATTCTCCTGATAATGGATCAACATGGTCAACCATCAGCAACAGCATCCCCGACGGAACTTATTTATATGCGTGGACAGTTCCCAACTCGCCAACAACCCAGGCATTGATTCGGATTACAAGAAATAATGTTGGTTATACTAACACGAGTGATAATGCTTTTACAATTTTAGGACAGCCAATTCTTTCTTTTACTGATTCCTGCCAGGGCTATGCAAAATTATTATGGAGCAGTGTTTCTTCTGCTGCGCAATATGAAGTGATGATGCTGAAAGGCGACAGCATGCAAACTATCGCAACAACTACCGATACAAGTTTTCTTGTTAAAAAATTAAACAGAGACAGCAGCTATTGGTTTTCCGTTCGTGCAGATTATAATGGATCACCGGGCCGGCGTGCGGTAGCCATCAACGTTATACCAACCGGAAATAACACCTGCACGCTCAATAATGATTTCAGTATAGATTCATTGATAGCTCCAACAACAGGAAGAATACATACTTCAACGCAGCTTAGCAGTTCTTCCATAATAACAATGGAAATAAAAAATCTCGGAGGCATTGCATCAGGCGGAACATTTCCGGTATCGTACCAGGTAAATGGCGGAACTATCGTAACAGAAAATATTTCTCCTTTGATTGCTGCACATGGCGCTACTAATTATTCTTTTGTAACGCCGTACGATTTTTCAACTGTTGGCACATATAACTTGAAAGTTTGGATTAGCTATCCATCAGATACGTTAAATGCAAATGATACATTGAACGCCGTTATAAAAAATCTACAAAACGATACTATATCTCTCAACCCATCATTTACAGAAGGCTTTGAAAGTGCAGCAGTGGCAACATATACAGCAGCAACGATGGGATTTACCGGATTGGATCGCTGCGATTTTTTCAACAGCAACTCAAACGGAAGAGCAAGAACTTTTATTAATACAGGTATAGCAAGAACAGGTGATCGGTCTGCAATATTAGATGAGGCAATGTATAGCGTAACTTCATCTGCAGATAGTTTGATCACAACTTTTAATTTATCCAATTATACTTCGAGCGATCAGATATGGCTGAATTTTTATGTAAGAAACCAGGGAATAGATTTTTCACTTCCGGGCAACCAGGTTTGGATCCGCGGAAATGATCAGTCTGCCTGGATTCCGGTTTACACTCTGCCGATCGATCCCGCTACATTTGGAACATACACATCTTCGCCAAATATTGATGTTAGCGGAACCTTGGCAAACGCAACGCCGGCGCAAACAATCAGCAGCAGTTTTCAAATAAAATTTGGAGAGCAGGGATATACATCTTCTAATTCAGTTATTACAGACGGAGATGTTGATAATGGTTATTCCTTTGATGATATAACCATCACGCGTGCTTCTAACGACGCTGGATTAACAGCTTTGATAGCCCCGGTTCTCAAAGATTTTTGTAATCTTTCCAACGCGGAAACAATTCAGGTTAAGGTTAGGAATTTCAGCGCATCTACGTTAAATAATATTCCGGTTTATTACAGTATCAACGGTGGCGCTGCGGTTATGGAAACTATTCCTTCCATCGCCGGAAAAGATTCCGTGATTTATACATTTACAACAAAAGCGGATCTCTCTGCCTATCAAAATTACAATTTGAATTTTTGGGTGAGTTATCCCGGCGATACATATCATGCCAACGACAGTTTGCTAAACATCAATTTTAATACAACGCCAATAATCAGCAGCTATCCATATCTGGAAGGATTTGAAAGCAGCAACGGTTATTGGTACACCGGCGGAATAAATAGTTCGTGGCAATGGGGAACTCCGCAAAAACAAATCATCAATAAAGCGGCTAATGGCGTTAACGCATGGATTACGAATCTTACAGGTTATTATAACAACAACGAGCTTTCTTATTTGTATTCGCCTTGTTTCGATTTGAGCAGTCTTACACAACCTGTGTTATCGTTCAGTCACATTTTTCAAACAGAAGATGATTGTGATTGCGATTATCATTGGGTTGAATATAGTCTCAATGATTCGGTTTGGATCAAACTTGGCGTTATTGGTAACGGAACAAATTGGTACGATGATGCAACAAATGAAACCTGGCAGAAATCATATACTAAATGGCATGTGTCGAGCTATGATGTGCCAACCACTGCAACAAAAGTTCGATTTAGAATTGTGATGAGCAGCGATCCCGGCACAACCTATGAAGGAATTGGAATTGATGATGTGCATGTTTTTGATAAAGCCACAATTTATAGCGGAGCAAATACTGATGCAGGCATAACGCAAAATGTTAGCGGAAGTAATTGGATAGATTTTGGAACAGGAAATAATCGCATTGTATCTATAAATCCGAACGGACAAAATCTTGGCAGCACAACTGTAAAAGTGTTTATTAATAAAACGGGAGTTCGCCATACATTCAGTCAATATTATTTGGATAGAAATATTGTTGTGCAACCAACTAATCCGCCAACCGATAGTGTTTCTGTAAGATTTTATTTTTTAGATTCTGAAGCAGATAGTTTGATCAATGCCACGGGTTGTCCTTCATGCACTACTATCTCTGATGCGTATGAAGCGGGCGTAACGCAATACAGTGGCGATGCAACGCATGAAGACAGCACGCTGAATAATAACATCTCCGGAACATATCGTTTTATTGTTCCGCGCCAGCAGGTAAATATTATTCCTTACGACAATGGTTATTATGCAGAATATAAAGTTGCCGGTTTTTCTGAATTCTGGATTAATAATGGCGGAATAACTAACGATCAGGCATTGCCGATTTCTATCGAAACATTTACAGCAACCTTAATTAATAATAATGCGGGTTTGTTGAAATGGACAGTTGCGCCACAAGCCGGCATAGAAAAATTTGTTGTTCAAAAAAGTACAGACGGAATATCCTTTGATAGCATTGGAACTGTAGCCGGGGATAATTCGATAACAGCATATCAATTCACAGATAATAATTTGTCGAACGGAAATAATTATTATCGTTTGGAAATTACCGATTCAGATGGTGATGTTCAATATTCTCCAATCAGAAATATTATGGTAGACTCGAATGGATTTACCATTTCCATTTTCCCAAATCCTGTAAAAACGGGATTGTTGTACATCAACACATCTGTAAACTGCAACAGCATTCAGCTTTGCGATGTTTCCGGAAGAGTAATTAAATCAGTAATTACGAGCGGACTTCAAAACACCATTTCATTAAATGATGTATCAAAAGGAATTTATCTCGCAATTGTAATAACCGATTCAGGAAAAAAAGTAGAGAAGATTGTGGTGGAGTAGGTATGAATTATGAGGTATGAGCTATCAACTTAATTACCGATAGTGAACGGATAGCTGAATAGAATTTCCACTGTGCAAGAGTGCGACGCAAGAATGTTGAAGAGAGAACAAATGATGACTACAAAAAAAGAAAAATAATAATTAAGAATTAAAAATTAATAATGAACAGCCGAAGAACAGAAATCGTAATTCGTAAATTTTTTCATACTTCATACTTCATAGCTTATACTTAAAAAGAAAGCCATCCTGGGAACAGGACGGCCTCTAACGATTGCTTGCCATATGAAAAAAAACTTACTTCTTAGTTGTATCAGTTTTCATTTTGCTAGTATCAGCCTTCATTTTTGAAGTATCTGTGCTCATCATTTTGCTTGAATCTGCCATTTTAGATGAATCTGCACTCATTTTTGTGCTGTCAGTTGTTGAAGATGAGCTTCCGCTGCCATTACATGCCGCAAATGCTCCGCCGATTGCTAATACTACGAGAAACTTTTTCATTGTGTTCTTTTTTTTGTTATTGAATGGTTTCAAGTTAATACCGATATTACAATAAGGTAACCCGATGAAAAAGTAGAATTTTTGTGCTTAGCTATAAGGTCGAAAATTAAAAGTTCTCACATAAAAGTGTTTTACATAAAATTTTATCTGAGTTTTGGGTTACGATTACTAAATTTCGGTATTAATAAAAGCATTAACGGTGACGACAGAACCTAAAGAGCAAGAGTTACTTCATGGATTAGCGCTAAATAATCGGCAGGCTATTGAAACAATTTACAAGGATAATTATAATATGGTTCAAACCTTTATCCTTAACAACAGTGGTTCTTCCGACGATGCAAAAGATATTTTCCAGGAAACAATGATTGTGTTGTACGAAAAAGTGCGTTCGGGTTCTTTTGAACTAAATTGTCAGATCAAAACCTATGTTTATTCCGTTTGCAGAAGACTTTGGCTCAAACGCCTTCATCAACTGCAAAAAATTACGCCGGAAACACAAAACCTGGAAGAAATGGTGGCCGTGGAAGAAGAACTTGGTTTGCATGAGCAGCGTAATAATGATTTTGTTTTGATGGAAAAAGCGATGCAGGATTTGGGTGAACCATGTAAAAGTTTGTTAGAAGCGTATTATCTGCAAAGAAAAAGTATGGTTGAAATTGCCGGAAATTTTGGTTATACAAATGCCGACAATGCCAAAAACCAGAAATACAAATGCCTGATGCGATTAAAGAAAATGTTTTTTGAGCACTATAATAAAACAAAGTAATGCAGGAGATTAATATGTTAGATGCGATTGAACGGTACATCAGGGGCGAAATGCTTCCTGAAGAAAGAGTGTTTTTTGAACACCTGCGCAAAAGCAATCCACAGGTAGACCAGATGGTGGTTGAGCATACTATTTTCCTCAACCAGATGAATAAATTTGGTGAAAGAAAAAATTTCAAATCGCAACTTCAAAATATCCACAACCAGTTATTTGCAAAAGGAGAAATTAAAGAACCGACACAGGCAATGGTTGTAACGCTATGGAAAAAATATAAACGCGTAATTGCAGTGGCAGCTTGCATCGCAGGCATCACTGCCTTAGGCATCAGCGGTCTTATAGCTTACTTTTCTCCAAAGACAAATGATTCCGAAATCGCGCGCCTGAAACAAAAATTAAATAGAGTAGAACTTTCTCAAAAAGCGCAGGAAGCAGCGCTGAACAATATTAAAACTGCATCTATGCGCCCGATTGCTCCCGGAAAATTTGGAGGCACCGGTTTTTTGATAGATAGCAGAGGATACATAGCTACAAGCGCCCACGTTGTTAGCAAAGCAGATTCCGTTTACGTGGTGAATAATAAAGGAGAGTATTTTAAAACGTCAATGGTTTATTCTAACGACACAACAGACGTGGCGATTATTAAAATCATCGACTCAAATTTTATTTATAGATCCGTTCCGTATAGCATCAAAAAATCAAGCACCGATCTCGGTGAAGAAATTTTCACGCTCGGTTTTCCCCGCAGCGAAATTGTTTATGGCAAAGGTTATTTAAGTGCGCACACCGGCTATAACGGCGACACAACCTCTAACCAAATTGCCATCTCTGCAAACCCGGGTAATTCCGGCGGCCCGATTTTTAATTCTTCCGGCGAAGTGATCGGAATTCTCAGCGGCAAACAAATCACCGCAGAAGGTGTTGTGTTCTCCAGTAAATCAATCAATATTTACAAAGCGCTTGATGAAATCCGGAAAGACACTTCTTTGAATGCGTCTATAAAACTTCCGTCATCTTCATCCGTAAAAGATTTGAATCGTGTTGACCAGGTTCGAAAAATCGAAGATTTTATTTTCGTTGTAAAAAGCTATTAGGGATTTACGATTTTAGATGTACGATTTGTTTATTTTCGGTTATGCATTGCTAATAGCCATTAGCTAATAGCTATTAGCTGATAGCTTTTTTGTTTCCAGCATTTGTTTTTCATAGCATCATTCTTGCGTCGCACTCTTATACTTTTAGTTCAATATGCAGCATTGGTTCACAACCGGCAATTAACTTCATACCTCATAGTTCAAAATTCATACCTCATAATTATTTCCAAAGTCTCTGCGGATAAACCCCCGCATCAATTAATTTATTCAAACTCTGCTGCACTTCCGGCGCATCTTCTTTATAGGTCACTCCAAACCATTTTGCATCTGTAGGAATAACTTTTATAGCTCCTCGCCCATCATGAATAAATTTGTCGCCGATTATCGGGATAAAAAATTCCGATTTAGGATTTGTAGAATTCTCCGACAAAAATTCCAAAAAAATATTTTTGATAAAATTAAAAACAGACGGATCGAAACACCAAAAGTTCATAGATACTTTTGCGTTGCTCGGCACTTCAAATTTTTTTTCAGCTTCCTCATAAGTTATTTTGTTGTTCTCATTCATATAAATTTTTGTTCTCTCAGCAATTGAAACGAGATTATTATTTGCATCCACTTCACAAACTCCCCGGCTCACCGATCCATTTTCAGAAAGTGTTTTTATCAGTTCATATCCGATAATCGAATATAAATTTGCATTGCAATCCGTAGTTAAAAATCTATGCGCTTTTTCAAATGCATCACGTCCGTAAAAATCATCCGCGTTTATCACAGCAAATGGTTCATGAATCGCGTCAATCGCGCACAAAACTGCGTGCGCGGTTCCCCATGGTTTTGTTCTTTCCGCCGGCACTTTGTATCCATCAATAAATGCATCCATCTCCTGGTAAACGTAATCGGTTTTAATTTCCCCTTTTAATTTCGGTTCAAAAATTTCTTTAAAATCATCCGCAAAATCTTTCCTTATAATAAAAACAACTTTTCCAAAACCAGATTGCATTGCATCATAAATAGAATAATCCATTATCGTTTCTCCGTTGGGACCAAAACCCTGAACCTGTTTCATACTGCCATACCTGGAAGCCATTCCCGCCGCTAATATTAAAAGTGTTGGCTGCATTATTACTTTATTTTTGTTGCACGAAAATATAAAAAATATTCAGCGAACAAGAATCAGTTTCATGTTGATGGAAAAAGAAATTATTCATATAGAGAACATAACCGTTGATGAATTGCATTTGCCCGAACTGTCGGGGAAAAATTTACACGCAAATGTTTTGCGGCTCGACAAAATTCATCCCATAATATCAGGGAACAAATGGTTCAAGCTAAGATATTATTTGCAGGAAGCAGTTGAAAAAAAATGCAAAAAAATAATAACCTTTGGCGGCGCATATTCCAATCACATTATTGCAACAGCCTATGCTGCAAAAGAATTAAAACTTCAATCCATAGGCATAATAAGAGGTGAAGAACCAAATCAGTTATCTCACACTTTGGTTTTGGCAAAAGAATATGGAATGGATCTGATATTTATTCCGCGTAATAAATATTCTCAAAAAGATGACGACGATTTTATTAATGATTTACAACTAAAATATCCCGGCTCATTAATAATTCCGGAAGGTGGCGCCGGAAAAAACGGAATCGATGGGAGTTCTGAAATTTTAAAGATAACTAACGGCAATGAGTATACGCACATTTTGTGCGCGGTTGGAACTGCTACAACTTTTTTAGGTTTGGCGAATGCTGCAGATTTTAATCAAAAAATTATTGGCATTTGTGTTCTTAAAGGAATGAATGATATGTTGCAGGAGAAATTTTTTTTTTTGAAAGATGAAAAGCGAATTAATAACTGCCATATCAACTACGATTATCACTTCGGAGGATATGCTAAAATGAATGATGAACTTTTCGGTTTTATGAATTCATTCTATGACAAAACAGGTATTGCAACAGATTTTGTTTACACCGGAAAATTATTTTATGCAGCATTTGATCTTATAAAAAAAGATTTTTTTCCGGATGGAAGCAAACTGCTTATTATTCACAGCGGCGGTTTGCAGGGAAACGATTCCTTACCAAAAGGCACGTTGAATTTTAACTGAAATTTGTTATTCATTATTTTATCTTTGTGTTTTTAAAACAGATTGTTAAAAGATTCGTTATTGTAAACATGCGCCTCCGACTGGTTTTATTTTTCATTTGCTTATCGCTTACTGCAACCGTTGCCGCACAGGACACGCTTCCTAAATTTTCCGCTGTTTTAAAAAGTAATGGGAAAGTTATTATCAGCTGGCACAATAATTTTCAGTCTGTAACGCAAATAAGTATTCAACGTTCTTTCGACAGTTTAAAAAATTTCACTTCATTCTTAACTGTTCCTGATCCATCTATTCCGCAAAATGGTTTTGTTGATTCAAAAGCGCCCGACAAAAAAATGTATTACCGGCTTTTTATTGTTTTAGGTAATGGGAGTTATATCTTTTCAAAATCCCGCAGACCATCGCCTGATGTTGTAAACGCAAACATAAATGAAAAGGAAACTAAAGAAAATAAAGAGGCAAGATTTAAAAACGATGAACAAAGAATCGTTTATCAAAGTAATAAAAATGATAGCCGCACAGTAGCTCCTTCAAAATTGAACGCTGCGCCCTTAGTTGAAGTAGAAAGTACAATTTTTATTAAACGAAACGATTCTCTTATAGCCCGGATTTCGGGAAAAATCCTGAAAAGATTTCGCGATTCTGTATTAAATAAAACTAAAGACACACTTGCATTTGTTGATGCAGATACTATTTTGATAAAATCTTTTATTCCGAAAGAGGTGTACAAAATTTCGAGTTATGTTTTTACGGCAAAAGATGGTAACATAAATATTTCTTTGCCGGATGCAACTACAAAAAAGTATTCGGTAAAATTTTTAGAAATTGATTCCTCTCCACTTTTTGATATTAAAGAGATAAAAGACGTTTTTCTTATTGTTGATAAAACAAATTTTATTCATTCCGGCTGGTTCAGGTTTGAGCTATATGAAAATGGAAAACTGAAAGAAAAAAATAGGTTGTTTATCCCGAAAGATTTTTGAATAATGAACAATAAACAATGAATAATGAGCAGCCACCAACTACAAACTATTAACTACCCTGCATTCAAAAACTTCTTCGAAATTTTTTCTTATTTTTTCTTTCACTTCTTCAATAGAAATTTTCTTTCCTAATTCTTTTTCAAGAGAAGTTACCTGTTTACCGGAGATGCCGCAGGGAATAATATTATTAAAATAAGAGAGGTCGGTGTTTACATTAAATGCCAATCCATGCATGGTTATCCATCGGCTGCAACGCACGCCGATTGCGCAAATTTTTCTTGCCTTATGTTTTATTTGCGGCTCAATCCAAACGCCGGTTTCACCGGAAGATCGTTCAGCGAAAATTCCATATTCCTGCAAAGTTTTAATGACCACTTCTTCCAGGTTGCGCAAATATTTTCCTATATCTGTACCAAAATATTCAAGATCTAAAATCGGGTAAACAACAATTTGATCCAGCCCGTGAAAGGTAATATCGCCGCCGCGGTTTGTTTTGAAAAATTCAATTCCATTATTCTTCATGCTTTGCTCATCAATCAAAATATTATCTTCATGCCCGCTTTTTCCCAAAGTATAAACCGGCGGATGTTCAACAAACAAAAGATGATTTGTTGTTTTTTCTTCCGACTTCTGACTCCTGGCCTCCGACTTAATTCTCACATTTTCCTGCAATAATTTTTCCTGGAAATCCCACGCGTGGCGATAATCCATTTGACCTAAATCGGAAAAAAACACATCTTGCATTATCATACAAACTAAATTGCGAAGTTAACTACAAACATTCAAAATCTTAGTTTTACAAAAATTTCAACGTTGCAGAAGAAAATAAATACAGAAGATTATAGTAATGAAACAACTGAAGTATCGGAAGAGTTGTATGAACGAATGAGTATTAAGGTGGATAAAGGACAGGAATCTGTTCGGATTGATAAATTTCTTGTTCAGCGAATTGAAAATGCATCGCGCAACAAAGTGCAAAAAGCAATTGATGCAGGGCGTGTGCTGGTCAATAATAAAACAATTCAATCCAGTTATAAAATAAAAGCTTCGGATGAAATTATTGTTTTTTCCGATAAAGAAGCGCACGGCGAGGAAATCATTCCTGAAAAAATGCCGCTCAATATTTTTTATGAAGATGATGATGTGCTGATCATTAATAAACCCCCGGGGTTGGTTGTTCATCCTGCAAGCGGAAATTATACAGGCACGCTTATAAATGGCGTTGCATATTATTTGCAGCAAAAAAATAAACTGATAAATGAGGAAACGTTGCCGCGTTTCGGATTGGTGCATCGCATTGATAAAAATACGAGTGGATTAATGGTTCTTGCAAAAACAGAAAAAGCAGTTACGAGTTTGGCAAAACAATTTTTTAATCATACTGTCAAGCGGCAATATATTGCGCTGGTTTGGGGAGATGTGATTAACGATAGCGGAACGATAATCGCACACGTTGGCAGGCATAAACGTTTCCGGAAATTATTCGATGCATATCCCGAAGGCGAATATGGAAAGGAAGCGATAACTCATTATACGGTTTTGGAAAGATTTGGTTACGTTACGCTCGTGCAATGCGTGTTGGAAACCGGCAGAACGCACCAGATACGCGTTCACATGCAGCATATAGGCCACCCGTTATTTAACGATGAAACATATGGCGGCGATAAAATTGTGAAAGGAACTGTTTTCAGCAAGTACAAACAATTTGTTGATAATTGTTTTGCGATTTGTTCGCGCCATGCGTTGCATGCAAAAACAATTGGCTTTATTCATCCTTCCACCAACAAAGAAATTTTATTTGAAAGCGAACTTCCTGATGACATGAAAAACCTGATTGAAAAATGGAGAGAATATACTTCAGTTAAGAAAAGTTGAAATCCGGAAAAAAATTATTGAACAGCTTTTGCAAGTTTATTAATTTCATCCTGGTTGAGGGCTCTGTTGTAAATTCTTAATTCATCTATTGAACCACCTACTGGAATAAGATCTCCACTCCACCACGCACCAATGACCAATTGTTTAGTGGTGCTGCAGTGATTTAAATTTGCAAAATCTCTCGTAATTGCTGTATTTAATGTTCCGTTCACAAAAAATTCCTGCAGTGAATCTGAAAATATGCAGAGAAAGTGATACCATTTGTTGGGCGCCATCTGATCCGCCGGATAAATAACAGAATTTGGATCATTGCTAACGATACCACAGGCAGCACTATCGTTTAGTACTCCAAACTTTGGGATATTAAAATTAGCCGCACCGATTTGGACGGAATAAGATAAACCACTTGCATCATTAAAGTTTATGTTTGAAACAAATGCTTGTCTGTTTGCTGGATTCGTAAGATTTACTAAAAAGGATACTGTAACTGCATTTGTTTGAAATAAGTTGGCATTATCAGGTACTAAAATGTAACCGGTCAATCCATCAAAAGCCGCAGCACCATTGGGATTTCCTGCTACATCGTTTGCAAAAGTTACACCGCCAACTATAGTTCCATTTAAATTATTTCCACTTGTGTCATTCGCATTTCCATTAAAAGGATAATATGCTACTAAACCGTTGGCGAGATTTACATCATTGAGAGTATCAACTATTGTTTTGTTTATTGTATCGGTGATTGTTACTGTTACGGTTTTAGTATTTGTTTTAGTGCATGAATTCAAGAGAATGAAAATACTCATTGCGCAAATAAAAGATATTTTTTTCATTGAAATAGTTTGATTAATTATTAAAATCTAAAAATGTTTTTGTTAGATATAATTTTCAAATTTATCAATATTAACTTGATTGAACAATTAATTGCGTTATCATTATTGATTTAGTTTGGTGAGATAGTTTAAATTTATTATTGCGCTATAACGTATACCCACTTTTATCATTGGAATATAGATTCGAAACAATTTATATAGATAGAAACACTTAGAATTTTTTAAGAATCTCGGAGAAAGCAAATATTAATTAAGCTCAAGAATTTTGATTGACAAGAACCGGAGCTGAATTGCTTATACGATGATTTCATTTTAAATATTCCAAAAATAAATTCAATCCTTTTCTTTTTTCTTCATCTAAAAAATAACTGATGTGCTTTGTATAATATTGATAAAGATCAAAAGCATCATAACGAATATGTGTAAGTAAATTTTTTATATTCTCAACTCCATATTTATTTGCTTCGTTAAATTTTTTTATAAATTGATCATTCAGTTTTTTATTACTGATCCACGCAGCAAATACAAAAGGCAGCCCTGTAAAATCTTTCCAGGCAAAACCTAAATCATAAACATAAGGCGAAATATTTCTTTGCTCCAGCGCACGATCGCCAATAATTAACGCAGCCGTTGTTCCTTTTATATTGCTGCGGAAATCTTCTTTTGTATCTATCAATTCCGGATCGATCTTCCAATATTCTTTCAATAATATTTTTACAAGCTGAACGGAAGTTTTGCTTTGATAATCGAGCAATACTTTCTCAATTTTGTCAATGGGCGTTTCGCTAAACAAACAAACAGAAGCAACATTACCATTACTGCCGATGCAATAATCTGTGCAGATGTAGTGTTCTTTCAGTTCGGGAATAATTGCCACTGGCACCAAACCTATGTCAATCTCATCTTTCAGAAGCATTTCCGCTATGCGCGAGGGATAATCAATCCGCAAAATTATTTCATTAATAATTTCTGCATGATCTATTCCATATAATAACGGTTTTGTGTTGAGGTAACTGACAGCTCCCACCCTTATTTTTCTTTCCAAGTCGTTTACGTTAATTTTGGCGTAAAAGTAATATACAGATAGTTAAAAACAATCTTAATTATATCACTTCATGGAATTAAACACACTCACTGCCATATCACCTGTTGATGGTCGTTATCATCATCAACTTCATCAACTCGATGAATATTTTTCAGAATATGCATTGATGAAATACAGGGTTATTGTAGAAGTGGAATATTTTATTTTTTTAGCGCAGAAGAAATTTTTCACGTTACCGGCAGCAGTAAAAAAACATTTGCAATCCGTAGCAGAAAATTTTAACACGGAAAATGCAATAGAAATAAAAGAAACAGAACGCATCACCAATCACGATGTAAAAGCTGTTGAATATTTTTTAAAAAAGAAATTGGATGAAGTTGCTGCAGGAAATATCAAAGAGTGGATTCATTTCGGATTAACCTCGCAGGATATCAATAACACCGCAATTCCTTTGCTATGGAAACACGCCGTGGAAATAGAATATTTGCCCGCGCTATTGAACCTAAACAAGCAATTAAAAATATTGGCAAAGCAATGGAAAGATATTGCCATGCTCGCCAAAACCCATGGGCAGCCCGCTTCTCCAACGATACTCGGAAAAGAGATTTTAGTTTTTGTTGAAAGGATTGAAAACCAGGTTGAGCAGTTGATAAATATTCCTTTCTCTGCAAAATTTGGCGGAGCTACCGGAAATTTTAATGCGCATTATGTTGCGTTTCCCAAAAAAGATTGGATAAAAATTGCTGATGAATTTGTTGAAGGAATACTCGGTTTGCATCGTCAGCAATACACAACACAAGTTGAGCATTACGATAATGCCGCTGCATATTTTGATGCATTAAAAAGAATAAATAATATACTGATTGATTTTTGTCGCGATGTTTGGACCTATATATCCACAGAATATTTTAAACAAAAAATAAAAAAAGGAGAAATTGGTTCTTCAGCTATGCCGCATAAAGTAAACCCGATTGATTTTGAAAATGCAGAAGGAAATTTTGGCGTTGCTAATGCACTGTTCGAACATTTTTCTGCTAAACTTCCCATATCAAGATTGCAGCGCGACCTCACCGACTCCACCGTGTTGCGAAATATCGGCGTGCCTTTCGCTCACACAATTCTTGCTTTTAAATCCATCGAAAAAGGATTGGAAAAATTAGTATTGAATGAAGAAAAAATTCAACAGGAGTTAGAAAATAACTGGGCAGTTGTATCGGAAGCTATTCAAACAATTTTACGCAGGGAAAATTATCCAAATCCTTATGAAGCTTTGAAAGAATTAACACGCGGCAATTCTTCCATTAATAAACAATCCATGCATCAGTTTATTGACAATCTTAAAATTTCTTCTTCACTAAAAAAAGAATTGAAAAAAATTACTCCGCATAACTATACGGGTATTCCGTTGAAGTAAATTTTATTTAACGAGGATCTTCCACCACTTCATTTTTTCTTTTCTGTCAAAAAATCTGAACTTATTTTTTTTCAGCACTTTTATTGAAGCGAGATTATTTTCGTCAGTTTCTGCTAAAATATATTTTATATCCGCTCGTTGTTTTGCCCAATCAATCATTCCACCAACCGCTTCAGTCATATATCCTTTTCCTCGTTGTCCGTGCATTGTTCCATAACCAATTTCAATTTCTCCTTTTTTATTTGGTTCGCCTTTGAAACCGAGTTCTGCCACAATTATTTTACTTTTTTTTTCAATGACTATCCAAAAAGTATAAAAAAGATATTCATCAGCAATTGTCGCTTTTACTTTTGGCAAAATCAAATCTATAATTCTTTCTTTTATATCCGGTAAAACTGTTCTCCCGGTGATGGTTAACCGAAATTTTGTTTCCAATTTTCCTTCACCCTGCATATATAATTCTAATTGCAGATAGTTTAGCGGAATAATAGTTAGCCTGGAAGTTTCAATCATGCAAAATATTTTTGATTGAAAATAAATTGACTATTCTTCCTTTGTCATTTATGTCTTCCAATTGAGTGAATCCTGATTTTAATAATACTTTTTGCGAAGCAATATTTTCTACTTGTGTGATAGCGACAAGAGAAGAGAGTTTTAATCGGGAGAAAGCATATTCCAATCCACCTTTTACGGATTCTGAAGCATATCCTTTTCCCCAGAAGTTTTTTAAAAAAGAATAGCCTAATTCAACTTCTCCGGAAACAACAGTGGACGGTCGCAGCATAAATGATCCTATAAAAAGATCGTTTGATTTTTCAAGCGTCGCCCATCTTCCATAGGCAGGAAATTCTTTGTAATACTCAATATTTTCCTGTAAAAACTGAAACGCTTGTTGCCTTGTTTTTGCCGGACGAATATATTTTATAACATCAGGATCGCTGTTAAGAACAAAAAAATTTTCAGCATCATCAATTGTGTATTGACGCACCAATAATCGTGATGTTTCAAATATCATACAGAATTTTATTTATGAATTTCCGAAGTAAAATGAAATTCAATATCAGGATTATTATTTCTTTCCGTATTTAAAAACCATTCGCTTTGTGCAAGATAAACCAGGTGACCGTCTTTGTCTTCTGCAATATTTGCGTGTTTGAAGCGAATGAAATCTTCCAATTTTTTTGGATCCTTGCTTGTTATCCAGCAGGCTTTATAAAATGGCAAAGTATTAAACTGAACCGACGCACTGTATTCATGCAGCAAACGATATTGGATGACTTCAAATTGCAATTCTCCAACGCAACCGATAATTTTTTTGTTGCCGCCAAATTGTGTGAACAATTGCGCAACTCCTTCATCAGTTAACTGCAATAAACCTTTTTCGAGCTGTTTTGTTTTCATAGGATCTTTATTCACCACTTCTTTAAAAATTTCAGGAGAAAAAGAAGGAATACCCGTGAAATAAAAATCTTCTCCTTCGGTGAGCGTATCACCGATTTTAAAATTTCCTGTGTCGAATAAACCTATAACATCGCCGGGAAATGCTTCATTAATCACATCCTTATCCCTTGCTAAAAAAGTGTAAGGGTTACTGAATCTAACGTCCTTGTGTAACCGAACATGATGAAAGTATTTATTTCGCTCAAACTTTCCGCTGCAAACGCGCATAAAGGCAATTCTGTCGCGATGTTTTGGATCGAGATTAGCATGAATTTTAAAAACAAACCCGCTTAGCTTTTCTTCTTCCGGACAAACCTCTCTCACCGAAGTCGGTCTGCATTGCGGCTTTGGCGCGATGTCAATAAATGTATCGAGCATTTCTTTCACGCCAAAATTATTAATAGCGCTTCCGAAAAACACCGGCGCAACTTTTCCCTCAAGGTAATCTTCAACGTTGAGTCGACCGTGAACGCCATCAACCAATTCCACATCTTCGCGCAAAACAGCAGCGTCTTTTTCTCCTAATTTTTCATCGAGCAGTGAACTGTTGATGTTATCAATTTTTACTGTGTCTTCATCAATAGCTTTTGTATTTGCTGTAAATAAAACAAGACTTTTATTATGAAGATCGTAAACACCTTTAAAATCTTTCCCGCTGTTTATAGGCCACGTCATCGGGTGCAATTCTATTTTCAATTCTTTTTCAATTTCTTCTAAAAGATCAAAACGATTTTTTCCATCACGATCCATTTTATTTATGAAAACAATCACGGGCGTCAATCGCATTCTGCAAACTTCCATAAGTCTGCGCGTTTGTTCTTCTACTCCATTCACGCTGTCAATAACAAGAATTACGCTGTCAACCGCAGTTAAAGTTCGATAGGTATCTTCGGCAAAATCTTTATGACCAGGGGTATCCAAAAGATTAATTAGAATTCCTTTGTATTCAAAACTCATCACCGATGTTGCAACCGAAATACCGCGCTGGCGCTCGATTTCCATGAAATCGCTCGTTGCGTATTTTTTTATTTTATTGCTTTTTACCGCGCCCGCAGTTTGAATTGCGCCGCCAAACAATAAAAATTTTTCCGTCAGTGTTGTTTTGCCCGCATCCGGGTGGGAGATGATGGCGAATGTTCTTCTTTTACTTATTTCGTTTTCGTAACTCATTTTAGTTGATAGTTCATTGTTCACTTTTAGCTTTTAGCTTTTAGCTTTTTAGCTTTTAGCTTTTAGCTTTTAGCTTTTAGCTTTTAGCTTTTAGCTTTTAGCTTTTTTATAAGTCCGCAAAGGTAATGCATGATAAGCAATGAATGAACGCTAAAGAAGTTTAAGTTTTCATTCTTATTTTATTAGAATTGATTATTTTCAAGAAAATAAATTCCGATGAAAAAGAATAAACCTATATCGTCTTCAGAATCTTTTTTACGGAATAATATTTTAACCATCCGCACAAGAAAAGATATTTTTTTATTGTCGTTAGGAATTCTTTCTGCAGGTTTTGGGTTAGAAAGTTTTTTGTTGCCAAATAGTTTTATTGACGGTGGCGCCACCGGCATTTCACTTTTACTTGCAGAAGTTGCAAAATTACCTCTGGCAATTGTTCTTATTATCATCAATATTCCTTTTATAATTTTAGGCTTCAGTCAAATTGGAAAATCATTCAGCATTAAAACAATTTTTGCCATTTGCGGATTAGCCCTATGCATAACTTTTATTCACTTTCCGACTGTTACTTCAGATAAGTTATTGGTTTCCGTTTTCGGCGGATTTTTTCTTGGCGCAGGAATCGGGCTTGCAATGCGCGCCGGCGGAGTTTTGGACGGAACGGAAGTGCTTGCAATTTTTCTCAGCAGAAAATTAAGTATTTCTGTTGGCGATATCATCATCGGAATTAACATCGTTGTTTTTTCCGCAGCCGCTTATGTATTGTCTGTAGAAGCCGCTTTATATTCGATGCTTACTTATCTCACCGCTTCCAAAACAATCAACTTTTTTATTGAAGGTATTGAAGAATACACCGGCGTTACCATTATCTCTCCAAAATCTGAAGAGATATATAAAATGGTTACCGAAACAATGCGCAGAGGAATTACGGTGTATAAAGGCACTGAAGGTTTTGGAAAAAAAGGACATGTGCTTGAAATGAATATTCTTTTCACCGTTATTACGCGCCTGGAAATTTCCAAATTAAAAACAGAAGTAGACGCAATTGATCCAAACGCATTTATTATTATGCACAGCATCAAAGACACAAAAGGCGGAATGATTAAAAAAAGAAGATTAGCGCATTAGAATTTTAGAATTACGATTTGAGATTTACGATTTCTGTTGTTCGGCTGTTCATTATTAATTATCAATTTTCAATTATCCATTATCAATTTTTTGTAACCAGCATTTGTTCTTTGTGCATCATCGTTGCGTCGCACTCTTGTACTGTAACAATTCTATTCAACGCCTCACTAACGGCAACCAACCACAAACTACAAACTGTAAACTCCAAACCGCTAATGTATTTGTTCAAGCAGCGAATCCAATCTTTCATATTCTTCATAATGAACCGGAACTTTAAATGCGATTGCAGATTTTTTTAAACGAATAAATCCATCTGCATTAATTTTTACGCGTCCATTTAATAACAGCTGAAGTGCATTTCCCATAATATTTTTCAAATCAACATTAACGGAAACAGGTATGTAAAAACTGTCTTGCCTCGGAATATTAATTGTTGAATCAATAATACAATGACCTATGAATTTATCATTCGCGGAAATACTAATGTCGGCATGCTTCATTTGCAATTTGAAATCATTAGGGTTATAAAATTTTACATTCGCTTCAACGCGCGATTCATTCAAAGTTATTTTTGTGATTGTTACACTTTCCACTCCGCGGTAATCCGGTGCCATAGGCTGTTTGCAGCCAAAAGTGAATATCATCAAACTAAAAAAGAGAAAAATAAAATATGGTTGTTTTTGCATCATACAATAAAAATATTGAACGCGCAAAATACAACGGCTGTTGCAAACTGTTAGTTAATTGTTTTAATGTTTTGTAATTTCCCCAAACTTATTTTACCTTAATAAAAAATAACTTCCATTGCAAACCATATCCGAACGCATCACAAAATTCAACTGCGATCGAGTTCCTGAATATACAAAGCTCAAATACGAGGTAATGTCGCAAAATACATTTCGTTTTTTTCGCGGAACCTGCCATTTATTTTATGAAGATTTGAGCAAAGAAAATCCGCTTTCGCAATATCCGCTTACATGGATCTGCGGCGACTTACATCTTGAAAATTTCGGCAGCTATAAAGGCGATAACCGCCTTGTATATTTCGACCTGAATGATTTTGATGAAGCATTGCTCGCTCCCGCAATCTGGGAACTCGCGCGCATTGTTACCAGCATATTTGTAGGATTTGAAGCATTAGGAATCCGGCTGAGTGAATCCGTTCGGATGAGTAAACTTTTTTTGAGCACATATTCTACCATACTTGCAAAGGGAAAATCAAAATATATTGAACCGCAAACAGCCAGGGGAATTGTAAAATTATTTTTGGAAAAAGTGGAGTTCAGAAAATTAAAAATATTACTCAAACAACGAACAGTAAAAACCGGCGACAGAATTAATTTTTTATTCGATAATAAACGAGTTTTCAAACTTGATCCTTCATTGAAAAAAGAATTGATCTCTTTTATGAGAATATGGCTGAGGAAAAATCGTAAAAATCGGTTCACGGTTTTAGACGCCGGTTTTCGCATAGCCGGCACCGGTAGTATCGGTATTAAACGATATGTTTTTTTATTAAGAAATACAGAAAATCCAAAAAAATTTTTGATGGTTGATATGAAACAGGCAAAGCAATCTTCTGTTCAACCATTTATTGATGTGCAGCAACCTGCATGGGAAAATGATGCGGAACGTGTTGTGGCAGTTCAACGCCGCATGCAAAACGTTTCACCGGCATTATTAAATGCGGCGATTTTTAAAGATGAATGTTATGTGATAAAAGAAATGCAACCTGCTGCAGACAAGATTGATTTTTTATTGATAAAAGACAAATACAAATATATTGCGCGCGTTATTGAGGATATGGCTTTACTCACTGCTTCTGCACAATTGCGAAGTTCGGGAAGACAAGGTTCTGCAATTGCCGACGACCTGATTGCATTTGGAAAAGATGTGCACTGGCAGCAATCTGTAATAGATTATGCTTCTGCGTATGCAAAACAGGTTAAAAAAGATTTTAGCAATTATTTGAAAGATTTTAAAAAAGGAATTTTTGTGAACGTTAATGATTATAAAAAGATATAGAGCAATACACGAATTTTTACGAATTACACGAATTAATATGACAATTAAGTTTTCAAATTCGTGTAATTCGTAAAAATTCGTGTGATAAGAATTCGCTTAACAAAAATTCGTGTAAAAAATATTCATTGATAAAAAACTGTTTATGAATTTACCTGAAGATATTATTTTGAAATTGCTTCTTGCTATAGTAGTCGGCGGCGCAATTGGCTTTGAAAGAGAATACCACACTAAATCTGCAGGCTTCAGAACATTAACGCTTATTTGTATCGGCGCGGCTTTGTTCACTGTTTTTTCTCAAATAATCGGCGACCCCGGAAATCGTGATCGCATTGCATCGAATATAGCAACCGGGATTGGTTTTGTTGGCGCAGGCGTAATTTTTAAAGGAGATTTTGGCGTGAATGGCATTACCACAGCAGCAATGATTTGGGCAACAGCTGCGCTGGGAATGGGCATTGGCGCGGGTTACGAGTTGGTGTCGGTAATTGCGTGCGTAATGATTTTAATAATGCTTTCCGCTTTTAGTAAAGTGGAAGGATGGATTGATAAAGTAAACCAAACGCGCAATTATAAAATTGTTTGCGAATACAAAAACGAAACTTTGAAAGGCTATGAAGAATTATTCCGCGCGCATCATTTAAAATTCAAACGCAGTCGTGAAACAAAATCGGGAGATATTATAACTGGCGAATGGATGGTAAAAGGTTCAGAAAAAAATCACCTGCAGTTCATTCATGAAATATTAAACAACTCAACGGTTAAGCAATTTGAATATTGAGAAGAAGTCGATAGTCTATTGTTAATAGTCAATAGAAAATATTAATAAAATGAAACTTTCCAGCTTCTTTCAAAAGTTTCGCCTGCATTTAATTTATTGATTCCTTCTTTATCTTTTATTTGTTGATTGGTATCTACACTATCTGCAATGCCGCACCAGGGCTCAATGCAAACAAAGTCTGCATTTTTTGCCGCCCAAATTCCAAGAAACGGGAATTCTGAAAAATTAAAATCTAATCCATGATTCGTTTTATCCGATCGCAATGAAACCATTGATGAAGTTGGAAATTTAAAAACCAACGCATCTTTGTAAAATAATTCTTTTGACAGGGATAATATGTTCTTAGCAATTAAAAATAGCTTCAGGTTTTTTTTCGATTAATCCTTCAGGAGAAATTGGCCAGCGTGCGAGCGTTTCATCTTCATTAAACTCGAGATAGTAATCGGAATATATTGTTCCTTGAACTATAGGAACTTTAAATGCCGGATGTGCGCCAACTGAAAAATACATTTCATTACCAGAAATATTTTTTACGGTATACGTTACCGTTAGATCATTTTTTTCTATGGAATATTTAATATAGAATTCGAATGGAAACGGAAAATGCTGCAATGTGGTTTTGTTGCTTTTTAATAAGAAAGTTATGGAACCGGCATTTTGTTTATCGGTTTCAAATTCCATATCTCTTGCAAAGCCGTGCCGCCTAATTTGTACGGTTTATTGTTATAGAAATACGTATCATTTTTTAAAGTGCCGACGATTGGAAAAAGTACGGGAGATTTTTTTGCCCAAAAAGAAGAATCTCCGCTCCACATATATTCAAGCAAGTGTGTTTTATGAAATATGCTTTGCAGCTCCGCTCCTTTTGCGTTGATGATGACTTTCAAAAATTCGTTTTCTATTGTGAACATTAAAATTGATTTACCAATATTTTCATTTTAATATTTTATTTGTTCTTTTTTGTTTGTGCAAAAAAGAACCAAAAAAGCACACCCGAAAACGATAACAGCCCGTTTTCGGGATTGTTCCCTGATTAAGCTTTTGTGCTACTGTAAATTCAACTTCAGTTACATTATTCAACGCTTCTATTTTAAGCTGTACGATAATATTTTAAATCCATTTTAATAATCCTGATAAATTTATTTTTCAACAGGATGACCGATTTCCCAATGCAACCCGAAAGGATCGACAAGTCTGCCTAATTTCCAGCCATGTTCTTCGCCAACAGGAAATATTTCCGACGCACCGGATTTCAACGCCTGCTCAAATATTTCATCAGGATTTGGAACAGTTAAAATCATTCGAACGGAGTTGCCGCCGAGAGGATTTTGATCATCATCATTTCCATCGCTTATCCAAAATTCTGCGCCGTTAACTGAAAGTCTTACCACTGCTGCGCCATCGGGCGATTCAATACGATATACTTCAACTGCGCCGAATGCGGATGTATAAAATTGAATTGCTTTTGCGCTGCTTTTTACTGTTAGCCATGGAGCAATTGAGGTTGTAATATTTTGCGACATTAGTTTGAAATTGAAATCAAATGTAGAGAATAGTTGCTGATTACCGGATGCCTGATGCTGGTTTCTGGTTGCTGGTTACTGGCAACCAGAAACCAGTAACAATTCATAGGCTATGGCTGAATAGAATTTCTATAGTACAAGAGTGCGACGCAAGAATGCTGAACAGAGTTATGTGGCTGACTACAAAATAATTCTCATTTTACACAAACGGTGGCAAAAAGTTGATTTGATTTTTTACATTTGTAGATGTTTCGTTATTTAGAAATAATTTGGACAAGTTTTAAAATGGCACTGCAGGAGTTTCGCTCCAACAAGTTGCGCACTTTTCTTTCCCTGCTTGGAATTACGTTTGGTATTTTTTGCATCATCAGCGTGCTCGCAATTATCAGCAGCATGGAACTGGCTTTAAAAACGGAATTGAAATCCATTGCCGGTCATACTGTTTTTATAGGCAAATGGGAAAATGGCGGCGGACCGGATTATCCTTGGTGGAAATATATTAAAAGGCCTGAAGTGAAATATTCGGAAATGAAATTGGTGGAACAAAAGGCTCCGGATTCCACAAAAATTTCCTTTTTCATGAATATAAACGGCGATGTGGAATACGGCGATGCTGTTTTAACCGGAGTGAATTATTATGGAATATCCGATGAGTTTGATGAAGTACAACCAATAACTATTGGCTATGGCAGATATTTTCGTAACGAAGAATTTGCGAATGGTTCTAATTATATAGTGATGGGTTATACAATTGCCGAACAATTATTTGGTAAGGCTCAAAATGCAGTTGGAAAAATAGTGAAATTAAAAGATGCTAAGGATGCATTGATCATTGGCATTATTGAAAAGCAAGGTCAGAGTATTTTTAATGCCTGGGATTACGACCACACGATTTTGTTGCCTTATAAATTTGCAAAACAAATGGTGCGTGAAGAATATTCAAGCCCGATTATTATGGTTAAAGGAACTGATGTAATGCCTATTGATGAATTGAAAGAAGAACTAAGAGGCGCGATGCGATCTATAAGAAAATTAAGTCCGACGCAGGAAGATAATTTTTCGCTGAATGATATTGGCAATGCCACAAAATTTTTTGAAACGCTGACAGGCTGGATGGATAAAGGAGGTTGGGCAATTGCAGGTTTATCTCTTATTGTTGGAATGTTTGGCGTTGCTAATATTATGTTTGTAACCGTTCGTGAGCGTACGAGCCAGATAGGTTTGAAAAAAGCAATCGGCGCAAAAAAGAATATGATACTTACAGAATTTTTATTTGAATCTGCATTTCTTTGTATCATCGGCGGACTTATAGGTTTGATCGGGGTTTTTATAATTACTTTAATTGCTTCAGCTATATTTCCGTTCAAAGTTTTTATTCCTGCAGATATTATTATACTTGCAATTGGCATTTGCATTATAGTTGGCGTTCTTGCAGGAATTATTCCCGCGGTGAGCGCGTCACGTCTCGATCCTGTTGTTGCGATACGAACAAAATGAATCGCTTTCAAGATGCTCGTAAACCAGTTGCAAGTATCAGTGCCGGCAACAAGCAACCAGAAACCAGTTCTATATTTTCACATTTTCATATTTTCACATTAGCTTAATTTTATCAACTTGTCAATTATCATTCTCGCCATCGAATCTTCCTGCGATGAAACCTCGGCTTCTGTTTGTAAAGAAGGAATTATTCTTTCCAATATTATTGCCAATCAAAAAGTGCATGAGCTATATGGCGGCGTTGTTCCGGAACTTGCGAGCAGAGCGCACATACAAAATATTATTCCCGTTGTTGATTCTGCTCTCTCAACTGCCAGCTGTAAACTGTCATCTGTTAATGCTATAGCTTTTACCCAATCTCCCGGGTTGATCGGTTCATTATTAGTAGGCGCGCAATTTGCAAAATCTCTTGCATTATCTCTGCATATTCCATTAATTGCTGTGCATCATATGCAGGCGCATGTTCTTGCAAATTTAATTGATGATCCAAAACCATCTTTCCCTTTCATATGCCTGACCGTTAGTGGTGGCCACACACAAATTGTTGTTTGCAAATCTCCGTTCGAAATGAAAGTAATCGGTGAAACTATTGATGATGCTGCGGGTGAGGCTTTTGATAAATCTGCAAAATTATTAGGACTTCCATATCCCGGCGGACCATTAATTGACAAACACGCGCAAAAAGGTAATGCAAATAAATTTCATTTTCCCGAGCCGCAAATCCCGGGGTTGGATTTTAGTTTCAGTGGATTGAAAACTGCTATTCTTTATTTTTTGCAGGAAAATAAAAAGAATAATGAAAATTTTATTGAAGAAAACCTGGATGACATTTGCGCTTCTATTCAAAAAAGAATCGTTACAATCTTGTTGAACAAACTAAAAAAAGCATCGCAACAAACAGGAATAAAAAATATTTGCATTGCCGGAGGTGTTTCTGCAAACAGCGGTTTGCGTTTTGCTTTTGAAGAGTTGGGAAAGACAAACGGATGGAAAACTTTTATTCCAAAATTTGAATATTGCACAGACAATGCAGCGATGATCGCCATTGCCGGTTATTATAAATATCTTGAAAAAGATTTCGCGCCGCTTAATGTGAACTCGAGCGCGCGAGCTGAATGGTGAAAAGAATTATGAGCTATGAATTATGAATTATGAGGTATGAGGTATGAGGTATGAACTATGAACTATGAAGTACGAGGTAAGAGATTGCTTTTCATTTTTATTTTTTTTAATACCAACATTAGTTTTCATGGCATCATCGTTGCGACGCAATCCGTTCATCGGCATACCGATGGGCATCTTTAGGCCGCGAATGAAACACCGAAATAAATAATTAAATCCCGATAATCTGAAATTCATACTTCATACTTCATAATTCATACCTCATACTTATCTTGCATTCATGCCAAATTCTTTTTTTCAATTCAAACAATTTATCGTTCACCAGGATTTATGTGCGATGAAAGTTTGCACAGACGCTTGTATTCTCGGCGCATGGTTTGCCGAAAAAGTTCCTTCATATTCATTGATACTTGATGCAGGAAGCGGAACTGGTTTATTAATGTTCATGCTTGCACAAAAAAACAAAGGCGAGATACATGGAATTGAAATTGATTTTGATGCATTCAAACAACAGAAAGAAAATATAAATGAAAGTAAATGGAAAGAAAGAATAAAAGCGTTTCCGGGAGATTTTCGCGAGTATTCATTTCCGGAGAAATATGATTTCATTATTACGAACCCGCCGTTTTTTGAAAACAGTTTGCAATCATCAACAGATAATAAAAATATTGCGAAACACAGCAAGGAATTATCATTGGAAGAATTGATGCGCGCTATTTCACTCAATTTAAAACCTACAGGAACATTCGGCATTTTATTGCCATTCGAACGCTCTGCATATTTTGAAGAATTAGCTATGAAGTATAATTTCTTTGTAAAAGAAAAATTGCAGATAAAACAAACGCCTAATCATAATTACTTCAGAACCGTTATGCATTTTTCCGGAAATAATGATCTTGCAAATGCCGCATACGATCTCGTTATTAAAAACGAAGAAGGTAATTACACAGAAGATTTTAAAGAACTGCTGAAAGATTATTATTTGAATTTGTAGTTAGTAATTTGTAGCTAATAATTTGTAATTAGTAGTAGTCTAAGCGCTCTTCATTATTCATTATTCATTGTTAATTATCCCCGCGTATTCTTTCAAATAATTATAATGATTTGTCAGTTCGCCATTTTTTATCATGGTAGCTTTTTCGATGATCGGGGAATTTCCTTTAATCAGATCAACCAGCACATATTTTATCAATTGTTCACCAAAATATCTTGATGCATCCCGCGGTAATTCGTTTGGCAAATTGCCCAGGGCCATGATGTCTATTGAGTTTGGCAAATACGGCAATGATCTTTCTTTGGAAATTTTATTTACGCCATAAACAGGTTCTTCAAATGTTCCGTCGCCGATATTGCATGGAACGGAACCATTTTTATCATCCGTAATATCGGCAATGGTTTGAATTTTGAAATCATTTGCGATGATATCCTGCCACTCAAACAAACGCGGCATATTTTTTTCCCAGTAAACGCCATTCATTAAAATATCCGCAGCTTTTGTATAGGGCAAAAATTTACAATTATAAGTTTGCGGATTAGCATGAAAATCTTCGCGGTTATACTTGCCCGTTAGATTATGTTCGTACAGGTCGCCACCTTTGAGTTGAACAAAAACAGGATATGAAAAATTTCGTTGCAGAAATTCATCCGGCTCAACTTCGATAATGCCCAACAAATTCATCACTTCGAGCACACCATGCGCAACGCGGCCGGAGCCGGTTACAGCCACTTTAATGTTTGGCAACTTTAAGCCAAAGTAGGTATGAATTAATTTACGAAAACTGTGTTGAATATATACGCGCTCGAGGTTATAGGTTTTTGTTCTTTTGCCATAAGCCATAATGCCGTTGTGTGCGCCAACAACTCCTGCAAAAAAACCAAAGCCTAAAATTCGCTGTCCGTCATCATGCTCCATGCATTCATAATCTATCAGCGTAATTTTCTTTTTGATAATTTGCTGAAACATATCACGGTTATGTTGCTGCTTTTTTTTTGTGTGCGAGAAAAAAAGATAGGTTTTATTATCGATCAATTCATTTGCCGGAACTTCTTTAATGCCAAGCATGATATCACAGTCATGCATATCCTCTTTCACTTCCACGCCACCCTGTATGTATTCTTTATCTGTAAAGCAACGGTGTGGGGATGATTGCGCAATAATTTTTACATCGTTTGAATTTTTGTGAACCCATTTGCATTGTGCCGGAGTTAAAGCAACCCTGTTATCTGCCGGAATTTTTCCTTCTCTTATCAATCCGATCTTTATCATCAATCGTTAGTTTGACGGCAAGATATATTTTTTTTACGTTTTATTTTTTTGGATTTGGTTGCAGGGCTTAGCGCTCAAAATCCTAAAATCATGCAAATATGTTGGTGAATTTTGCGCAAGATTTTGTATTATTGCTTCCCGTTTTTACTTTGCTCTAATGGAAACTGCAATCAACTTATGATGGAGCCCGGATGGCGGAATTGGTAGACGCGCCAGACTCAAAATCTGGTATTCGCAAGGATGTGCAGGTTCGATTCCTGTTCCGGGCACGAAAAATGAGAATAAATTTCTGAGTTTAATCTTTCTTAGGTATAAATTTCTATATCTTTTTTTCCCGATTGAGTTTTAAATCCGCTATATAACGGGAATGCGTACGTGTAATTATTAATAATACTTTACCAGAAAAATGAGACTGTGGTCGCTACATCCAAAATATCTCGACACGAAAGGATTGCTCGCTTTGTGGCGTGAAACATTATTAGCAAAAAAAGTATTGGAGAATAAAACCAAAGGCTATAAAAATCATCCCCAACTCAACAGGTTTAAGAAATCAAAAAATCCCCTTGATGCGATAAACGAGTATTTAGCAGAGATACATAAAGAAGCTTCCCGCAGAGAATATAATTTTGACAGGGAAAAAATAAACTGGAATTTCAAAAAAAATAAATTGAATGTAACAAAAGGGCAACTTGAATATGAAAAGGATCATTTGCTGAATAAATTAAAAAACAGGGACCTCAGTAAATTTAAGGAGATCAGAAAAATAAAATTTTTTGAAGCCAATTCAATTTTTAAAGTTGTTGATGGTGAAATTGAGAATTGGGAAATTATAAAGACCGGGTAAAAATATTTTTAAAGAGTTTGCCAAGCTGAATTTGACTATTGTCAATCGCTTTTCGGGAATGCGTCTTTAAAAACAATCTCATTTTTTTTACAAAAAAACTTCAGCCTTTTGAGCTGAAGTTACTTTGCATAAACCACTCTATTGCTATTCGAAAAGTTTAAAAAATATTTTTCTGTTTATTCCGAAATTAAATTATTGCGCTATCCAGATTTTTGTACTTACAAGATCATTGCCTCCCGTTTCTGCATACCAGTTTTTATAATTGTACGTTTGTTCGCTTCCCGGATATTGATAGCGGTTATAGTTGCCATAGGTTTGGGTATAGAAAGATGAATTGTTAGGATCCATCGGCGTTTGACCTCCTGTTCTTCTCAACAAAGTCCACGCTTCCCATGGCTGGCGAAACATATCAATCCATTCCTGTGCATAAATTTGTTTCAAACCCTGTCCGCTTGGATCGGCTGCATCAAAGGCTACAACCGGGTTTGAGAGGAATGCATTCATCGTTCCGGCATCAGGCAAACCAGTTGGTTTATTAACTACCCACACCGATGAATTAATAGCCTGCGCCGTCCAAAAATTAACTGAAGCAGTAACTCCTGCAGTATATTCTGTTTGGGCGGTAGCAGGGTTAGCAGAAACGCCAAGTCCGAGCGCATAAATTTCCGCTTTGATAAAATGCACTTCCGCAGTCGTCATAAATAATTCAGGAATATTTATATCTCTTCCCCAGTAATAATTAAAATCTGCATACAAATTAACTGTGCCGTTGTTTCCATTTTTATCAGCCCAATCATTATCTCTTTCATAATTGTAGGGATCGCCTCCTTCTGCAGGAGTAGATGAAGTTGGGTTTTGAGGAAACGGACTCCATTGCGCGGAATCATTCGGTTCAAAAAATATCGTACAACGCGGATCAAAAATTCCGCTTCCATCAGTTGCATTTGTGCTGCTCATCCATTCCCACATGGTTGTTCCCATGCGAAGCCTGCATTCTGTGCCGAAGGAATATTGTCTTGCGCCCAAATCCATACCCTGAATATGAGTTCCCGGGTATAAGCCAACATTTGTGCTGTCAACATCCAAAAGTGGTTTACTCAATGCGTCTGTTATTGCGGCTCCTGCATCTGTCTGGTCTTTATTATACATAGTAACGGCAATGCGTAACCGAAAAGAATTTGCAAACTCTATCCACTGCGGTATGCTGTTTTCTAAAACCAAATCATTTGAACCTAATGAGAATTGTTTTGGATCAGTTGTAAAATTATCAACAGCCCATTTGAGGTCGGCAAGACAGTCTAGGTAAATATCCTGTTGTTTATCGTATGGAACTGTAAGAACATCTGAATTCGAGGGACTATAGTCAATGCCTTTGCCCGCTTGCGAGTAAGGCATGTCTCCATAAAAATTAGAAAGCTTGATTGCCTGGTATGCTTTCAACACTTTCATCATTGCTTTCACATTTGTGTAAATAGAAGTATCCGGTTGCGCTGCAATCAAATTCATCATTGCATTATAGTTGGAAAGATTATGGTAGAACTTGCTCCAGTCTTCATTTCCATCATTTCCATATGCATAATCAGGTCTTGTATATACCACACCTTGTTGCGTGATTGGATACGTCCAGCTATTGTAAGTTACCTGCGCATCGCCCTGTGCAAGGTTGGAAATAAATGCAACATATAATTGCGGAACAGTTGCAATGGGCGAACCGTTCCACGGCGTATTTATTTTAGTAAAATTTTTTGTGCACGATGGAAAAATCAATACCATCATCACAAGTATTATTACTGATAAATATTTTCTTTTATTAAAAATCATAACAATTATTTATTGGGTGTTGAATTGTATTTTTTAGAAACCTGCTTTGATAGAAAATCCGAATGAACGAACTCCCGGTAATTCACCAAACTGAATTCCCTGAACGTTTGTTGTGCCGCTTAATCCTTCAGGATTTAACCTATCAGGCAACTTGGTAAATATATAAAACAGGTCTCGGCCAATTAGTGAAAGAGACAGACTCTGGAATATTTTTGTTTTATTCACAACTGCTAACGGTAATCTGTATGTCAGGCTCAATTCACGAAGCTTACCCCAACTGTTAGTGAAAATGCTGTTCTTTCTTACAATCGGATCATTATCCCACGATTGATAATTGCCGGCATATTTCCACCAGGAATTTACTACAGCTGTATTTTTTGATGCGTGACCAGCTGCGTCTACAGTTACTCCGGGCAATATCACACCAACATTTGCAGTCGTCCCGTCGGGGAATGTGTAAGGCAAACCATGACCATCTCTTTCCCAAACTGTTTCCGGAGCTTCACCTTGTCCCATAATAGTTGCATAATCGCCCGACCATATCTGACCTCCGATATTGAAATCGGTAAGTATGTACAAACTGAAATTTTTATAAGAAAATGTATTGGCAATGCCGCCTGTAAGTTTTGGCGTTGCATTTCCTATTTTTACAAAACCAGAAGTATCGGTTGCATATTGCGCACCTATAACCGGTCCGTTTCCTGTATTATATCCATCTCCATAAACTAAGTTCACCACCCGCTGGCCATTCAAATATTTATAATCATAACCGTAAATTGTTCCATAATCATCACCAACTTTTGCATTCATGTTAACTCCATCGCCGCCAAACCATGTGCCGAGAGTTAATTGGGTAACGTTATTCGCAATTGACAAAACTCTATTTTGATTATGCGCTCCGTTAACCATTATATCCCACGAAAAATCTTTGGTTTTAAAAATATTTGCGTTGATGATAAATTCAATTCCCCTGTTTCTTAATGCGCCGGTATTGATAGTTATAGCATCAGCTCCTGAAGATGTAGCAACAGTTACCGGTAAAATTTGATTGTAAGAATAGATGTCGTAATAAGTGAAGTTTAAATTTATCCTGTTATTAAAAAACCCGAGATCAGTTCCTATTTCAAATGATCTTGCCTGCTGCGGTTGAAGAGAAATTGCAGGTAAGGTTGAAGGCACAGATAAACCTGTTGTGTAACCACTCGTAGTAACTGGTGAGTAAGCGAATATTGTTTGATATGGAACCGTTCCATTTGCACTTGCTGCTTCAGCTATGCGCAATTTTCCATAGCTAAGCCAGTTTCTTACTGCATCTAACTTGAATGCATCTGTAAAAACAAAACTCAAACTTGCAGATGGATAAAAGAACGACCATTTTGTTTGAGGTAAAGTGGACGACCAGTCATTTCTTCCCGTTAACTCAAGAAAAAGATATTTCTTGTAAGTCAAATCTAAAATTCCATACACGGAATTGATTTCAGATTCCGATCTGTTTTCAGTTGGTAAAGGAAAAGGATTTGTTCCGGCGTAATTTGTAATGTTGTATGTGAACGGATAATTAAACGGACCAGGATTATTCGCATACAAGTCGTACAATTTGTAATGATAATAACTTGCGCCAAGACTAAAGTTTGCATCAAAATCTTTAAACAAATCTTCTTTGTGAGCATTTAACAATGCATCCATATTTTGAATAGAAACTTTAGACAAATCGTTGGAATAAGCTCCCTGGATTCCTGCAGGATCAATTGGTTTTACTTTTTTCTCAAACTGGTTGGTAAGATAATCTTCTCCAACATGGCCGGTTGCATTAAGCCATGGCAAAATATCTGCGGTTAATTTTATAGAACCTAATAATTGATCTTGTGTAAAAACAGTATTGTTATTAAATAAGTCCCACCAATAATTACCTAAGCTTGAACTTGGAAAAGGACTATTATTAGTAACAAAAGTATTTTTCGATCCGTCGGCATTTGCAGCCAAACCTCTTTCGAGCGGTTTGTAATCCGCAGGTAAATGATATGTTGTTATGTAACCCACGCCACCGGCTGCTGTGGAGCTTCCGCCATTTTCAGCATAAATATCCGGCGCATTTAAACGATCTATGTTTGTATAGCTCGCAGTAACTTCTGCTTTTACTTTCTGACTTACATTGATTGAAGAACCAACATTAAAAACGTTGATGTTGTAATTGCTGTTATAAGTAATCGCGTCGTTTGTAGTTCTTGTATAAGAAGCGCGCAATGTTCCTATATCTCCGCCGCCGGAAAAAGAAACATTGTGCGTTTGCGTATTTCCTGTTTTGTAAAAGCTTTTAAAAATATTTGGATTTGCAGTGTAAGGGCGGGTTGTTCCATCCCACCAAACTAATGGTTGTCCGCTCATTTTTGGTCCCCATGATGCGCCGTCTCCTGGAAATCCTATATAATTATAAAAAGGACCGCCGCCGGGAATATTTTGATAAGTGCCGTATTGATCATTCTCTGTAAATTCTCTGTTGTTGCCACTTCCATCTTGTACAAAAGGAGGATTTGCAGAATATAAAGTTGTTGCCATTCCGCTTCCATACTCATGTTGCAATTTCATAAACCTGTAGGGATCGTTCCATCGCTGCGAGAAATTATAATTTAAACCAAGTCCGCGTTGCTTCGATCCTTTTTTTGTAGTTATCAGGATAACTCCGTTTGCGCCGCGCGCTCCGTACAAAGCTGCTGCAGTTGGGCCTTTGAGGATGTTAAAACTTTCAACATCATCTGCATTAATTGTATTTAGAAAAGAACCGTAATCAATAGTTCCGCCCTGGTTTGCTACATCTCTGCTACCGTTAGTACCTAACAAAACACTTGTAGAAAGATTTTGTCCCTGCGGAAGAATCTGTTCGTTATCTACCATAACACCATCTACAACTATTAATGGTTGATTATTTCCTGTTAAACTATTATTTCCGCGAATTATAATTCTGCTCGAACTTCCTTCAACACCATTTGGAATAGTAACATTTAATCCGGCTGCTTTTCCAATCAATCCTGTTGCAATATTTGGAGGATCTGCTTTAATAACATCATTGCCCGTAATTTTTTGATTTGAATATCCTAAAGATTTTGCTTCACGTTTAATTCCTAATGCAGTAACAACAACTTCATTCAGCGAATTATTCGATTTCGTTAATGTAATTGCAATAGCTGTTGAACCGGTCACTTTAATTTGCGTGCTATTATATCCAACAAAAGAAAAAACCAACACATCACCATCGTTAGCCTGAATTTGAAAATTCCCTTTATCATCTGTTGTAGTTCCTTTTGATGTTCCAAGCACCGAAACGCTGACGCCGGATAATGGCGTTCCATCTTCCGCTGTAACTGTTCCATGAACGGGCGGGCTGTTATCTACATCGGTAGTAAGAGATTTTTTTTCTGAAATAACAATCAGCTTATCGTCTACAATTTTGTAGTGCAGCGAAAGTTCTCCGAATAATTTATCCAACGCTTCTGTTAATTCAACATCTGTTACGTTGATATCAACTTTCTTATTCACTTCAACTACCTGGTTGCTGTACACGAATTTGTAGCTGGTTTGTTTTTCCACTACTCCTAAAATTTCGAGCAAAGGAGTGTTTCTGTAATGAAGAGTTAGTTTTTGTGAAAACCCTTTTGCGGAAACCTGTAAACTCAGTAGTAGAATGGCGGCAGACAATCTCATAATCAATCCGAATTTTCTGATATTCTTAATAAGAATAGCGCTTTTGGGCAATGCAATTTTGTTCATAGCTTTGCTAAGTTTAGGTTATAAAATTTGACTATGTTACTCCCTGCGAAGGAGTAGTTTTTCAAAGGAAGAAACCTTTCAACCGGCGGGGAATGTTACAGCATTCTCCGCTTTGTTTTTACTGTCGAATCATTTTGAAATAATAACTTTTTTGTCGGCTATTTTATAATTAAAATGTTTCGACAAACTGATCGACATTAAAATTTTATCAAGGCTCATATCTTCAAAAGGACCGGTATAGGTATATGTTTTTACTTCAGGATCGAGAAATTGAAACGAAACATCAAAACGTCTTTCCAATGTTTGTGAAATTGTTTCGAGGGTTTCATTCGTGAATGACAATCTATCCTGCAGCCACGCTGTTTCGGCTATCATGCTATCCGGCTGTTCATCAATATTATTTATTTGTACTTTAGGAACATTGATGCTGTGAACATTCGCCAACTGATTTTTTTGTTGCGATTGATTTTTCCACACCAACAATTTTTCATTCGGATTTAAGATCACCGTTTCCATAGGTCTGTCAACAAAAGTCACTTCAATTTTTCCTCTTATCAATGCCGTTTCAATTGTTTTATCCTGCGGATAATTTTTTACATTAAATGCTGTACCTAATACGCGGATGTTTATTTTTTCTGCATGAATAATAAATGGATGCAAACTATCTTTCACCACATCAAAATATGCTTCGCCGGTGAGCCACACTTCACGCACTGGTCCGGAAAAATCTTCTGCACAAATCAGTTTGCTGTCTGCGTTCAGCCAAACCTGCGTTCCATCGGTCAATTTCACTTTTGTTTTATTTCCTTTGCGCGTTACAATTTCATGAGTAAGGGGATTTGAAATATTTGCTGAATGAAAATGTTTGTATGCATATAATCCGCAAAAAAGAAAACAAACGCTCGCAGCAATTCCTGTAATAAAAAATATCCTGCTTTTTTTATTAGCAGGCGGTGGCATTATTTCCTCAGCAGCAAAATCGGACAGTTTGTTAACAGAAGTATCGTTCATTCTCATCTTCAATGCATGCAAAGCATAGGATGCTTCTGCCCTATCCGTTGCATTTTCATCATCAGCTTTTTCGTGCGCGATTCGGTAATACAAAAGTTCATAGTCGGGATTTTGTTTCATGATCTTTTCCAATTCGTCCAACTCCTGGATGGTTGCTTCACCAGCCAGTTTGCGACTAACTAATCTGAAAAATAATTCTTCAGTCATGTGTAGAACAAATCTTGGTCAATTAGAAAATAATCCTGTCAAAAAGATATAGACAGGCAAAAAGAAAACTTCCACCGGTTGAACCTGATTTTTTTTAAGAAAGATTAATTTTTGTCGTACCGCAAATAAATTTTGAGAGAGGAAGAGATTTTTTTTAGCGCAGTCGTCATATGACCTTCAACGGTGTTTACAGAAATATTCATTATTTCGGCAACTTCTTTATAGCTGAAACCATCTTCGCGAATTAATTTATAAACCATCTGGCATTTTGCCGGCAAAGTGTTTATCGCAAGCGAAGACATTCTTTGAAATTCAGAGATCAATAAAGATTCTTCCGGATCGGGCTGGTGCAAAAAATCAAGATTGACGGAATCGATATCCACCGTTTGCACTTTGTAATATTTGGCGAGATAATTTAAAGATGCATTTTTTATGCTCGTATAAAGATATAGCCGGAGGTTTTCAATATTTCTGAATGCAGATCCTAAATCCCATAAGCGCAAAAAAACATCAGAATAAATTTCTTCGGCAGCTTCCGCCGATTTAACTATTGTTGCCGAGAAACGTGTAAGTGGATTATGAAAATGCAGAAATAATTCTTTGTATGATTTCTCATCGCGAAGCACAGCCACATTATATTGCAGATGCACCGTATCAATATATTTTTTATTGCTACCAAAACCCATAAGCATTAGCATTAGTTAGGTTAATGCAAGCCAAATTTTCTCGCTGCTAAAATAAGATACTTTTATTTCCCAATATTTTTTTCTTTTATAAATCCTTCGTTTGTTAAAATGCAAACTAAATTATCCGGACTGTATTCGTCTTTTCGGGTATGATCAATTTTAAAATTATTTTTTTCAAGTAACAGCAAAGAGCTAAGATTATTTTTATGAGAATATGCCAGCAGAGTTTTTAATTTTATTTCTGCAAAAACATAACGGATAACGCGTTGAAGCGCTTCATTCATTATTCCCTGTTTTTGATAAATTGGCATTAATTCGTAACCAACTTCTGCTGTTGTTCCGTCTTCAGAAAAATTCCATAGGCAAATCGTTCCTGTTAAATCTTTATTGCCTGAGAAGCAAATTGCCCAGTAAAACGATCCGCCTTCACTAATTGCTGCATTAATTTTTTTGATGAATGCTTTTGCATGTCCTATATCCCTTGCTTTTTCTCTATCTATATATTTATTAACAGCATCATCGGAGCGCAAAGAAAATATTGCGTTGCAGTCATTATCATCGAGCTGTCGCAGTGTTAATCGTTTTGTAGTTAATGTTGGAAAATGCATAAATAATTTTGTGATTTTTGATCTCAGTATTTTAAAACCAGGGAGATGTTATTTTCGTAGATTGAAAGTAAACAATCTGCTTGAAAAATTTATTTCCTGTTTTACTGTCGCTTAGCTTTTTTGCTTCCTGCACGCGCAACGAAAAAAGCATCGTAAATAATAATTTTATTGATAGCCTAATCAATAATTATACTCCGCCCTGCATTAGCCGTTAATAATGAAAAGGAAATGCAGTTCTGGAAAAGCCGCATCAATCCTGCGTTAGCCGATTATGTTAATGAATCAAGATATGCCGGATGTTTGAATATGCGGTTTCGTTTTTTTGGCGATATCATCGATTTGAAAAATGCAGACAGTATCATGAATAAAGTTGATCGCGATTTTAATCACAAAGAAGCATCGGCAGACATTGCACTGGCTGCACATTCGGTAACAGAGCATCGTTTTATGGTTGCTGATAGTTTTTTGCAGAAAGCAAAACAACTCGGATTAAAACCTTACGAATCCAACACGGCATCTTTTGATATTGATTTTGAATTGGGAAAATATACAGAAGCGAAAGCGGAATTAAATGCAATTGTTTCTTTAAATGATTATGGTTATTTCTTTCGCAAATCTAAAATGATGCATTTGGAAGGACAATTAGATAGTTCAATAGCTATGATGATGAAAGCTGCAGAGTTAGCGGATAATAATAATTTTTTGAAAGGAGTTGCATTAGCAAATGCTGCGGATTTGTGCATTCATTCTGCAGATTTGCAAAAGGCGAATGATTTATATGTTCAATGTATTCGCATGAACAGCGCCGATTTTCACAGTATGATTGGATTAGGTTGGATCGCACTCGTCCATGATAAAAACGATTCTCTCGCTAAAAAAATTTTTGAATTTGTATTGTCGAAAAATAAATTGCCAGATGCATTATTCAAATTAACGCAAATGGCCGGAGCTATGCACGATACAACTTTGCAAATGCAATATGCAAAAGAGTTTGAGCAAAAAGCTACCGACAGATCTTATGGCAGAATGTATAATAAATATTTACTTCAACTGTACACCGGAGTTTTGCAAAACCCAAATCGCGCAGAAATAATTATAAAAGATGAATTGAACAATCGCGCAACTCCGCAAACTTATGCGTGGTATGCGTGGGCTTTGTTTTCAAATAATAAAAAAGAGGAAGCGTACAAAATTTTTGAAGAACATGTTTCCGGCAAACCGCTTGAGGGACTTGAACTTTACTGGATGGGAATGCTGATGGATGGATTAGATAAGAAATATAATGCAATAGAATTCTTCAAAGCTGCTTATAAAAATAAATACGATCTCGATCCTTCTTTTGTTGAATACATTGAAAAAAGATTGGAATATTAATTTCTGATTTTACAATTTCTGATTTCTTTAATTCGAAAATTCACTATCAATTCTCAATTATTTTTTTTGGTAGCCAGCATTAGTTCTCTTCTCATCATCGTTGCGTCGCACTCTTGTACAGCAACAATTCTAATGATCTTTGGTCGCGCCTTTGCGTCTCTGCGGGAAATATTAATTCTTAAGTAAAAAATATTCTTTGTATCGTCCAGAAGCCTGCTATTAATGCAATGACAATGGAGCGGGAATAACAATAAATTTTCTGTAGTAAGGTTTTTTGCCAAACCATTTTCCTAATAATAAAAATGCAAGAAGTATAACGGTGATCTGTCCTAACTCAACGCCAAGATTAAACATCACCAATGCAAGCAGGTAATGATTTTGTGGTAAACCTAATTGACCTAAGGCTCCCGCAAATCCCATTCCATGTACAAGACCAAATAAAAAAACAACTCCGATTCGCGAGGCTTTTAATTTAGGAGAAAAAATATTTTCGAGCGCGACATATACAATGGAAATTGCGATCAACGGTTCGATTATTTTTGTTGGCGGAGTGATAACATGATACATCGCCAACCCAAGCGTTACGGAATGCGCAACAGTAAATGCAGTTGCCTGGAACAAAACCGGTTTTAATTTCGGACTTAATAAAAATAAACTCAGCACAAAAAGAATATGATCAAATCCCTGCGGAAGTATATGCTGATAACCTATCTCCATATATAAAACAGCCGCGTCTGTCTTCGACATTTTTTCTAATTCACCGACAATTACATGTGCCGACAGAGATTGCGAAATGAACAAGGCAAATAAAGTAAGAATCGAAAATTTTAAATACTGCTGTTTTTTTATTTTGTACTCGTCGTGCATATTTTTATTTCTTAAAAGAAAATACTAAATTTTAATTTTGCATAAAACGGAACACCGGGCGTATAACTTACTTCATCTACCGGCTGCGTTTCATTTTTTAATCTTGACACATATTCAAACTGAGATTCATTCCATGTTATATTCAGTAAATTTTCAACGGAAATTCCAATCTCATATTTTTTTCGTGTATAGTTAACCGTTAGATCGGTTACCCAATAACCCAATGCCGTTAATGTATAATCTTCATTAGCTGCACGATTATGCATGTACCTGTAACTTATCGAACCATTAATTCCGTTATTAAATTTTATATCCAATCCGCCGGTGCTTGTAAATGTTGGCGCGAGAGCTAAATAATCCTGTCCTTTAGGCTCACCAATACTTCTTGGCCTGGCAAGATCAATATTTAAAAATCCATAAAGCCAATGATTGAATTGATATCGGACAGAAAAATCAATTCCTTCTCTTTTTGTTTTTCCACCCGGAGACACAGCCTGGTCGCCGAGATCCGCGCCATAGGTAAATTCCTGCTGCAAATACAAATACCACAAAGCAGTATTTATAAAGAGATTTGGAACAGGTTTCCAGTTAACGCCGATGTCTGCTCCATAAGCTGCCGGTAAAATTTGATAACCCTGGTTTGCAGTTACGATGCGTGCATCATTGGAGTGAAAACCTTTTCCTGCTTTTACATAAAATTGTAATTGCGGATTTACAGAATACTGAATGGAAAATTTCGGGCTCACAATTGTTTTTTGAGCGGTTGGACTCACGCCATTATAAATCGCTGCACTCGTATCGGAAGCGGGAGCCATATTGAGATAATAGAAATGCAAAAAATCTACACGCATTGATGCATTAAAAAGCCAATTACCGGTTTGATAAATTTCATCCAGATAACCATTCAAATTTGTTTCATTAATTTTTCCGAGTTGAATATAATTAAGAATGGTGCTGCCATTTATTGTGTGCGCAAGATAACTTGGGTTCATCACATCATATCTTATCCCAATTCCTGCAGATGAAGTAAGAGTGCCATTTTCAAAAAAATTTTGATGAGAAATTTTGCTGTTATAGCCCATTAAATTTCTCGATTCATGCTGACGAAATTCATCTCCTGTTTGCGGATAAAAATAATAGAAAGTGAAATTAGAAACGAGATTGAAAAAATAATAAGAATAATAAGCCTGGTTCTCCCAGGTAAAATTATTTTTTAAATTAGTAATGAGTTTGATGTTCACATTTGTTCTGCTCGTATAGCCACCCTGCGCGCTGTCAATAACACCAAAACGATCCGGAATATATCCTTCAGTAACTGCCCTGTTTGGAATTTCTCCTGACGCACGCCATCCCGAACTTAATGTAGATACCGTAAATATTAATTTACTGTTCGCGCTGATCGGCGTAATAAATTTTCCAAATAAATTAAAACGTGAAAAATGTTCAGGATAATCAAACGGCCCGTCAGAATATAATACCTCACCGGCAATATACGCGCTCTGTTGTTTTTCTTTTGCTTTTTGATTCAGCAAATTTATAATCGCTAATGCTCGTCCGCTATTGAATTGTCCGCCTTCAAGTTTCACCGTATTTTTATCAGGAACATTAATTGTATTATACGCAACATAACCCGCTGTTGTAAAATCTCCATAGCCCGCATAATAAGGTCCTTTGCCAAAATCATATCCGGCAACAGTTTCGGGAATGAGAAAATGCAAGTCCGCATATCCCTGACCGTGAGCCTGCGAAACCATATTCACCGGCATTCCATCAACAGAAACATTTACATCTGTTCCATGATCGGCATCAAACCCGCGAAGAAAAATTTGTTCAGCTTTTCCGCCGCCCTGGTGTTGCGCAATAAATAACCCCGGAACCAAACGAAGCAAATCCTGCGCAGATCTTGCGGGCTGCATATTCAGGTCTATGCTGCTAAGCGTGTGATACGTGCTGATGCTTGCATTATTGGTGATCACAATTTCTTTCAAATCCAACGAGCCTTTTTCCATTTCAACAAGTACAGATTTTTGCGAAGGTTTAATTTTTATTTGCTGCGATTTGTAACCTATAAAAGAAACAAAAATTGTTGATGAATCATTTGCTGCTTTTTTCAAAATAAAATTTCCGTGCTTATCGGTAAATATATTTTTCCCGGTGCCTTCATTATTAATTACAGCAAGTTCAAGAGGCTCTTTCGTGATCTTGTCAATTACATTTCCCCTGATAATATTTTGAGAAAATGCAAATGACGAAATAAAAAATAAACCTGTAACCAACTCAATAATGAGTATAGCTCTGTATTTCATTTTGCCAATGATTTATAATTTCTTCTGATGATTCTATAAATTCTTTTTTCTGTTTTTTTATTTTTATGTAACCAGCGATAGAATATCTTTTTAACATCGTTGCGTCGCACTCTTGTACTGCAACAAGTCTATTCAACGCTGCTTACTAACGGCAAGAGCATAAATGTTTCTGTCTTTACAGTAACAGCAATGCATGTATAAAAAATGTGAAATCGAAAAGCTAAATCAAATTTTTGGAGGAGGATAATTAACGGAGGGATAACCATCAGGAATGACAAACGATAAACTGTGGAAATCTTTCACCATAACCACATGAAACGAAAAATCAATTTTTTGATTTGCTATTAAATGGTCGCCTATAAAAGTTTCTGTTTTTGAGTTGTGCGGGTTTTTTCCGGGAAAACTTTTTTGCGCTTCATTCATGTACTGGTAATGCACATGATATTTTCCGTTTTCAAAATGCACCGTTGCGATATGCTGGGAATACCAGAAAGTGTGCGCTATGATATCTGCAATAAAAGGCACTGTTGGCCTAACAAGCATGAGTGTGTAAGAAAACAGAATTATATATATCAGCGCCTTTTTCATGTAATAAATTCTTGAGTATAATTCAGTAAAGCAATCTACGAAATAAGTTTTTGATTGATTGTTGTTAAAAATTAATTAGAAATTATTTTCTAATTAAGAAGAAGGGATAATAATTTATCCCTTCTCTGACGTGCAGGTATTAGTGAGGACTTGCCAGGTAAGGAAAGTCAGTTAAAAAAGGAACATCATTTGCATTTACATGATCGCTGGTTAAGCCGGGGTTTGCGCTGCCATCCGGGCCGCCAAAAATCAATGTAAGTTCAACATCAATTACATCATCATTCAATGCTCTTCCTGTAAGAAGATTTGTTCCATCGTAAAAAGTTGTTTTACCCGTTGTAGATGCATTCAAAACATCAGTAGATAAAACGCCGATGAACTGATCGGCTGTCAATCCTAACAAATTTGTCGTATAACCGGGATTCACTCCAAGTAAATTCCCTTTCATTTCCGATGTAAACGCAGCAGGCATTTGTGTTGGCGTTGTTTCGTTGAACTTATCTTTATCAGCTGCACTGATAAAAACTGTATTGATTGCAGGTCTTCCCATCTGGTCGGCCTGGGTAAAATATGGTGATGGCGGAACGTGCGTATTTTTTTGGCACGCAGCAAAACATGCAATCACCAACATGTATGCTAAATATTTTTTTGCTCTCATTTTGATTTGATTTTGTTGATAAGAAACAATTTTCATTATCTTTTTATAATTCGATTTTTTATTTGCTGACGGCAACATCTTTTGTGCTTGTTGTAAGCCAAACATTGATCTTTCCGTTTTCAGCGTGCAACAAATATTTCGGGACTTCAACAACTATGCTGAGCACGTTTGTGCCGGCAAATGTGTCGCTCCCGGGATTGTTGAAACTTGTTGCAGTGCCTGCAAGAATTGCGTGAAACTGGTTCAGATCAAAAAAGAAAGGATCATCTCTCGGCCCCGCAAAAAATTTAATTCCATAAGCGCCTGTTGCAACAATTGGTGATGATGCACCATACGGAGTTACATCCACCGAACCAATGAAATTTGCTTCTTCAATTTTTGTTTGTGTTCCGGTAAGAGATGGTTTTGCCGGTCCGAAAAAATTAATTTTTCCGTTTTGATAAATTGCCTGGATGACCAGGTCTTCAACATTATCTCCGTTGTTGTCAATTTTAAACTGGATTAATGTGTTAGGGTCGAATTTTGCAGCGGGAGTTGCACTCGGCGAAAGTAAACCTTGCGAGTTTGCAACAAACACAAGATTGTTTGTGTTTGCTCCTTCAAAAACATACAGGTCGGTAATATCAGTAACCTGACCTTTTACTGCAGGCGCGTCCATATGATCGGCAGCGTACACGATGCCGCCAATGGCAATGACCGCACATGCAAGCATGATTGCGATTTTTTTACGTTTCATTGTGATGAATTTTTAAAGTGAAAGATTTGTTATTGAGTTACGAGAACTAAGACCTTTCAGATTTTTAAATTCATTTTTTTGAAAAAAAAATTATTAGCGAGTTATTCATTATGAGGAAAGAAAGGAGTTTATAGTTTGAAGTTTATAGTTTACAGTTCCTCATTCCAAATTTTATTATAAATTATTACAGATCATATCTTGAAAACAATTTTACTTTATCAGAACTTTCAAAATGTAAACTGCAAACTGTAAACTCAAGACTTTTTACCACGGCAGCGAAAAAGTTTTTACATAGGTGTAATATTTCATCGCTTCTATCACGCCTTCTTTTACACCTAAGCCGGAATCTTTTATTCCACCGAACGGAGAACTTTCAATTCTGTATCCCGGCACTTCATTAATATTTACAGTACCTACTTTTAATTCTTTTATAAAACGAAAAGCATAGCTCATATTATTTGTTACAATGCCGGACGATAATCCATATGCAGTTGAGTTAGATAATGCGATTGCATCATCAATATTTTTAAAAGTGAGAATTGGCGCGAGGGGTCCGAACGATTCATGTACCACCATATCTGCATTGCGCGGAACATTGGTAATAACAGTTGGCTCAAGAAGCGCGCCATTTCTTTTTCCACCCAATAATATTTTTGCGCCTTGTTCAACTGCTTTTGTAAGAACATTTTCAAGATAGATTGCAGAAGCTTCATCAATCACTGTACCTACAACTGTTTTTGGATCGGATGGATCGCCGCAGATATATTCTTTCGATTTTAAAACAAATTTTTCTGTGAACGTATCAGCAATTTTTTCATGGACCAATATTCGTTTAACGGCAGTGCAACGTTGTCCGCTGTTTCTGTAAGAACCTTCCGCAGCAAGATGTACAGCCAAATCCAAATCCGCATCTTCCATAATAATTATCGGATCATTTCCGCCTAATTCAAGAATCACTTTTTTGTAACCTGCAGTAGCGGCAATTTTTTTTCCAACTCCTACACTTCCCGTAAAAGAAACAACTTCCACGCGCGGATCTTTTATTAAAAATTCTGCAACTTCCTCTGTCGGTCCTAATAATACGCTGAGCAAATAATGCGGAAGACCAACTTCATATAATAACTCCGCAAATTTTATTGCAGTTAACGGAGTTTTTTCAGAAGGTTTTAAAATAACCGGAGTTCCTGCTGCAATTGCGGGAACAACTTTATGCACAACCTGGTTGAGCGGATGATTGAAAGGAGTGATGCAAACAGCTAATGATAATGGCTCTCTCGTTGTAAATATTTTTCTTTGTTTACCCTGCGGAGAAATATCGCAGGAAAAAATTTGCCCGTCGTCTTTTAAACTTTCAATTGCTGCAAACATTAATACATCATGTGCGCGTCCGATTTCATAATTCGCTTCGCGGATAGCTAACCCGGATTCTGCAGAAATTGTTTTAGCGAATTCTTCTTTTCTTTCCATTAATAACTGGCGCGCTTTTTCAAGAATGCTATAACGGTCATACCTGGATAATTTTTTTCCGCCGGCAATTGCAATTTCAATTGCTTGTTGCGCGTGCGTTCTGTTTGCTAATGTTATGGTGCCGGCAATAGAATTATCATATGGATTTTTAACCTGTAAAATATTTTCTGAATGCACAGGCGAACCTGCAACGTAACTGGTTTTGCTCAGCATCTTTATTTATTTGTTCCGTTAATTGTAAAATCAAAAACCTGGAAATTACGCGGATCTCCAAAAGTTTTCATTGTATACTCATGATTGAGCGGATGAGAAATTATCATAGATATCATTTCTTCATACCTGCCGCCATGCGAACGCAAAGTTCCGTCAAGCGCGGAAAGATCGTGGTATTGCGGACGCCGCCCGAGAACAACATCTCTTGCAGAAAGCACAACAAGATCGCCGATCCTGTCTCCCGGTTGTTCAAGCATTCTCATCGCGCTCGCTTTATCATGCACTTCAGTTATTCCGCGCTGCAACAACAACCAATCTTTTACTTCGTTGATAATAGATTTATTGGCAACGTGCACAACAACATAAGAACCTAATGCACCGTGATGTTTTACGTATGGGTCGGTGATAGGACAGATAACGCGAAATCCTTTTCCGAATTTTTCTTCCAGCATATCTTCAATAAATAAAACGTTCGGCTTACCATCCGGATGTACTTTTGCATTCATTCCATGATCAGGAGTTGCGCCGATGATTGCGCCGAGTTGCAATAGTTTGCCAAATTCTTTATCCATATTTTCATAAAATAAAAGCGCTTCTTCGGAGTCGGGCGTGAAAGTATGCTGCATATAATCTGTGAGAGATAGGTATAAAAAATCGGCGAGTCCTTTTTCTATCAACGCAACACCGGCGCGTAGTACAAACAAACTTGCATCCGGACTATAAATTGCAGGAGTTTTATAACCGATAATTTCTTCTGCGTTATCAATTCCGTGCGTTTCTTTTTTTGCAAGATTTGCTTTTTCTGCAGAGAATGCAATGCCATTCATTTTGTGAGAAAGAATATCGCGTAATTTTTCTTTTGCTGTTACCACGGCAACCTTTCGTCCGGCATTTGCTGCTGCTGCTAAAATTGTTTCTGCACGTAAATATTCTGCAGAATTCATCATCACTTCTTCATCTTTTATTTCATCATAAAAAAAATTCCCGCAAATTCCATGCACTGCGGGCGTAACGCCGGTAATGATGGAAGTGTTATTTACATTGGTGAAAGAAGGCAATACATCGCGAACCAATCCACGATATCCCTGTACGATCATTTTTTTTAGATTCGGAATTTTATCCTTGGCTAATGCGGCGTTATAATATTCATCTGCAGAACCATCCATGCAAACAACAACAATTGGTTTTGCTGCAGGATGATAGGTAATGCCGTTGACAGAAAAAGATTGAGTGGAGATTGCCATGCGAATTTATTTTGTGAAAACTACCTGGGTTACTGAAATGCGAAAGATAAATGTTTTTTTTGTTTTGCAAAATGAAATTGCAATTAAGAATTGGAAGCAGGGTTAAGAAGATTCCTTTGCAGAATATCTAAATAAAATTATTCTGAATTATTCTCTTTGCATTTTTAATTTTTTAAAAAGAATATCTCCGCTTGCTGTAACCCCGGTTATCGTAATTGTATATGAGGTTTTAGAATCAGCAGTAAAAAAATTCAGCGTTGCATTTCCGTTATTATCTGTAAGAATATCTCCATTCCAGTATATTGTTGATCTTCGATCAGGCTCCGGATTTTTTTTAATTTCTTTTTTATCATAATCCGGTTCATCAAAAGGCGGAGCGCTATAATAACCTTGTGTAGAAAAATTCATTACCCCTGAAAAATTGCTGTTATCAGTTGCAGTGTTTTTTGTGTTGATAAGAATTACACCATTACCACCTTGCAGTCCATAAATTGCACCGGAAGCTCCCGACAATACTTCTATGAAATCAATATGACTGGGTGGCAGTGTATTAAGAAAATTTAGAAGTGGACTTGAACCTAAATTCCGCTCATCAGGTATTGTAACAGGAACCCCATCCATAACCACCAGTGGCTCTACTGAACTTGCGGTTGTATCCTTTGTCATACTTCCACCTAATAAAACTACATAACCGTTTCTGATACTTATACCCGGCACGCTTAAGAGAGCGTTGCCAACACTTTTAAAATCTGTGCTGATTTTATCACCCGGAATGATTCGTGAAAACTTACTTGTTTGTTTACTTTGATCGTATGTAACTTCCTGTTTCTTTTTTCCTTTAATGATAACCGGCGTTAAATAACCTTTACTTGCATACGCAGTTACTGTATCTGATTGAAATCTTTTAAAATGATTCAATAATTTTTCTTCCTCATCTGAAAATGTTTTTTTCAATTGAGTCGGCGTTTTAAAAATCGGGAAATCAGGTTTGTCAATAATTATTTTTCGATTTTGTACGTCGCCTTTTAAATTGGCAACCTGCAAAACATATTTCATGCTTCCGTATTGTTCTGGTATTTCAAAATTAAATCTCCCAGCTTCGTCAGTAGTATCTGTTCGTATCATTTCCGTATTACCTGTGGAAAGAAGTGTAATTACATTATTTTTCTGCGGTTCATTTTTATTATCAACTACTTTTCCGCGAATATGACTGAAGTCGAATTTGCCTGCGGATGAATTATCAGAAAGATCCGTTTCATTTTTAATTGCCTCAGGGTTTTTAAATTTCTGCTTTTGCGTAAGCATTATCAAATCCCATTGTTCAGGAGTATAGTTTTTAAAAGAAACATCTGCTCCGGGAAAAATTTCAATGTTATCATTTTTAATTTTGTTAATTATATTTTCTGTAAAATCATTTGTGTGATCGATCTGATCATCAGTAACCGCAACTGAAAGTAATGATAATGTTGATTGCCTGTTTGAATCTTTTACTGCCACATCTAATTTTACTTTTTCTCTCGCTCCATATTTATTCTTAGGTGTAACTGCAATTCCCTTATTATTGTTTTGAATGTAAATATCGCGTTGGCTGATCACCTGTTGTTCATCATCAAACAATAAAAAAGTTGCTTTTCCATCCGGGAAAATATTTTTTTGAATTGTAAAATCATACATGTCAGATCCAACTGCGGCAAAGCATAAACTGTCTTTACTGATACCTAACACGAAGGTTTGTTTATTTTTTTTGTACAAAGAATCGCCAAGCGAAACCTGCAAATGCGCGGATTCATTATTCTGATCGACTATTGATAACTGGCTTGAAAACTGGTTAACTAACGGTAATGGATATGTTATATCTTTATTATTCCATTTTACGTGAGCGGTATATTTCCTGGATTTCCAAACGAAAAAACTGAACTTGCCCAAGCCGGGTAAAGATGTTTTAAACTGCGATACAACAGAATCCCTTGTGTCGGTAACATAACCGGAAATATCAAGCGGTTTTTTATTTTTACCGGTAACGGTAAAAGCAATAGCAGCTGTTGTTCCGGAAATAATTGAACCTCCTTCGGGAAGAAAAGTCAGTTCCGGTTTTTCAATGTTTGCGGAATTTTCGACTGACGTATTTATTTTTTTACCGAAATTATCCGGTGCAGGATTTTTTGAATTAAAAATATATACCGGCTGAACATAAATACTATTCACATCTTGTTCCGGCATATTTTGTGTGTAAGCCCTCAGCCAATAATATCCTTCTGGTAATAATCCGGACAAAGAAATTTTTCCATCAAGATTTTGTAATTTATTATTTAAAAACAAGTGTTCGATCACACTGTCTTTATCATTTACCAAATCAACAAAAAAAATTTTGCTATGATGAAATATTTTGTGAGAAAGAGCATTGATGCAATATGCTTTGAACCATAAGTCTTCTCCGGCGATGTAATACCATTTATCTGTGTGCAAAAAAACTTTTTCGCGATTGTCTTTTCGCAGGTTATTGATAAAGTTCGCAGCAAGTGAATTCAATTTTTCCTGGTCGGTTTGCGCCTTACAATCAGCGGAAATAAAAATGAATATTCCAACCAAAATTTTTGCAAAATTTTTCATATAGCAATCGTTGTATGATATAGTTTCAACTTAAAGTTAGCTATTAACTGAATTAGTTTCTGGTATGATTTTCTCATTTACTGTAAATAAAAATTGCCACAATTTTTTTGTGGCAATAAGATTTTTTGAGCAAATAATTTTCGGCAAATTATTTTTTCTTTTGAGGCTTAGGCGCCCAAATTGCCAGCATGCGTTTGCCTTCCATTTTTGGCAGGCCTTCGAGTACGCCGGTTTCAGTTAATCGTTCGGCAAATTTCAGCAATAATAATTCTCCTCTTTCTTTAAACTGAATTGCGCGGCCCTTAAACTGCACATAGGCTTTCACTTTATTGCCATCTTTCAAAAATTTTTCGGCGTGCTTTGCTTTAAAATCAAAATCGTGATCGTCTGTATTCGGGGTAAAACGAATTTCTTTTACTTCGGAGGCCTTGCTTTTGGCCTTCATTTCTTTTTCTTTCTTCTTTTTTTCGTAAAGAAATTTATTATAGTCGATGATTTTACAAACGGGAGGATCTGCATTTGGAGAAATCTCAACGAGATCGAGTTCTTGTTCCTGTGCCATCTTCAGCGCTTCCTGTAAGGAATAAACGCCAACTTCGATATTGTCTCCTACTAACCGCACCTGCGGCACGCGGATTAAATGATTGATACGATGTTCTGCCTGTTGCTCTTTTCTAAAACGTGGATTGAAATTACCTCTTGGTGGTCTTGGTGGAAATGCCATTCAAAATTTTTAAGTTAATAATGTTTTTTATGTTACGGGATGTTACGAATTTACGATTTTAGATGTACTATTTTCAAATTATAAATTCTGTATTTTTTTTAATTTTTACTTTTGATTTTTTACTTTTTTACTCGCTTTTTCTTTCTTTAATTTCTTTAACTATTTCTGAAACAAAATCATTAATATCTTTTGCTCCCAAATCTCCTTTACCTTGTCTTCTTACGGATACTTTATTTTCATTTATTTCTTTCTCTCCTATTACCAGCATAAACGGAACTTTTGCAAGTTCGGTATCCCTGATTTTTTTTCCTATTTTTTCACTTCTGTCATCAATTTCTGCACGAATATCTGCATTTTTCAGAGATTGTAAAACAGTTTGTGCATAATCCAAAAACTTGTCGCTTATAGGTAAAATCTTTACCTGCAAAGGCGCGAGCCAAACCGGAAATTTTCCTGCATAATGTTCAAGCAAAAAACCTATGAAACGTTCATGCGTTCCGAGCGGCGCGCGATGAATGATCAAAGGTGTTTCCGGATGATTATCTTTATTGGTGAATTCGAGTTTAAATCTTCGTCCCTGCGCAAAATCAACCTGGTTGGTTGCTAAAGTAAACTCACGGCCGATCGTGCTCCAAATTTGCACATCAATTTTTGGGCCGTAGAAAGCAGCTTCGTCGGCAACTTCAACAAAAGGCGTGTTTGTTTTTTTCAGCACATCACGAACAAGTTCTTCTGTTTCTATCCACAATTCAGGTTCGTTCACATATTTTTTTCCCAGCTTGGATGGTTCATGCAAACTTAACCGCATTACAAATTTATCTACGCCAAAAATTTTAAAATATTTAAGGTACATTTCATTCACCGCCCTGAACTCATCATAAAATTGTTCTTTACTGCAATAGATATGTGCATCGTTCATATGCAGGCATCGAACGCGCATCAATCCAAACAATTCACCGCTTTGTTCATAACGGTAACAGGTACCGTATTCCGCAAGCCTTAATGGCAAATCCTTATAGCTTTTTGGTTCGGCTGCAAATATTTTGTGGTGATGCGGACAGTTCATTGCTTTGAGATAATATTTCTGTCCTTCGAGTTCCATTGGCGGATACATGCTTTCCTGGTAATACGGCAAATGCCCGCTAGTTAAATACAAACTTTCTTTTGCAATATGCGGAGTGACCACTCTTTTATATCCGCCTTTTTGTTCGGTATCTTTTGCAAGTTTTTCCAGCTCTTCAATAATAATTGTACCGTTCGGCATCCATAGTGCAAGTCCGGGACCAACATCATCATCCATTGTATAAATTCCCAACTCTTTTCCGAGTTTGCGGTGATCTCTTTTTTTTGCTTCTTCAAGCATGGTGAGATATTCATCCAATTCTTTTTGAGATGGAAAACTTACGCCGTAAATTCTTGTTAGCTGTTTATTTTTTTCATCGCCTTTCCAATATGCGCCGGCGATATTTGTTAGTTTGATAGCCTTAATAAATCCGGTGTTAGGAATATGCGGACCGCGACATAAATCTGTAAAATTTCCCTGCGAATAAAATGTTATCTCTCCATCATTCAAATTTTGCAAGAGATCTAATTTATACTCATCGCCTTTTTCGGTAAAATATTTTACAGCATCGGCTTTTGAAATTTCTTTTCTTTGATAAATTTCATTTTGTTTTGCAAGCTCTGCCATTTTCACTTCCAGCTTGCGCAGATCTTCGTCGGTAATATGTTTTCCGCCCAAATCCATATCATAATAAAATCCGTTTTCCACCGGCGGACCAACCCAAAATTTTACGCCGGGAAATATTGATTCAACAGCTTCCGCCATTAAATGCGCAGTTGAATGCCAGAATGTTGATTTGCCGCTGACATCACTCCACGTTAATAATTTTAATTGTGCATCATTGGTAATCGGTCGCGTAGCATCCCAAACTTGGCCGTTTATTTCGGCGGCTAAAACTTTTCTTGCCAAACCTTCGCTTATTGATTTTGCAATTTCCAATGCAGTTGTTCCTTCAGCATATTCTCTTGTTGCGCCATCCGGAAACGTAATTTTTATCATCAGTTGTAAATAGTTTTTTCCAGGAATTAATCTGCAAATTTAACAAACTCTTGCGAGATAAATCATTTACGAAATGATTCATAGAAATAAAAATTTGATAATTTGCCAAGTGAATTTTTTTATGAAAATATTTTTTACCACGGCATTTATTTTTCTGAGCATTTCATTCGTTTCCGCACAAAATCTTACCGGCATTTGGCGAGGTCATTTTTGGCAGGGTACTTTGCATTCCAACAGCGCGGCGCAACAATTAATGGGTGATGATCGCTATAAATTTGAAGTGCAGATTGCACAAACAGATAAAATTATTGAAGCTGTTACCTACTCTTATTTAACAACGGTGTTTTATGGAAAAGCCACGGCAGACGGAACGGTGAACGATAAAACAAAGAAAGTTGTTTTGCGGGAATTAAAACTTATTGAAGTGCGATCATTAGGCGGCGCCTGTCCGATGACTTGTTTTATGCAATACTCAAAAATTGGCGACGAAGAATTTTTGGAAGGAACATATACCAGTATGAATTTGAGTGATTCTTCAAATTGCGGCAAGGGAACTGTTTTTCTCCGCAAAGTGCCAGTCTCTGATTTTTATGAAGAACCCTTTGTTGAAAAAAGAGAAAATGAAATTGCAGAAAATAAAAAAACAGAAAAATCTCCTCCTGAAATCAAAAAAAATAATCCCGTTGCTTCTTCTAAGAAACCAAATAACTCACTTAAAAAGCCGGCTGTTGTTACAAAAAAACCGGGCGTAAAAAAAGATTCAACATCTTCTACAGCTTCCTCAACAATAAAAAAGAAAACAAAATCGCCGGCAGTAAGAAAACCGGTTCAGCATAATCCTTCGCGAAATGATATTGCAAGAGAAACAATTAAACCTATGAAAATTGATTCGATAAAACCGGATAGAAAAATAACTGCGCCGCTCATAATTCCGAAAGTTTTATCGAGCAGGCAAAATCAATTGGTAAAAACGATCACCGTTAATACCAATGAAATTGAGTTGGATATTTATGACGATGGTACTATTGATAACGATACTGTTTCCGTTTTTCTTGATAAAAAAATGGTTATCGCACATGCAATGCTTACCGACAAACCTATAGTGATGAAAGTGCATTTGGATGAAGACGACGATTACCATGAAGTGGTGATGGTCGCCGATAACGAAGGAACAATTCCGCCAAATACTTCGTTGATGATTGTTAAAGCCGGCGATAAACGATATGAAGTGCGCATAGTTTCCACCGAACAAAAAAATGCTACCGTAATTTTCAAGTACGAAAAACCGAAGTAGTCGGAGGTCTGAAGTCCGAGGTCGGAAGTCAGAAGTCAGAAGTTGAGAGCCGACAAGCAAATCGCAAATTGTTTTTCTTCAAACTTCCGACCTCTGACATCGGACGTCTGACGTCAGACCTCCAACCTCCGACTTCGGACTCCCGTCTCCCGACTTTCCGCCATTCAAATAATTTTTCGCGTACAACAATTACGAACTGCTAACTTCCACTTAAAATTGCGGATGCGTTTTATTGTGGCGATATTATTTTTTTTATTTTCCAATTCTCTCTCTGCTGAAAATTTAAACGGAATTTGGAAAGGCATTTTAACGCAGGGCACCGGCGGCTGCTATTCTCAATATTATATAGAGTTTCAAATAAATTTCTCAAATAATTCTATTACCGGAAAAGCATACGATTATTACGATACTACAAAATATGTGAAGCTTTCTTTCACCGGAAGATATAATCCGCAAACACACCGTTTGGTTTTGATAGAAAATAAAGTTTTGGAATACAGCGTTCCGATAGATTGCGCGCCGTGTATTAAAACCTATGATCTGATCTATGAAAAAAATGGTAATGATGAAATGCTTACCGGCGAGTGGAAAGGGCATATCATGGATAGAAAAAATATTTGTCCGCCGGGAAAAATCTCGCTAAAAAAATCAGACCATTCAGATTTTCCGGTTGATATTGAACAAAGCGATACGCTTATTGCCATTCAAAAAACATTGCATCTGCAACCGCGCGAGTTGAAACTAACGAAAACAATAATTCTCGACACGTCAAATATCAAACTGCAGTTTTATGATGATGCAGAAATTGATGGTGATACGATCACTGTTCTCGTAAATAATAAATTGGTATTGTACCAACAAAAACTAACTGATAAACCGCTTACAATTTATTTTTCCGCTTTTCCGGGAATAGAATATGAGTTGATAATGTACGCAGATAATCTTGGGCTCATTCCGCCAAACACAGCGCTGATGATAGTTACAGCCGGAGAAAAAAGATATGAGGTCTATCTTTCTTCGAGCGAACAAAAAAGCGCGTCGGTAAAGTTTGTGTATAAGCCGAAGTAGGAATTTGAGGATTTCTGATTTGGAGATTTCTGATTTCTCTATTTTCGGTTATACGTTACTGTTAGATATTGCTTTTGCTTTTAAATTTTCGGGGTTATGTAACAAACATTTGTTCTTTATTCAACATCCTTGCGTCGCACTCTTGTACTGTAACAATTCTATTCATCTTTTGTCTCAATTACGGGTTACCTAATTAATCAGCGAAAAGTTCTCAAACTCTTGCCTTATAGCTATCGGCTGTTGGCTGATAGCTGATAGCTGATTGCTAATAGCTAACAACTCATACATCAAAATCCTCTTCCGCCTGCTGGTCGTGGAACAAATGGTTTCCCGGGAATTTTTCCATTGCGCTGCGCTGCATTATAAATAAATGATGCAATTATTGTTGCTGCTAACAGCTATCAACTAATAGCTGTTAGCTGTTGTGATGCATAGCTCAATAGTAGCAATACCGATGAAAGGATTGCGACGCAACGATGATGCTATGAAAAACAAATGCTGGTATCCTAAAAAATATTTTATTAAAAATGAAAATTCCAGGTAACGGAAGGAATGATCGGAAATAAAGAAACCTGCCGCGCCTGAATTTTTAAAGTTCCGTTGAACGGATTTCCGGTTTGATTGAAATAAATGAAGTATGGATTCAAATGATTGTACACATTGTAAATGCTGAAAACCCAACTGCCATGAATTTTTTTATTTGGTTTGAAAGTTGGCGTATATGTTGCCGCAAGATCGAGCCGGTGATAAGATGGCAAACGATATTGATTTATTTTGCTGTACTCCTGCGTGAGCACACCTTCGACGATATAAAATTGCGTTGGCAATGTTGTTGCGTTGCCGGTTGCAAAAACAAATACCGCAGATAATTTCCAGTGTTTATTTAATTCGTAGGCGCTTACAATATTCAAATCGTGACGGCGATCATATTTTGCAGGATATTTTTCACCATCGTTCAACTGCGGAAATTGCCGCCAGGTCCATCCCAAAGTATATCCGATCCACCCGGTCAATCTTCCGCGCGCTTTGTTTACATAAAATTCCGCGCCATAGGCCCATCCTTTTCCAAATACAAATGATTGCTCGGGATCTTGTAATGTGGGTGTGTAACCGGCGGCATATTCAATTTGATTTTGCATTGTTTTATAATAAAGTTCAATCGAGGTTTCATAGGTGTTCTCACTAAAATTTTTAAAAACTCCTGCAGAATATTGCCATCCTATTTGCGGTTTTACAATATAGGTGCTGGGAACCCATAGATCGGTTGGCAATGTGGTACCGGAATTGCTTACCAAATGTATGTATTGAACATTGCGGGCTATAGATGCTTTTAAAGAAGTTTCTTCATTTAATGAATAACGCAAACTAAATCTTGGTTCAATTCCGCCATAGGTTTTTATTACTTGTCCGCGTTTGTAAACTGTGCTGTCTAATTTATTTCCGTTGGAATCTGTTTTGTAAATCGTATAGGGTCCGATTTGTGTGAAGCCGCTCAAACGCAGTCCCACATTAGCTTGTAGCTTATCGCTGATCGTCCAGTCATCTTGCACATAAGCTGCAGCTTCATTAGCATATTTTTTATTTGCATTGTTCGGTTTGAAAGTTATTGTATCTGATCGTCCGCTTAAAATGTTCGGAGAAAATGTATGATAGGTGAATTGTGCGCCAAACTTTATTTTGTTTTGGGGGTTTAGAAAATAATCGAAATCAGTTTTGGCGGTAAGATCGTGAATGCCGGATGAAAGTTTGATTTCAAAATCCTGTTGGGTTGCATCAAAACCAAATTTATAATCGTTGTAAACTAATGTGGTGTTTGCAAATAATTTTCGGTTGAAGACATGATTCCATCGCAAAGTTGCTGTTGCATTTCCCCATGGAATATTAGCGCTGAATGAACGTTCCGAATTATTAAAATTGAAAACATCTCTTCCAAAATATCCGCTCAGGTAAAGATGATCTTTTTCTGAAAACTGGTAATTCACTTTTGTATTCAGATCATAAAAATAATATCCCGAACCATAATAGTTGCTCGATTTTTTAATGAAAGGTTTTGTGAGAACATCTATATACGTTCTGCGGCCGGAAATAATAAACGATGCTTTATTCTTTTTGATCGGTCCCTGTATGGAAAGCCTTGATGCTATCAAACCTATGCCGCCATCTACCTGTAAATTATTGGTGTTGCCTTCTTTCATAGCAATATCCAGCACGGATGAAATTCTTCCGCCGTATTGCGCGGGCATACCTCCTTTTATTAAAGTTGTATTTTTAATTGCGTCGGAATTAAAAATAGAAAAGAAACCAAAAAGATGACCGGTATTATAAACGATCGCATCATCTAACAAAATAAGATTTTGATCCGGCCCGCCGCCACGAACATACAATCCGATATTTCCTTCTCCGGCATTTTGCACGCCTGGTAAAAGTTGCAGCGTTTTTAAAATATCCACTTCGCCAAAAATTACGGGTAAAGATTTCACTTGTTCCATCGACAAGCTAACTTTTCCCATTTGCGCATTTTTTACGTTCGCATCTTTTTTTATGGAAGAAATTATCACTTCTTTATTTGTGCTGACTTTTGGCGATAATAAAAAATTGAATTCCTTATTTTCCGATAGAGAAATATTTATTTGCTGCGATTCATAGCCAACATACGTGCAGGAAATGGTGTAAATATTTTTTGGTAAAGTGATAGAATAAAAACCGTATTGATTGCTGCTTACGCCATTTGTTTTTCCGTTGATGGAAACGGTTGCGCCAATCAACGTTTCGCCCGACAGCGAATCCTTTACATAACCTGTAATGGTAAATTTATTTTGAGCGTAAGTGATTAAACCCATCACACAAAAAGCAGCAGCGACAAAAATATTTTTCATTTTATAAATCAAGTCCTGGGTCCAAAGTCGGAAGTCCGGAGTTGGGAGACCGAAGTTAGAAGTTCTTTTCTTCAGACTTCGGACTCCCGACTTCCCTACTTCTTTGCAAAATCCAACGAATCCACAACTTCACCGCAGCCAACCATTTTATTATTATACTTCGGATGTTTATTTCCGAGATAAGGATTGATTATTTTACTCGTGTTGCTCAGCCAAAAGCCTTCTTCATTTTCACCAAATGCCATCGGGCAGCGGATGTGATAAATTATTTCGCCATCGAATTGCACTGTTCTTACCAAATTATACAATTCGTCGGTGATCATATTAAATGCGCGCCTTTTTTGGTCAATTGTATTTTCTCCAACAAAACCTTTTATTTCATTGCTGATGCTTCCTGCAAGATTTTCCGCAGTGAGCACAATTGTTGAATCGGCTTTGATTTCTTTTGCAGGCAAACTATCCGCGCGTTGCTGCATTATGAGTGCCGCCTGGTTAGCTTTTGTTGTGTCCCAATCAACCAGGGCATCTTTTAAATTGTAATAGCTGCTCATTAATTCGGAAAAAGATTTTGTGAACGCGTCTGAATTTTTGCTGATGGCGAGTGGTTTATCTTTTTCAAATTGCGGAGTGTTTTCGGGTTTATTAAAAAATAATTTCCACACTGCAAACCCGCCAACCAAAATAATTAATAGTAGTAAGATTAATCTTTTCATCAGGAAATTTTTGGGCAAAGTTAAAAGTCTGAACGGAGATTTAGGGAAGATTTTTGGATTTTGTGCAATGAATTAACAATTCTTCATTAAGAAAAATAGTACAACGATTTCACCTGATACAAGCTTATTTTTGCATCTTAAAATTTTTTTTGCTATGCTCGCTGGTTTGCAGAATGTTAGTTTTGAATTTGGCGCAAGAACTATTTTAGAAAATGCTACATGGCATATTCAACCCAACGAAAGAATTGGATTGATTGGTTACAACGGAACCGGAAAATCAACCTTACTAAAACTTTTTGTTGGCGAATACCAGCCATCATCCGGAACTGTTGAACGCAGCCGCTCAACAACCATCGGTTATCTTCACCAGGATCTTTTAAGTTTTGATACGAATGATTCTATTCTTACCGTTGCTATGGGCGCTTTTGAAAAAGTTTTGCAGTTAGAAAAAGAAATTGAAGTGCTGGGAAAAGAATTGGAAAAAACCGGCGACGAAAATCTTTTGCATCAATACACGGATAAATTGCATGAACTCGAATTGCTGGATGGATATAACATTCACCACAAAACTGAAGAAGTTTTGCAGGGATTAGGTTTTGCCAATATTGATTTGCAAAGACCTTACAGGGAATTCAGTGGCGGATGGCGCATGCGCGTGCTTTTAGCAAAAATGATTTTGCAGCAACCTGATTTATTATTGCTTGATGAACCTACAAACCATCTTGATCTACCTTCCATCGAATGGCTCGAAAAATATTTGCAGCATTACCAGGGTTCAGTCATAATTGTAAGTCATGATAAATATTTTTTGAACAGAATGGTTACTAAAATTGTGGAGCTATATCAAAAAGAATTGCATTTCTACAATGGCAATTTTGATTTTTACGAAACAGAAAAAGAACAACGCTCTGCATTGCAGCAACGGGCCTATGAAAATCAGCAGGATTATATCCGTCAGCAGGAAAGATTTATTGAACGCTTCAAAGCTAAGGCCAGCAAGGCTGCCGCGGCGCAAAGCGCAATGAAACGTTTGGATAAATTAGAACGCGTGGAAGATGTTTCTGTTGAAAGACCAAGCATCAAAATTAATTTTCGTGTTGATAAAATTCCCGGAAAAGTTTTGGTGAATTTAAAAGATGTAAGCAAAAATTTTGGTGATATAAATATTGTTGAACACACCGAAGCAGAAATTGAACGCGGAGATAAAATTGCATTGATCGGCGCAAACGGAAAAGGAAAATCAACTGTGCTGCGCATTATTGCAGGCACAGAAAGTTTTGAAGGCGAAAGAAAATGGGGACATAATGTTGAAGAAAGTTTTTATGCGCAACATCAGCTCGAAGCGCTGGATGTGAACAACACAGTCATTGACGAAATGAAAATCAGTGGAAGCCAGAAAACAGAATTGGAGTTAAGAACATTGCTTGGATGTTTTTTATTCAGTGGAGATGATGTGGAGAAAAAAATAAAAGTATTAAGCGGCGGAGAAAAAGCGCGCGTTGCTCTTGCAAAAACAATGATCAGCAAAGCAAATTTTTTATTGTTGGATGAACCGACAAATCACCTCGATATGCATTCCTGCGATTTACTTATAGACGCGCTGAATAAATATGAAGGCAGTTTTATTTTGGTTAGTCACGACAGGTATTTTATTTCTAAAACGGCAAATAAAATCTGGGAAATTGATAATCACCAGATAAAAGAATTCAAAGGAAATTATGAAGAATGGGTTGCGTGGAAAGCGAGGATGGCGGAGCGGAAGAAGTCGGAAGTCCGAAGTCCGAAGTTGGAAGTTGGAGGTCAGAAGATAGAAGTTGGTGAAAAGACAACCGGTATTAATATTGAAAAATCGAAATTACGCTCTGTCGACCGTCAGCCGTCAACTGTCGACTCTTCATCTGCCAACAACCAACGATCATCGGCCAACGCTTCTATCAATAAAGAACAAAAAAAAGAACTCCAAAAACAACAACGAATTTTTCAGCAGCTGGAAGAAAAAATTGCTGATCTCGCAAAACAAAAAAAACATCTGGAAGGCGCATTATCCGATTCATCTACCTATTCAGACAAAAATAAATTCATACAAACAGAAACAGACTATAAAAAAGTTACTGAACAATTAAGCGCGGCAAATAAAGAATATGAAATTGTTTTTGAAAAAATTGTTGGTTTGGAAGCAGGTTTAACATCTTAATTTTAATACTTCCAACTGAAAGTATTAATTTGTTTGAGCAACATTTGAGAGAGACTTATTCATGAAATATTTTCTTGCTTACTCGGTATTATTTTTTTTGTGCACCGGAATTTTTGCACAGAATGATACTTTACACAAACGCCCGAAAATCGGGTTAACTCTCAGCGGCGGTGGCGCAAAAGGATTGGCGCATATAGGTATTCTCAAAGCAATGGATTCAGCCGGATTAAAAGTTGACTACATCACAGGAACCAGCATGGGCGCGATTATCGGCGCGATGTATGCTGTTGGATATTCTTCAGATTCTATTGAACAAATTGCACGAAAAATAGATTGGGATCTGTTATTATCAAATCAATTATCCCTTCGCAATGTTACCATGGAAGAAAAAAGCGAGTACGGGAAATATGATGTGGAGCTTCCGTGGGTGAACAACTGGTTTCGGATTTCAACAGGTTTTTTAGAAGGACAGGAGCTATGGTTGAAATTTGCCGAACTTTTTTATCCGGTTTATAAAATCAAAGACTTTAATAAATTTCCTATTCCTTTTAAATGCATTGCAACCGATATATCGAGTGGAGAAGCCGTGGTAATGGATTCCGGTGAATTGGTTACTGCAGTTCGCGCAAGCATGGCAATTCCTACAATTTTCACGGCGGTTGATTATAAAGGAAAAAAATTAGTTGATGGCGGCGTGGTAAGAAATTTTCCGGTGAAAGATGTAAAAAAAATGGGCGCTGATATTGTTGTTGGCAGCAACGTAACGAATGAATTGCTTGCATCCGACAAAGTGAATAATGCATTGCAGGTATTACTGCAGATTGCTTTTTTTCGCGAGTCGGAAGATACGCGCACAGAAGTCCCTCTTTGCGATATTTATATTCCGTTTCACATGGAAAAATATTCGATGGGAAGTTTTGGAGAAACAGATCAAATAATTGATCTCGGCATTGCAGAAGGAAGAAAGCTATATCCTACTTTTAAAAAATTAGCTGATTCGTTAAATGCAATTTATGGCAATGAAGAAACAACGAAGAATTCTCTTCCTGAATCAAAACCGGTTAAAATTTCTGCTGTTGAAATAAATGGGTTGCAACGCACATCAGAAGACTTCTTTCTTCATTCAATGGATTTTTACCGCGGCCATTATTATTCTTCGCAAAATTTATTGCGCATGGTAAGAAGAGCGGCAGGCACACGTTATTACAGCCAGGTGAATTATTCTTTGCAAACTTTACCTGATAGTTCATGCAAAATTATTTTCGATGTAACTGAGAACGCACTCACATTTGCTAAAATTAATTTGCATTACGATCAGTTTAATGGAATTGCCGCAATATTTAATTTAACTACAAGAGATTTTTTTACACCTAATTCACGCAGCCTTGTTACAGTTAATATCGGAGATAATTTCAGAGTGCGGGCTGAGCATCTTCAATATCTTGGCAGGCTGAGTAATTTCACTTTTACACCTTCAGTTCAGTTCGATGATCTTTCTATTCTCACATACGCAAATTATAAAGAAGCCGGATTGTACTCTCAAAATTATTTAAAGTTCGATGGCAAATTTGATTATTCAACAAGCAGAAATATTACATTCGGCGGAGGAACAAGAGTAGAGTTCATCAGTTACGAACCTTCGCTTAGTTCATCGCTGGAATTTGAGGGAAGTAATAATTTTACTACGAGTTATATTTTCTTTAAACACAACACGCTCGACAGAACAATTTTCCCGCGGCGTGGCGTGAAAATTGATGCCGAAGCAGATTATGTTTTTCCGCAGGATCCAAATGTGCAAGTGCATACGACAAGCACAAACGGCGATACCACTTTTTCAAAAAATCCATATCAGCGCGTAATGCTTAATGAGGAAGCATATATTCAACTCGGAAGGCGAAGCAGTTTTATTGCTAATGCGCAGGCCGGAATTAATTTTAATTACACCAACAACATCATGAACGAATTTGTGATCGGCGGGTTGGTAAATACTTTTCACAATCAAATCACTTTTGCCGGTTTGCGAGAAGGAACAATTTATTCGCCAACGGTTGCGGAGTTGCAGTTAGGATATCGCTATCAGATATTTAATAGCTGTTTTCTTACAGCTAAAGCAAATGTGTTGTTCAATAATTTTTTTACAACGAGCTCATTTTTTGTTGCGCCGGATTTTTTATCGGGTTATGCACTTACATTTTCTTACAATTTTGCCTTAGGCCCGATTGAGATCAGCGCCATGTATTGCGACCAGGCGCATAGAGTAATTGGATATGTAAATATTGGAATCCCGTTTTGATGTACGATTTTAGATGTACGATGTACGAATTCTTATTTTCGGTTATGCATTGCTGTTAGCTATTAGCCATTAGCTGATGCTGTATTCATTTTCACATTTCCACATCATCACATTTTCAAATTAATTTTTGTTTCCGGCATTTGTCCGGTCTTCAGCATCCTTGCGTCGCACTCTTGTACGGCAGAAATTCTATTGAGCGCTTCCCAAAATCCGTCATTCAAAAATTTTGAATCAGCTGATTCCCGCCTGCACGGGTATGACGGACAGAACCTAAGATTTCATCATGCACTTCGATGTTAAGCCAGAGCTGAATAAAGATATAACCGTACAAGAGTGCGACGCAACGATGCTTAATAGTAATTCTGTCGCGGGGTTCATAAAATGTAAAGAATATTTTTGCGGTTTTATCGTTATTTATACCGGTAACTTCTAAAAACCAATAACTCTACCATGACCCGAGTAAAATATTTTTTACCCGCAATATTTTTTTGTTGCTTAATCTATCAATCAAACGCGCAATACAAGCGGCGCGGTGAGACATTGCAAACCAATGGAAGCAAAACAAAAAGTAATTCAAATAAGAAAGCCGATTATAAAGTTAGCCAGTTCATCGGCAAATGGCAGGAATTTGACAGAAGAGATCGCAACACAAATGAAACAGGTTTTTTTAACGACAGCATTCAATTGGTTTTTAGCGACAGCAACAAAGTAAAAACAAGAACCAGCGTTATTACCAGCATGACGATGGTTGGTGAAGCCGATATTGATGCGGATAATACGCTCACCGTTGCAGCAGATGAATACACAATAAAATCTTTTGTTGATGGTGTACTTACCCTCGATGATAACGATAAATTTATCCATCGCCTGAAAAAAGTGGATATGTTTTGGTACGAAACGCTTGGAAAAGTTTCTTCAAAACAAGCCGATTACAGCACACCAATTAAAACTTCTGTTTCAAATATTCTTGGCAAATGGTCTGTGTACAGAAGACAGGCAAAACCCGGAGCAACTTCGGATAATGCATTGCTGATAAAAAATTTGAACATACTCAGCAAAACCGGCGCCAACACGGCTTCCGGCGATGTTACTTTTTATCAGCATGAAACCATTCAGCAATTGCCATGCACCATCACGCTGAGTGATACCAACATCAAAATTATTTCCAACAATGGCAGCTGGGATTTATCTGTTTACCAGGCAGACGCAAATAATTTCGTTTTTGGAAGCGCTGAATTAATGTACTTCAGTAAAAAATAATTATCTCTTTCTTAGCCCAAAATTATTGAGTAAAATATTATCTTCATTGCACCTTCGCGATTTCGCGTGAAGACTTTTAAAAAAAGATTTATGACAAAGGAAATCTGGATGAATCTTCCGGTAAAAAATATTGCTGCTTCAAAAGAATTTTTTACCAAAATTGGTTTTTCATTCAATTTACAATTTGGAAATACAGAACATTCGGCCTGTCTTTTAGTAGGCAGCAAAAATGTTGTGGTGATGCTTTTCGAAGAATCTCTTTTTAAAAGTTTTACGCAAAATGAAATTGCAGACACAAAAAAAGTGAATGAAGTTTTGTTTTCGATTGATGCGGAAAGCAGGGAAGAAGTGGATGAACTTGCGAGAAAAGCTGCCGCTGCCGGCGGAATTGTTTTTGGCAAGCCCGAAGAAAACCAGGGCTGGATGTATGGATGTGGTTTCACCGACCTTGATGGTCATCGCTGGAATGTATTGTTCATGGACAAAAGTAAAATGCCTAAGGTTAAACATTTTAATGAAGGGAATTAATCAGTTTGCAATTCACTCATAGCTCATAGCTTGCTCACACTCCAATTTTTTCATTTACAATTTTTATAATTTCTTCTTCCAATCAATTGTTTTGTTTTCTATTTCTTTTCCTTTGTAACAATGTCTTTTGCAACAAAATTTTTATCATCGATAACCTGCTGCATTTATACGAACATTCATGAACGCTCCCATCACTGCACTGCGTGCACATAAGGCGCCAACGCCTGCATCTGATACGGAATTGGGATTTCCGATTTCTGCCATGGCTTTAATTATTTCCATGCTTGAGAAGCATTGTCTGCATTACCTTAAACGGAACTTCAATGGCATATTTTGTTGCACTTTGTATTGCTTGTATTGCGCATCACTTTTTCTTCTTCTGTTGATTTCGATAACGCAAATGCATTCATGATCACGTTGAACGCCTTTGTATCTTCATCAACAATTTTAATAATTCATCTTTATATTGCTGACCTTTTTCGGCCCATTTGCTAAATTCTTCCCAGCGGTCATCCCATCCTTTTTTATGCGATGAAAGATTAGCAACCATTGTAGCAAGCGACATTGCCAAGGAACCCACATAAGCGGCAACTAGATCCACCGCCGGGTGCAGGACTTTCACTTGCAGTTTCATCTGCAAATTCAGTAAGAGACATACGAACATATTTGCTATCGGTTTTACTTTGAAGTATGTATTCAATTATTCTTTCTTCAGGTTCGAATAGGCGAGAGTTCGTTAAGCCCCAAAGATTTGTATGGCAATCCTTATCAATTCTTTTTCGCTAACACCAACTGAGCGTTGTTGCTTTCGCAAAAAATATTTTCCCGCATCAAGCATTGCTTTCAGGGGAATCAGTCCAACCAAGTTCACTACCGGTAACGCGTATCCCACGCGGCTCGTGCTTGTTTACAAACCTCATCAAAGCAATATGCACGGGTGTTACATTAATGTTAGTAAGATTCATGGAAATTTGCGCAATGCCATATTCTTCAATATACCAGCCAATGGCTTTTACACTTTTTAAACTTCCCGGAATTGTCACCGGACTACCATCTTTGTCTTTAACAATTTTGCCGGTAATAGGATCACCTTCGCGTTTTACTCTTCCTGCTTCACGCACATCAAATGCAATTGAATTTGCCCGGCGGGTTGATGTCGTATTAAGATTTACGTTATAGGCTACTAAAAAATCTCTGGCACCAATTACTGTTGCACCTCGTTTTGCATCGAAAATCGGCCGGGACCAAAATCTGGTTTCCATTCGGGTTGTTGAATTTTTTTGAAAAAGCCTTCGTACTCTCCCGCTCTTATCACGGAAAGGTTATTTCTTTCTTTTTGTCGGGTTGTGCAGCTTCATATAAATACACGGGCAACCGCAAATCATCGCCAACACGTTTTGCAAGTTCCTGTGCATACTTTGCTGTTTCTTCCATTGTAATATTGGCGACGGATATTAAAGGACAAACATCGGTTGCACCCATTCGCGGATGTTCACCTGTATGCTTGCTCATGTCAATTAATTCGCCTGCTTTTTTTATAGCCCTGAAAGCCGCTTCTACAACGGATTGTGGATTACCAACAAATGTTACCACTGTTCGGTTGGTTGCTTTTCCCGGATCAACATTTAATAAACTCACCCCTTCAACATTTTCTATTTCGTTTGTTATTTGTTTAATGATATTAAGATCTCTGCCTTCAGAAAAATTGGGAACGCATTCGATAAGTTGCATCGTGGTTTATTTTATCGCTAAATTAGTTTGTTCTTTTTTGTTTGTGCAAAAAAGAACCAAAAAAGCACACCCGAAAACGGTTACGGCCCGTTTTCGGGATTGTATTTCTATTTAGCTTTTGCACTACTGTGACTTGGGCAATTGTACATGATTGTGCACTTCATTACTAAAGTTGCAATACTATTTACAAAAATACTATGTGGTAATTTATTTTGGTAGATTAGATTTGAAACCAATGTTGAATTCTGGACTAATAGTACAAGAGTGCGACGCAAGGATGCTTAATAGAAATTCTGTAGCTGGTTACATAAAAATAAATGTAGCCACTAAAGAAAGCTTAGGTTTCATCAACAATTTCATCGGGAGTTTTTTTGTAGAAGATCATTCCGAGCATCATAATCACACTGCTTAATAGAACTACGAAAAATAAAATTCCTCCGTTGAATTCGCGCAATTTGAATGCTTCGGGTATTTTGTAAAAAAGCACGATGGTAATTAATCCGCGCGGAATAAACATTACTTCAGGATAAACACTTTCTTTTAAAAAAAATCGCAGATACAAATAGCGTGTTATAAAAAGAACAAAAACAATTGCGCTTCCGATGAGTACAACTTCCGATTGAAGCGCTGCTTTTATATCAATTGAAAAACCGAATAAAATAAAAAAGAATGTGCGGATGAGAAAGGAACTTTCTGCTGTTAATGAATGCAGAAGTGTTGTTGTTTCATCTACTTTTTCTTTTGGAAATAATAAATTTATTTTCCTGATTTTTACAAGCGCCCAGTTGTTCATGAGCAAACCAAAAACGAGAATGATAATGAGCGAAGGCAATCCGAGCAATTTTCCACCTTCATATAAAATGAGAAGCAATGCAAAAATTAAAAAGAAACGAACATTGAGTTTTGATTTGGTAATGATGATGAACAATATAATGGAAAAGAAAAGCGAAAGAATAATTGCGATAAGAATATTTAAAAAGAAAATGCCAACGGCTTTGCCGGAAAAAATTTCGCTGCCGATAAAATAATTAAATGCAAGAATGCCGAGTATATCGCTGAAAGATGCCTCGTAAACTAAAAATTCTTTTTTAGTTTCGGTGAGATGATGAAGACTGGGAATTACAATAGAACTGCTCATAATGGAAAGTGGAATTGCATATACAATACATTTTATTATGTCGTTATTCAGCCAATAATAAAGAACGGCAGTAATGCCGGCAACGGAAATTGCGAAAATAAATATCGCGGCAAAAAAAGAATTGCGAATGAGTTTTATTTTGTCTCTGCTGAGTTTCAGATCAAGTCCGGCTTCGAGTACGATCATTATCAAACCAACGCTACCAAGTAATTCCACAAGTTGTTCGGGAAAATTTATTTGCCATCCTTTGCTTTCCGAAAATAATCTTGCGCCGATTCCTGCAACAAGTAAAAGCATAACAGAAGGTACGCGGATATATCGCGAAAGCATGGAAAATAGATACGACAACACTACTATTGAGCTAATGATGATAAGAAGAAATTCGGGGGAAAGATTTTTCATATTCTAATTATAAACACGAATTACACGAATTTGGGCGAATTAATCGGATTAAAAAATAATAAACGATTCATTCGTGTAATTCGTAAAAATTCGTGTGACGAACTAATTACTCAGGAAATAAAATTGCCTTTTATCATTACCTTATCCATATTGTTTGTTGCGAATGAATATGGAAGATACGCCAACGATGGAATTGGTTTCGTAAAAATGAGATTAGCTTTTTTGCCAACAGTTATGCTTCCCAATTCTCTGTCTAACTGCAATGCATATGCGCCGTTTAACGTTGCTGCGTTAATCGCTTCTTCGGGTAACATTTTCATTTGAATGCAGCTTAGGGAAATAACAAAATTCATATTTCCACTCGGAGATGATCCCGGGTTGAAATCGCTCGCTAATGCAATGGCGCAACCGGCATCAATTAATTTTCTCGCCGGTTGCAAAGACATTCGTAAAAAGAAAGCTGCAGTTGGTAAAAGCGTACCTATGGAATTTGACTTGCTCAATGCAAGAATATCTTCTTCATTCATTACTTCTAAATGATCCAACGAAACGGCATTCAATTTAATTCCAGATTGAATTCCGCCGATGCTGTTGAGTTGGTTAACGTGCAGCTTTGGTTTTAATCCATAGCTCATTCCGGCTTTGCAAATAGTTTCCATTTCTTCCACACTGAAAAATCCTTTTTCGCAAAACACATCAATATAATCTGCTAATTTTTCTTTTGCGATTATCGGAAGCATTTCATTAATGATGCAATCAATATAGGCTTTGTGATTTTCTCTAAACTCCAATGGATATGTATGTGCGCCAAGAAAAGTTGATTTGATGGATACGTTTGATTTCTCTTTTAATTTTTTTATAACCCTCAAGATTTTCAATTCACCATCTAACGTTAATCCGTAACCGCTTTTTATTTCAATAGCTCCTGTTCCGAGTTGGCTTACTTCTTCCAATCTTTTCCATGATTGAATAAATAATTCATCTTCAGAAATCTCATTTAATTTTTTTGCAGAATTCAAAATGCCGCCGCCTTTTGCATTTATTTCTGAATAGCTTAGCCCTTTTATTTTATCAACAAATTCTTCTTCTCGGCTTCCGGCAAAAACAAGATGTGTGTGGCTGTCGCACCAACATGGCAAAACGAATTGACCTGAGGCATTTATAGTTTTGAGTCTTGAGTTTTTAGTTGAGAGAGCACTCATTTTACCGTATTCTGCAATTTCATCTTCTTCAATAATCAAATATGCATTTTCGATGCAAGGCAAATGTGATAATTCTTTTCCGCGAAGCAAATGCGTTTCTTCGCGAACGTTAACGAGTTGTTTAATGTTTGTAATGATTATTGACATTAGGCAACGAAAGTATTAAATAGTTTACAGTTTACTGTTTGGAGTTTACTATTTAGAGTTTACAGTTTGTAGTGTTCAGTTTACTGTTCTGAGTGAGCAAATCGTTTACAAAAATCTAAATTGAATAGTATTTAAACAATTAATTAAAATAGCTAACGGAAGACATTTTTGAATTTAAGCAACTGTAAACTAAAAACTATAAACTGAAAACTGATTACATAAAATCTGCCTTGTCTATTTTTTTTGCAATGCGATAGACTGAATTGATAAGTCCTACATGACTATATGTTTGCGGAAAATTTCCCCATTGAGAACCATCTGTAGTTACATCTTCACTGAATATGCCAAGATGGTTGCTGAACGTAAGAAGTTTATCAAGGTTTTTTATTGCGTCATCAATTCTTCCTACGCACGCAAGCGCGTCGACATACCAGAATGCGCAAACTAAAAATGTACTTTCCGGAAAACCAAAATCGTCGTAATGTTTGTAACGATAGAAAAGTCCGTGTTCTGCAAGCAATTCTTTTTCCAATGCGGCGATATGATTTTTTGCTCTGTCAGAATTATGATCGAGGTAATCCATCGTGATCATCGAAAGTGTGCTCGCATCAAGATTATTGCTTCCGATAGCTTGTGTATATAATTTTCTTTCCGGATCATAGGCTTTATCGATCAGCGCATTTGCAGCAGTGGCCAGCTTTTGCGCTTTCTCCATTAAATCGTGATCATTAAAAGTCATCCCGATTTTATATGCAGCTTTTGCGCCGGCCCAATGAAATAATAAAGTGTATGTATGCACCTGCACATGCGTGCGAAATTCCCACAATCCGGAATCGGGTTCATTTAAAGTTCGTTCAATTTGGTTGAGCAGCCACGGAACAATTTGTTTGTAACTATTCTTTTTAATAAATATTAACCGCTTATCTGTGTACAAAGGAAGCAAACTAACGAGCACCTGCCCGTAAACATCATGCTGCAATTGTTCATAGGCCTTATTGCCAACACGCACTGGTTTGTTGCCCATGTAGCCATCTAAATCAACAGTTCGCTCGTATAATTTTCTATCACCAGTAATTGAATATAATGGTTGAAGAAAATCCTCAGCATTGCGAAGAATATTATGAATGAAATCAAAATATTTTTCAAGTTCCTGAAAATGCCCGATCTGGTTGAAAGCTCTTAAAGTATAATATGCATCGCGAAACCAGCAGTAACGATAATCCCAATTGCGTGTGCTATCATGAAATTCAGGAAGACTTGTAGTTCCTGAAGCGATGATGCCGCCGGTATCTTCATACTGATGCATTTTTAAAACGAGCGCCGAGCGAATAATTTCTTCCTGGTAAATATCCGGCACGTACGAACTCTTGATCCAATACTGCCAGTATTGAACTGTTTTTCTTATAAATTCTTCAGCGGTTTCCTGCAACGCGGCTTCTAATGGTTCGCCATAGGCTAATACAAGATATCGATCCTGATCAAGCACGAACGATTGTTCTTTCTGAATATAGGTTAGCGGAACATCCGTTGTTAAACGAACCTGCTGACCAAGGTTAAGATAACGGATATGGTTACTCGCAATTACTGTTTCAGGAATGATAGCGCCATAGTCTCCGCGCGGACTGCAATTTATTTTTATTGCCGGCGCTCCGCTGAGTAATTCAATTTTTCTGACTAACATTAACGGACGAAATTGTCTTTCATAGATCAGCATTCGTGGTGCGCAATCTTTCACAACAAAACTTCCTTCGGATGAAGTGAATTCTGTACAAAGAACATTGGTGTTTGGAATATAATATTGACGCGATTGAAAATTTTCTGCAGTAGGTGTAACAGAAAAATGACCGCCTTTTTCTTCATCAAGCAATGAACCAAAAAGAAAACTACTGTCGAATCGCGGAAGGCACATCCATTTTACATCGGCTTTCAAATCAATATAGGCAAGATAAGAGCAGTTGCCGATGATGCCCATATTATATTTGTGAACCTGCATATTCTTTTTCGGTTAGGTGATTCAATAACGGTAACACTTGCGCCTGAGAAATTATTGTGTATTTGGCAGATGTAGAACCATAGCCAACTTTAATTGTGTATGCTTTTGGTTTTTGCTCCAGCGCTTTGAACATATCTTCATCGGTGATATCATCGCCGATGCATAAAATAAAATCGGGAGAAGTTTCATTAACTATTTTCAATGCACTCATACCTTTATCGAACCCGGAAATTCTTACTTCAATAACTTTATTTCCATCAACAACCTGCAACGGAGAATTTTGAATCAGTTGCGTGAGATTGTTCATCAATTCTCTTGAGCGTGTAAAACCAAGCCCCAGCTGCGTGTTACGATAATGCCATGCAATAGTGTTCTTTTTTTCTTCAATAAAAGAACCGGCGCAACGGCTCACAAAAAATTTCAACAGCGGACGAATCTGATCTTTCCATGTATTTGCAACGGATACTTCCTGCCGCCATAGCTCACCTTTTTTCCTGATGCTTGCGCCGTGTTCTGCAACTAAAGTCACGGGCATGTTGCCAAACCATTTTTCAAGAATTTCTGCTTCTCTTCCGCTGATTATGGTAACATTATTATTTTCATCAGCCGAAAGTTGTTTAAGAAAATTCATTAGTTTATCGTCGGGAATTGCCTGCGAAGGAATGCGTGTGATCGGCGAAAGTGTTCCATCATAATCCAGCAGTAAACATCTTTTTTGCGCTTCTTCGTATCTGTCTTTTAACATGGTGATGATCTTATCATCAACCAATCTTATTTCAAATTTCTGTTGTTCTCTTTTTACGATGTATAGCTGTTCGAGAAAATCGGTAACCCATTTCACCACATCATAATCCTGCAATCTTTTTTGCATTGCTACAATGCGCTTTTGTTGCTCGGGCAAAGGCATGATGAGCGCTTTATTTATTGCAGATGCAACATCAGCCATATCCGTAGGATTTACCAGCAGCGCTTCATTCAATTCGCTTGCAGCTCCGGCAAGTTCACTCAAAATTAAAACGCCGCGATCGCTGCAGCTTGCAATATATTCTTTGGCAACTAAATTCATTCCATCGCGGATAGGCGTTACCAACGCGGCATCGGCGGCATGATACAAACCAATGAGTTCATTAAATCCTAAATGATTATACCTATAGATGATCGGCTGCCAGCTTATGGTCGAATATTTTCCGTTGATGGTTCCTATCTTTTCTTCAATTTCTTTTTTTCTGTCGTCGTATGCTCTAATTGTATCGCGGGATGGAACTATATTCAAAACAAAAACAACTTTTTCTTTCCAGTTCGGATATTTATTCAGAAAATATTCTATTGCGGTTAATCGCGGAATTAATCCTTTTGTATAATCTAACCTGTCGACAGAGAAAACGATTTTTTTATTTTCGAAATTCTTTTTCAAATCATCGCGCATCTGAATGATGATCGGATCATTGCCGGTTGAATGAAATTTTTTATAATCAATTCCTATCGGGAAAAGATCAACTTTTACCAACCTTTCCTGGTACTGAAGATTTTGAAAATAATTATCCAAACCCAAAACCATTTTTACAGATTGAATAAAATGCTGAACATAATCGTGCGTATGAAAACCTATAAGATCCGCGCCCATTATGCCTTGCAGCAAAGTTTTTTTCCATTCGGTTGGCAATAGCCTGAATATTTCGTAAGAAGGAAATGGAATGTGAAGAAAAAAACCAATGCTTAATTCCGGATTTTCTCCGCGCAATAATTGAGGTAATAACATCAACTGATAATCGTGAATCCATATAATGTCATCGGGATGCAGCATAGGTGTTAACTGATCTGCAAAAAATAAATTCACTTTAATATAGGCCTCAAAATAATTGGTTTTATATTCTGCAAGCGAAGAAAAATAATGAAACAGCGGCCATAAAACGGAGTTGGAAAAACCATTGTAATAATCTTCGTACAATTGTTTGTCGTTAAATGCAAACAACGGAAGCACTTTAAAATCTCCGTGTTGATTTTGTTCTTCCTCAACAGCCTGCCAGTCTTCCTGTGGAAAATCTGCCACGCCAACCCATAATTTTTCAGTGATCGTTTTTTCGCTGCCGGCTGTATTTTCAAAATAACTTTTTATTGCAGAAACCAAACCGCCGGAACTCTGGCGAACGCTCACCTTATCGCCATCCCTGTCAACAGAAAATGGCAATCTGTTGGATATAATAATTAGCCGCGCCATACTTTAGGATTTAATGGGTATTCGATTAATCGTTTTATTACTCGCTAAAACTGGGCCACAAATATTAAAACGTTAGAAAATTGATATTTAGTGCAAAGGATGTGGATTTTGAGAAAGTCGATGGTCCATAGACGATGGTCGATGGTCGTTGATCGCTGTTGAATGATGTTATTGCCGTTTGTGAGCTATCGCTGAATAAAGATCTACATGTACAAGAGTGCGACGCAACGATGATGAAGAGAGAACAAATGCCGGCTACAAAAAAATTCATTTTAAAAAATAAGCGAATAACTTTTTTAAGCGATCAACGATGGCAACAACTACTATCGACCATCGACTATGGACTATCGACTTTTCACTTCTTCGCAACGACGGTAAGCGTAACAGTAACATTATCGGAAATAGTGCTGGAGCCGCCAACGCCAAAATCTTTTCTGTTTATTTTAAATTCCCCGTTAAAAATATAACCATCGGTTGATTGCGTGGCTGTGAAAGGAAAATTGATATCTTTTGTTTTGCCTTTGATAGTTAGTTTGCCGGAAATTTCGAATGTATTTTCTTTTCCCGGCTTCACCGAAGTGGATACAAAATGAATGCGCGGATATTTTTTTACATCAAAATAATTTTCGTCGCGCAAATGATTATCGCGCATATCAACATTTGTATTTACAGAATTTGCGTCAATGCTAACGTCGAAGGTTGATGCAGATGGATTATCCTTATCAAAATGAATAATTCCCTGCAACCCCGAAAAGGTTCCGCCGGTGTTAAGCCCGAAGTTTTTTAATTTGAATTTTATGGAAGAACCTTCGTCAACCGGTTTGTAATCCTGCGAAAAAGAAATTTCACAAAGAGTTAGCAACAAAAATGCGAGTACAATTTTTTTCATAAATAATGTTTGGCTAATAGCTATTAGCTAATGGCTATTAGCTACGCAGCATTAATTCTTTGCTGCAATTTTTTTACATCAAGAAAACAAATTTGCTGCCGGTTATACGATAATACTTTTTCATTTTCCAGTTCATTGATCATCGTAGTAACTGTTTGCCTGCTCGACCCGATTAGGTTGGCAATATCTTCATGCGTGAGATAATTCGGAATGCAAAAACCTTCCGGCATTGTTTTTCCTAATTTATTTTCCACAAGCTGCCACAAAAAATTTTCGAGTCGCGTTTTTACATCTTTGTTCAATAAATTAATCAAACGGTTTTCAATATTTCGCAATTTTGCGCCAACCTGTTTGCTGTATTTCAAAGCAAGGTCAGGTCGTTTCTTCAGCAGTTTTTCAAAATCCTCAATTGTAAAAGAGCAGATGCTCACTTTATTTTTATAGGCCTGCGCAAATTCTCCGTTAAGATTATTTCGTTCCAAAGTTATCTGTCCGAATAATTCACCCTTCTGAATAATTTCTTTTACAATTTCATTTCCATCGTTATCAATAAATCCGATTTTAATGTAACCATTCTTTACAAAATAAATTTTGTTGTGATTATGCGCTTCAAAATAAATGTACTCACCTTTCGGCACTTCCATATAATGATGTTCAATCTGCAGCTCATCATATTCTTCATCAGTTAAATGACACCACAAATCATAATTTCTCACCAGCAGCATTTCATCTTCAACGGACATAATTTTTTTTGCTAAAGTTACAAGATTAAGGAACAAGTCACAAGATTCAAGGAACAAGTGCAGACATTGTTTATAGAACTTTTTTTACTTTTTACTTTTGCTTTTTTAATTATGAACCAACCAACATTGCTACTATGAAACATTGTTGCGTCGCACTCTTGTACTTTTTGTTTTCTATTCAGCATTGGGTAACATAAAAACTAAATGTATCTTACTTTTATTTATTGCTGTTGGCTTTTAGCTGATAGCTATTAGCTAAAAGCCAATCGCTAAAAACTCATACTTATTCTTAAATTTACAAAAAAACGCAATGACTGTTCGAACAATGGCGGAATTAACAGCAAGCGGTGAAACTCCCGAAATTTTATTTTGGGTTGGATGCGCCGGAAGTTTTGATCAACGCGCCCAAAAAATTACAAAAGCATTTGCAACTATTTTAAATAAAGTAGAAATTAAATATGCCATTTTAGGAAAAGAAGAAATGTGCACCGGCGATCCTGCGCGACGTGCAGGAAATGAATTTATGTTTCAGATGATGGCTTACCAAAATATTCAAACGCTGAATAATTACGGGATAAAAAAAATCGTAACTGCATGTCCGCATTGTTTTAATATTTTAAAGAACGAATATTCTGAGCTGGGCGGAAATTATGAAGTGATACATCACACTGTTTTTTTGCAACAGTTGATTGATGAAGGAAAAATAAAATTAAAAGACGGAGAAAGTTTTAAAGGAAAAAAAATTACCTATCACGATAGTTGTTATATCGGTCGTGCAAATAATATTTATGAAGCGCCAAGAAAAGTTTTAGAAGCATTGGATGCAGAATTGGTTGAAATGAAACGCTGTGGCAGCAAGGGTTTGTGCTGTGGAGCCGGCGGCGCGCAAATGTTTAAAGAAGAAGAAAAAGGTACAACGCGCGTAAATTTTGAACGTACTAATGAAGCAATAGGAACCGGTGCAAATATTATTGCATCGGCATGCCCGTTTTGTAACACCATGTTAACCGATGGCGTAAAACACGCGGAAAAAGAAGAGCAGGTAAAAGTTATGGATGTTGCGGAATTAATTGCAGCGTCTTTAATGTGAAAATGCGGAAATATGGAAATGTGATAATGCGATAATAGGAAAATGCATTTCGGTTCATGAGCTTAAAATTAATTAATAACTTTGCTATGTAAGAATTTTCACATTTTCATATTTTCACATTAGCACATTATTATAAAATGGATTTCAATTATAAAGAATTACTTCCCGAAGATTTTGCAGATGATAGTCGCGTTTGGATTTATCAATGCAATCGCATCTTTTCACTAAGTGAAGTTTTGCAAGTTGAAGATTTATTAAATGATTTTGCAAAAAACTGGAAATCTCACGCAACTCCGGTAAAAGGATTTGCAACAGTTTTTTTCGGACAATTTATTATTTTAATGGCAGATGAAACAGCAAGCGGCGTGAGCGGTTGCAGTACCGATAGCTCTGTAAGATTAATAAAAGAAATAGAAAAACAATTTGCAGTTAGTTTGTTCGACAGGCAATCACTTGCATTTGTTATTAAAGATAAAATTCAGTTGCTTCCATTATCGCAATTAAATTATGCAGTTGAAAATAATTTTATCAATTCAGAAACATTATATTTCAATAACACGGTTTTGAATAAATCGGAATTAGAAAGTAACTGGATAATTCCGGTTAAAGAAAGTTGGCTGGCAAAGAAGTTGAAGTATGAGGTATGAAATCGGAAGACGGAAGTCCGAAGTCTGAGGTCGGAAGTAAAACATTATTTACAGTTTTTGCTTTTGATTTTTCGTTTTTGCCTTTTTACTTAACCTGCGGCAGTAGCTCAGTTGGTAGAGCATCAGCTTCCCAAGCTGAGGGTCGAGAGTTCGAACCTCTTTTGCCGCTCTAACGGAAATGTATAACCGAAATAATTATGTATTACTTCAATTCCAGCACCCACAGTTGTTTTGAAGGAATGGAAATTTTATCAGATAATTTATGAACAGAATTATCAACAACATTTCTCGCAGTATTAAAACCGTTTGTTCTTTCGGAATATTTGCTAAAATCAATTTCTTTTTCTTTATCGGAAATGTTCATCACGCACATTATGGTTTGGTTTTTATCATACCGGAAATACACATATACGTCGCCGTTAGGTAAATACTGCATCAGCTTTCCTGTTTTTAATGCAGAAGATTTTTTCCGGAATTGCGCCAAAGCTTTTACATAATCATATGCTTCATTTTCCTGCGCTGTTCTTCCGGAAGAATGAAATTTATTTACAGAATCTTCTTTCCATCCGCCGGGAAAATCCTTGCGCACTTCTGCATCACTTGGTTTTTTTACATTCTTCATTAATATTTCCGTTCCGTAATAAATCTGAGGAATGCCGCGCTGGGTAAGCAACAGAGCAATTCCCATTTTATATTTATCAAAATCTTCCCCAACAACAGAATAAAAACGATCCTGGTCGTGGTTATCTAAAAATATTTCATTGCGCATAGGGTCTTTATACAAAATATCCTGAACAAGCGTATTGTATAATCTCTCGCCGGAATTGTTTTTTAAAGCGCCAAGCGCACTTCCGAACCATTCATAATCCGTTACTCCCTGCAAATTACTTTTCCACGAAACGTTTAAATTGTTCTGCATAAAATATGCCTGCTCTGTTACGGAACCTGTTGTTGTTTCTCCAAAAATACTTATGTGCGGAAACTCATCGTACAATGCTTTGTTGATCTTATTTAAAAAATCTTTGTCGCTATAATAATATGTGTCCACACGCCATCCATCAATGCCAAATTCTTCAACAGCCCAAATTGCATATTGAATTAAAAAATTTGCAACATAAGGATTGCGCTGATTTACATCCGGCATAAACGGCGTGAACCATCCATTCACTGCAATGTTGTAGTCTTTTTTGGAAGCATATTCATCAACCAGCGGTTGATCTTTGTAAGATGTGTTGGTATAACTCGGCCATTGATTGAACCAATCTTTCGATGGTGGATCTAAAAACAAAAAATGTTTATTTCCGAAATGATTATACACCGCATCCTGGATAATTTTTAATCCATGTGCGTGTGCGGAATCAATCGTTTTTTTATAAACTTCATTGCCGCCAAAACGTCTGTCAATTTTATATTGATTGGTAAAAGCATAACCATGATAAGCGCTGCGCATTGCTCCGCCTTCATCAGTCAACGGCTGATCATTTTCAATTACCGGGGTGAGCCATAAAGCGGTTACACCGAGATTAGAAAGATAGTCAAGATGGTTAATGATGCCTTGTAAATCGCCACCATGACGGAAGAACGGATTGCTGCGATTGCAGTTTGTATCATTCATATCTGCAAACTTATCGTTGGAAATATCTCCGTTGCTGAAGCGATCGGGCATGATAAGATAAATCAAATCTGCTGAAGTAACTCCCTGCGCATATGCATTGCCGTTAGCTTTTCTTTTTTCTTTCAATTCATAATTAATAACTGTGTTGTTGGCTTGCTGATGGATTTCAATTTTCATTTTGCCGGGTTTAGCAGCAGATGAAATGATAAGATTCAAAAATAAATAATTTGGATTTTCTGTCTTATCCATTTTTACCAGTTGTACGCCGGGGTAAGATAATTTCACGTTGGCATTATCAGCAATATTATTTGCGTGAATTATTAACTGCACTTTGTTCCATTTCATTCTTGTCCACCAATGTGTGGGATATACTTCTACGTTAGATTGAGAGAATGAGTAGTAAGTAGTAAGTAATAAGTAGTAAGAAAGTAAGATGATTTTTTTCATTGCGGTATTAATGAGTCTTCTTTTCATCTTTATCATGCACGATAAAATTTAACACTCCGGCAATTGACATGGATACACCTCCTACAACTATTGCATAGATACTTTGATCATGAAAAACGGTGCGCACAAAAAATCCGAGAATCGCTGCCGCTAAAATTTGGGGTATCACAATAAAAAAATTAAAAACTCCCATATAAAATCCCATTTTATTAGGCGGCAACGCACCGGAAAGTATTGCATAAGGCATAGTTAATGTTGATGCCCATGCAAGACCAACGCCAATCATCGGGAAAAGCAAAGCGTTTCTGTCCTTAATAAAGAATATGCTGATAAGACCTATGCCGCCAACAATAAGACAAAACATGTGCGTATATTTTCTTCCCATTTTTTTTGCAAGCATAGGTAACAAAAATGCGACGAGCGCCGAAACTCCATTATACACCATAAACATTACTCCTACCCAATCTCCCGCGTCCTGGAAATTTTTTGAAGTTGTATCAACAGTACCATAAACATTTTGCGCAACCGATGCGGTTGTGTATATCCACATCGAAAAAAAAGCAAGCCATGTAAAAAACTGCACAACCGCCAACTGCAACATCGTTTTTGGCATTTTAAAAATGCCTTGTGTAATTTCTATTATGCCATGAAAAACTCCACTCTTTCTTAATTTTTCTTCTTCCCATGTTTTTATATCCTCGGGTGGAAATTCATTTGTGGTCAAAACCGTCCACAAAACAGCGCCTAAAAAAACAACAGCTCCGATTGTAAAAGAATATTTAACTGAATCGGGTATAACTCCTGCTGCGGCAGTGTTTTTTATGCCGAGCATATTCGTAAAAAAATATGGCAATAATGAAGCTACCACGGCGCCGATGCCAATAAAAAAAGTTTGCATCGCAAATCCGCTTGTTCTTTGCGAAGATGGAAGTTTGTCGCCAACAAAAGCTCTGAATGGTTCCATGCTGATATTGATAGAAGCATCCATTATCCAAAGCAATCCTGCTGCCATCCATAATGCGGAAGATTTTGGCATGAAGAATAATGCGAGTGACGCCAATACTGCTCCGATAAAAAAGAAAGGTCGTCTTCTTCCCCATCGCGGATGCCAGGTGCGATCGCTGAGATAACCGATTATTGGTTGAACGAGGAAACCCGTTATGGGCGCGGCTATCCAAAGAATAGGAATGTCGTCAACTTTTGCTCCAAGTGTTTGAAAAATACGGCTGACATTAGCATTTTGCAATGCAAACCCGAATTGAATTCCTAAAAATCCGAAACTCATATTCCATAATTGCCAGAAAGAAAGTTTTGGTTTGATAAGAGATGCAGCGGCATTAGTCATGGCAATTAATTTCGTATAAGCATTAACGTTAGTTCTATAACTTCATCTCTTCTTTCTGAAGAAAAAATATTCAATAACATATTATCACACAAATGCCAGAACAGACTTATATCACAAATCCATTCGGCAACACCGCTCCTTTTTTCACAACAACAATACCATCTTTGATTGTATATAAATTATGATCGGAATTTTCTAAATGATTACCACCGTTAATGCGCACGTCATTACCTATGCGGCAATTTTTATCAACAATTGCATTGCGAATGTAACAACGATGACCTATGCCAACCGTTGGTAAATCGTGCGAGCTTGCCTGTTCAATTTCCTGCAATGTTTCATAATAATCATTTCCCATCAGGTAGCTGCTAACGATTGTTGTGCCGCTGCCAATGCGCGTGCGGATGCCTATCACACTATTTTCTATTCTTGATGCATTGATGATGCAACCTTCGGCGATTATTGTTTTTTCCAAAGTTGTTCCGCTGATTTTTGCCGGCGGCAACATGCGAGCGCGTGTATAAATTGCATTGTCGTTATCAAATAAATTAAAATCAGGAATATCCGCAGTTAATCCAAGGTTTGCTTCGAAGAAGGAATAAATATTTCCAATGTCCGTCCAATATCCATTATACTGATAGCTTACAACTTTATAATCGGTCAGTGATTGTGGAATAATTTCTTTTCCAAAATCCGTTGCTTCCACATAAACATTTTGCAAAAGATCTGTAAGAAGTTTTCTATTGAAAACATAAATACCCATTGATGCGAGATAATGTTTGCCTTTGCTTTGCATTTCCGGGCCGGTATCGCTCATCCATTGCGGTAAAATATCTTTCTTAGGTTTTTCTGTAAACGACGTTATAAAACCTTTCTCGTCTTTTTTCATTATTCCAAAATCAGATGCTTCTCTGTCGGGAACCGGAATTGTTGCGATGGAAATATCCGCTTTCATTTCTTTGTGATGATTGATCATTTCCATAAAATCCATTTGATACAATTGATCGCCGGAAAGTATCAATACATATTCACTGTCGAACGGGCCGAGATGTCGCAAACATTGTCTCACCGCATCAGCAGTTCCCTGGTACCATGTTGGATTATCCGGCGTTTGCTCGGCAGCAAGAATATCAACAAACGCAGCGCTGAACGCACTGAAATGATATGTGTTTTTGATATGCCTGTTGAGCGATGCAGAATTAAATTGCGTTAACACAAACATCCGGTTGATGCCTGAGTTAAGACAATTTGAAATTGGAATATCCACGAGGCGATATTTACCAGCTATAGGTACTGCAGGTTTTGAACGGCTTGCTGTAAGAGGATACAATCTTGTTCCTGCGCCGCCGCCGAGTATCACTGCTAAAACTTCTTTTGACATGGTTTGCAAATTTGATAATGTGGAAATATTTGTTGGCTGATAGCTATTAGCTTTTGGCTGTTAGCTATCAGCTAATAGCTAACAGCTAATAGCTTTTTGCCTCACAGCTTCGCATACAAATCTATATATTGTTTTACACTTGTTTCCCAACTAAAATCCAACTCCATCATTTGTTTTCTTATCTCTTCCATTTTTTCTTCATCCTTATATAATTCCACTCCGCGCCAAATTGCCTGCGTAATATCTCCAACAATTGCATGGTTGAATCTTATTCCATAGCCATTAGGTTCTCCAAAATCAATAACCGTATCGCGCAATCCGCCGGTATTGCGAACCATAGGTATAGTTCCATATCGCATAGCATACATTTGGTTCAATCCACATGGTTCAACACGCGATGGCATTAAAATAAAATCTGCTCCGGCATACATCAGGTGACTTAAACTTTCATTATATCCTGCATAAAAATTATAATCGCCCTGGCTTAAAGTTTTCATATGTTCCAATTCCACTTCTACCTCAGGAAAACCGCTGCCCAAAATAAGAAAATTCATTTTTCTTCCGATATAATAATACGCATCGCCAATTGCAGCCGGAATTAAATCAGCCCCTTTTTCGCCAACTAATCTACCAATAAAAACAAAAAGAGGTTTGTTAATATCCAATTCAAAAGTTTCGCATAGAATCTGCTTGCTTTTTTCTTTTCCTTTTGCAACAGTTTTTATGGTGTAATGATCGTTGATATATTTATCTGTTGATGGATCCCAAACAACGTTATCAATTCCATTTAAAATTCCCACGCACTTTCCTTTTTCGTATTCAAACAAAGCTTCCAGTCCATTTGCCGAAACGCGCAATTCATCAAGATAGCTATGGCTTACCGTTGTTACTTTCCACGCGCATTTTACGCCACTTGCCAACGGATTAATATTATTCTTCCAATCGAGCATTCCCCATTTCCACGGATCCCATGCAGGAATATAACTACTCTTATCCCAACCCATCCAGCCCTGATACTGGGCGTTGTGAATAGTTAAAACAGTTGGAATATTTTGCAGATGCTGATACCGAAAACAATGTTTTATCATGAATGGAATTAACCCTGCATGATAGTCGTGCACATGAATTACATCGGGACGATGAGACCACGATGAAAGCCAATCTACCACTGCAATTTGAAAAGAAGTGAATCGCTGCGGATCATCATCATAACCATAAATTTTTTCTCTGTCGAGCAAACCAAAAATATCAACAAGATAAAGATCGAAACCAAGTTTGTTTGTTCTTTCTTTTATAATTGTATAGGTAAACCACCAGCTTCCAAGATTTGTGTAGCCTTTGTGCACAACATCAAATTCGTTTTGCGTAAGAAATTTTGTGCGATACATTGGCATAACCACTTTGGCAATATGCCCCGCTTCGTTTTGATATTTTGGTAAAGCGCCAACAACATCTCCCAACCCGCCGGCTTTCGCCACAGGATAACATTCCGCGCTTACGTGTAAGATTTCCATTGGTTAATGTGCTAATATGCTAATGAGATAATAAAGTTAATGATTGATAGTTGATGGTTCATAGAAATACTTCATTATAAACTATTAATACTGAACGATGAACCAATAAAAACGATCGCATTCTTGAAAATATTTATCGTGTTCTTGTTTTATAAAATCGCGTTCTTGTAAATAATTATCGTGTTCTTGTAAATATTTATCGCGTTCTTGAAAATATTTATCGTGTTCTTGTAAATAATTATCGTGTTCTTGAAAATATTTATCGTGTTCTTGTAAATATTTATCGTGTTCTTGTAAATATTTATCGCGTTCTTGAAAATATTTATCGTGTTCTTGTTTTATAAAATCGCGCTTTTAAAAATAAATATCGCCAACTAATAAGTAAAGAACTGGAAACTAAAAACTAAAGACCAAAGACTAAAAAGTGAAAACTAAAGACTAAAAAGTAAAAGCTAAAGACTGAAAACAAAAAACTAAAGACTAAAAACTAAATACTAAAAACAGCAAACTGAAACCGCGAACCAATTTAGCAAGGTTTTTCAATTCTATCATCAAGCAATGAAAAAATTTTTAAGTTCGCAAAAACTATCTATTTTGAGTGTTCAATTACCAAAACAACGATTGCACATGAATCAACCTAAACAGCCTACTAATACCGGCGCGCTCGCCACATTAGTTCTTGTATTTTTTTTCTGGGGATTTATAGCCGCTTCATCAAGCGTGTTTATTCCATTTTGCCGAACGCAATTTAACCTAACACAATTTGAATCGCAATTAATAGGCTCGGCTTTTTACGGAGCTTATTTTGTTGGCTCTCTTATTTTATATTTATTATCAAGCGCATTCGGCTATGATATTCTAAATAAAATGGGTTATAAAAGAGGAATAATTGTTGGCATATGGATATCCGTTATAGGCGCATTGGCTGTTATCCCTTCTGCAAATGCACATTCCTTTCCGTTAATACTTGTATCTTATTTTATAGTTGCATTAGGGTTCTCCTTGCAGCAAACAGCGGCGCAGCCTTTTGCAGTTTCACTCGGCGACCCTGCAACAGGTTCTCACAGGTTAAATTTAGCCGGCGGGGTAAATTCATTAGGTACAACGCTCGGGCCACTCATTATCAGTTTCTTTTTATTTGGAAGTGTTGGCAGTGGTGCCAGTAAAATTGTAACTGTTGCTAATATTGATAACTTCTATATTCTTGTTGCCTGTGTATTTGCAGCGGTGGCTTTATTTTTTACATTTTCTAAACTGCCATCTGGTAAAGACGAATCGAAATTTGAAAGCTCAAGGAAAGCATCTTTGTCTTTGTCGCTGATGACAGGTTTTTTAATAGTGATAATCATCATAGGTCAACTCACAAATATTGGTAAGGTAGAATTGTTAGCAGTTACTCTTGCTATGATATTGATAATTTTATTTTCATCTTATTACAGCGCGGCAAAAAATAGTGAAGGCTGGGGCGCAATGAAATATCAGCAATTGATATTGGGAATGATTGGCATCTTTTTATACGTTGGTGTTGAAGTAACAATTGATAACAACTTCGGCGCATTATTGAAAACGCCGGGATATATAACGGATGCGGGTTTGCACGATAATGAAATCTCAAAATACATTTCATTGTATTGGGGAAGTTTAATGATCGGCAGATGGACTGGCGCTATAAGCGTTTTTAATTTATCTAAAATGGGAAAGAGAATTGCAACCATCATCGTGCCATTCATTGCGTTTGGCGTGGTATTAGTTGCCAACGTGCTTAAAGGAAATGATATTCACGATCTTTGGGCTTATGCTATTTGTATTATCATCGCCATTCTTGCATTTTTTTACGGACAGGAAAAACCAGTTAAAACATTACTCACACTTGCATTGCTCGCTGCATTTGCAATGGTGTTTGGCGTTGCAACAAAAGGAATTGTTTCCGTTTATGCATTTATGAGCGGCGGACTTTGTTGCTCCATTATGTGGCCTTGCATTTTTTCTTTAGGTATAGCAGGGTTAGGAAAATATACAAGCCAGGGTTCAGCATTTTTAATTATGATGATACTCGGAGGTGCAGTTATTCCGCCGTTGCAGGGATCTGTTGGCGATAAAACAAATAACATGCACGTTTCTTATTTGGTAGCTGCATGTTGTTTTGCTGCGCTTGCTTTTCTTGCATTAAGATTAAGAGCCGTTTTAAAATCGCAGGGACTTAATTTTGATGAACAGATTGGCGGAGGACATTGACGGGGACACGAGATGCTGGATGCGGGATTCAGGATCTTTAATTATTTAATTTTCACATTTTCATATTTGCACATTTTCACATTTTCTTCATGGCAAAATCTAAATCATCATTGCAACCATTAGCGATCGGAATTGACATCGGCGGTACCGGAACTAAATTCGGAATTGTTGACCGTAATGGAAATGTTTTATTCTCGAGTGAAATATCGTCGCGCAATCATAATGAAATTGATGGCTTCATTAATGAATTGTATGAAGCGTTATTACCATTGATTGAAAATGCAGGAGGTTCGGGAAGAATTCGCGGCATAGGTGTTGGCGCGCCTAATGGAAATTTTTATAGCGGAACAATTGAATATGCGCCTAATTTAATTTGGAAAGGCATTATTCCTTTAGCAAAACTTATTGAAAATAAATTTCAGCTTCCTACTATTTTAACCAACGATGCAAATGCAGCAGCAATTGGCGAAATGATGTATGGCGCCGCAAAAGGAATGAAAGATTTTATAATGATAACCCTCGGAACAGGAGTTGGCAGCGGTATTGTTGCAAATGGAAAATTAATTTATGGTCATGATGGATTTGCCGGAGAATTAGGTCACACAATTATTATTCCTAACGGAAGATTGCATGAAGGAACCGGCAAACGCGGACCCCTCGAAGTATATGCATCTGCAACCGGCGTTAAATTAAATGCAATAGAAATTTTACAGAATAGCAGTGAACCAAGTTTGTTAAGAGATGTTCCGCAAGAACAACTCGATTCAAAAAAAGTATACGATGCGGCAATTCTTGGAGACAAATTAGCTAAAGATATTTTTGATTACACCGGAACAATTTTAGGAATTGCGCTTGCAAACTTTGTGATGTTCAGCAGTCCTGAAGCAATTATTTTATTTGGCGGATTAACAAAATCAGGAGATCTTATTTTAAAACCAACACGGGAACATATGGAAGCAAATCTTATCCAGGTGTTCCAAAATAAAGTAAAGATATTAGTGAGTCATTTAAAAGAATCCGATGCAGCAATCCTCGGCGCAAGTGCATTAGTTTGGGATATGAAAGGATAGCGGGAAGTATGAGGTATGAATTATGAAGTCAAAAGTATGAGGTATGAATTATGAAGTCAGAAGCATGAGTTCTGAAGAGAATGGATTTCATTGTTTATTATTCATTGTTCACTGTTAATTAATTATTCACTTCTTATCATAAACACCGCCGGCAATTCCGTTTCTCCATTTTTATCTGAAGTCTTAATTGTTTCTTTTCCGTTAACAAGCATACAACTGTTTTTGCCTCCGTCAAGGTTTAATGCTTCATAGCAACCAAGTTCTTTTAAAATTTTTGCTTCCTGATCAAATGTTGCGCCTTCTGCATTTCCGCCTTGTATAACGAGTATGATTAACCGGTTATCTTTTGTATATCCCATCGCAGTTCTTGCCAGCTTTATTTCTCCCGATGCAATCTGTTCTTCTTTGTTAGTAATTTTTATCTCACCGTCATGTATAAGTGTAGGACCGCCGCCAATTGCAGTTTGCATTTTCCACCATTTCCAATCCACATCTTTCAAATCAAAAATATCCGGAGTTGTGTATTCATTCTTTTGAACTACTGGTGCAGTTTCAAATGCATATACTCTACGCTTCGAAGTAGTGAAAACCCATGCCACATCAGCATTTCGTTTCTTATCAATTCCGATTGCGCTCCTGGTAACATAATAATACGATGCAGAATCTTTTCCAATGCCTTTAAGTGAAGTGATATTTCGCGATACAAGTTTTCCATTCTTTATTATCACACTTAAATTTTGATTATCTATAACTGAAAAAAAACTGCAGTTAACAATAACAAAAGGAAGTAATTCACGCTGATAATATTGCAAAGGAGTATAACGGTTACCATCACCTGTTTGCGCCTTGAATAAAAGTTTTTTGTCTTTTAATTTTGCAGAAAGATAATAAGCAATAAATGGTGAGCCATTTAATGAATCTTCAGTTTTAAAAACATGTATAGATGATGGAAGCGGCTGATAAAGTGAATCAACTTTTTGCCAGTGAAGCTGCGAGAAAGAAAATGAAGAAAAGAAAATGTTTATTAAGATCAGAACAAATAAGCGGTTCATAGTTCATCGTTGATAGTTCATAGTAAGAAACGATTCATGATGTTCAAACTTATAACTTCTGACTTATAACTTATCACTTTCTTTCAACCACTCATTTCTTCCAAGTCCGGCAAAAACATGCCGCTCGCTATGATATGAAGAACGAACTAAAGGTCCGCTTTCAACATAATCAAACCCTTGCCCATAGCCTATCTCGCGATATTCTGCAAACTCATCCGGGTGAACAAACCGCACTACCGGCAAATGTTTTTTTGTTGGCTGAAGATATTGTCCTAAGGTAATTACATCCACTCCGCTGTTGCGCAAATCCTGCATGGTTTGTATCACTTCTTCTTTTCGCTCACCTAAGCCAAGCATTACGCCACTTTTTGTGCGCATGTTTCCTTTCTTTAAAATTTTTAAAGTTTCCATGCTGCGCCAGTATTTTGCCTGTATGCGAACTTGCTTCGTCAATCTTTCCACCGTTTCAATATTATGAGAAACAACTTCCGGCACTTCATCAATAACCCGCTGAATATTTTCTTTTTCCGCTTTAAAATCCGGAATCAAAGTTTCCAAAGTAGTATCGCTGTTTAAAGTTTTTACAGCCTTGATAGTATTTTGCCAAATAATGCTTCCGCCATCTTTCAATTCATCTCTGTCAACAGAAGTTATCACCGCATGTTTCACTTTCATCAAATAAATAGCTTCGGCAACGCGCTGCGGCTCGTCCCAGTCAACAGCTTCCGGTTTGCCGGTTGCAACAGCGCAAAAACCACAACTGCGCGTGCAAATATTTCCAAGAATCATAAATGTTGCAGTGCCTGCACCCCAGCATTCGCCCATGTTTGGACAATTTCCGCTTTCACAAATTGTGTGTAGTTTATGCGTGTCAACAAGACCACGAACATGTTTATAGCTTTCGCCAACCGGCAATTTTACACGAAGCCAGTTTGGTTTTTTTATTTTTGGTTCGGTTTGAATATTATCTGTAAACATTTTTTCCCATTTACGAAATACGAATTACGAAATACGATTTCTCACATTCAATCTTCCCTTTTTAGTTTTTACTTTTCCCTTTTTAGTTTTTATTTTTTTTGTTTCCAGCTTTAGTTTTTCATAGCATCATCCTTGCGTCGCACTCTTGTACAGTAACAATTCTATTGAGCTTTAGTTTCAACCACGATTTAACCTGATTATACTTATTCAACTGATAATTATTTTCAGAACAATCAGACTAATAATGATAAAATCTGGGTGCAGACAATTGCTCTCTAAAAATTATTTGCAAAAATACATCACTTTCTGCTGCCAAACAGAATAGTAACATAGCCGTTGAAGAAAAATTGTTTGTAAGGCACATATTCAACTTGTGCAATCTTGCTGAAGTAGAATTCTGCTGTTACGCCAACTTCAATAGCAGTAATGGTTTCATTAAAACGACCATAATCAAAACGCAATGCTGTTTTAGCATTTAGCCCCGGTTTAAAAGTAACGTGACTCCATCCTGTAAAAAAACCCGATGCACCTACAATTTGATAGCCGTTTCCGCTAGAATTATCATTCACAAATTGCGGCCAGGTTTCTTGTATTTCATTGCCAGCCAGGTTATCAATATTCAAATAATATGGTTTTAATATTGCCAACGATAAGCCGCCGGTATAAAGTGCGGTAACGGCAACGCCGTTTTTATTTCCTTTTCCGCCAATAAGAAATTGTTCGCCTGCAGCTGCTTTAAATTCATAAAAATTATTGAGCTTATAGGCAACAACTGAACTGAAATCTCCGGCCGGCAATCTTTTTTCCTTAGGGCTTTTCTTTTCGTTCAATTCAAATTGATAGATCATTGTTTTTTCAGTCGTTTTGAATTTTCCTTTTTCAAAAGAAATTCCATAACCGTCTGTAGCGACTTTTATCCCGAAAATATTATGCTTGTTAAAAATGAGATCGCCTTCAGCTTCCATACGCATTAACCGGTTTATCCGATCTCTTTTTTCGGCTTTTTTATCTTTTTTACTTTGAGAAGATGCGTTCAACGTAGAATCCTGAGCCCATAGACTAACAGTTATAAAACAGACAAGGGCTGATAAGAAAAGTTTCTTCACACTAACGATTTAATTTATCCGGCGTAAATTTATGCAAAAATAAGCAATGACATCCACAGTTATTTACGAAGGCGAGTTAAGAACGGTTGCCACACATTTGCAATCGGGTACTGTTATAGAAACCGATGCTCCGCTCGATAACCAGGGAAGAGCGCAGCGCTTTTCTCCGTCAGACATTGTTGCCACTGCATTGGGCAGTTGCATGATGACGATAATGGGCATTAAAGCAAGAGATATGGAAATTGATTTGCGTGGAACAAAAATTGAAATTAACAAAGTGATGAAAGCCGATCCGCGGCGCATAGGAGAAATTCATTTGCAATTTCATTTTCCCGAAACCCTCAGCGTAAACGAAAAAGAAAGAATAATTTTTGAAAGAGCGGCAAAAACCTGCCCGGTTATTTATAGCATTAACCCGGAAATAAAAGTTGAGATAGTTTTTAATTGGAGAGAAATTGGAGTTTCGAGTTTGTAGTTTGTGGTTTGTAGTTTTGAGAAGGTAAAATTGTTTTCAAAATTCATCCTCCATGAAGTTTACAATGAAATTTTGGACTAAGAACCACAAACCACAAACTACAAACCCTTCTTCATAATCGCATTCCCAACCGCGCATTCCAAACATCTTTTTTTATCGCAATAATTATTTTTTAATTCTATCAACGCCTGCGAATCCAAAGCAGTTTTGTTTTCAATATTTATTTTTTCCCAGCCAATGGTTATGGAATTTTTTTCTGGTTGCAATTCTTCCAGCCACCGCAATGCTTTTGTTTTATATTCCAATTCATTTTTAAAATGGCCATAAGAGAACACAGCAGGAATAATTGTGTTGATGATAATATTATTTATCATTTGCGCGCCGGTGTTTTTCTTTTTATAGCCCGACGTTTCATCAAACCGGTAATGATAATGCCAATAATCATTTGCAGTTACAGAAAGTAATTTTTTGATTTCATCAATGGTTTCGATTGCAATTATTTTTGAAAATAAATGCGTTGACTGATAGATGAGCATTGCAAGTTGCGCCAATCGTATTGTCGGGAAATTTCCCGCCGCATGCGCAAAAAATGAACCGGCTGATTTATTGGCGATAACCGGTGTTTCTTTTTTAGAAAAAAATATTCTTTCTGCAACATTATTGGGTAATCTTCTGTAAAATTATTTTCCAGTAAACTTGCCTGACCTAACAATAATGCTTCCAATTGGTGAATATTATTTTTGTGTTTGGCAAGAATATTAATGGATACGCTTTTTGCAATTGCTTCAAAAGCTTCTGCATTTATTTTTATGCCAAAATTTTTTGCCATCATCCACCATAAAGTTTCTTCCCAATGATTTTTATTCTGCGAAAGATATGCTTCAATTATTTTTGATTTTTTTTGCAAACGCTCAACCGATAATCTTTCTTTCCAAAAAATCCAGATAATATCACTAACTGAAGAAATATTTTTTTCGCAAGGCACAAAAAATTTATTGCTCATTAATTCTTCATACTTCTTCAATAATATTTTTGAAACGCGGTTATGAAGAACAAGTTCAGGAATATTTTTTGATGTAAGCGACTCATCATTTTTCCACACAACATGCAAAATAACATTGTCGTAATTTTTATCTGCGTTATGTGCATGTTTGTTCCAGTCGGATGAATTGATATGCAATTCCACGCTGCCAACCCACAAAGTATTATCTATATAAATTCTGGCTTCTAAAAAATCAGGACCTTGATTTGTGTTAAAATTTCCGGGAAATATTATGCGGAGATTTTCATCGCTTTGCAATTTTATATCACTGAGATTAAAATATTGAAATTGCCAGATGAACTGTAATAATTTTTCTGTCATAGATAAGGTTTGTAAGAAATGAACAATTAATAATTAATAATGAACAATGAAAGTTACTTCATTATTAATTGTTCATTATTCATTATCCTCAAATTTATTCAACTCTTGCACAACGCGGCTAATTGGTAACCCCATGACATTATAAAAATCGCCATTAATTTTTTTTATGCCGACAACTCCAATCCATTCCTGGATTGCATATGCGCCCGCTTTGTCAAAAGGTTTGTATTTGTCAACGTAAAATTCAATTTGTTCTCTCGTCAATTCATGAAACCAAACTTCCGTTATATCTGCAAAAGAAATTTCTTTTTTATTATGTAGAATTACAACGCCTGTAATAACAAGATGTTTTTTTCCTGATAGTTCTGATAATATTTTTATAGCATCATTTCTATCCACAGGTTTGCCGATTATTTTATCATTTATGACAACAACAGTATCTGCTGCAATAATAATTGAATCGTTTTTCAATTCATTTTTTACTGCCAATGCTTTTTCGCGGGCTATATAAACAGGAATTTGTTCTGTGGCAAGATCATCAGGATAAATTTCGGGAGTTGATTTTACAATTATTTCAAAATCAATTTCAGCCCATTCCAATAATTGTTTTCTTCTCGGTGATTGTGATGCTAAAATTATTTTTTTCATGAATAATTAATTAGAAAAACAGCATTGACAAAACTCCAGTGATCATTATTATCTTAATAAAATTACTGAGCCGGTGATAATCTTTAATGGAATTTGCGCGATACAAATCTCTCAGCACAAAAAGCAAGGGCAAAACAATTAAAAATGTGCAGTATAAAATTCCCAACCACCAATGATATTGCAACACATAAAATTCCACAATCAGCAACGATGCGATGAGCACTATTAACCATGTTGCTGCAAAAATTTTGGAAACATTTATTCCCCAAACAATCGGCATTGTGCGGCAGTTGTATGCAGCATCCCCTTTCATATCTTCAATATCTTTTACAACTTCGCGAACTAAAGAAATAATAAATGCAAAACCGGAATATAAAACAGCGAATTTAAAAATGCGCGATAAAACCTGGTGATAAACCGGAACTAAAAAAATAGTGTGCCGGAATTCGCACAAATATAAAACCATAATAACCCATGCTGTGAGTAGCGATACTACAATATTTCCTATCAATATTTTTCTTTTGAATGTAGTGCTGTAAAACCATAACAGTAATGCACAACCGAAATGGGATAATACGATAACAACATTATGAATTTTCCAACTGATATAGGCTCCGATAATAACACCAACGCATGACAAAATCCAATGCCATACTATCGTCCAGCGCCTCTTGATTATTTTTTCAACAACAAGTCTTTCTGGTTTATTAACGCGATCGATATGCAAATCAAAATAGTCGTTTATAATATAACCTGCCGCTGCAATTAATACCGATGAAATGCAAAGAAGATAAAAATAAAACGGCGTTAATATATTTTTAAAAGCAGGATCAGTTTGATTATTAAAACCCGGCAATATGATGAAGTAATAAAAAAGAAATTGAGTGAGGATAATGAAAATAAGATTATTCCAGCGGATGAGACGAAAAAAGCTGCAATTAATTTCATAGATTATAGGAAACTTAGTATGCGCAAGATAAGAGTTTCCTTTAAACCTATGCTGCGTTATAAAATTGATCTGAATAAAATGTTTTACAAAGATTTTATTTGTTTTGCCGGATACTTTCAGTGAAAATTTGATATAGTTTTTTTAATTCAGGAAAGTTTTCTAATAATAAAAGATGTTTTTGTATTGTTTCCACATCATGCCTTATTGCCGGACCGGTTTGCATTTGCGAAGGGGAAAATTGTTTTATGCGCATTGCAGTTTCTTCAATTAATGGTAATAATAACCGAAAATCAACTTTTTGTCCGTTGCAATAATCTTCCGTTAAAGCAAATAAATGGTTGCCGAAATTATTTACGATAGTTGCTGCAACATGTAATTTCAATCTTGCATCATCATCAGCAAATTGAACATTGTCGGAAATTGTTCCTGCAAAATCATTAATGATTGTCAGGGCATCTTCGGAATTTGCATCAGTCAAAAAAGGAATTTCAAAAATGGTTTTTATTTCTTTACGGAGAGTTTGCAATGGATATAACACTCCATAATTTTTAGTTACAGGTTGCAAAATATTTTTGGAGACAGAACCAGCTGTGTGCACAACAAGTTTATTTTGCAATGAAAATTCTTTTATCAAGCCTGGCAATGCGTTGTCAGAAACGGCGATTAAATAAAAATCCGCCTGGTCGGAAATATTGATGAAGCTGTTGGAATAATCGCACTGTAATTCATCGGCTAAAATTTTTGCATGCGTTTCATTTTTGCTTACAACTTCTATGATTTCGTGTTCAGCAAATGCAATTCTTCTTCCTAAAACTGTTGCTGTATTTCCCGAACCGATTATTACCACTTTCATTAGCAGCTTTATTTATTTAGAGAAATAATTTGAATGGACGAATAGGTTTTAGCCAGAATTGAATCAGCTATTTTTTTATTCATCGCCGGCGAATAATGAATATTATCAATAAACGGATAACCTTTTTCATTTTGCAGCATATCCCCCAAAAAGAAAATGTCTTTTTCTGTTTCGCTTTTTTGTTTCAAAACAGGATAAACATAATCAAATTGAAGCAAATTGTTTTTTATGCAGATAGGATCATTATTTCTGTTTGTATAATGATAATATGGAGTTGGTTGAATAAAGAAAAAAGGTTTTATTGCATATGCCGAACTTATTATCCTTACTGAAGAAATATTTTGTAAAAAATTATTCAGAATTTTATCAGAATATCTACGTATATCCATTCCCGTTGGAAGCGAATACATAATACCTGAAGAATCGTTAATGTGCGGACGTTGGTTTGGATGTATGAATAATTGCTCAAAAGCTGATGAAACAAAAGATGTACGGTTAACAGATGAAACTACCTGCAAACAATCATTCAATCCATCTAAAAATATAACTAATGCTGGTTTGTTTCCGGTATATAATAAATTGGTGAGCATTAATAATTCCTGGTAGCTGTAATAATAAGGTATGCCGTAATTATAAATTTTAATTGGCCTTGCGTTGGGATATTTTTGTTGGTACAATTGTGTAAAAAAAGATGGAATCGTTTCGTTATCGGAAACATTATATCCGTACAGTGTTGAACCACCAAAAAAATAAATGATTACTGTGTCAATACCTTTACCAAAACCTGCTATAGAAGGGATGGAAGCCCGATTTAGTCCTTGTATATTTACATATTCACCGGAATAATTTACGTTGCCAAATTCAATCCATGGTTCATAAACTAACTTGTTGGCTGCAAAATTTTCATCACTGATTTGCTGATTAATTTTTTGCGAAGAATCAGGTCTTACTAATTGTTCGTGGGCATAATTTCTTTTTTCAGCTTTTTTTTCGCGAAATTTTGCTTCAAGGTTTTTGAAAAGAGCAATTGTTGCGAAGGAATATTTTCCATGCAGTTGGTAATCTGCAATGCTTGCCATTGATTCAACTAAAAAAATAAAAATGACTACGGTAATTATTCCGTACAATATTTTTTTTCCTGTTGAATAATTTTTCATTTATTAAATCAAACATTATTTTTCCCTTCAAGCATCGGCACAAAAGAAAAACTGTCGAATGTTTCTTCATTAATAATTCCACTTTCGGTTTTGGTGATTCGTACCATTCTCTGCACATTTCCTTCACCTATCGGAATTACCATTTTGCCGCCAACTTTTAATTGCTCAATTAATTTGGGTGGAATATGCGGAGCTGCGGCTGTGATCAATATTTTATCAAACGGAGCATAGGTTGGCAAACCTTCATATCCGTCGCCATAAAAAAATTTTATGTTTGGATATTTTTTCAGAAATGTGAACTCTTTATTCAAATCGAATAATTTTTTTTGTCTTTCGATGGTATATACCTGCGCTCCCATTTCCGCTAAAATGCAGGACTGGTAGGCGCTTCCGGTTCCAATCTCCAATATTTTTTCAAATGGTTTCACTTCCAGCAATTGAGATTGATAAGCAACTGTGTAAGGTTGAGAAATTGTTTGTCCTTCGGCAATGGGAAAAGCCCTGTCTTCATAGGCAAGCTTGTCGAAAGCGGAATCCATAAAATAATGGCGGGGCAAATATAAAATTGCATCGAGCACGCGCTGGTCGGTGATACCTTTTTTTTTGATAGAATCCACAAGTTGCATACGCAAACCTTTGTGCATGTATGTGTCGGAAAATGTTCTCATATTTATGTGCAAGATAATTCGAGTTACATCAAAAGTAAAAAGTAAAAAATCAAAAACCGGAAACACTCTTTCATCATTTTTGCTTTTTAGTTTTAACTTTTAACTTAATTACGTTTTTCTTTCGTAAATTTTCGCCCTGCAAAATAAAATCTAACTGCACAAAATCTAAAAACTAATATTAAGCATGAAAACAAATACAAGAATTTCGCTTTCACTAATGATGCTGCTGGAATATTTCATTTGGGGCTCGTGGTATGTAACCTTAGGCACGTACATGGGCGAAAACCTGCATTCATCGGGGTTGCAGATTGGCGCAACTTACGGCGCTCTCGCGATTGCCACAATGATCTCTCCGTTTTTTATAGGTATGATCGCAGATCGTTTTTTTGCTGCACAAAAAATTATGGGCGTATTGCATTTGGTTGGCGGCGTATTGTTATTTCTCGCTACAAAAATTATGGATAACACGGCATTTTACTGGATAGTTTTATTTTATTCATTATTATATATGCCAACGATTGCATTGTCGAACAGTGTTGCGTTTCATCAAATGAGCGATCCGGGAAAACAATTTCCATGGATTCGTGTTTTTGGAACTTTGGGATGGATCATTGCCGGATTAATAATCGGAGGTCTTAATTTGGAAAAAACTGCTTCCACTTTTCATATTGCCGCAGGAGCTTCCGTGGGATTAGGATTGTTGAGTTTTGTTTTGCCAAACATGCCGCCAAAAGGAAAATCTGCGGAAGCATCTGCGTCAAAAGCTTTAGGAGCCGATGCATTCGTTCTTTTTAAAAACAAACCCTATTTAATATTTTTCATCGCTGCAATTCTTGTTTGCATTCCGTCTATCTTTTTATTACGGTTTTGCAAATAAATTTTTGAATGAATTAAATATGCCAAATGCTGCGGGTAAAATGACATTAGGACAAGGAAGCGAAGCGCTTTTTATTCTTGCCATTCCTTTTTTATTTAACCGCATAGGTGTAAAAAATATGTTGCTGATGGGAATGACGGCGTGGGTGCTGCGCTACATTTGTTTTGCCTATGGAAATATCGGCGCAAACGAATGGATGCTTTATGCCGGAATTATTCTTCATGGCGTTTGTTACGATTTCTTTTTTGTAACCGGATATATGTACACAGAAAAAAAAGCGGGTGCAAAAATAAAAAATGCTGCGCAGGGACTTTTTACTTTTGCAACCTATGGCGTTGGAATGTTTATAGGTACATGGATTTCGGGAATTGTTGTTGACAAATATAAATTAGCGGATGGTTTGCATGACTGGACAAGCATTTGGTATGTTCCCGCATTTATTGCCATAGGTGTACTGATTTATTTTATTTTATTTTTCAGAGAAAAGAAAAATGCGGTTGCAATTGATAATTGAATAAAATGAAGGTTCTTGAAATTATCAGTTGAATAAGAATAATAATCGTAAAATCGTGGTTGAGACAAATGCTCAATAGAATTTCTGCTGTACAAGTGTGCGACGCAACGATGATGAAAAGAATTACTAATGATGATTACCAAAATATATTTCTAAAAATTAAAACTATTTTCAAAACATGAAACGAATTGCTATGCTTGGTTCCGGATTTATCGGCCGGTTTTATGCAGATTCCCTGCAAGGACAAAGAAGTAAAGATAAAATTGTGAGCATCTATGCGCGCCGTGAAGAAAGCGCGAAAAAATTTGCGCACGATTACAATTGCGAACACTGGACTACAAATATGGAAGAAGCTATTGCGCATCCAAACGTAGATGTGGTGTGCATTGCATTGCCAAATAATTTGCATGAAGCTGCTGTGTTGCTTTGCTGCAAACATAAAAAAGCTGTTATCACTACAAAACCTTTGGGAAGAAATGGCGCCGAAGCAAAACGCATGCTCGAAGCTGTTGAAGCTGCCGGAATTTTTAATGGTTACCTCGAAGATTTGGTGTACACGCCAAAATTTTTAAAAGCGCTCGAAAGTGTAAAGAATGGCGCGCTCGGAAGAATATTGTGGGCAAAGTCGAGAGAGACACATCCTGGTCCGCACAGCGAATGGTTTTGGGATATTGAGCAAGCCGGCGGCGGTTGCATGCTCGACCTCGGTTGTCATTGCATAGAAATTGCAAGAAATTTTATCGGCAAAGATATCAAGCCTGTTGAAGTAATGTGTTGGGCCGACACACAGGTGAAACCTATAGATGCCGAAGACCATGCAATTGGTTTGGTGAAATATGAAAATGGATCTATAGGCCAATTTGAAGTTAGCTGGACTTTTCGCGGAGGTATGGATCTTGCGCGATGAAGTGATGGGCACAGAAGGAACAATTTGGATAAATAGTTTTTTGCGAACAGGATTTGAAATGTTCACCACCGGAAAAGGCGCCGACTATGTTGCGGAAAAAGCGGAAAGCAACACTGGCTGGTTATTTCCTGTTGGTGATGAAATGAATGATCTCGGGTATAATCATATGTTCACCGACATGTTCAACTCAATGGAAAAAGGAATTAATCCGAAAGAAACTTTTTATGATGGTTATGTAGTGAATTCTATTTTGGATGCTGCGTATCGCTCGGCGAAAACAAAAATCTGGGAACCGGTTAAACTCGATATCTGGAGAGGAAAAGTTGGCGTGAGTAAAGACAGTCATCTTGTTGAATATGATGCAGACAATTATTTGGTGAAAGAAGAAATAACGCATTACGGCGCGAAGAAAGTGATCATCAAAAATAAAAAAACAGGAAAGATCAGTGAGAAGGTTTTAGAATAAAATATTTCTTTTTCTTTTTTGAATTCAGGCATTTTATAAAGTTTCCCATCATGAAAAAAATATTTTTTTCTTTCTTAATTCTTATTGCAATTTTTTCCTGCAAACAAAAAAAGCAATATACCGAATGGAAAGTTTTTGGCGGAAGCAAAGAAAATATTCATTATTCAACGCTCACGCAAATAGACACAAGCAATGTAGCGCAAATGCAGGTTGCATGGACTTATCATACCGGCGATGGAGACACGGTGAACCATTCGCAAATTCAATGCAATCCTATTATCATAAATGGAGTGTTATACGCCACTTCTCCCCGGTTGAAATTATTAGCGCTCGATGCATCAACGGGAAAAGAAAAATGGGTTTTCAATCCGCAGGATTCAAATCAGAATAAATCTTTCGCTGATTTTATCATGAACAATAATCGTGGCGTTACTTATTGGGAAGATGGGGACGATAAAAGAATTTTTTACACAGCAGGTTCCATAATGTATGCTATTGATGCGAACAACGGAAAAATGATTACATCATTTGGAAAAAACGGCCGCGTTGATTTGCATGATGGATTGGGAAGAGATGTTCATGATCTATATGTTACCGCTACGGCGCCGGGAATTATTTACAAAGACCTTATCATTATGGGCACACGCGTGTCTGAAGGAAGTGACGCAGCGCCCGGCCATATTCGCGCCTATGATGTTCGCACCGGAAAAATACAATGGATTTTTCATACCATTCCGCAACCCGGCGAATCAGGATTTGATACATGGGAAGATTCTATCGCGTATAAAAATATCGGCGGCGCTAATTGCTGGTCTGGTTTTGCGTTAGATGAAGAACGCGGAATATTATTTGCTCCAACCGGTTCGGCTTCTTTCGATTTCTATGGCGGAAAAAGAAAAGGCGCCGGACTTTTTGCAGATTGTTTGTTAGCTCTCGATGCTGCAACAGGAAAATACAAATGGCATTTCCAGGATGTACATCATGACGTGTGGGATAAAGATCTTCCAACACCGCCGGCTTTGGTTTCGGTTATGCATGAGGGTAAGTTAGTAGATGCTGTTGCGCAACCCGGTAAAACTGGATTTATTTATTTGCTCGACAGGGAAACCGGCAAACCAATTTTTCCTATTGAAGAAAAACCGGTTCCGACAAATACCGAATTAATTGGTGAAGAAATATTTCCTACGCAACCTATTCCTACTCTTCCAAAATCTTTCATGCGGCAAAGTTTTACAGAAGCCGATCTCAATGATATGTTGCCTGATTCTTCTTACCAGGATATCAAAAAAAGATTTGAATCCTATAAAACCGGAAATATTTTCAACCCGCTTTCGAAAGAAGGTACTATTGTTTATCCTGGTCTTGATGGCGGTGCAGAATGGGGCGGCGAAGCGTTTGATCCGGAAAGCGGCTTACTATATGTTAATGCAAATGAAATTCCGTGGATCCTTTCTATTGCAGATAAAAAAACGGAAGCTCCAAAAAATGAAAATTATCTCCAGGCAGGAACAAGATTATATCAATCCAATTGCATGACCTGTCATGGTCCCGATAGAAAAGGTTCCGGCAACTATCCATCACTGTTAGATGCTGCTAAGAAATACAACGAAAAGCAATTTGTGCAATTCGTTTCTACGGGACGAAGAATGATGCCGGCTTTCAAACAATTAACCGATGAAGAAAAAATCGCAATTGCATCTTTCATATTAGATATCAAATCATCACAACAGAAAAGTTTTGTTGCGCCGCCAAAACCTGTTGATACTTTCCGGGATCTTCCTTACACAATCACCGGCTATAATAAATTTGTAAGCAAAGAAGGCTATCCCGCAATAAAACCGCCGTGGGGAACTTTGAATGCCGTGAATCTTAACACCGGAGAAATTGACTGGCGCATTCCGCTTGGTGAGTATCCTGAATTCAAACAAAAAGGAATTATTACAGGAACAGAAAATTATGGAGGCTCTGTTGTAACTGCCGGTGGTGTTTTATTTATTGCAGCAACGCGCGACAAAAAATTACGTGCGTTCAACAAACGAACCGGAAAATTATTGTGGGAAACTGAATTACCTGCCGCAGGTTTCGCAACGCCATCTGTATATGATTTTAACGGAAAAGAATTTTTGGTAATTGCATGCGGCGGCGGAAAACTTGGTACAAAATCCGGCGATGCATATGTTGCGTTTTCGTTGCCGTAAAACTCTACTTTATATCATACGACTGCTGCACAGTAAATTTAAACCCGGTATCTTCCGAGCCCGTTAACCGGTATTGAATTAGTCGTTTGCCGCCGGTTGCTGCGTTGTCTTTATCATCCGGTTTGTACACCGGAAATTTTCGCATTAGTGTTCCTTCCAGCAGAGAAAATTCATCGTGCCCGCGATAACCTTCTTTATATTTTGCATCGAGCTGCACATCGGGCAAACCAACTGCCACAAACGATTTGTTCGACATAGATACAATTGCATACGCATTTCCAAATTGCCCTCTCGGCCCGTCTATAGTATAAATCACTGCATCCGGAAAACCGTCGTTGTTCAAATCATCAATTTGCGATTTAACAATAAACCCCTTAAGAAACATCCCCGATTCGTGCGCGTCTTTATCAAACCCGATCGGCTTAACATCCAGTTCATTTCTTTCCACATCTTTATTGCTGCATTTAATCCGGTAGCCTGCATTGCCGATCATCATGGTGGTGTCTATCCTTTTAATTTGCGCAGCAAGATAATCCGATGCAAAAAACAAAACGAAAAAAAACGAAATTGAAAAAAAATATTTCATCTGAATTTAATTTTATTTTATGTTTCCAGCTTCAGTTTTTCATAGCATCATCGTTGCGTCGCACTCTTCAACCGCAACAATTCTATTGAGCTCTGCTAAACTTCGGTAACTTTCAAAAAATAAAATTAATCTTTTAAAAATAATTGCAGCGAAACAGGTAACAGCATTTTTCACGAATATTTGTACATTTAATAAACATAGCTTTTAAACAATGCAATATGAATATAGCTGTATTACTTTTTACCGACTTTGAAACTCTCGATGTATTCGGACCAGTGGAGGTTTTCGGAGTTTTAAAAAATCAATACCAGGTTTTTTTCTATTCCGAGTTTGGCGGAATTGTAAAAAACGCTCACGGTGTTGCTGTTGAATCATTGCCTCTTTCAAACATCATCAACGGAACAGATATATTTCTAATTCCCGGCGGCTATGGAACGCGCAAAGAAGTAGACAACCATAATTTCATCGACAACATAAAAAAAATTTCCGAAGCGAGTACATATGTTCTCACTGTTTGTACCGGCAGCGCTTTACTTGCAAAAACCGGGCTTCTCGATAATAAAAATGCAACGTCAAATAAAAGAGCTTTCGATTGGGTAAAAAGCCAGGGACAAAATGTGCACTGGATAAAAAAAGCAAGATGGGTAGTTGACGGAAAATATTACACATCCTCTGGCGTTAGTGCCGGCATTGATATGGCTTTCGGTTTTTTAAAAGATATGTATGGTTTGGATTTTGCAAAAAATGTAGCCTTTCAAATAGAATATAGCTGGCAGGAAGATAAAGATTTTGACAACTTTAGCGAACAATAAAATTGCAGGAATCCTGAATTGAAGTAATTTTTTTAAAAATTTCTTACCTATATCACGGATTTATGGAAAAATAAAGCGAATGCAATTACTTCAACTATGCATAGGCGTTAGTTTATCTGGCCCAAAAGCTAAGCGTTATTTTTTAGAACTCCATTCTTCAGCAGTCATCACTTCAGCTTGTCGCGGAAAAATTTTAGTAGTAAGCACGCGGTGAACTTCTTCATCCCTGTCTGCACAACAATCGGAAAGAACTGTGAGTATGTAATCCTTGTCTGCCGCTTCACGCAGGGTGGATAACACGACTCCGCTGGTTGCAATTCCTGTAAGCACGAGGTGATTTATTCCAAGCGATTTAAGTATCACTTCCAGATCGCTGCCGGCAAATGCACTCACACGTTTTTTTGTTATGATGATTTCTCCAGGCTGCGGCGCAACAGATTCATGAACTGCTGTACCTTCTTCTGCATCAAGATTCATAGCTCCGCTTTTTAATATCACAAAGGATTTGTTATTCGGATTTACTTCGGGATATCCTTTTCTAAACCCGACAACCACGTAAAGAACAGGAATATTATTGCTTCTGGCTGTTTGCGCGGCTTTTGCAATAGAGTAAAAAAATGTGTCGCCGGTATGCAACATTTTTGCAGTGGCTCCCTGTACATCCATTACCAAGAGCGCTGTGTTTTGATATTTATTTTGTTCCATATTGTTTAATTTAATTTTTATTAATTGAGTGTATCGCCGGATTTTTTATTTCCATCAATTCTATCTTACGTTTTTCTTTTAAAAAATCTTTTCTTAAAAAAGGCAAAAATATTATAGCGATTAATACAGCTGCAATTCCTTCTGCTAAAATTGTATTTGGCGCGCCGATATATTGCGATACTGTTCCAATGAATAATCCTCCTATCGGTTGCATTCCAAAAAATGCCATCGCAAAATAACTGATCACGCGTCCTCTCATTTCGCCGGATACATTTGTTTGAATAATTGTGTTGCTTATTGTTGTTTGCGACATCATTCCAAAGCCTGCGGCAACTGCAAAAAGCAATGCAACGGGCAGATTAGTCATGTGCGAAAACAGAATCAATCCCAAACCGAATATTAAAAGGTTGATGAATAAAATCTTTTTAAAATCAACGCCGGGTTTTAATGAAGCTAAAAAAAATGCGCCTCCTATTGCACCAAGACCGATAGCGCTGTTGAGCAAGCCATAAGTAGAAGCATTTCCTGCAAAAATTATTTTTGCATATACAGGAAGTAGCGTTATGAAAGGCAAAACCAATAAACTTACACAGGCAAGTAATAAAATTACAAAACCGATGGACGGAGTTTGCTTTAAATATTTCCATCCTTCTTTAAATTCCAGGATCACTTTTTTATTATTCGGCAGATGAATGAATTTTGGAAACCTCATGAATAATAAAGAAGTAATGACGGCGAGAAAACTTAACGCATTGATCAGAAAACAAATTCCCGATCCAAATTTTTCCAGCACGATACCTGAAATTGCCGGACCTATGAGCCGCGCTAAATTTACCATAGATGAATTAAGAGCAATTGCATTGGCCAAATCTTTTTTATCGTCCACCATTTCGGTAACCATAGATTGCCGTGCAGGCACATCAAATGCGTTGATGGTTCCCAGCACAACACTGCATGCAAGTATTTGCCAAACTGCGTAATGAGAATACATAACCAACACCGTTAGTAAAATGGCCTGAATCAGGGAAGCTATTTGTGTGGTGAGAAGAACACGATAACGGTTATACCTATCCGACACCACGCCGCCGAGAGGAGAAAATATAAAGGATGGAAACTGCGCTGCAAATACAGCAACTCCAAGCATAAAAGCAGAATGCGTTTTTGTATATATCAGCCAGTACACTGCCGTGCGTTGCATCCATGTTCCTATAAGTGAAATGGATTGTCCGGAGAAATATAACCTGTAGTTTCGGCTGCCAAATGCTTTAAAAGTTGTGATGTTCATTTATTTTAAATCGACCAGTTTTGTTAACACGATAATTGCATTACTTAATATTTCTTTTTCCTTTTGCGTAGTTTTTTCAAAAATCGCACGGGCGAGCCACTCCTGCTTTTCCAGTCTTTTTTTCTCAATGAATTTTTTTCCGGTTGCAGTAATTGTTATTATCACTTTTCTTTTATCTGTTTTCGAAGAAGTCTTTTTAATATATCCGTGTTCGGCAAGTTTGTTTATAATTTGCGACATGGACTGGTTGGTGACTTTTTCCATATCTGCCAATTCCGACGGAAGTATTTGCTCATGCTGATAAACAAGAGCAAGCGTGGAACGTTCTGTTAAGGAAAGCAATTCATCATTCTTCGTTTCATTTCTTAATATTTTTACAAGCCGGGAAATTACCACGCGGAGGTTTGCGGCAATTTCATTGTTATCTGTATCTTTCATAATAGGTATAATAAATAAAATAGTAAGTTTACTTTACAAATTTACTTTACTATTTTTTATTTACCAAAATTCAGTAATTTCATCACTTAATTAAAATTATGTCGTACTGCAGCGCAATAGAAAATATGCCGGAAGAAAAAAAAGCTTTGCATAAAGCCTATCACGATAAATTATATGGTTTTCCGTTACACGACGATGATGAATTATTTTGCCGGCTTGTTCTGGAAATAAACCAGGCTGGTTTGAGCTGGGAAATAATTTTAAAAAAGGAAGATTCATTCAGAAAAGCGTATCACAATTTCAACATAAAAAAAGTTGCGAAATATTCTGAAGCCGACAGGAAAAGACTTTTGGCAGATGCCGGCATTATCCGTAACCGGTTAAAAATAAATGCGGCTATCGAAAATGCAAAAGCTATTCTTCAACTGCAAAAAGAATTTGGTTCTTTCGAAAAATGGCTGGAGCATCATCACCCTAAAACAAAAGAAGAATGGATAAAGCTGTTTAAAGCATCTTTTAAATTTACCGGAGGCGAAATTGTAAATGAATTTTTGATGAGCATAGGATATTTGCCCGGCGCTCATGCTTCAGATTGTAAAATTTATAAAACAATATTGAAGAAGAAACCGATGTGGGCAAGCGCTAAAAAACGATCTCACGAATAAAAATTATTTTTACATATTCATATCCGTTATTAAAGTCCATTTTTATTAAGCCAGTCCAATGAATATTCTGCAACTTCTTTCCAGCCATGATCCACAACAAGCGAATGCCCGCGATCTTCAAACAATTTGAATTCTGAAATAACTGATGAATTATATTTTTTCAGAGACGCTTTGCCAAGTATAGGTGGCGCGATATGATCTTTTTCGCCGCCTGTTATTAGCAACGGTCCTCGTGTGGAATTTGCTGTATCTACCTTTGTTTCCGAGCCCGCAAATGTTGCTGTTGCCGCCTGGAAAAGCGGTCGCGCCGGCGCAGGTATTGTCCATTGATCGTAAAGTTCTCTTGCTTCATTTTCCGGAACTGCATTTGCAAAACCATATTTGAATTGATCGAAACTAAGTGATATAGCTTTTTTCAAGTTGAACGGATTACCAAGAACAGGAAAAGAAGCTTTAAGCGCAGAGAGTGGTAATTGCCAAACTCCTTTTATAGGCGCGGGATCTATAGCTATACCTGCTGCCGCAATGCCGCGACCTAAAATTATTTGAGCAAGAAGTCCGCCGAAAGAATGCCCGATAACGATCGGTGCTTCAGTAAGCGATGCAATCACTTTAGCGTAACTATCGGCAACTTCAGTAACTCCCCTGTTCGCGATAGATTGAGGATTGGCGCGGCATGCAGCAACTGTTTCAGAATCGCCGGGCCAAGCAGGATTTAAAGTCTCATAACCGTGTTGATCAAAAAAATCCATCCACGGTTGCCACGAACTGGAGTGTATCCATAATCCATGTATAAACACGATTGTTTTTTTTGTCATGATCAGAATGTTTTAGGAGAAGTTATAGGAGAATTATTACAAGATAATATTTTTACTTGTTGCGGAGGTTATCTTTTAATTAAAAAAATTATTGAAGCTAAAAAGGTAATGAAATCTAAATCCGCAAAAATTAATTCTCTCAATTAAATACTTATATTTAAGAAAACAAACTAAATGCAAAACACCAACACCCGCGCTCAACCATCACCGGAAAATATTTTAAAAATCGGAACCGGTTTCTGGGCTTCAAAAATTCTTTTGTCTGCAGTAAAGTTTCAATTGTTCACGCATCTTTCTGAAAAAGGAAAACTTTCTGCTGCTCAAATTAAATCTCTGCTAAAATTAAATTGTACCGATCGAAATGTTTTTGATTTCTTAGATGCCTTAACCGGATTTGGATTTTTACACCGCGATGGATTGTTAGAAACAGCAACATATTCCAATGCTGTTGAAACCGAAATTTTTCTCGACAAAAAAAAGCCTTCTTATGTTGGAGGTATTTTGGAAATGGCAAACAACCGACTTTATCGTTTTTGGGGAGATTTGGAAAATGGTCTAATTACAGGATTGCCTCAAAACGAAATTAAAGATGGTTTGGATAATCCATTTGCGGAATTGTACAAAGATACTGAAAGATTGAGTGAGTTCGTGAATGCCATGAGCGGAATCCAGGTTGGAAATTTTATGGCATTTGCGCAAAAATTCGATTTCTCTAAATACAAAACCTTAACTGATGCAGGTGGCGCGGCCGCTTTACTTTCTATAATGGTTGCAAAACATCAGCCGCATATGAGTTGCATGAGTTTTGATCTTCCGCCAGTCGGGCCTATTGCTAAAAATAATATTGATCATTTTCAATTATCTGGCAGAGTAAAATCAATTGATGGAGATTTTTTTAATGACACATTGCCAAAAGCGGATATCATCACCATGGGAAATATTCTTCACGATTGGGATGAAGAGAAAAAAATATTTTTGATGAAGAAAGCATTTGATTCATTGCCGGACGGCGGCGCTTTTGTTGCTCTTGAAAATATAATTGATGAAAATAGAAAAGAAAATGTTTTTGGATTGATGATGAGTTTAAACATGTTAATTGAAACCGGAAAAGGATTTGATTATACTTTTTCTGATTTTAATAAATGGGCGAAGCTGGCAGGTTTTAAAAATACAGAGATTTTACCATTAGCCGGGCCGGCAAGTGCAGCAATAGCATATAAATAAAATTCAAATCGATTTCGTATCAAGCTTATTTTTACTTATTCATAACCGTTATAAATAAATAAAATGAGTAAAGAATTTATGTTTTACATCCGCAATGCCGGAGATGCAAAAGCGGCATTGACGGCTGAAGAACATTTGGCATTTGTAAAAAAATGCGAGGTCTATATAGGCCGACTTAAAGCTGAAGGAAAATTAATTGCGGCCCAACCCATAGTTCGGGAAGGTTTTATTATTCGCAAAAATGAAAATGGATGGACAAAAATTGCGGTTGATCCAACAAAAGAAGTGCAGGTTGGATATTATCATATCATAGCAAACGATATTGAAGAAGCAATTGCAATTGCAAAAAGCAATCCCGAATTTGAATATGTTCCTTCTGCAAGTATTGAGGTTAGGCCTATAAAAATGAAAGAAGAGAAAACAAATTTTGTTTATCCAAATAGTTGACTGACCAAAAAAATGCCGGATTTATTTTAAATAAGTTCCGCATTTTGCTTTGCCATTCGCAGCTTCGAACGGAGTTATACCTCTTGCGCAGGATGTAATAAAAATAATGGAGATAATCAAACTGATGTAGAGAAAAGTTTTTGCCAGGGAAAAATGATTACGGAGTTTCATGCATTAAAGATAAGTAGTTTTTTGTAATTGACAATTGGTAATTTTTGTTCAAAAATTATTTTATTTTTATTCAAATAAATTCAAAATGTCAGAAAAATTAGCTGTTATCAGTACAATTACGATTGATGCGCCCGCAAATAAAGTTTGGGATTTGCTGGTGAACCCCGGGCAAACAAAAAAATACATGTTTGGCTGCGAAGCCATTTCTGATTGGGAACCAGGAAGCGCGCTTTTGTGGAAAGGAAGCTATGAAGGCAAAGAAATGGTTTTTGTAAAAGGAATTATTTTGGAAATAAAACCGGCTGAACTTTTAAAATATACTGTTATTGATCCAAATTCTTCGATGCCGGATATTCCTGAAAATTATTTGAACGTTACTTACCATTTAAAAGAAGAAAACGGAAAAACCGTTTTCACAGTTACACAAGATGGTTTTGAACGAGCTGCAGATGGTGAAAAAAGATATAAAGAAACCTATAATAATGGCGAAGGATGGAACCCGATTTTGGTCCAGGTAAAAAAAATTGCGGAGGAATAGGTAATTGAAAATTGATAATTACGAACTCTGAATTTTTAACTTCTAACCTCTGACTTCTGACTTCCGCCTTCATACTTCGCGCTTACTACTTCATTATACAAATGCTGAATTAATCCATCTGCCAAACCAATTTTTGGAACATAAATTTCGCGTGCTTCGGCCCAGCGCATAACGTTGGTGTATATCTGCAAAGCCGGAACGATAACATCTGCACGGTCTTCGCGCAATTTGTAAAAACGAATTCTGTCGGAAACGGAAAAGCTTCCGATTTCTTTATAATAATCTTTTAGTAATTCGATCGGTAAAGGTTTTCCGTCTTTTCTTTTAGAAAGAGAAAATATTTTATTGATGTTACCACCGGATCCGATAGCGATCATTTTATCTGCATAACTCTTCGTTTCTTTTTTAATAAATTCTTTCATACTCTCCCACTGTTTTTCTGCAACCTGGTCTTTTATCAATCTTATCGTTCCTATATTGAATGATTCTTTGAAAACGAGTTTGTTTTCTGCAAAAAAAGTTAGCTCAGTGCTTCCGCCGCCAACATCAATATATAAATACGCGTGTTCCTTATCCATATTTTCTGCAACGTGATTTTCATAAATCAGCGCTGCTTCATAGCCGCCGCTTATCACTTCAATGCGAATGCCCGTTTCTTTTTCAACCAGTTCAATAATTTCCTTTGCATTTTTTGCATCGCGCATCGCAGATGTTGCCGCGGCTTTAACGTGTTTTACTTCATAGGCATCAAGCAAAAATTTATATGCTTTGATGGTGTTGATGATCATGATAGTTTTTTCTTCAGAAATTTCTCTTTTTTCAAAAACATCAAATCCTAATCGCAGCGGAACGCGAACAAGATTGACTTTATTGAATTCAGGTTTATTATCGGTAATGGTAACTTCTGAAATAAGTAATCGCGCAGCATTACTCCCAATGTCAATTGCGGCTAATTTCATTAAATGGGTTAAGTTTTCAAATTACAGCAACAAGTTCAGTTGCATTAACAGCCTGATGCTGGTTAATAATTTCTGTTGCCTTTGTTATTTTCTGATGCAAGTAACTGTAAATTTCAATTTGCGACCTGATTTTTTTTTGCGGCTTGTCTCTTTTGTATTTATTGCTTAATTCATTATCGAGCAAGCGGGCTTTTACATTGTCTGAAAGTTGAATGTTCAATATATCTGTAAGTTCCTGCTGAATGGATTTATCAAGAACCGGGCATGTTGCTTCAACCCTGTGGTCGAGATTGCGCACCATCCAGTCTGCGGAAGATATAAATACTTTTTCTTTTCCGCCATTATGAAAAATGAAAACGCGCGCATGCTCCAGGTATTCATCAATAATACTTATAGCCGTTATAGGTTTGATGAATTTTTTATTTTCGGAGAACATGCAAAATATTCCGCGAACAATTAATTTTATTTCCACACCGGCGCGTGCAGCATCATATAATTTATAGATCAGTTCGTCATCGGAAAGAGAATTCATTTTTAAAAAAATACTGGCAGTTTTTTTGGTTTTTGCGATTTTTATTTCTTTATTAATCATTTTCATTAGTTCCCTTCTTAAATATATCGGACAAGGAAAAAGAGTTTTGCAGGTTTTTAATTGCGCGGTTCCGTCTTTCCATTTTTCTATATAGTTAAACATCCGGTTAACATCTGCCATAATATGCCTGTTGGCAGTAAGCAAACAATGATCTCCGTAAATCATGGCCGTGCGTTCATTCAAATTTCCTGTGCTTATAAATCCGTAATGAATCGTTCGGTTATTGATGCGTTTTTTTATGAGGCATAATTTTGCGTGCACTTTGATGTTAGGAATGCCAATTAAAACTTTAACGCCTTCATCTTCGAGTCGTTCTTTCCATTCAAGATTTGCTTCTTCATCAAAGCGCGCGCGTAACTCAAGCATCACCGTTACATTTTTTCCGTTGCGTACGGCATTGATAAGTGCATTTATAATTTTTGAATTGGACGAGAGCCGATAGCCCGTAATTTTTATTGCGATAACATTCGGATCAATTGCAGCTTCGCGAAGCATATCAATAACCGGGTGGAATGAATGATATGGAAAATGCAACATTATATCCTGCTCCAAAATGGTATCGGTAACGCGCGGCGTTTTCATTAATAACGGATGTGTGAATGGTTTTCTTCTCTGACCTTTTTTTGGAAACACATCCGGAAAATCCATGAAATGTTTGAAGTTGTGAATTCTTCCACCGGGAATAAGGTCGCCTTTTTTTGTAAGATTAAGTCGTTTGATAAGATAATTCAGCAAACCTTCATCCATTTCTTTATCATAAACAAAACGAACAGGTTTTCCTTTTCTGCGGTTTCGTAATCCTTTTTCTAATTTTTGAATCAGTGTGGTTGATATATCATTGTCTATATCAATTTCCGCATCTTTGGTTACTTTAAAAATCCACGACTCATATTTATCGTAACCGAAATAAGAAAAGATCGTTCTCAGGTTGTAGCGAATGATATCTTCCAGCAGAATGATAAAATGTTCATCGGGTTTTGTTGATGGCAGGCGCACAAATCTTCCCAGCACCCTGCTTGCAACTTCGATGAGCGCATATTTTCTTTTCATAGCTCCGTCTTTTCGCGATAACACGATGCCGAGGTAAATAGATTTATCTCGCAAATACGGAAACTGCGGAATGCTTTCGATCATCAAAGGAATTATGTTTGATCGTATCTCTTCTTCAAAATATGATTGAACAAATTTTTGCTGATCTTTATTTAACTGCTTTTCTGTAACGAGATAAATTTTTTCTTTTTCCAGTTCTTTCACAATAGATTCCCAGATGTAATTAAATTCTCCCTGTTGTTCCAAAACGATGGATTGTATTTCGTCAAGAATTTTATCCGGCGCTAATTCCAGGTGCATGTTGATTTTTGCTTTTCCGCTGTATTCGATCATTCTTTTTAAAGTGGCAACGCGAACGCGAAAAAACTCATCCATGTTATTGGAAAAAATTCCAAGAAATTTAATTCGTTCGCGCAATGGAACCGATGCGTCGGCGGCTTCCTGCAAAACCCTTCCGTTGAAGGATAACCAACTTATATCCCGTGCGATTGTTCTTCTTTTCATATTGTTCATTCCCGGCTTTCTTACAAATGTAGTTGCAGCTTAAGGAAACGGTAAATTAAGAAATTATTAATTGCGGAAAGCAGGTTGGAAAGTCCGAGGTCGGAAGTTGGAAGTCAGGAGTAGGAAGCAGAAAGACTGTTGATGTCTAAAGAGTTTATCAGACTTCAGACCTCCGACTTCGGACCTCAGACTTCCGACCTCAATAAAAATCTTTTGATTATTGAGAGGATTTTACGACCTTTGCCGTCCTAAATTTTATTAGTCATGTCAAGAGTATGTCAGGTTACGGGTAAAGTTCCGGTGAGCGGCAATAGCGTATCTCATTCAAACATTAAAACAAAACGCAGGTTTTTACCAAATTTGCAAACCAAACGCTTTTTTTTGGCAGAAGAAAACAGGTGGATTACTTTAAAACTTTCTACTGATGGAATTCGCACAATTAATAAAAGAGGACTGTATAATGTGGTGAAAGAATTGAAAGCAAGAGGAGAGAAAATATAATGTGAAAATTTTTCAATGGCTCAATTGAGCAATTTTCAAATTTTCAAATTTTCAAATTAAAATATCATGGCAAAGAAAGGTAACAGAGTTCAGGTAATATTAGAATGTACAGAACATAAAAAAACGGGTTTGCCCGGAACGAGCAGGTATATCAGCACAAAAAATAAAAAAAATACCCCTGAGCGCCTTGAACTGAAAAAGTATAATTCAGTTTTGAAAAAATATACTGTTCATAAAGAAATTAAATAGCTAATCAGCTAATGTTATAATTCGATAATGTGCTAATTAGAGATTTATATTATCACATTTTCACATTAGCACATCATCACATTAAATTATGGCAAAGCAAGCAAAGACCGCGATAAAAACTAAGGATGCAAAAGCAGCATCAGAAGCAAAAAATTGGACGAAAGTAATCCGCGCAGTGCGCAGCCCTAAAACCGGAGCTTATACATTTAAAGAAGCAATCGTGCACAAGGATAAAATAAAACAATTCCTTGCTGGGAAATAATTTTTATGGGTTCGTAAAATGAAAAGCTGTCTCAAAAAGGCAGCTTTTGTTATTTAAAAAATTAGGAAATTGCCCAAGTTCCTGATTATGCAATGGAGATATTTTCAAATTTTCAAATTAAGTCATGGGATTTTTTAATAAAATTTTTGGTAAGAAAGAAAAAGAGAGCCTGAACCAGGGATTACAAAAAACGCGCGAAGGTTTTTTTTCAAAAATAACCAAAGCCATTGCCGGCAAAGGAACCGTGGATGAAGAAGTGCTGGATAATTTGGAAGAAGCGTTGGTAAGCGCAGATGTTGGAATTGACACAACCATCGAGATAATTAAAAAAATTGAACAACGGGTTGCGAAAGATAAATATCTTAATACAAATGAATTGAACAAGATATTGCAAGAAGAAATTGAATCTATTCTTACCCAACCCGAATTACCCGCCGGATTTGAAAACGAGCTTCCAAAAAAACCTTACGTTATTTTAGTTGTTGGCGTAAATGGCGTTGGAAAAACTACAACCATAGGTAAGCTCGCTTATAATTTTAAAAAGGCCGGCAAAAGTGTTTTGCTCGGAGCTGCCGATACTTTTCGCGCGGCGGCAGTTGAGCAGCTGACTATTTGGAGCGAACGAGTTGGTGTGCCGATAGTAAAACAAGGAATGGGTTCCGATCCCGGTGCAGTTGCTTTTGATACTATTCAAAGCGGAATTTCAAAAAATGTTGACGTAATAATAATTGACACTGCAGGAAGACTGCACAACAAAGCTCATTTAATGGAAGAACTTTCTAAAATAGACCGCGTAATAAAAAAGATAATTCCCGACGCTCCGCACGAAGTGTTGCTTGTGCTTGATGGTTCAACCGGACAAAATGCATTGGAACAGGCAAAACATTTTACCACAGCAACTCCGGTAACTTCATTGGCGATTACTAAATTAGATGGAACTGCAAAAGGCGGTGTTGTTCTTGCCATAGCTAATCAATTTAAAATTCCTGTGAAATTTATAGGCGTTGGTGAAAAAATGGAAGACCTATTGGTTTTCGACAAACACGAATTTGTTGATAGCTTGTTTAGTCTGATGAACTAACAGTCATGACTATATAAAATTACCAGCAAATCTGCGGCTATGATTTATAGTTGCAGATTCGCAGATTGAATTGCCGTAGATATTTATATATGCGAAACGAAAAATCCAAAATAGATGTAGTAAATGAGTTGCTGGAAGAATGCATTTTGGCTTATCCTGTTTCATCGTTTATCATTAGTTTATACAAACAATATTTACAGCGCGGAAGCCTCAGTAAAAAACAATTGCAGGGATTATATGGAAAAGCATCCAAAATAGAAAATATTGCGCCGGGTAAACTTGCAGGCGTGGAAGCTTTGATAAAAAGAATGCCCACAAGATATAAATCTGAAAAACCTGCTATTAAACCGTTGTATGAAAAAGATGAGAGCACCGGCAAAATGATAGATGATATTCTTGCAAAATACCCGCAGCATAAACGCGTATTATTTCTTAAAGCAAAATTTGAAAATAATGAACCGCTTTCTCCCGCAGATATTACCGATTTAAAAAAAATTATGGAGCTCTTGAAAAGTAAAAAGTAAAAAATAGAAACTCTAAGTGTTTACTTCGGACTTCAGACTTCCGACTTCATACCTCATAGCTCATAGCTTATAGCTTATACCTCCTCCTCAAACTTCCCTTTCGTCGCATCATTTTCCGTTATTGTCTCTTTTGCCGAATGTGTTAATTATTGCAAAATACTTTTGTGGCGAATTAAAAGAATCATAATGAAAAATATCTCCTTAATAATTGCTGCAATATTTTTAACAATATCTGCTTCCGCGCAATTTCCGATGGGTGGCAACACAGCCAACAAAGCCGCTCAAAATATCGGTCATATCTATGGAAAAATAGTCGATAGCTCTGGCAAAACAATACCAGATGCGTCGGTTATTTTATTACAAACAAAGTATGATTCTGTCTCTAAAAAAAGAAAAGATGTTCTTTTTAAAGGATTATCAACCAAAGGAAATGGCGAATTCAGTTTTGAAGAACTTCCATTATTTGGCGCAATGAAATTGAAAATCTCTGCAGCAGGTTATAAAAATTACGAACAGGCAATAACTTTTCAAATGAAGATGCCGGCGGCGGAGGCAGCGCACCAGCTGCATCGCAATCTTCAAACCCGATGGCTAATGCATCAAACATGTTAAACGCATTTGATAAAGATCTTGGCGACATTAAACTTGCAAACGATATAAAACAATTATCAACAGTTGTGGTAACAGCAAGCAAGCCAACTTTGAGAATGGACATCGATAAAAAAGTGTATAACGTGGAAAAAGATATCGTGAGCCAGGGTGGAACTGCGCTGGATGTAATGAGAAATGTTCCTTCGGTAAATGTAGATATTGACGGAAATGTTACGCTACGCAATGCAACTCCGCAAATTTATATTGAAGGAAGACCAACAACTTTAACGCTCGATCAAATTCCTGCAGACGCGATCGAAAGTGTAGAAGTGATCACAAATCCATCTGCAAAATATGATGCATCCGGCGGTGGTTCAGGAATTCTAAATATCATTTTAAAAAAGAATCGTAAATCCGGTTACAACGGTAACCTGCGTGCGGGTGTAAATAAATACGGCGCACTGAATGGAGGCGGCGATTTTAATGTGCGCGAAGGAAAAATTAATTTTTCCGCAAGCACGTTTGTAAACGAGATGAGAGATAAAACAAATGGAACTACCGACAGGTTGAATCTTGTTGATACTCCTGAAACATCAATTCATCAATCAAATTATGATTTGAATAAAGGCGCTTTTGAATTTGGAAGAATTGGCATTGATTTTTTTGCCAGCAACAGAAATACTTTTTCTTTAGCGGGGATAAAAGTTCATGGCGGATTTAAACCAAGTTCATCTCTTGATATAAGCACAGATAGTTTATTTAATTCCGGAACTACTTCAAGTTTCAGTCAGCGTTTATCAAATACTGATCGTGAATTTAATGCTTCGGGTTTGCAGGCGAGCTTCAAACATAATTTTGCTACGCCAAACGAAGCTTTAACTGCCGATTTTAATTTCTTCTCCGGAAAAAACACAAATAATTCTTTGTACTCTACAAATTATTTTAGCAATGGTCAGGGCAGTAGTGTTGATGGCACAACATTGCAAAAAGTTTTAGGCCAGGGAAATAATCAGTTCATGACCATTCAAACAGATTATGTGAAACCATATAGCGCTACAACCAAGCTGGAAACGGGTTTGAGAGCTTCCATGCAAAAAATGACCAACATAAACGATAATTATTTTTATAATGATTCTGCGCAGGCATATTTATTTTCGCCATTAATTTCCAGCAATTATAATAACGCCAATAATATTTATGCCGCTTATGTTTCCGTAACGAGCGCAATAAAAAACTTCGGATACCAGGTTGGATTGAGAGCAGAAAGTTCCAATTACCAGGGCAATGATAATTTTATGACTCTGGAAAAAGATGGGTCGTTAAATGATACGCTTGGGCATTTCGCAAATAAATATCCTGTAAGTTTATTTCCTTCACTTTTCTTCAGTCAAAAATTCGGAGGCAAACAAGAATTGCAGTTGAGCTATACGCGTCGTATTAATCGCCCGAACTTTTTTCAGTTGATTCCTTTTATTGATTATTCAGACAGCTTGAATATAAAAAAGGGAAATCCGAATCTCGTTCCGGAATTTACCAATTCGTTTGAATTGTCGTACATGAAAACAATGAAAGGCGGCAACAGTCTTCTTGCTTCGGTTTATTACAAATACACAACTGATCTTATCACAAGTTATATAGACACGTTTTATAATCAAATAGCAGGTAAAGAAGATTTGCTGAGTACTTTTGTAAATGCAAACTCGAGCAGAACGATGGGCGCCGAATTGACATCCATCAATACAATTACAAGATGGCTTGATATTACTGCAAACATCAATCTTTATAATTCAAAAATAAATACGGCTAATCTTAATGAACAAACGCAGCCTGCATTGTGGAGCTGGTTTGGAAAATTCAACAGTAATTTTAAACTGCCCGCAAAATTCAAATTGCAACTAACGGCAACGTACCAGTCAAAAACAAATCTGCCTGTTAATTCCAATTCAGGTCAGATGGGCGGACCGCCAATGATGAGTGCGCAAAGTGCATCACAGGGATATATAAAACCATTTTATGGAATTGATGCAGCTATTAGCAGAAGTTTCTTTAAAAATGATGCAGCAACTGTGAGTTTAAGTTTCAGTGATATATTCAGGTCACGTTTCAACGAGCAGTATTCTTCGAGCGCATATTTTGTGCAGGATTACAGGCGACTTCGTGATCCGCAAATGATAAGATTAAACTTCACTTATCATTTTGGAAAACTGGATGTATCGCTTTTCAAACGCAAAAATCTTAACAACAGCGGCGTGTCGGATGCAACGCAGGGAATGCAGTAGTAATTGATGATTGATGATTGATGATTGATGATTGATGATTGATGATTGATGATTGATGATTGATGATTGATGATTGATGATTGATGATTGATGATTGATGATTGATGATGGAAAGGGATTGCAAAGTTAAGCCATAGATCATATTTGTACTGTGGCACAAGAGTGCGACGCAACGATGTTTAATAGTGAACAAATGCTGGTAACCCAAAAAGAAAAAATAAAAAACTCTGAATAATTTATCTTTGTAATGTGTCCTTATAACACAATGAAATTTATAATCACCAAAATACAATTGCTATATGAAACATTCAAAACTATTTATCGTTCTTTTTATTTTTTATTATTCGGCAACGGCACAGCAAGCGCTTCCGCAATTGGGTAAGAACTCCGTTAAGGAAGTGATAGCTGCAATGACTACCGAAGAAAAAGCAAAAATAGTTGTGGGCATGGGTTTCCGTTTTCCGGGCATGCCTGCAAATAACAAAAAGTCCGATACTGCCAAAAAAAACGGAAGAAGAGATACAACATTAGTAACAGCAGGATTTAATTTGCCTCCATCAGATCCCGATGCTGATAAATTTCCGGAAAAAGTTCCGGGCGCTGCTGGCAGAACGCATCCTATTCCACGCCTTGGCATTCCTTTCATAACAGTTTCTGATGGTCCTGCAGGTGTGCGCGTCTCTCCCATCAGAAATGGCGATAGCTCTAAAACCTACTATGCTACTGCGTTTCCGGTTGCTACATTACTTGCGTCCACATGGGATACTGCAATAGTGAGAAAAGTTGGAGTGGCGTTTGGCAATGAAGTGCGTGAATATGGAATTGATATTTTACTGGGACCCGCATTAAACATTCATCGGAATCCGTTAGGCGGAAGAAATTTTGAATATTATTCTGAAGACCCATTGGTTGCCGGTTACATAACGGCAGCAATCGTAAACGGAATTCAATCCAACGGCGTTGGAACATCTATAAAACATTTTGCGGCGAATAACCAGGAGACAAACAGAAATTCTGTAAATACAATTTTGAGTGAAAGAGCGTTGAGAGAAATCTATTTAAAAGGTTTTGAAATTGCAGTAAAAAAATCACAGCCGTGGACAGTGATGTCTTCTTACAATAAAATAAATGGCACATATGCTTCGGAAAGCCGCGATTTATTAACGAATATTTTGAGAGGTGAATGGGGTTTCAAAGGTTTTGTGATGACGGATTGGTTTGGCGGAAAAGATGCAGTTGCGCAAATGAACGCAGGAAATGATTTGCTGATGCCGGGAAATGCTAACCAGCTAAAAGCCGTTATTGATGCAATTAACAGCGGAGCTATAACCAAAGAACAAATTGATAAGAATGTAGAAAGAATTTTAAATATTATTTTGAAATCGCCTTCTTTTAAAAAATATAAAAACTCCGATAAGCCGGATCTGAAAAAACATGCAGAGATTACACGCACTGCAGCAGCGGAGGGAATGGTTTTATTAAAGAATGAATCGGCGACACTTCCGTTAAAAACACAAAAAAATGTTGCACTGTTTGGAAATACTTCTTATGATATCATTGCAGGCGGCACAGGAAGCGGCGATGTAAACAAAGCCTATACTGTTTCTCTTGTTAAAGGTTTGACAAATGCAGGATATAACGTTAACGCACCTCTCAAAAATATGTATTCAACATATCTTGCAGAACAAAAAGCAAAAAGACCTAAGCCAAGATTTTTCTTTATGCTTCCGCCTCCTATTCCTGAACTGATGTTAGATGATAACACTTTGCAACAACAGGCGAATGATGCTGATGTTGCAATAATTACATTGGGAAGAAATGCCGGCGAAGGCGCTGACAGAAAAGTGGAGAATGATTTTAATCTTTCCGACACAGAGCATATTTTGATAAAGAGCATCGCAAATGCTTTTCATGCAAAAGGAAAAAAAGTTTTAGTGGTATTGAATATAGGTGGAGTAATTGAAGTGACAAGCTGGAAAGACGATGTGGATGCAATTCTTCTTGCATGGCAACCAGGGTTGGAAGCAGGAAATTCCATTGCAGATATCATCAGCGGAAAAATAAATCCATCGGGAAAATTAGCAACAACTTTTCCGGTTGCCTATAGCGATGTTCCCTCCGCTAAAAATTTTCCTGGAAAAGAATTACCACTGGAAGGCAAGCCCCGAAACACCGGGCCTTTTGCCAGCAACCCATCTGAGGTTACCTATGAAGAAGGAATTTATGTTGGATACCGTTATTACAACACATTCAATGTAAAACCTGCTTATGAATTTGGCTATGGATTATCATACACGGATTTTAATTATGGCAATCTCAAACTCAGTTCTTCAAATTTTATAAATAAAATCACTGCAACAATAACTATTACCAATAAAGGAAATGTTGCAGGAAAAGAAGTTGCGGAATTATATGTAAGCGCGCCATCGCAAAAATTAGATAAACCATCGGAAGAATTAAAAGCTTTTGCAAAAACAAGATTACTGAAACCGGGAGAATCACAAACGCTCACATTTACTTTAAGCGCTTCTGATCTGGCATCATTCGATACAAACAGTTCATCGTGGATTGCGGATGCCGGGAAATACACACTAAAAGTTGGCTCATCATCGTTGAACATTAAACAAACGGCAACATTTAATCTTGCAAAAGAAATCGTAACAGAAAAAGATAAAAAAGAATTGCCCGAGCAGGTTGATATTACCGAATTAAAAAAATAAGCCCTGATTCTACCGCTGCAGTGTAGTTGTAAAAACTTGCTGCAGCTTTTTTATTTATTTCCCCGCAGATTATCGCGGATTTTTTTTCTGTGAAAATTTGCGAGGCTATTTTGACTCAATATTTGCATTTTAAATAAATAGGTTCTGACCAAATGATATTTTTTGTAGATGAAGATAAAACGCTTGCCATGAACAACTCATACTAATGTAAAATAAAGTATCGGGAGAGTTATTCATGATAGTAGTTTCAATTAAAATTGCATCAGCAATATTTGCTTTTTGCCATGCTATCAGCAGCGGAAGAGGAATATTTTTTTTATCAGTCTTCCTCGTCGAGCTGCAAATAATAAAAATTAAAAAGAGTATTAATAATCGTCTCACGATAGTACGATTGCATTCTACGTAAATTTACAAATGTTTTCTTGCGCTTTAATTTATTATCCCGCAGATACTGCTGATTTAAAACACGCAGATTATCGCGGATTTTTTTTCTGTGAAAATTTGCGAGGCTATCCGCGTAATCAGCGGGAAATATTCTCCCAAAAACAAAAGGCACAAACTTTTAGTTCATGCCTTTTTATTAAAGAAGGGTTAGAAATTATTTTCCCGGCATATCAAAAATTTTCGGATCAACGGGTTTGTTTATTTCTACTTTTTTTATGGTTGTTGATAATTGAAACTGCCCGCCAAAATCCAAATCAGTGGTGTAAGGCATTACAAAACCAACATCCGTTTTCTGAAAATTAGAGAACGATGCAGTTATCTCAACATCCTGACCCATCGCATTTCCATGTCTTACCGCTTTTATCAAATAATAAGTTGTAGGGTCAATAAAATAAGTTGTTTCCGTACTGTCACTTGAAGTGAGTTTTATTTTATACGCGTTAACGTTGCCAACTTTTTCTTGCCCGAGTAATTCGGCTTTGTAACCATTAGCAGCATAATTCACCAATGGTCCGCCCACATACAATTGTTCTTTTAAATTTTTGTATTGATCAGCAGGTATAGCTGTTGCGTCATTAGCTCCCGCCATTGGGTTAATCATCCAGCCGCCTTTATCGGTAACTGTGTTAACTATTTTTTGTCCGTTGAAATCGGTTTCGCTTTTATATCCTTTTCCATTTAAAATGGTAATAGTATTTGGCGCTTCATTGCCCATTACCTGCATGGTTGCTTCTTCATAAATGGAATTTACTTTGCTGATATTTGCTTTGCCGCCAATAGCATCAATGTGCTTGTTGATTATATCGTCTGCAGATTGCGCGCTTGCCGTAAACATCGTAAACGCTGCAATTATCGATAATAAATAAAATTTTACGTTTTTCATTTTTTGTTTTTTTAGAATGACAGGTTGCTTTTAAAAATTTGTTGCGTGAAGGTATATTATTCTTTAATAAAAAAAGGTTTTACAGTGAACCATCCGATTGCCGGAAAAAAATGCATTGGCACGGCGAGACCAGGGAAAAGTTCAGGATTTTTAATATCGAGCGGAAGTGAAATTGCCAACGGCGCAAGAATGCTCGCGAAACTTAACAAAGTAAATACCAGGTTAAATATTTTTTCGTGATCGCGCCTGAACCATTTTCTTATAAAATAATAACCGATTCCGGCAATAACGCACGCAAAAATATTTATAGCAATCAAAGTTCCGGGATTAATTAATTTTTGAAACTCTATTTCAAATGCAAAAAAATATACCCTGTTATAAACAATGCAGGCAACTGATGAAAAGATGCCTGCACTGATACTTAAAAAAAATATTTTCTTAAACATTGTTATTACTACTTGTTAACAGGAATGTTAAGATCAACTTTTACCACGCTGGCCCCATGATGCGGTTCAGCAGTATTAATATTATAATCGAGCCTGTTAATATCAAAGCTTGATGTGAAAACTCCGCCGGTTGCCGTTGACTGAAAAGTGAAAGGAAGAACAACTTCTTTTGTTACTCCATGTATCTGCAAATTTCCTTTCGCTTCATAACCATTCGCGGTTTTTGAAATTGCTGTTGACGTAAAGCTGATAGTTGGATATTTTTCCGCATCAAACCATTTTTCACTTTTTGCATGCGTATTTTTCATACCATTACCTGTGTTAATTGTAGCAACATCAACAGTTACATCAAATTTGGAAGCAGCAAGATTTGCATCATCAAAACTTACATTTCCTTTTAATCCGGTAAACACACCAGAGGGATCATCGCTGGTAAATTTTATAGTATAACCATCAGCAATTTTCCAATCCTGTGATTTGATAAATGTAAATGCAGAAGCAGTAAGAATCAAAAGCGCCGCGATCGGATAAATAATCTTTTTCATGAAAAATTAATTTTGAAATTTTAATGTTAATTGTAAAAAAATTCTATAAGGATTCGGACAGAGCAAATGTATAAGCAAACGAGATACCAGTTTTTTAAATTGAGACGAAACAAGAAAAAAATGAGACATACGGTAAAATTTCAATCAGGATGGTTTGCCGGTTAACGTATTTACAACATCACGATAATTTTCTCCCACCGGCAGCTCCAGCTCTTTAATAAATATGCTGTTTTTACGGATTGCCGTTATGTTTTCTATAGAAACAATATACGACTTATGAATACGTAAAAATTTTGCAGAAGGTAGCTGATCTTCGATTGATTTCATGCTTATTCTGGTGATTACAGATTTGCTTGTACTTTTTAAATGAATTCTCACATAATCTTTCAATCCCTCTATCCAAATGATATCTGCAAAATTAATTTTTAAAAGACTGTAATCAACATTAACAAAAAAATAATCCGGCGCCGTCGCAGATGTTGAATTATTTATCGCCGGTTTATTTTTTAGCTGATGCAATTCCCATGCTTTGTTACATGCTTTCACAAAACGATCTAAGGAAACAGGTTTTACGAGATAATCTGTTACGTCAAGATTAAATCCCTGCAACGCATATTTTTCATACGCAGTTATCAAAATGATCATTGGCTTGTTTGCCATGCTTTGTATGAATTGCAAGCCGGTTAATCCCGGCATTTGTATATCAAGAAAAATAAGATCGACAGATTGCTGTTGTAAAACTTTCATAGCCTCCATTGCGTTGGAACATTTTGCAACCAATTGCAAAAACGGAACCTTGCTGATATTATCTTCCAGCAATTCCAGCGCGAGCGGTTCGTCATCAACAGCTATACAACGTAACATTAATGAAGATTTAATTGTAATGAAACCACAAACCAATCACTTTGTTCGGTTATGAGCAAACTATAATTTTTTCCGTACAATAAATTTAATCTTCTTTTTACATTCGTTAAACCTATGCCCGAAGTTTTATCTTTCACTTCTTCCGATAAAGAATTATACTTATTGCGAACCATAAACTGCAGCACATTATTTTTTGCGCGGAGATCAATATCAATTTGTGCATTTTCAATCATTCCGGTTCCATGCTTGAACGCATTTTCAACAAACGGAATTAACAGCATAGGTTCAATTTCCAATGAACTGTCGGGCGCATCCACCGTTACATTCACTTTTACATTTTTTCCAAAACGCTGTTGCTGCAAATCAATATAGCTCTGTAAATATTCAATTTCTTTTTCCAGCGCCACTTTGCTTTCATCGGCTTCGTACAACATATAGCGCATCAAAGAAGATAATTTTATCAGCGAAGGTTCTAATTGATCAGATTGTTTTCTTGCCAGCGCAACCATATTATTTAATACGTTGAACATAAAATGCGGACTAACCTGCGAACGTAATAAAGATAATTCTGTTTTTAGGTTTTCATTTTCTCTTTCTGAATTCAGTTTGTCTGATTTTACTTTTTCATTTATTAACTGGTATGCCAAACTCAATGCAAAAAAGAAAAGATAAATAAAGAAGTTAATGAAGAGCAATCCACCCGGATGAAAATGTTCCGGCGAAAAAAATAATTTAAAAAGCAAAGACACTTCTACAAGTAACCATGCTAATGAAATTAATTGTGTTAATATGTATTGCCAGTATTTTTTTTTAATGATGAATTTTGGTACAAGCACATAAGCGTTGAAATAAAAATAAGCAACCCATGTCAGATTCATAATAATTTGAAAAAACCAAGCGGCGCTTTCGTTATCAGGTTTTTTTTGCGGAGGTTGCCTATCATTTCCTGAAGAACTAAGAAGATGCGGCAAGGAAAATAATAATGCCCATGCTGCAATGTGAATTAAAATAATCACCCATTTTTTAGAATACCACGAACGTTTCATACCGCTAAAATAAGCAGGATTTTCGCGCAAAAGCCGCAACAGCAGAAATGTTGAGACGAAATGGATTTTTTCTGATACGAAACGATTCGCTTTTTTTCCACTTCGCCGATAATCCACAATTACCTTGCACAACGCAGATGTTGAATATACTTTTGTGTCGTAATTAATTTTTCAATTTATCAATCCTTAAAAAATAAAATTATGAAAAAGACATTTTTATCAATCGGGTTGGTTCTTGCTATAGGAATCAGCAGCACATTTGCAAACGACGGCGACGGAATCAGTAAATCCGCTAAAACTTCTTTCAGCCACGATTTTTCGAGCGCGACAAATATTCAGTGGGAGAAAAAAGCAAGATTTGTTAAAGCAACTTTTAGTTTGGATAACCAAATTATGTTTGCCTTTTATGATCCAACAGGAGTTTTGGTAGCAGTTTCAAAAAATATTACTACACAAAATTTGCCGGTTAGGTTACAGGTTGATTTAAAAAACAACTACAACAAATATTGGATTTCTGATTTGTTTGAAAATGCTTCAAACGATGAAACTGATTATTATATCACGTTGGAAAATGCAGATAAAAAATTGATTTTAAAATCAACCGATTCCAACAGTTGGTTTGTTTACAAAACAATTAGTAAAGACGTTGAATAAAATCTTTCGATGGTTTATTGTGAAGAATGAAAAATGTTCCGTTGTTTAACGGAACATTTTTTTTGTAAGAAATATTTAATAGCCTGCAGCCATTCCGTCTTTTCGCGGATCAGATGCGCCGAAATAAATTTTTTTATCTGCATCATATCTTATGCATTGATAGCCGCCATAATTTCCCGGCGCCTGCGAACTTACTTTATGTCCCATTTGAATTAATCTTCTTATTGTTTCTTCTGAAAATCCTGACTCTAAATAAATCGTTCCGGCGCCATTTCTTTTTTCTCCTGTTGGTTGAGATGAACCCTGGTGATCAATTCGCGGAGCATCGCCTGCTTCCTGTTCATTCATTCCAAAATCGATCATGTTCATCAAAACCTGTACCTGCCCTATCGGCTGAAACCCGCCACCCATCACACCAAAACTCATATACGGTTTTCCATTTTTTGTTACGAACGCCGGAATGGTTGTATGAAACGGGCGTTTGTGCGGAGCATAGGTATTGTTTTGTCCTTCCTCCAACGTAAATAATCTTCCTCGATTTTGTAAAACAAAACCTAATCCATCCGGAACCATTCCCGAACCAAATGCAGAAAAATTACTTTGAATAAGAGAAACCATATTCCCTTCATCATCTGCAACGGTTAGATAAACTGTTTCGCCATTTTTTAATAAGGTATCGCCAGCAATAAAATTATCTGATGCATGATTCATATCAATCAATTTGCGCCGTTGCGCTGCATATTCTTTCGAAATTAATTTTTGAACGGGCACTTTTGCAAAATCCATATCTGCATAATATTTTGCGCGATCTTCATAGGCAAGTTTTTTTGCTTCTACAAATAAATGAATATACTCTGCGCTTCCATATTCAATTTTGCTGAAATCAAATCCTTCCAAAATATTCAACATTTGCAGCACAGTAATTCCTTGTCCATTCGGCGGCAATTCCCAAACATCATATCCGCGATAGTTTGTTGAAACAGGATCAACCCAGGTTGAAGTATGCTCCGCAAAATCTTTATAGGATAAATAACCGCCATTTTTTTTCATGAAAGCGTCAATAGTTTTTGCAATTTCTCCTTTATAAAAATAATCGCGGCCATTTGTTGCAATTTTTTCAAGTGTGGATGCGAGTTGCGGATTTTTAAAAATTTCTCCGCGCTGCGGAGCTTGTCCGTTTGGAAGATAAACTGTTTCTACGTTTGGATTATTTCCGTACAATTTTTTTAACGTTGCGAAATAAAAAGCCGCTTCATCTGCAACTGGAAAACCATGTCGCGCATAATCTATAGCATAAGAAAGTATTTGCTGCATGGAAAGTTTTCCGAATTTTTTATTCAGTTCAAACCAACCATCAACACAACCCGGAGTTGAAACAGCAAGCGGACCATTTTGCGGAATATAATTCAATCCGCGCTTTTTAAATTCATCAAGAGTTAAACTGAATGGCGAGCGGCCGGAGCCATTCAATCCGTATAATTTTTTTGTTTTTGCATCGTAAACAATCGCGAAAATATCTCCGCCAATTCCATTCATTTCCGGTTCAACAACACCGAGCACTGCGTTCGCAGCAATAGCAGCGTCAATTGCGTTGCCGCCTTTTTTCAGAACGTCAATTGCAGCTTCTGTGGATAGCGGATGACTTGTGCATGCCATTCCGTGTTGCGCTATAACTACAGAGCGTGTTGCAAAATTTTTGCCGGTTAATCTGTCTTGTGAGTACATATGATTAAAAAAAAAGAAAATGAAAATTAAAGCGCCCAATATTTTTTTTACAGAAGAATTATAAATCATGATGCAGCAGTTTATAAAAGTGGTTATTTATTTTGAATGGAATAGTTATGCAAGTAATAACAAACTCTTGTAACATTGTTTATTTTTTTCTTACTATTTTTATTGGCTAACGACCATAAATTTATCAAACAAATTTGTTCAACAAATTGCGATATCTATCCTGTAAAAAAATATTACCTCTTTGCCTATTTATTTTTTTTCTTTTTTTAAGTTTCAATAGCTTCTCCCAAAAAACGGATACAACAGTAACGCCAACGCCCAAAAAAAATAACAACATTTTTCGCCTGATGATGAATGCAATTACGATAAGTCATTCCGATTCCACCGAAACAATTAATTCTTTAAGTGAAGCTCCATTTCTTCCTTACTACGGAAAGATAATACGGCATATTATAATTAACCGTTTCGGTTTTGAAAAAACATTTACGGATACTGCTGCAAAAATTAATTATGCCGGCACCAAACTTTTGAATTTGCTGCACCAGGATTCAAGAGAATGGGTAATCAGGGACAATTTATTTATCCAGGAAGGAACACCTATAGATGCTTATAAAATGGCCGACAACGAGCGTTTTCTCCGCTCGCTCGAATTTATCCAGGATGCGCGTATATTAATCAAACCTATACGGGGAGAAAAAGATTCGGTGGATGTTCTTGTTGTAACAAAGGATCTGTTCACTCTTTCCGGTGAGATCAGCGATTTGGAATTAGAAAGTTCAAAAGCCGGAGTAAGTGAATCGAACCTCGCAGGGCTTGGACAAAAAGTTGCATTCACCGCTTTGTGGAATAAAAAAAGAGAACCGGATTTTGGCTTTCAGTCGCTATATTCAAAAACAAATATTGCGCACACTTTTATTAATGGGTCTGTATCGTATTCAACAATTAATCCCGACCTATACAATTTTGCGCCGGATGAACGTGCGTGGTATGTGAAACTCGACAAACCTTTAGTATCGCAATATTCGCGATTTGCAGGAGATATTACTTTTGGCAGAAATCAATCTTTCAATGCATACTCTGCAGCAGACAGTTTATTTTACAAATATGACTACGACACTTTTGATACATGGATAGGTTACAATTTTGGTGCGGATAAATCTTTATATAATAATTCACACGGACCAAGAGAATTGCTGAGTTTACGATATTTCCGGAACGATTTTTTTCAAAAACCTTACCAGGTAGCCAACGATTTTAATTTCCGTTTTAATAACAGGCAAGCTATACTTGCACAATTTGTTTTCTTCAGGCAAAATTATTTTAAAACAAATTATTTTTATGGTTTTGGCACAACAGAAGACATTCCTTATGGTTACAACATTGCGCTAACTGCAGGCTGGTACAAACAATTATTTTTAGCGCGGCCATATGCCGGAATTGAAATATACAGGTATATAGGTTCCAACAAAGGAGATTTTATTGAATATTTTTTTCGCAGCGGAACTTTTATGCGTAATGGTAAATTGGAAGATGCAAGTATTTTGTTTGGATCAAGTGTTTTCAGCAGGTTATTTAATGTTGGACGCGTAAAAATAAGACAGTATTTGCGCTACAGTTTTACAAAACAATTTAATCGTGTTGGGTTGGATGCGCTGCGAATTGATAATCCATTCGGACTTCGTTATTTCAGTTCCGATTCCACCATCGGCAGCCAGAGAATTAATGTGAATACAGAAACTTCTTTCTTTCTTAAATATAAATTATTAGGATTCAAATTTGCGCCATTTATTTTTGCAGACGCAGCGCTTCTCACCCCGGAAAATCAGAGTTTTTCAAAGTCATCCATTTATTACGGATTGGGATTTGGTCTTCGCGCGCGCAATGAAAATTTTATTTTCGGAACAATTGAGCTTCGTTTAATTTTTTACCCGGTTAATGCAATAGGAAATGAACCGTTTAAAACTGAGTACAATAATAATCTTCTGTTCAAATATAACAGCAATTATGTAAACGCGCCGGATATCGTTCAGTTAAACGCCGATCCGAATAATAATATTTATTAAAAGTATGAAGAATGAGGTATGAATTATGAAGTATGAGGCGTGATTATACTTCGGTTATGCGTTACTGTTAGTTAGTTTTTATTTTTTTGGTAACCGTCATTTGTTCTCTATTGATCATCCTTGCGTCGCACTCTTGTACAGCAGAATAAATATGATCTATGGTTTAACTTTGCAAAACTTTCTCAATTATCAATTATGCACACTTCATACTTCATACTTCATAATTCATACTTCATACTTCATACCTCACACCTCATGCTTCATTCTCAATTATTAATTATTCCTTTCAGCACTTTCAATTTTCCATCAATCTTACCTGTTATTTGCAATCCTAAAATTTTTTCGATCAACGGATATACATTTATATTTTCAAAACCATTTATTGTTTGATGATTTTTAAAAGCTGGCCCCCACGCGTAAAACGTTGCATGCATTTCAGAAATAGCGGGATCAAATCCGTGTTCGCCAATAGGTATATGTGCTTTTGTGATGCCGAAAACTTTTGGCGGATGCGGCACTAAAATAATATCTCCGGTTCTGTCATACCTATCATCTTTTTTACTGTAATGCCATTTGGCGGGCATTTTAGTTGCGAGATAAACATCATAATCTTTTGCTTCTTTTTTTAGTGCTTCATAGGTCGGTGCAATGTCTTCTTTATTTTTTGCGTAAAGATGCAGCAAAGAAGTTCCGGGCAACACAAGAAATTTTGTTGTATCCACAGCATCGGGCAACGGTAACGGATGTTCGTTATCAACAGTCATCATTCCATGATCAGAAAGAAAAATAAAACTAACATTAAGTCCGAGCGAGTTTACGGTCTTTACAAGTTTGCCGATACTTTCATCAACAAAGTGAACAGCATCTTCTGCTTCTTTTGAATCCGGTCCGTGAGAATGTTCTTCATGATCTACCTGCGGCAAATAAAAAGTTATAAAATGCGGACGCTTATCTTCCGGCAATTGCAACCAGTTTTTTACTGTTTCAATTCTTTTATCAATAGGAATTGCATCGTTATAAACATAATAATAAGTTGGACGAACGCCCTGGATAGCGCTTTCCGAAGCAACCCAATAAAAACTTGCACTGAGCATTTTTTGTTTTTCTGCAAGAACCCAGAGCGGAGTTCCGCCATACCACGAGCTATCTCCAACTGCTTTTTTATTTCTTATCGTATAGGTCTGATCTTTTTGCTTGTCGTAAAATGTATTATCAACAATTCCGTGATGCGCGGGATAAAGACCGGTTATAATGCTATAGTGATTTGGAAAAGTAAGCGAAGGATAACAGGATTGCATATACGCCGCGTTTACACCTTCGCTGCGAAGTTGCAATAAATTTGTTGCTTTATATTTATCTGCAAGATCGTAACGGAAACCATCAGCCGAAATTAAAATTATGTAAGGCTTTTGTTGTTGTTCTTTGCTGTTCAATCTGCCCGGAACAATATGCTGCGTTGTATCCTGCGCAGTTGCAATTTGTGCAATTAAAAAAACAAAAAAGAAATTGAGTTTCATTTTATACATCATAAACACATTTTAAGATGAAGCGAAAATAAGAAATGAATGATAAGTAAAAAGTAAAAAACAAAAAGTAAAAATTAATTCACTTAGCTACTAATCCCTAATTCCTATCTTCTATCTTTTCTTCATCATTCAAAATTTTCTTCTATCTTAGCTTCCGCTTTCTAAACATACAATACAGCGAGGAGAAACCCGGGTATGTTTTATTCTAACGCAGAGCCATATTCTCTCCCCTTTTGCAGCAAACCATCCAAAATGTAAACTATGTCTGTAAACAAAGAAGTAAAAAAAATTACTACGCACACATTGCAGCGGATGAAGGAAAGTGGGGAAAAGATAAGTATGATTACTGCCTACGATTATTCTTTTGCAAAAATTTTTGATGCGGCAGGAATTGATGTGATATTAGTTGGAGACTCCGCATCAAATGTAATGGCCGGACATGAAACTACGCTGCCGATTACATTAGATCAAATGATTTATCATGCAGCATCTGTTATTCGCGGCGTTAACCGGAGTTTGGTAGTTGTGGATATGCCATTCGGTTCTTACCAATCCAACTCTAAAGAAGCGCTTGTGTCTGCATTTAGAATTATGAAAGAAACCGGTGCGCATGCTGTAAAATTAGAAGGCGGCGAAGAAGTGCTGGAATCCGTTAAAAGAATTATTGCAGCCGGCGTTCCGGTGATGGGACATTTAGGATTAACTCCGCAGTCAATTTACAAATTCGGAACCTATACTGTTCGCGCAAAAGAAGAAGAAGAAGCGGATAAATTGCGAAACGATGCAAAGTTGCTGCAGGATGCAGGATGTTTTGGAATTGTGCTTGAAAAAATTCCTGCCACGCTTGCAAAAGAAGTTTCTGAAAGTTTGCATATTCCTACAATTGGTATTGGAGCCGGAAAATATTGCGACGGACAAGTTTTGGTGATGCATGATATGCTTGGATTAACAACGGAATTCAAACCGCGTTTTTTACGGCAATATCTTAATCTCGATGAATTGGTAACTAAAGCAGTGACGCAATATATTAATGATGTAAAGACAAAAGATTTTCCTAACGAGCACGAACAATATTAATGCAGTTATCTTTTTACATCAGCGTCGAGAATATCATACAGGATTAATGATTTCTGTTTTTTCTTCATTTTAATAAATAAACTTCTGCAGTCTGTAGTTTCAACAAAATCATCAATCACTTCTAATTTATCGTAAAAGAAATCTGTAAGATGTCTTTTTTCTTTTTCAATTCTCCATTTCGCTTTGTGCGAATCGTAAAAAAAACTTTTTTTGTTGGTGCGTTCTGCAAGCAATGCATAATTTCTTGGCTTATGGTTGAGAGATTCCAATTGTAAAACCTGGCAGGCGCATATTTTGGAAGGTTCAATTTCTTTATTCTTTTTTTTCAGCGAATCATATTTTGCCGAAAAAGGCAAATGAGCAGATAATACAGAAGCTTTCGGCGCAGCAAAAATTGCGGTGCTCCAAACAAAAAATAAGACCACGTTCAAAATGGGTATAGATATTTTCATGCAAAAAATAATTAAATGCAAACAATCATTGAGAAAGTTTTTGCAGAATCATTGGAGGTTTATACCGGCAGGAGATTGAACAGAAGTAAGATAGAAAATTGCATTAGAAGTCTTTTACAGGAAAAGGAATTTGCAAAGAAGCTAAAAAAAACCCGGATTTCATAGTCAATGGAAGTTTTTTTTGAATTTTTGTCCTTAATTTACAGTATTACTAATTAAGCATTTTAAAACTAACAATTATGAGAAAATTGGCCTTGTTACTGGGCTTACTGGTGTTTTCATGCACTTTATTCGCCCAAACTACAATTACAGGTAAAATTATTGATTCAAAAACCGGCGTACGATTATCAGGAGTTTCAGTAAAAGTAAAATCCACAAAAACCGGAACACAAACAAATGCAGATGGTGTTTTTAAAATTCAGGCAAAGGCCGGAGACATTTTGGAAATCAGCAGTGTCGGTTACAAAAATCAAACGTTGAGCGTAACAGGCGAGTCGGATCTTTCGATTAATCTTGAACAAAGCTCAGCAGAATTAAATGAAGTGGTGGTAACAGGTAACCGTGGAACTCCGCGCGTGAGAATAGAAAGCGCGGTTCCGGTTGATGTGATCAAAGTAAATCAAATTGGTGAAACAACTGCAAAGCCGGATTTAATGTCCCAAATGAATATGGCGGTGCCTTCTTTTAATTATAATAAACAAAGTGGCGCAGATGGTTCCGATGCCATTGACTTTGCCAGTTTGCGCGGACTTGGTTACGACCAAACACTTGTTCTTGTTAACGGAAAAAGATATCACCTGGCAGCTTTTGTAAATGAATTCGGAACGCGCGGGCGTGGAAATTCGGGCACTGATTTAAACTCAATACCAGAAGCGGCGATTGATCGCGTAGAAATATTGCGTGATGGTGCTTCTGCACAATATGGTTCGGATGCCATTGCCGGCGTTATCAATATCATTCTAAAAAAAGATGTGCGGAAACTCACTTTTGATGTTGGTTACAGCGGATACTATGACCACAAATACAATACACTTAATAATGTAGATCCAAGTCAGTATTATACAGGTTCGCAATTAGACGGACAAACATTTAAAGCCAGTTTGAATTATGGATTGCCGATTGGTAATAACGGAGGCTTTATAAATTTCGGCGCAAACTTATTAACTGAAGGAAAAACTTTCAGAGCGCTTCCCGATACCAACTGGTCAACAAATCCCAATTCCAAATTGGTTGCACCTTACATCGCACCTTACCGCAGAGCATTTGGAGATGGATCTATTACAACAGCAGGCGCGATGTTTAATTTAGAAATACCGGTTGCCGGAACAAAAACAACTTTTTATTCCTACGGCGGCTACAATCATAAACATTCCAATGTATATGCATGGACAAGAAATTTTGCAGCTCATCCTGAAAAATTTCCTACAGATGCAAACGGAAATTTAATTTTTGTTCCGGGAATTATGAAAGTATTTGATCCTACAAAAGGATCTCTTGATACCGCAAATGTTTTTTACGATCCCGAAGAAGATGTTTACATCACCGATATGTCGCTAGCATTAGGATTTAGGGGAACAATCGGAAATGGATGGGATTGGGATCTTAGCAATGCAATCGGCTATAACGATTTTCATTATTACGGCAACAAAACTTTCAATGCCACATTGCCGGGAAGCGAAGCGGCAACTAAAACACGTTTTGATGATGGCGGATTTGACTTTCTTCAAAATACTGCCAATCTTGACGTGAGCAAGCGATTTAGTTCTGTTGCGCAGGGATTGACTTTTTCTTTTGGCGGTGAATTCCGTTTTGAACAATACAAAATATATAACGGGGAGAATGATTCATATGGTTATAAAATTCCCGCAAGATATTATCCTATTGTTGGTGATAGCGTTGATGTGGCTTCCGGCTCAGAAGGTTTTCCGGGTTTTCGTCCGACGGATGTTGTGAACGCAACCCGAACAAATGTTGGAGGATATATTGACGCGGCTTTGGATGTTACCAAAGAATGGTTGTTGGATGGCGCCATTCGCCTCGAAAATTATTCTGATTTTGGATTTGTAAATACCTACAAATTGGCTACGCGCTATAAATTAACCGACAATTTTAATTTAAGAGGTTCAGTTAGCACGGGTTTCAGAGCGCCATCGCTTCAGCAAATTAATTTCAGCAATATCAACACAAATATTGTAGCCAATTCTTTACAATATATCTGGCTCGCGCCAAATACAAGCGCAGTTGCAAGAGCAGCAGGCATTCCACCATTGAAACAAGAGCAATCTGTTAATGCAAGCTTAGGCTTTGCATGGAAACCGATGAGCAATTTCACCATAACTGTAGACGGATACATGGTTAAGTTAAAGAACAGGGTTATTTTTTCAGGACAATTCGCTGCAACCTTACCACAGTTAGCTCCATACATGCCTACAGATATTTCACCGCCGGTAAATTCAGTTCAGTTTTTTGCAAATGCTGTGAATACAACAAATACAGGAATTGATATCGTAATGGATTACTCTGAAAAAATCGGCAGAAATAAACTTAAATTTTTATTTGCAGGAAATATCCAGAATATAACTATTGATAAAATAAATATTCCTGCTCCGTTAAACGACAGTTATTTTGATCAGCAAACATTTTTTAGTTCGAGGGAACAAGCGTTTCTAAAAGCATCTGCTCCTAAGGCTAAATTTTCTCTGAATGTTGAATACGCTATGAAAGATATTTCTGTTGGAACGCATATCACTTATTTTGGAAAACTTACAACGCTGGGTTATGGTTATTCGAGTCTTCCCAATGCGCCTGCTGGCGGCCCTGGTGGCACAGGTATTTCAGATGCCGGATTAGGATACGATCCTTATGTTGAAAAAGATGACGGCTCAGGCGTTGTTCCTGAAGATTTTGTTTTTCATGGTAAGGTCACAACTGATTTGTATTTGTCTTACAAGATCAATAAAAATGTATCATGGGTTTTTGGTGTAGACAATATATTCAATGTACATCCTGATTTGGCAGCAACTGCCGGCGCTAAAAATGCATCGTGGGGAGACAGCGAATCGGGCGGGCCATTCGATGCGGTACAAATGGGCTATAATGGTATGAGAATTTTTACAAAATTTGCATTCAACTTCTAAAAAATAGTTTTATAAAAAAGCCGGGGCAAAACGCTTCGGCTTTTTTATTTTCATTCACCGATTTTTAAGCCACATTCATCTAATTCTATAGAAAAAAAATATTCTCTTATCCGTTTTAACTTTAGTATTATATAAAGTGAAATAGTTTTGGTGACATTATTTCTGCAATTTTTGTGCAGTTAATATTCACTCAGTAAGTTTTTATGAAGTCAGGTAAAATAATCTTTCAGGTAATTATTCATATCGCAGCATGGGCATGCTTTTTATTGCTGCCTTTTGCTTTTTTACCGCGCGAAAGAGAGGGCTCATTTATTCCTGCACAATCATTTTCGTTTTATTTTGTATTGATCAATTTCCTGTATATAGGTTTTTATTATTTGAATTTTTTCCTGCTTATTCCAAAATTATTAAATCGGAAAAAAGTAATTCTTTACATACTCATCAGCGTTATATTCTTACTTTTCTTCGGACTCTTTCCAAGATTATATCATTACTTCAGCGATACTTTGCGATTGCTTCCGCCCATAATCCGACGCAACCCAAGACCAAGAAATCTTTTGCCTCCGCTTCTGTCTGCGGGTTCAATTGCAATTTTTTCGCTGGTGTTTGCTGTAAGTACAGGATTAAGAGTAATCACGCAATGGTTTTTAACTGAACAGCGGAATAAAGAAATTGAAAATGAAAAATTAAACACGGAGTTATCTTTTTTGAAATCACAAATCAACCCGCATTTTTTATTTAACACGCTCAATAATATTTATTCGCTCGCCGCAGATGGCTCAAAACACACAGCAGAAGCGGTGATGAAACTCTCGAGCATTATGCGTTATGTTTTAACCGAAGCAAAAAATGATGAAGTGCCGGTTGAAAAAGAAATTCAGTTCATCAGGCATTATATTGAACTGCAAAAATTAAGGTTGACGGATAAATCCAGCGTTGATTTTACCATTGAAGGAGATCCGATCGCAAAAAAAATATCTCCGTTGTTATTTTTGCCTTTTGTTGAAAATGCTTTTAAATACGGAATAAGCACAAGAGAAATTTCTCCGATAATTATTTTGCTCAGAATAGAAAACAATGAGCTTTTTTTCAGCGTAAAAAATAATAAACACAAGAGCTCTTTATTAAAACCTGCAGAAAATACCGGGATTGGAATTAATAACAGTCGCCGCAGGCTGGAATTATTATATCGTAGCAGGTACACTCTTGATATTGATAACAACGACTCAACTTATAAAGTGAATTTAAAAATTGATTTATAATGATTACATGCATTGCTGTTGACGATGAACCACTCGCTCTGGAAGTGCTGAAAAAATATATTGCCAAAATATATTTTCTCGATTTGAAAGGCACGTTTACGGATGCCTATGAAGCAAAAAAAATTTTAGATAATGAATCTGTCGATTTGATATTTCTTGATATTCAAATGCCGGATATCAATGGCATTGAATTTTCAAAACTCATAGCTAAAAAAACAACTGCTGTTATTTTTACAACGGCTTTCAGCGAATATGCAGTTGACGGTTTTAATGTAGATGCTATCGATTATTTATTGAAGCCGATTGAATACGATCGTTTTCTCAAAGCTATTTATAAAGCAAAAGAATATATTGAATACACCAACAGCCAGGAACTTGCAGAAGGATATATTTTCGTAAAATCAGATTATCAAATGGTGAAAATAAATCTGAAAGACATCATTTACATTGAAGGATTGGATGATTATATAAAAATTTATCTTCCGCAAAAATCGGTTCTTACACTAATGACATTAAAAACCATCACACAAAAATTACCTCCTAAAGAATTTATGCGTGTTCACCGCTCTTACATTGTGCCTATAAGTAAAATTGCAAACGTAAGTAAAAGCAAAATAAAGATCGGCGATAAAGAAATTCCTATCGGCATCAGTTACAGCGAAAGTTTTTTTGCCGAAATGGATAAAAAGATGGGCAGCTGATATATACTCCGGCATTTTTTAACTGTTTGCCTAAATTAATTCGCGCTAAAGTTTTATGTAAATAGTTTTATGAATAAATATTTCTTCGACAAAACAAAAAGCGTTTTTCACGTACAGTTTTTTTGTACGCTTTTTTTCATAGTAGATTTTAAGTTTAGTTAGGAATTTGATAGCAGTTAATTTCCTAACTTGCTTGCGGTTTTTTTAAATCGCAAGCTTTTTTTATGGACATACTAAGTGAACTTAAAATTGAAAAAAATAATTCCGGCTCATCAACAGGTAAAAACTGGTTAAGCTCTTCATCAAAAAAAATTCAGTCCTCCTCACCTGTCGACGGAAAATTAATTGCATCCTTAACAACTACTTCCAAAGAAGAATATGAAACAGTTATTGCAAAAGCGCAAGCTGCATTTATTGAATGGCGTTTATGGCCTGCGCCAAAACGCGGAGAAGTAGTTCGGCAAATCGGAGAAGCCCTGAGAAAAAATAAAGAATCCTTAGGAAGATTAGTTTCTTATGAAATGGGAAAAAGTTTGCAGGAAGGTTATGGCGAAGTGCAGGAAATGATCGACATCTGCGATTTAGCTGTTGGATTATCGCGACAGCTTCACGGACTGACGATGCACAGCGAACGTCCTGCGCACAGGATGTATGAACAATGGCATCCGCTCGGAATTGTAGGAATAATTTCTGCTTTCAATTTTCCTGTTGCAGTTTGGAGTTGGAACAGCATGATAGCATGGGTTTGTGGCGATGTTTGCATTTGGAAGCCGTCGAAAAAACGCCGTTATGCGCAATTGCCTGCCAGCAAATTGTTTCAGAAGTTTTTGAAAAGAATAATGTTCCCGAAGGCGTGAGCAGTTTAATAAACGGAGATAGAGAAGTTGGTGAATGGATGGCGCACGATTCGAGAATTCCATTGATTTCCGCAACCGGCTCTACAAGAATGGGTAAAGCTATAGGAACTGCTGTGGGCGCACGTTTGGGAAGATCGTTATTGGAACTCGGCGGCAACAACGCGATCATTATTTCCGAACATGCAGATTTGACATATTGCAGTTCGCGGCGCAATATTTGGTGCAGTTGGAACTGCTGGTCAACGTTGCACAACAACGCGCAGACTTATCATTCACGAAAGTATTTATGAAAAAATAAAAGAAAAATTAATTGAAGCATATCATCAATTAAAAATTGGAAATCCTTTGGATGAAAAAAATCATGTTGGTCCTTTGATTGATAAAGATGCTGTTCAGCTTTATTTAAATTCCATTGAAGCATGTAAAAAAGAAGGCGGAAAATTTATTGTTGAAGGCGGCGTGTTGCAAGGAGACGGATACGAAAGCGGATGCTATGTAAAACCTTGCATTGCAGAAGTGAAGCCGGATTATAAAATTGTGCACCACGAAACTTTTGCGCCGATTTTATATTTGATAAAATACAAAACGCTCGATGAAGCAATTGCAATTCAAAATGATGTTCCGCAGGGTTTGTCTTCGTCCATCATGACTTTAAATTTGCGCGAAGCCGAAAAATTTCTTTCAGCTGCGGGAAGCGATTGCGGAATTGCAAATGTAAATATCGGCACATCCGGCGCAGAAATCGGCGGCGCATTTGGCGGCGAAAAAGAAACCGGCGGCGGTCGCGAAAGCGGCAGCGATGCATGGAAAGCCTATATGCGCAGGCAAACAAATACCATTAATTATTCCACAAATCTTCCCTTAGCCCAGGGAATTAAATTCGATCTATAATTTTTTTTTAGTTTTTCTTTTTTTAGTCTTTAGTTTTTTCTTTTTTAGTTTTTTATTATTGATACCAGCATCAGTTTTCATGGCATCATCGTTGCGTCGCAATCACTTCATCGGCATAACTTTGGTCATCTACGCGTTTACTATAATCTAATTACTTTCTACTCAAAATAATAGCCGTTTTCCAACGTTATAGATTTTAATGTTCAGCATATTCTATGAAACAATCAGATTATGAGAAAAAATTTACCATTACTATTCATTTTCATTGCGGCATTTTTCACTTCTAATGCACAGATAAAACTTGGTGGTGAAATCGGTTTTCATTCTGCCAGCGTAATTGAAAGCAATAATATTCCCGGTTGGGATACTGCTGTCAAACCATATTATTCTTCACGCACGGCAATTCATTTTGGCGTTAACCTTGAGATTCCTCTTAGCAAAAGATTTTTCTTTCAACCTGCAATCAATTACACTTCAAAAGGACGCCAGTACACAAAAAATAATAATTTAATTGATAGCACATCGCTGGATACGGTGTACACAAAAAATACACTCAGCATGGGATATATAGAGATACCATTTTATCTCACTTATAAAATTCCATTGTCTGCAAATCATAAAAATAATTTCTTTATAGGTGCTGGTCCGTATTTTTCTTTCATTTATAATGGTTCGTTTTCAACTCAAATGCTCACGCAGCACGATACTACAAATTCATACACAACAGAAAAAGATCCGTTGCAAATTGGCAACGCCGTTGAAAAATATAAAACATTTGATTTTGGCATCAACGCAAAAGCAGGGCTCGAATTTGGAAGTGTAACGTTCAGTGGTTATATAAGCCATGGACTAAGTAATTTTTATAACGCACCTTATACCGGAACTTTTCATCACCAGGTTATGGGCGTTACTTTAGGAATTTGGCTCGGAAAAACTTCAGAGCCAACTCCGGTTGCAAAATCTAAACATGTTATCAAAGACACGGATAAAGATGGGGTTCCCGATGACCAGGATTTGTGCCCCACAATACCGGGTTTCGCAAGGTATAATGGCTGTCCGATTCCCGATACAGATCATGATGGAATTGATGATGAACATGATTCTTGCAAAACAGTTCCTGGAGTTGCGAGATATCACGGTTGTCCTGTCCCTGATACGGATGGAGATGGAATTGATGATGAACACGATTCTTGCAAAACAGTTGCAGGCGTTGCAAGATATAATGGTTGCCCGATTCCGGATAGAGATCACGATGGCGTGAATGATGAAGAAGATAAATGTCCCGATGTGCCGGGAACTGCTGCTAACAACGGTTGTCCCGAAATTAAAAAAGAAATAAAAGAGAAAGTAAATTATACTGCTAAAAATATTTTATTTTCTGTGGGCAGCGACAGGTTATCTATAATTTCTTACAAAGCGATGGACCAACTGGCGCTTCTGTTAATAGCTCATCCCGAATTGCATTTAACAATCGAAGGCTATACAGATAACACCGGCACTCCTGAATTGAATTTAAAATTATCACAACTAAGAGCCGCCGCTGTTAAAAATTATCTTGTTAAAAAAGGAGTTCCTGAAAATCGCCTTACCTCAAAAGGTTTTGGAGAAGAGCATCCGATTTCGGATAATAATACCTCTGAAGGCAAAGAAAAAAACAGGCGCGTGGAATTAAAATTGTCGCAACAATAACTCAGATAACCATCGCAAAACAATTTTAACAACTTTATTAAGCCATCCATATAAATTAAATTTATGGATGGCTTCTGTTTAATTATTTTTACGGATTATTTTTTCTCAAACAAAATTTCTAATTAAAACAAAAATAATGCGCGGTCTGAAACTATTAGTGTGTACCCTTTTGATGCTTGTATTAAATCTCTCCATTTTTGCGCAGGGAACATCCGCAAAACAAGATTTACCCAATGGCTGGCATTTGATGGATAAACAGCAGGATGGTTATTACGGAATCAGTTTGAATAAAGCGTACGAATTTCTGCACTTAAAAAATTTAAAAAGCAAATCTGTTATTGTTGCTGTGATTGATTCCGGCGTGGACACTTTGCATGAAGATTTGAAAGATGTTTTATGGACAAACCCAAAAGAAATACCCGGAAATGGAATTGATGACGATCATAACGGTTATGTTGATGATGTGCATGGCTGGAATTTTATTGGCGGAAAAGATGGAAAAAATGTAACTGATGATTCCGGTGAAGATGCAAGAGTTTATTATGAATTCAAAACAAGATTCGAAGCTCCGGATTTTGATCCCAATTCACTTACCGGCGATGATGCTGAAAATTACCAGATGTGGTTAAAAGCAAAAAAAAGATTGATGGGCGACGGTTCTGATAACACTGCAGATCTCGTTCTTTTAAAAAGAGTGTTGACTGCATCAATCATCAGCGACAGCGTTTTGCAAAATGCAATAGGAAAAAAAGAATACACCGGAAATGAATTGGATACTTTCCAGGTAACAACACCGGATACAAAAAGAGCTAAGGAAATAATGATGTTTTCTTTCAGAGAAAATAAAATTATGGACGTTACCAACAAAGCTTTTTTAAGTGATTTCAATGAATATGTAAACGCACAGGAAAAAAAATCCGAAGCAAAAGAAAAAGCGCCTGAAGATTTCCGCAAAAAAATTGTTCAGGATAATGAAAATGATATAAACGATAAATATTACGGCAATAACGATATCATGGCCGGAGAGCCAATGCATGGAACACATGTATCCGGAATTATCGGCGCCGAAAGAAACAATGGAAAAGGAATTGATGGAATTGCAGACAATGTAAAAATAATGATGATTCGCGCAGTACCCGGCGGAGATGAACATGATAAAGATATTGCACTTGCAATAAGATATGCTGTTGATAACGGAGCGAAGGTTGTTAATATGAGTTTTGGAAAAGATATTTCTCCCGAAAAAAAATGGGTTGATGAAGCCGTGAAATATGCAGAAAGCAAAGGTGTTTTATTAGTTCACGCAGCGGGCAACGATGGTGAAGATGTTGACACCACAGATAATTTTCCATCGCCCGAATTTAAAAACCACACAGGTAAAGCCAGCAACTGGATAACAGTTGGCGCCAGCAGCGATCCCCAGGCTGAACCAGGTTTTAAAAGTTATACTGCTTCATTTTCTAACTATGGAAAAAAAGAAGTTGATGTATTTGCTCCGGGAACAAAAATTTATTCTACACTTCCCGGCGGAAATAATTACGGAAACTTACAGGGAACAAGTATGTCGGCTCCTGTTGTAACTGGCGTTGCCGCGCTGATCATGGAATATTATCCTTCACTCACAGCAGAGCAGGTTAAATATTGTATTGAAAAATCTGCAACGCAAATTCCTGATAAAGTAAAAAAACCCGGCACAGAATCGGATATGGTTAACCTATCGGACATAAGCACTTCCGGCGGCGTTATTAACGCCTATGGTGCAGTAAAATTAGCGTACACTTTAACTACCGAAGGAAATAAAAAGGAGCTTCCGAAAGCCACTTTAAAAACAAAAAAAGAATAAACAACGCACTAAATTAATTTTTCAAATACCGGATATTTTGTCCGGTATTATTTTTTACATTTATAAAAAAATGCCTACTAAAAAAGATTGTATAGCTGCGGAATTTTATCAACCATATATTAATCTCGTTCAAGAAGAAAATGTATCAAAAGCAATAAAAAAAAGTGGCGCGCAAATAAAAAAATTTTTAAAAACAATTCCGCGAAAAAAAATTGATTATGCATACGCTGAAGGCAAATGGACAATCAAAGAAATACTCCAGCATTTAATTGACGGAGAGCGTGTGTTTGCATATCGCGCAGTTACATTTGCCAGGAAAGACGCAACTCATCTTCCGAGTTTTGATGAAAATACATGGGCACAAAACGCAAAAATTAAGAATAGAAAATGGAAAGATTTGGTTGAAGAATTTAAAACAGTTCGTAAATCAACCGAGCTGCTTTTTGAATCATTTGATGATGAACAATTGTTATCCACCGGAACAGCAAGCAATAAAACTATTAATGTGCTGGCAATAGGTTTTATTTGCGCAGGTCACCCGGAGCATCATATTAAAATCATTAAAGAAAGATATTTATAGTTGTTATTGCTTAATTTCGTTTCCCATTCTAATTGTTTTGCTATTGAACCAACTGTCTTTTGCAGAAAGCCGTCAAAAAAAACTTCTCCGTTTTGCGGTTAGCAGTTTCTTTTTTCTTGCAGGTTTATGTTTTTCAAGCTGGGCATCACGCATTCCCGACATTCAATCAAAATTACATTTAAGTAATGCAGCTTTAGGTGGCATCTTACTGGGTCTTCCGATGGGATTGTTATTATCACTGCCATTTGCAGGATTGATGGTTGCAAAATTTGGCAGTAAATATATTGTTATATGCGCTGCAACAGTTTATGCAATTACTTTGCCTATGCTTGGATTTGTTACATATGCATGGCAGTTAGTATTTTGTTTATTTGTGTTTGGCATTGCAGGAAATATTCTTAATATATCTATGAATGCCCAGGCAGTTGGCACTGAACAAATTTATGGCCGTTCGATAATGGCGTCTTACCATGGCGTTTGGAGTGTTGCAGGATTTACCGGGGCTGCAATCGGAGTTTTATTAATCGGGTTAAAATTTCTTCCATACCAGCATTTTCTTATTATTACAATTATTGCCGGCTTAATTATTTTAAGCGCTTCACGATTTCTTCTTGCGAACGATATCAGTAAAACGGAAGAGCAGCAGCCTGTATTTGCTTTTCCGGATAAATCATTAATAAGCCTGGGATTTATTGCTTTTTGCAGTATGATTTGCGAAGGCGCAATGTTCGATTGGAGCGGCGTATATTTCAGTAAAATTATTCAACCGCCAAAAGAATTAGTTGCTGCTGGTTACACTGCTTTCATGTGTACGATGGCAAGCGGGCGATTTGTTGCCGATTGGTTTGCTACACGAAATGGTTTGAAAAAAATTTTACAGGTCAGCGGAATACTAACTGCTACCGGTTTAACTATTGCGGTTGTTTTTCCATATTTCATAACCGCAATGATTGGTTTTTTGCTGGTGGGCGCGGGTGTTTCATCAGTGATACCTTTTGTGTATGGACTTGCCGGCAAATCGAAAATTTTATCACCCGGTGTTGCGCTGGCAGCGGTTTCTACAATCGGTTATTTTGGTTTTTTGTTTGGGCCGCCCTGCATCGGTTTTATTGCGCAAATAAGCAGCCTCAGGGTTTCCCTTGGATTAATTGCTATTTTGGGTATCGGTATAACGGTCATATCCAGCCGAACCAAAATTGAATAATGATTCCTTAATTATTAGTGATGATGAAAATTTCCACGCGCATATTTTTTCTTTTTTCTTCATCAGTTGCAGCGTGAGGATATACCATTTCGGTGTTGCCCATTCCTTTATAGGTCATTCTTTCCGCTGGAATTCCATTGTCTTTTAAAATTTCAAAAACTGTTTTCGCCCTGTTTTCGGAAAGTTCATTCATTTTTTTCATGAAATCAGAATTCGGAGGAACAGAAAGCGGGCAATTAACATGTCCGCGGATTTCAAATTTTTCGGTCGTGTATGTTTTTAAAATTGCGGATATACTTTTAAGATAATCCAATGAAAAATTTTCCAGTATTGGTTCGTTAGGTATGAAATACAATTTATCAAGAACAAGTTTTTTTATTTGAGTGGGTTCTTGTTGCACAACAGTTGTATCCGGTGAAACCTTTTTTAATTGAATCGAAATTTCCACTCTCCTGTTTAATGCATTATCTGTTTGGCTGACTGGATTTGTTTCTCCAAAATCAGTTACAATGAAATTATTTTCTATTGAAAAATTATTTTTCAAGAAATTGATCACCGATTCATTTCTTTTATGTGATAAGATAAGATTGCTTTTTTCGCTGCCAACCGTATCTGTATAGCCGGAAATATTTTTAATAGTGATGTTTTGCTTTTTGGAGAAAAATGAATCTAAACTCGCAGTTTCAATTGAGCTTAATAAATATACATTGCTGTTGAAATGAACAGTAATAGTCGTGTCTTTTATTTGCTGAGCGTGGGAAGGAATGCTTAAAGCAATAAATAAAAAACAAAGCAATCGTTTGAGGTGATTCAAAATAATTTCCATACACAAATGTGTGAAAAAAAAAGCCGGATTAAAATTAATCCAGCTTTTAAATTCTTAGTGAAAAAATTATTTGTTATAAACAAGGCTTTTTGATGCAACCATATCATCAACAACTTTCACTGCTTCATTAAGCCATATATCTTTTTGTAAACTCTTTACCCATTTGGCATAACGGTCGGCTTTATCTTTATCATTGTCATACTTACCAGCATCCTGGGGTAATGTTTCTATTTTTAATTCAGTTGTAAGTTTGCTAAGCGTTTCAATTTGCTTTGCGGTTGTTTTCCATTTCTTTTGCTCCTCGCGGTATTTTTCAATATTCAGCGAATGCGATTTATCATTTTGTGCATTTATCCATGCAGCATCTTTATTAATGATGGTAAAAGCTGAATCATTTTTTAAGCGCTGTTCACTTGCTTTTTCAATGGGAGTAAGATCGTACGCATATCTCCATGTGGAATAATTTGCTTTCTGAATTTCATCCCACGGTAATGCATCGGGATTATCTTTTTCGCGAACTTTTGAATATTCAAGAAGATCGGGTAAAACAATATCTGATGCTACGCCGCGCAATTGCGTTGAACCTCCGTTGATGCGATAAAATTTTTGCAATGTAAGTTTGATCGTTCCGAGATCATTATTAGCGTCGGAAAATCCGAGAGATTTATCTAACTCAATGTTTCTTTGTACGGTTCCTTTACCATAGGTTGATGTGCTGCCGATGATAACTCCTCTTTTATAATCCTGGATGGCGGCAGCAAAAATTTCTGATGCTGAGGCACTGTATTCATTTACCATAACGGCTAAGGGCCCGTCATACAAGATACCTTTATCCTGGTCATTATATACATGAGGTTTGCCGTCTCTGTCGCGCACCTGAACAACGGGTCCCTGATCTATGAACAATCCAACCATTTGCACTACATCATATAAAGAACCACCGCCGTTATTACGCAGGTCAATAACAATGCCGTCAACTTTTTCATCTTTCAATTTTAATATTTCACGGGCAACATCAATGGAACATCTGTGCGCTTTTGGATTTTCAAAATCAGCATAAAATTCCGGCAGGTATATGTAACCTATTTTTCCTTTGTCGTCATTTACAATCACACTTCTTGCAAAAGTCTCATCCTGCACAATTTCATCGCGTATTAAAGGAACCACTTTAACTGTGCCGTCTGGTTTTTTTATGGTAAGACGAACTTCAGTTCCTTTTTCTCCGCGAATTAATTTTATAGCATCTTCTGTTTCATATCCTGTCAGATCTGTAGGTTCCTGGCTTCCCTGTGCTACTTTTAAAATAATATCGCCGCTGTTTATCTGGCCGGATTTCCACGCAGGCATGCCCGTTAGTAACTCCCCGATTTTTATATTTCCGTCTTCTTCTTTCAATGTGGCTCCAATGCCAAAAAAATGACCGCTCATTTGTTCATCAAAATATCTTTTATCTACAGGCGGAAAATAATCTGTGTGCGGATCCATGGTTTGTACAATTGTTTCAACAAACATATTAAACCTGTCATCATCGTTAATTTTGTTGTTCAATCTTTCATAATAACGGGTCATTAATTTCATCACTTTATCCCTTGCTTCTTTTTCAAGCTCTGCATTTGTTTTTACAACATAGCCAGCTTTACTTTTAGCTGCTTCCTGCTGATCCAGCAAGTCATCGTATCTTTCCAAAGCAAGATATTTTAAACGTTTTCTCCAGGTTTCTTTTCTTTCCGCATCATTTTTCGGAAAATCCATTTTGTCGTAATCTTCACTAATAGATTCATCTTTGGAAAAATCAAAAGGATGAGATAATATTTCTTTATAGAGCGCTTCCGTTTCGGGAAGTCTTTTTTTCAATGCAGCTACAACCGCAGGTTCGAACTGAATGGATGATTTGCCCAAAATTTCGTCGTCAATTTTTGTTTCGTATTTACGAAGAGCATCAATATCTGCTTTCAGTAAAACGTCTTTTTCATTATCAACTTCATTTAAATATTTGGTAAAAACTTCTTTGGAGAATTTATCATCAATATTTTTCGGGCTATAATGCACATCTTCCAGCATTACACCAACATCGCGCAGAATTTTTTCATACTTGCTGGGAGGATCTCCTTTGAAACCGAGGGAACGAAACGCGACAAAAATTCCACAACCCATAACAATCAAAACAACAGGTAAATTTTTTTTATTGAACATATATTGAACAAATTTTGACATACTCAAAAATAACGATAAAACTAAAGGCTTGTTGCAATTATTAAAACAATTAACGAGCCATTTTGATGAATGGTTGAGTGTTGGTAGTTCATAGCTATTAGCCATTAGCTATTAGCTGTTGGCTATTTGTTCTTGCATCAACTGTAGACCATGATTAACGTACACATTTTTTATTTACTTTTGTTGCCTTGTTTTTACGGAGGGTGTAGCTCAGTTGGTTAGAGCGTCAGTTTGTGGCACTGAAGGCCGTGGGTTCGAGACCCATCATCCTCCCACTCTTGCAAAGCCCGGACTAATGCTTCGGGCTTTTGCATAAAAAATTATTTATGAACCCATGGCTCTATACAATTCCAATCATCTCCGCTTTTATTCACTGGCTCACCATATGGATGGCGCTTAAATTATTATTCCATCCGAGAAAACCTAAGAAAATTTTGTGGTTCACTTTGCAGGGAATTTTTCCTAAAAGACAAAACCAAATTGCAGAAAGCTTAGGTAAAATTGTTGGGCAGGAATTACTTTCGTTCAGCGATATTGAAGAAACGCTCACTCATCCTGAAAATGTGCAAAAAATTTTACCCGCTGTGGAAAGCCATATCGATCATTTCCTTCGAGTGAAGCTGAAAGAAAATATGCCGGTCATTTCCATGTTCATCGGAGATAAAACGATCAATCAACTGAAACAGGTTTTTATGCAGGAGCTTGCAGAACTTTTTCCGGTGATAATAAAAAATTACATAAATAATTTAAAGCACGATCTTGATTTGGAAAGAATAGTTGTAGAAAAAGTTGCTGCATTTTCTTCCGAAAAATTAGAGAAGATGTTAAATCAGATATTAACAAAAGAATTTCGTTTTGTAGAAGTGATCGGCGCGGCATTAGGTTTTTTTATCGGGCTGCTGCAAATTTTGATAACGTTGTTGATGAAATAAAATCAAGAAACAAGAAACAAGAATCGGGAAATGCTGATTAAGCAGGCTTCTTCTTATACTTTGTTACTTGAGTCCTGCACCTTGCTTCTTAGCCCTTCCATCGCCGAATTATACCGCTAATAAAGAATGAATTTCATTAGTGAATTTTTGCAATGATCTTTGCGTCCAAATGAAAAATATTTACATGAGAAAGTTACTGTTGGTTTTATGTTTGGGGAGTTTTTTAACGCAGGCCTATGCGCAGTTTCCGATGGGAGGTGGAAGACAAGGTGGCCAGGCGCCGCCGAGCATTGGTCATTTCTATGGTAAAATAGTAGACTCGAAAACTAATAAAGGAATTGATGGCGTATCTGTTCAGCTTTATCAAAATAAAATGGATACTGCAACTAAAAAAAGAAAAGATGTACCTATTTCCGGTATGATTACAGAATCGAAAGGAAATTTCAGCCTGGAAAATCTTCCAATCTTCGGCAGCTTTCATCTTAAAATCACTGCAATCGGATACAAACCTTACGATCAAAAAGTAGCATTTAATTTAAAATTTGGACAAGGCGGCGATATGCAACAAGCATTAAATGCTGTTGATAAGGATTTGGGGAATATTAAATTAGAAGCAGAAACTCAAACTTTAGATCAGGTAACTATTACAGCTTCAAAACCATTGATACAACTCGGCGCCGACAGAAAAATTTATAATGTAGAAAAAGATATTTCTGCCGCGGGCGGAACAGCTACGGACGTAATGAAAAATGTTCCGTCTGTTGCCGTGGATATAGATGGTAATGTTACTTTACGTAATGCGTCGCCAACTATTTTGGTAGATGGTTTGCCAACAACATTAACTCTCGATCAAATTCCTGCAGATGCAATTCAAAGCGTTGAAATAATTACAAACCCCGGCGCAAAATATGATGCTTCCGGCGGAACATCGGGAATTTTAAATATTGTTTTGAAGAAAAACAGAAAGGCCGGTTATAATGGTAATGTCAGAGCCGGCGTTGATCAACGTGGCAAGGTTAATCTCGGCGGAGATATAAATGTGAAACAAGGAAAGTTCAATGTATTTGCTGCCGGAAATTTCGGGCAACGTAAATCTATCTCTCCCGGTATCACCGATCGTTATTCTTTTTTTTCTCACCCTTATGATAGTCTTCAACAGTACGACCACAGTGTAAGCACAGGATATTTTGCGTTCGGCCGCGCAGGAATTGATTATTTTCTCGATAACAGAAATACAATTTCCGTTTCAGGATATTTGGTTCATGGAAAATTTACACCGTATATCAACAGCGATTTATATGTGGATACGCTTTTTCCATCGGGAACAGTTACATCCTACACAAACAGGTATTCAACAACAGATGCGCTTTTTAATAATCACGGCGGAATGTTAAGCTACAAACATACTTTTCCAAGATCGGGTGAGGAATGGACTGCAAATGCAAATTACGGCTATGGTAAAAATCAAAATAACAATCTTATTGCATCAAATATTTATGATGAAAAAGGCGGCAGTTTAAGCAGCATATACACACAGCAGCAAATTGGCTCCGGAACTAATCAATACGTGACTGCACAAACGGATTTTACAAACCCTATTTCCGACAAATCAAAAATAGAAGCAGGCGCGCGCATTTCAGCAAGAAATGTTGCGAGCGTAAATGATATCGGCATAATAGTTCCGCCGAACAATACTTTTATATTAGAACCCCTTTTATCTTCTCAATATAATTATCACGATAAAATTTATGCGGGTTACGTTAGTTATACAAATGCAATAAAAGATTTTAGTTACCAGGTAGGATTGCGTGCAGAAGGATCGACATACAACGGCAATTCTAACTATGCGGTAAAAGATAATCCGGATACAACCGGAAATTTCAGCAACAAATATCCTATAGATCTTTTTCCGAGCGCTTTCTTAACGCAAAAATTAGGCGGCGACCAGGAAATGCAATTGAGCTATACACGCCGGATTGATCGCCCGAATTTCTTTCAGCTTTTTCCTTTTACAAACTATTCTGATTCTTTGAACCTAAGCCAGGGAAATCCCAATTTAAAACCACAGTTCACCAATTCGTTTGAACTCACTTATCAAAAAACATTTCCCGGCAATAACACATTTATCGCTTCTGTTTATTATAAATACACAACAGATTTGATAACCGGTTACTCCGATTCAAGCAAAAATCCTCTCAATGATTCAACTGTAATATTGAATACGTTTGTAAATGCTAATTCCAGTTTTGTTGGCGGATTTGAAGTGATAGGAAGAAACAGCGTAACAAAATGGTGGGATATTACCAGCAACATAAATATTTTTACATCGAAGATCAACGCGACAAATATTGCTGTTCCAACAGTTGGCCAAACATATAGTTGGTTTGCTAAAATTAATAACACTTTCAAATTATCAAAACATTTTACACTTCAGCTAACGGGCGATTACACTTCAAAAACAGTTTTGCCGCCGGGTGGAACTGCTGGCGGAAGTAACACAAGTGGAAGAGGTTTTGGTAGCACAGTGAGTGGTAACGCGCAAGGATATACGAAACCAAACGGCGGCGTTGATGCTGCCTTGAAATATGAGTTCATGAAAAATAAAGCGGCTTCGTTAACATTAAGTGTGAATGATATTTTCCGTTCGAGAGTTGCTGATGTATATACCTCATCTCCGTTTTTTACGCAAGAATATAACAGAAGAAGAGATCCGCAATTTTTCCGTTTGCAATTCAATTATCGTTTTGGAAAATTTGATGTTTCCTTATTCAAACGTAAAAATACAAAAGCAGATATGGATAGCATGCAAAACGGTATGCAGGGAGTTCAATAATTAAATTAGCTAATCAGCCAATTGGCTGATTAGCTAATTTGAAAATGTTCAATTAAATAATGTTTTCTTCTTTAAAATCGTATTGATTTTTTATATTTCTGAGCAAATCATCTATTGCTGCTTTATCTCTTATAGGTCGTTCTCCTTTTTCCCATCGCTCTAATTCAGTGTTGATATGTTTTTGCTGAAGAGAAGAAATTTTTTGCACCAGGTCGTCCGACATTTCTTTTTTCTTTTCGTATAGTCCATTTAATTTGTCGAATAATAATTGCTGGTCGCGTTTCATTTCATTTTCGTGTGTTGCCATTTGCAGTAATTCTGTTTTTGCGAGTGCAACATCATAAGGTCCGACGGTCATAATTAATTTTGAAAGAACGGGGCCGACCTCAATCAAAATAATTAATAACGAAATAAAAAGATCTGCCCAAAATACACTGCTCTCCTGCGAACTTAGGTCAGACAATGCTTTATTTCTTTCCAAAAAACCAACGTTGGCAGTTACAGCTTCTTCGTAATTCTTTCTTTTAATTTCATTATTAGCTGTAGCGTTATTTAATATACTATCCTGGTAGGTTATTTGATTTGTCAATTGCTGCAATTCGGGAGTGAATTGTTGCAGCGCGAGGTTATAGGCCTGTTGTTTTAATAAAGTAAGTTTTTCAATTCCGCGCTGAAAAGAACCGCCGGTGCCATCTGCTTCCTGAATGTACGCTTGTTGCAAACGATGCAATGTATCTTCTATATTCGATTTTCTTTGCAGCAAACGGCTTCTCTCCTGCTGCGCATTTAATAAAGTAGTTTTATTTTCTGCCTGCAACAAACTATCATTGAGCAAAATTTTATGATGCCTGTTCTCTGCAACTTTTGTATTAATTTCTTTTTCAAAAATTTTTAATTCGAGCGGGCGCGAAATGGTGATTCCAATTAATAATGCAAGAATAATTCTTGGCGCTGCAATCAACATTTGTTTGCGCTTGGAAACTCCATACTTGCGCATCGTGGAAACTAAAAACCTGTCGAAATTAAAAATGATCAACCCCCAAATAACGGCAAACGCAATTGCCCACATCCAATTATCAAATACGCTGTAAATAGCATAGCCTGCAGATAAAGAGGCAAGCACAAATGTGGCGAGCAGCACACCGCCGAGCCCGGCATATTTTGTATGTTCAGAGGGATAATCTTTTAATAATTGCTGATGAGCGCCGGCGCACCACCATAAAAAATGCGAATCGGTTTTTTTTGAATTCCCGCTAAATGAATCATAGGTATATAATCCATTTTGCCATTATCAGTAGCAGACATAATTTTAAATTATTTGAATGATTAAATAGAGGTTGAAGCAGGAACAGTTTGATTAACGCGGATAAAAAAAAGAAATTGCAAAAGAAAAGCTAAAGAATCGGTTCGATTGATTTAAGCTCAATTTTATTTTTGTTTAACAAGTGGTTGATTTGTTTTGCGAACTCAACTGCATGTTCACCATCTCCATGAATGCAAATTGTTTCGGCTTTGATAGGAATAATAATTTTATCTGCAGATAATACAGTTTGTTGTTTTATCATTTGCAAAACCTGCGAGCTTAGTTCATCAGCAGAATTTATTAAAGCGTTCGGCAGCCCGCGCGGAGTAAGGCTTCCATCGGATTGATAAGTTCTGTCTGCAAAAACTTCGCTTGCTGTTTTTAGTTTGTATTTCTCCGCTTCTGTAATGGAATAGCTTCCGCTTAATCCGTAAAGAATTAAATTCTTATCAAAATCATTTATAGCTTTTGTAATAATATTTGCAATGGATTTATTTTTCGCGCTTGCATTATATAAAGCGCCGTGCGGTTTTACATGATGCAATTTTGTGCCGCACTTTTTTGCAATTTTTTGAATGATGCTCAGTTGATCAATAATCAGTTTATAATATTCATCTTCCGACAGCAAAAATTCTTTTCTTCCAAAATTTTTTTTATCAAAAAAAGATGGATGGGCTCCGACAGCAACATTATTTTGCAATGCTGATTTTATTGTACGTTCCATTGTATGTTCATCTCCTGCATGATAACCACACGCAATATTTGCGGAGCTGATGAAAGGCATGATCTGATCATCATTAGCACAACCTTCGCCCAAATCACAATTCAGATCAATGCTTAGCATACAATCGCGTTTAAATGATCTGTGCAGGAACGCTGAAGAACTTGTAATTCCCGCTGTTGTTCAAATAATAAATTTTCTGCAGTTTGAATATCTGTAGGTTTGAAATAAATGCAATCGCTTTGCCGGAGTTGCGCAAGTTTGGGAAGATGCGCAGAAATAACATGACCAATTCTCGGATAGCCGCCTGTTGTTTGATGATCGGCCATGAGTAAAATCATTTGACCGTTTGGTAACAACTGAATAGTTCCAAAACTTACGCCTGTTGAAATTAAATCGAAATTTTTTTTCAGTGAGATTGGCTCGCCGGTTAGCTGGTAACCCATTCTATCCGACGATGGATGAATGATAAAATTATTTTCAAGAAAAATATTTTGCGATGCGTCTGTCAATTCACTCCATTCATTACCCGGAATAAAAAGTATTTCATGAAGATGGCGATAAACTTTTTTTGCATCTGCATGCCATGGTAATTCTTTTTTGTTATTCTCTTCTTTTAGTAAACCGGCAAAATAAATTGTATTCTCTTTAAAAGTAAGTTCATCACCTTTTTTTAGCTGTCTGCCAAACCACCCGCCGGCAGTGGCTTTCAGGTTTGTGCTATAACTGTTCAACCATTTTTTTAAACAAAAGCCACCATGCACTGCAATATAACATCGTGCACCGCTTAGATGTTTTGGAAAATGCAGTACTGTATTTTTTCTTACTACAACAGGTTGCCAGAGTTTTAATAATTCATCGTTCAGTGTGCAGGAAAAATCTGCGCCGGTAATTGCGATCAAAGCATTTTGTTCAAATAATATTTGCGGCCCGGGAAAATGAATTTCCAAAACAGCTTCATTTGTGCAATTACCAACAAGCATGTTGGCAACTTTAGCGGCATAAACATCCATAGCTCCGGCGGGATTAATTCCCCACTTTGCAAAACCATTTCGGCCAATATCCTGGATGGTGTCGAGCAGTCCGGGTTTTATAACAGATAAAGACATTTTATGTTAGATGTTAGATGTGGGATGTTAGATTTTAGATATTCTGTTCTTTTTAGTTTTTTAATTCTAAAATTTCTTTATTGCCAGTTTGTGCTCTCAAATTCTTCTGTTGAAATAGGATAAAATTGTACGTTGGTATCGAGTGTTAGTTTGATAGGTATTTCAGCGTCTGCATTAAATAATTTTACGGGTGTTCGCCCGATGATATGCCAGCCGCCGGGACAATTCATCGGGTATATTGCTGTTTGACTACCGGTGATGCCTACACTACCAGCTACAACCTGCTCTGGACGCAGCTTTCGGGGTACTATTAATTTTTCATCGAGCTTTCCCAGGTATGCAAAGCCGGGCAAAAAACCAACCATATATACTTTGTATGTTACAGAGCCATGCAGTTCGATAACTTCTTGTCTGGAAATATTTTTTTCTGTTGCAACAAAATCAAGATCGCAACCAAATTTATTGTCGTAACAAACAGGTATGCGGATGATTTCTTTTTGCGATGCAATATTATTATCTGACGAATTACCGTAGGCCTCTTTCAATTTATTTTTTACGCACTCAAATGCAGTTGAATAATCCGGATGATTATTTTTTACTGCGCATGGATTATAAAATACGGAAAGAGAACTGTACGCAATAATAATATCCTTCATTCCGGTGAATGGATTTTTTGATAACCATTCGTTGATGGAAAGAATTTTTTGATTTATTTGGTCATCTATGCAATTGCCTAACTCGATTGTTGCTGCGGAATCGCTTATCGGAAATATTTTTATTTCTTTGTTCAAGTAAGAAAATATTTTGGTAAGTTAATTTTTTTATCACAAATGAAAATATTGTTTTAGCCGCTTGTAAACCAGAGCTGAATAGTGAACAAAATGTACAAGAGTGCGACGCAACGATGCTGAATAATGTTCGGATGCCGGTTACAAAATAAATATTTTAAACATAATACTGTATCAATTGTTTTATGTACCAATTTTTTACTTTCGCCGTTATACTGTTAACTTGCACGCTGGCGAACTGAATGTAAACCGCTTAATGAATGTATGGCAAAAAATTTATTGATTGTTGAGTCTCCTGCGAAAGCGAAGACAATAGAGAAGATTTTGGGGAGCGATTTTGAGGTGAAAAGTTGTTATGGACACATCCGCGACCTTGAAAAAGAAGACATGGGAATTGATGTTACAAAAAATTATGCACCACGTTATATTGTTCCGGACGACAAACAAAAAGTTGTAAAAGAACTTAAAAGTCTCGCAAAAAAATCCGACGAAGTTTGGCTCGCAACGGATGAGGACCGCGAAGGTGAAGCGATCAGCTGGCATTTGTGTGAAGTGCTTGGCTTAGATCCGAAAACTACAAAGCGAATTGTTTTTCATGAAATAACAAAACCCGCAATTCAATCTGCAGTAAAAAATCCGCGAACTGTGGATATGAATTTAGTTAACGCGCAACAGGCGCGCAGAATTCTCGACAGAATTGTTGGCTTTGAACTGAGCCCCGTTTTATGGCGCAAAATGAGCATGAAAAATAATTTAAGCGCCGGCCGTGTGCAAAGTGTTGCTGTAAGAATTATTGCAGAAAGAGAAAGAGAGATTAATGCATTTACTCCCGTAAGCAGTTTTAGAATTGACGCGCAGTTTACAGCAAAAGATATTTCGAATCGCGATGTTGTTTTTTCTGCCGAAGGAAAAAAATATAACTCCGCAGAAAATGCGGAAGCGTTTTTGAAAAGTTGCATAGGTGCCACTTATAAAGTGAGCGACATTCAAATCAAACCTGCAAAAAAATCTCCGGCAGCGCCATTCACCACATCAACATTGCAACAGGAAGCAAGCAGAAAATTGGGATATTCAGTTAGCAGAACAATGTTGCTCGCGCAAAGATTATATGAAAGCGGTAAGATAACATATATGCGTACCGACAGTGTGAGCTTGAGTGAGACGGCTGTGAACGCAATAAAAAATCAAATAAATAATCAGTACGGAAAAAATTATGTGCAGGTAAGAAAATTTAAAAATAAAAATGAATCTGCACAGGAAGCGCACGAAGCAATTCGTCCGACCTATATGGAAAATACAAGCGTTGATGATTTTGACGGAAAGAGATTATATGATCTTATTTGGAAACGCACGATGGCGAGCCAGATGGCAGATGCTGAATTGGAAAAAACAATTGCAAAAATTCAGATATCAACTAATAAAGAAGAATTAACTGCACAAGGCGAAGTGTTGAAATTTGATGGATTTTTAAAAGTGTACAGAGAAGACAGAGATGAAGAAGATATAACTGATGATGAACACGAAGAAGGAATTTTGCCGCCGTTAAATGTGAATCAGCAATTGCCTTTTAAAGAAATGAAAGCAACGGAACGTTTTAGCAGAGCATTGCCGAGATACACCGAAGCCTCACTGGTAAAGAAGCTGGAAGAATTAGGAATTGGTCGTCCGTCGACCTATGCGCCAACAATTTCTACAATTTTAAAAAGAGGTTATGTTGAAAAAAGAGATAAGGAAGGTGTGAAAAGAGAATTCAGAATATTGCAATTGAAAAATAATGCTATCACTAAAATAACTGAACTCGAAAATACCGGTGCGGAAAAATCAAAATTATTTCCAACAGATTTGGGATTGGTTGTTACCGATTTTTTAAAACAATATTTTGATGACATAATGGATTATAATTTTACCGCGCGCATTGAAGAAGAATTTGACGAAGTGGCCGAGGGTAAAATAAAATGGAATAAAATGATCGATGAATTTTATATTCCATTTAAAAAAGATGTTGAAAACACAATTGAAAATGCTGAACGAATAAAAGGTGAAAGAGAATTAGGAGTTGAACCGGAAAGCGGAAAAAAAGTTGTTGCGAGAATGGGTCGCTACGGACCTATGGTGCAAATCGGAGAAGCAAATGAAGAAGAAAAACCACGCTTCGCAAAATTAAAAAATACGCAAAGCATCGAAACCATTTCGTTTGATGAAGCTATGGATCTTTTTAAATTAGGCGCGCCGTTAGGTGAACATGAAGGACAGGAAATTTCTGTAAACGTGGGAAGATTCGGGCCTTATGTAAAATTCGGCGATCAATTTGTTTCTATTCCGCGCGGCGAAGAAGCTTCAACTGTTGATTTGGAAAGAGCGATTGAAATTATCAACGCAAAAAAAATAGAAGATGCTCCCATAGGTTATTACGATCAAAAACCAATTACAAAAGGCAAAGGTCGTTTCGGTCCATATGTAAAATGGGATGGTTTATTTATCAACATTCCGCGCGCATATAATTTTGACAAGCTCACTCAAAAAGATTGTGATGAATTGATAAAAAAGAAAATTGAAAAAGAAGCTAACAGGTTTATTCAGCAATGGCCTGCAGAAAAAATCGCAATTGAAAATGGAAGATGGGGACCTTTTATCCGCTTTGGAAAAAAGATGATGAAACTTACAGGCAGCGGAGCTAATGGAAAATATACTGCCGACGAGTTAGCCGTTATCAGTTTGGATGAAGTGAAGAAAATGATTTTATCGCAGGACTCAAAAGCATTCGACAAAAAAACATCTGCAAAGAAAAAATCTGTAGCAAATAAAACTCCTGCTAAAAAAGCAGCAAAGAAAAAATAATTCCACACGATATATATGCACACGATTTAGCAAAAGCGATCGTTATTAAATTAAGTATTGTGGATTTGTGGAAAAAAAAACCACGAATAGTCTTTTAAGTTCCACGAATATTACTGTGCAAAATAAATGAACCACAAAAAATCATTTACCCGATGCAGGAAAACCAGGAGATAAAGGCATTGTTTAATCTTATCGATGATCCCGATGAAGAAATTTTCAGTTCTGTAAGTAACCGCATTGTAAGTTATGGACGCGGCATCATTCCTAACCTTGAAAATTTATGGGAGAATACTCTCGGCGAAGATATTCAGCAAAGAATTGAACTGCTCATTCATAAATTACACTTCACAGATTTAACGGAAGATTTTTTGAGATGGAAAAATAGCAGCTACCAGGATTTATTAACCGCATGTTTACTTGTTGCAAAATTTCAATACCCGGATATGGCAACGGCAAATGTTTTGCAGGAAGTTGAAAAACTCCGCCGAAATGTTTGGCTCGAACTGAATAATTACCTCACTCCTCTTGAACAAATAAATGTTCTAACAAGTATTCTTTACAATTATTATGGTTTAAAAGGCACGGAGGTTGGTTACCAAAATCCTGATGAGTTTCTTATAAATAAATTAATCGAAACAAAACGGGGAAACGCAATAACTAACGGTGTACTATACCTGCTGTTAAGCGAATTATTGGATATACCGATTAAAGCCATTAATATACCGCGCCAGTTTGTGCTTGCTTATATTAAGCCGGATTATTTACAGGAAGACGTGGAAAATGATAATTTATCACCTAAGGCAGATTTTTTTATAGACCCGATAAGCGGGCAGGTTTTTACTCATAAAGATGTTGAGAATTATTTTCGGCGGGTATCCGTTCCGGCGGTTGCATCTTATTTCAAACCTGTTTCTCATATTCGTGTAATTCAAACCATGCTTGAAGAATTGAGTAAGTGTTTTGATAACGAAAAAGATTCCTACAAACAAAAAGAATTACTTTCTTTATCAGCCTTGCTTGGAGAATGATCCGTTTTCAGCCTTTATTTTTTTGGTCATAAACAATGGATTACAAGCAAATTAATTATCACCAATATTTATTTTTTTAATTTTTTTTAAATAGCTATTGCATTTTCCGAAATCGCATGTTAGTTTTACGTTTGATTTTAATCCTCAATCCTGTTCAGAATTTCCGCGCTTATTCCTTTTAAGCAGTTGTTGATCCCATACTTTTTGATAAAAGCCCCTCCAATATTTTCATTTTACAGAAAATAATTTTCTAGAGAAAAAATATAATCTTTTTAATTCGTCCTTTGAATTATCAAATGAGAACTTAATATCTCATTGCGTGCTGATTTTTATTTTGCTTTTTTACTCTGTACCACTTCCCTGATAAAACCATTCATTTTCCATTCTCCTCAAAACCTCCGGGCTTTTGCACGGAATAACTATGTGTTGACTAAACCTGATTATAAACAAAAAGAATTCAAAATGAAACGGTTTCTACTCATCATCCTTACCCTTGTTGGAACGGCAACAGGAAAGTTGTTTGCACAGAATTTTTCTAATAGTGCAACTCCAAATTCTGTTGCGGTATCATCATTACCGACAACGGTTTCGTTAAGTTCTACTATCAGTGGAACATACAATCCCGGTAATACGAGTTATACATTTGCCAGTCCAACGTCATGGGCAACTCCTGGCAGTGGAATAACAGTTGGCTCAACGGCCCTCAGCGGTAGCAATAAAATCGCTACTGCAACTGCAAGTTTGCCGGCAGGACTTGCAACCGGAACATATACTTTCACGCTTAATTACACTACAAACAGAAGCGGACATAACGGCTCGCAAACAGTTACAGTAACTGTGTACCAGCCCAGCGTTTCGCTTAGCCCATCGCCAACAACTATTACTCCGGGTTCTGTTTCACTAACAGCATCTGCAAGTAATTTTTCTGGTTCTGGCAATTATAATTACAGCTGGTCGGCATCACCATCAACTGGTGTAACACTTCCAGGCAACAGCAGTTCAAGTAGCAGTTCAATTTCTCAAAGCATAACATTTGCTAACACAGGTACGTATGTAATAACTGCGAGCGTGACGCGCGGATCGGCTACAGCTACTGCAAACGATACTGTTTACGTAGTCGCGAGCGGATCTAAAGCCTACAACACTCCGGTTTATTCTGCCAACATCCAGGGAGGGCATATGATGATCGGAAATACAATCATGCAATCGAATTCTTACAGCGATAAAACCAACAGCTCAAGCAATACAAGTACAATAATGAATTATTTCAGTATTGCTTCTGATGGAACAACAAGTATTTATGGCAACGATAATTCCGACATGGAATTTGTGAATATTGATAACGGAGCTACTGCAGGTATCACGAGTTCATCTGCCGCAAATCTTACTTTACCTTCCGGTTCAAACACAATTAAATTTGCGCGTTTGTATTGGGGTGGTCATTTAACTACAAGCGATTTTTCTACTGCAAATCTTGCGTCAGTAAAAATAAAATTCAGTAATGGTTCTTACAAAACGCTTTCTATTCCTGCATCACAGGTTAATGCAATTTCGTTGAGTTCAAAAAGCTACGCTTATCAATCTTATGCAGATATCAGCAATTTTATACAAGCTAACGGAAGCGGAACCTATACGGTAGCAAATATCGCTTCATCAACAGGCGATGACATTAAAAACGTGGATGGTGGTGGCTATGGTGGATGGAGCATTGTGGTTGCTTATGAAAACCCAACAATGTCTTACTACAGTGTTCGTATTTATGATGCATTTTTATTAGTGGCTGCAAATTCTGCTCCGCAAACAGTTACTCTAACTAATTTGAATGCTCCTAATAATACATTGGCTGCTGCAGATGCTTACCTGTCAACTTTTGCATGGGAAGGTGATGCTAATTTGGCTGCATCAGGCTCAAATCCAACGGGTGATTATTTACAAATCAATGGTAACACGTATAGCGATGCCGTAAACCCTTCAACTAATATGTGGAACGGAACTATTTCTAACAACGGAACCCTTGTAACAACTTCAAATCCGAATTATAAAAATCAAATGGGAATTGATATTGATAATATCAATGTAGGAAGTTTATATGGCATTACTCCAAACGCAACTTCGGCAACTGTAACTTTTGGAACAGAAGCCGATCAGTATTACCCAAGTGTGTTTGCTTTCAGTATTAAAATGAAAGACCCGTTGGTTACTATTAATAAAAGTGTAACAGGAAGCAAAGCTCCTTACAATACTCTCCAGGACAATGAAACGCTTACGTACGTAATCACAGGTCAGAATACCGGACAGGGAATTCTTTCCAATGCAGTGGTTGTAGATTCACTTCCTGCAGGTATAACATATGTTCCGGGTTCAATGAAGCTCTATAATTATTCTTCAAGTACAATGCTTACGGAAACTGATGCTAAAGATAACGACTATGCATATGTAGCAACAGCGGCGGATGGTGTGCAATATCTTACATTTTATGTGGGAACAGGAGCAACAGGCACTACAGGCGGAACATTAAGTGCAGGTGATCAATATAAAGTTCAGTTCTGCGCTACTACAGCTAACGATATTAACTTGCTAAGCACAGTTACCAATACAGGTTATGTTAGCGGAATAGGATCGCAAACAGGTAATTTATCAACAACAATCACTAACCAGTCAACCGCAATTATCAGCCCTGCTAATAATTTGCCGGTTACGTTAATCAGTTTCACTGCAATAAAATCTGGCAGCAATGCTCAGTTAAACTGGACGACGACTCTCGAAGTTGATAACGACCATTTTGATATTGAAAGAAGCAGTGATGGCGTTAATTTCGTAAAAGTTGGTACGGTTAAAGGTAACGGAACAACAAGTATACTTCACTATTATGAATATGCAGATGATATTTCTGCTCTGTCAGGAATTGTATATTATCGTTTGAAAGATGTAGATATAGATGGCAAATTCGGTTACAGCAAAATAATCGCTTTGCGTTTGGATGGTTCATCAATGTCTGCAAGTTTCTCTGCTTACCCTAATCCGTTTAATTCAAATATTAAACTAACAGTAAGCACAACCAAAAACACAAATGCAAGCATCAGTATCATTAACACTGCCGGTCAACGTTTGGCAAATCAATTGGTACAATTGCAAACCGGGCAAAATATTGTAGTGCTTCAAAATCTTAATTCATTGGAGCCGGGAATTTATATCGTGGAATTGGTAACGGAAGATGGAAAAAATTATCAGAAAGTAGTTAAACAATAGATGAGTAGACAATCCGTACACAAGACCCTCTTGCCGAAAGGCGGAGGGTTTTTTTGTTACAAGCTATTAGCTAACGGCTATTAACTGTTAGCGTTCGCCCATTCAAAAAAAATATTTGCTTACTACTTGTCAAAACCTTTAAATTTATCCTTTATTTTCCTCACAAATTTTTTTTCTTGCTTTATGGGAGAATATTCAGGTTAAGAAACAATCAAAACAGTACGATGCAATTATTGTAGGTTCAGGCGCAGGCGGTGGAATGGCTGCATATGTTTTAGCCAACGCCGGATTAAAAGTTTGTCTGATAGAAGCGGGTCCGATGTTCGATCCGAAAACAGATTCCAATCAATTAAAAAATCCATGGGAATCTCCTCGACGTGGCGCCAGCACTAAGTTTCGTCCGTTTGGAGATTTTGACGGATGTTATTGGGGTTGGGAAATTGATGGCGAGCCTTACACGCATGTTGGCGATACAAAATGGGAATGGTGGCGCGCAAGAATGCTTGGCGGAAGAACAAATCACTGGGGAAGAATTTCTTTGCGTTTCGGACCGAAAGATTTTAAAAGAAAAAGTATCGACGGCCTTGGTGATGATTGGCCGATCGGCTATGAAGATGTAAAACCTTACTACGATAAAATAGATAAACTTCTCGGAGTGTTCGGAACCAATGAAGGTTTGGAAAATGATCCCGACGGATTTTTTCTTCCTCCGCCAAAACCAAGGCTGCATGAACTTGTATATAAAGAAAGCCGGAAATAGCATAGGCATACCCGTTATTCCGTCAAGGCTTATCGATTTTAACCAAACCTATGCAGTTACCTGGTGGCGGAGATAGAAACTGTATTTTTTGTGCGCAATGCGGCCGTAGTTGTAAATTTTATGGCGACTTTTCTTCATCATCAGTTTTGGTGATTCCTGCTGTAAGAACTGGTAATGTTGATTTGGTTACAAACGCAATGGCGCGCGAAGTGCTCACAAATAATGAAGGTCTTGCAACCGGCGTTTCTTATGTTAACAAAGATGATATGCAGGAATACCAGGTTTTCGGAAGAACAGTAGTTCTCGCTGCAAGCGCATGCGAAAGCGCCAGGTTATTACTGAATTCAAAATCTTCGCAGCATCCGAATGGATTAGCAAACAGCAGCAATGTTGTCGGAAAATATTTGCACGATTCCACCGGCGCAGATATGGGCGGAATAATTCCCGAACTCTTCGACAGAAAAAGATATAATGAAGATGGCGTTGGCGGAATGCATGTGTACACGCCATGGTGGCTCGATAATAAAAAATTGGATTTTCCGCGCGGTTATCATATTGAATATGGCGGCGGTTTTGGTATGCCGATGTACGGATTTAATTGGGGCATTGAAAAAATGCAGGAGATGTTTAAAATAAAAGGCAAACAAAAAGAACCGGGAGGTTATGGCGCTTCATTGAAAGAAGATTACCGGTATTTTTTTGGTTCGCATGTTGGTATGGCTGGTCGCGGCGAAGCAATTGCACGCATAGATAGCTATTGCGAAATTGATCCTCAGGTTGTTGACAAATACGGAATTCCTGTTTTACGTTTCAATACAACGTATACTGATTACGAAATAAACCAGGCAAAGCACATGAAGGAAACTTTTAAAGAAATTCTTCATGCAATGGGCGCGGTGGTAACCTGGGGCGGAGATGATGGTCCGCATAATAATTACGGATTGCATAATCCCGGAAATATTATTCACGAAGCAGGAACAGTAAGAATGGGCAATGACGCAAAACATTCTCCGCTAAATAAATATAGTCAGGCGCACGAATGCAAAAATTTATTTTGTGTTGATGGTGGCCCATTTGTTTCGCAGGCAGATAAAAATATTACGTGGACGATTCTCGCATTATCCATGCGCACCAGCGAATATATTGTTGATGAAATGAAAAAGAGAAATATTTAATTGAGAGCTAATAGCTTTTAGCCGTTGTTGAACCTGAAGCTGAATGGAGAATACAAAGTACAAGAGTGCGACGCAACGATGATGAGAAGAATTACTGAAGCTGGAAACATAAAAATGAATAATTAAAAATTAAGAATTAATAATTAGTAAAGCTGATTGAAATAAACAAATCGTACATCTAACATCGTAAATTGTAAATAAAATTATGGACAGAAGAAAATCGATCAAAGCATTATTAATCGGTGGCGTTTCTGCAGGCGCGCTGATTGAAGCTTGTCAGCCTTCAGATAAAAAAACTGAAGAAACAAAACCTGCGGAAACTGCAAATGTCAGCGGACTAAATCGAATGAAGGAAGAAGTGGCCTATGAAAAAGAATTGCTCTCCACAACTTTTTTTACACCGCATGAAATGGCAACAATGACAATTCTTGCAGATATTATAATTCCAAAAGATGAAGTGAGCGGAAGTGCAAGTGATGCGAAGGTGGCAGACTTTATTGAGTTTATTGTAAAAGATATGCCCGAACATCAAACGCCGATGCGCGGCGGTTTGCGCTGGCTTGACATGCAATGTTTGAAACGTTTTAATAATTCTTTCCGCGATTGTTCGCACGATCAGCAAATGCAAATGATTGATGAAATTGCATGGCCGAAAAAAGCAAAACCTGAAATGGCGCAGGGAGTTTCATTTTTTAATTTGATGAGAAATTTAACGGCAACAGGTTTTTACACTTCAGAAATCGGTGTGAAAGATGTTGGTTATATGGGCAACGTTGCTAACCAATGGAACGGAGTTCCGGCAGATGTTTTAAAACAATACAATCTTTCTTATTCAGAAAAAGAATTGAAAGAGTGCGTGAGTTTTTAAGAAGCTGCAATTATTTTTATTTTCAAACATCAGACGTCAGACATCCACTTCGGTCTTTCTAATTTTCAACTGCAGAAAAATAAAAACCTTCTTCGCTTAACACAAAAGTATTTGGAACAAAGGAGAAAAGTGATTTGGAGATCATCGAAGCAGCTTCCTTCTGATAATTATTTCCCATTTCCGGGGTGCGCATAATATAACGCCAGCTTTGAATTTTAAGCAGCGCAATTTTACTTTCCTGCATTACCTGATTCTCTAACTGAATAAAAATTTCAGCAAGGTATTCCTGATGGTTTTGGGTATTAGGCTTCATGGGATATGAAATTGTTATTGGATTTTCTAACTGTCCTACCAACAACGCAAAGATTTTCCTAAAATTGTATAGTGGTAAAAACTCTACAAAAATTAGTCAGATTTAATCATCAACAGGCTTCCATAACTCAATTTTCCCTATTAAAATTCCTGTATCTCTCCTGTAATTGTAGTATTTTATTTTTTTAATCCGTCAATTAATTCTACAAGGTTTTAAGGTGAAAATTAATCATAAATGTTTTTCTGATGGCCGAAAATATTCTGTAGGTTCTTTAAAAAAAAGAAAAAGCAGTATGTGCGGGAAGGCGGGATTATTGATACTGAAATAAGTTTGATCTCCGAAATTAATTCCCAAATGTTTTGATACCAGGATGATAATAGTTTTCGGATATTGATTGAAAAAAATGCTGCCAATTCCGGTAATTCTTTCTATAAAATTTTTTCCTGCGAAATTACAGATTAACTTTTTAACTCTTGCAGCAGGATTGAAAATGACTAATTTTGTAGAATGAAAATGTCAATGGCGTCACAACAAAAACCCGATATAGAAAGATTGGAAGAATTAGTTGTTGACGTGCTTACAAAAAATGATGAACCATACAATCTGATTGTGTGGAATGATGAAGTAAATACTTTTGAATGGGTGATTGTAACATTGGTTGAGATTTGCAAACACACGCGCGAGCAGGCAGAACAATGTGCGATGATAATTCACTCACAGGGAAAATATGCAGTAAAACAAGGTTCTTATAAAGAATTAAAACCGATGTGCGATGCAATCACGGAGCGTGGCATTGGCGCAACAATAGAAGTCCTATCGGAATCATAAACATTGTTGCCGGTTACCGGTTTCTTGTTACTTGTCTCTTGCATCTTGTTTCTTAAAATTCATACCTCTAACTTCATACCTCATACTTCTTCTCATGCCTTTGTTTGCATTAAATAATGAACTCATTTTCCCTCCTGTTAATTTATCAGAGCCGGATGGATTGCTTGCAATTGGCGGCGATTTATCTGCGGAGCGTTTATTACTCGCATACCGCAATGGAATTTTCCCATGGTATGAAGGCGAAGATATTTTGTGGTGGAGCCCCGAACCACGGTTCGTTTTATTTCCGGATGAATTAAAAGTAAGCAAAAGCATGCAGCAATTATTAAAGAAGAACGCGTTTACATTCACAATAAACAAAGCGTTTAAAGAAGTTATCGATAGTTGCAAAACTGTTAGTCGGCGCAACCAGGCAAGCACATGGATTACGGAAGAAATGAAAAACGCGTATATCAATTTGCACAACATGAGCTATGCGCACAGCGCAGAAGTGTGGCTTAATGACGAATTGGTTGGCGGTTTATATGGAATCCGTTTGGGAAAAGTTTTTTTTGGAGAAAGCATGTTCAGCAAAGTCAGTAACGCAAGCAAATATGCTTTTATAAATTACGTATATGCATTACTGTTAGAAGGTGTGAAACTGATCGACTGCCAGGTTTATACAGAACATTTGGAAAGTCTTGGCGCAAGAATGATCGAACGGGAAAAATTTGTTCAGTTGCTGAAAGATCTGATTAATTAGCGTGAAATGTGAAACGTCAGACGTGAAAGATCAAACTCACTTCTCACGTTTCATTTTTGTCAAAATCAAAATCTCGTTCCTAAATAATGCGGAAGAATTGCGCGCCAGGTTGGCCAATCGTGCCTCCATTCATTTCCCCAGATATCTAATTCGTACCAAATATTTTTACTGTAAAGAACTCCCGCAAAACGTTTGTTCGCTTCCGGATCTTCATGATCGCCGCTGCCGGTAACAAGATGTATATGTCCGCTTCGCCTGATTTGTTCGAGAATATTATGATCTGTAAGATTAGGCATATAATGGATCGGGCTGTTGAAATAAACATCATCATCGAAATATCCTTTTGTATATTCTGTAAGATCATACACACCACTCATGCCGATGAAGCCATTAATTAAATCCGGACGTTTAAAAAATAAATTTGCGCTGTGCAATGCTCCGAAAGATGCGCCGCATGTGATTATCGGCGTTTCGTTGCTTGTGCTGTTTTTTATAAAAGGAATAACTTCATCAAATACATAATTATTGAACAGCTGATGATTGATTGCTTTGTGGCGCGGATCCATATTATTATTCATCCAGCTATCGTTGTTAATGCTGTTGATAGAAAAAACCTTTACGCGCCCGGCATCAATAAATGGAGCGATGGAATCCATCAGCTGAAATCTTTCATACTCTAAATAATCAGCAGCTGCCGTAGGAATTAATAACAATGCAAAACCATAATTTCCATAAACAGCAATGGGCATTTCTTTATTCAATGAAGGGCTATACCAGGATGTGAGCTGACGTTCCATAAAAATTATTTTTTTTCAGAATAAAAATGAAAATACGATTTTATTATTTCGTATAAACGGCGCCATAATAATGTTTCAGCGTGGTTAATTTAATATTGCCATCATCTACACTAACTATTTTATACTCGTTGAATTTATTTTGTGCATCCATAAAACCTAAAACACAGGAATATTTGTTATTCCCTTTTTGGATAAATGGTTTTGGCATTGCCCCGAGGTTTGGCAATTTCAAAGTATCTTCTCCGGTAACTTCTTCATACTGCATTTTAATTAGGTAGTAAAATGTTTTTTGTGTTTCATATAGCTTCACCGAAAAATACCAATCGTTTAAATTATTTTTTACTTTCTCTTTATATTCTGCAACAGGTTCGGTTTTTATTTCCGTTCTGTACATCGGAATTTTATCAAGCGGTGATTGCATATTGCTGCTATCCATGGTTGCATTTGCATTATCTTGATTATTTGCATGGCAGGAAAAAATAAAAATCAGCGAAGATAAAATTGTGACCCAAAAAATCCTTTTCATGGAAAACAAAAATTTTTTGCGGTGCAAATATGCAGATTTATTACGCAACAGGAATATCTATTTTTTTATTTGGCCAACGGGTGGCATGCTGATAAACTAATCCGCGCATGTAATCGTTTTCAGGATATGGGGTAAGATAATTTTTTAGTTGTGTCAATTCAACAATAGCATCGCAATCAGCCGGCAGGTAACCCATGCCATAAAATTTTCCGCGCTCAATCAAAATGCAGCTTTGTTCATTCCTTGTTCTGCCTTCGCCAATTAATGTAAAAGAAGGTAAGCGATTTTTTAAAGATTCAATCGCATTTTGTACACGTTCGTTATAATTTTTTATTGATTCTTTTTGCTCGCAGGCGCCGAAGCAATATTTTTCTTTTACTCCTTCGCATTTTTCATCATCAATCTGCAAAAAACAAAGTTTAGGACAAAGATTAAATTCGCGAATTAATTTCCGCAGCATATTCTGTCCTTCCTGCAATAATGAAAAGGTATATAACGGTTCAAGATTTTTTTTTCTTTTTTCAATTGCCAGTCTCCGATAACCGTTCCAATCTTCAAACATATATAGTCCATAGGTCTGCTCAAATCTTTTTAGACTGCGGTTATATTGCGGCCACAAACGTTTTATCTCCACGCATTCCATTAAAAACGCCATCAATTCGGTTCCGCATTCCTGGTAAGTGATCGAAAAAATATTTCTCAAAAATTCTTGTTTCTGTTTGTTGGGTTTGTTGTTAGAAAAATGACTGCTGACTCTTTTACGTAAATTTTTTGCTTTACCTACATAAACAACTTTTCCTTTTTCGTTGTGGAAATAATAAACGCCTGTCGTCATCGGTAATTGTTCTAACTGATCGGCAGATAAATTTGGCGGCAAATATTGCTCGCGGTTTCTGCCTTTCAACATTTCATGGATGTGACCTTTTTCGTCGGCATGCATAATTTTTTGAAATAGAAGAACGGTTGCATCAACATCCCCGCCTGCTCTGTGCCTGTTTGCAATTTCAATTCCTAAACTGCGGCACAAATTTCCAAGACTATAACTTATAAGTCCGGGAAAAACTTTACGGCTCAATCTTACCGTACAAAGTTTTTTTGTGTTGAGTTGAAAGCCATTAATATTCAAATGATGTTTGAGAAAAGAATAATCGAAGTTTACATTGTGCGCAACAAAAATTGCATCGCGGAGAATTTCAAAAATTTGTTCAGCCACATCTGAAAAAAAAGGCGCAGCTGAAACTGTGTTATCATTTATTCCTGTCAACGCCTGAACATATCTTGGAATGGGCATACCGGGATTAACAAGCGTTTCATATCTCTTAATTTCTTTTTTTCCATCGTACAATACAATAGCAACTTCAGTTATTGCGTTATTTGCAGCATAACCACCCGTAGTTTCTATATCTACTATTGCGTACAAAAATAATTTTTGAGATGGATAGCAAAGATATAAAGAATGACGGTGGAATCCTTTAATCCCTCCCTACAGAAAGCGCCCAGAGAATTCTTCTCTGCGATTACTAATTTTTTAAATTCAACTTTATGAAAAAACAGTACACACTAAGTTCTATTAAAAAGAACACTCTCGCTACGCTTACGGTAATTGTTTACTTTTTTGCGGTATTATTGTTTGCGTACGTCTTTACGGCGGCATGATAATCAATTATTTAGGTGTGAAAATAAATTTTGTTTTCTAAAAAGAAAAACGCTATATTTGTTTACATCTTTTTATAGATTCTCATTTATTACAACCCAGTACGAGAGGATTTTTTTCTGCTATCTAAGGAAAAACATAGTTTACTATCCAAGAATTGTCCGTCCTAATGAAACCGCTTTTTTAAACTAAATGGTTTCACCTTAAAATTTTCATTATGAAAAAGGATTCGAATTCCTGGCACCTCGGAGAAACAGCAAAAACTGCTTTAATAGCAGGTGGTTTTCTTGGTTTGGTTATGCTCCTATCTTACCTGTATTGGTTTGCATAAGAGTTTTATTACTCACAATTAAACTTAAAAGTTATTGAGTTAAATTTTACTCTCAAGTGTTAGGATGTTTTAAAAAATTAAAAATTTTGCAATTCCCCAATTCGGGGAATTTTTTTTACATGGTCTACAAACAATGTCATAGCTGCACACGTAACTCACTCCTCTTTTATTCATAACTTTGCACTCCATTAAATAAAAAACAGAACACGCATTTAAGTATGGAATTAAGCAAACATTACGAACCCGCTCCGGTAGAAGAAAAATGGTATAACCATTGGCTAAACAAAGGTTATTTTAAAAGCGAGCCTGATGAAAACAAAAATCCCTTCACTTTAGTAATTCCTCCGCCAAATGTAACCGGCGTACTGCACATGGGGCATACGTTGAATGAAACCGTGCAGGATATACTTGCACGCAAAGCACGCATGAGCGGCTTTAATGTTTGCTGGGTTCCCGGAAGCGATCATGCGTCTATTGCAACTGAAGCAAGAGTTGTAAATATGCTTAAAGAAAAAGGAATTGAAAAGAAAAATTTAACCCGCGAAGAATTTTTGAGCTATGCTTTGAATGGAAAGAAAAATACGGCGGCATTATTTACAGCCAGATAAAAAAATTAGGATGCAGCGTGGATTGGGACAGAGTTACGTTTACTATGGATGATCATTATTACAAAGCCGTAATAAAAGTATTTGTTGAACTCTATAATAAAGGATTGATTTATCGCGGAGCGCGGATGATCAACTGGGATCCTTCTGCAAAAACTGCATTGAGCGATGAAGAAGTTGAGCATAAAGATGTGCTAGGGAAATTGTATTATGTGAGATATTTAATAGTCGACAGTCAGCAGTCGACTGTCGACCATATTGTCATCGCAACGCAACGCCCTGAAACAATTATGGGCGACACTGCGGTTTGCGTTAATCCAAATGATGAAAGATATGCTCATTTAAAAAATAAAAAAGTAATTGTTCCTCTCGTTAATCGCGAAGTGCCGGTTATTTTTGATGATTATGTTGACCCAACATTTGGAACGGGAGCTTTGAAAATTACACCTGCACACGACATAAACGATTATAATCTCGGAATAAAATATAATCTTCCTGTAATTGATACATTAAATGAAGATGGCACTTTAAGCAATGCCGCTGAAGTTTTTGTAGGGCTTGATCGTTTTGTGGCAAGAAAAAAAGTAGTTGAACAATTAAAAGCAGAAGGATTATTAGTAAAAGAAGAAGATTATCAAACACGCGTTGGTTTTTCGCAGCGAACAAATGCTGTTGTTGAACCAAAAATTTCAACACAGTGGTTTTTAAAAATGAAAGAACTTGCCGGACCCGCGTTGATTGCAGTTCTTAATGGAGATATTAAAATTCACCCGGAAGAAAAATTTATCAATACATACAAATATTGGCTTGAAAATGTAAAAGACTGGTGCATTTCCCGGCAACTTTGGTGGGGACAACAAATTCCAGCATGGTATGATACTAACGGTAATGTGTATGTATCGGAAACTAAAGATGAAGCGGTGAGCCTTGAGCTACGGGCTATTAGCAAAAACACTTCCGGACTCCGGACTCCGGACTCCGGACTTATTCAAGACGAAGACGTGCTCGACACCTGGTTCTCTTCCTGGCTTTGGCCAATTGAAGTTTTTAAAGGAATTACAGATCCGAATAATAATGACATCAAATATTATTATCCAACATCAGTATTAGTTACCGGGCAAGATATTTTTTTCCTTTGGGTGGCAAGAATGATAATGGCAGGTTATGAATTTAAAAATGAAAAACCTTTCAGCGATGTTTATTTTACAGGAATGGTTCGTGATAAGCAGGGAAGAAAAATGAGTAAGAGTCTTGGCAATTCACCCGATTTGCTGGACTTGATTGATAAATATGGGGCGGATGCTGTTCGGTTTGGAATAATGATCTCCTCGCCTGCCGGCAATGATTTATTGTTTGATGAAGCAAGTCTTGAGCAAGGGCGACATTTTAATAACAAACTTTGGAACGCGCTGAAGTTGGTGAAAATGTGGAGCGAAAAGATTCAAGAACCAAGTGACAAGACACAAGAAAATTTTGCAGTTGAATGGTTTGAAAACAGGTTGAACGAAGCGAAAATGCAGGTTGATGAATTGCTGAAAAATTTTAAACTGAGCGAAGCCCTAAAAACTATTTACTCTTTGATATGGGATGATTTCTGCAGTTGGTATCTCGAATGGATAAAACCGGATTTTCAACAACCTATTGATAAAAATATTTTTGACAGAACGATTTATTTTTTTGAAGAATTGATGCAGTTGCTTCATCCTTTCATGCCATTTATTACTGAAGAAATTTATCATTTGCTGAAAGATAGAAATGATGATTTGTGTGTGAAGCAGGAAAACAAACCAGTATCAGTGATTTTAAATGAAAGTTATCTGCTGACTGAAATGTCGAAAATACTTATTCAGAAAATAAGAGAAACAAGAAATAAAAGAAAAGTAAAAAATACACATCAGGTAACTGTATATGCAGATGGATCATTTAGTAAACTTTCAGATTTAAATGATCGACTTAAAATTGCAAATGCCTTTATAGATACTGAAAAGAAAGTTAGAATTACTGGTGAAACTCCAAAAGATATCGGTAGTACATTAGGTGTTGAGCAGGTATTAATCGAAACAAATAAATTTTATTTTGATTTTGGAAATCTTAAACAAAAAATTGTTAACACAGATTTGCAAGATCAAATAAAAAATGATTTAATAAAAGATATCGAATATCAAAAAGGATTTCTCGAATCTGTATTAAAGAAACTCAATAACCGAACGTTTTGTTCAAAATGCAAAACCAGAAGTTATAGCTCTTGAACAAAAGAAAAAAGCTGATGCTGAAGCTAAAATAAAAGCGCTTGAAGAAAGTCTTGCTAATCTTCAATAATTAATTCTTGTGAAGAATATTTTTTTAGTTAACTCTTTTTTATTTCTCGCTCTTTTTTCTTCCGCTCAAAATTTTGAGCAGAGGATTTTGGAAAATTTAAGTGAGCATCGTACTCCCGGAATGACGCACTTTATGCAAGGCGTTTCGAACACCACAGCTTATATTGCGATTGCAACGCCGGTAACTTTTTTCATAATCGCGTCAGCAAATCATAACAATGAAATGAAACAAAAATCTTTTGTTATAGCCGGAAGTCTTTTTGTTTCCACTGTAGTAACTGAAGGATTAAAATATATTGTTAACAGACCCAGACCATCAACAAAAGATTCTTTAATCATACCGGCAAGCGATATGGGAAGCCCATCATTTCCATCTGGACATACGTCTGATGCTTTTGCAAATGCAACTGCAATCAGTCTTGCATATCCTAAATGGTATGTAATTGCTCCATCATTTCTCTGGGCTGGAACCGTTGGTTTTTCACGGATGTATCTCGGCGTTCATTATCCGAGCGATGTTATCGCAGGCGCAATAATTGGTTCGGGAAGCGCATGGCTTACCTATAAAATAAATAAATGGCTTCGAAAAAAATATCAAAAGCATTCCCTAATTCAAACAAATTAATTTCTGCTTTATTTACTCAACAAATTTATTGGTAAGATCAATTCCCACTCATTAGCTCCTCTTCCTTCAAAATCCGGGTCGAGCAGCCGGCTATACCTAATGCCAAAGCTTACTGGCAGCTCGTTCCACCATTTTGTATCAAAATAAATTTCTGTTCCGAATGAACGGTATTGCTGCTGAAACTTAAATCCGAAAAAATCTAACACCCTTGTATAGTCGTAAAAAAGATTAGCGCGGACACGAAGAAAATAAACAATACCGGCAAAACCCCAATCGGGATATGCAAGCGGAAAATCATAGTTGCCGCTGAAACGATACATCCGATAAAAATTTTCGGCGCTGTATCCGCGAGAAAATGGAAAATTGTTAGTGAAACTTACATTATGCAAACTATCGTGCTGTTCAAATGCGGCTGTCAAAACAAGATTGTGCGTAAAAAATAATCCGGGCAAATAAAGATAAGCAGATGCAAGAAACTGGTTTCCCTGGAAAGTTGTAACAGCGCGGTTATAGTTGACCGTTAGTGTTTGTGCAAAACGCGGGTATATCTGCATTTGCGCCTGTGGAATCTGATTCGTAAATGATAAAGACGGATCTATATAGGCAAACCCGCGACTGTCGAATGAATCTTTATATGTCGGTCGAAAATAACGTTGATTATATATTATATCACTGCCAAATTGCAAACTGGTAATGTTAGTTCCGTTAGTAAAATTTAACGGTACACTCAACCCCGCATTTATTTGTGTTTCATTCCAAAATATTTTTCTTCCGTTGTATAATGTATTTCTGTCGAAAGTATAATTTGCTCCGGCATCAATCCAGGGAAATAATTGCGCGTAAGTAAAATCTGCACCAACCTGTTTATATTTTTCATTTCTGTTATAGTCAACAAATAATTCGGCTTGCAGCGTGTTCAAAATATTTTCACTCACTAAAGAAAAACTATAATCCGGATCATTTATGTAAGGACGCAGGCTATGAATATTTAACAAATGAAACGATTGCGAATAATGAGAAACAGGGTAAGATTGAAAACTGATCTTATCTAACAGATCAGAAGAACTTCTTTCCAGCGCGCTGATCTTTTCAATCGATGGAGGTCTTGTCCATTCTTCTTTGGAAATAATTTCAAATTTTGCATCTGCGTATTTTTCTACATTCATTATATATCCAACTGCAGTAAAAGTTGTAAAAATATATTTACCATTTATTGATTGCAGCTCATAATTTCCGGTTGAAGAATTAGAAAACGGAAATGATATTTCATACAAATTATTATTCGCAAAAGCATACAAACGCGTAAATCCATTTTGCGAAGCGCTGAAATAAATTGTATCGCGCTGCACAGATGGAAAACCGATCACGTTCATGCTAAATGGCGTAAGATAGACAGCGCTTCCATCATTAATATTGAACAAGCCTAAACTCATTTCTCCATTTTGATTTCTTACAGCGCTTACTACATGCTGTTCATCATAAAATTTTGGATAGGTATAAAATAATTGTTCCTTATTCGGCACAGCATTTTCCACTGCGCCTGTCTCGCTGTTAAGAATAAGCAATTGCGATTCGCCGTTAACGGTTACGTTCACAACAACTATTCGCCTCCCATCAGCAGAAATATCCGGGGAAAAATATTTTGTTTTTGATGTTAACCTTTTTTCTTCGCCTGATGAAATATTCAACAACCGGATAACACTATAATCTCTCCAATTCCAGCGCAGGTCGGGCTCGTAGCCTGAATAAACAATTTTATTATTTCGATAAGAAAAATAATTGTTGAGCGAGAATGCTCTTATTTTAATAACTTTTTGTGTCTGCGTTTTTATATTATAAAGAATGAAAACCGGAATTTTTTTGTAAGAACTTTTAACAAGAACAATATTATTTTCGTCAACAAATTGCGGAAATTCTTCGCTTGCAACAAAATGTTTGTTCTCACGGGCATATATAGCCGAAGAATCCATGCTGATATCTTCTTTAATCTGGTTGCTGAAATAACCGAAGGCTTCAGTTCGGAATTGAGAAAATGACAACCCGGAATATTTTTTTATTGCTTTTTGCAACGGATAGAACAATCCTTTAAAAGCTGCAGCATCGTGTGTAACTTTTCTCCAAAAATCATCTCCGAATTTTTCACGCCCGAATGATACAAGCATATATCCTAACGGATAATGGTCGGGAACAAAATCGCGAAATGAGCCATTACGTAATTTTAAGAATGAATAATTTTTATTTGCAGCCCACATTGAACGATAGCCATCAAAAAAAAATGGCAGCCTTCCCCTGCCCTGCCTGCTCACTAATGTTTCCTGGAAAACTGCATCGCCTTCCCAAAACCAATTTGGAACAGTTAAACTGTTTGCAAATTCCTGTCCGCTTTCGCCAAACATATAATAAAATGCTTTCGACAAACCAACACGAAAATTATTGTATTGCTCCACGTGCCGGTATTCGTGAATGGCAAGTTGTTCCTGCGATGGCAGGCTTCCTAATTCAAAACTATTCTGATCAGGCGTTAATTGAAATTCGCTGCGAAAAGGCGCCAGTGAAACATATCCATTGAAGATTGTTGTTTGATTATGAAAAACAATATTCACTTTATTTTTTACGGAACCAATTGTAGGCACTGTGTTTCGGTTTAAAGCGTAAACAATTGAAGCAACTTGTTGCGCTTGTTTTTCCATTCCAACAGGAAAAATAATTCTTGCCGTGTCTGAATTAATTTGCCGCCATTTTAATGATGGCGGATTGCCGCCAAATTCCTGCGCATAAACGTGGAGATAAAAAAAAGAGAATAAAAATATTACGGGAAAGCGAATTGACATGGTAATTGGCGTGAGATTACGAACGTGAGACGCGAAACGTCAAACAAGAGTTGCTTTCATTTTTTGTTTATGATGAATCAATAAATTTAACGTATCACGTCTCACCTTCAGGTCTTGCGATTACTTGTTTGCTTTTGCATCGGCAAGAAATTTCGCGAGCCCTATATCTGTCAGCGGATGTTTTAATAACCCGAGAATTGCATCTAACGGGCATGTACATACGTCGGCGCCTGCTTCTGCGCATTTAACAATATGTAACGAGCTGCGAATGGAAGCAGCTAAAATTTCTGTTGCGAATCCCTGTATGGAATATATCTCTGCAATCTGTGCAATGAGTTCAACGCCATCCCAGCCACTGTCGTCAATTCTTCCTATAAATGGCGAAACATAGGCTGCGCCTGCTTTTGCGGCAAGTATTGCCTGACCGGCAGAAAAAACCAGCGTGCAATTTGTGCGGATGCCATTATCTGTAAACCATTTTATAGCTTTCACGCCATCTTTTATCATTGGCACTTTTACAACAATATTTTTATGTAAAGCGGCAAGTTTTTTTCCTTCTGCAACGATGCCGTCAAAATCGGTGGAAAGCACTTCGGCGCTTATATCACCATTTACCATTTCGCAAATAGTTACATAATGTTTGTTCACTGCTTCTTCACCTTTGATTCCTTCTTTCGCCATCAGCGACGGATTTGTAGTTACTCCATCTAAAATTCCAAGATCGTTAGCTTCTTTTATCTGAGCGAGGTTTGCTGTATCAATAAAAAATTTCATAGACTATCCCCAAAAGGAGGATTAGCTTTTTAAATTGTTATTTAATAAGATTTATTCAAAAGTAGATTAATTATCATTCCCCTTTAGGGGTGGGGGTAAAAAATGGCAAGTTACTTATATCGCACCGCTACGACCACCTACCCTTGCTGCCTTCCGGCCCTGGGGGATTTCAGCAGGAGCTGGTCGTATAAGACTTGCCGCCGCAAAGATAATCAAAACGGAGAAGGAATTGATAATTGATAATGGATAATTTAATAATTGAGAATTGATAATGGAATGCCGGTTTCTTGTTGGAAGTTGCCGGTAGTTGCTGAATAAAAATTCTACTGTACAAGAGTGCGACGCAACGATGATGAATAGAGAACAAATGTTGGAAACAAAAGAATTGATAATTGATAATGGATAATTGATAATTACTAAAGCAAGTTGCACATAAAGAAATCGTACATCGGACATCTAAAATCGTACATCACCTGCCGCTCGTTAGCGTATTCAAATTACTTATGGCAAGCAATTCATCTGCACGTCCGCTCAGGGAACGAAAATAAACAAGAATGGTATAATCGTTTTCGGTTTCGTTGTTGTTGCCTTCTGTAAGTTCGAAAGAAGGTTTTTGCAGCGGATCATTTTTATCTACCGTTACATAACTGTAATTATAATAACCCATTTTTAAAAAGAAACTCGCTTCGTAAACTCCGTGTTCGGAATTGAATTGCATTCTTGTTGAATCATTATAATTGTAATCCATAAATTGCCCGATGATGTATAGATCTTTGTCAGGAAAAGCTGCGTTGCCCGGAGGCACAAAATAAAATTTCACTCTTGCATAATCTCCCTGCGTGTACGGATTAACACTTTCTGTTGTTTGAATAAAAAACCGGCCGTTATAATCTTTAAAATAAAAATAGTTTTGTTGAGATCTGTCGGCATCGGGAACTACATAAATTGTTGTGGAATTTTTTAAATAATCAGCATGTTTAATTCTGTCGCTTTGATAGCGGAAGCTGCGTAAATCAAGCCAGCGCCATTCCTTACCACCGGGAAAAACAAAATCATTATCGCGCGTGTATTGCACCGTGTTGCCTGAATAAAATGTTGGTTGTACATCATGAATTGCATTATCCCAGCGATCGTTTTGCAAAATCCAAACTTTTATTTGCTGCATAGGGTTCATAACATCCAAATCGCGCGTGTTCAGTGTTAGTTGAAGTTTTTGATGAGTTCGGGAAATGGCTGGATCATAGGGTTGAAGAAATTGCACGTTAACACTTATCCTGTTGTCGTAAACTAAAAACCGGCGCGTAAAAGCCAGCTTTGATGTGTCGCCATCTAAATAAACTTTGAGGATATAATTTCCGGAGCGACCGGGAACGCAATTTTGATCCGGAACTAACGCTACGTAGTGAGTATAACGGGTAAGCGCATACGAAGATAGCCTTGAGGTGGAAATATTTGCCTGCGAAAAACCTTTGATGTAGTCGAACTGATTTAACAAAGCCGGCGTCCAGTCTGCATTACATAGCTGATAGGTGTACGAATAATTTTTTATGTCGGCATCGAGATCATCAAAACTTAATTCCAATTGATCGTTGCCATTCAAACGAATTACAGGATATGCGAGCTGATTTCCTTTTACATATAACTGCGGAGTTTTTATAGAAGGAAGATAGATTGAATCCGGAGTTTGTGCAAAACCTGAAAAAGTAATAATCAGCAAACAAAAAAATAACAACTTTTTTTTGGGCATGGAAATTCGATTTTTATAAAAGAAATCTCGCAGAGACGCTAAGATGCAAAGTTAAAGTGTTTATGCTCATCATAATTAATCTGCGCGCTATCGTTACTGATTTGTTCTATTTTTGGCAATAAATTTTTTTCAGTGAATGTAGCGGCATTTATAGCAAAACGAATTGCATTTAACCAGCAGCGATCTTTTTCCCGTTTTATAATCAGGCTTGCTATTGCAGCAACAATCATCAGTGTTGCAGCAATGATCATCACCATCGCATTCACAAATGGTTTTCAATATGCAGTCGGACAAAAAGTTTTTAGTTTTTGGGGAAATATCCGCGTGCAACATTATGAAGCTAACAAACCTTCCATTGCAGAAGAATTGCCAATTAGCAAGAATGACACCGTGCTGCAGATATTGCATGCCGATAAGGATATTAAAACTGTTCAGGCTTTTGCCACCAAATATGCAATTATAAAAGGGAAAGAAAGTATCGAAGGCGTTTTATTAAAAGGCGTTGAACGCGATTATGATTTTTCCAATCTCAATTCATTTTTACAAAGCGGAAGATGGTTGAATTTTACCGACAGCGGTTATAGTAATGAAATTGATCTTTCTGCGTACACTGCAAATCAATTAAAATTAAAAGTGAATGATAAAGCGCTTATTTATTTTATTCAGCCCAATGGTTCATACCGTGTGCGACCTATGAAAGTTGCAGGAATTTTTAAAACCGGCATTGAAGATTATGATAAACTCATGGCAATCGGCGACATTAAATTAATTCAGCGGCTTAACGACTGGAAAGAAAATGAAATCGGCGGCTATGAAATTTTTGTTACAGATTATAAACGGTTGGACACTATCAATGATGCATTGTTTGATAAGTTGCCGCAGCAATGGAGTTCACAGGCTATAACGCAAGTGTATCCAAGTATTTTCGACTGGCTCAATTTGCAGGATCAAACAATTGTAATTGTTTTCATCATCATGGTAATTGTAGCTACGCTTAATTTAGTAACCTGTCTCATAATTTTAGTGCTGGAAAGAACACAAATGGTCGGCATATTAAAAGCTATAGGTTCGCCAAACCGAACAATACAAAACACTTTTTTATATCATGGCGCAATCATCACCGTTAGTGGAATAATTGCCGGAGATATTTTAGGATTGCTTATTTGCTGGCTGCAGCAACGTTATAGTTTGATATCACTTCCGGAAGATGCTTATTTTATTTCCAAAGCCGTAGTAAAATTAAATTGGTGGTCGGTACCTTTTATAGATGCTGTAACTTTTGTTGTTTGCTTTTTAGTGCTGCTCATTCCTTCATTAATAATCCGGAATATCACTCCGACAAAGGCGATAAGATTTGAATAATTTCTCAATGTGAAAATTGCTCAATTCCTCAATTGAGCTATTGAGCAATTTTCACATTTTCTAATTTTATTTTTATTTTTTTTTGTTTCCAGCGATAGTAATTCTCATCACCATCCTTGCGTCGCACTCTTGTACTGTAGAATTTCTATTGAACATTTGTCTCAACCACGATTTTATCCTTATTAATCCGATTATCCTTTATAGAAATTATCAGTTGAATAAGTAAAATCAGGTTAAAATCCTAGTCCCAACTTCTATCTTCTAACTTCTTTCTCCTGTCTTCCGACTTCCGACTCCAAACTTCATCCGCACAACGCCGCCATCACAATTCCCGCGGCCACAGCGGCATTCAGCGATTCTGCATTTCCAAGCTTAGGTATTGTTATTTGGCGAACTGATGAATTTAGTAATTCGATTTTTATTCCTTTGGATTCATTGCCGATCAAAATAAATCCATTGCTTATTTTTTTTTCTTCAAAAATATTTTGTCCGTGCAAAGTAGCGGCATATATAGGTATATGCGGATGATCATGAAGAACAGTTTCCAAATCTTCATACAATATTTCAACGCGGGTTAAACTTCCCATTGTTGCTTGCACAACTTTAGGGTTAAAAACATCCGCGCTGTTTTTACTGCAAATTATTTTTTTAATGTTGAACCAATCCGCCGTTCTTATTATTGTTCCAAGATTGCCGGGATCCTGGATTTCATCAAGTAATAATGTTATCGTTTTTTCTACGGAAGAATTTGAAAAAACCGGTTTTGAAAAAATGCCAGCAACTTCGTTGGGAGTTTGCAAAAATGATATTCTTTCCAGCTCAGATTCTTTTACCTCAATGATTTTATTCGGTGGTAATTTTTTTATCAGATTATTATTTACATTCAACCAATTTTCTGTGGCAAATAAATTTACCACAGAGATATTTGAAGCTTCTAATAATTCGTTAATAATCTTCACGCCTTCTGCAATAAAAACGCCATCAGCATCACGAAATTTTTTCTGGCCTAAACTTTGAATATATTTGACCTGAGATTTTACTAACACGTTATTTTCGTTTGCATGAGTAAATTAATCTGTCATTCATCGGGAGAAGAAATATTGCATAACCAACTGAAACCGGGTTTTATTTTTTTTAAAAGTAAACTACCTTAATCCTACTATGCAATATCGCAGGCAAGTTACAGCAACTTTTTTCAACTCCGCAGTTGCGTTTACCGCAATTTTAATTGTATTTATGTCTGGATGCATCACTCCGAGAAACTATCAAAAAAATAAACCGTTTGTTTTCAAAACAGAAATTAAAGTATCGGGCAGTTTGCCAAAAGATCAAAAAGAAGACCTGGAAATAAGACTTAATAACCAGCTTGACGATAGTTTGAGGGTAAGAACAGTCACCTCATTATTTCTTTTGCATCCTTTCAGAATTATTTATCAGAAATTATCTTCTCCACCGGTTTTTGATACAACAAATATTTTCCGCTCAAACGGGTTTATGATCGATTTGCTCAACTCCATGGGGTATTATGCGCCTACAATAAAAGATACTTTCAGAATTGATACAATAAGAAAAAACAATCCGGATAAAAGGCAAATGCGTGTAACTATTAAATTCAATGTGAGCACAGGAAGAAATTTAAAATTCGATTCTGTCGGGTTTGCACTCAGCACGCCGGGGTTGCAAAATCTTGCAGTAAAAAACCAGGATCAATCTCTTCTTAAAAAAAATGATCCGTATTCCAAACAAATTGTTTCTGCGGAGTTGGACAGGTTGGTAGATCTATTTCGGAATAACGGTTACTACAAAATTTCGCGTGATGATTTGTATGCAGAAAGAGATACTGTTGTTTCTGCATTGATCGCCCCTACTCTCGATCCGTTTCAGCAGGCGCAATTGCTCGAAGAATTAAAAAAGAAACGCGAGAACCCGACAATAACTGTTGTAATCAAACAACGACCGGTAGAAGATTCCGACAGAATAAAAAAATATTATGTCGGCAAAATCATCATCTTTCCGGATCTTCCAATTCTTGAAGACAGTTCTGTTACATTTAAAAATGATACAGCAAAATATAATAATGGCATCACGATCATTTCCCGCGCTGATAAATTCAATCATCAATTTCTCATCAACAATGTTTTTTTACAGCAGGGAAAAGAATTCCGCCTGAGTAGTTATAACAGAACACTTACGCGGTTTAATAACCAGTTAGGCGCCTGGCAACAAGCCGCCATAGATTTTAATGAATCTGATTCTTCGGATTCCATTTTGGATGCAACGTTACGTTTATACCCCGCTCTGAAACAGGGTTTGCGGGAAAGTCTTGAAGGCAGCTACAATACAAACGACATTCTTACCGGAACAAATTTATTTGGAACAGATGTCAGCATTACTCATGAAAATAAAAATGCTTTTAAACGATCTATACAAACTACAACTTCAGTTACAGGCGGCGTGGAATTTGGAACAGATTTTATTCAAACAACGCAGGCAAGTTTTTCTCACAGCATTTATTTTCCGCGGCTTAATGCACCGGCGCCTTTTGCGGTTAAAAATAAATTATGGCAGCTTTCCAACACCCATACTGTTATTAATTTGAGCGCATCTTATACCGACAGAAGAGAATTGTTTACGCTTCGTTCCATCGATGCATCTTACGGATATGAATGGACGATAACCGATAAACGAAAAAATCTTACGCATTCATTTTTATGGCGTCCATTTAATATTGAGTATGCAATTTTAACTGCTACCGATAGTTTTCGAATACATTATCTTGATGTATATCCTTCTCTGCAAAACGCGTTTAAAACCGGGTTGATTGTGGGTGCAGGCTTTGGACAAGTTGTTTACTCGCGCAATCAGCAAAATGGAATTCATACAAATCATTTGCGTGTAAGCGCCGAAGAAAGCGGAACACTCACCGGTTTGATTGGTGGTTTTGATAAAGGCCAACTAAAAAGATTTATAAAAGGAGATATTGATTACTGGCATCATTTCGATTACAGAAAAACAGAATTGGCTATGCACGTTTATGCCGGAGTGGGGCGCGAATACGGTGAAGGCAAAGGAGAAAACCAGATATTGCCTTTTTATAAAGCTTTTTGGGCCGGCGGACCGAATAGCATGCGCGGCTGGAGTATTCGTCAATTGGGATTAGGATCGGATACTTCAACTTTCGGAGGTTTTGATCGTTTCGGAGATGTGCAGGTTGAAGGAAATATCGAATACAGATTCCCGTTAGGAACTCTTTTTAACAGCGTGAAATTAAGAAGCGCTATTTACACAGATTTTGGAAATATTTGGGATTGGACAGATTCTCTTGGCAAGGGAAGCGATTTTCAACTGAACAGGTTTTATAAAGAACTTGCAATTGACATCGGCACGGGTTTGAGATTGGATTTTGATTATTTTTTGATTCGGTTAGATTGGGCCTATAAAGTGAGAGACCCGCAAAGCAAAACAGAACCTAATAAATGGTTCTACAATTTTGATTTAAAGAAAGGACAATTTCAACTCGGGATAGGGTATCCGTTTTAGTTTACTGTTTGAAGTTTTCAGTTTACAGTTGTGAGTTTACTGTTTTGCCTTATTAATTATTGCAGCCTAAATTTATTAAACCATTTTACTTACTTAGAACTACAAACTGTAAACTAAAAACAGTAAACTAAAAACTCTAAACTGTAAACTGATCTATCATCATCGCTTTGCCCAACTCAAACTCCCCGATTCTTGTTCGGCACAAAGCGCTCAGGTATGCGCCGCAACCGAGTTCAGCGCCAAAATCATTTGCCAGGCTGCGTATGTACGTTCCCGTTGAACAAACCACACGAAATGAAATTTGCGGCAATTCAATTTTTGTTATTTCAAATTCTTTAATAAAAATTTTTCTTGGCTCAAGCACAACATCGATTCCTTTTCTTGCTAATTCATAAACGCGCTTTCCATCTTTTTTTATGGCAGAATGAATCGGCGGAATTTGTGAAATATCTCCGGTGAATTTTTTTGTAGCTGCATAGATCAATTCATTGTTCAACAAAGAAAAATCTTTTGGATTTTCCGGTTCACTTTCCAAATCATAGGTAGGAGTTGTTGCGCCAAGGATCAATGTTCCGGTATATTCTTTTTCCTGCTGCATGAATTCATTAATTCGCTTGGTGAATTTACCTGTGCAAATAATTAATAATCCCGTTGCGAGTGGATCGAGTGTACCCGCATGCCCAACCTTTTTTGTTTTTGTAAGATGGCGGATTTTTCTCACCACATCGAAAGATGTCCAGTAAAGTGGTTTATTGATCAATAAAACTTTTCCTTCTTCGTAGATGTTCATGGTTTTCAGTTTTGAGTTTACAGTTTATAGTTTTTAGTTCTGAGTAAGTGAACTGGGTTGAAGAATTTAGTTTGCAATAGCTGATAATGAAGAATTGTAAACTAAAAACTATAAACTGTAAATTAAATCGCCTGTCTCGCTTTTAGTTCAAGATATTTATTAACGGTGTTAACCGTAACATTTTGCGGAGCTGTTAAAATACTGATGATGCCGTATTGCTGCAGTTCTTTCACAATTCTTTTTTTCTCCAGCGAAAATTTTTCTGCGATGGTTTTAATATAGATGTTTTCGATGTTTGTTGCATCTTTATCAATTAATTTTTTTAATTCGGTGTTTTCAAAAAAAACAACCAGCAATAAATGATGTTTGGCGATGCTGCGCAAAAATGGCAATTGTCTTTGCAATCCTGAAAATGATTCAAAATTTGTAAATAAAACAACAAGGCTTCTTTGAGAAATTTTTGTACGGATAAGCGTGTACAATCTTTCAAAATCGCTTTCTAAGTAACGCGTTTTTTGGTTGTACAATGTTTCCAAAATTGCCTGCATCTGTATAGCTTTTTTATCGGCCGGCAAAAAAGCTCCTACCTGTTCTGAAAAAGTTATCAAGCCGGCCTTATCCTGTTTCAGCAGTGCAACATTGCACAAAACCAGCGAAGCGTTGATTGCATAATCAAGAAGACTAACGCCATCAAAAGGCATTTTCATAATTCGTCCTTTATCAATCACACAATAAATTTGCTGACTTTTTTCATCTGTGTAATGATTAACCATCAGCTGCCCTCTTCGTGCAGTGGCTTTCCAGTTCAGCGTTCTGTAATCATCACCCAAAACATATTCCTTTATCTGTTCAAATTCCATGCTATGACCAATTCGCCTTATCTTCTTCACTCCCACTTCACTTAAGCGATTGCTGATTGCCATCAGCTGGTATTTCCGCATTTGCAAATAAGACGGATAGACCGGAACTGTAACGGGCATGCCTAACCGAAATCTTCTTTTCACAAATGAAATGGGGCTAATAGCATATACATTAACAGTGCCGAATTCATATTCGCCGCGTTTTACCGGGCGAAGATCATAATTGATGATTTTGGATTCTTTAGCGCCGATTTTTGTATTGAATAAAATATTCCGTTGCTGAAACTGCACAGGAATTTCATCAATCACTTCTACGCTTACCGGGAAACTATAAAAATTCTCCACATCAATGCGAACGTGGTTTTCATCGCCATTGCTGAAACGTTCGGCATTTGTGCGCACAGCAAAAACACCTTGCCGGTTTATAAAAAGAAAAAAATAATCAGAAAAAAATAATAACAGCGTTACAGCAAAAACAAAGAACGGGATATTTCCAAGCCACACTAAAAAAAATCTGAAAAGAAAAAGTAAAACGCAAATTATAAGAATTGCATATCCTCTTTTATTAATAAATAAATCGCTAATATATTTTCTGATAAAATTTTTCATCCGGAGAATTTATCTTGGCACTTCAATTTTTTTCAAAATCGCATCAATGGTTTCATCAACAGTAACGCCTTCCATTTCTTTTTCCGGAGTAAGAATGAGACGATGACGCAGCACAACATGCGCAACGGCTATCACATCATCCGGCGTTATAAAATCTCTTCCATTAATTGCTGCAATTGCTTTTGCTCCTTTCAACATTGCAACAGAAGCACGCGGAGATGCGCCGAGATACAGAGATTTATTATTCCGCGTTTCCTGCACAATGGAAGCTATGAACTCCAATATTTTATTTTCGATGTGCAGATTATTTATTTGCTCACGATAGATAACAATTTCACTTGCAGAAAGCACAGGTTTCACTACTTCTTTATAATTAATTGTCCTTCCTTCATGCGCATATTCCAGAATTTTTATTTCTTCCTGCAGCGACGGATATTTTATATCTATCTTGAACATGAACCTGTCCAACTGCGCTTCAGGCAAGCGATACGTGCCTTCATGTTCTACCGGATTTTGCGTTGCCAAAACTAAAAAAGGAACAGACATCGGGTAAGTGATTCCATCAAACGTTATTTGTTTTTCTTCCATCACTTCAAACAATGCAGCTTGTGTTTTTGCAGGAGAGCGATTTATTTCATCTATCAAAACAATATTGCTGAAAATCGGCCCCCGCTTAAATTGAAAACTTGCTGTTTGCGGATTGAACACAGAAGTTCCGAGCACATCGCTCGGCATCAGGTCGGGCGTAAATTGAATGCGCGAAAATTGCACATCTATAGTTCGCGCAAGTAATTTGGCAGCGAGTGTTTTTGCAACACCGGGAACGCCTTCAATTAATATATGCCCGTCTGCAAGCACGCCGGCAAGCATTAAATCAATAAGCTGCTGCTGACCAACAATTACTTTGCTTATTTCATCGCGAATTTTTTGAACAGAGTTGTTCAGGTTGCTTAAATCAATTCGTGGTGTGTTTACTGGTTCTTCCATATTCTTTATTTAGCATTTTTATAAAACAGATCAATTTGATTATTCAGTTGCAATAACGTGGTATCATTTATTTTTTCACTTGCGGATGTGAAGGAAATAAAATTTATCAGTTCAGCAATGTTGTGTTCTGCAATTCCGCTTTTCTTGCTTAATGATTTAATAAAATCAGCATCCGGCGAAGTGGTTGATAAATAAAATCTCGAACGGATGAATTCAAAAAAATACCGGATCTTTTTTTCTGCAATATTTTTATTATCGTGCCGGTTGAAATATACGTTGCCTACTGTTTGCACAAAATCCAAAGTGCTGTTGCGCAAAGGTTCTATCACCGGAATAATGCGCTGCTTTCGTTTCATTTCAAACAATACAAAAATTATCATGGTAAATAATGCAATGCGAAATGCCCATCGTAAAAAAATATTGGAAAGAATAAAACGCAATGGGTTTTGCGAACCTTCCGGACCGAGTTTGTAATACTCATCCCAAAAAATTTTATTTACATTTTCGGGAAGATATGATAAAGCTTTTGCCGTGTAATCAGAATTATCGCGTGTTAACATAAAATAATTACTGAAACAAATTGGCGCGGCATGAATAAAAAATGCGCCGCTGCCATAATTGACGCGCAAAAAATTTACGTCGTTAAACTGGTTGCTTCCCAAAACAGTTGAAATTGCAGTATCGAATTTATCAAAATAACCGTCAATGGTAAACCGTTTGAATTTATAATCGCCGGTTGCTTTAAGCGAAGGATTGGTAAAATTAATGCGAACAGAATCGAAATTTTTTGCAGTAAATTTTCTTGATGTATTTATTTTTAATGAATCAGAAAATTTTTGAGAAAAAGCGGCGGCAGAAATAAAAACATAATTTCCTGCCGAGGCATAATTGAATAACGCTTCAACATCTTCTTCAGAAAGATCTAATTCGGGATCTATCAATAAATACGCCGTATTTGAATCGTGAAAATCATTTAGCTGGTTGTAAACAGGCAAACGAAATGAATTGACGGTAACTCCGGGAAATAAATCGTGTAACTGTTGATACAATATGTAAGCGCCGTAAGGATTTTTATCTTCTTTGGAAAGAGAAACACTCCAGTCAACCGGTGTTGGTTTGCTTATTTCAAAAACAATATAAAAGATAAGCAGCAAACAAGATAATAATATAAAAATTCTATAGCCTTTCAAATGAATTATAATTGTTGATTAAAATCTGCAAATGATTGTTTCAATGAATTAAATCCCGATTCCTCAACCGGAATATTTCCATACCAATTATTTTCAAACTCTTTTGTGAGCCGCAAAAATTCCGGCTGATGGTTTGTATCGCTCAACTCACGCAGGTAATGAAAATTTGTTTTGTTTATTTGCCAGTTGATTTTTCCTTTGTCGGTAAGATTTTTTAATGACTGCAAATACAGCAATCTTACAGCGAGCCGAAAATTTTTATCATCGATTGCCTGTTGAATTGCTTCGTCAAAATTTATAGAATGAATGTCTTCATAATTTACTGTATAGCTCAATGCTTTTCCGGATTTTTTTCCAAACAGCCCGCCATCACCCATTCCTGAAATTTTTATTAAAACATAAACGATTATTGCAGCTGCGAGAATTGTGAGAATCCAACCTATGATGTTACCGCTTCCAATGCTGGTGAATATCCGGTTGATGATTGAATTTACCCAGTCAATAAATTTATTCCATAAAGATTTCGGCGGCTCGTGTATTCTTTCATATTGAAATTCCCTGCTGTTTTTATAAGCAGATAAACCGTTTTTAGAAAACTCACGGGCATGTATAGCCGAAGTATCATACTGAATTTTTTGCTGCGCGGATGCTTCGCAAAATATTGATATAATTATTATGGAGATGAATATAAGTCGCATCATAAACCATTTTACATGCTTGAACCTGTTAGGTTTAAAAAACCTAACAGGTTTAGGTTAATAATTTTCCTGGATATTATCAAAATTATCCTTGTTTGTTCCCATATTTTCTATCCGCTGCAAAATGCCGGTTCCATCATGTCTTTCCACAAGATTGAAATAATGCAGCGCGGCGGAAACAAAAAATATAAAATAAAACACGCTGGAAAAAATATTAAGAATTGAGGTTACAATTCCTGCAGTTGTTCCGATATTATTTGTGCTAAAATAAGCGGACAGTCCTACTATAATTCCAACGAAAGTGCCAACAATTGCAGTGCTGAACCAATAAATCAATCCTGCTACAAGATATGTGGCAAGTGAAATCCAGAAATTTTGATTCACAATTGTAAAACATCTTTGAAATGCATCACCAAAAGATAAATCTTCTACCACTAAAATAATATCAAACGGAACAAACACAACAGCTAACCAAATACCCGGAGCAAGACATAAAATAAATCCAATACACATCAATAATAGAATCGGGATGTTGAATATGAAAACTTTTAAAAAATATTTTCTGAAAATATTCCACACATCTTCAATTCGCGGTTTTGTGTTATTGTTTTCAGTGTAAAATTTTACATAAGATGCCAACACCACGCGCATCGAAACATAAAATAATAATGCAAGCAAAAGAGTAAGCAAATATTCCGGTGTGATGATGCTTGTAATGTCACTTTCCCGCGTAACCATCCCTTTTCTCAACTGATCAAAAATGCCAAATGCACGCGACTGGTAAATGCCGTTGAATATTGCATAGCCAAGCATAAACACGCCGCCAATAGCAAAAAAAGATTTTACTAATGATCCGAAATTTTGACGGAGAAATAAAAAAGTGTCGCTTAGATTTTCTCCAAAATCCCTTACTTTTCTGAATTCAATTTTTTGCTCAGCCATAATTGAAAGTTTTGGTTTTTAGGTTCATCAGTTTGTTTTGCTGATATCATTCGTTTATGTAATCGTATAGGGTAAATTATAAAATACCAAATAATTAATGCAAGCGATAATAATAAGATGGATGATTTTACTGCAATAGGCATATGCTGATAATGTCTCGTAACAAACGATTCAAAAAAAGCGGCAATTAAAAAAAACGGAACAAGCCCGACAACTATTTTCATTCCGTCTCTACCGCCTTTTACAATTGAAGTCCACCGGCTGTAGGTTTTAGGAAACAGAATGCTGCTGCCAATTATCAACCCCGCGCAACCTGCAATTACAATGGCGGATATTTCAAGCGTGCCGTGAATGAATATGGTAAGAACAGATTGCAGTCCTAATCCTTTCGCAAAAAAATAATATTCAAAAGAACCAAGCATCAATCCGTTTTGCACTAATAAAAATACTGTACCGATAGAAAAAAATATTCCGGTAACATAAGCAAGGAATGCAACTTTAATATTATTGGAAGCGATGAAAAAAAACATGGAAAGCTGATCTGTGTGTTTGTACACTGCAAAAGGATCGCCTTTTTGAATATTTTCGTTCGTCATGTTTACATATGCATCACCGAGAATAAGGCGCAAAAAATTCTCATCATATTTTGCAGATATCACACCTAAAAAACAAAACACAATAAAAAATAAAAATGAATAAAGAAACTGTTTTTGATATTGTTTGAAAAGATATGGCAATTCAAATTGCCAGAAATTCCAGATGCGCGATGATTTTTCTTTTTTGTTTTTATAAATTTTTTGATGAAACTGCGCAGCTAAACCATTCAGATATTTTGAGGTGTTGCTGGATGGATAAAAAGTTCGGGAATAAGCGAGGTCATCTGTAAGTTCAATAAAATGATCAGCAAAAACATCAGGATTGTTTTGCCGGCGCAAATCCTGCTCGAATTGCTTCCATTTATCCGCATTTTGTTTTAAAAAAAGCGCTTCACGCATAGGTTTAATGCGGGAAGATAGGATTAAATTTTATTCATTCATTAGCGGCTGGTTTGTTTTTCGGCAGTTATCCAGTATTTTTATCGGCATGAACACCATTCGCATTAATACCACGCAAAATATTGAGCTGGAATATGAGCTTGCCGGCGCGGGGGAAAGAATTGTGGCGTGGTTAATTGATGTGGTAATTTTTATTGCATATTTTATTATAGTCAGTGTTATTATTAACTCAATGTCAGGCATAGATAATTTTATCCGCGATAATCCGTGGCTATCCATTTTGTTTTTAATTCCATTTGTTTTTTATAATCTTTTTTGTGATACGATTTTTAATGGACAAACTGTTGGAAAAAAAGTAATGAGCATAAAAGTTGTTAGCCTGAACGGCAATCAGCCTTCACTCGGACAATATATAATCCGCTGGTTATTCAGGTTGATTGATATTTATATGTTCAATGGATTGCCGGCTTTTGTTTGTGTTATTGCAAGTGAGAAAAAACAGCGGATTGGTGATATGGTTGCGGGAACAACGCTCATAAAAACTTCGCCGCGAACAGTTTTTCAGCAAACTATTTATGCGCCGACGCCGGATGTGAATTACACGGTTTCATTTCCCGAGGTTGTTAATCTTTCCGATGCTGATGTTCAATTAATCCGCGAAGTGCAAATGCATATTCTTAAAACAGGAAATTTATATCTCGCTTATCCAACTGCAGAAAAAGTAAAAAATTTGCTTCATGTGCAAACCAATCTTGAAGCGGCGCATTTTTTAAATGTTGTAATTGCAGATTACAATCATCTCACTTCAAAATTATAGCAACGGGGCAAACAGCGAGAACGGTTCTGCATGAATATTTCTTGCAACAGTAAAAAAAATCACAACGATCAAAAAAAATATTGCAAAAGAAGGAGAATAAAAAAAGAGTTTTCTTTTCTTTTCTGTATGAAAAATATTCCATGCAGAAATATACGCTGCATAAAATAATAACGGAATGCAACAAACCATTAAAAAGTTATCATGCAATGCCAATAAAAATTTTCCGTGAAGCAATGCAGAAAGAGCGCGCTGCGAGCCACAACCAGGACAATACAATCCTGTTAATTCATTAAAAATACATTTAGGAAAATTTTTTTCGGCAGGATCATTAAAAAAATATAGCAGTAACAAAAATGTTACTGCTATCAATACAATTGCGATTTGAAAAAAAGAATTATTTCTAACAAATATCTTTTTGATCACAGACATGCGTTCTGTTTGCGAAAATCAATAGTTGTGCCAGTGTGTTAGAGAGAATGCTGTTCCTCCGAGTATTGCCACAACAATAAGCCAGTAAACAACATAAAGACCTCCGAGTATAGTGCCGATGATCGACATAATAAATCCGGCATTCAGCATTCCATATCCATCATATCCTGTAGGGTTTTCTTTATAAATTTTTCTCCCCTTGGAAGATAAAACAATTCCGATGATGCCTAAAATTACACCTACCAGAAAACATCCAAAAACAATGGAGCATATTCCTAAAACTAAAACAGGCACTGCATTTGGAAGCTGCGGTTTTTGTGCTGGCGGCTGATACTGACTTTGATTTTCCATTAGCGTTAGTTTGGGGGTTAAATTAATTGATTACACAAATAAATAAAAAATAAGCACAAAATCAAACAAAGTTTTCCAGAGCCTGCATGTTTGATAAGATTGCATGCAGCGTTGGCAAAAAATTTCGGAGAAGAGAATATCAATAAGCTCTTGCAAACAACACTCTTTCTTTGCTTGCCTTCCCGGTTAATATGCACTTGCCATCTTCCTGCGGATTATTTAACGGAATGCAACGAATGGTTGCCTTTGTTTTTTCTTTGATCGCTTCTTCAGTTTCGGGCGTTCCATCCCAATGCGCAGAAATAAATCCGCCTTTTTCATCAAGCAATTTTTCAAATTCTTCCCAGCTATCGGTTTTGGTGATATGCGATTGCTGGTAAGCAAGCGCTTTATTGTAAATGTTCAACTGTATATCCTCCAATATTTTTTTAATAAGTGCATCAAATTTAATAGCTATTGGTTCATATATGCTATGAATAAGTTCTTCATTGACTAAGCCAACATGTTCGATTAGATTAACAGAAAAATCATAAGAATTAGGCAAAAATTTTAATAATTTCTTTTTATCATTTCTCGGTAAATCTCTACGACGAATTTCCAAACTATTATTATCAATATCATTTAAGCCAATTGCAATACATAAGGGAACTCCTTTCAATTCATACTCTGCAAATTTCCAACCCGGGCGCGAGTTTTCGTTGTTATCAAATTTCACTCTTATGCCTGCCGTTTTAAATTGTTGCGCAAAATCTTTACACTTCGCATCAAGCAAATCTTTTTTTTCACCGCCTTTATAAATTGGTACGATTACAACCTGTAGCGGAGCAATTTTTGGAGGAAGAATCAAACCGTCGTCATCGCTGTGCGCCATAACTAATGCACCAACGAGTCTTGTGCTCACTCCCCAACTTGTTGCCCACACATAATCGAGTTTATTATCCTTGTCGGAAAATTTTACGTCGAATGCCTTTGCAAAATTTTGTCCGAGAAAATGAGATGTGCCCGCCTGCAAAGCTTTACCATCCTGCATCAACGCTTCGATGCAATAGGTATCAATGGCGCCGGCAAAACGTTCGCTTGCCGTTTTCACACCTTTAATAACAGGAACTGCCATATATTCTTCTGCAAAATCTGCATACACGTTCAACATTTGTTCAGCTTCAGCAATTGCTTCTTCGGCGGTTGCGTGCGCGGTATGACCTTCCTGCCATAAAAATTCCGATGTGCGTAAAAATAAACGCGTGCGCATTTCCCAACGCACAACGTTTGCCCATTGATTTATCAATAATGGAAGATCTCTGTAAGATTGAATCCAATTTTTATAGGTGCTCCAGATAATTGCTTCGCTGGTTGGGCGAACAATAAGTTCTTCTTCCAGCTTCGCTTCCGGATCAACTATCAGTTTGCTTTTATTTTCCGGATCGGTTTTTAAACGATAATGCGTTACCACGGCGCATTCTTTTGCAAAACCTTCTGCATTTTTTTCTTCGGCTTCAAACAGACTTTTAGGAACAAACAAAGGGAAGTATGCATTTTCATGACCGGTATCTTTGAACATAGAATCAAGCTGGGCCTGCATTTTTTCCCACAAAGCAAATCCGTAAGGTTTTATAACCATGCACCCGCGAACGGCGGAATAATCGGCTAGTCCGCCTTTAATAACAAGGTCGTTGTACCATTGTGAATAATCCGCCTGCCTGCTTGTAATTTCTTTGCTCATAATCAATATTTACCGGCAACATTACGTTAACAATCCAATAAAAATAATTCTTATTTCGAAGAATTATTTATTGTAACTTTATATGTCAGAATTTTGAAGCGCAAAAGTAATAACTTCAATCTGAAAAAAATTCAAAAGCATTTTTATGAAAACTATATATCTGCCATTAATTTGTGCAATAGTTATTTTCAGCAGTTGTTCGTCTGCATATAAAACTGCGGAAACTCCGGATGATGTTTATTATTCGCCAGGTTCGCAAAGACAAACTTCTTCATCTGTCGATGATCAATATTATAATGCCAACTCGGATGATCAATACCTGATGATGAAATCCCAGGATCCTGCGAGATGGTCATATTTCGATGATTACTCTTACGATAATTTTTATTCGCCCTATAGCATGTACAATCCGTACAGTTTGTACAGCCCATATGGATTTGGATATTCTCCATTCGGATTTTACAGCGGATTTGGTTTTGGATATTCTCCTTTTATGAGTTTCGGATTTGGATATTACGGAGCGGATTATTTAAGCAACTATTATTTATGGAATGGAATTTATAATCCTTATTACGGAGGTGTTATTGTGGTTGCGAAAACGACACCGGCTTATTACACCCAATTACATCCATTTGCTTTAACCAACTATACCGGGTCGGCAATTAATAATTCAAATACTTTCAGAAGTTATAACCCAAGCACGAGAACAGCTTTTACTAATCCGCAGAACCGTTTCACACGTTTTACTAACAGCGCAGTAAATAATTCTAACAGCAACACCAATTCAAACAGATTTAATTCAAACAGATTTAATTCTAACAATAATAATAGTTTCTTCCGTTCACAAAGCACTATGTCAACAAGAAGCTTTGGTGGCGCTTCATTCGGAGGCGGTGGCGGTGGAAGAAGTTTTAGCAGGGGAAGATAATACGCTCGGCAAAGCCTTACCGGGTTTTAACATAATTACAAGGAAGATGATGATTTAATTTCAGTCAAATCATATCTTCCTTTTTAATTTTAGATGCTGAAACTAATCGGCATGAAAAATACCAAACAAAAATATTTCTGCTTGTTGGCATTCACCATGTGCTCATCTTATTTATTTGCTCAATTACCCGAAGATGCTTTACGATTATCATGGACAACTCCGAGCGGAACCGCGCGACAGCAGGCGATTGGCGGCGCTATGGGTTCATTAGGCGGAGAAATATCTTCGCTGTTTGTAAATCCTGCCGGTTTGGGAATGTACAGAACAAATGAATTTGTATTAAGCCCGGGTTTTCATTTTTCAAAAGATAATACAAATTACCGCGGCACAAATGCGTCGGGAAATTTTGCAAATAATTTCAACACTGGCACATCCGGCGCAGTTGTAAGTTTTGGCGATGAAGATGGTTCAACAACTGTTATAGGCATTGCGGTAAATCAAACCACATCTTTCAAAAATAATTTATTTTATACCGGGCAAAATGATTACAGCTCTTTCTCGGAGCAATTTGCAGAAGAGTTTGCCAATTCAGGTCTTGACATCAGCCAGGCGCTAACAAGTCCTTCTCTTTCTTATGGAACAAGAATGGCATTGTACACTTATCTTATAGATACAGCTACCGTAAACGGAACAACACAAATAATTTCTTTGCCGGAAAAAGCGGGCTTGTTAAATCAGCAAAATAATATTTACTCACGGGGAAGCACAACCGAAGTTGCATTCGGGTGCGGTGGAGATTTGCCAAGAAATAAAAAATGGCATTTTGGACTTACGCTCGGTGTTCCGATAGTATTTTATATACGCTCGCAAACTTTTACAGAAACAGATGCAACCGGAAATACCAATAACGATTTTTCTTCTTCGGTTTATACAGAAACCTATAGCTCGAAAGGAGTTGGTTTTAATTTTAAAGGCGGAGTAATTTTTAATCCAACGCCGGCGTGGCATATCGGACTTGCAATTCACTCTCCCACTACCTACATTTTAAATGATAATATCAGTTCTGCGTTGACCGTGAATACTGAAAATTATGCGCATCAGATTTCCGTTACTTCTGCACAACTTGATGACAGCTCCGGTTTTTCTGTAAATAAAGTAAAATACGATTTTGCTTCTCCCTGGAAATTTATAGCAAGCGGCTCGTATATTTTTGGCGGAGAAGAAGAAGATACAAAAAATCAAAAAGGTTTTATTACTGCCGATATTGAATATGTCACGAACAGAACCATGAAATTTTCTGCCGATGTTGACGAAAATGGCAACAGTTCTGTGCCCGATGGTTATTTTAATGGAGTGAACACTGCAATAAAAAGTATTTATAAAAACAGTTTTAATTTTCGCGTTGGCGGCGAATTAAAATTTAATGTTCTTGCTGCGCGCTTGGGTTTTGCTTATAGCACGAATCCGTATAAACAAAGTGCAATCACTGCAAACCGAATGTTCCTGAGCGGAGGAATTGGTTATAGAAATAAGGGCGTGTTTATTGATCTTACCTATGTTCGCGGAATTAGTCGGGATGTGAATTATCCTTATCGTCTTAGTGATAAAGCAAACACTTTCGCTACAATAAAACAATCCGATAATACAATATTGATGACTGTTGGATTCAAATTTCTATAAAATAATTTTTACCTAATCAATTATATTCGCAGAACGTTTAATTTTTTAACTGATGTTGCGAAACACTCTCCGTTCAATATTTCCGAAAAATAATGTAGATGCTTTTATTCCTGCTGTTGCGGGTTTCGCAATTATATTTTTTTACACACGGCATAGCGGAATCGGACTTTCGCCCGATTCGATAAACTATATAAGTGTTGCAAGAAATATTCATGCAAGAGGAGCTTTTGTTGATTATGACAATCATCCGCTCATTATATTCCCGGTTTTCTATTCTCTTTTTTTAGGTATGATAATGTTCATAACGAACAGCGACCCTTTGATATTCGGAGCGATGCTGAATTGCTTCATGTTCTTCACCGTAATTTACGTATGTGGATGGCTGTTAGAAAAGCAATCATACAGATCCAAATGGTATAAACATATTATTTTGAGCTGCATTGTTTTCAGCCCCTGCCTGCTTGAAGTATATTCAATGCTTTGGTCGGAAACTTTATTCATATTGCTGTTGCTGCTTTTTTTATTGCGCTGAGAAAATATTTCCAAACATTGTCCGTAACCGCGCTGATTGTTGCAGCTTTTATTGCCGCCATATCATGCATCACGCGGTATGCGGGTGTTACTTTAATTGGCGCCGGCGGTTTATTATTATTGTTCGACGGAAGATTGACAATAAAGAAAAAAATATTTCACTGCAGTATATTCGGACTTGTAAGTTCATCATTGCTTGTTATAAATTTGGTACGAAACGCAGCGCTTAGCTCAACACTCACAGGGTTTCGGGAAAAAAGCATCACCTCTTTGAATGATAATATTTCTTACGTTGGCAGTGTACTTTGCGACTGGCTTCCGGTTCCTAAAGATCAATATTTTTTATCTTATTGCATTGCGCTTATTGCAATTATTGGTTGTGCAGTTACGCTGATTTATTATGTTATAAAAAGAAATGATTTTGCTTCATTCGAAAATATTTTTGCGGCTTATTTTATTACCTATGCTTTGTTTATTATTATTTCCGCAACATTTTCCAGGTACGAACAAATCAGCAGCAGGTTGTTTTCCGCTTCATTCATTCCATTTATATCAGGTTCCGGTTATTGGTTTCTCACATTCATAAAAAAAAGTTCAGGCATAAAAAAAATATTCTTCATTTCGGTTTCTATTCTTATTGCAATTAGTTTTCAATACAATCAATACCAGGCAGACTATGAAAATTATGATGGAATTAAAGACGCAGGAATTCCGGGCTATACAGAAGATCCGTGGTATAAAGATTCTGAAGTGGCAAATTTTATCAGGGATAATTACAAAAGGTTTCAGCCGGCCTACGCATTATATTCCAATGGAGATGACGGCGTTTATTTTTTTACAGGGCTTCCATGCAATGCCGTGCCGCACAAATTAGATCCAAAAGAAATTCAGAATTTTTATGCAAGAAAATATTGTTATCTAATCTGGATGGATGATTCAGATAATCCTGAATTGATAAGTTTGGATGATGTTTTGAAAAATAAAAAAATGATTTGTTTGCGTAAATTCAGTAATGGAGGAATTTATATAACTGATGAAATTATTGCTAACACAAAACCGTGGTAATTTATTTAGCGTTTAAAAAATTTCTGAACCAATATCCTGAATTTTTAATTGTGCGGAGTTGCGTTTTAAAATCAACATGGATCAATCCAAAACGCGCATGATATCCTTCACTCCATTCAAAATTATCCGTCAAAGTCCATGCAAAATATCCTTTAATATTTATGCCTTCTTTTTTTGCGAGAGATAAGGCATGAAGATATTGTTGAAAATAATTTATCCTGTTTTCATCATTCACTTCACCATCAACAATTTTATCGTTAAAGGAAGCGCCGTTTTCTGTAATAATAATTTCCTTCACTTTTTCATAGGCCCAAAATTGTTTAATGATATTATAAAAGCTCTTCGGATTTATCTCCCATCCTAAATCCGTTTTCGGTACATTTCTTTTGGATACTTTCACCTGCGAAGCTTTGAGCATTGGTATTATAGGGTTGTGTTTTACCACAATTGGGAAATAATTTTGCAAGCCGATGAAATCAAAATCAAATTTTAATTTTTCCCTGTATTTCCACGCACGGTTATGCATTTCCAATTTGTCTAAAAAAATAAAATCATCTTTCGGGTATCCATCACCGAAAGTTGGTTCAATAAATAAACGATTGAATAAAATATCAACACGCTTTGCTGCAAGTATGTCTTCATCTTTTTCTGAAAACGGAATTATTTCTGAGCAGGAAAAAGTTGTTCCTATGTATGCGTTGGGAACTAACTTTCTTATAATGCGCCCTCCTTCAGCCTGCGCCATAGCTGCATTATGCACTGCCGGAAAAAAATTGCTTAGGCCTCTTTTTCCGGGAGCATGCCGGCCAAGCAAATATCCAAGCGAAGTAAATCCGAATGGTTCATTAAGAATGATCCAATTTTTTATTTTGTCGCCAAATTCTTCAGCGCAAACCGTAACATAACGGATAAACCATTTCAACATTAAATGACTCGTCCATCCACCTTCTTTTTCGAGCGCATGCGGTAAATCCCAATGGTATAATGTTACAAAAGGAATTAGACCGAGCGACAGGCACTCATCAATTACGCGGTGATAAAATTGAATTCCTTCTTTGTTTATTTTGCCCGTTCCTTCCGGCAAAATTCTTGGCCACGAAATCGAAAACCGAAATACTTTAAAACCCAAAGCTTTCACCAGCAGCAAATCATTTTTGTAACGATGATAAAAATCGGTTGCCACAAAATGTTTGTGACCACTTTTTATTTTTCCTTGTCTTTCCGCATACACATCCCAGATAGAAAGTCCTTTTCCATAACTTTCATAAGCGCCTTCATTTTGCGCCGCTGCCATAGCAACGCCCCATAAAAAATCATCGCCGAAATCTTTTGAAGAAAGTTTTTGAAAGTGTTCGTTCACAAAAAAATAATCTTGCGCAAAATTGACATCAATCTATATTATGGCAACATTAAGATTCTGTTATCTTTTTGAGTTGCGCCCGGTCATCAGGTCGTATCCAGTTGATCGTCTCATCTTTTTTAAACCATGTCATTTGTCTTTTAGCATAATGACGCGTATTTTTTTTTATCAGTTCGACAGCTTCATCGAGTGAATATTTATTATCGAGATAGTCGAAAAGCTCAGTGTAGCCAACAGTTTTGAGCGCATTGATATTTTTAAACTCTGCTAATTGTTCAACTTCATGCAATAATTTTCGTTCCATCATTTGTTCAACTCTTGCATTGATATTTCTGTGCAGTTCATCTTTTGGCAATTGCAAACCAATTTTAATAATATCAAATGGTCTTTCCTTTTTTTGTGTTGAATGAAAGGAGAATATAGATTTACCTGTTGATAATTTTACTTCCAGCGCGCGTATAAGTCTTTGTGGATTTAAAATTTCACCGTTATTATAAAAATCAGGATCGTTCTTTTTTATTTCTTCCTGCAACCATTGCAATCCGTGCTGTATATATTTTTGTTGAATTTCTTTGCGAATATTTTTTTTCACAGACGGTATTTCATCAAGTCCTTCACAAAAAGCTTTTATATACAAACCGGTGCCGCCAACCATCACTAATTTATCTTTATGCTGAAATATTTTATCCGCATATTGCAAAGCAAGTTGTTCAAATAATGCGGCATTAACATCTTCAACAATACTGTGCGAATTAATAAAATAGTGATGTACAGATTGCAATTCTTCTGCGCTGGGTTTTGCAACGCCGATATTTAATTCTTTAAAACATTGACGCGAATCTGCTGAAATAATTTCTGTTTGTAATTGCTGCGCAACTTGTATAGCTGCTACAGTTTTGCCAACGGCTGTTGGCCCAAGAATTATTATTGCTGTTTTATTTTTCAATTTGAATGAGCTTGTGCAGAACTCATTTTATTTTGAACACGAAGAAATTGATTATGATTTTAAATTCGTGTAATTCGTAACAATTCGTTCTATGTTAAATCTCATCTTCCGAAACTTCTTCATCCGAACTTTCTTCCGTTTCATCTTTCTCTAAATCGGTATCGGCATCATCATCGCCGCCTTCAACACTAAAACCTTCGGTGATTTTTGCCAAATCGTATTTTTCTTCCACTTCAGTTAGCTTATCTCCAACCAATCCTTTTGTTCCGTATTGCGAAGGACCTATGCCTTCCGATTTTATTAGTGCAGGATAATTGAGTTTGCCATCTTCATCTTTTCCAACATTGATCAGCTCAACTAAAAACCACCAGTTCTTTGTAAAATCATACTGGTATACAAATTTTTGATTTGGATTTTTAATTTCAGAACCTATGAGGGTTGCCGACATCAGCAATGGTTCTACTTTGTACGGCTTATCATATTTTTCCAGCGAAATTTCTCTTCCGCGCTGCCATTGATCGTTGCTGCGATAAAAAGTTGCGCTGAATTTATTATCAAATTCAAATGCTTTTAAAATTATTTCATGCAACTGAAAAAAAGTTTGGGTGTGTTTCACCGCAACATCGCGATAAACACTATCATCTTCTTCAAAATAAATCCTGAATTTTAAAATAGCCATAAAAATTTTTGCAATTAAATTATGAAGCCGGCATTGGTAATTCTATTAAACATCGTTGCGTCGCACTCTTGTACTTTTAGTATTCTATTCAACCATCGCTCAAAATCCGAAGCAACATGTAATTCGACCAACGGTAAACCTCAAAAATAATGCAAATAAGTGAAATGTGATTTCAACAATTTTCAGGCGGGGTTATTTAATTGTGAAAGTCTTCCTATGCCGTTTTAAACACCCGATTTAATCACAAAATGAAAATCACTTTTTATTTCGTCTCATAATGCAGCACTACAATTCCACAATCAAACGGAGTTGCTTTAATTAATTGCAAATTTTGTTTGCCGGAAACGGTTTTAAAAATTGACAAGCCATTACCTATGACGGCAGGATTGACAAATAAATGCAGTTCGTCAATCAATTTCTCTTTGATCAAAGAAGAATCAAAACCGGCGCCGCCGTAAACAATAATATCTTTGCCCTGCTGATTTTTTAATTTTTTAATTTCATCAGCAAGATCACCTTTTGCGATAGTTGTATTTTCCCATTCAGATTTATCTAAAGTTTTTGAAAAAACAATTTTTGGAATGTCAACCATTTTTTTTGCAAATGGATAACTCGGATCATCCGGGTTAGAAATTACATTTGTCCAATGCGTCACAAAACCGCCGGCCATTTTTCTTCCTAAAATAATTGTATCAATAGAGTCGGTTAATTCATTCACGTAATCTTTTAGTTTATCATCCCAGTTCCAGGTCATCCAATCCATTTCACCATTTGGCCCCGCAATAAATCCGTCGACAGAAATTTGCACCTGCAATTTTATTTTTCGCATTTTTATCAATTTTATTTTAAAAATTCTTAAAAGAAATTATCCTGCGTACGCTTTTCTCATGATGTTAATATCGAGCTTTTTCATTTTCATAACTTCTTCCATTACTCTTTGCGATTTTTCAGGATTTTTTTCACTTATCATTTCAGCTATATCTGCAGGAACAATTTGCCATGACAACCCGAATTTATCTTTTAACCATCCGCATTGAGATTCTTCTCCGCCTTTGCATAATTTTTCCCATAGCTCATCAATTTCTTTCTGCGTATCGCAAGCAACCATAAGCGAAATAGCTTCGGTAAATTTGAATATAGGTCCGCCATTTAAGGCTATAAATTCCTGCCCTTCCAATAAAAATTTTATCGTCATAATAGTTCCGGCTTTTCCCGGCATACCTTTACCGTAACGCGCTGTTTGCAAAATTTTTGAATTTTTAAAAATAGAAATATAAAAATTTACGGCTTCTTCTGCATTATCATCAAACCATAAAAAGGTTGTTATCTTTTGAATTGTATTTGCCATGATTTTTTATTTTAGTAATACAAAATTGCAGCCAAAATTCAAATTTAACAATGCACAAAACTTACAATACAACGGGCTATTACTTTTTCTTTTTTATTTTCAATTCTTCCTTCACAATATTTTCGCTCATTTTAAATTTTACTATTTTTTTTATTAATGCGAGAGGAAGCGGTTTATCTAACGGAAATCTTACCGTTCCTTTTGCCAGTTCATATTTTTCCAGTTCTTTTTTAAATATCGGAATCGGAGATGCTGTGGGATAAAATCCGATATGCGTTTTATACGCTGCAAAATAAACCAGCACTCCATGAAATTTGAAAGCGGGCATATTATAGCTGATCATTTCTTCAGCTTTTGGCGCTGCCTGCTTAATTGCTTTTCGCAAGTGTTCTAATATCTCTCTGGAGCTTTTAGGTAATGATGACATGTATTCATCAACAGTTTTGAATTTTATACCGCCTTTCATTTTTAATTTTTTAAAATGGTTTAATGAAATTATTTTTTTGTTTTGCCAACCATAAAAATATTAATCCTAATGCCAAACAAAATATTATTGATTGTAAAGAGCTTTGCGGACCAAATTTTCCGCCGGTTAAAAATTCTGCGCCGGTAATTTTGCTTACGAATAAAGTTTTCTCGGATGTAAGACTCGGATTAATTCCTCCATAAATTGACGGCTCTGCAAAATCCCATGCAAAATGTAAAAATATCGGAAACCATAAATTTCTTGCAAATACATATGCGGCAGGTAACAAAATGCCAGCCTGCATAACGGTTGAAAGAACGGAAAGTATTGTTGCGCCCTTAACTCCGGAATGCATTACGCCAAATAAAAATCCTGAAATCATCAATGTAATTATGGTTCCCAAATTTTCTTCCATTAGCCGAAAAAATACTCCGAGTATTAAAATTTCTGCTATAAATCCTGCCGTTAAAGAAGATATGAATCCGGGGAAAAGAAATGAAAAAGGATTTACTTGCAAAATGGAATAGCCACCGGATAAATAAATAACTAAAATCATCAGCGATTGTAAAATTAGTCCGGTTAAAAAACCATAAAATGCGTTTTTGGGAAATGCCGATAGCTTTAATTCGTCAATTTTTCTTTTTTCATAAACCCGAAAAAGAGAAACATAAACTACCAGGGCACAAATTATTTGTGTAATGCTGATAACAGCATTTTTAATTTCATCAGTTAACTGTGTTTTATCAAGAATTAATTTGCCAAGCCATTCAATAAAAACAATCAAACCAACAATCACAGCAATGCCGATTATAATCTTCGTTAAAAAAAAGTATAAAATTTTTTGAGAAATGGTTTGTGTGTTCATTTAATTTTAAAGATAATGAATTAACAAAATGAACAAATGCGATTTTTACATCCGAAAAAATTATTTAAAATAAAATCAGAGTGATATCTTGAGGATTGAAACCAATGCCCTTCTTACACAAATATTGCTGCACATGAAAAATTTTACACAATTCGGTCGTTTCTTTTATGGTATCGGCGTTGCATGCATCGGAGTTCAGCAATTTATTTATGCAGATTTTCGCCCGGTAATAATACCCGCGTGGCCGGCATGGTTGCATTCTTCTCCGATCTATGCGTACATTTTTGGAGCAATATTATTTGTTACGGGCATTTTAATTTTTGTGAGAAAAAAAATTAAAACAATTTCTCTTTTTTTGGGCGGATTATTTCTCATACTTTTTATTGCATTGCAGGCTCCGTTCGTTTTGTTCATTGATATTTATTCTCCCAAACATTTAGGTCTTTGGACTAATCCATTGAAAGAACTCGCATTTTCCGGCGGCGCTTTTATCATTGCAGGTTCTTTTTCAAATGGAAGATTTCACCGGGAGTATAAAAATAAACTGTTTCATTTTTTAGAAAAATTAATTCCCTTAGGCCGCATTTTCTTTTCGGTAATGCTGATCGCATTCGGGCTTGATCATTTTTATTATGCAGATGGCGTAGCAACGCTTGTTCCATCATGGATTCCCTGGCATCTCTTCTGGACTTATTTTGCGGCTATAGCGCTCATCGGCGGAGGTGTTGCGATTTTTTTAAAAATAAAATTGAAATTAGTAGCAACATTAGTTGGCGCAATGATTTTTTTGTGGTTGATCGTTCTTCATATTCCAAGAGCAATTGCCGATCCTTACCTTGACAATGGCAACGAAGTAACAAGTGTTTTTGAAGCATTAGCTTTTAGCGGAATCGCTTTTGTAATTGCAGATAAAAATAAAAAACACAGGCAACATAAAAACAAATATTCCTGATTTGTATTTGTGCGATCACAAAATATTTTTCACATCTGTTAGCCGTAATTGAAACCGCCATAAAATAAGAAAGCTGATCATCATGCAAAATAAATTTGCAAATTCGAAGCGCGGAAAATAAGCGTAATTCATAACAATGCTGGATAAAAGTATCAGAGCAATACTGTAAATAAATATTTTTCTGTTAAAAGAATTCAAGTTTTTGAACATTAAAAAAACTGCTATCACTGCTGTTGGTATAAAAATAATTCCGAAAAAATTCACGGATAAACTTCGTTGCCAGTCGAAACCCAAATAGTGAATGGCTGTGTTGCGAAGCATGAGCAAAAAATCGAGAAACTGATTTCCGGTGCTTGTTGGAATAAATAAAGCATACTTCACATAGTCGGGAAAAAAACTAAGACTATGATCGTAATAAAGATTATGATATACCGGCAAAAGCAAAATTAAAATGAACACGAAACTGGTAATTATTTTTTTGTTTGTTTGAATAATGGTAAGAAGAAATAACAGCAAAATAATTGGAAGCTGATTTTGTCTTACAAAAACGGCTAACGATAAAAAGATGATCGCAGGAGTGATTTTATTTTTCAGCAACAAAATCAAATAGAGTAACATTAATAAAACGAAAAACCATTCGCTTAAATTCATCAATATATTTTTACACGCATAAACGCTTGCGCCAAGTAAAAAAAATAAAATAAGATTGTTCAATATATCGGAGAGAAATAAATTTTGCAGCGATTGCATGAACGCGCACACAACAAAACACCACAGAAAAATATTTATGACCTGCAACAAACGGTTTTCATGCCGGAAAATTAAAAATTCCAAAGCAAGAAAATAACGATATCCCGCCTGGTAAGTGTACCTGTTATTATTTGTTTTTGCAACAAGTTTATCGCCGCCCCACAATGTTTTTTTATCAACCATATTATGCGCGGGAACACTGTAACGATATCCATCGTCCCACCAAAAATTTTTTACGTCCTGGAAAAGACTTTGACTGAATGGCAAAACGCTGATAAAAAAAATTGCTGCGGAAACTAAAAAGTGCCGGTAATTTATTTTTTCTTTCAGAGCAGCAAACACAAAAAAAGATAAGGAAGCAAACGGCGGAATAAATAATCCTGCAACCGGCGAACCGAAAACCCACGGGTAACGGAGAAGATTTTTTTTAAAGAACAATCCTGCAATAAAAGCAATAGTGCTGATTATAGCAGCTACTGCATAATTGTTTGGTTTGATGTTTTTCCATTGCATGCTTTTCAAAGATAAGGAGAGACCGTTTATGTAAATCACCGGAACGCTGGCTTGATGTCATCTGAAGGAAGATAAAATGTTCATAAAAAACCAATAATTGTGAATTCATAAACAACCGCGCCATAAAAGATTAATTAACTTTGAAACAAAAAATGCCTGAAGCCAAATTTATAGAAGCGTACAAACAAGATTGGTTTCTGTACGAAGTGAAAAGTGTTAAGGATGGCATTTCGTTTATCCAGTACAAGGAATTAAACAGAAACCCAACTGTATTCCGCGCTTTTGCCGAAGTGGAAGAATATTCATTTCAAACCGGTAATGAAGAAGAAAAAATAAAAGCTATCAACGCTACAAAGGAATATTTGGATAATAGGTGGTAGAGATTTCATTTCTCTTCAATTTTATTCGATAAGATTTTCTACAGAAAATGAAAATGGTCTTCCACAAAAGAAGACCATTTTCATTTTAGTGACCCCGGAAGGATTCAAACCTTCAACCTTCTGATCCGTAGTCAGATACTCTATTCAGTTGAGCTACGGGGCCGATAAAGGAGCGCAAAGATAATCTAAAAAATAAAATGATAGTGCATACGCTATTAGCCATTAGCTACTCATAAATTTTCATCGCTGTTGTTTCTATAAACGCTTTTGGCATCAGCCATGCTGCAAATGCGCCGAGTTTGTTTATTAAACCAACAACAACTTCTGCTTTGCCTGCAAACATTCCGTCCACGGCAATTTTTGCAACTTCCGGCGTTTGCATGTTTACTTTTTTTGCGGTTTTCAATCCTTTCTCACCGATTTGTGCACGCACAACAAAATCAGTGTCGGTTGAGCCGGGGGAAATGCATGTTACGGAAACTGAAGTTTTTTTTAATTCCTGCCGTAATCCGCGACTGAAACTCAACACAAAACTTTTGCTTGCAGAATAAACAGATAAATACGGAACTGCCTGGTATGCCGCAGAACTGGCGATATTTAAAATGTAAGATTTTGTTTGCTGTTTTAATTGCGGCAAAAATAATTGACATAATTGCACGAGAGCGACAATATTAAGCTGAATCATGTTGGTGTTCTCCGCCACGCTGTATTTATCAAACAAACCGCTTAGCCCATAGCCTGCATTATTTACCAAAACAGAAACGGTATAATTTTTTTCGCGGCACCAGGTAAAAACTTTTTCCGGCGATTGCGGAAGAGATAAATCTATGGCGAGATAATCCACTTCTACTTTATATTTTTCTTTGAATTCGGACGCTGCGTTTTGCAACGATTCTTCTGATCGCGCAACAAGAAGCAAATTGTATTTTCTTTTCGCCAGCTCTTCTGCAATGGCTTTGCCGATTCCTTTGCTGGCTCCGGTTATTAGTGCGAGGCTCATGGGTGCAATTTACGAGTTAAGTGTGAGCTGTCAGCTAATGGCTGATAGCTATTAGCTATTACTAAAATAAAAAGATCAACCTGTGAGTTGACCTTTTAAAATTATGTTGGAACTAGTGTTTAGGGATCAGGTTAATTCTGCACTTTGCCAGCGAGACGATGATAAAAAGGCGTCTTGCTGTTTTCGTCCTTAGGCTTGTATTTTCCTGTTATGATAGGAACGTACATTACGCGCCTGCGGCTCATTTCGCCATAATGCGGCGATTGCTGTGCGCGATGCCATAAGCGTCCGTCGTGAACGGTAAGGTCGCCTGCATTTACATCAAAACCAATTTCGCGATCGTCGGGATTATTATCAATAAAATATTTTTTGCCGAACAAAAGTTTAATCATGTTTTGCTTATGCGTTCCGGGCAACACACGCAAGCCGCCATTATCAAATGGGCAATCGTCCAAATGAATGCCTACATTCAGCATCGGCATAATTTTTTGTCCGAGAAATAGATCTCTCGGGCTATCGGTATGCCATCCCATTTGCGTGAACGCGCTGTTGGGCATCCGCACATAATGATTCAGGATCAACCCGTCTTTTTCATTTTCAGCAATACGACCATCGTAAGGAGATAAAAATTCAATTAATGCTTTCAGTCGTGGATCTTGCAATAGCTCGTGAAATACATCACTGAATAAAGAAAGAAAACACATACGCTGAATCATTGTTTTGCCAGATTCATCTTTACCAAATTTCAAAGGAACTCCGTTTACTTTATCCCTGCCTTCATCAAGCCATTGCTTTTCGATTCTGTTAAGCTCACTGATATAAAGTTCTACGGTTTCTCTTGAAATAAAGTTTCTAAAAATGATAGCTCCATTTTTGTCGAAAAAGTCAAGCTGTTCTTGCGTTAGCTTTTCCTCTAAAGGGAAATTTAGAAAATCTATTTTTTTCATGATGTTAGCGTTTATGCTAAGGGATAAATAGATATTATTCCTTTAACAGGGCCAATAAATAAAATTAATGAATTCAATTTTAGCAAATTATGACAAGCCTATAATCTGCAAAAGTAACAAAAATAAAAAAAATTCGCGATAAATTAACTGCTTTTCTTACGGAAAGTTAATTACTATTGTAATATTGCGCGTGCAACTGCAAAGAAAAACCCAATCTTTAACGATTTCCCTGCTTGTTTTGATTATTTCTGCTTCTCAAAATGCGTATGCTCAGAAGGACAGCAGTGGGTTTGTTGTGTTTCCCGTTTTAGCCCGTTCAATCGAAACCGGTTGGTCTATCGGCGCTGTGAGTTCAACAACTTTTCATTTCGACAATAAGGATCGTATCGCGCGCACATCAAATATACAGGCAATCTCCATTTATTCTTCTCACCGGCAATTTGTGGCTGCAATAAACGGTTCAATTTATTTTCCGGCAGAAAAATTTATTCTCAATCAGCAATTGTCGTACAGTTATTTTCCCGACAAATTTTGGGGACTTGGAAAAATTGCTCCCGATAGCAGCAAAGAAAGTTACTCATATCATCAATATTATGTTTACCTGCATCCGCAGTTGCTGCTATCGAAAAATTTATTTTTAGGAATGTTGTATGAATACCAAAATGTAGCTCACGTAAAATATGATTCCGGCGGATTGTTTGATGAAGAAAATGTTGTTGGAAGAAACGGGTATCATGTTTCGGGTTTTGGTTTAAGTTTTACTTACGACACGCGCAACAATGCTTTTGCTCCCGACCACGGAATGCTGACGCAATTTTCTTTTAATCACTTCGCTCCCATTTTCGGTTCAAATTATACGTACACTAATTTTGTTTTGGATGTTCGAAAATTTATTGCATTGTACAGGCAGCAGGTTTTGGCATTCCAGGCATATATTTTTTTGAACCAGGGTGAAGTGCCGCTGAGAAGTCTTGCATCATTAGGCGGAGCATCCGAAATGCGCGGATATTATGCCGGAAGATACCGCGATAAAAATATGTACATTTTGCAATCCGAATACCGAACGCCATTATTTTGGCGATTAGGCGCAACAGCATTTGGAGATATTGGAAATGTTGCGGATAATTTGAGTGGAATGAATTTTAAAGAATTGAAATATTCCGTTGGATTAGGATTGCGATTTGCGATTAATAAATCGGAAAAACTGAACCTGCGGCTCGATTATGGAATCGGCGGCGGAGAATCGAGTGGATTTTATTTGCAGCTGGGAGAAGCGTTTTGAAGAATTTACGATTTAAGATTTACGATTTAAGATGTACGATGTACGATTTCTTATTAAGTAAAAACGAAAGTGGAGAAATGACTCTCTCGTTATTCATTATTAATTCTTAATTATTCATTTGTACACAATTCTCTTTCCAATCAAATAAGAAATGTAGGTAAACGCGGGAGCGGCCACTATATCAATTACATAATGGATGTGCTGAAGCATTAATAATATCGCCAAAAAAAACGTAGCCGTTAGCGTTAATATCTTATCTGCCGGCTTTTTCAAACATAAAAATATTAAGAAGATGGTTGTAGTGTGACCGGAGAAAAATAAATCTTTAGTTATTGTTGTGTTGCCGTAAAATGTATTGCTCAAAGGATCTATCAACTGCTCTAAACCTATAGGCGGATTTAACGGAATAAAAGTAATTGTAAGAGCCCGCATAACTGTTACAAAAATATACGACCATGCAAAAACAAGAAAAATATACGGATTCTGTCATCGCTCTTATTATAGCGAGTAACCCAGTAGACCAGATAATAATAAAAATTGCTACAGATAAATTATAAGATGGCAAATGCTCGAGAACCCAATCGTGCAATAATGTTCCGTTTCTTTTTTCAATTGCGGGAAAGAAAAAAGGCATTGCACACAAAATAGTCGCAACAATAATACAAGCAGGAATTAATTTATTTCTAAACGAAGCGTTCCGCAGCGCTGCAAGCCAATTCTGTTTTGTTAAAGAAAAAAAACTCAACATAAAATTTATCGGATGAGGTAAAAGCCTTTCATCAGTAATGCCATCTTACAAATGCTTCAATGGCTGCATATTTCGTTAATCCCAACTGCGCATATAAATTTGCGGTGTTTGCATTTCTGTCTTCTGCTCGTTGCCAAAACTCACGGCTATCCGTACCCTGGAATGGCACCATATCTTTTTGCGACTGATGAATAAAAATTCCATATCTTTTTTTTAAAACCTGTCCGGGCTCATGGGAATTGCCATTTCAATTTCACTTATATCCCATTCCTGCCACGCACCTTTATATAGCCACACCCAGCAATCTTTCACCCAACTTTCATTCGCAGCTTTTAATCTGCGCATAGATTCAAAAACAATATCAAGACAAACTTTGTGGGTTCCATGCGGATCGGCCAAATCCCCCGCGCAATATATCTGGTGCGGTTTTATTTTGCGGAGAAACGCCATCGTGATTTGTATATCTTCTTCTCCCATCGGTTTTTTTTCAACAGTTCCGGTTTCATAAAACGGAAGATTAAGAAAATGAATATTATCATCGCTGATGCCAACGTAATGACAGGTTGCTTTCGCTTCGCATCTCCTTATCAATCCTTTTATGCTGCGGATTTCTGATGTGTCAACATTGCTTGTTCTTTTATTTTTCAGAAATGCTGTTGCATCTTTTAATATTTGGGAAGATTTTTTGCTGTCTATTCCGCTTAGCTCTTCAAAGCCTACTGCAAAATCTACAAAGCGCGTAACAAATTCGTCGGTAACTGCAATGTTGCCCGAAGTTTGATATCCAACATGCACATCATGTCCCTGATCGTGCAAACGCATAAATGTTCCGCCCATCGAAATAATATCATCATCAGGATGCGGTGAAAAAATTAATGATCGTTTTGGAAATGGTTCCGCTCGTTCAATGCGCGAAGGATTATCTCCCTTAGGTTTGCCGCCTGGCCAACCGGTAATGCTATCGCGCATTATATAAAAAACCTGCAGATTGATTTCGTATGCATCGCCTTTTTCTACCAGCAAATCACTAAGTCCATTATCGTTGTAATCGCTGTTGGTAAGGCTAAGAATTGGTTTACCTAATTTGAGCGCCATGTTTACAACAGCTTTTCTCACTATCTCCGGTGTCCAATCACAATCTCCGGTGAGCCATGGTGATTTGAATCGGGTTAATTCCGATGCGGCTAATTCATCAACAACAAAAATGCAATCATCATGCTGCTGTAATAACGAAGCCGGAATTTGTTCGGTAAGATTTTCTTCAACTGCTTTTTGCAAAACCGGCGCTTTGGTTTCACCCCAAGCCATCAGCAAAATTTTTTTTGCTTTGAGAATAGTGCTGATACCAACGGTGATGGCTAACCGAGGAACATCGGCTATGTTTGGAAAATCGTGCGCGTTGGCAATGCGTGTGGAATTTTCCAAAGGAACCAATCTTGTTTTGGAATATAAACTTGAGCCCGGTTCATTAAAACCAATATGCCCGTTTGTGCCGATGCCTAATATTTGCAAATCAATTCCGCCAACACTTTCCATCAATTCTTCATACTGCGCGCAATGTTTTTTTATATCTTCTTTTTTCCATTCTCCATTCGGAATATGACAGTTTGATGGATCAATATCAATTTTATCGAAGAGATGATATTTCATGAACCGGTTATAACTCTGCAAAGCGTTGTTATCAATCGGATAATATTCATCAAGATTAAATGCGATCACATTTTTAAAACTCAATCCTTCTTCGCGGTGCATGCGAACAAGTTCTCCATATAATGTTTTGGGAGAAGAACCGGTTGCCAATCCTAAAACACATTTCTCTCCTCTTGATTTTTTTTCAAGAATCAGCGCAGCAATTTCATTAGCTATGAATTTGGAACCTTCGCCTAAAGAATTAAATATTTTTACAGGAATTTTTTCAAATGAATCGACCATGCTCATAAACAGAACTGATTTAATACAAAAAGAATTGTGCGAAGGTAATTCCTATTTTGATAAAACGAAACTTGAAATCCCGCTCATTTATCAGTTGGTATGATGCGTTGAAAGATCCTCCTCAAACTGAAGATAGAATGTTCCGTTGGATTGTAAAACGTAATGCAAGATTCTTGTAAATCCTAAACCTGGTTCTAAATAGTAAACCCATTTTTCAAAAATATCGCCGGTGCAATCCAATACGTAAACAATATTTCGCAGGGAAACGTAGCCATTTATATTCGTCGAATCTGTAAATCCATATAAATAGTTATGGCCTTTGCACCTGCTTGTAACGGTATCGGACCATATGTCAACACTGGTGCTGTCAACAGTTACTCTTTTAAAAAAAGTATATTGAACTGAGCTGTCAATTTTTTCAAGAGTGTTACTGTCGAGGTTTATAAAAAAACTTGCCGAATTAATATTTGTAATTGAAGCCTGCGTTTGCTGGTAATAAGTTACTCCGCTAACGGTGATTTGCCCGGTTATATCAATTTCGTCCATGGAAGTGCCGATAGTTGCGCCGCTACTGTCGTAACTTGTTTTTATGTATTGCCAGAAATTACCAACAGAAAGAGGAAGTAACCCGTTCGATTTTGTTGGAGGTGTTGAATTATTGGGACTTTTGGAACAGGAAAACAAAAAAATGATCGCAAGAAAAAAAAATAGTTTGTTCATTGGTATTAATTATATCAAATAAAATCACTGCAAAAATATCAATTCAATTATCAATAATAGAATTTTACTTTTTTCTTTCTTAAGAAAAAGCAAAATAACATGTTAATGTTCGCTGATTTTAAAAACCGCGGCATATTTTCCAGAAACTTTTCCCTGCAATGAAGATGGTAAAGAAATTACGAGATCATTATTCTCCATTCTCCATTTTATTTTTTTTAATGAACCTAATAAAGAGATAGAAGATTTTTTGTTAACAGAAAAATTTTCTATTTTAATTTCTGCAGGAAGAACAACATCATTTTTATCAGATAAATAAAAAGCATAAATATTTTTTTCATCATCTGCTTGTGTAAAAAAAATATTTCCGGATGAATATGGCGCAACAGGTTTGCTGTTGTAAATTCCTTCGCTATTAATTTTCATCCATTCGCCGATATCTTTCAGTCGCGCATACGCGGCAGTATCCCAATCGCCATCAGGACCGGGACCGATATTCAACAAAAAATTTCCACCGCGCGAAACTATTTTTATTAGCAGCTGAACCAAATCGTGCGCAGATTTATAATGATCATTCGGAACATAGCTCCAGGAATTTCCCATCGTCATGCAGGTTTCCCACGGAAACGATAATGGTTTATCCGGCACTTGCTGTTCGGGCGTTTGATAATTTTCAAATTCTCCGCCAACACTTCTGTCAACAACAATTAATCCGGGCTGATGCGTTCTTGCCATCGTTGCAATTTTTTTCATATCAATATCCTGGTCGAAAGTAATTCCACGCTCCCATTCTACATTTTTATCCACGGTAGATAACGGACGAACCCAGCCTCCGTCGAGCCATAAAATATCCATCTTTCCATAATCGCTCATCAGCTCTTCAATTTGATTATAGGTAAATTGTTTAAAAGCGTTCCATCGTTCAGGATATTTCTTAGGATCATAATTCACATTCCTGTCTTTCGGCGGAAAGTAAGGCCACCAGTAGTTTTCATTATGCCAGTCGGGTTTTGAAAAATAAGCGCCGATCAAAAAATTTTCTTTTCTGAAGGCAGAAAAAATTTCCTTTGCAACATTGCTCCGCGCGTTTGTTGAGAAAGGAGTTTTTGGCGACGTGATTTTATAATCCGTTTGTTTCGTATCGAACATGCAAAAACCATCGTGATGTTTTGTGGTGAAAACAACATATTTCATTCCTGCATTTTTTGCAGCTTCAACCCATTTCTCCGGATGAAAATTTTGCGGATTGAAAGTAGTTTGCAAATTTTCATAGGCCTTTTTGTACTCAAAATAATTTGCAGAATAAGGACCGCGCCGTTGCGTCCAGCCTTCATCTTCGGGGCAAATGCTCCAGCTTTCCACAACTCCCCACTGGCTATAAGTTCCCCAATGCATGAACAATCCGAATTTATATCCATGCCATTGATTTAATTTTTTTTGAACCAAGGTATCCGTTGGAGCTACGTAATTATTTTGCGCGCTGATGAAGTAAAAAGCAAAAAGTAAAATAGAAAAAGGGAATATTTTTTTCATAATTGTTTAAAATAAAATTTTGTTTGAATAACCTACAATAGCAAGCTATTGCCTGTTGGCTATTAGCTATAGCTATAAGCTAATAGCTCATTTAAAATAGCTCACATTCCAAAATTCATATCTCTTAAATATTTCCGGCAAACGTTTTTGAAAATCGTCCCAGTTTTTATTTTCTTTTTGGCTCCATAGCACTTCGCTCAATGCAGTCAATCGCGGAAAAATCATGTATTCAACTTTTGAAGGATAAGCCATGTATTCTGTCCACACATTTGCCTGTGCGCCCAAAACATATTTTGCTTGATCGGAATTTAATTCTTTCGGAACAGGTTCATAATTGTACACTTTATCCAACGGCAAAAAACCACCAATGGTTACTGAGTCATCATGCTTAGTTTGTGAATGATCAAAATAAACATAGCTACTGGGTGTCATCACCACTTTATGATGTTGCTGCGCCGCAGCTATGCCGCCTTTTTCTCCGCGCCAACTCATAACTGTTGCATTCGGCGCTAACCCACCTTCCAAAATTTCATCCCAGCCAATGATGTTTCTTCCTTTGCTGTTTAAATATTTTTCTATGCGCTGAATAAAATAACTCTGCAATGCTTCTTCATCTTTCAATCCTTTTTCTTTAATTAGATTTTGACAAAATGCAGACTCTTTCCAAAAAACTTTCGGACATTCATCTCCACCTATATGAATATATTTTGAAGGAAAAAGCTGCATCACTTCATCCAAAACATCTTCTATAAATTTAAAAGTATAATCGCTCGGGCAATAAACATCATCGTAAACTCCCCATGATTGCTGCACCTGTTTGCCAACATCTGGTCCAGCCCAAATAACTTCTTTTGCAATTTTCGTTGGCGAATCAGGAAAGCAACTCAGTTGCGGATAAGCAGCAATAGCAGCAGACGAATGTCCCGGCATTTCAATTTCAGGAATGATAGTGATGTAACGATCTTCAGCATACTTCACAATTTCTTTTATTTGTTCCTGGGTATAATAACCGCAATTTTTTGTGTTATCATTTCCGGTTCCGGGATGATGACCGATGATGGTTCCGTTTCTCCAACTACCTATTTCCGTTAGTAAGGGATATTTTTTTATTTCAATCCGCCAGCCCTGGTCTTCGGTTAGATGCCAGTGAAAAGTATTCATCTTATGCAATGCAATGAAATCGATGTATTGTTTGATAAAATCAACAGCAAAAAAATGTCGTCCGCAATCGAGCATCATTCCACGATAAGCAAAACGCGGATAATCTTCAATCATCACTGCAGGAATTTTAAGCGATGAAGATTTTTCCAAAGGCAAAAGCTGAATAAGCGTTTGCATTCCATAAAAAAAGCCTCTCTCATTTGCGCCAACGATTTTTGCATGCTTATTATCAACTTTAAGCGTATAGCTGTCTGGATGATTTGTTTTTGGTTTAGTTGTGAATTCGATAAAACTTCCGGTTGGCTTTGTAACAACAATTAATTTGAATCCATAAAATTTTTGCAAATAATCATTAAAAAAATCAGCGCTTTTTTTTAAACCTGGTTTGGCAAGAAAAATTTTTGTTTGCGGAGTGATTTCATAGCTGCCGTTATTTACAGCAACAGAAACCGGTTTTGGAGTAATATTTATTTGTTGCGCGTGAATGGTAATTGCAATAAGAATCAAAATAACGCTAACAATCGTTTTCATCAATAAATATTTAAGTGGGTAAAATAATTTTGAATCGGCTACAAGTTAATAAAGTCAAAAGTAAAAATGTAAAAGTAAAAATGTAATCCACAGATTAGTTCTATTTTTCCCTTTTTAATTTTTAATTTTGACTTTTTACTCATCATGACTTTAAAATCAAAAACAGCAAAAGAATCGCACATAATAATGACGGAATTGGTTTTGCCGAACGATACGAATGTGCATGGCAATTTAATGGGCGGACGATTAATGTACTGGATGGATATTGCCGCGGCGCTCGCTGCCAGCAAGCATTCCAACGCGGCTGTGGTAACGGCTTCTGTAGATAATATTTCTTTTGAAAATCCGATCAGGCTTGGAAATGTTGTGCATATTGAAGCAAAGGTGAGCCGATCTTTTAATACATCAATGGAAGTGCATATGAAAGTTTGGGGAGAAGATATGGCACAGCAATTCAAATATAAAAGTAACGAAGCCTATTATACATTCGTTGCGCTTGATGCGAGTAAAAAGCCACGGCCGGTGCCGGAATTAATTGCTGAAACCGAAGAAGAGAAAAGAATTTTTGATGGCGCTTTGCGCAGAAGACAATTGCGGTTAGTGCTCGGCGGAAAAATGAAACCGGAAGATGCAAATGAACTGCGCGCCTTGTTTTTGAAATAAGCCAATAGCCTGCTAACAGTAATGGATAACCGAAATAAAGAAATCGTACATCGTACATCTAAAATCGTACATCTCCCTCATATCGCTTCTGCATTTTGCCAGTTATGCGCTCCTTTCGTCATAAACTCTTTGCTTTGCTCAATAGCATTCATTATCTGCGCTAAAATAATTTCAGTTGGCGCATCATAATCAATTTGCAATGGTGGTTTAAAATTTACTGAAAGTAATGTTCCTTTCTTTTTAAACTTCAATCCCTTCTTATTGAAAGCCCGCCAAAATCCGTTAATAACAACCGGCATTACAATTGGCTTCGCTTGTTTTATTATTAATGCAGTTCCCTTTCTTCCCGGCGCAAAGGGTTTTGTAGTTCCCTGCGGAAAAGTTATCACCCAATTTTCTTCCAATGCGCGGGTTATTTTTCTTGTGTCGGAAGGATCGAGTCCACGCCTTATTTCCCTGCTACCATTATTCCACGTACGCTTCACCGTTAGTGCGCCGCCAAATGTAAATAAACGGCTTAACCAACTGCCGCGCATCGTTTCTTCTGCAGCAACATAATATACTTTGGTGAATGGATTGAGTAAATAAAACGGAATGCCGAGACGGTTTTTCTTTCTCCATTTTACAGCTGAAAAAATATGCAAAAACGTAATGACATCTGCAAAATAAGTTTGGTGATTGCTTACAAACAACACATTTTTTTTAGGAAGATTGCTGATATTTTCTGTGCCGGTAATTTTAAGCTTATTAATTATTACCAATCCCGGGTAAGAAACTATACCAATAAAAAAATAAATAACCTTGCGAAGCAATTGTAAATTCTTCAGGCGATTTAAAAAAGATTTCATGCAATTTTTTTAGTCAGCAATCTTATCCCGAAAATACTGAATTGTGGAGATATAGCAATATGAAACGTGAAATGTGAATGGTAAAGCGTGCGACATCGTGATATTCATTTCACCTCTCACTTCTCACGCCTTTAAGTGTCTTTTCATTTCTCTGTCGGCATCACGGTTTTTTATCGTGTCTCGCTTATCATACAATTTTTTTCCTTTGCCTAAGCCGATTTCTAATTTTACATATCCTTTATCGTTAAAAAAAATTTTTAGCGGAACAATAGTGTACCCTTTTTCCTTCATTTTATTTTCCAGCTTGCGTAATTCTTTTTTGTTGAGCAATAATTTTCTGTCGTGAACGGCAAGATGATTATTGGTTGTGCCAAAACGATATTCGGCAATGTGCATATTCTTCACCCATAACTCTCCTTTTTGAAAAATACAAAAGCTGTCTGCAAAACTAACTTTGCCTTCGCGGATGGATTTCACTTCTGTTCCGGCCAAAACAATTCCCGCATCGTATTTGTCTTCGATGAAATAATCGTGATATGCGGAGCGGTTTTGAATACTCAATGTTGAATGATGAATTTTGAATTTTGAATGATGAATTTTGAATTTTGAATGATGAATGAATGATGGTGAAGAATTCTAAAAGTCAGGCATCTCTTTCTTCTAACTTCTATTTTCTCAATTCTTAAATAACGTCAGCAGCGTTGCAATTTTATCTTTAAGTTCTTTTCTGTTTACGATGAAGTCGAGAAAACCATGTTCCAGCAAAAATTCGCTGCGCTGAAATCCCGGAGGCAAATCTTTTTTAATAGTTTCTTTAATAACACGCGGACCCGCAAAGCCAATAAGGGCGCCGGGTTCAGCGATATTCAAATCTCCGAGCATTCCGAACGAAGCGGATATTCCGCCGAAAGAGGGATCAGTTAATAAAGATATGTAAGGAATTTTTGCATCGGTAAGCTGGGATAATTTTCCTGAAACTTTTGCCAGTTGCATTAATGAAAAAGCGCTTTCCATCATTCTTGCGCCGCCGGATTTGCAAATGATAAATAATGGCGCACGATGTGCGAGGCAATAATCCACAGCGCGGGAAATCCTCTCTCCCATTACGCTTCCCAATGAGCCGCCTATAAATTCAAAATCCATGCAACCGACAACTATATGATGATCTTTCAGATCTCCTGTCGCTATGCGAATGGAATCGGTGATATCGGTTTTAGCCCAGGTTTCTTCCAACCGTGTTTGATAAGATTTCAAATCGGTGAAATGTAAAAAATCTTTCGAGCGGATGTTTTCGAACATCACTTCGTACTGGTTATTGTTAAAAAGAATTTCAAAATATTCGTCGCTGCCTATTCGGTGATGATGATTGCATTTCGGACAAACAAATAAATTTTCGCGCAATTCGGTAATCGTGCATATATAGTTGCAATTCGGGCACTTTGTCCAAAGACCTTCAGGAGTTTCTTTTTTTTCGGCAGTGCTTGTTAATATACCTTTTTTAATACGCTTGAACCACCTGGTTTTACTTTCCTCACTTTTACCATCGTCACCAGCCAGGTTAGCTTCAAAATCGTCTTCTTGTTTCATCATTCAAATTTAATTGTATAGCTCACAACCATCGCAAAATGTGTATCCAATTGGCATCGTGCGTGAACCCAAAGCTAAGGTAATAATAAATTTCATGTACGGAAACCGGTATAATTTATGGCAAACAAAAAAAAATCGGGCAGAATATTTTTTAAACCTTTCGTGTAGTACTTTTGCACACGTCATTATCTTTCAACAATCAAAGCTACGTATGAAATGGTCTGAATTCTTTACTTCTACTGTCGGCAAAAAATTTGTGATGGGCTTAACGGGTTTGTTTCTTATTTCTTTTCTCATTGTTCATGTTGGCGTTAATGCGTGCATTTGGGCTAATGATAATGGCGAAATGTTTAACAAAGCCGCGCATTTTATGGGTTCAACTATTGTGATAAGAATTTTAGAAGTAGGATTGTTTGTTGGATTTTTAATTCATATCATCCAGGGATTGGTGCTGGAATTTCAGAACAGAAAAAAACGCGGCATCGGTTATAAAATAAATCTTGGCAACAAAGGGAGCAAATGGTATTCGCGATCGATGGGTTTGCTCGGAACATTGATTTTACTTTTTTTGATACTGCACTTATCGCATTTTTGGGTGCCGAGCCGTTTTGGCGGAATGTGGAATGTTCACGAATTGCAACCGGTAACCTATGATAATGGAAAAGAGATTCATAATTTATATGCTGAAATATTATCGGTTTTCCAGGATAATTTACTTGTTGTGATAATTTATGTGGCGGGATGCATTTCACTTGCGTGGCATTTGATGCACGGATTTCAAAGTGCATTCCGATCACTTGGTTTGTACAACAACCGGTATTTAAAAATTGCCAATGCAACCGGAATTGCATTTTCCATAATCGTTCCGCTTGCATTTGCGATGATGCCTGTTTCGGTTTATTTGGGATGGATTGGTTGATGCGATAATGTGCTGATGTGATAATAGAAATTAGAAATTAGAAGTTAGAAGTTAGAAGTTGGAACTGTTCAATAAAGATTTGCAGTAGAAGAGTGCGACGCAACGATGATGCTATGAAAAACAAATGCTGACTACATAAAATTGATAATGGATAATTTAAAATTGATAATTAATAAAGAAAGCGCGATTGAAAGAAATCGTACATCGTACATCTAAAATCGTAAATCATATTTCATGCTCGATTCCAAAATTCCAGATGGTCCGTTAGATCAGAAATGGTATAACTATAAAGGACATGTAAAATTGGTGAACCCTGCCAACAAGCGCCATATTGAAGTGATTATTGTGGGAACTGGTTTAGCGGGAGCTTCTGCAGCGGCGGCTCTTGGCGAGTTGGGATATAAAGTGAAAGCATTTTGTTTCCAGGATTCTCCGCGCCGTGCACATAGCATTGCCGCGCAGGGCGGAATCAATGCAGCAAAAAATTATCAGAATGATGGCGACAGTGTTTTCCGTTTATTTTATGATACGATAAAAGGCGGAGACTACCGGTCACGCGAGGGTAATGTGTATCGCTTAGCCGAAGTGAGTGCAAATATAATTGATCAATGCGTTGCGCAAGGAGTTCCTTTTGCGCGCGAATACAGCGGCTTGCTCAGCAATCGTTCGTTTGGCGGAGTGCAGGTGCAGCGTACTTTTTATGCGGCCGGACAAACCGGTCAGCAATTATTGATTGGTGCATACCAGGCTTTGGAGCGGCAGGTTGCTTTAGGTAATGTAAAAATGTATGCGCGTCATGAAATGTTGGAAGTTGTGATTATTGATGGCAAAGCACGCGGAATTATTGTTCGTAATTTAATTACGGGAGAATTGGAACGGCATTTTGGTCACGCTGTTTTGCTATGCACCGGCGGCTATGGAAATGTATTTTATCTTTCTACAAATGCGATGGGCAGCAACACAACCGCAATATGGAAAGCGCACAAAAAAGGCGCGTACTTCGGTAATCCATGTTTCACACAAATTCATCCGACGTGCATTCCGGTAACAGGCGATCATCAGTCGAAACTAACGTTGATGTCTGAGTCATTACGAAATGACGGAAGAATTTGGGTTCCGAAAATTAAAGGCGACACAAGAAAAGCAAATGACATTCCTGCCGACGAAAGAGATTATTATCTGGAAAGAAGATATCCTGCGTTTGGCAATCTTGTTCCGCGGGATGTTGCTTCGCGCGCCGCGAAAGAAAGATGTGATGCAGGTTTCGGCGTTGGTTCATCCAAACAGGCTGTTTATCTCGACTATGCATCGGCGTTAGAAAGATATGGATTGGCAGAATGCAATAAACACGGAATAGAAAATCCTACTAAAGAAGAAATTCTTCATCACGGAAAAGAAGTGGTGAAAGAAAAATATGGCAACCTGTTCGATATGTATGAAAAAATAACCGGAGAAAATCCATACGAAGTTCCGATGCGCATTTATCCGGCAGTGCATTATACCATGGGCGGACTTTGGGTTGATTATGAATTGATGACAACAATTACTGGCCTATATGCGTTAGGCGAAGCAAATTTTAGTGATCATGGAGCAAATCGTCTTGGCGCTTCCGCGTTAATGCAAGGTTTGGCTGATGGATATTTCGTTATTCCATATACTCTCGGCAGTTATCTCTCAGATGAAATCAGAACAAAACCCATTCCCACTTCTCATCCGGCTTTTGAAGAAGCGGAAAAAAATGTTGCCGACAGAATTCAGCAATTAAAAAATATCAACGGCAAGCAAACTGTTGAAAGTTTTCATAAACGTCTCGGAAAAATAATGTGGGATAAATGCGGAATGGCGCGCAATGAACAAGGATTGACTGAAGCAATGGAAGAGATAAGACAACTGAAAAAAGAATTTTGGAGCGATGTAAAAATTCCCGGAGAAATAAATGAAATGAATCCGGAGTTAGATAAAGCAAATCGTGTTGCGGATTTTATTGAGCTTGGTGAATTGATGTGTCTCGATGCATTAATGCGCAGAGAAAGTTGCGGAGGTCATTTTCGTGAAGAAATGCAAACCGAAGATGGCGAAGCAAAGCGCGATGATGAACATTTCAGTTATGTTTCTGCATGGGAATTTAAAGGCGATAGCTATTGGGAATTGCATAAAGAAGATCTGATTTTTGAAGTTGCGCATCCGAGCCAGAGGAGTTATAAGTGAGAGTGTGAGAAATAGATTTATAAACCTTAACTAATGATAAATAAAATAAAAGATGTCATTGACATAATAAGCAAAATTGCTGCAGGAGCTGGTGTACTCATTGCAGCATTGTCTTATAGTAAACAGATAAGAATTAAACATGGTGAATGGCTTCAATCATTGTTTGAAAAATTTTTTGAAAATGAAAATTATAAAGAAGTCAGAAGTTGGTTAGATTATAGTGAACTACATGAAAAATTAAATGACTCTGATGAATTCGAAAAAAGAAAGAACGAAGAAAAGTTTACGGATTTTTTGAACTTCTATGAATTTATAGGGATTTTGCATTTTAGAAAGGAATTGAATTTTAAAGAGATTAATGTCGTGTTCGATTATTATTTGAAGAAAATTAAAGATAATCCCGATTGCCAAATATGGATAGATGATTATGGATTTGAAAAATTAAAAATCTTATTGGACAAAATATTAAGATGAACACAAAAGAATATTTATTTGTTTACGGAACCCTCAGAAAAAATTACGATTTGAAATTAAAAAATCGAATTAGTGAAGATTTGCAATATATAGGGAAAGCAAAAGTGTTAGGTTCATTATATGATATAGGAAATTATCCGGGAGCAGTAAAAGAAAAAGAAAAAAGTGAAATTGTCGGCGATGTTTTTTTAATTAATAATCCCGAAAAAGTATTTAGATTACTTGACAAATATGAAGGATACTCTGAAGATAAAAAAGACAATTCTGAATTTGTTAGAAAAAGAAATAAAGTGACGTTGAGTTCCGGAAAATCTGTCAATGCGTGGATATATTGGTACAATTTTAATCTTATTGGTAAATCTCGGATCAGGTATAAAAACTATTTTAATTATTTAAGAAATAAAAAGACTGCCTAAATAAAGTATGGAACATTACTCGATGAATTTAACCTTAAAAGTTTGGAGACAAAAAAATTCAAACAGCAAAGGAAACTTCGAAACGTACGAAGCAAAAGATATTTCTTCCGAAATGTCTTTTCTCGAAATGTTTGATGTGCTGAATGAAAAACTTATTCACGAAGGAAAAGAGCCGATTGCATTTGATCATGATTGTCGTGAAGGAATTTGCGGAATGTGCTCCATGTATATAAATGGCCGCCCGCATGGTCCGTGGCAGGGAACAACAACATGCCAGGTTCATATGCGCGCATTTAAAGATGGCGATACAATTGTTGTTGAACCGTGGCGCGCAAAAGCATTTCCGGTTATCAAAGATTTAATTGTTGACAGAAGCGCATTCGACAGAATCATTCAGTCCGGCGGATATATTTCCGTTAACACCGGCAATGCTGTTGATGCGAATTCTACTCCGATAGAAAAAGATAAAGCAGACGCTTCGTTTGCTGCGGCTGCCTGTATAGGTTGTGGGGCTTGCGTTGCGGCTTGCAAAAATAGTTCAGCGATGTTATTTGTATCTGCCAAAGTTGCTCATCTCGCATTGTTGCCACAAGGTTCTCCCGAACGTAAAACGCGCGTTGCGGATATGATCGCGCAAATGGATAAAGAAGGATTTGGCGCGTGCACTGCAACCGGCGCATGCGAAGCAGTTTGCCCTAAAGAAATTTCTATCACAAATATTGCGCGGTTAAATGCCGAATATGCTGTGGCAGGATTGACAACGGATAAGTAAATCTATGTACGATTTCTGCATTTCGTATATACATCATAGTTAGTATTTATTTTTTTTGTTTCCGGCATTTGTAATTCTATTAAACATTCTTGCGTCGCACTCTTGTACTTAAGTAATTCTATTCAGCTCTGGTTTATAACCGGCAACTCAAAAACTTTCTTAGCGCCGTTGCGCCTTTGCGAGAATAATTATTTTAAACAATTCCGAATTACTTCTGCAATCATCTTCGCCCAAATTGCATATTCTTTTCCTGAAAAATGCAAATTGTCGTAAGTGATGAGAGATGCATCTGCAGCGGCTTTACGGCTTTCATCTGTTACGTTGATGTAATTGACTTTATAGCTCGAGGAAATTTCTTTATTAATGATATTGAATGAATTTATTTCGCGGGCAATTAAAGCAGTGTCGCTGTTTTGCGCAAACGGAGTAACAGAATAATCGGGGATTGAAATTACAATAACATGCGAAGAAATATTTCCTGCCAATTGAATTGCTTTTTGCAGCAACTCTGTAAATTGGTTTTTATATTCTAATTCACTTTTTCCCTGGTATTGATTATTCACGCCGATCAATAATGTTACGATATTATATTTTGCAAAAGCAAATTGATGATGATTGATCGCCTTTTGCAAATCGGCAGTCGTCCATCCTGTTTTTGCAATAATTTCCGGAGCATTGAAATTGATGCCTGCATTTTTCAATATAGCTACAGTTTGCGCAGGATAAGTTTCATTTGCATTTACAGATTGCCCGATTGTATATGAATCGCCAAGCGCGAGATAAGTTTTTAAAGTATCTGTTTGAGGCATTTGTTGCAAATTTGTTTTGGCATACGAATCCGAAATATTAAATAAGCTAAATAAAAACAGAAATAAAAACATCCGAACTGATTTTCGCGATATTGATAACAAATTTAAATTTTGAATTAATATACGGACAATGAAACTTTTTAGTTTCTTAGCGAACTTGCCGGTTGTAAACTACAGTTCAATAGAATTGTTACTGTACAAGAGTGCGACGCAAGAATGCTGAATAGAATTCCTTGGCTGGCAACCTAAAAAATTATTTTTACATCAAATACACTTTACCGTTGCATAACTGTGTAACCCGACGGCGGCGAAAATGTTGATGCCGGCAAACTCTTTTTTTGATAGCTGATAAGAGTGCAAACAAGCGGTTTGTTTGAAATAGGATCCATCGCAGACCATTGAACAACTACGCCTGTTGCTCCTGAAGCCGCCAATTTTTGTGCATGCGAACAACCTTGCGGATAATAAAGATATGAACCAACATAAAAAATATTTCCGCTGCCGAGATCATTTGTAATCCAGACATCTTTTTTTGCCGGAGGAATTTTATATTTTGTACTGGTAGTTGTAAGCACATAATGTGTGCAATTATAGTTCCCGATTTTTTCTGCTCCGAGATTTTGAACATTCATATCCGTGCCCATAGCTTGCAATCGCTGTTCCATCATTGTGACGGTGAAGCCTGTGACAATTGCCGTATTTCTTTTCGCATCCAGGTGTGTTTCCTGCGATTTGCCGAAATCAAATAAAATAACATTCTGACTTTCTGTTGTAGGTGTTCCAATAGCGCTTTTTGTTTGTGCATTTATTGATTCGATCCGCGCTTTGCCGTTGCCTTCGTAAATAGTTGTAGTCACTTGTCCGGTGCCAAGTTTATCGTCGTAATTATTTTGGTAAGTAAGAATTCCCTGAACCTGGGATTGTGCGAAGCAAATTTTTAATGTGCATGTAATGCAAAGAAGGAGTATTATCTTTTTCATAAATCATTTTTTTAGCTGTACTAAATATACAATTTTTGAAAAAAATGAAATATTCTGTTGCAGGTTTTAATAGAATAAAAGAACAATTGCATTTTATCGTTGTACAACGCGGTAACCTGATGGCGGCAAAAATGTTGATGCCGGCAAACTCTTTTTTTGATAACTCAAAAGAGTACAGACATTTGGTTTTTTTGAAACCGGATCTATTATTTGCCACTTAACTACTACTCCATCACCGCTTGCATCGGTTAATTTTTTTGCAGCAGAGCTTCCCAGGGGATAATAAAGATATTGACCGACATAAAAAACATTTCCGTTGCCAATATCCTTTGTAATCCAAATATCTCTTTTTGAAGACGGGAGTTTAGTTTTTGAGTACCTGGTTATCATTGCAAAATGTGTACAATTATAATTTCTTACTTTTTCTTTTCCAAGATTTTTAACTGTGATTTCAGTACCAAGCGACTTCATTTGTTGATCCGTAATTGTTATGGTAAAAGGTGTGCTATAGGCAGTATTTCTTTTTGCATCGAGATGCGTTTCTTTTGATTTATCAAAATCGAATATAATAACATTTTGACTTTGCGTTGACGGAGATCCTATAGCGCTTTTTGTTTCTGCGTTTATTGATTCTACACGCGCCTGCGATTTTGATTCATAAATTGTTGTGGTAACTTTTCCTGTTCCAAGAGAATTTGAATAACTGTTTTCATAAACAAGAACTCCTTCAACCTGTGCGAAAGATATTTTTATTGCACATGTAATGCAAAGCAGCAAAATTATTTTCTTCATAAAACTTTTTTTTCGCCGCAAATTTATAAAATTTTCGAAAATGAAAATATTTCACTCTTGTATTTTTATAGAGCTAAAGAATTTTTTTATAAAGAAATCAATCCCAAACGCCATCAAAATAAAAATAAAAACAAAAGCGGGAAGTATAAACCTGTTTACCCAATCTGCGCAAAATAAAAGCATAGGTAACACAAAAATGAAAATCCCGAAAAGAATATATGTATTCTTTAAAAAGAATTTCTTGAGTAAAATAGTTCCGGCTCCAATAATTGATAAAATATAATATGGAATTAAAAATAGTGCGATGAAGAGATTATGCTTCTCAGAATAAAAAGGCCGCGTCATCCAAAATGATTTATACAACCTGTTAATAAATAATCGCCACGTCATATTCGGGTTTGAAATAAAAAAATGAAGCATGCTTTTATTTGGATCGTATGGCTCGCTTATGAATTTTGTTAAATCGCCCGGGTATCCGCAAATAATATTCGCTTCGCTGTTGTGATAAGGATAAAAAAAATGATTAGGCCGCGTTAAACAATACCACGAAAAAAAACAGAGCAAAATAAAATAAATAAAAAAAATTATTGTGGTACTGATGTATTTCTTAGGCCTGTTTGTTATCCAATAAAAAATGGCAACTGGGATAAATAAAAACCCGACAGGACGAAAAAATGGCAAGACGATCATTAAAATTATCAGCCACCTTTTATATTTTATTGTTTGAAAGGAATCTGTTAAAAGATAAATTGAAATTACTAAGAGGTTTGCGAAAATAGAATCTGTTGAAAGAAAAGAAACCCATGATTGAAAAAACGGGCAAATAGAAAACAACACTCCTGCGCATATTACCGATAGCGGATGCGAAAGAATTTTTTCCAGCAATTTGATAAAGAAAATAAATGCAGCTAAAGCAACAAGCAATTGCACTGCATATATCCAGTTATAGGGAATGCCGGCTAACTTAAATAATAACACAATCAATATGTGACCGAAATACAAATAATAATTCGGATCCAATTTCCAGTTGCCCGCTGCTAATTGATCTGCTACGCTTATGTTTTCTGATTCCCCAACGTTCACTATTCCGCTGCTGTATAAAAAAATCATTTGTGCAATCAGCCAAATGATCAAAAGAAAAAGCCATTGTTTTTTTGATAGCGACACTTCAATTTTATTTTTCCTGTGGACTAAAAATAAATATAATCAGGAGAAGATAATAAACTGATTATTGATGATAGCTATGCGATAAAATAATTTCTACAAAATGAAAATTGCCGGTTGTAAACCAGGGTTGAATAGAATTGTTGCGGTACAAGTGAGTGACACAACGATGTTGATAAGAGAACAAATGTTTGTAACAAAATACAATCCCGCTGCAAAAAATTGCAACGGGATTGTATTTTCTGTAGACTATTGACTCTCGTCCGTCGTCTGTTTTAATAATCCATTCCGCCCATTCCTGGAGCGCCGCCCGGCATTGGATGTGCGTCTTCTTTCTTAGGTTTGTCTGCAATCACACATTCTGTAGTGAGCAACATACCTGCGATAGAAGCTGCATTTTCCAGAGCTATGCGTGTAACTTTTGTAGGATCGATTACACCGGCTTTGAAAAGATTTTCGTACACTTCTGTGCGTGCGTTGAAACCATAATCCGCTTTTCCTTCTTTCACTTTTTGTACAACGATAGCTTCCTTCGATACCGCTATTCACCACAATCTGGCGAATAGGTTCTTCCAAAGCTCTTTTTACAATTGCGATACCGGTTGTTTCATCTTCATTAGCGCCTTTTAATTTTTCGAGAGATTCAACTGCACGAATGTAAGCAACGCCACCACCGGGAACGATTCCTTCTTCAACAGCAGCACGTGTTGCATGCAATGCATCGTCAACGCGATCTTTCTTTTCTTTCATTTCCATTTCTGTTGCAGCGCCGATATATAATACGGCAACGCCACCGCTTAATTTTGCCAAACGTTCCTGCAATTTTTCTTTATCGTAATCAGAAGTTGTTGTTTCAATTTGCGCTTTGATTTGATTAACGCGTGCAGTGATATCTTCTTTTTTTCCTTTGCCGCCAACAATAGTTGTGTTGTCTTTGTCAATGGTTACAGAAGCTGCGCTGCCGAGATAAGTCAAATCTGCATTTTCTAATTTATAGCCTTGTTCTTCGCTGATGACAAGTACCTTCTGTGAGGATTGCAATATCCTGCAACATTTCTTTTCTTCTGTCGCCAAAGCCGGGAGCCTTTACTGCAGCCACTTTGATAGTGCCGCGTAATTTATTTACAACTAAAGTTGCAAGTGCTTCGCCTTCGAGATCTTCAGCAATAATTAATAACGGACGGCCACTTTGAGCAACTTTTTCAAGTATGTGAAGAATATCTTTCATTGCAGAAATCTTCTTATCATATATTAAGATGTAAGGATTTTCCAATTCAGCTTCCATTTTTTCGCTGTTGGTAACAAAGTAAGGAGAAATATAACCACGATCGAATTGCATACCTTCCACAACATCAACAGTTGTGTCGGTTCCTTTTGCTTCTTCAACAGTGATAACGCCTTCTTTGCCAACTTTGCCCAAAGCTTCAGCAATTAATTTTCCGATTGTTTCATCGTTGTTTGCAGATATAGATGCAACCTGCTGAATTTTTTTACTATCATTACCAATTGTTTGAGATTGTTTTTGCAAGTTTGCCACAACTGCAACAACTGCTTTTTCAATGCCGCGTTTCAAATCCATCGGGTTAGCGCCGGCAGCAACATTTTTCAAACCTTCTGCTAATAATAGCTTGAGCAAGAACCGTAGCGGTAGTAGTTCCGTCACCTGCAATATCTGCAGTTTTGGATGCTACTTCTTTGACCATTTGCGCGCCCATATTTTCAATCGGGTCTTCCAGTTCAATTTCTTTTGCAACGGTAACACCATCTTTAGTAATTGAAGGTGCACCGAATTTTTTTTCAAGAACCACATTGCGGCCTTTAGGACCAAGTGTTACTTTAACAGCATTTGCCAGAATATCAACGCCTTTTTTCATTTTGTTGCGGGCGTCAATATCAAAAAAAAGTTGTTTTGCCATACGAGAGATTATTTAAAGTAGTTTAAAATTTATTATCAAATAAGATCAGATAAATAAGTGGAGTTTAAGTTGTTTTCATTAAGATGTCAGAAGATCTCATGATTAATAGCTCCTCACCCTCAACCGTAATTTCGGTGCCGGAATATTTGCCGTACAAAACCACGTCGCCAACTTTTTGCGGAACGGGAATCAGCTTTCCGGATTGCTCTGAATATTTGCCTATTCCAACAGCAACGATAGTACCGCGCTGAGGTTTTTCTTTGGCAGTGTCGGGAATAATTATCCCTCCTGCTGTTCTTTCTTCAGCCTTTGCAGGTCTTACCAGAACTCTGTCGTCGTAGAGCTCATAATTTAACTTTTTAGCCATAATCGTATTGATTTTTTGTTTGTGAAAGATTTTTATGCCTGAATAAATTCAGGGGGTGCAAAGCTATGAACTAATTTTATACCAAAGAGCCAAAAGCTATAAAAAAAGCAGAGATGTCAGGTTTGAGTTTCGAGTTGACAGTTTGGAGTTGACAGAATGACGAACAATAATTTGAAAATGTGGTAATTTGAAAATAAAAAAACTTCATTTTTAATTAATATTTCAGAAACATTGAATTAGCACATTTTCAAATTTTCAAATTTGCACATTAGTTCTATCTTCGCCCCGCAAAAACAAGTTCTTAATAATGATCAGCAGAAGAAATATCCGGGTTAAAGTGATGCAAACAATGTACACTCTCGAAACCGGCGGACAAATAACCTCAGAGGAATCGGTAAAAATTTTACAGAAACACTTTACTCAATCAAGACAACTTTTCGCTTATCTCATTTATTTTATTACGGAACTGGCGCGCTATGCGGAAGTGCATTCAAAAATTAAATCGGGAAAACATTTGCCAACGGATGCAGATCTCAGCATCAACACAAAACTTGCCGGCAACGAAGTGATTCAAAAAATTTTGGAAGATCCTTCTTACCAAAAATCTTTAAAAACAGATAAACCGCAGTTACTTGATAACAGAGATCTTGTTAAGAAATTATATCTTGAACTCATCGAAACAGAACAATACAAAAAATATATTTCAACAAAAGAACGCGATAAAAAATCCGAAAAAGAGATTATTGATTTTATCTTTTTCGATCTGTTATTGCCGAATGAATCTTTTGAGGCCTATATAGAAGATATTTTCACCAATTGGGATGATGATGCCGAAATGATGGTTCAGCTGATGCCCGGATATTTTACCAAACCCCAATCGTACAACTTGCAGGAAATGATGAGTAAAGAAAAATGGGAATTTGCAAAAAATTTATTGCTAACCGCCGGAGAAAAAAAAGAGCTGACGATGGAAATGATAAGACCAAAACTTAAAAACTGGGAGCCGGAGCGCATCGCAGCCATAGACATGATATTAATGCGGATGGGTGTTTGTGAATTTTTATTTTTTGAAACCATTCCGCCCAAGGTAACTATTAACGAATATATCGACCTTGCAAAAGAATACAGCACTAATCAAAGCGGGCAGTTTGTAAATGGCATATTGGATAATATTCATAAAGATTTGCTTCGCGAAAATAAATTGCATAAAGTGAGTTTTAGGAACCAGGGAACAGTGAACAATGAATAACGAACAAGAATCAAGATATAAAAAATAAGGTTCAAGATGCAAGGCACAAGAAAGGTATCTAAGAAATTAAACCTTGTTCCTTGATTCTTGTTCCTTGTATCTTGTGCCTTGTTTCATACATTTGCAAAAATTTTTAATGCGGGTATTTATTTTTTCATTGATTGCAGCAGTAACAATTTTTAGCTGTAAGAGCGGCGATAAACCTGCTGTGAGCAATGAAGCGGCATTGAAAGATTCGGCTAATTTCACAACCATTCAATGGCTCGATTCGACAAATAAAGATTTTGGCAAAATTGCAGCAGGACAAAAATTAGAAGTATCGTTCCGGTTTAAAAATTCAGGTGCCAAACCTTTGATAATTGCACGTGTGCAGCCAAGCTGTGGTTGCACTGTTGCAGAGCAACCAACAGCAGCAGTTGCGCCGGGAAACGAAGGAACAATTAAAGCAGTGTTCGACAGCGAGCATCACGAAGGTGTAAATCACAAAACACTTTTGGTAATTGCAAACACAAAAGGAACGCAGACGAATGAATTGCAATTTGAAGTGGTGGTAGAAAAGAAAAAATGGTAACAGATATAACACGAATTTGAACGAATTACACGAATTGATTCAAACTAAAATAACTTACTTAATTAATGGAATAATTCGTGTAATTCGATATAATTTGTGCAATAAATATTCAATAAATAAAAACAAAATAAAACAATGAACCAGTTAGTAATTTTTTTACAGGCATCCGGAGCTGGTGCAGGTCAAAGCACAACTTTTATTTTTTTAATGGGAGCTATGATTTTAGTGTTTTGGCTTTTCATGATTCGCCCGCAGGCCAAAAAAGCAAAACAGGCAAAACAGTTTCAGGAAGGAATGCAAAAAGGTGATAAGATTGTAACAATCGCCGGAATTCATGGCACCGTAAATAAAGTGAATGAAGATGGAACTATAATGATAGAAACAAGTCCGGGCAGTTATTTAAAAATTGAAAAAAGCGCCATTTCGATGGAGTGGACGCAAAATATTAATAAGGCGGCTGTGGCTAAAAAATAGTTTTTAAATGGTAAAAACTATTTTTTAAATACTAAAAACTAAATTTTAGACCGAATCGCCAATCCGAAATTAAAATGAGCTTTTCATTATTAATTTCGGATTTTTAGTTTTTAGTTTTTAGTTTTTAGTTTTTAGATTTTCAGTTAGTACTTTGCGGAAAAAAAATTAAAATAATATGTGCATTACCGTTAGTAAGGCGTTCAACAGAATTACTACTGTACAAGAGTGCGACGCAACGATGATGCTATGAAAAACAAATGCAGGCTACACAAAATTGATAATGGATAATTGAGAATTGATAATTAGTAAAAGATGATTGAATTTTAGAAATCGTACATCAGACATCATAAATCGTAAATAATATTTCATGCTACGTATAGGTTTGACGGGCGGAATTGGCTCAGGCAAAAGCACAGTTGCAAAAATATTTGAAGTTCTTGGCATTCCTGTTTATTATGCTGACGATGCTGCAAAACAAATAATGAATACGGATGAAGAGTTGAAATTAAAAATCATAAAACATTTTGGCGCAGAATCCTACATCAATAATGAACTTAACCGCGCCTATATTTCCAAAAAAGTTTTTGATAATAAAGAAAATATCGAAGTTTTAAATTCAATTGTTCACCCGGCTACAATTCGCGATGCAGAAAATTGGATGAAGAATCAAAAAACTGCTTATGCGATCAAAGAAGCAGCATTGATTTTTGAAAGCGGCTCAGAAAAATATTTGGATTATGTTATCGGCGTTTCTGCTCCGGAATCTTTACGAATTGCCCGCACTATGCAGCGCGATAATATTTCCGCAGATGAAGTAAAAAGCCGCATCGGAAACCAGATGAATGAAGAAAAAAAAATGAGGCTATGCAATTTTGTAATCGTTAATGATGAGCAACAGCCCTTGTTGCCGCAGGTTATTGCTTTGCACAAACAACTTATTGAACTTGCAAAAAAATAATTTTATTGATGCGAAAAAATTATAGTCAGCTGCAAGCATCCTTCGCAATAGCAAAAGCAAGTTTGCTGGCAATGTTGCGCAGCCCAACTTCGGTAGTTTTTTCTTTATTATTTCCCGTTATTTTTATTTTGGTTTTTGGCGAGATGGTTGATACCGGCGGACTATCTATTAAAGTTGGCGTTTCACCAAAGTGCGATACAAATAATATCATGTACAATGCAATAATGTCGGTAAAAAATATAAAACCGCAAACAGGTATGGATGAAAATTCCATGCAAGACGCATTGCAGAAAGGGAAAATAACGGCTATATTAAATATTAAAAATGATGGCGGCATTTTTTTGATTCCGCATTATGAAGTTGAGCTTATCACATCAAATTCGTCAGCATTAAAATTACCATTGCTGCAATCGATCGTTAAACAATCTGTTGATGGATTGAACGAAAAATTATTTCCAAAAAATTTTAGCGCAGCAAAAGTTACCGTAACAAAAATTCCGGGGAGAACCTATAGAACTATTGATTTTATTTTACCCGGACAATTAGGGTTTTCTCTTTTGATGGCCGGCGTTTTTGGATCGGCGTTTTTATTATTTAGCTTGCGGGAAACGCTTGTTTTAAAAAGATTTTCCGCAACGCCGATAACAAGAACCTATCTCATTTTCGGAGAATTATTAAGCCGCCTTTTTTTTCAACTGATCGGATTTATCATTATGGTTTTGCTTAGTTATTTTTTATTTCAGTTTACGCTGGTAAATGGAATTCTCACTTTTGTGGAGATGTTTTTATTTTCTGTTTTTGGTTTGATAATTTTTATGGGTATAGGTTTTATTGTAAGCAGTGTTATTGAAAATGAAAGTTCCATTGCACCGGTTGCAAATACAATCACACTTCCGCAAATATTGCTATGCGGACTTTTTTTTCCTGTTGACAGTTATCCAAACTGGCTACAGGCATTTTGCAAAATTTTACCACTCACCTATCTTGTTGATGGACTAAGAAAAATTGCGTTTGAAGGAACGCATATATGGCAAATGCCTGTGCAATTAATTGGGCTGTGTTTCTGGACGATTGTTATCAGCGTTATTGCAATAAAAGTTTTTCGATGGGAGTGATGACAAGATACAAGAGACAAGATTCAAGGCGCAAGAGGTCTCGAAGAATTTAAGCCTTGTTCCTTGAACCTTGTACCTTGATTTTTTTATCTCAACTTTGCCAAAGCATCTTTAATTCTTGCCCATGCTTTTTCAATATTCTGCATGCTGTTTGCAAATGAAAAACGAACGCATTTTCCATCGCCGAATGCATCGCCCATCACCGAAGAAACGTGAGCAGTGTTTAATAAGTACATGGAGAAATCTGCAGAATTATTTATTGCGTTTGTTCCATCTGATTTTCCAAAGTAATAAGAAACATCAGGAAAAATATAGAACGCGCCTTCAGGCTCAAAACATTTTATTCCGGGAATTGCTTTTACTAATTTCATAGTTTTTTTTCTGCGCCTTGTAAATTCTTCTACCATTTCCATGGATGGTTTCAAATCAGAAGTTAATGCAATTACTCCAGCTTTTTGCGTAATGGAATTTGTTCCGCTGGTAAATTGTCCCTGTAATTTTTCACAGGCTTTTGCAACTTCTGTATTTGCGGCAATGTATCCAAGTCTCCAGCCAGTCATTGCAAAGCCTTTACTCAATCCATTCACGATAATAATTCTTTCTTTTAAATCAGAAAACTGCGCGATGCTTTCGTGCCTGCCAACAAAATTTATATACTCATATATTTCGTCGGAAATAATAAAAATGTTTGGATGTTTTCTGAAAACCTCAGCTAATTTTTCCAACTCATTTTTATTATACACTGCGCCGGAAGGATTGCACGGCGAAGAAAATAAAAACACTTTTGTTTTATTGGTGATTGCAGCTTCAAGTTGCGCCGGAGTTATTTTAAATCCGCTTTCTAATGTGGAATGAATTTCCACAACTTTTCCTCTTGCAATTTTCACCAATTCCGAATATGTAACCCAATATGGCGTTGGAATAATAACTTCTTCGCCTTCGTCAACTAAAGCTAAAATTGCATTTGCTAAACTTTGTTTTGCTCCTGTTGATGCAACAATATTTTCGGGTTTGTAATCAAGATTATTATCTCTTTTAAATTTTTGACAAATAGCTTCTCTCAAATCTAAAAAACCTGCCACCGGCGTATAGTGACTCCAGTTATCGTCAATAGCTTTTTTTGCAGCGTCTTTAATATGTTGCGGCGTATCAAAGTCGGGTTCGCCGAGGCTAAGATCGATAACATCAACTCCTTTTGCCCTGAGTTCGCGGCCGAGTTTGGCCATTTTTAAAGTTTCCGGTTCACTGAATCTTGTGAGAATAGAAGATAATTGCATGTAAGTATTTTAAAAATTTGTGCAAAAGTATTAAAACAATGTGAGATGGAGAATGGAAGATTTGAGATGCGGGGGTTTGAGATACGGGATGCTGGATACTATTTGCTGGTTACCGGTAACTGGCAACCAGCAACCGGCTACTGAATCATTTCTGTTGATAAGTAATTATGCCAACGTCAACAGCATTTACTCCGGTGCCGCCAACAAATCCTTTTGAATAAATTGTGGTAACACTTTTCGGATTGATGATCAACCCTCCTTCCAATATAACATTAGCTGTGCCGGCTTCTACTGCAATAAAATAATATGGCGCGGCAACCATTTGGGAAAAAGACTGGGCATTTGCAAGAGAATTATTATCGTTTGGCAAATAACCGCAGTTAGAAAAAACTTTATAGCCGGTTGAGCCTGCGTAAATAAAAGCATAAAGATCCATTGGCGGCGCATCTGGAGAAAGATTTAAAAATCTTACAAGTCCGTGAGTCGAATCCGAGGTACCGATATTATCCTGCAACAATACATATTGCGCCTGACCATGAGTTACCGTATCCGTTATAAAAAGAGAATAATTTGCGCCCAGCTTAAAATAATTGTTCATTAAAAAAGAACCATCTGCCGCAATGGAAGTAAGAGTAAGTTGCCTGTAACCGGCAGGAATTTTTATATAGGGTATATTAAGAACAGTCGGATTTATTTCGTTGCCATTATTTATATAGGTTGCAAAAGTTGTAGTGCCAAAACTGAACGGATTTTCCGGCAATTGAATGGAATTATTATCTACATAAAAAAGAAGATTGGATATGGATGGCGACGCATTGGTAATGGACAAATAAGAAGAATCTGCGGCTGCAACTTCGTAAATTGTTTTAGCTTCTTTTTTACAGGAGAAAAATACACTTGCCAGAGTAACGATAATCAGTATTGATTTTGATCTTCTCATAGCAGTAAATAAAAGAAAGAAATATCAAAGTAAGTTACAAAAATTATTTGTCATATCTTTTTTAAAACTATTAAGGTTGAGTGAGTGATCTCTTCCCGGTTGGTTTAAAAGAGCATTTCGCGTTTTGAAATAAAGATTTGTAAAAGATTTTGCTGAAATATTGGGGATATGGGTTTAGCAATTTTTCTTACATAATATCCGTTCTTGCCAAAGAATTTGATGATTGCGCCAATGAAGAATATTGACTGATGAAGATAAAAACGGAAGCAAACAGCGGTACAAATAATGCTTTCATTCAAAAAGATTCATTCAAAATTACATAGTAGCCAGTCCAAACCATACAAGCGCTTGTAAATATTATGCATTATGGTTTGATTAATTATCAATTCAACCTATCTTTGCCGTCCTTAAAAATAAATTAAAAAGCTAATGAGAGCACTGGTTAGTTTTTTCGCTGCTTTGCTGATTATTATTTCTTTGTATCAGCTTTCATTTACATGGTTTGTAAATAAGCATGAATCTGCTATGGCAGCAAAAGCAAAGCAGTATGTAAACAGAATGTATCCGGCTGCGCAACGCGTTTATCCCGGCGATAAAGAAGCGCAGGCTTTATACCAGGATACTTTGGATGATGTGTACAATTTGCGGTTGAAAAGATTGCTTGATAGTACAAAGGATACAAAAATTACCTGGTGGGGAACAACCTATCAAAAATCCAAAGAGAGCGAACTGTTGCTGGGCCTGGATTTGCAGGGTGGCATTAATGTTACCATGGATATTGCGCTTGATGGATTGATAAAAGGTTTGGCCAATAATCCGCGCGACCCGGTTATTTTAAAAGCGATTCAGCTGGCGTTTCAAAAAAAGGCAACCAACGACGCTAATTTTATTGATTTGTTCGCGCAAAGTTTTAAAGAACAAAACCCAAACACAAGACTTGCTCCTTTCTTTGCAAACTCTACAAGAAATAAATTAAAATTCGACGCTTCCGATAATGCAGTCATCAGTTATATTCACGACCAGGCGAATGCCGCAATGAATCAAACATTGCAGGTTCTTACAAAAAGAATTGACAAATTCGGACTTGTGCAGCCAAGTATTAATCTTGATGAATCAAAGGGTTTGATAACTGTAGAATTAGCCGGAGCAACAGATCCGGAAAGAGTTAATAAATATTTGCAGTCAACTGCCAACCTTCAGTTTTGGGAAGTATATAATGTAGGAGAATTGCAGAATTCCATTGTGAGCGCGGATAAAGCTTTACAAAATTATTTGAACGGAACGAAAGACTCTGTTTCAAAAAACGATACAACAAAAGCCGATACTTCTGCAAGCGCCATAAATGCAAATCCATTATTGCGCAAGCTCCAGTTTTTACAGGCAACACAGGATGAAAAAGGAAAACAACAATTTCCGGCAGCTATAGCAGTTGCATTGATAAGAGATACTCCTACCATTGATGGTTATCTCAACAACCCGGTGGTGCGAAATAATTTTCCGGTTAACTTAAAATTTTTATGGGGAAAATTACAGCGTGATGAAAACGGCAAACCTGTAAATACTATTGAGCTATACGCCATAAAAACTATTCCGGGAACAGAAAAGGCAAGAATAGAAGGCGGATCAATAAAAGATGCAAGACAGGATTATGATCCGATTACCAGTGACGTTGTGGTTGAAATGAGCATGGATAACCAGGGCGCGGATATTTGGGCGAATATGACAACTGCCAATGTTGGAAAACCGATTGCCATTGTGCTGGATGATATTGTTTATTCCGCTCCGTTTGTAAATGGACCTATAACTGGAGGTAATTCGCAAATTACGATGGGCAGAGGAAAAGGCAGCTCAACACAAACTATCGAGGAAGCGCAGGATTTGGCAAATATTTTAAAATCCGGCAAGCTGGAAGCTCCGGCAAAAATTGTGCAGGAACAAGTAGTAGGTCCAACCTTAGGTAAAGAAGCTGTGCATGGAGGTATGATGGCTTTTGGAATTTCATTCCTCGTGATTTTTATTTTAATGCTTGTGTATTTTAATACTGCAGGCTGGGTTGCGAATATTGCTTTAATTCTTAACCTGCTGTTCACGATTGGCGTGTTAAGTGCGCTCGGTGCAACCCTTACTGCGCCCGGCATTGCGGGCTTGGTGCTAACGATAGGTATGGCAGTGGATACGAACGTAATTATTTTTGAAAGAATAAAAGAAGAACTCACAAAAGGCAAAGCATATGTGCTTGCATTCAGAGATGGTTATTCGCGGTCGCTTGCGCCGGTGTTGGATGCGCACGTTACCACTTTTTTAACCGCAGCTATTCTTTTTTATTTTGGATTAGGTCCGGTGAAAGGATTTGCAACAACCCAAATGCTCGGTATCACTTTATCACTTTTCTGCGGAATTTTAATTTCGTGGGTTATCACTAATTTCTGGACGAACAAAAACCGTCACTTCAAATATTTCACCACAGTATCCAGAACAGTTTTTCAGAAAGCGCATTTTAAATTTATTGAGTACAGAAAAATCGCTTACGGCATTTCTGTTGTAGTGCTTATTCTCGGCGTCAGCTCATTCTTTCATGGATTTAAAGAAGGTGTTGAGTTCAGCGGTGGACGCAGCTATATCGTAAAATTTTCCAAACCAGTAGAGCATGATGCGTTATTAAACAATCTTAATAAAGCTTTCGGAAAATTTCCTACAATAAAAACTTATGGCTCCAATGATCAGTGGGAAATTACCACCGATTATCTTGTTAAGCAAACAGGAAGTATTACCGATTCATTGGTGCAGGAAAAATTGTATGAAGGATTAAAACCTTTTCTTCCACCAACGGCAACGCAACAGGAATTTGAAACAACGAACAAATATGTTGTAGGCCATACAAAGGTTGAACCAACAATTTCTTCTGAATTAAAACGAGGAGCAATCCAGGCAGTTATTTTCGCGCTGATAATTATTTTCCTCTACATATTTGTACGGTTCCGCGACTGGAGATATTCCTTAGGTACTATTGTTTCCTTGCTGCACGACGTATTTGTAACGCTCGCTGTGTTTTCTTTTTTAGGAAGTATTGTTCCTTTCCCAATGGAAATTGATCAGCACTTTATTGCTGCAATTTTAACTGTGGTTGGTTTTTCCATGAACGATACTGTAATTGTGTTCGACAGAATTCGTGAATACAGCCGCAACATGCCAACCGCAACAACCGGCGCAATAATAAACAAAGCGATCAACGACACTTTGAGTAGAACGATAATGACATCGCTCACGGTATTTTTAACTTTGCTGATTCTTTTCTTTGTTGGCGGAGAAGTAACAAAAGGATTTGCATTCGCTATGCTTATAGGTGTAATTACCGGAACGTATTCTTCTATTTTTGTTGCGGCGCCGATATTAGTTGATTTTGCAAAAGGCAGGGGCTTAGGTAAGAAAGAAGTTCCAGTAACAAAAAGCAAGCCTGTACTTACAAAATAAAATATTTCAGACTATTGATAAGCCATGCATTTTGCGTGGCTTTTATTTTTTGATCTAAAAAGAAAAGGCTGTCGGTAAGACAGCCTGTAAATTAAAAACTTTAAGATTAGCTACATTGAATTATTTATGACGATGGTGAACCGGATGATGGCGTTTGTGATGATGGGTTTTATGATGTTTAACTGGTCTGTGCTGGGCAAAACTCATACCGGCAAATGCAACCACGAGCAGGGATAACAGAAAAATTTTTTTCATAATAAAAATATTTTTTTAGGTAAGAAATGTAATGCAATGTAATAAATTTTTTGCCGGACTTAAAAATGTTAATGCTTTTAATTTTAGCGTTAATGTTCTATCTTAGTTGTTGCCATTGTATTTAAACCTTATCCACTTCAAAATGAAACGTAATACTGCGCTTCTAACAGGCTCAATTGCCTATATCACACTTCTTATTTTATCAATCATTTATTATGAGCAAAGAACAGTGATCTTTGATATGTCATTTCAGCTGTTCAGTGTTTTAAAAGATAATTCTTTTGCCATTCAGATAAATAGATTTGGGGCTGTTGTTACACAAATTTTTCCATTGATGGCAAGCAGAGCAGGACTTTCCTTAAACAATGTTGCGCTTATTTATTCAACTGCTTTTGTAATTTATTATTTCGCAGTTTTTTTATTCATTCTACTTGTTTTGAAAAACACAAAAACAGCTTTGGTTTTGTTGCTGTTCAATACAATGATTGTTACGCATTCTTTTTTTTGGATACAGTGCGAACTTTTGCAGGGCGTTGCTTTTACTCTTCTTTTTATTGCTTTCGTAGAAAATCAATTAAAATCAGGTAAAGTATCGCTTTTATTCCAGGCTTTCTCCCCGCTTTTTCTTTTTACAATTGTTTTCTTTTATCCGCTTCTTCCGTTTGTTTTATTATTTGCTTTGGCATATTTGTCGCAACATTATCAATCGCAAAAAAAATCGTTGCTTAGCATAGGTGTCAGTTATATTTTTTTATACCTCGTAAAAATTCTGTTTTTTAAAACTGCTTATGATTCAACTTCAATGAACGGTGTAAAAAATTTCATTACCAAATTTCCAAACTATTTCAATCTTCAGTCCAACAAAAGTTTTATGGAATGGCTGATAAAAGATTATTACGCAATTATTATTTTTTCAGCAATTGTGATTGCATTCTATCTATGGAAACGAAATTTTATTAAACTGCTTTTGTTTGCAGGTTCATCTTTATTTCTTGTTCTTCTGATTAATGTTTGTTATTTCTATGGGCAAGATCAATTTTATTTAGAGCCACAGTATTCAATTCTGCCAATATTTATTTCATACCCTTTGGTGTACGATATTTTTCCGAAATTTAAAAGCAAGAAAATTCCTGTATTTATTGTCGCCTCGGTGGTTTTACTCAGTTTTATCCGAATTATAAATACAGCCACGCTATATACAGAAAGGCTTAATTGGGATAAAAACATTTTAAAATCAACAACAGGAAAAATAATTTTAAAAGAAAAAGATGTTCCGATGAAACTTCTTAAATTAAGCTGGGGCAGCTCGTATGAATTCTGGTTGTTATCCACCATGGAAAACAAACAATCAAGATCTATAATAATTGAGCAAACGACTGGCGAGTTTGATGCAGAAAATAATAGAAAATCATTTATTACCAAATACGGCGCTTTTGATTACAATCAACTCAATAAAAAATATTTCATCTTCAATGACACTGTTAGCCAGTACATAAAAAAATAAAATTTCGCTCAGGATATCGCACAAAAAAAACCGTCTCAATTTGAGTGAGGCGGTTTTTGATTTTAATTGTAATTATTTTACCGGCGGTGTAGTTTTCGGCGTTTTATTTTCTTTATATCTTTTGTCCGGCGTTCCGTCTTTTTTTAAATGCGTTGTCGGTTTCGCTGCTTCTTTATTTGTTTTGTAGCGCATGTCGGGTGTTCCGTCTTTCTTCTTAGGTCCGGTTGTAGTTGCAGTAGTTGTTTTTTTAGGACTGGTTTGAGCAAAAGTAACACCGGTGAGAGCAAACATTAACGCAATCGCAAGAATGAGTTTTTTCATGATCAAAATTTTAAGTTTTAGAATTTGAACGCGACGTAAATCTATTCAAATAAAAAAAATTATCAAAAAAAGTTTAAGTTAATTTAACCTCGCAAACAACGTTTGTCAAATTGGTAAATAAAGAGTAAATATTCTCTTAACGACTATTTAACCATATAAATGAGCATAGAAAAGCAATTTTGCTAAAAATATTTAGTTTACTTAATCGATGCGTTCATCTACTTTAAAATTAATTGTATTACTGGCAACGATATTAACCACATTAATTGTGATCGTGCAATTATACTGGCTTAAGAAAGTATATTCGTTTGAAGAAAAACAATTCAATAATAATGTGGTGAAAAGTATTCGCGGAGTGTTTGAAGATTTGGAAATGAATGATAATCCTTCCATGATTTTTCAACAATTAATTGCAAGCCCAAGTCCTAACTATATTATTTTTAAAGCAGACACTCTTCCGTTAAAAGATTCTCTCACTTTTTATTTGCAAAGAGAGTTTGCAGATTTTGACGTACTCACAGATTGCAAACTCGGCGCTTTCAGCAAAGATTCAAAAAAATATATTTATGCAGAATATATTCCTGCGGCTGCATCGGGCTATCCCGTTCAGGAAGTGAACGACCTGCCTGTTTTTGATGATAATTTCGATCATATACTTCTTTATTTTCCACATCGCAGTAATTATATTTTAGGACAGATGAATTTTTGGATCATCAGCAGCGTTGTTCTTTTCATCACATTAATCGGACTTGCACTGAGCCTCTTTTATTTTTACCGCCAAAAATTTTTATCAGAAATACAAAAAGATTTTGTGAACAATTTTACGCACGAATTCAAAACGCCATTGGCAGTTATGAAAATTGCGTCGGATGTTCTTGCGCAAAATACAATTGTTCATCAGCCAGGCAAATTGCAGAGGTATGCGGAAATCATAAAAAATCAAACAGAACATTTGCAAAACCAGGTTGTGCGATTATTGCGCGCCGCTTCGTCCGACAACAGCAGCCTTCACATTGAAAAGGAAAATATAGAAGCGCACCAGCTGATTATACAGGCGTTGGATAAAGTGCAACCGCTTATTGAAGAAAAAAATGCGAAGATCGAAATAAAAATGGACGATGAAGATGATCAAATGCACGGAGATAAAGCGCATCTTGAACTTGCAATAGTTAACCTGCTGGAAAATGCGCTAAAATATTCTACCGATCCGCATATAGTTGTTGAAGCAGGAAAATCTGAAAATGATTTTTTCATAACGGTCAAGGATAATGGTATTGGCATAGAAAAAAAATACATCAAAAATATTTTCAAAAAATTTTATCGGATACCAACCGGAGATGTGCACGATGTAAAAGGATTTGGATTAGGATTAAATTTCGTGAAACGGATAATTGATGCGCACGACGGAAAAATAAAAGTAAACAGCATTCCCGGTATTGGCACCGAATTCAAATTGGTAATTCCCGTTAATTAATTATCTCATGCAAAACGCAAAAGCAAAAATTTTGTTGGCAGAAGATGACCTTTCCTTAGGTTATGTGATCAAAGACAATCTTATCGAAGCTTCATATGAAGTTGTGTTGTGTCCCGACGGTCAATCGGCTATTGATAAATTTGATAAAGATGAATTCGATATCTGCCTTCTCGATGTAATGATGCCGAATAAAGATGGATTTGCAGTGGCAAAAAAAATCCGTCAGCAAAGCGATCTCATTCCAATTATATTTCTTACAGCAAAATCATTGGAAGAAGATAAGTTGAAAGGATTTTTATCCGGCGCCGACGATTATATTGTCAAACCGTTCAGCATGCAGGAATTGTTGATGCGCATTGAAGTTTTTTTAAGAAGAAGCAAGCAAATGTATTCTGCAAAAACAGTTTTGTTTGATATTGGCGATTTGCATTTTTCATATACTGATCTCAAACTGAATATCGGAAATGAAATTTTTAATCTTACTCAAAAAGAAGCAGACCTGCTCAAATTTCTCTGCGAACATTCAAACAGAATCTTAAAAAGAGAAGAAGTTTTACTCCACGTTTGGGGTAAAGACGATTATTTTTTAGGAAGAAGCATGGATGTATTCATCACCAAATTGAGAAAATACTTTAAATCCGATCCCAAAGTAAATCTTGAAACAATACATGGCGTTGGCTTTCGTTTTAATGTGCCTATGCAGGTTCAATAACCATTTATTAACCCTAACATAATAATATTTTCTGTGGTTGTCGTTATTAAAGAAGTTAGCGTTATTGCCTTAACTGCAGATTAACTCGTACCCCTTAAAAATATATATTAATGTATGATAGCTTTGCCAACTCTAAATGCGGATGATTAACCTATGCACAAAAGAATTGTACCTTTTATTGTTTCTCTTTTTATTTCTTCAGCAATAACAGCGCAAATGCCTGCTGATACTTTGCAGCTGAAATTATCCGAAGCCGAAAAGTTTTTTTTAGACAGTAACCTGCAACTGCTTGCCCAACGTTATAATATTGATGCGCAACGGGCGCTTATCATCCAGGCAAAACTGTGGCCAAATCCAAACTTCAATATCTCTCACGGATTATATTCCGGAACAGTAAATAAATTTTTTCCGATTGGCGCTAATGATGAAACCACAGCCGGAATATCTCAACTTATTTTACTTGCCGGAAAGCGTAATAAGCAAATAAAAATTGCGCAGGAAAATTCCAAACTCAGCGAATACCAGTTTTTTGATTTATTAAGAACATTAAAATACACTTTGCGAACCGACTTCTTTAATATTTATTATTTGCAGCAGTCGGCTAAAATGTATGATGCAGAAATAAAAGCATTGCACCAAATTGTTAGTGCATTTGCAGAGCAGGAAGGCAAAGGATATATATCTGAAAAAGAAGTTGTGCGCATCAAAGCGCAGCTATACAGTTTTCAAAGTGAATACAATGATTTGATAAACCAGGTTAATGATTTGCAAAGTGAACTTAAACTTGTTTTGCAGCTTAGGCCAAACAAATATATTGATCCGGTTTTGGATTCTTCAAATATCACCAATCTCGATCCTAATAAATATCCGCTGACTGAACTTATAGATTCTGCATATAAAAACAGAACGGATTTGCAAATTGCAAGATCTAACACCAATATCAACAAACTGAATTACGATTATCAAAAAGCTCTCGCAGTTCCAGATCTTACATTATCTCTCGGCTATGATGAACAGGGAAGTTTCCTCACTAATTTTGTTGGCATAGGCGCCGCAATAGATTTGCCGATATTCAACCGCAACCAGGGAAATATAAAATCTGCAAAAGCTATGATAGCATTGAGCAATGCATCTGAAAAAAGTACAATGGCAACTGTTGAAGAAAATGTGAACAGATCTTTGCAAAAAGCTTTTGCGCAAAATAAATTGTATCAGACTATCGATAAAAAATTTTCGTCGGATTTTGAAAGATTAATGCACGAAGTTCTTATAAACTATCAAAAAAGAAATATAAGCATATTGGATTTTTTGGATTTTTATGATTCATACAAACAAACATCATTGCAAATAAATTCGATTCAGTATAACCGCATCCAGGCTTTTGAAGATATTAATTATTACACTGGCACAAATTTTTTCAATTAAAAAATAGCAACACATCAATTATATGTTTACTCAAAGAAATTTTAAAATCACTGTGCTGTCAGGCTGTTTTCTGTTTGCGGCTTCTTTGATTTTTCAATCGTGCAACACCAACGCAGAAAAAAAGACGGATGAAAAACAGAGATACATTATACCTGATTCCATTCTCAGCACAATCAAAATAGATACGGTACAAAAATGCCAGCTCATCAATTCAATTACTTTAACCGGACAGGTAGATTTTAACCAGGATCATGTGATAAAAGTTTTTCCTCTCATCAGCGGCAATATTCAAGGAATATCTGTTGTGCTTGGCGATTATGTAAAACAAGGACAAGTACTGGGTGTAATTACAAGTTCGGAAATGGCAGGATATAGCAATGATCTGATCAACGCGCAAACAAATTTGCAGGTTGCAAAAAAAAATCTTGATAAAACTATCGACATGTACAAAAGCGGGCTGGCTTCATTAACCGATTCGCTGAGCGCTGAAGCGACTTTCAGACAAGCGCAGTCTGAATTAAACCGCGTGAACAGAGTTTTAAAAATCAATGGCGGAGGTACGAACGGTGAATACGCAATCAAATCGCCTATCAGCGGTTTTCTTGTAGATAGGCAGGTAAATAATAACATGGTAATAAGAGCAGATAACAGCAACAGTCTTTTTACAATTTCCGATTTAAAAAATGTTTGGGTTTGGGCGAACGTATATGAATCGAATATAAATGCGATCAGGATGAATGATATTGTTACGGTAACAACTCTTTCTTATCCAGATAAAATATTCAAAGGGAAAGTAGATAAAATATTAAACGTTCTCGATCCTACAAACAAAGTAATGAAAGTGCGCGTTGCGCTTGATAATCCTGGTTATCTTTTAAAACCTCAAATGTTTGCAAGCGTTACCGTTACTAACCCGGAAAACAAACAGTCGCTTTGTATTTCATCACGCGCGTTAATATTCGATCATAGCCAGTATTTTGTTTTGGTGTATAAAAATAAAAGCGATGTTCGCATTACTCCCGTGCAGGTAATAAGTTCCATAGGTGATAGAACATACATTTCATCGGGTGTGCAGGAAGGAGATAATATAATTTCTTCGCAGGCAATTTTAATTTACGATGCATTGAATAGTTAAACACGAATTGAAAACACAAATTTTAAACACGAATTTTTGCGAATTACACGAATGATAATCTCGAAAAATGAATAAGATTTTAAAAGCGGTAATAGGATTTTCTTTAAAAAATAAATACTTCATTTTATTTGCCACAGCTATTTTACTTGTATCCGGAATTGTTACGTTCAAAACAATGCCTATTGAAGCGTTTCCCGATGTAACAAATACCGAAGTAACAATAATTACTCAATGGCCGGGAAGAAGCGCTGAAGAAATTGAAAAGTTCGTAACCATTCCTATTGAAATTGCACTTAATCCGGTTCAAAGAAAAATCAGTCTCCGTTCAACAAGTATTTTTGGGCTGTCGTACATAAAACTTGTTTTTGAAGATAATGTTACTAACAGTGATGCACGTCTCGAAGTAAATAATTTATTAGGCGAAGCAGATTTGCCGCAAAGTGTAACGCCCGATGTGCAACCGCCAACAGGGCCAACCGGCGAAATTTTCCGATACACTTTACGAAGCACTTTCCGCGATGCAAGAGATTTAAAAACTATCCAGGATTGGGTTGTTGACAGGCAAATCCGCGCTGTATCCGGTGTTGCTGATTTAGTGAGTTTCGGAGGGATGACGAAAATTTATGAAATAAAAGTAGACCCCGGAAAAATTACAAACCTCGGCATTTCTGCGCTGGATGTTTTCACTGCAGTGCAAAAAAGCAATATCAATATTGGCGGAGATATCATCGTTAAAAATAACCAGGCCTATGTTGTTCGCGGTGTTGGTTTGTTGAATGATATCAATGAAATAAAAAACATCATCATTCAAAATCCAAATGGCGTTCCTATTCTTGTAAAAAATGTTGCCGATGTTGTTATTTCAAATGTGCCGCGGCTTGGTTTGGTAAGCAGGTCGGATGCAAATGTAGATTCTTCCGGAAAGAGAACTATAACAAATGAAGACGATGTTGTTGAAGGAATTGTTGTGATGAGAAAAGGAGAAAACCCGAGTAAAGTAATTGCCGGGTTAAAAGCAAAAATAGAAAAGCTAAACAGTTCGGTTCTTCCTGCCGATACAAAAATTGTTCCTTTTTATGATCGCAACGACCTTATAAATTTTGCAACGCACACTGTTTTGCATAACATGATTGAAGGAATAATTTTCGTTACAATTATTGTATCCATTTTCATGTTCAACTGGCGCACTACATTGATTGTATCTATTGTTATTCCGCTTTCCTTGTTGTTTGCATTTATCTGTTTGCGGTTGATGGGCATGTCGGCAAACCTGTTATCACTCGGCGCGATTGATTTCGGAATTATTATTGACGGCGCTGTTGTTATGGTTGAAGGAATTTTTGTTGTGCTCGATCGCAAAGCGAATGAAATGGGTATGGCGCGGTTTAATAAGATCGCTAAAATGGGAATTATTAAAAAGCACGGCGGAGAATTAGGCAAAGCGATCTTCTTTGCAAAATTAATAATCATAGCTGCGCTTCTTCCTATTTTTTCTTTTGAAAAAGTAGAAGGCAAAATGTTTTCGCCGTTGGCATATACTCTTGGTTTTGCATTATTAGGTGCGTTGATAACAACACTAACGCTCGTTCCGGTTTTAATTCATCTTCTTCTAAATAAAAATGTTCGCGAAAAACATAATCCTATTGAAAATTTTTTAGTGAGATCTATAACCAAAGCATTTGCATTCACATACCGCAACAAGGTAATGACCGTGCTCATTGCATTTGTCATTATCGTGGTTGGATTGTTTTCTTTTAGATTTATCGGCAGTGAATTTTTGCCCGAATTAGATGAAGGTTCAATTTGGCTTCGCGTGCAATTGCCTTATAGCATTTCATTAGATAAATCAGTTGAAGTTGCAAAGCGGGTAAAAGCAACGCTGATGAATTTTCCGCAGGTAAAAAATGTTATTTCGCAAACAGGAAGACCTGATGACGGAACAGATGTTGCCGGCTTTTATAATAATGAATTTGATGTGATGCTTTATCCCGAAGATGATTGGAAACCCTTAATCAGTAAAGATGAATTGGTCGATCAGATGAATCAAAAACTTTCTGTAATTCCCGGTGCCGACTTAAATTTTTCACAACCGATAACCGATAATATTGAAGAAGCGGTTTCGGGAGTTAAAGGTTCCATCTGCGTAAAAATATTTGGCGATTCATTGGATTATATGGAAGACAAATCAAACCAGGTATATAATATTTTAAAAACAGTTCGCGGAATTGAAGATCTTGGTGTAATAAAAAATATAGGTCAGCCTGAAATGGATATTGATCTTGAGCAACAAAAAATGGCATTGTATGGCGTTGCAACTGCCGATGCAAATGCAGTAATAGAAATGGCAATTGGCGGAAAGGCCGCATCTACTCTTTATGAAAATATCCGCAAGTTTGATATTCGTTTGCGTTTCCCTGAAGAATATCGCAAAACAGAAGAAGACATCGGCAACCTGATGGTGCCAACAGAAAGTGGATCAAAAGTTCCGGTTAAAGAAATCGCTTCTATTAAAACAAAAACCGGCCCTTGTTTAATTTTCAGAGATGATAATGAAAGATATTCTGCTGTAAAATTTTCGGTGCGCGGAAGAGATATGGGAAGCGCAATTGCAGAAGCGCAGGATAAAGTGGATAAACTTGTTTCTCTGAAAAAAGGATACAACATGGTTTGGCAGGGCGATTTTGAAAATCAGCAACGCGCTACAAAAAGATTAGCCGAAGTTGTGCCGATAAGTTTGCTCCTTATTTTTATTTTGCTGTTTACGATGTTTGGAAATTTAAAAGATGCCGGATTAGTTTTTCTGAATGTGCCATTTGCAATTGTTGGTGGTATTGTTGCATTGTTTGTTACAGGAACAAACTTCAGCATTTCTGCGGGTATCGGATTTATTGCGCTGTTTGGTATTTGCATTTTGTTCGGCGTTTTATTAATAACAGTGTTCAAAGAAAATCTTGAAAAAGTAAAAGGAAGAAAAAATATTTTATACAGGGCGATCAAAGAAGGCGTTGAATCCCGCGTGCGACCGGTAATGATGACTGCGTTCATGGCTGCAATAGGATTATTTCCGGCGGCAATGTCGCACGGCATAGGTTCAGAAAGTTCGCGGCCATTGGCAAGAGTCGTGATCGGCGGCATTCTTTGTGCAATGATATTTTCTTTATTAGTGTTCCCTTTGATTTTTGCAAGAGCATACAGAAAATTTGACGCGATTTACGGAGATACCATGTCGGAGAAAGAACAGGGAAATAGTTAGATCAGAATATTATTTTTAGAAATGACCTAAGAGGATTTCAATTTTTATTTTAATTTTTTACTTTTTACTTTCTTTAGATAAGAAATCCCATTTCGTATTTTATACTTCGTACATTACATTTGTGCACTAAAATACAGCTCATGTCTCTCTCGTCAACCGAATTAATTTGGGGACTTATCATTGCGGGTTTGCTTGCCGGCGCTCTTGCAGTTGTATTTATCCGGCAAAGAAAAGAAGCAAAAAAAGGGATCAATCATAATACCACTGACGTGAACACAAAACAACTGCAGTTACAGGCCTATGAACGATTGATATTGTTAACCGATCGTATTTCTATTCCAAATTTAATTGGTCGGGTAAATCAACCCGGCTTCAGCGCAAAGCAAATGCATTTGTTACTCACGCAAACTATCCGCCAGGAATTTGATCACAACATTACCCAACGCATTTATGTTTCACCAGAATCCTGGGACGCGGTTAATAAATTAAAAGAACAAAATCTGCTTATCATAAATCAAATCGCATCGTTGTTGCCTAATGAAGCAACCGGGCATGATTTGAATAAAACTCTGTTAGAAATGATAATGCAAAATCCACAGGCATCGCTGCATAATGTTGTTTCGGATGCGCTGAGTTATGAAGCTAAAAAACTAATGTAGTTTTTTTAGTTTATAGTTTGTAGTCTTTAGTTTGTAGTTCTGTAATTTATAATTCGTAAACAGACTTCGCTTTTAAGAACTATAAACTGTAAACAGAAAACTGTAAACTGATTTGAATGAAGGATAAAAAAGTTTATACAGATTCAGGAATAGAAATTAAACCCCTCTACACTGCCGGCGATCAACCGTCACCAGCAAACGAACTTCCCGGCGAATTTCCTTTTACACGCGGCATTCAGCAAGATATGTATCGCGGCAAATTATGGACGATGCGTCAATACGCGGGTTTTAGCACAGCCGAAGAAAGCAATAAAAGATATCATTATTTATTATCGCAGGGTGTCATGGGATTGAGTGTTGCATTTGATCTGCCAACACAAATTGGTTACGATAGCGATCATCCGCTTGCCGAAGGTGAAGTTGGAAAAGTTGGCGTAGCTATAGATTCATTAGAAGATATGCAAACACTTTTTGCAGGAATAAAATTAGAAGATATAACAACCTCAATGACGATTAATGCCACTGCATTTATTCTGCTTGCTTTTTACGTTGCGCTTGCAAAACAGCAGGGCGCAGATTTGAAAAAAATTTCCGGAACAATACAAAATGATATTTTAAAAGAATACGCTGCGCGCGGCACATATATTTATCCGCCAAAACCATCTATGAAAATCATCACCGATGTTTTTGAATGGTGCGGCAAAGAATTACCCAAGTGGAATACAATTTCTATTTCCGGTTATCACATCCGCGAAGCGGGAAGTAATGCAGTTCAGGAAATTGCTTTTACATTAAGTAACGGTAAAGAGTATGTAAAATCTGCCCTTTTCAAGAAAATGGATATTAATATGTTCGGCAAGCGTTTGTCATTTTTCTTTAACGCGCATAATAATTTGTTTGAAGAAGTCGCAAAGTTTCGAGCAGCGCGCAGAATGTGGGCGAAAATCATGAAAGATTTCGGCGCTACTGATGAAAAGGCAATGATGATGCGTTTTCATACACAAACCGGCGGCAGCACACTCACCGCACAACAACCATTAAATAATATTGTAAGAGTTACCACACAAACTTTGTCTGCCGTATTGGGCGGAACGCAATCCTTACATACCAATGGTTATGATGAAGCTTTTAGTTTACCAACAGAAGATGCCGCAAAAATTGCCCTGCGAACCCAACAAATCATCGCGTATGAAAGTGGCGTAACTGCAACTGCCGATCCGCTTGCAGGAAGTTATTTTATTGAATCGCTTACTGATGCTATGGAAAAGGAAGCATGGAAACTGATTGATAAAATTGATGCAATGGGCGGAAGCGTGAACGCGATTGAACAAAATTTTATTCAGAATGAAATTGCAAAAAGCGCATACGAATACCAGCGTAAAATTGAGTCGCAGGAAAAAATTATTATCGGTGTAAATAAATTTGAAGAGAAAGAACGAGAAAGCGTTCCCGGTTTTAAGATCGATGATTCCATCCGCAAAATCCAAATTGAAAAGTTAAATTCTTTGCGCGAAAACAGGAATAATGAGTTATGCAAAAAATTAATAAAAACTTTACATGATAAAGCGGCATCGGGCGAAAACCTTATCCCTGCAGTAATTGAAGCCGTTGAAAATTATTGCACACTTGGCGAAATTGCAGATACACTCCGAAATGTTTTCGGCGAATACAAATAATTTTTCTGTAACCTCTAAAAATAAATTGTCATTCAGACGTTTTATTTTTATCTTTGATTTTTCACCGTTACCTATAGAAATCTTCTTTCCAACTAACATCCAACTTTTATAACGAATTTGCTTGTCAATTAAATTTTTGTGAGAAAATTTTTCTCATTAAAGTTCTAGTTTTGAATGGCTGCAAGCAGTGCAGCGCGGAGGCAATTTCTATTGCCTCCTCTTTTTTTTAAACCTATTAGCATTAAAAAAACTTTATTTCACCGACATATCCGGTTTATATTCCGCCTGCATAAAATCAATTTTTTCATTTTTCTTTTTGGCATCAATTTGGTCTTAGATAGATAAGAGTTTTGCCGTTGGCAAAACATTTTTAATCAAAAAAATTTACAATGAAAAAAATTATCGCAGGTATTGCAGTAATAATTGCAGTATTTTCCGTTTCTACTTTATATGCACAGCAAGGTGGCGGTGGAAGAATGGATCCCGCAGCAATGAAACAAAAATTAAAAGACGATTTAAAATTTACAGATGTACAAGCTGATTCCGTTGTGGCAATCAGCCAGGAATTTCGCCCGAAAATGCGCGACATATTTTCCGATCAGACCTTAAGCCAGGATGATAAAAGGGCAAAAATGATGGATCTCAGAGCTCAACAAAATAAAAGAGTGCAGGCTGTTTTAGGTGATGATCTTTTTAAAAAATACCAGGATTGGCAAATGAAAAACCGTCCGCAGAGAATGGGTGGAAACGGAGGTGGCGGCGGAAATCAATAATAACAGTTATCCTTATAGTACGTTTGAAAAACCGAACATTGTTTTGGGTTCTTAATTCGGCTGTCTGCAAAGGCAGCCTTTTTATTTTATACACTTTTAAACCTATACCCTATCCTTTCTTCTTCTCCTTCGCCCAGGTATCTTTTAAAGTAACCGTGCGGTTGAAAACTAATTTTTCTTCTGAGCTGGTTTTATCAAGACAAAAATATCCTTTACGAATAAATTGATAGCGCTCACCAAACTTTGCATTTTTTAATGAAGGTTCACAATACGCAGATTGAATTATTTGTAAAGAATCCGGATTGATGTAATCTTTAAAGTCGCCTTCTTCATTAGATGGATCTTCAACTCTGAACAACCGATCATACAAATAAACTTCTGCAGTGATTGCATGCCTGATACTCACCCAATGTAATGTGCCTTGCACTTTTAATCCGGAAATATCTTCGCCGCTTTTACTTTCAGGGAGATAAGAGCATCTTACTTCGGTAATATTTCCATTCGCATCTTTTATCACTTCATCGCATTGAATAATGTAAGCGCTTTTTAATCGCACTTTTTGTCCTGGCGCCAATCGAAAAAATTTCTTAGGTGGATTTTCCATGAAGTCTTCTTTCTCGATGTATAATTCATTGGAAAATGGAATTTCGCGAAGAGATGTTTTTTCATCTTCCGGATTATCTTCGCTCTTTAATAATTCAACATCATTTGTATAATTAGTGATGACAACTTTCAGCGGATCGAACACAACCATTTTTCTCAGTGCAATTTTATTAAGATGTTCGCGAATGCAAAATTCGAGCAGCGACATATCAATAAGATTATCTCTTTTCTGCACTCCTATTTTATCTGCAAACATCCTGATGCTCTCCGGCGTGTAACCGCGACGGCGAAATGCGCTGATTGATGGCATTCGCGGATCATCCCAACCGGTTACATGTTTATCGTTTACCAATTGTAATAATTTTCGCTTGCTCATTACCGTATAGGTCATGTTCAGTCGCGCAAATTCATATTGCTGCGATGGAAATATTTCGAGGTTTTCGATAAACCAATTGTATAGCGGACGATGTGTAACAAATTCCAAAGTGCAAATGGAATGTGTGATATTTTCGATAGAATCGCTTTGCCCGTGGGCAAAATCGTACATCGGGTAAATGCACCAATCGTTTCCTGTTCGGTGATGATGTGCATGCTTGATACGATACATAATTGGATCGCGCAATTGCATGTTAGGTGAAGCCATATCTACTTTTGCGCGCAAAACTTTTTCTCCGTCTTTAAACTTACAGTTACGCATATCCGAAAATAACTGCAGGTTTTCTTCAACGCTTCTTTCTGAAAATTTATTTCTTTTGCCGGGTTCGGTAGGAGTTCCTTTTTGCGAGGCAATTTCTTCGCTGGTGCTATCATCAACATATGCCAATCCTTTTTTGATTAACGTTACAGCAAAAGCATACAGCTGTTCAAAATAATCAGACGCATATAATTCTTTAGCCCATTCAAAACCGAGCCAGCGAATATCTTCTTTAATGCTATCCACATATTCTGTTTCTTCTGTGGTTGGATTTGTATCATCAAAACGCAAATTTGTTTTGCCTCCATATTTTAACGCGAGACCAAAATTTAAACAGATGGATTTTGAATGACCTATATGTAAATATCCATTTGGTTCGGGCGGAAAGCGCGTAAGAATTGATTTGTATTTCCCTGTTCGCAAATCTTCTTCAACAATTTCTTCGAGAAAGTTTAATGATTTTTCTTCTTCTTTTTTTATTTCAGACATGTTTGAAATTCTTTGAGAACTGCAAATTTACAGAGAAAATAATTGAGAATTGATAATGGATAATTGATAATTAAAGTAAGTAACAAATAGTAAAGCGTTCAATAGAATTACTACAGTACAAGAGTGCGACGCAAGGGTGCTTAACCGGAGTTACCGAAGCCCGGGACATAAAATTAAAATTAGTAATTAAGAATTAAGAATTGGAAAAGTAAAAAAAAATATCAGAAATCATATTTCGTACTTCGTAAATCAAACTCAGTTGCATCCTAAAAACTGGCATAGCTTCGATTCGAGATCTGCGCCACGTAAATTTTTTGCAACAATTTTTCCGGTTGGATCAACTAAAAAATTTTGCGGAATTTGCTGTACATGATATTTAACGGCAACATCATTATTCCAAAATTTAAGATCGCTCACATGCGTCCACGTTAGATTATCTTCTTTGATTGCCTGTAGCCACGGATCACGGCTTTTGTCGAGCGACACACTGAGAATGGTAAAATTTTTTGTTTTGAATTTATTATACACTGCAACTACATTCGGATTTTCCAACCGGCATGGATGACACCAGCTTGCCCAAAAATCAACCAGCACATATTTTCCTTTGAACGATGAAAGCGTTACCGGCTTGCCTTGCATATCATTTTGTGTAAAATCAATTTCATCCGTTCCTACTGCGCCAATTTTATCGTTGGCAATTTGCTGGCGCAAAAAATTTCCATAAAAACTATTTTGTACTTGCGGTGCAAGAGAAGTATATCTTTTGTCTAACAATAAAACGTCATCGGATAATTTCAGTAAAGCAAGCAGCATAAACGGACTAACATAAGAAGATTTATTTTTTTGCAGAAACTGATCCTCGGCAGATTGTATTTGTGCAATAACATCCAACTGTTGCTTCATTAAACTATCATATTTTGGATTTTGAGGCGAAGCGTTAAGAGTTTGCGTCAAACTGTTGAGTTGAATTATAAGTGGATTGAACGTTTGCTGAAATGCATTAAACTCGTCATTAGTTGCGGAGCCAGTCACTTTTAAATCTTTGAGATCATTTACATCTCCGCTTATGGAAACCACATCATTTCCGATAAACAGAGGCATTTTTTTCATTATCGCTGCAAAATTTATTTCGTACAAATTCGGTTCCGGAACACGACCGGCAAGTACAAACTTTCCCGACTGCACAAAACCTTTTGCAACAGTGTCTGCAACGTTATTTAAGTTAACCAAAAAAACTTCCGATTTTTCCTGGAGCCCATTAATATTTCCGTTGATAATCAATTGCGGTTGAGACGCATTTTGCGCGAGTGAAAACAGTGGCACAAATAAAATTAAAAAACAAGTCTTCATGTAGTCTGTTATTTTGAGTGACGTTTCTGTAAAACGTTAATTACGTCCTTTAAATTATGTTCTTTTGCATTAAGTAATACCAAATAATGAAAAAGCAGGTCGGCTGCTTCGTTTAAAAACAATTCTTCATTACTATCTTTTGCTTCGATGGCTAATTCCACCGCTTCTTCTCCAACTTTTTGGGCAATTTTATTAATTCCTTTTGCAAATAATAATGCGACATAGGATTCATCCGGCGATATTTTTTTGCGACGATTGATCACATCTTCCAAATAAAAAAGAAAGTCATCATTTTTATTTTCTTCATTCCAGCATGTGTCTGCGCCTGTGTGGCAAACGGAACCAAGCGGTTCAGCTTTGATCAATAAAGTATCGTTATCGCAATCGAGCAAAATATTTTTCAGCAGCAAAAAATTTCCACTCTCCTCTCCTTTCGTCCACAACCGGTTTCTTGAGCGACTAAAAAAAGTAACTTTTCCTGATTGTTTTGTTTTCTGAAAAGCTTCATCGTTCATAAAACCGAGCATGAGCACTTTGCCGGTAACATCATCCTGAATTATTGCAGGAACTAATCCATCACTATATTTTCCAAAATCTATTTGCATAAACTCGAATTTCTTAACACGAATTACACGAATTGTAACGAATTGGTACGAATTATTTATTTATAGGTAGATGCATGATTTCTTTGTTAATAAAATCCTGCACTTTTTTCGGAGCTACACTTTCAATTAAATAAGCTTGATCATTTCCTGCATCAACCCAATTATTTTTTCCGTCATCTGCAACTTTTATATGTCCGTAATGCAAATGATAATACGATTCAAATCCTTTCACTGCAACTAAAACTGCGGTTTCGTCCCAACTTTTTCTTCCTGCGCTATCTTCTTTTGCCATAGGTATGCTTATGCGAAAAACATCTTTAACCGGGCTATTTTGAATTTTATCATTATGAATTAACGGTAATCCAACTTTTATTTTTTCTCCAATTTCAAAACCACTGAAAATAATTTTTGTTGGCCAATTATCAAAAACATATTGCGAAGCCGGAATGTCTTTGTCAACATTAAATTCATAACCTTCAGGAAATTTTCCTGCCATGCAAACTAAATTTTTTACTTTTTGTTCAACAAGTTTTTTTCCATCGAGAGAAGAATATTTATCCGCTCTTGAATTCAGCAACCCATTAAGATTTGTTAAAAATCCAATGGTGACAATTGTTACACTGTGCGCAGGTTGTTTCGATAATATTTTTCTGTATAATGCAATTGCATCTTCAGCATCATTGTTATTTTTTATTTTGTGCGGATATTTTGCAATCAATGTATCCGTCCAATGTTGCCAATCGTGAAGCGTTTGCGCATTTCCTTTCGGCACGCCGATTGGTATCTCCGGTTTTTTAAAATAAGTATTGAACACATTTAAAACACAAGCAACACAATCATATTTTGTACTCGCCATTGTTGCCAAAATTTTCGCATCGCCATTATCTGCAAAAGCGTGCAATAAAGTAATTGCACCAACATCATCATAATCCGGACCCATATCGCTGTCAAAAATTATTGCAACAGGTTTTTTATTTTGAGCAGATACTAATAAAATAAAAAATAAAAAGTAAAAAGTAAAAATTGTTTTTTTCAAAGTGAAATACATTTTTTTGTAACCAGCATTTGAACTCTATTCATCATCGTTGCGTCGCACTCTTGTACTGTTGATTTTATATTCATCTTCAGCATCAATGTCGTCGTCTCCTGTTTCTCGCGAAAATAATAATAATAACAGCGCATATAGCAGCGATCATAATTATCATACACGCACATTTATATTTTGCTGTTTTAAATATTGTTTCAATTCTCCAATACCAATTTCTTTAAAATGAAAAATACTTGCCGCCAAAGCCGCGTCGGCGCTGGCTTTTTCAAATACGTCAACAAAATGTTGCATTGTTCCGCCGCCGCCGCTCGCAATTACCGGCACAGGCAATTGCGTTGACAAAGTTCGTGTAATATCCAATGCAAATCCCTGTTTTGTTCCATCGTGATTCATAGATGTCAACAATATTTCTCCTGCGCCTAAATCAACAACCTGCTTAGCCCAATCAAAACATTTTGTTTCAGTTTTAGTTCGGCCGCCGTTCAAATAAACATACCATTCATTATCATCTTCTTTTTTTGTATCGATAGCAACAACCACGCATTGGCTGCCAAATTCTTTTGCCAACTCATTCACTAATTGCGGGTTTTTAAATGCAGATGTATTTACCGAAATTTTATCAGCGCCATTTTGTAGTAAAACTTTTACATCATCAACGGAAGAAATTCCGCCACCAACCGTAAATGGAATATTGATATGATGTGCAATTTTATTTACCAGCTCACTCAGTGTTTTTCTTTTTTCAACTGTTGCCGTAATATCGAGAAATACCAATTCATCCGCGCCTTGTTGTGCATACAGCGCGCCAAGTTCAACAGGATCGCCGGCATCACGGAGATTTACAAAGTTGGTTCCTTTAACGGTTCTTCCATCTTTAATATCCAGGCATGGTATGATTCGTTTTGTGAGCAAGTTGAGATTTGAAATTTGAGATTTTTAATTCTTATACTCGATCTTTAAACTTTTGTCCTTTATGATCTGATTTATTTAAATAAATAATAAACCCTGAAATACTTGAAGCTAAGCTGTCGTAATTTTTCAATAGCTGTGATTTAACTTCGCCACAAGAGCCTTTTGCATAACTAAGAAAATTTATAAATTCTAATCTGCTTGAACGCTCAAATCCCTCTGCAATATTATCCATAACTGAACCAGCAGCTGCTTTTATTTGATCGCGAAATCTGAATTCTTTTGAAAATAATTCCTGATTTGTTAACTGAAATATTTTCAGAGAAAGAATCCTCGCTTCCTGCCAAATAGCCATCTCTTCAAATCTTGTGATTGTTGCCATAATTTCAAATTTCAAATTTCAAATCAGAAACTCTAATTCTCCCTTCATAAATTGCCTTTCCAATAATTGCTCCTTTGCAACCTACAGATTGCAATTCATCTAAATCTTTTATGGAACTCACTCCGCCGCTCGCTATAAAATGTAAGTCGGGAAATTTTTTAATGATATTTTTATATAACTCAATTGATGGACCTTCAAGTTTTCCATCTTTATTTACGTCGGTACAAAATATTTGTTTTATACCGTGAGCAATATATTTTTCTATAAAATCGTAAACAGAAATATCTGTCTTTTCAAGCCAACCGTGAATTGCGATCTTTTCATCTTTAACATCTGCGCCTAACAAAAATTTATCTGCGCCGAATATTAATAACCATTTTACAAATTCTGTTTCATCTTTAACTGCAATGCTACCAACTGTTGCTAATGCAGCGCCGGAATCAAAAACAATATTTACATCTTCTTCTTTTTTTATTCCGCCGCCAAAATCAATCATCAAAGATGTTTTTCCGGCGATTGTTTCCAGCACTTTCCAGTTTTTTACAGCTCCGGCTTTTGCGCCGTCTAAATCGACCAAATGCAGTCTGCTTAAACCTGCGTCTTCAAATTGTTTTGCAACTTCCAGCGGATGTTCATTATAAATTTTTTTTTGAGAATAATCTCCTTGCGTTAGCCGAACGCACTTGCCATCTATGATATCTATCGCGGGAATGATCTGCATTTAAGAATTACGATTTGTGATTTATGATTTTAAGGCTATAAAATTTTTCAATATTTTTTCTCCAACTTCTGCGCTTTTTTCGGGATGAAATTGCACTCCAAAAAAATTATTCTTATGCAGCGCGGAACTATACGGCTGAATATAATTTGTTGTTGCAATGGTGTGCTCACCTATTGTTGCTGCAAATCCATGAACAAAATAGCAATAATTTTCTTCGTCAACTCCTTCAAACAATTTTGATTTTAAATCATAAATATTATTCCATCCAATTTGCGGCACTTTCAGCAGTTGACTGTTGACCGTTGACTGTTGACAGTCAAACTTTTTAACTTTCTCATCAAATATTTCTAAACATTCTGTATCATTTTCTTCGGAATATTTACACATTAGTTGCATACCAAGACAAATGCCAAGCACAGGCTGGGTAAGGCTTTTGATTAACTCATCTAATTTTCTTCCTCTTAAATAATTCATTGCGCTGCTTGCTTCACCAACACCCGGAAAAATTACTTTGTCGGAAGATTTTATCTGTTCATAATTATCGGTAACAATTGCTGAAACGCCAATTCTTTCGAGTGCGTAAAGAACCGATTGAATATTGCCAGCATTATATTTTATAATAGCCAGTTGCATTTTTTATTCCAAAATATTTTTCAAGAATTTTTTCGTCACCAAGTCAACATCGCTTTCATTTTCTAACGCTTTTATAAATGCTGTTCCGATAATTGCGCCATTTGCATATCTGCACGCTGATTCAAAAGTTTGTTTATCTTTTATTCCGAAGCCAACGAGGATCGGATTTTTTAGTTTCATGTTCTGCAATCGTTGCAAATATCTTTCAACTGATGAAAAATCTTTGTCCTTACCTGTGATTGAAGAAGATGAAACTGCGTATAAAAAACCTGAGCTTAATGAATCTAATTTTTTTATTCTTAGTTCTGATGTTTCCGGAGTGATAAGAAAAATAAAATCAAGACGGTATTTTTTTATGATGGAATTATATTCGGTTTCAAATTCACGTTCAGGCAAATCAGGTAATATCAATCCGTCTATACCAACTTCAGTTGCGGTTCTGCAAAATTTTTCAAATCCATATTGAAGAATTGGATTCATGTAACCCATTAAAATAACAGGTATAGATATGTCATTTCTGAAATCTTTTAATTGTTCAAAGAGTTTTGCTATGGTCATGCCATTGCTCAAAGCCTTGCTGCCACTGGATTGTATCACGGGACCGTCGGCAAGAGGATCGCTATAAGGCATGCCGAGTTCTATGATATCAGCACCATTTTGTTGCAAAGACTTCATCACTTTTAATGTGCTGTTCAATACAGGATAGCCGGCCGTACAATAAACATTTAGTATGTTATTTTTTTTCTTATCAAACAACGTTTTCAGTCTATTCATTTTTGCTATTTGAAACACTCAATATTAAATATTCAACAATCAATTTTCAAGTAAAGAAAACCTAACTAATTGTCAAATGCATTTAATTTGAGAATTGAATATTATTTATTGAGTGTTGATTATTCTATTTTTTCTTAAACAATGTTTGTGTTGCGAAGCTGACCTGAAGCTCAATAGAGATTCTACAGTACAAGAGTGCGACGCAACGATGTATAATAGAATTCCATGGTCGGCTACATAAATATTTTTCTAACGGTCATGATCAAACGCTTTCATATAGGTACTCATATCTTTATCACCTCTTCCACTTAAACACAAAACAGATATTTCATTTTGTTTAAAATTAATTTGCTTCAACGCTGCGAGCGCGTGCGCGCTTTCGAGTGCGGGAATAATTCCTTCGAGTTTTGTTAACTCAAATGCGGCCTGAACCGCTTCATCATCTGTGGCACTTAAAAATTTTGCGCGACCACTTTCAAATAAATGCGCATGTAAAGGTCCGATTCCCGGATAATCCAAACCCGCTGAAATGCTGTGTGGCTCTATAACCTGTCCATCTTCCGTTTGCATAACCAAACTTTTGCTGCCATGCAAAATACCAGGCTTGCCAAGTTGCGTTGTAGCCGCACTATAACCACTATGGATACCTAAACCCGCAGCTTCCACAGCAATTAATTGAACGCTTAGGTCGTCAAGAAAATGATAGAACGCACCAGCCGCATTGCTGCCGCCGCCAACACACGCAATAATTTTCGACGGCAACTCACTGCCCGTTTGTTCCTTCAACTGCCATCGCATTTCTTCGCTTATCACGCTTTGAAAACGCGCAACCATATCGGGATAAGGATGCGGGCCAACAACGCTGCCAATTACATAATACGTGTCAGTTGGATTATTTATCCAATCGCGGATAGCCTCGTTGGTAGCGTCTTTCAGCGTTTGGCTTCCACTTGTTGCAGGAACCACTTTTGCGCCGAGCATTTTCATGCGCGCAACATTTGGCGCCTGCCGTTCAATATCTTTCACGCCCATGTATACAACGCATTCGATTCCTTTCAATGCGCAAACTGTTGCTGTTGCAACGCCGTGCTGACCTGCTCCTGTTTCAGCAATGATGCGGGTTTTGCCTAATCGTTGTGCTAATAAAATTTGGCCGATCGCATTATTTATTTTGTGCGCGCCGGTATGATTTAAATCTTCGCGCTTTAAAAATATTTTTGTTTTATACTGCTCGCTCAATCTTTTTGCAAAGTATAACGGTGATGGACGTCCGACGTAATCTTTCAACAATGCATGAAATTCTTTTTGGAAAGATTCTTCGTACATAATATCAATGTATCTATCTCGCAACTCCTCCACATTGCGATGGAGCATCTCCGGAATGTAGGCCCCGCCGAAGTTTCCGTAGTATCCGAAAATGTTCGGTTGCTTATAAGTCCCTTTATTAAGAGAGATTGTTCTGTTTATCATTGCACTTTAATTATTCGAATATTTATTTTTTTTCCTTAGCTTTTGTAATTCTATTACGCATCGTTGCGTCGCACTCTTGTGCTGTAAGAATCCTATTCATCATTCGCTTCAAATCATCAGTTGTAAAAATTTTAAATTGAGCCACCTATCAAACTTGTATCCTACTTCTTTAAAATAAGCGACCTCAACAAAACCAAACTGTTTATGCATTGCAATACTTGTTTCGTTGCTTGCATCAATTCCGGCTATGATCGTGTGCATTCCCATTTGTTTTGCGGCATCAATTGTTTCTTGCAATAATATTTTTCCAATTCCTTTTCCGCGCATATCAGCTCTTACATACACAGAATTTTCAACGGAATATTTATATGCCTGCCAGTTTCTGAAAGGCCCGATGGTGCTGAATCCTACGACCTCATTATTTTCTTCTGCAACAAAAACCGGGAATCCATCTTTTTGTTTTTGCACGAACCATTCTTTTCGCATTTCCAAAGTATGCAGGTCGTATTGAAACACAGCAGTTGTATTTGCAATGATTTCATTGTATATGCTCAGCATTTGCTGTAAATCATTTTCTGTGGCTATTCGAATATTTGCCATTTTACAATTAGTTAGAGCTGAATAGAATTACTGCCGTACAAGAGTGCGACGCAACGATGCTTAATAGTAATTCTATCGCTGGTTACATAATTCTCTTTTACAAATTACTTCTTCAGCTTTTCCACAAATTCTTTTATTTTTTTTAAATCCTTCACACCTGCGCTTGTTTCAAATTTGCTGTTGATATCAACTGAAAATAATTTCTTAGCTACTGTTTCCTGCGCAAATGATTTCAATTTTTCTGTATCATCGGGCTGAATGCCACCGCTCAAAAAAAACAATTTATTAAGCGATGAATTTTTTAACACGTCCCAATTAAATTTTTTTCCGGTGCCTCCGTAACCTGCGCCTTCTGTGTCGAACAAAAACATGTCGCAAGAATCTTCAAACGGTTTTGCGATCCAGTCAATCGGATCGTTTTCACCCATGCGAAAAACTTTTACCACAGAAATATAATTCGCAACACGATCGCAAAAGCGCGCGGTTTCATCTCCATGCAGCTGCACCATATCCAATCCGTACTCATCAACATTTTTCATAAGCTCCTCATAGGTTGCGTTTACAAACACACCTACTTTACCTAAACGCAATTTTTCTTTTTTCAATTTTTCACCTCGCAAATGCCGCGCAACATATCTCGGCGATTTCGGATAAAAAATAAACCCTGCAAAGTCGACACCCATTTCATCAAGTTGCCTTACCTGTTCAATTTGTGTCATGCCGCAAACTTTAACCCTCATGTAACAGTTTTTAATTGGTTTACAAATGAGGCAAATGCAATCGCAGGATTTTTTTCTTTCATGAAATTTTCACCGATAAGGAAACCTTGAAAACCGTGTTCTTTAAATAATTTAATATTTTTTACGGAACTGATTCCGCTTTCTGCAATTTTTATTTTTCCGGCAGGAATTTTTTCCGCCATTCGCAAACTTCTTTCAATATCCACTTCAAATGTTTTCAGGTCGCGATTGTTGATACCTATAATTTCTGTATCGTCGCAAATGTGCGCCAGTTCAGCTTCTTCATGAAGCTCGAGCAAAACTTCCAGCTGTAAATTTTTTGCGAATTTCGCTAAAGTTTTTACTTGTTGCGGAGATAAGCACGCTGCGATTAATAAAATTGCATCAGCGCCAATTGATTTCGCTTCCGCAATTTGGTATTCGTCTATCACAAAATCTTTTCGCAGGATCGGGATTTCATTCACTCTTGCTTTTATCAAATCATGTGCGCTGCCGCCGAAAAATTTTTCGTCTGTTAATATAGATAATGCTGAAGCTCCATTTGCTGTGTACGCTGAGGTTATTTCAACAACATCTGCATTATCATTAATAATTCCTTTTGATGGTGATTTTCTTTTGAACTCTGTAATAATTCCGGAGCGTGTTTCATCAAGCAAAAATTTTTTCAGCGATAATGTTTTTCTTTTAAAGAAATCAGATTTTTCTAAATTAGAAACACTCATTTCTAACTTCTTACTTCTAACTTCTATCTTCTTATGCTCAATTATCGTTTCTAAAATATTCATTGCAATGCTATTAATTTTTCCAATACCTGCTGCGTTTTTTTGCTTTCTAAACTTTCAACTGCGGCATGATATGCATCATCATAGCTTTTATAATTTCCTGTACAATGCAGCGCCATCGCGGCATTGGCGAGTACAACCGCATTTTGCGCCCAGCTTCCATCGCCATGTAAAATTTTTGAAAATATTTTTGCAGCTTCTTCGACGGTTGCTCCGCCATAAATATCTGCAGGTTCAACCATGCGTTTTCCTAATTGTTCCGGCGTCATTATTTTTTCTCCTTCGTTGGTAATAACTTTTGTATCGTTCGTCAAAGAAATTTCATCATAGCCATCCAAACTATGAATTATAGTGAACGTGCCTTCGGTTTGCTGTAATAAATAATTGTAAATTCTTGCCATTTCCAAATTGTACACACCAACTAATTGAAATTTTGGAAATGCCGGATTAACCATAGGTCCGAGCATATTGAAAAATGTGCGCACACCTAAATTTTTTCTTATCGGTCCAACAGTTTTTAATGCCGGATGAAATAACGGCGCATGCAAAAAACAAATGTTCGCTTCTTCCACTTCTTTTTTTAATTGCGATTTATCATTTTTAAATTTATATCCCAATTGCTCCATCACATTGGATGCGCCGCTGATTGATGACGCTCCATAATTTCCATGCTTCGCAACTTTTTGTCCTGTGCCCGCAACAATAAAGCAGGCGAGTGTTGAAATATTAAAAGTGTTTTTTCCGTCGCCGCCAGTGCCGACAATATCAATGGTTTCATTTCCGTTCAAATCTACACGCACGCAAAGTTCCAGCAACGCATCACGAAAACCTTGCAGCTCATCAATAGTAATACTACGCATAAGGAACACCGTTATGAAAGAAGCTATTTCGCTTTCATTGTAAATCCCTTTGGAAATATTTACGAGCACTTCCTTAGCTAATTCTCGTGGCAGAGTTTTGTATTCGAATAAATATTGAAGAATTTTTTTCATTTACTTTTGTGTTTAGTAATCTCATTAATCCCTGTTCAAACACCCAACCAATTCCGCATTATTTTTTCTCCATCCGGCGTTAACACACTTTCCGGATGAAACTGCACTCCCTGCACATCATATTTTTTATGCTGCAAAGCCATGATATAATTATTATCATCTCTTGCTGTCACTTCCAGTTCGTCAGGAAAATTTTCATCACTCACGATCCAGCTATGATAACGACCGGCTTCAAAAGTTTTTGGCATTCCAGCAAATAGTCGACAGTCGACAGTCGACAGTTGACAGTTCGTCGCCACTCCATGATAAACAGTTGAAAGATTCACTAATTTTCCGCCGAATGCTTCGCCAATTGCCTGGTGCCCCAAACACACGCCCAGTATGGATTTCGAAGAAGCGTATTCTTTTATCAATGGCAATAATAATCCGGCTTCTTCAGGAATTCCCGGCCCCGGCGACAAAATAATTTTATCATATTCTTTTACTTTCTCCAATGGAATTTTATCATTTCTGAATACATCCACTTTCTGATGCAAAATTTTTTCAACCAAATGCACGAGGTTGTAGGTGAAAGAATCGTAATTATCGAATACTAATATTTTCATTAATAATTATGAATTATGATTTATGAATGTTTTGTTTCGTTGATAGAATTATACTTCTAATCATTTTTAATAACTCAATTGCTTCGTTAATGATGCTTTTAAATTCCTTTTCATTTAAATAATTTGTTTCTCTTAATAACTCATAATTCACTCGCCGTTTCAATCGCTTTTTTCAACGCTCCTAATTTATTATTAACTTCCTGCAATTCGCTTTGCGGCTGCGAAGCAGCAACAATGCCTGCTCCAGCCTGGTAATACAATGTATTTTGTTTGCTCAAAAAAGTTCTTATCATAATTGCATGCACGCAACTTCCGTCAAAACCCATAAAGCCAATGCAACCGCCATAATAACTGCGTGCTGTTGGTTCATAGGTATCTATCAAAGTCATAGCTTTAAATTTTGGCGCGCCGCTTAATGTTCCTGCAGGAAATGTTACAGCAAGCAATTCAAACGGGTTGGTGTTTTTTTCTACTTTACCGATTACTTCGCTCACCAAATGGATAACGTGAGAATAATATTGCACCTCACGGTAATGCACAACCGAAACTTCATTGCATAACCTGCTAAGGTCGTTTCGCGCTAAATCAACCAACATCACATGCTCTGCATTTTCTTTAGCATCTTTCAATAATTTTTCAGCCATCTGCTGATCAATTTCATCGTCTCCGGTTCTTTTAAAAGTTCCTGCTATCGGATGCACAACAGCTTTTCCATTCTGAATTAATAATTGCGATTCCGGAGATGAACCCATCAATTTATAATCGCCGTAGTCAAAGAAAAAAAGATATGGCGAAGGATTAATATTTCGCAACGCACGATACACATTAAATTCATCGCCGGTAAAGCTTTGCTGAAATCTTCTGCTTAGCACGATCTGAAAAACATCTCCGCGATAACAACTTGCAATTCCTTTCTCCACCATCTCCATGTAATCATCATCCGTCATGTTCGAAGTTTCTTTTCCCTTCGGAGAAAACGGATAAACCGGCACATCTTTACTTTTAATAAGCGATTCTACAATTGCAATTTCACTCTCCATACCTGCAATTTTATTTTCGCAGACAAACAATTCGTCTTTGAAATGATTTATCGCTATAACGTACTGGTATAACCGATAACGCATGAGTGGAATTTCAGTCGACCGTCGTCTGTCATCTGTCGACAATTTTATCGTATCAAAAAATTGGATCGCATCAAAAGTTGTATAGCCAAATAATCCCTGCGCAGCACGAACAGATTTTTCTTTTGCAAGTTCAACATCAAAGCGCTGCATAAAATCCCATAGCAAGCGCGGCACTTCATTCGTATCATTGATCGCAATTTTTTCCGGGTGCTGCGCTGGCAATTTGAATTCAATATTTTTTGTGTCGGTAATTTCAATTCCCGCAATTGCATTTATACCTATAAAAGAATAACTGTTTTCCGCAACGTGGTAATCGGTGCTCTCTAACAAAATCGTATCGCGGAAACGATCACGCAGCCGAAGATAAATTCCAACCGGCGTGTACACATCCGAAAGAATTTTTTTGAATTCTGTTTTGATTTCTATTTTTTTCATATCAGCGTTTCTGATGTAATTTTTAATTTTTCGTAGCCAACATTTGTTCTTTAATCATCATCGTTGCGTCGCACTCTTGTACAGTTGATATTCTATTCAACTTTAGTCCTAACCACGATTTTAGCCTTATTACTCTGATTAACCTGTAATCAAATCATTCAGACCAATCAGTCAAATCAGGTTAAAATCCTGATCCAAAATCCTGGTAATAAAAAAGCCCCGATTTACATCGAGGCTTGAATATTATTAATTCAATAAACAACAATAGCTGCTTACAAGCCTCGATTAAGGATTGTATGCCACCACCACTGCATATTGATTTGAAATTGCTTCATTGCCTTACAAAGATGCAAGCTTTTTTGATAACTACAAAGTTTATTCATAAATTTTCTATCTAATTAATGTTATGCAACAACCAAACCCACAACCAACACAACGATTGCTTTCACTCGATTTTCTCCGCGGATTAATTATGGTTTTACTCGCGCTTGAAAGCACCGGATTATACGAGCATCTTTTTAATGCAACAAAAGAACAACCGATTTTAAATAATTTTTTTCTTGAGTTTTCTCATCACCCGTGGAATGGTTTGCGATTTTGGGATTTGGTTCAACCTTCTTTCATGTTCATGGCCGGCGTTGCCATGGCTTTTTCTCTCACCAAACAAGCTGCGCAGGGAATGACGTGGCAACAATCTTTTAAAAAAATATTAAAAAGATGTTTCTGGCTTTTCTTTTGGGGCGTGCTGGATTATGCGGTTCGTCCATCAGGATTATCTTTCGAATTATGGGATGTGTTGACGCAACTTTCATTCACAACATTGGTTGCATTTTTAATTTTCAGATGGAGCGCAACTGCGCAAATTTTAGTTTGCGTTGGATTATTATTACTCACAGAAATTTTATATCGATTCACCAATATTCCGAATTTTAATCAGCCTTTTGTTGACCAGCACAATTTTGGAAATTATATTGACCTGTTATTAATGAATAAAACAAATGATGGCGGATGGGTTGCTATAAATTGTATTCCAACAGCAGTGCACACAATTGCCGGCGCACTTGCCGGAAAATTATTAATTAACGGAACAAAAAAAATAAAAACGCTTTTGGTTTGGGCGCTTGTATGTTTTATTATTGGTTACGGGTTGGATTTTGCACATATAACACCCATCATTAAACGAATTGCCACATCATCATTTACACTTGCTTCTCTTGGCTGGTGCCTTTGTTTTTTATCTGCAAGTTATTGGTGGGTTGATATTAAAAATCATAAACAACATCTAAAATTTTTCACCATCGTTGGAATGAATTCCATTTTCATTTATTTATTTTTTGAAATTGTTGGCGACAGATGGTTTACCGGATATATCACTGCAATCAGCAGCGGATTGCTTTCTATAATACATACGCCGCAAACACTTCTTTTAATTTTAAGTTCGTTATCTGTATTTGCAATGGAGTGGCTGCTGTGTTATTTTTTATACACGAAGAAGATATTTTTTAAACTATAGAAAATGTGAAAATGGCTCAATTACTCAATATCTCAATTGAGGAATTGAGCCATTTTCGAATTGAGTAATTGATAAATTTAAAGAAGTCCTTTTGTACTCGGCAAATAATTACTCATCGGGTCGCGTCTAACAGCCATGTGTATAGCTTTTGCAAATGCTTTAAAAATCGCTTCTATTTTATGATGTTCGTTTTCACCCTTGCATTCAATATTCAAATTGCATTTTGCTGCGTCGGAAAATGATTTGAAAAAATGAAAAAACATTTCTGTCGGCATCTCTCCTATTTTCTCTCTTTTAAATTCTGTATTCCATACAAGCCAGTTTCTTCCGCCGAAATCAATAAGCACTTTTGCATCAGCTTCATCCATTGGTAAAACAAAACCATAACGTTCCATGCCGCGTTTGTCTGCAAGCGCTTTTGCAAAAGCTTCACCTAAGGCTATGCCGGTGTCTTCGATGGTATGATGCTCATCTATATGCAAATCGCCCTGCACATTTATTTTTAAATCCATTTTTCCATGACGCGCAATTTGCTCCAGCATGTGATCAAAAAAACCGAGCCCTGTTTTTATTTCTGATTTTCCATTGCCATCAACATTCAAATCAATTTTTATTTTTGTTTCGTTTGTATTGCGTTCATGAACAACATGACGAAGCCCGAGTTTTAGAAATTCATAAATTTTACTCCACTCTGTTGTTTCCAATGCAATTGTTGATTCGAGTTCCTGCAATGAATTACTTATTTCTTTGCCGCCGAGATTTGGATCGTTATTCAGCCAGAATACTTTGCAGCCAAGGTTTTTAGCGAGTTGTACATCTGTGATCCGATCGCCGATCACAAAAGAATTTTTTATGTCATACTGATCGCTATCCAAATATTGCAATAGCATTCCGGTGCGTGGTTTGCGTGTTGGCGCATTATCTTTTGCAAAACTTTTATCAATATGAACAGCGGTGAAATGAATGCCTTCATTCTCGAGTGCTTTCATCACAAAATTTTGAACAGGCCAAAAAGTATTTTCAGGAAAAGATGAAGAGCCTAAACCATCCTGGTTTGTAACCATCACCAATTCGTAATCGAATTCGCGTGCGATTTTGGTCATGAACTCAAAAGCATGCGGATAAAATTCTAATTTATCAAATGAATCGACCTGGTAGGTTGGCGGCGCTTCTTTAATTAATGTTCCGTCGCGATCAATAAATAAAATTCGTTTCATCAGTTTCTTTTAGCAATTAGTACCGGTTAAAATTAATAAAGTATGTTGCACATTGCTCAATATAGAACAAATAGTACAAGAGTGCGACGCAACGATGCTTAATAATAGCAATGGAGTTGGGAACAGAATAAATAATTATTTCAATTTTGCGCGCTCTGCTTTCACTTCGGCTTCTGTTACTGCTTTCGCTTTATTGCCAAAACTATTGCGCACATAAGTGAGCACATCTGCAATTTGCAAATCGCTTAGATCTTTGTGAGAAGCCATTACGTTATGATATTCCATATCATCAATTGTTACGCCGGTGTTCATTCCTTTTAAAACGATTTGAATCAACTGCGACTTATCTCCGAGAACCCATTTTGTTTTTATCAATGGCGGATTCATATTCTGCACTCCGCCGCCATCAACCATATGGCAAGCGAGACAGCGCCCGGTATAAACAATTTTTCCCCTTGCAATTGAAGCTTGTAATTTGTTTTGGAGAGGTAACGTCTTAAATGAAATCAGGATTACCGATGAAAAAAACATAGCCATTACCGTTAGTAAGATCGGCTTTTTCATTATCAATTGTCAATTATGAATTATCAATTTAATTTCCTTTGTAAGATATTTTCCAGATCGTCCCCTTTGAATCATCGGAAACATATATTGAACCATCGGGAGCCTGTGCAATTCCGCAAGGACGATGTTTTGCCCTGCCTGAAGCGGTGAATTCCGGTCCGCCGGAAAATCCGTCTGCAAAAACTTCCCAATTTCCGCTTGGCTTACCGTTTTTGAAGGGAACAAATGCAACATAATATCCTTCCTGCGGTTCTGGCGCTCTGTTCCACGAACCATGGAATACTACGAACGCACCATTTTTATATTTTTCAGGAAACTGGCTACCGGTGTAAAATAATAATCCGTTTGGTGCAAGGTGCCCCGGAAATGCAACTACAGGATCCTGCGCATCTTCTCCGCCAGTTTTTTTACCGTCGCCGCCATATTCAGGAGCCAATATTTTTTTATGCTGCAATTCATCATAATAAATATAAGGCCATCCACAATTAGAACCCTTGTGCAATTCGTACATGCATTCTGCAGGCAATTCTGCATTTTGTTTTGCATCGTACAAACTTGGAAACAGAGTGTTCAATTGATCTCTTCCATGCTGCATTACAAATAATGTGTTGGTTGAAGTATTCCAATCCAGCCCGACAACATTACGCAAACCTGTTGCATAGCGCGTTCCATCGCCATAGGTTTGGTTTAATTTATCAGCCTTAAATTGCCAGATACCCCCCGCAGAATCCAGTATGGGACAGGGTTTCATGCCCATAGATCCTGTTTGCCTGTCTTCCATTTGGCATGAATTGGAATAAGCGCCGATGTTCACGTACAAATTTCCGTCGTTGTCAAGAGCTATAGCTTTTGCTTCATGTTCGTGACGTGCAAGTAATCCTGTTACAATTTTTTCGGGGTTATCCGGATTCACAATATTATTATTGGCATCTAATTTAAAACGAAAAACTTCTTCATCTGTAGATGCGTACAAATAACCATTCTTAATAGCTATACCCGTTCCTGCAAAATTTCCAAACCCACTGATATCATCTGCCTTGCCATCTCCGTTTGTATCGCGAAGGCGGTAAATACCTTTTCCATTTTTCAATCTTGCCAATTTAACATATACATCACCGTTAGCATTAACAGTTAAATGACGAGCGGAACCAAGCCCTTCAGCAAAAACCGTGGCGGTAAAGCCTGATGGAAGTGTGAGCGTTACATCATCTGCATTTGTATTATTATTTTTTGCAGAGTCACCATTTGAATTATTCGCACACGCATATAATGACATGGCAGAAAACGCAAACAATGCATAAAAAAATTTTGAAAATAACTGTTTCATAAACTATATATTGAGTTAAAAAAGGAAGATGAAAGTTACGTCATCTTATATTGAAAATTGTTGCAAAGCTGTTATCAATTCTTTATTTTCTTTTTCGGTGCCAACGGTGATGCGCAGGCAGCCCTCACATAATTCCACTTTGCTTCTGTCACGAACCACAATTTCATTTTGCAATAAATAATTGTACACTGCTTTCGGTTCAACAACTTTTACTAATAAAAAGTTTGCTTCGCTGGGATAAATTTTTTCTACAACATTCAATGCGCTCAGGTCTTTCCGTAATTCTTCACGCATTGTTACAATCGCACGAATCATATCATTCACCTGGTCAACTTCATTCAATGCTTCAATCGCCAGCTTCTGCGCAGCCTCACTGATATTATACGGCGGCTTCACTTTATTGTACACATCTATTATCGCTTCGCTCGCAAAAGCCATGCCCAGCCTTAATCCTGCAAGTCCCCACGCTTTGCTCAGCGTTTGCATCACCACTAAATTCGGATATTCATTTAATTCCTGGATAAAAGATTTGTGCCGCGAAAAATTAATGTATGCCTCGTCAATAACCACCAATCCGTGGAAATTATTCAACACCATTTCAATATCTTCCCTGTTCATCGAATTAGCGGTTGGGTTATTCGGTGAACAAATCCAAATCAATTTTGTGTTCTCATCAACAAGATTTTCCAGGTGAACAAGGTCGAGCTGAAAATCGTCCAACAACACTGCGCGTCGCACTTCTACATCATTAATATTTGCGCTCACTTCATACATGCCATAGGTTGGCGGATTGATGATCACATTATCTTTTCCCGGGTTACAAAATGCCCGATACAAAATATCTATGCACTCATCGCTTCCATTGCCTAAAAAAATATTTTGCGGTGGAACTCCTTTTATTTTGCTGATAGCTTCTTTTAATTTCCATTGATGCGGATCCGGATATCGGTTATACCACACCGTTAGTGGCGAACCAAGACTGTTCTCATTCGCATCCAAAAACACTTTTGCGTTTCCGCTGTAATCATCGCGCGCGGATGAATAAGGAATCAATTTCTTAATATTATCTCTTAATAAGTTTTCTAATTGAAACATTTTATTTTTTTGTAACCAGCATTTGTAATTCTATTAAACATCGTTGCGTCGCACTCTTCTACTGAAGTGCTGCTATGAACATCGGTTTCAACTTCGAGTTTGCTGACTAAAAGCCAACAGCTAATAGCTCAAAGCTTACTTCATTCTCATCCTCACCGCTTCCGCATGCGCGTCCAATCCTTCTGCCTCTGCCATTGCAATAACGGTTTTCCCGATTTCGGTTAGGCCTGACTGTGAGAGTTGCTGAAACGTAATCTTCTTTACAAAACTATCAACGCTAACACCGCTGTAACTTTTTGCATAACCATTCGTTGGAAGCGTATGATTTGTTCCGCTTGCATAATCACCAACACTTTCGGGAGAATAATTTCCTAAAAAAACTGAGCCTGCATTAATTACTTTCTCCGCTAATTGTTCAGCGTTTTTGCAACTTAATATTAAATGTTCCGGCGCGTATTCGTTTAATATTTCTATAGCTTCCTCATCATTCTTCACTAAAATTATCTTGCTATTTTGCAATGCCTGTTGCGCTATTTTTTTTCTTGATAATTTTTCAACTTGCTTTTTAATTTCGTTTTTAATTTTTCCAGATAAATTTTCAGAGGTCGTTACTAATATAACCTGGCTATCTATGCCATGTTCCGCCTGCGATAATAGATCTGCAGCTACAAAAGAAGCATCAGCAGTTTCATCGGCAAACACGGCAACTTCGCTCGGACCTGCGGGCATATCAATTGCTATTCCATCTTTTTGTATCAACTGTTTTGCGCAGGTTATATATTGATTTCCCGGCCCGAAAATTTTGTACACCGAAGGAACTGTTTTCGTTCCATAACTCATCGCTGCGATTGCCTGCACGCCACCGATTTTAAATATTTCTTTAATGCCCAATAGCTGCGCGACAAATAAAATTGCAGGATGCAATTTGCCATTTTTATCCGGCGGCGAACAAACAACAATTCTTCTGCAACCCGCAATGGTAGCGGGAATTCCGAGCATAAGCAAAGTAGAAAAAAGCGGCGCGCTGCCTCCGGGAATATATAGCCCAACTTTTTCTATTGCAATATTTTTGCGCCAGCATTTTACGCCGGGCATCGTTTCTATAATTTCAATTTGTTGTATTTGCGCAGCATGAAATTTTTCAATATTATTTTTTGCAATGATGATTGCATCTTTTAATTCTTTAGGTAATAATTTTTCCGCTTCTTTAAATTCTTTTTCAGTAACTAAAAAATTTTTCAGCTTCAATCCATCAAACTCTTCAGTGAATTTTTTTACAGCCTTATCTCCTTTATTTTTTACTTCATTTAAAATCTTGCCGACTTTTTTTTCTAATAAAGAAGAATCGAAAACCGGCCGCTGCAAAATCTTGCCCCAATCTTTATTTTTAGAATATTTTATTTGCTGCATTTCTTTATTAATTCGTGTAATTCGTGCTAAAAAATTCGTGTTATATGATCATCTTTTCAATTGGCACTACTAAAATTCCCTGTGCACCATTCGATTTTAGTTTTTCAATTATCTCCCAAAAATCATTTTCATTTAACACGCTATGAACACTGCTCCAGCCGGGTTCTGCCAAAGGCAATACAGTCGGGCTTTTCATGCCTGGCAACAAGCTGATTATTTCATTAAGCTTTTCGTTTGGCGCGTTAAGTAAAATGTATTTATTGTTCTTAGCTTTTTTTACAGATTGAATTCTGAATAATAATTTCTTCAACAACTCTTCTTTTTCATCACTCAATTTATTATTTCTTATAAGAACTGTTCTCGATTTTAAAATCATTTCCGCTTCCTGCAATCCATTCATAAATAAAGTAGAGCCGCTGCTTACTATATCGCAAATCGCATCGGCCAAACCTATGCCGGGCGCGATTTCCACACTGCCGCTTATTTCATGTATTTCTGCATTGATATTATTTTTATCAAGAAATTTTTTTAATAAAACAGGATATGAAGTAGCGATTTTCTTTCCATTCAGATAGGATGCATCTTTGTAATCTTCCCCCTTTCTAACGGCGATGCTTAACCGGCAAGTGGCAAAGCCGAGTTCTTCCACAAAAATCACTTTCTTATTGCTTTCATGCATTACATTTTCGCCGATAATTCCGATATCCGCAACTGCATCTTCTACATACTGCGGAATATCATCATCGCGAAAAAAATAAACTTCCAGCGGAAAATTACTTGCTTCGGCTTTTAATTTGTTTACGCCATTCACAACATCAATGCCGCATTCGCGCAGTAAATTGACTGAGCCTTCATGCAGTCTGCCGCTTTTTTGAATAGCTATTTTCAGTTTTTGAGTCATATCATTTTAGATTTTTTGCCGCAGTTTGCATATTTTTTTAGTGGATCGAAATCTGCGAATCTGCGGCTATTTTTTGCGATTCCTCCAATTAAAAAAGGCTTACAAATGTAAGCCCCTTTTAGTTTATTGTTATTGCACAAATCACCACTGGCTTACCTTTTGGGGCAAGTATGATGATGATTATGTTGCAAAATGTATTTCATAATTGAGCAGCAAAAATAAATGCAATAACTGTACTGTCAAAATTTTTTATACAGTTACACGAATTTTTGCGAATTACACGAATTACCTTTAGAATATTTTAAATTCGTGAAATTCGTTTGAATTCGTGTCATAAATTTATTATCATGAAAATTCTCAACAGAATCATACTATTCTTTTTAATCATTTTTTTCTTTGCAAGTTTTTCTAATCACGCTAAAAAAGATGACTGGAAATTAGTTTGGAGCGATGAATTCAATTATAACGGATTACCTGATTCAACAAAATGGAATTACGATGTTGGCGGCGATGGCTGGGGAAATAATGAACTGGAATATTATACAAAAAAGAATTGGAAAAATGCGCGCGTAATGAACGGCAATTTAATAATTGAATTGAGGAAAGAAAAAATGGAGAACAGAAATTATACTTCCGCGAGATTAATAACAAAAGGAAAAGGAGATTGGAAATACGGAAAAATTGAAGTGCGTGCAAAATTACCTAAGGGCTTGGGAACCTGGCCGGCAATTTGGATGCTTGGTTCAACAACTCCGCTAAAATGGCCGGATGATGGCGAGATTGACATAATGGAACATGTCGGCTTTGATCCCGGAGTTATTCATGGTTCCATTCATTGCAAAAAATATAATCACGTTATTCATACACAAAAAACAGCTATAACAACTGTAAAAGATTGCATGGAAAATTTTCATGTTTACGGATTGGAATGGGATGAAAAAAGTATTACCATTTATGTTGACGGTAATAAATATTTCACATTCACAAATGAACACACAGGCTATGATGCTTGGCCGTTCAATCAGCCGATGCATTTATTATTAAATGTTGCATTCGGCGGAAACTGGGGCGCAGCAAAAGGAATTGATGATTCTAATTTACCACAACAAATGCTGGTTGATTATGTGAGGGTTTATCAGAAGAAATAGTTGCGCATTAGCTAATTGTGAGTAGTCAAACGTGAGAGGTGAGATATGAACCTCTCGCATCTCCATCTCGTATCTCATATCCCCCAGCAATTCCCCAAAAAATATTTTTCTCCTCTCCTTTCTATTCGTTTAATTTTATAAAAAAATATTTGCCACATGAAAAAGCTTTTTGGTTTATCAACTCTTGTTTTATTATTCTTTATTAATTCAACCGCGCAACAATTAAGAACACCCGCGCCATCGCCACCGCAATATGTAAAACAAGATTTCGGGTTATCATCCATCGAACTCTCCTATTCACGACCGGGAGTTAAAGGAAGAAAAATTTTTGGCGATCTTGTTCCTTTCGGAAAAGTTTGGCGCACAGGCGCAAACTCAGCTACCACGCTCACTTTCGGCGATGATGTAACAATCGGCGGCACAAAAATTCCTGCAGGCAAATATGGATTGCTTACTATTCCAAACGAAAATGAATGGACGTTCATCATCACCAAACAACTGGATGTTACCAATCCATCTGCGTACAAACAAGATCAGGATGTTGTTCGCGTAACTGCGCAACCGGAAACACTTCCGTTTTCGATAGATAATTTTACGATCGTGTTTGATAACATGACAAACTCTTCGTGCAATCTTATTATGTTGTGGGATAAAACCGCAGTTGCTTTGCCAATAAAAACGGAAGTTGATTCAAAAATAATGGCGCAAATTGATGAAACCCTCAACAAGGATAGCAAACCATATTTTAATGCTGCGATGTATTATTTGGATAATGGAAAAGATTTGAACAAAGCATTGGATTGGTTCAATAAAGCCATCGAACAAAATCCCGACGGATATTTTATTTATTATCAAAAAGCGCGTTGCCAGGCAAAACTCGGAAAAAAACAAGATGCGATTACAACCGCGCAAAAAGGAATTGAACTCGCAAAAGTTGCAAAGAATGAAGACTATGTTGCGCTGAATGAAAAACTGATCGCTTCTTTAAAATAATTTTTTTGTAGTCAGCCAAGAATTACTATTGAACATTCTTGCGTCGCACTCTTGTACAATTGGAATTCTATTCAACACTTCATTATCTAAAAGACCTTAAAGATTTTAAAAGCTATAAGGTCTTTTTTTATTTCAAATTCTCCTCCAAAAAAATAGCAGATAAAAAATAAGGCGTAAATAATTTCGTTGCATCTCATATCTCGTATCTAATATCTCATATCCCGCATCCATACCTCATAATTCATACTTCATACCTCTCTTTCCACACACTTTAGCATTTTGTTAAAAAATAGATATGGCATGCAGCCGTTATTAGTCAATATCTTTACTTTAATAACTAAACTCTTCCTGGATGAACTTATTTTTTCTGCAGATAACTGTCGATTCAGCAAAAATCAGAGATAGTCTCGCCCTCGCCGGACAAGCAACAGCGCCAAAAGAAGAAAGTTTGTGGGATATTTTTCATCGCGGCGGACCGCTGATGATTCCGCTTGCAATATTACTTGTCATTGCTATTTTCTTTTTCATTGAAAGATTAATGGCAATAAACAAAGCATCAAAAGTGGATGATAATTTCATGAACATTATCCGCGATCATATCATCACCGGCAACGTAACCGCAGCAAGAAGTCTCGCAAAAAACACCAACAACGCAGTTGCACAAATTATTGATAAAGGCATTCAGCGCATCGGCAAACCAATTGACGCCATCGAACGCAGCATGGAAAATGTTGGCAAACTCGAGCTATATAAAATGGAAAGGAATGTTTCCATTCTTTCCGTAATAGGCTATATCGCGCCGCTATTCGGGTTTTTAGGAACCATCATAGGTATGTTTCAATTATTTTACAGCATCGCGTCAACCGGCGAATACAGCATCGCAAATATTGCGGGAGGCATTTACGTAAAAATGATTTCATCTGCATCCGGACTTATCATCGGCATAATTGCGTATGTGGGTTACCGTTATCTTAATTCGCAAATAGATAAAACAACAAATAAAATGGAAGCTGCAAGTGCAGAGTTCATAGATATATTGCAGGAACCGACGAGGTAGTAGTTTGTAGTTTTTGGTTTGTAGTTAGTAAATTATGTACCCATCGTCGTTACTACTATTAAACATCGTTGCGTCGCACTCTTGTACTGAAGTAGTTTTTTCAGCATTGTGCGAGTGAGTAAAAAAATTAAACATTCATCCTGTTGAATTTAATCATGAAAAACAATTCGTGTAATTCGTAATAATTAGTGTAACAAAACAAAATAATGAATTTAAGAAAACGACATAAAGACGAAGGCGAAGTGCACACAGGTCCGCTGAACGATATTCTTTTTATATTGCTGTTATTCTTTTTAATTGTTTCCACGCTGGCTAATCCGAATGTGATAAGACTTTCGCAGCCAAAATCAAAAAGCGATACAAAATCCAAACAAACCGTTGTTGTTTCTATTGATGCAAACAAACAATTTTATGTAGGCACAATAAAAGTTACGCTGGATGAACTCAAAGCAAAACTGCAACCTTTTCTTGCTAAAGAACCCGACCAGCCGTCTATAGTTATCAATGCCGATAAATCTGTTCCGGTTGAAGACGTAGTTGCCGTAATGCGCGTTGCCCGCGATCTTGGCGCTAAAAGCGTTTTAGCTGTTGATAAAAATGGAGTGAAATAATGTACGATGTCAGATGTCGGATGTACGATTTCTCCGTTTCGGTTATGCATTACTGTTAGTCAAGCACAAGCTATTAGCTAATGGCTAATAGCTTTCTTCAAAACGCAATATGCGCTCTTGCAGAAAACACATTCACCGGCCCTCTGTCTTTATTATACCCGGGATTATTTACAAATTGATAATCGAACGTCAGCCAAAAATTTTCATGAAGTTTCGCGCTATAGTATGTTTCTACAATTGCTTCATGTCCATAATTCAAATTTCCATCCCCGATAATAAAACCATAGCCGCCGTTTTTTAAAAATTCGCGATGCTCTGAAGAAATTCCGTTTACATCAAAAGCAATTCCAACCACATCATCATTTCTTTTCCAACCCGTTCCTTTAATAGATAAACCCGCATGAGCCGTTTGATCAATTTCTGTGAATGCCCACGTAACATATTTTCCATCGTTCCATCCAACTCTTGCAAACGAGCTGATATCATTTGTAATTTCCTGCTCCAGATTCAATCCTAAACCAAATTTTTTCCCGCCATACACATTATTTTCTGCGTTGCCGGAAATCACATCCAGCAAAAAAGTATCGCCGGTTTTTAATGCATTAAGTCCTTCGGCATACGATGGAGACCGCTCCGCGGAGTAGCTGACCAAAAAGCGAATAACTCCATTTCTTTTGCTGATATTTAATTTTTTTTCAAACTCAAAAGTTTCGGAATGCGCTTTGCCAAAAACATATTCCATTTCACGGTGGTTTGCAATTTTCGGAACAGCAACACTGGAAATTCTCACGGACCAACCTGGTTTAATTAATTCCGCTACGAATCCCAATGTATAGCCCTTTGTATTTGCAGGATAATCCCATGCTCCATTACTCATCAGGCTCCAGTTTAAAAATTGCGAACGCGGATCATGACTGTAATTATTCTTATCATAAAAATCTGATATCGAAAATTTTCCGGCGCTGATTGTAATTCTGCTGGAAGGAATTTTCCCTCCAAACTGGTTAACATCATCATCAATATTTTCATAACCGGTATTACCAAGTGCAATATTTTGCTGAAAATAAGCTCTCGCTATAGATACAAGCGGTTCGGGATCACCAATGCGATAGGTTTCTCCGTTGAATGCTCCGGCAACTCCAACTGAATAACTGAGTCCCCTGCCGCCGGATAATTCAGGATCAAAATAAAAGGCGGCTCCATTCCATAATTTTCTTCCCATAAATAAAGTTGTGGTAATGCTTGTTGCTCCAAATTCTGTAGTATCGGCCAAACTATTTTCGCCGCTATATAAAGATCGAAAACCGGAATGAGCCTGGGAAATAACGGTTAGCTGAAAATGAAAATTCCATGAAGAATCTTTTGCAGGTGTGTTTTTTTCCTGTGCTGCTAAGCGCAGGTTGATTGCGAATGACAACAATAAGAAAATAAATAAAAATATTTTACGCATGATTTTTTCTTAGGCTGCGCAAAAGTAAAATGGTAGTTGGCATTCTGCAAATTAATTATAGCAAGATAGTTGCTTTTAGCATTCGTTTTTTTTCGTGAATATCTTTTTTGATTGTTACATCCTTAAATCCTTTTTTAAGAAACAATTCCTTAACATTGGAAGATAAGTCTTCATGAATTTCTGTAAAAACGAACCCGGGAGATAATAATTTTTCCAGCGCAAAATCTGCAATTGCATCGTAAAAAATTAGGGGATCATTTTCGGTTACAAATAAGGCAACGTGGGGCTCAAAATTTATAACATTAGCCGGCATGGAAGATTTATCATTCAATGGTATATAAGGAGGATTGCTCACAATAATATTGCATGATGGCAATTCTTTTCTTTTTTCTTTATCAAGAAAATCAAGAAGAAAAAAATTAACGTCAACATTATTTGACAGAGCATTTTTTTTTGCAACCTCTAAAGCTTTCTCGCTAACATCGCAGGAAAAAATATTTGCGACGGGCAATTTTTTTTTCAAGATTATCGGAATACAACCGCTGCCGGTACCAACATCGAGAATTGTTAGTTTTGAATTTTGAGTTTTCAGTTTTGAGTTGCTTCGGACTTCGGACTCCGGACTTCCGACTTCCTGGATTATCCACTCCACCAATTCTTCCGTTTCATGCCTTGGTATCAAAACATTTTCATCAACATAAAATTTCATATTGCAAAACCATGCTTCGTGCAAAACATATTGCACCGGTTTATAGGTCGATAATTCTTCAAAATATTTTTTAAATAATTCTTCCTGCGGCATCGAAAGCGGAACGGTTTTATTAATCACCCTGTCAATTCTTTTCCACCCGGAAATTTTTTCCATTACCATGTTTGTGATGGCAGCAGCTTCGCCATTATCATACATATCATATAAGCGAAACAATAATTTTTGTTGCGCATCGTGAATTGTCATGCAGCAAACTTAATTCAATTACTTTTGTATTTACTTTATTATTGCATGCTCACCAACGATGAAATATATATGACGCGCTGCATTGAACTTGCAAAACAAGGCGCAGGTTCTGTTGCTCCAAACCCAATGGTGGGCGCGGTTTTGGTGCATAAAGAAAAAATTATCGGGGAAGGATATCACAAAGTTTTTGGTGAAGCGCATGCAGAAGTAAATTGTATTAATTCAGTTAAAGAAGAAGACAAAAAATTTATTCCGTTTTCCACTTTGTATGTTTCGCTTGAGCCGTGTGCGCATCATGGTAAAACGCCTCCGTGTGCGGATCTCATCATTCAAAATAAAATTCCCAATGTGATTGTCGGCTGTCACGATCCTTTCAATAAAGTGAACGGAACGGGAATTGAAAAATTAAGAAACGCGGGCGTTCATGTTACTGTGAATATTTTAGAAAAAGAATGTGCTGATCTCAACAAACGTTTTTTTACTTTTCATACCAAGCATAGGCCTTTTATTATTTTGAAATGGGCGCAAAGTAATAATGGCAAGATTGCCAATGAAGATTATTCAAGAGTTTTTATCACCAATGAATATACAAATCGTATTGTTCATAAATGGAGAAGTGAAGAATCAGCGATACTTGTTGGAACAAACACGGCGCTGCACGATAATCCCGAATTAACCGTGCGTTTGTGGAAAGGGAAAAATCCTGTTCGTTTAATTCTTGATATGGATTTGAGCCTGCCGCAATCTCTAAAAATATATAACGGTGATGCGCATACGATAATATTCAACACAATAAAACATGAAGAGCTGGATGATATTTTATATTACCAGGTAACGCATGATGTCAGTATCGTTCACCAGGTTATTAATGCGCTGTACCAACTCCAAATTCAAAGCGTGATGATCGAAGGCGGCGCTAAATTATTGCAATCATTTATTGATGAAGAAATGTGGGATGAAGCGCGCGTAATTACCAACCGTGAATTGATAATTAATGATGGATTGGCTGCTCCTGAGCTTTCTCATTTTCAAAAAATCCGCACCGAAAATATTCTTACTGATACGATCCGTTTTTATTATCACGCATAATAAAAAAGTTGAGCTTTCTTTTGTAAACTTAATATTATCAATTATATCTGCCAGCCAAATAAATTTTATAAATCCTTTACAAATATTTATATTAGGGGAACGAGCTTGTCATTTTTAACTAAAACTAATTGTTATGAACTCAAACAAATTTCTTTTCGCATGGATTGCGGGAAGCGCAGTTCTTTTTCTTCTTGGATATCTTATTTACGGAATGCTTCTCGCTGATTTTATGAAAAATCATAGCGGCACAGCAACCGGGGTAATGAAAGACTCTAAGGATTTTATGATATGGCTGATTGCCGTATCAAATCTTGTTTATGGATTTTTGCTGACCTATGTTTTCGGCAAAGCCGGAGTTGCATCAGCAGGAGGTGGATTTAGCCTTGGCGCAATAATAGGGTTATTAACCGGCTTATCTACTGATTTGATCCAATATGCTACTTCGAATCTGAACACAAGCACGAGCATAGCTGCAGACGTTATTGCTTTTGCAATTCTTTCCGGACTTGCCGGACTTGTAATCGGACTGATAAAAGGATCGGGTAAAAAAGCAACTGCTTAAAAAAAGGTTTTAAAAAGAAGAGCTTACATTATTGTAAGCTCTTCTTTTATTTTGTTTCCGGCCAATTAATTCTATTAAGCATCGTTGCGTCGCACTCTTGTACAGCAGCAATTCTATTGAGCAGTTTCGCAGATTAAAATCGTAAATCCCAAATCGTAATTCGTAAATCGAACATCATTTTCATATTTCCACATTTCTCACATTTTCCTAAATCTCCCACTCACCACCAACTCTTTACTTCCTGTAGTATATTTATAAAAACCTTCGCCGGTTTTCACACCTAAGAAACCTGCATTAACCATATTTGTTAGTAAAGAACATGGCGCATATTTAGAATTACCGAATTCTTCAAACAAAACATTCAAAATCGAATGACAAACATCCAGCCCGATAAAATCTGCGAGCTGCAATGGTCCCATAGGGTGTGCCATTCCTAATTTCATTATCGTATCAATTTCTTCAACGCCGGCAACGCCTTCATGCAAACTAAAAATCGCTTCGTTGATCATCGGCATCAAAATCCGGTTGGCAATAAATCCGGGATAATCATTTACAACGCAGGGAATTTTTTTGAGCTGCTTAGTTAATGCAACAACCGTTTCTGTAACTTCTTTTTTTGTAGCATAGCCGTTTATTATTTCAACCAATTTCATTATTGGCACAGGGTTCATGAAATGCATACCTATAACAAGTTCCGCGCGTTTTGTTACTGCTGCAATTTTTGTAATGGAAATAGAAGAAGTGTTGGAAGCAAGAATACAATTTGCCGGAGCGGCTTCATCAAGCTGTTTAAATATTTTCAGTTTGAGATCTGTATTTTCTGTGGCAGCTTCTACAATTAATTCTGCATTTTTTATACCTTCTGTAATATTGGTCAGGGTAGAAATCTTTTCTAAAGTATTTTTCTTTTTTTCTGCAGAAATAATTTCTTTGGCAATTTGCCTGTCGAGATTCTTTCCAATCGTTTCAATTGCTTTTTCTAATTGAGATGGGTTCACGTCAATCAAATTCACATCAAATCCATTTTCGGCAAACACTTGTGCAATACCGTTTCCCATTGTTCCGGCGCCGATGACTGAAACTTTTTGAATCATGATAATTCAGGTATGAATTATGAGTTATTAATTATGAATTATAAATTATGAAGGTAGTTTAAAATAATTATTACGATCATAGGTGGCATTACTTGTCGCCTATAACTCATCATTCATAATTCACAACTAATTAATTGCTGCTTTTAAAATCGCCGCGCTTCCATGCATTTATAAAATCCGCCCAGGCAATTGGGTTAAAGATATTTTGTGGGGGCGCCTGTCCCTGGTAGGAATATCGCGTAGCATTTTGCTTCAGATAAGTGCTTGCAGCTTCCCTCGCATCCGCAGGTAAAACTTTTGCGAGCATTCTTCGTTTTGCTTCGCTCATATTTTGTCGCGCCACTTCAATCTGGTCGTCGGGCACAGATGTATTTACAAAATCGCGATCAAACTGATCTCGCGTTGGTCGTGGTTTGATAATAGTTACCGGAAGATATTCTGCAGTGTCTGTCATCGTTTGAATCATGCTGTATTGATTACCCGGAATATCTCTTGGAATAGTTACTACTATTGCTTTATAACCTATGCTCGTAAACTCAATAACATCACCCTTCATTAAAGGAATAGAAAACACGCCCTGATCATTAGTAAAAGTTCCCTGGTTGCGACCTTTAACCGCAATAGTCACGCCGGGAAGTCCTTTCAAACTATCTGTCGTCATCACAAAGCCATAAACTTCAACAACAGAATCTTTGAGTTTATCAAATTGCGCATGCGCTAAAAACGGAGAAACCAAAACAACAAGGTATAGTATAATTTTTTTCATTTGGTCAACTTTTGGAATTCTTATCAGCTTTTGTTGCGACGCTCCGTTCAACAGTTGTAATTCTGTTTGAGCCGTAGCACTCAATAAAATCTGCATAAGTATAGGTGGCAACGCAATCCCGCATGAAGCGGAATTCATTAATAATATAAATCGGGTTCAAAATTAAACTTTATACACCGAAAATAGTAAACAAAGTAAGGCGTTGATTGGTTAATTTTGCAGGTAATAAACTTTTAACAAATAATTGCGCATGACCACAGAAAAAGTTTTAGAGGCATTGAGCAATGTTCAGGAGCCAGACCTTGGAAAAGATATTGTTACACTGAACATGGTGAAGGATATTGAAATTAATGGAAATTATGTTTCATTTACCGTAGTGCTTACTACGCCCGCCTGCCCGATGAAAGATATGATCAAAAGCGCGTGCGTGAATGCCATTAAATTGCTCATCAGTAAAGATGCTGTGGTGAATGTAAAATTTATTTCTAACACCACTTCAACGCGCAAAGACGGGCAAACGCTTTTACCCAAAGTAAAAAATATTATTGCCGTAGTGAGCGGAAAAGGCGGCGTTGGAAAAAGTACAGTTGCCGCAAATTTTGCGCTGGCATTGGCGCAAGGCGGAGCCACCGTGGGTTTGATGGATGCAGATATTTATGGACCGAGTGTGCCGATTATGTTTGGACTTCGCGGCGAGAGACCAAAAATGATGGATGTAAATGGAAAAGGAGTGATTGTTCCGATAGAAAAATATGGCATTAAAATAATGAGCATAGGCCTATTGGTTGATGAAAAAAGTGCAGTGGTTTGGCGCGGTCCGATGGTGAGCAGCGCTATCCGGCAATTTGTTTCGGATGTGCATTGGGGTGAGTTGGATTATTTAATAATTGATATGCCACCCGGCACCGGCGATATTCATTTAACCTTAGTGCAAACCGTTCCGGTAACCGGCGTTATTATTGTAACAACGCCACAGGATGTTGCACTCGCCGATGCAAAAAAAGGAATTGCCATGTTCGGACAAACACAATTAAAAGTTCCATTGATCGGGTTGGTAGAAAACATGAGTTATTTTACTCCGGCCGAGTTGCCCGATAATAAATATTTTATTTTCGGAAAAGATGGCGGAAAAAGACTTGCCGAAGAATATGATATTCCTTTCTTAGGGCAGATACCTTTGGTGCAGTCTATTCGTGAAGGCGGCGATGCAGGCGTTCCGGTGATGGTTGGTGATGATAAAATTTCCAGGAATGCTTTTGTTGAATTTGCCGGAAATGCAGTAAGAAGTGTTGCCATGCTCAACGCACATATTAATACGGCGAGAGTTGCGGAAACAGTCGCTTAGTTTTGAGTTTACAGTTTACTGTTTACAGTTGGCAACTCCCCGCGTTTATAAAATAACAAAAAATAATTCGTCTGGTAAACTAAAAACTGAAAACTGTAAACTGAACATGTATAATCTCCCGCACTTCAAAGCAAGCAATGAAAAAGCAGTGATTGATTTCATGCACAACAATCCTTTTATTATTTTGTGCGGAGCCGATAAGAGCGGAAATCCAGCAGCCACGCATGTTCCGGTGTTATTTGAAGAAAGAGATGATAAATTATTTCTGCTCGCGCATGTTATGAAAAAGCAATCGCACACAGAAACATTTAAAGAAAATCCAAACGTTCTCGCTATATTTTACGGAGCGCATACCTATGTAAGCGCGAGTTGGTACGAAAATAAAACTACTCCCAGCACCTGGAATTACCAGGCAGTTCATGCGCATGGAATTTTGCGATTTTTAGATGAAGAAGGATTGTATAATTTATTAATCAAGCTAACGGAAAAATTTGAAAACAATCCGCATTCACCATCGCTTGTACAAAAAATGGATAAGGATTATATAGAAAACCTGATGCAGGCAATAATTGCATTTGAAATTGAAATAACGCATGTTGAACACGTTTTTAAATTAAGCCAGAACCGCGACGAAAAAAGCTATGAAAATATTATTCAGCATTTAAGTGAACAGGATGAAGATGCAAAAAAAATTGCTTCAGCTATGAAAGAAAATAGTTCAGCAGTTTTTAAAAATATTAGTGAAACAGATATGAGGAATTAGGAGAAATAAAATCTCTCACAGATATCACAGAATCGCACAGATATTTTTTTATCTGTGAAAATCTAACCAATCTGTGAGAAATAAATTCTTACTTTGCGAAAATATTTCGATGACCCGGAAGCAATTGATCGAAACCATCTTTTCTAAAAAATCATACCTGTGCGTTGGGTTAGATACTGACATTACAAAAATCCCCAAACATCTTCTTTCGTATTCAGATCCGGTTTTTGAATTCAACAAAAAAATAATTGATGCAACAAAAAATTTTTGTGTCGCATACAAAATCAATACTGCTTTTTATGAAGCGCTCGGTGTAAAAGGATGGGAAGCTATGGAAAAAACGGTGAGCTATATTCCATCCACGCATTTTAAAATCGCCGATGCAAAACGTGGTGATATCGGAAATACTTCCGCGCAATATGCAAAAGCTTTTTTTGATACCTTGAATTTTGATGCTATAACTGTTGCACCCTATATGGGTGAAGACAGTGTGAAACCATTTTTAGAATACGAAAATAAATGGGCGATAATTCTCGGGCTGACATCAAATGCAGGAGCTAATGATTTTGAATTGCAAAAAACCGGCAATGAATTTTTATACGAAAAAGTAATCTCAACAATCTCACGGTGGGGAACAACCGAAAATACCATGTTCGTTATCGGTGCAACGCAGGCAAGCCGATTTGAAAAGATAAGAAGCCTCAGCCCAAATCATTTTTATCTCGTTCCCGGTGTTGGTGCACAAGGCGGAAGCTTAAAAGAAATTTCAGAAAAGGCAATGAACTCAGATTGTGGCATATTGGTAAACGTTAGTCGCGATATAATTTACAATTCTGCTGAAGAAGATTTTGCAGAAAAAGCCGCAACAAAAGCTGAAAAATATCAGCAGGAAATGGCAAATTATTTACCATGAAAAACATTTTTTGATTCAGCGATTGGTAACAGAAATTTTATTCCGGAGGATTAAAATCATTTTCACTTTTTGCAATTACTAAAGTGGCAACACCATTGCCAATAATATTTGTAATCGCTCTTGATTCACTCATAAATTTATCTATAGCTAATAAAAAAGCCAGTCCCTCAACAGGAATTTTTTGAATTGCAGTTAACGTAGATGCGAGCACAATAAAACCGCTGCCGGTTACGCCTGCCGCGCCTTTCGAAGTGATCATCAGAATTCCTAAAATAGAAATCATTTCGCCTGCAGAAAGATTTACATTATACAATTGTGCCAAAAAAATTGTCGACATAGAAAGATAAATAGACGTTCCATCCAAATTAAAAGAATAACCTGTTGGCACAACAAGTCCAACAACAGGTTTGCTGCATCCCATTTTTTCCAACTTATTCATCAACGATGGCAGCGCAGCTTCTGAAGATGATGTTCCAAGAACAATTAAAATTTCTTCTTTTATATTTTTTAAATAATTCCAAATGCTCAGTTTGTAATATCGGAGAATTGATCCGAGAATTATAAAAACAAAAACGATCATCGTGCAGTAAACAGTCATCATTAATTTTGCTAACGGCAACAAAGTTTTAATTCCATATTTGCCAATCGTAAAAGCCATTCCGCCAAAAGCCCCGATTGGCGCGAGATACATCACATACTTCAACAGCCAGAAAACAAATTTTGTAACTGGTTCAATATAAGAAATAATTTTTTCGCGATGTTTTGTAACGCTGATAATAATGCCAACAATAATTGCAGCAACAAGAACCTGCAAAGTAAGATTAGAAAGAAAAAATTCTTTCCAGTCAATTCCATGGCTCGCGTGTTTTGTATATTTTGATGCGTCCTGAATTGGCAATCCTGTTTTTCCGATTTTTCCGGGCTTGATAATATTAGCAAGTAAAATTCCTATAGCAAGAGAAATCGTAGTTACAATTTCAAAATATAGCAATGCCTTCACGCCAATTCGTCCAACTTTTTTCAGATCGCTCATCCCGCTAATGCCAAGCACTATCGTAAAAAAAATTATCGGCGGAATAAACAATTTAATGATGCGAACAAATATTGTTCCGAGTGGTTCAGCTTTCACAGCAATTGCCGGAAAAAAATATCCCAGAAAAATTGCAGCCACTAATGCAACCAAAACATAAAAAGTTAAGTGCTGTAAAAACTTTGGTATTTTTTTTGAGTTGCACACTGATTCTTGCTTACTTATTTTTTAAGTTCTTTTTTATGTTTCCGGCCACATTACTCCTATTAAACATTCTTGCGTCGCACTCTTGTACATTTGTAATTCTATTGAGCGCCTTACTAACGGTAAGGCACAAGTGCTTTTAAAATTATCCATTTTACTGAAAGTTTTTCAAAATTTCATAAAATACATATACATCTTCAAACGAATTATACAATGGCGCAGGCGCAACTCTTATCACACCCGGTTCCCGATAATCAACCACAACTCCTGATTCGATCATTTTCTGATGTATCGCTTTGCCATTCTCTTTAAAAAATAAAGATAACTGCGCTCCTCTCATTTCCGTTTCTGCCGGCGTTATTATTTCAAAATTAATATTGGTTAGTTTGCTTAATAAAAATTCCAAGAAACTTGTAAGTCCGATGCTTTTATTTCGCAACGCTTCCATATTTGTTTTCTCAAATAATTCCAATGAAGCTTTTAAAGATACCATATTAAAAACCTGCGCTGTGCTCACATTCCACCCGCTAGCATCATGCTTCGGAATAAAACCCTTCTTCATTTCAAATCTTGTTTTTTCATCATTGCCCCACCATCCTGCCATACGAATATGTTCAGCATCTTTAGTATAACGGTTATGTATATATGCTCCGCCAACAGCGCCTGGTCCGCCATTCAGATATTTATATGAGCACCAAACAGCAAAATCAACATTCCAATCATGCAATTGCAAAAAAATATTTCCGGCAGCGTGCGCTAAATCGAAACCTGCAACAGCGCCGGCTTTGTGCGCGGCGGCTGTTATCTTTTTCATATCAAAAACCTGCCCTGTGTAATAATTAATTCCACCAAATAAAACCAAGGCTAATGAGTCTTTATTCTTTTCAATTAAATCGAGAATATCTTCATCACGAATTATTTTTTCACCTTCACGCGGAGAAACTTCTATAATCGCTTCTTCCGGGTTCAATCCATAAAATTTTAGCTGGGTTTCTATTGCATATTGGTCGGATGGAAATGCGCCGGCTTCCATCATTATCTTATATCTATGTTTTGTGGGATGATAAAAAGAAAACAACATCAAATGCAAGTTAACGGTTAACGTATTCATCACCGTTACCTCGTGCTCCAGGCAGCCAACAATTTTAGAAAGTGGTTTACAGAAATTATGCTGATAATATAGCCATGGATTTTTTGCATGCAGGTAACCGTCGATTGCGAGGTTTTTCCAGTCATCTAATTCCTGCTGAATTGCAGCTGAAACATTTTTTGGTTGCAAGCCAAGAGAATTGCCGCAAAAATATATTGTGTCTTTATTATTATGCTGTGGAAAATAAAATTGAGATCGAAAATTTTTGAGTGAATCTTCTTTATCTTTTGTGATAGCAAAATGTAAAGTTGTATCAAACTGATTCTGCATCGAAATAGTTTTGATGCAAGATAAAAGTAAATCAAAACAAAAGCGCTCATAAAGAGCGCTTGATTAATAATTATTATTGGTATGCTTTACGAATGAGATTTGCCCCCAAAATTTTTGGAGATGCCAAAATTTACGCCTTGACCAAATGTGAAAGAAAAAGTTTTGTTCGTTGCGGAAAGTCCGGTATTATCTTTTTCAGTAAGTGAAATGTATTGAATGCCTCCGAAATTCAAATTTAGTCCAAATCCGTTTTTGATATTTATAAAAATAGCAGGAAAAATTTGAGCATTAAATCCTCCGGCTCTATCATCATTCGGATTCGGACTTATTGAGCTATGAGCATATCCTGCCTGAAATTGCCCGTAAATACTAAAAATTGAAGAAATAGGTTTTGCATAGCGAATAAACGGATCGATTATGTACGCTTCAGTTACACCATCCGCATTGTCATTAGTGTATTCAAAGTTTAATCCGGCGGTCCAGTTGGAATTCAATTGATAACCAACACCAAGATTTAATAAAGAAGTCGTTTCTTTTGAAGCTGAAAAATTATCGGAATTGTTGCTTGAGGTAATTCCAATATTCCCGTACAATAAAATACTTCCTGTTTGAGCTTGCGTACCGACTGCAAGAGATAAAAAAATGATAGTGGATAAGATTGTTTTTTTCATAACGTTGTTTTTTTATTTGTGCCAAAGTATTACTGAAAGGCTGTGATAGCTTATATTGAAACGTTAAGTGCAGAATTCTATTGTATTTACCTATGCGTAATAGTTAGTTCATTATAGAAGTATTTAAAAAAAGAGACAACGATTAATTTCGTCATCTCTTTTATAAAATAAACTTGAATATATAAGGGGGTGTAAATATCTACGATAATGTTTATTTATGAGTTATCGTCATCATCTTTTTCTTTCTTTTCCTTTTTTTCTTTGCGTTCTTTCTTTTCTGCTTTTTCTTTGTGCTCCATATTTTCTTCGCTTTCACTCATATAATCATGTGACAGGCGCACTTCACCAAAACTGCTTTTTATCTTTAATTTTTGCTTTACCATCGCCGACTTTTCCAGTGATATCTTTATCGAACTTTGGTCCGTGTGTCATCATCATCTTCTTATTTTCTCTCAGATTAAATTCTGTTTTATTTTTAAAGTCGCCGAAATTAGTATGAATATCGAAATTTGCAGATAAATTTTTTGGCACAATCAAATTAACTGAAGAATAAGAATTATTGAGTGACAAATCATTCAAATTATCAGACACACCAACCTGCGCTTCGGAAAATTCAACATTAACTTTTACCGAGCCGCTTATTTTTCCAACACGCGATTTGCTATCGAATTTAAAACTCACTTTACCATTGTGCACATTTCCGATTTCTCCTTTTCCAAATTCAACATCAACTTCATCCACATTATCCAAATTACCGGTAGTTAATGATCCGAATTTACTTGTCAAATCTGCATTCCCTTTGAAATCAGGAACAGTTGTTTTGCCAAACTGATTTATAATTTTCAGTGGATTGCCCGATGGCATGTACACAACATAGTTGATATGAAACTCCTGGTTTTTATCTCCGTGATGTTTGTGATTTCCGTTATCATCATCGTCGTCATCACCATCATCATTATCATTATTGTGCTTCGAGCCGATATTTCCAACTGTAGTTTTAAACCAAACTTCACCACCGGATTGAGAATCGTCAACTTTTATTTTATCAAGAATCTTTTGCGCCTGTTCATCGGTTTTTGCTTTGGCATAAATTTCTACATCCACTTTAAACTCACTTTTATCCCATGTATTTATTACCACATCGCCGAATGAATTGTCGATAGATAATTTATCGCTGCTTCCGACATTATAGGATTTGCTGATGTTCCTCTTTTTTCCACACCATCGTCGTTACCGGCGAAACTCAATGCGGGCACGGATAATAGCGCGACGAGTGAAAAAATATTAAGCAGATTTGTAAGCTTGTTCATACGCTGATTTTTTTGAATTGTTAATTTGTTTGATAATTTGTAATTGGTGATTCAATAATTCCATCTGCAGCTGTAAATTTTGAATCATAGCTTCCAGCAGTTGTTCGCGGTTGGGGTTTTTGGGTAACTGTTTTTTCAAAGATTGATAAACGCTGTCAAGTTTGTATACATCGCCTGAAAACTGTTTATACAATAATGGTTCGTCTTTTTGAATCTTCTTTAATTCGTCGTGTTTTATTTCTACAATTTTTGCATAGTAAACCATTTCTTTTTTTACATCAGATTCCATTCCATCATTACCACTATTTTTTACTTCAGAAGCATTTTGTTTTTTCTCAACCTGCGCCAATTGTTGCTGTGCAGGTTTAGCTGTGCTATCCGGTTGTGGCAGGTTATTAGTTTTCTTAGGTTCTTCTCTTGTTGCTGGTTTATTTTTTGCAATTGTATTATTAGTAGTAATTACGTTTGTGCTGCGCGTACTAAAAAAATACCACGCCCCTGCTCCCAGCAACACAGCTACTGATGCCGCCACACTCCACTGCATAAAATTCAACCGCACAATTTTCGTTTCTTCTTTCACTTCCGGTTCGAGTTTTTTCCGGATATTATCCCAGATTTTTTTCGCTGGCTCATCTCCATCAAACTCGTCGCGGTGATCATTAATGAATTGCTCTAATTGGCCACTCATGATAAACCTCCTTGTTTTATTAAGCTCAATAATTTTTGTTTCGCCCGCATGTATTGCGTCCTTACTGTAGCATGAGATACGCGTAAAATTTCTGCTATCTCTTCGTGATCGTATCCTTCAAATAAATACAAACTCAACACTGTTCTGTAACCATTTGGCAACTGCTTCACGACTCTTTTCACTTCTTCCACTTTCAACTGAATATCTTTTTCATCCAACTTTTCTTCTTCCGGCAAAAACCCAACATTTGTTTTTTCGATATCGATCAAATCCATTTTTCTTTTCCGTAACTGGTTAATGGATTTATTGATCACAATTTTTTTCAGCCACGCTCCAAATGTCGATTTATACTGAAACGCTTCCAACGAACCAAACGCATCTACAAACGCTTCCTGCAACACATCTTCGGCATCTCCTGTATTATTCACAATCCGCAGACTGGTGTTATACATCGCCTTTGCATATTTCTGGTAAAGTTCAGCATAGCTCTTTGCATCGCCTTGCTTGCATTTTTCCACCAGTTCATCGTGTAGTATTGGTGCAGTTGATTCCAAAAAAATCCGCATTTTGATTGTTGTATAATAGAGACACAGGTTTTTACACCATGTTGCATCTCAAGGTAAAATATTTTTAGGAGTCGGGAATCCGGGGTCGGAGGTCGGAAGTTAGTTCTTTCAGACTTCGGTCTTCCGACTCCGGACTTCTGACTTCCGACTATCAGGATACCAACTTCAGTAACTCCGGTTGAGCATCCTTGCGTCGCAATCCTTTCATCAGTAGTGCTGCTATTGAGCTATGGTTTATTAAACACAAGCTTTCCAAATAATCAACCTTCACCTTAAACCCTATACCTTACACCTTTTGCCTTATTTTTGCACCAATTTAAAACCCATTTCATGGCTGCAAAAACAGATAATTTTCAAAGCCCGGATTATTTTCAACTAGATGATCTATTAACAGACGAACATAAACTCATCCGTGAATCTGTAAGAAATTATGTAAAAAAAGAAATCTCTCCGATCATTGAAGATTATGCGCAGCGTGCAGAATTTCCTCAACAAATAATAAAACAACTCGGCGACCTCGGATGTTTTGGTCCAACCATTCCGGAACAATATGGCGGCGGCGGTTTGGATTATATAAGCTATGGATTGATGATGCAGGAACTCGAGCGCGGCGACAGCGGCGTGCGTTCCACGGCATCGGTGCAGGGTTCGTTAGTGATGTTCCCGATTTATGAATATGGAAGCGAAGAACAACGAAAAAAATATTTACCAAAATTAGCAAGCGGCGAATGGTTAGGTTGTTTTGGATTGACGGAACCAAATCATGGAAGCGATCCTGCAGGTATGCTTACAAATTTTAAAGATAACGGCGATGAATATGTAATTTTAAACGGAAGCAAAATGTGGATAAGCAACGCACCATATTCGCAGGTTGCTGTTGTTTGGGCAAAAGATGAACAGGCAAACATTCGTGGAATTATTGTAGAAAGAGGTATGGAGGGTTTCAGCACGCCAACAACACATGGCAAATGGAGTTTGCGCGCTTCCGCAACCGGCGAACTGGTTTTTGATAATGTAAAAATTCCTAAAGAAAATATTTTACCCAACGTAAAAGGATTAAAAGGTCCGCTGAGTTGCTTAACAAAAGCGAGGTATGGAATTGCCTGGGGAACCGTTGGCGCCGCAATGGATTGCTATGAAACCGCTTTGCATTACAGCAAAGAAAGAATTCAGTTTGATAAACCGATCGGTGGTTTTCAATTGCAGCAAAAAAAATTAGCCGAAATGATCACCGAAATAACCAAAGCGCAATTACTAAACTGGCGCTTAGGTGTTTTAATGAATGAAGGGAAAGCCACGCCGGCTCAGGTTTCTATGGCAAAGCGAAATGGTTGCGAAATTGCTGCAAACATTGCGCGCGATGCACGGCAAATTTTAGGCGGCATGGGCATAACCGGCGAATATTCTATCATGCGCCACATGATGAATATAGAAAGTGTAATAACCTATGAAGGTACTCATGATGTTCATTTATTGATAACAGGAATGGATGTTACGGGAATGAATGCGTTTAAATAATGTGATAATATGCTGATGTGAAAATGTGATAAATGCAATGCGCTATAATTTTCACATCTCCACATTTTCATATTTTCAAATTTGTGAATTATGAAAATATTCTTAATAGGCTTTATGGGTTCTGGAAAAACGCACTGGGGCAGGTTGCTTGGTGAGGCATTGCGTTTGCCTTTTTTTGATCTTGATTCAATTATTACAGAAACAGAACACAAAAATATTTCACAGATTTTTGCAGAAAATGGCGAAGAATTTTTTAGATACAAAGAAAAAGAAGTGCTTGAAGAACTAGTTAATGATCACGATAAATTTATTCTTTCCTGCGGCGGCGGAACTCCCTGCTTTTTTAACAATATTGAGTTCATGAAAAAAAATGGCAAGGTTATTTGGCTGAACACTTCCGTAAATACTTTAAGAGAAAGATTATTTAAAGAACGTGCGGCGAGACCATTAATAAAAACCATTGGCGATACGGAACTGAAAAATTACATCGTGCGGAAGCTTGGAGAAAGAAAAATGTATTATGAGCAGGCGGATTTTGTTGTAAATGAAGAAACCGTTTCGCTGAAATCAATCATTGAGTTGCTGGCTTCGAAACGTGAGACGTGAGAAGGGTTGGTTTCATTTAACGTCTCACCTCTCACCTTTCACGTCTCACGATAAAACAACACAAAACTTTAAACACTCTCCTACATAATGAATAAAAATTTTTTAAGCATAGCTGCTATTTCGGGTTGCCTGTGTGTTGCATTAGGCGCTTTCGCTGCACATAAATTAAAAGATATTCTTTCTGCTGATGCTCTCAGTGTATTTCAAACTGGCGTTCGTTACCAGTTCTATCACACATTTGCATTATTTATAGTTGCCATTTTATACGAAAGATTTCCAAACAAACTGATGAAATGGGCCGGCAATTGTTTCATTATAGGTATCATTTTATTTTCAGGTTCTTTGTATGCACTCACTGTTTTTCACATTTCAGATACAACAGGATTTGATAAGATAGGAATTATCACTCCGTTTGGCGGAACATTTTTAATAGCCGGCTGGCTGCTGATTTTTTTGGGGGTAACGAAGAAGCAAGTATGAAGTATGAGGTATGAATTATGAAGCATGAATTATGAGGTATAAAAACGTATGCACCTTACCGTTAGTAAGGCGCTGAATAAAGATACTACAGTACAAGTGAGTGACACAACGATGCTCAATAGAATTACTGAAGTTGGTTACATAAAAATTATTTCAAACAAAAAAGCTGCTCAACAATTATTGAGCAGCTTGTATTTTATTCATCAGTTAGCAGAATAAATTTAATCAAACCTGAGATCTAAACCTAAACCTCTTAGCTCGTGCACCAACACATTAAATGATTCTGGTACACCGGCTCTTGGAATATTATCTCCTTTCACAATTGCTTCGTAGGTTTTTGCGCGACCGATAATATCATCAGACTTCAACGTTAAAAGTTCCTGCAAAATATTTGATGCGCCATATGCTTCGAGCGCCCAAACTTCCATTTCACCGAAACGTTGTCCGCCGAATTGCGCTTTACCGCCTAATGGTTGCTGCGTGATCAAACTGTAAGGTCCGATACTTCTTGCATGCATTTTATCGTCAACCATGTGGTGCAATTTGATGATATAAATAATACCAACAGTTGCTTTCTGGTCGAAGCGGTCGCCGGTTTCGCCATCATATAAATAGGTATGACCAAAACTTGGCAAGCCGGCTTTTTCAATTTGCTCTGCAATTTCTTCAACAGATGCTCCGTCGAAAATTGGCGTTGCAAATTTCAATCCTAATTTTTCGCCAGCCCAACCTAAAACTGTTTCGTAAATCTGTCCGAGGTTCATACGTGAAGGCACACCGAGTGGATTCAATACAACATCAACCGGAGTTCCGTCTTCGAGGAAAGGCATATCTTCTGCGCGAACAATTTTTGCAACGATGCCTTTGTTTCCGTGACGACCAGCCATCTTATCTCCCACTTTCAATTTACGCTTAACAGCGAGATAAACTTTTGCAAGTTTCAACACGCCCGCAGGTAATTCATCGCCTATGGAGATGTTGAATTTTTCTCTCTTATATCTTCCTAATTCTTCGTTGTACTTGATGCTGTAATTATGCAAAAGAACGTTGATAAGCTCATCCGTTTTTGCATCGCCGGTCCAACCTAAAGGATTTACATTGAGATAATCAATGCCGCTTAAATTTTTTGCTGTGAATTTGCCGCCTTTGCCAATTAAAACTTCACCGAAATTATTATTAACACCGGCGGAAGTGTGATCTTTCAATAACACCTGCAGTTTGCTTAATAACACTTCAAGTAAATCGGCAACATTTTTTTCGTGAATTTTTTCAATCTTATCAAGAGTTGTTTTTTCACGAACTTTTGCGTTCTTATCTTTTTTAGCACGTTGAAATAATTTTTTATTTATCACAACTCCTTCTGTTCCGCTCGGTGCTTTCAATGAAGCATCTTTTGCGTCGCCGGCTTTATCACCGAAAATTGCGCGCAACAATTTTTCTTCCGGAGTTGGATCGCTTTCACCTTTTGGCGTGATCTTTCCAATTAAAATATCTCCTTCTTTAATTTGCGCACCTATGCGGATGATTCCGTTTTCGTCCAAATCTTTTGTTGCTTCTTCAGAAACATTCGGAATATCGGGAGTCAATTCTTCTTCGCCTAATTTTGTATCGCGCACTTCCAATTCGTATTCGGAAATATGAACAGAAGTAAATAAATCTTCACGAACAACTTTTTCACTTATCACAATAGCATCTTCGAAGTTGTAACCTTTCCACGGCATAAATGCCACTTTAAGATTACGACCGAGCGCCATTTCACCAGCCTGCACTGCATATCCTTCGGTTAAGAAATCTCCATCTTTAACATGCTGACCTTTTTTTACAGCAGGTTTAAGATTGATGCAGGTTTCCTGGTTTGTTTTTATGAATTTAGTGAGCCTGTAAATTTTCAAATCTTCTTCAAAGCTTACCAATTTTTGCGTTTCATTTCTATCGTAACGAACATGAATTTCATTAGCATCGACAAATTCAATTACACCAGAACCTTCTGAGTGAATTTGAATACGTGCATCGCGCGCAGCTTTTGCTTCAAGTCCTGTTCCAACAATCGGCATTTCAGGACGAATCAACGGAACTGCCTGGCGTTGCATGTTTGAACCCATCAATGCACGGTTGGCATCATCATGTTCAAGAAATGGAATTAAAGATGCACTCAATCCAACAATCTGGTTTGGCGCAACGTCCATATATTCCACTTCATTTTTATCAAGAATAGGAAAATCGCCAGTCTGACGTGAAACAATTTTATCTTCAATAAAATGTCCTTTGTCATCAAGCGCAATATTTGCCTGTGCAATTTTTGCGATATCTTCTTCTTCAGCGCTGAGGTAAGTTAATTTTTTCAAATCAACTTTTCCATCATGCACTTTATGATATGGAGTTTCGATGAAACCCATTTCATTAATTTTTGCATGAACGCAAAGTGTAGATATCAAACCAATATTCGGTCCTTCCGGAGTTTCGATTGTACACAAACGACCGTAGTGAGAATAATGCACGTCACGAACTTCGAAGCCCGCGCGTTCACGGCTTAAACCACCGGGTCCAAGTGCAGAGATACGACGCTTGTGTGTGATTTCACTGAGCGGATTTGTTTGATCCAAAAATTGCGATAACTGAGATGTTCCGAAAAATGAATTGATGACAGAAGATAATGTTCTTGCATTGATCAAATCAACCGGAGTGAACACTTCATTATCACGAACGTTCATTCTTTCACGAATTGTTCTTGCCATACGTGCAAGACCAACTCCAAATTGCGCATACAATTGTTCGCCAACTGTGCGTACACGACGATTGCTTAAATGATCGATGTCATCAATTTCTGCTTTCGCATTTGTTAAACGAACGAGATATTTTATTATCTCGATGATATCTTCTTTAGTTAATGTTTTTTGTTCGAGCGGTTGATGCAATCCTAATTTACGATTGATTTTGTAACGACCAACTTCTCCCAAATCATATCTCTTATCGCTGAAGAATAATTTATCAATGATTCCTCTTGCTGTTTCATTATCCGGCGCATCTGCTCCGCGCAACTGGCGATAGATATGTTGAACAGCTTCCAACTCAGAGTTGGATGTATCTTTATTAAGCGTGTTGTAAATAATTGCATAGTCGCCACCAACATCTTCTCTTTGTATAAAGATGCTTTTGATTTCCATTTCTACAACAAGCGCAATTGCTTTTTCATCTAAAATTGTATCGCGTTCCAAAACTATTTCGTTACGCTCAATAGAAACAACTTCGCCGGTATCTTCATCAACAAAATCTTCAACCCATGTTCTTAAAACACGAGCTGCAAGTTTTCTGCCGATATATTTTTGCAAAGTTTTTTTATCAACTTTTACTTCATCAGCCATTCCGAATAATTCCAGAATATCTTTATCTGTTTCGTAACCTATGGAACGCAATAATGTTGTTACAGGAAATTTTTTCTTACGATCGATGTAAGCAAACATTACGTTGTTAATGTCTGTTGCAAATTCCATCCATGCTCCTTTGAAAGGAATCACTCTTGCGGAATAAATTTTTGTTCCGTTCGGATGGATAGACTGACCGAAGAATACTCCAGGAGAACGATGCAATTGTGAAACAACAACGCGTTCAGCGCCGTTGATAACAAAAGTTCCGCGGGGAGTCATGTACGGAATATTTCCTAAGAATACATCCTGTACGATGGTTTGAAAATCCACATGTTCTTCATCGTTACAACTTAAACGCAATTTTGCTTTTAGCGGAACTGCATAAGTTAATCCACGCTCCATACATTCTTCAATGGTGTAACGCGGCGGATCGATAAAGTAATCGAGAAACTCCAGCATGAAAATATTCCTGGTGTCGGTGATAGGAAAATTTTCCTTGAACACTCTGAACAAACCTTCGATGTTGCGTTTGTCGGGAGTTGTTTCCAACTGGAAAAATTCTTTGAACGATTGAATCTGGACTTCGAGGAGATCAGGAGTTTCAGCAAGATGTTTTATTTTACCGAAATTGATCCTGTTGTGCAATTTTGTTGAAGACATATTTATTAAAACCGGTTTTATTTGTTCGAACTAAATAATCTATACAAAAAAAAGCCAGGGAACTTTTAGTACCCGATTGAATGTTGAATAATACTCAAGCTTTTTTAGTCATTAAGTGATTGAAAACTTTGTAAATGCGCATGCGTGAAAAACGGATTGCAAAGTTAGGTAATAATGATGAATTAACAAGAAAACTTATTACCAGCTTGTTCAAGTCAAAAACCCCGGAAAAACCGGGGTAAAAATTTATAGATAAAATCCGGTAATTTCTTACTGAATTTCTACGTCTGCTCCTGCTTCTTTCAATTTAGCTACGATTGTATCTGCGTCTGCTTTGCTGATACCTTCTTTAACTGGTTTTGGAGCGCCGTCAACTAAATCTTTAGCTTCTTTCAAACCTAAGCCAGTCAAATCTTTTACGATTTTAACTACATTAAGTTTGTTAGCTCCGGCTGCTTTAAGAATAACATTGAAAGATGTTTTTTCTTCAGCAGCAGGTGCAGCAGCGCCTGCAGCGGGGCCGGCAGCAACAGATACTGCAGCTGCAGCAGGCTCGATGCCGTATTCTTCTTTTAAAATTTTAGCTAATTCGTTTACTTCTTTTACAGTTAGTCCTACTAACTGGTCTGCGAATGATTTTAAATCTGCCATAGTTGTAAATTTTTTCCGCCTTCTTAGTTGTTACTCCGGCGGATGATTAAAAAAATTTGTCTTTATTAAATATCAAATTGTAAATACTGAATTAATTTGCTGCTGCCGCTGCTCTATCTTCCAGCGCTTTTATCAAACCTGCTAATTTATTACCCGCATTTAATGCGCTGATAACATTTTTCGCAGGCGATTGTAATAAGCCGATGATTTCACCAATAAGATCCTGTTTGCTTTTTAATGTGATCAAGGCTTTTAACTGATCATCGCCGGTGAAAACATCTCCATCAATAAAAGCAGCTTTTAAAACCGGTTTATCAAGATTTGTTTCTTTACGAAAAGAAGTCAAAATCAAAGCTGGATCTTTCGCGCTTTCAGAAAAAAGCAATGCTGTTACTCCATGAAGTGAATCATACACATCAGCATATTTGTCGCCATTCAAGTTTTCCAGTGCTTTTTTTATGAGCGTGTTTTTTGCCACTTTCATTTCTACTTTTTTATCAAAACAAATACGACGCAATTTACCAATCTGCTCTACTGATAATGATTCTGTATTTGTAATATAAAAATTATTGTATTGAGAGAATTTGTCTTTCAACAATTCTATTACTTCGCCTTTTTGATCTTTAGTCATAACAATTTTTTTGTTCAGGATTTATAAAACAAATCCGGATTTATTAATGAACAAATGTTTTAGTGTCAATTGAAATTCCCGGGCTCATGCTGCTTGCCATAAAAACACTTTTTAAATATGTTCCTTTCGACGTTGCAGGTTTCGCTTTTATAATTGCATTGATAAGTTCCTGGCTGTTTTCAACAATTTTGTCCGGCGCAAAACTTACTCTTCCGATAGAGGCATGAATGATTCCTGCCTTATCTATTTTAAAAGCAATCTTTCCACCTTTCACTTCATTGATTGCAGCGCCAACATCATTCGTAACAGTTCCGGTTTTAGGGTTAGGCATCAGGTTTCTCGGACCTAACACTTTACCGAGCTTACCAATTTTAGGCATTACCGATGGCGTTGCAATAATCACATCCACATCAACCCAGCCACCTTCAATTTTTTGAATGAATTCATCGAGCCCAACAAAATCAGCGCCTGCAGATTTTGCTTCGGCTTCTTTATCAGGTGTGCAAAGAACAAGAACTTTTTTTGTTTTACCTGTTCCATGCGGAAGACTAACCGTTCCGCGAATAGATTGATCTGCTTTTTTGGGATCAACGCCAAGACGTACGTGTAAATCAACGGAAGCATCAAATTTTGTTGTGTTCACTTCTTTTACTAACGACGATGCTTCGCGGAGCGTGTACACTTTATTGTTATCAACTTTTGCAGTTGCTATTTTTCTTTTTTTAGTGAGTGCCATTTCGGAATAATTTTTAATTACTGAATTAATTTGCCCACGGAGCTTTACCATCAACTGTTATACCCATGCTGCGGGCTGTTCCTGCAACCATGCGCATTGCGCTTTCAACAGTAAAGCAATTAAGGTCGGGCATTTTGTCTTTAGCAATTGCTTCAACCTGTGCCCAGGTAACTTTTCCTACTTTGTTGCGATTAGATTCTTTTGAACCACTCTGTATTTTTGCTGCATCCATTAACTGCACTGCAGCCGGAGGGGTTTTAATAATAAACGTGAAAGATTTATCGCTGAAAACGGTGATAAGAACAGGGAGAACTTTTCCCATCTTATCCTGGGTTCTTGCATTGAATTGTTTGCAGAACTCCATTATATTTATGCCTTTTGAACCTAAGGCCGGCCCTATAGGTGGCGCAGGATTGGCTTGTCCGCCTTTTACCTGCAACTTAACAAAACCTGTAATTTCTTTTGCCATGTTACTTCATTTTTGGTGTTAACGTCACGCATTAGGCGTGACTCCCAAATCCATTGGGATAAAAGAACTTTTTCTTTGGGGTTGCAAAGGTAACAGAAATATTTTAAAGAAATATTTATTAATAAAATTTTTTTTGAAAAATTTGAAGCAACTTTAAAGCCGGTTTTAAGGTCATTACGTTTGATAATTGTTTGCTCACCATTTTAATAACTCTGCCGATTGCTTTTTAAAAAAAAACTAACACTGCTTGCTTTACTTGCATTTTCAGTACATGGATTTTCCCAGGAAATAGAACTCAGAGGCGTTGTGCGGGATTTTGACACTAAAGAACCCGTTGCCGGCGCAAGCATTTCATTTAAGTTTGGCCCTGCATTAAAACCAAGCACGAGAGGAACCACAACCAACGACTCAGGAAAATTCGCCATCATTTTACCTGTGGATACCTATGAAGTAACCGGCAGCTCTTTCGGCTATTCATCTTCTTCAAAAACAATTTATTTGCTGGATGAACATTATGTGGTGTTCGAATTAAAAAAGAGACCACCCGCCGAATTGCCCGAAGTTGTTATCGAATCCAGGAGAACAGACGCAAATATTTCCGAAGCAAAAATGAGTGTTGTAAATGTAAACATCGCTCAACTCCGAAAAACGCCGATGGTTTTTGGCGAAGCCGATATTATTAAAGCGCTTACATTACAAAGTGGCGTTTCATCTGTTGGCGAAGGCGCAAATGGATTTAATGTTCGCGGCGGCAATGTAGATGAAAACCTGGTATTGCTTGATGGCTCTCCGATTTTTAATACGGCTCATTTGCTCGGTTTTTATTCCGTTATCAGCGCAGATGCTATACAAAACTTCACTTTATACAAAGGAACAATTCCTGCCTCTTTTGGCGGAAGATTATCATCTCTTGCAGCAATAAATATTAAACCCGGCAATGAAGACAGAATTAAATATAACACGGGGCTCAGTCCGCTAAGTGCGCACGTTTTTGTAGATGGACCGATCAATAATAAATTAACTTTTCTTGCCGGCGCGCGCGTTGCTTACCCAAGAGCGATGATGCAATTTTTCCCTGGTTCTGTAAGTAACAGCAATGCTTTTTTTTATGATTTTACGGGGAAACTTAATTATAAAATCAACTCTAAAAATCATGTGTCGTTATCGTTGTACAGAAGCTATGACTATTTTAAATTTCCCGGCGACACAACGTATTCCTGGCAAACAAATATTGCGAGCATTAACTGGCGATCGGAGATAAGCAAAAAATTAGTCTTTAATTTCAACAGTAATTACAGCTATTATATTTCCGACATTAACGGAATAGAACCCAACTATGAATTCAGGCTGCGAAATACAATTCAGCAGCAGCAGGCAAAAGCAAATTTTTCTTACCAGGCTTTGGAAAATAATTATATAGAAGCCGGCGGCGATTTTATCAAATACCTTGTAAATCCGGGATCATTAAGTCCAACCAAACCTGCTTCTATCATTAATAATATTGATCTGCAAAAAGAAAATGGAGATGAGATTGCCGCGTATTTGCTCGATAGGTATGATATAACAAGTCTGATTTCTATCGAAGCCGGAATTAGGCATTCCACTTTTTTATACAGGGGCGCGCACACAATTTATAATTATCAACCCGGAGTGCCTCAATCGCCGGAAACTATTACCGACAGTTCGTTTTATGCAAAAGGAAAAACTATACAAAGCTATAGCGGATGGGAACCAAGGATGCTGCTAAAAATCGGTTTTGATGAAGCAACCTCACTTAAATTAAGTTACGACAGAACGTATCAATATCTGCAATTAATTTCCAACACTATTTCCATAACCCCGGTTGATTACTGGAAACTTTCTGATCCGGAAATCAAACCGGCAATGGGCGATCAATATGCAGCGGGCATTTTCAGAAATTTTGATAATAATATTTTTGAAACTTCTGTTGAAGGATTTTATAAGAAATCGCAAAATCTTCTTGACTATAAAAACGGAGCTACTCTTTCCATGAATCCTTATCTCGATGCAGATTTGCTCGAAGCAAAAGGAAAATCTTACGGACTTGAATTCAACATAAAAAAAACAAAAGGAAAATACACAGGGCAGATCGCGTACACATGGTCGAGATCATTTATTGCTGATGAAGCGTCTTTCGGAAGTGAGCAGGTGAACGGCGGCGCGTATTATCCTTCCAATTACGACAGACCTTCAAATCTCAGCATCACCGGCGGAGTTAAATTAGGAGATGGATGGGATTTCAATTTCAATTTTGTGTACATAAGCGGAAGACCTGCAACTTACCCCGATGGAACTTACGTGATCAATAATACAGTGGTAACAAATTATTCATTAAGAAATGAAGACAGGTTGCCGGTTTACGACAGGCTTGATTTTTCTTTTTCGCATGATTCACGACGGTTCGCCGAGCAAAAAAGATATACCATTTTTAATTTTTCAATTTATAATGTTTATGCAAGAAAAAATCCGTACTCAATATATTTTCAGCGGGATCAAAGCGGGCTGAACTCCTACGAACTTTCAGTACTGGGAACAATAATTCCTTCCATTACATTATATTATTTTTTCTAACGGTCATGGCTAAACGTTTTTTGATAAAATATAGTTTATTTATTTTTTGCCTTCTTTCCATTACATGTGTAAGAAGAGTAACGCCGCCTATACGCGAAAGCGCAGAAATATTGGTTGTGGAAGGATTGATAACTACTGATTCAACTCCTTACACTGTTAAACTCAGCTATACCGGAAAACTTCTTAATGCCAGCGAAAGAATAGATTCAAATCAAAATTTCATTAACGATGCGAAAGTGGTTATTAAAGATGATGCCGGCGATTCTTCATCTTGCAATTTAATTTCACCTGGAACATATCAAAGCATTGATTCGAATTTTGTAGGAATTGTTTCGCGTACCTATACGCTGGAAATTTATCTATCTAACGGTAAAGTGTATGTCTCAACCCCTGAAAAAATAAATCCGGTTCCTGCAATCGACAGCATCAGCGTTGTTTACGACAGCACCTATGATTATGATACACGACCAACGCAATTAATCATATCTGTTAATGTTCATGATCCTGCAGATACACAAAATTTTTACAGGTGGGCAAGCTTAGGGTGGGTGCCGCGTAAAGCGTGGGGCAGTCCTTGTGGTTTTGGAAGCCCCCCTCCTACGAATCCGTTTGTGAATGCTTGCGGAGCGCTTATGTTTACAATACCAGGGTTATAATTCACTAAATGTATTATCGGATCAGTTTGTAAATGGGCAAGAAATAATACAACCCGTTTTTTACTCACCTGTTTACTGGCTTGGCAAACATTATGTACAAATACAACAAATGTCTCTGAACAAAGACCTTTATGTATTTTGGCAGCAATATCTGCAACAAACAAACAGAACAGGAAGTATTTTAGATCCTTTGCCTTCTTCTTTAATCGGAAATATTCATAACCAATCCGACAGTAACGATGTTGCTTTAGGATATTTTCAGACTTCGGCAATCATCACTAAAAAAGTAATTATTATACCTCATTCCATTCAGTTGTACATTTTAGAAAGTACGGCAGCCCAGTATATACCAATGGGAGATTGCCACGGTTCCATTCCCAACACGCTTGATGACGATGCAATGCCGCCAGGTTGGGAAAACGCTGAGATCATTGACTTTTATTAAAATTAAAATTGAATGTTCCGCAATTCCTTTATAATATTTATATTATTTTTCTTTGCTTTATTTTTTTTTAATTGTGTAAGAAGAATAACGCCGCCTATACGCGAAAGCGCGCCGATGTTAGTTGTAGAAGGATTGATTACAACCGACACAATTCCTTACGCAGTTAAACTGAGCTATACAGGCAGTTTTACTAACGCCAGCGCAAGAATAGATTCAAACCAAAATTATATAAATGATGCACGAGTTGTTATTAAAGATGATGCAGGCGACTCGTCAATTTGTAATTTAATTTCGCCGGGAACTTATCAAAGTATTGATTCCGGTTTTGTAGGAATTGTTGGACGCACCTATACGCTGGAAATTTATTTATCAAACGGAAAAACCTATGTTTCATCTCCCGAAAAAATAAATCCTGTTCCGCCGATCGACAGCATTTCCGTAGTTTACGATAGCACATTTATAACAGATGTCAGGCCAACACAGCTAATTGTTTCGGCCAATGTTCATGACCCCGCAAGTGTGCAAAATTATTATCGGTGGACTGCTTTGGGATATACGCCCCGTAAATCCTGGGGAAATACTTGCAGACCTCCTTCTCCTTACCAGGAGTGCGGTGATCCGTATTCATGTTCTTGTTCCGCACTTTGCGAGCAATATATTACTAACAACCAATTAAACGTTCTCTCCGGTAAATTGGTGAATGGAAATGAAATTATTCAACCCGTTTTCTATTCTCCGATTTATTGGTTTGGTAAACATTTCATTGAAGTAAAACAATATTCATTAAACCAGGATATCTATTTGTTTTGGCAACAATATTTGCAACAAACAAATCGAACAGGAAGTATTTTAGATCCGCTCCCGTCTTCGCTGGTTGGAAACATCCATAATGCAACAGATACTAATGATGTTGCACTTGGCTATTTTGAAACATCGGCAGTCGTAACTAAAAGAGTGGTTATTGTACTTTTCTTTCTCCAGGAATACTATCTTGAGAGTGTAGCGGGTCAATATATACCAGGTAGATCTGTGGAAGATCCTGTCCTTGGAGATTGCCATCTTATTTATCCCAACTCATTAAATAATGATACAGACCCAACAGGATGGGAGAATGCACAGGAAATAGATTTACATTAACAGTAAGATTTTGGTCAATCATTTATTTTCAAAAAATTATTTTTCAAAAAAGATAATTAAGATTTTTATTTATTATTTTAAAATAACTAAATTTCCGTATTCAATTCAAATTCAAAATCGCTTCCTTCATTAAAAGCAAACATTAATAACTATGGCAAAGTCAAAGAAAAAGCCGGCTAAAAAAGCGGCACCAAAAAAAGCTGCTAAGAAAAAAGCAGCGCCAAAGAAAGCTGCTAAGAAAAAAGCGGCGCCTAAAAAAGCTGTGAAGAAAAAAGCAGCGCCTAAAAAAGTTGCTAAGAAAAAAGCAGCGCCAAAAAAAGTTGCGCCTAAAAAAGCGGCACCCAAAAAAGCAGCGCCTAAAAAAATTGCGCCAAAGAAAGTTGTTAAAAAAGCTGCGCCTAAACCAATGCCTCCAACTCCTCCGCCAATGCCCGTTGTTGAAGCTCCTGCAGCTTCAGAACCCATGCCAGACATGGGAAGCAGCAACTAAAAAAAATAATGCTTTACATAAAATCAAAACCCTTTGCATGCATGCAAAGGGTTTTTTTGTCGCGTGAGAAAAATTATTTAATGATAATGGAATTTATATTTTTTTGATAAAGAAAAATTTTCATTCATCGTATCTAACAAATCAAAAATTTCTTCGTCTGTTTGTATATCAAATTTTCTTGCAAAATAACAACTCGATTTTTTTAATGCAGGGAAATCATCTTTAGTTAAAATTTTTGGACTACTGCCTCCCTGCGACCAATCTACATAAAGAAAATCATTATCAATTACCACAGTTTTTTTGAATTCAGAATTCATAATAATTGTGGGAAAAATAAATTCATCGGCGCCCCATGTATGAAAAAAGAATTTTTTAAGCTGCGGATTATCTTTGATAAAATTGATAACATACTCTGCGCAATCCAAAGTGATGGTAAACCATGCTGCTCTTGGTCCGCCGTATAAAACATATGGCAATGGAAATTTTTTTTCCCGCATGAAAATATTTTTCAGCCATTGAAATTTATATTTACCGGGAAAGGTATAATTAATCATGTCATACCTCTTTATTCTCTTCATAGCTTCGTGCCACCATGGAGAAATCAACGATTCGAGATAAAGAAAATTTTTGCCTTTTCTTTTATTGAAATAAGAATAAATTTCGTCTGAACTCCTGAGCGTATAATCCTGTCCGCTCATTACTGTAATAAAATCATATTGCTTTTCGGTGGTGATAATTTCGTTCATTGATGCCAGCACTGCTTCGGGAATGCTTATGCCTCCCCAGGTAACCTTGCAACGGTTATGAATAAAAAAAACTCTTTTGTTTTTTGTGAGATGTTCGTAGTCTTCAATATCCGTTTTCTTATCAAGGTGAATGTACACATCAAATTGCGGATGATTGAGCTTGTGTATTAGTTTTTCAATTTGAGACGGATTTTTATGAGCCATTATTAAATAGGCTATTCTCATAAAAATCATTTTTGTGGTTCGGGAATAAAAAAGAGATTACTTTTCATTGGGTAATCTCTTTCACATGTATCTAAAATTAAAGTTAAGCTATTTTCTCTACCTGCATGTAATTTAATTCAACTGGCGTTGAACGTCCGAATATTTTTACTGTTACTTTTAATTTTTTCTTTTCGTCATTAACTTCTTCAATTATTCCATTGAAGTCATTAAAAGGTCCTTCTATTATTTTAATCGTTTCGCCAATAATAAATGGCTCGCTCATACTCATGCCACCGGTTTCAGCCATTTCATCCATTTTACCAAGCATTTTATTTACTTCGGCCTTTCGTAATGCAATCGGATTTTCTTTTCCTAAAAAATGAATTACGCTGGTTGTGTTTTTCACAGCGTCGCGCAGGTCATCACTCAATTTTCCATCTTTCACTTCTATCATCACATAGCCCGGATAATAGTTTCTTTCGCGCATTACTTTTTTTCCGTTTTGCACTTTGTACACTTTTTCCACTGGCAAAAAAACTTGTTTTACCACTTCACTCCAGCCACCCCGTGAAATTTCTTTATCAAGATATTCTTTAACCTTGCGCTCTTTGCCGCTTACCACGCGCAGCACGTACCATTTGGTTTCTTGTTGATTTACTGTTTCCATTATCATTTTGAAAAGAATGAATAAATGAATTTTAAAATACCACTCGCTACAAGATCCATAGCCCAAACAATTACAGTAACAAGCAATGTTGCTATCAAAACTATTATTGTTGACTGCTGGAGTTGCGACCAATTTGGCCAGGTCACTTTTTCGAGTAACTCTTTGTAAGATTCTCTGAAATATGTTGCGACTTTGTTCATAAATACAATTTGAAATTTTAGAATCTGAAGATTTGAAAATGTAATTGCCAATTTTCAAATTTCAGATTAATTAGCACGGGCACAAGGATTCGAACCCTGATCTAAGGTTTTGGAGACCTCTATTCTACCTTTGAACTATGCCCGTATGAAAGCTAAAAGCTATCCCGCAAAGGCGAGACAGCTTTTAAAACTTATGTTGCAAAGATAATAATTTTTGCAAAGCTAAATATAGCCCGGAGCTCAAAGCTCGCAGCTTAGTTCTTATTTAATGATCTCCGTAACCTGTCCTGCGCCTACTGTACGGCCACCTTCACGTATAGCAAACTTCAAACCTTTTTCCATTGCAATCGGCTGAATCAATTTAACGCTAAGGCTTGTATTATCACCAGGCATTACCATTTCAGTTCCTGCTGGCAACTCTACTTCGCCGGTTACGTCTGTTGTACGGAAATAGAATTGAGGACGATATTTATTGAAGAATGGAGTATGACGTCCACCTTCTTCTTTGCTCAATACGTATACCTCACCTTTAAATTCAGTATGTGGCGTGATAGAGCCTGGTTTACAAAGAACCATACCACGGCGAATTTGATTTTTTTCAATTCCGCGCAATAATAATCCGGCGTTGTCACCAGCTTCTCCTTCATCTAATAACTTGCGGAACATTTCAACACCAGTTACAGTAGAAGTTAAGGGCGCTTCCATTAGGCCAACGATTTCAATTCCTTCACCAACTTTAATTCTGCCTCTTTCAATACGACCTGTTGCAACTGTTCCACGACCTGTGATAGAAAATACATCTTCTACAGACATAAGGAATGGTTGGTCAACCGGGCGCGGAGGTAATGGAATATAGCTGTCAACTGCAGCCATTAATTCATCTATAGCTGCAACCCATTTTTCATCGCCGGCTAATGCGCCGGTTGCAGAACCTTTAATGATTGGAGTATTATCTCCGTCAAAGCCATAGAAGGTAAGCAATTCACGAATTTCCATTTCCACCAATTCTAATAATTCCGGATCATCAACCAAATCAACTTTATTCATAAACACCACCATGCGGGGAACACCAACCTGGCGTGCTAACAAAATGTGTTCTTTTGTTTGAGGCATCGGACCATCGGTGGCAGCAACAACCAATATGGCTCCGTCCATTTGCGCGGCGCCTGTGATCATATTTTTTACATAATCGGCGTGCCCAGGACAATCCACGTGTGCATAGTGCCTGTTTGCTGTTTGATACTCTACGTGAGCAGTGTTAATAGTGATACCACGCTCTTTCTCTTCAGGAGCGGCATCAATTTCATCATATTTTTTAGCCGTAGCCAAACCCTTCTTTGAAAGGATATAGGTAATAGCTGCGGTTAAAGTTGTTTTACCATGGTCAATATGACCGATAGTTCCAACGTTCACATGAGGTTTATCCCTCTTGAAGGTCTCTTTTGACATCGTTATTGTTTTAAATTGTAAGTTTTAAATTAAAAGCTATTGCGTTTAAACTTCTATCCAAAAATTTTTGTAACCAGCTTCATATCTTTTTTCACCATCCTTGCGTCGCACTCTTATACTTTTTATTTTCTGTTCAACTTCAGTCCGCATTCCAACCTTTCCTTTCTAAATGTTCGTTCACACATTTTCGGTTACCCATGAACGTTAGTCTCAATTTTTAATTATCAATTATTCATTTTTAATTACCAACTGAGCCGTTAAAGGGAATTGAACCCTTGACCTCTTCCTTACCAAGGAAGTGCTCTACCACTGAGCTACAACGGCTTGTCAAATTTGTTGACAGCTGACCGTTGCAAGTTGACAGACCGCAAAACCTATAAAAGTCATCTGTCATCTCAACGCTGAGCGGAAGACGAGGTTCGAACCCGCGACCTACAGCTTGGAAGGCTGTCGCTCTACCAACTGAGCTACTTCCGCAAAGTAATTTGAAAATCTGAAGATGTGAAAATTAGAAAATTAACTGCCATCATAAAATTTTCATTACTGATATGCAAAGAACTTTTTACGTACCTCATTCTCACATTTTACATCTCTTTTGTGGGCAAGGATGGATTCGAACCACCGAACTCGTAAGAGGACAGATTTACAGTCTGTTGCCGTTGGCCACTTGGCTACTTGCCCATTCTGAGCCACTTGTCGGAATCGAACCAACGACCTACTGATTACAAATCAGTTGCTCTACCAGCTGAGCTAAAGTGGCATTTTTATTTTTAATACCCATTCCTGTTATATAAAGAATGCTCTGCCAGCTAAAACTTTTTCTGGCAACTGATCATTTTCCATCCTGCAAAGAACTTACAAAACACACATTATCACTATTTTTTTGAGGAATGCAAAGGTAAGCGAATTTGTTAAATTCAAAAATTTTGCACTGTTTTTTTTCCACCAATTATACCAATTCCAAAATGTGAAGATGCTAAACAAAAAATAAGGCCTTCTTTGCAGAAGACCTTTATGGGAGATTCGGGGGTTATGCAATCTTTTTATCTTTCTCCTTTTTCATTTGCACTACCAGCGATTCAAACGCACAATCAAATGACTTTTCAAACGATTTACAACAATGTTTTGCAAAAAACTGGTGACGCGGGATCCAAACACTTATTTCTACCTCTTTATCTTTTATGCTGTGAACTACATTATCCAGTTTTAAAAAAATATCGACAGAAATTATTCCATCCTGGAACTTGTTTAATTTATTTATTTTTTTTGTTGTATAATTTATCAATTTCACATCTGCGTTAAAATGAACGGAATGAATGTTAACCTTCATGACAATCGCTTTTATTAACAAAAAATAAATTAAAGAACTGACTGGCTTTTTTCCCTGCATCAACCACTATGAAGATAATATTTCCGGCGTGTTTTTCCAAATAAAATGTGGCTTCTAATTCTTTATTGCTGATATTTTTTTAAGATCAGGGAGTTTTTAAAAGAGACGAAGAAATATAGATTGCTATCGATTCTCCTTTTTGTGTTTGTTTATTCTCAGCCCATTTCAAATATCCTTTTTGCGAAATCATTTGCTGGTAAGTGTTTGGCAAAAAAATCACATCTCCGATTGCCGTTTTACGATCGAAAATTATTTTATCCGCAGGTGAATTTTTCTGCAAAAATAATCTCAGGTACATGGAATAAAAATCATCCGAATTAGTTATTTGCCAGCTTGCCGGATGCAAACTGCTGAGTTGCTGAAAATCTTTTTGCAGGCCATAATAAATTTTAACGCCCCCCTGGTTTTGTATAGAATCTTTATCAAAATATAATAAGCGAACTGATATAAGAATTTTAAAAAAAACAAATATGCCTATCAATAACGATGCATTCTTCTGAAAATATTTTTTTAGAAAATCAAAGCAAACATTTAAAAAAATTATGTTCAGAAATAACACCCAAAAACAAAGCAATCGTTCGTAAGGATATATTTTTTTGTACAAAATAAGAACCAGGAATGAAAAAATCGTAGCTATAAAATATATCAGCGTATAATCATAATAATATCCTTTTACTTTTTTTGAAAAATATAAATAAAGACAGAAGACAATTAACGCAGCAATAATAAAAATTCCGTACCTGCTCAAATTAAAAATGTAATTCAAAGCAAAATGAAAATTGGGATAGGTATCAATTAATTCGTGCAAACTTTTTCCTGCGTTTACAAAAGAATTACTCATCAATGCATGCCAACTGCTGCCAATGATCAAAGGCAGATACAATAACAGAACCGCTGAAAATATTACTAAAATGGAACGGGAAAAAATTATCGTTTTTCTGTATTCTTTTCTTTTTATTAAAAGAAAAAAAATCATCAGCATAAGAGCTAAGAAAGGATATGCAAACCCAGGATTGATATAAAAACCTATGATCGACGCAAAAAGAAATAGTGAATATCCAAAGCGCAATGACCACGCAGAAGAAAAAAACCATGCCCAGCAACCTGCTAAAGATATGAACGCGCAAATCTCCTGCCATTGGTAGCCGCGTCCTTGTGTTGCGTAAAATGAAAGTATGTAACAGAAAGCGGTTCCTGCAACAACAACAAAAGCTCTTTGAAAATTCCCGAAGCGTTTGAACAAACAAAATATTCCCCAGAAAAGAAAAAAATCACCAATCATGCCTGGCAATCGCATAACCAATGCTGGAGACAAAAAATGTAAATGACTCAACACGGCACACGCAAGGTTGTAAAGAACATGGTTGTTTGGAAATGGATAACTTATTGCAGTTATCAAAATTCCTTGTTTTGCAAAATATAAATACGAACATAATTCATCGGGCAAAAGCGGATAGGATACAAAAAAATAAATCCGGTAAATAAAAATGCAACTGAATAAAATCAGGACGAATATTTTTTCTTTGCGAGTGCAATCAACAAAAGTTTTGATCATGAATAAGATTATTCTTCTTATCTCATTCAATAATTCATTGAAAAAAATCAATATTTTTTTTGAGAATAAAAGATATACAAGCAATCCAACTAAAATAAAAATGATCAGCAATAAATGATGTGCTTGTATAAAATCATACCATTGTAGAGTAAAACAATCCTGACCTATGGTTTCTTTGTCGAATGCATTTGGCCAATGAATGCTATACCATTTTAAAATATAATCTCTGTCATTCGTTGAAATAAAAAATACTAACGCTAAAGAGTATAAAAAATAAAGTATCGGAATAATAAATAAAGAAAAACAAAATAAAATTCTCGCTTTTAAAAAAACATATCCGCTTCGCTGGGTGAGCATTCGCTTAGGCTTTAGGATGAGCTTTTTTATGAACATCTTTTAATTTCTCAATGGTATTGTGCGTATAAATTTGTGTAGAAGCCAGGCTGGAATGACCAAGTAATTCTTTAACAGAATTCAAATCGGCGCCATTATTAGTAAGATGCGTTGCAAATGTGTGGCGAAGTACGTGCGGGCTTTTTTTATCAACGGTTGTTACGCTACCTAAATATTTTTTTACAGCGAGATAAACATATTTTGCGTACAGTTTTTTTCCGGATTTATCTACGAGCAAATACACATCGTCATAGCTTTCCAAATCTTTTTTCTTATTCTGCGCATACTCTTTTATATCATTGCTTAGCTGCGCGCTCATCGGAATAATTCTTTCTTTATTACCTTTTCCTAAAACCTTGATCACTCTTCCGCCAAAATCAATATTCGATTGTTTTAAATTCACCAATTCACTAAGTCGCATGCCGGTATTATAAAAAATTGACAACAACAATCTATCCGTTTGCCCTTTCCAATCTGCAGGAAATTCAATTTGAGAAAATAAATGCGTGATATCTTTTTGCTCCACAAAAACCGGTAATCTTTTTTTATTTTTTGGCAGAATAATATTTGTCAACGGCATGTTTTCAATCGTACCAATTCTCAATTGATATTTAAAAAAAGATTTTAGAACAGATATTTTTCTGTTGATAGATTTAGAAGCGAGTTCATTATTTTTCAAAGATGCGAGCCAGCTTCTGATAAACGAAGAATTAATTTCCTGCAAAGAAATATTTCCAAAATCTTTCTGCAAAAAATTAAAAAACTGGATTAGGTCATCATGATAACTCCGCACAGTATGCTGCGAATACCGTTTTTCAAATTTCAAGTAATCAATAAAGGATTGAATCGGTAAATCCAAAATATAACGGGTTATGTTCTGTCAAATTTAGAATAATTAATTGGTCGGCGGCTTCATTTCTACCAAAACAAAAAGCCGCTTTGGTAAAGCAGCTTTTAAAATATTATCGGTTAATTCAGTTATTTACTCAATTTTACCGCTGGCGAGTTGCTGGCGATAAACCGCTTTTAATACATCACCTCTGCGTTTTACAGAAGGCTTGGTATAAGACTGGCGTTCTCTTAATTGTAAAAGCACTTTGGCTTTTTCAAATTTTTTCTTGTACTTTTTAAGCGCTTTATCAATATTTTCGCAATCTTTCGAATCAATTATCAACATAGTTATCCTTTATTTTAGAGAACGCAAAATTAAAACGAAAATTTGAAATAAGGAAATTGAATTTAAAATTAGATTTTGCACAATGTTTACAGGTATTATTGAACATATTGGAGTGGTCAGAAAAATTTCAACCAAAAATAAAAACAAAACTTTTTGGATCGAATCTTCTATTTCTTCCGAATTAAAAATCGATCAAAGTCTCTCCCACAGCGGCGTTTGCCTTACTGTTGAAGAAATTAAAGATAATACGCACCGCGTAACCGCAATTGCTGAAACGCTGAGCAAAACAAATCTTGGCGACTGGAAAGATGGCGATTTGATAAATTTAGAAAGATGTTTGCAAATGAATGGGCGGCTCGACGGACATATTGTTCAGGGACATGTCGATGCGACCGGAATTTGCATTGATAAAAAAGAAATCGGCGGAAGCTGGGAGTTTAGTTTTGAGTTTCCGAAAAAATTCAGCGACCTGGTAATTGAAAAAGGTTCCATTTGCGTAAACGGAATCAGCCTCACTGCATTTAACGTTAAGAAAAAAACATTCCGCGTTGCGATAATTCCTTACACGTTTGAACATACTAATATTAAAAATGTTTTTCCCGATTCAAAAGTCAATTTGGAATTTGATATTGTCGGGAAATATATTTTGAGAAGTAAAAAATAAAATGCTTATTTCAAACTATCTATGAGGTGTGCAATTTGCAAAGCGATTTTCTTTTGTCCGGTTGCCTGTATATGTCCATCCAATATATAAAAATCTTTCGGAGATAAAACATCAGTCACACGAAGCAAGTGAATATTGTTATTGAAAAATTGAGAGTTCTCAGGCAAAGCCAAATGTTTTTCCAAAGCATTGATAAAATCGTTGTTCAGTTGTTGATACTCGCAAATATCAAAAACAATTACACGAATTTTTTTAAAATCAATTCCAGAATTTTTCAAAACTTCTAAAAAATATTGCGCGCTTATATCATTATGATTAGTTTTAGTTTCATGAATATTTTTTTTGAAAAATTTTTCTTTTAGATCAGATAACTTCTTGCTCAAAATAATCTTACTGATCGTGAAAAAACATTTTCCCGGAAAATACTTTTTACTCCACTCAAGCTCATCGCAAATTGTATCATAAACATTTTTCGAAGAAATGATCAAACTATCATGATGACAAGCATAGGATTCATTTTCTTCAAAATCATTATAAGAATATTGGATGATGAGATATTTTACTCCGGATAAATCCAATTTTTTAACTGTCGCAATTTCGCGCGCAGTTCCATAGGATGACATTGCAGTATTCAACACCGGCATGTTTATTAAATTTTGCAGTTGATTGCAATAAGTTTCCTGCTGTTGAACACCCCAGCCCAACGTATAAGAATCGCCGGCGCAAATAATTTTTTTATTTGCTGCTGAATTTTCATCGCTGCGAAACCCGAGCGAATTAGTAAAAACGCTGTCTGAAAATTCTACGTTTGTAAAAAGAAAACGATCATTAGGTTTCATTTTATAGAATACTGAAGAATCATAAATGGAAATTTTATTATTGTATTGAAGAATATCGCGCTCATAGTTTTCGTAATAATATCTAAACCCCGGAAGAAATTTTGCAGGAATAAACCGCGGGTTAAATAATAAAAAAAGAAAAAATATCTCCCCAATAAAAATTATTGCTAAATAAACAAACAAGCTTCGCACAAAAGCTGCCTTAGCTGTTTTATTTTTCCAGAAAAAAATTTCCAACATTCCTGTAATGAGCGCCCATAAGAGAAAAAAGAATTGCAGGCAACTGAAAAAGTTATAATAAAATCCAGAACGGGAAGGGAAAAATTTTGCAAACAAAATCTTTATAAGAGTCAACGCAATTAGAACTACAACTGCAAAAATAGTTTTCTTTAAAAATCTCATTATTGTTTTACTTGATTTTAATAAACGAACTATCTGTCCAGCACAATATCATATCTTTTCCATTTTGAAATGAAAATGTTTTTCCGTCCACACTAATCTGCAAGTTTCCTATGTTATCATTACTTGCAATTGCGTCAATAGTTTTAAGTCCTTCTTCTACATTTAATTCCTTTATTTTAAATAAAGATTTTTTTTTGTAAGAAAACGTGCTTACTGTATCAATCTTTTGATATTTGCAATTACTACAAATCCAGTTCAAAGCATTTTCAAAATCCGATCGAAACATTATTGCTCCTTTATATTGAAGCGGACGATTAATTACATGAATTGTATTGACTGAAGAATTTACGTTGATTGCGCTAAGAGATTTTTTTATAACATCACCGGCAAAACTAAAAGCCAAAGCGGAATTGTAAAACAGATAACAGTGAGCAGTAAGTAACATTACAATTATTCCAGTTAGTAATTTTTTGTTGTTGAATAACCCAAAAATTATTTCAACAATAAGCATGATACAAAATACAGAAGGTAAATAAATATATCTTTCTGATTCGCTGTTGTGCGTATTTATTCCCAATGAAATTGCAGGCAACGGAGAAATTAAAAAAGATAAAATCAACAACCATATAAAAAGATTTATTTTTTTTCTTTTTAAAAAAATAAAAATAACTGCTGCAATAAAAATTATACTTGCACAATAAGCAATTGCAAATAATGCAGAATTATTCATATAAGGCAAAAAAGTTCGGGCTAATAAAGAATTGTAGTTAAGAAATAACTTAGAAATATTAAAATGAAAAAAATTATGCATCGTATAATCGGTGGAGATTGTACCGACTTTAATCTTCAGCCATATAAGATAAACTAAAAAAAATAAAAAAGTTGCAGCCGGAAAAATACACTCATCTTTCCATTTTCTTTTTTTTAAAAAAATATCTGCGGCAGAAATAAAAAAAACTATGAAAGGATAAACCCAGGTAGATTCATAGGTAAGTAACCCGATTGCGAAAAATAATAATGAAAAAAAGAAAAACATAATTCCATTATTTCTTTTTACATAAAATAAACAGGCGATTAAAAAGAAAAATGCACTTATGGAACCTGAACGACAGATGATCCAAAAAACAGGTTCGCTGTGAAATGCATAAATCAAAAATAATATTGCAACTGACCATGATTTTAAATACAAATTTTCGCCGCTTGTGTATAAACGCAAAAATTGTTTTGCCAAAAAATAAACAAGAATTGTATTGGCAAAATGAATAAAAATACTTGTGAGATGATAACCAAATGCGTTCTTATCCCAAATTTTATTATCAAACCACAATAATATATCTGTAACTGGGCGAACAAAAGTTCCAAAAATAAAATGACCGTTGGCTGCTAATGGTATGTGTTCAAAATCGTCGTTTAAAAAATAATATTTGGATGGATAAGCAACCCACAAAAAAAATAAAATCATTAAACTGGTAATTAGCCATAACAACAACCTGAGTTTTTTTCGATTCTCAGAATCATCAGCAATTAAATTTTGTTGGTGTGTTGCCATTGCTTATTTCGTGTCAGAATAAGGTATAAATAAATGGTGCAATCGCGGAACTTCCTGCAAGCACAATTAATAACCCGATTATTAATAAAACAATTATCAGCGGCGCGAGCCACCATTTTTTTCTTTGTTTTAAAAAATTCCAGAGGTCTCTTAAAAATTCCATTTTATTTTTTAGTGAGAAACCGAAGATAACATATAACCCGGAAAATTTTTATCGAGAACGGATTTTAATTGACCAGAAATTATTTCAGCTACTTTTTCTGCGCCGCTATTTGTAAAATGAGATTGATCATAAAAATAAATACTGTTCTTAGGCATAATGTGCGCAAGGTCTATGACAGGAATATTTTTTTCTGAACAAACTCTTTTAGTAACGTTGTTATATTTCTCCAGCATCTGCCATAATAATTTTCCGTTCAAATCTTTTGTAATTTTAAATGTTTCCAGGTTAACTCCGGATGCACTGTCAATTCCTTCTCCAAATAAATTTGGTTGCGTAATAAATACGGGAAGAATATTATGAGCTATGCAAGTGTCTGCTAATTGTTCAATCCGTTTTTGAAAATCGGGCAAATATTTATTTTGATTTTCAATTCTTTTTTCAAAAACAGAATCGGGTAAGATGAGATCATTATTTTTTTCGACCGGCAATAGCTTTTGCGTTGTATTATTAAATTTCTGCGCGCGCCAACCTCTCGTAAAATTTTGAATGAGGTTAATCACTTCACTGTTATTGCTAAGGAAATGAACAAAATCAGGGTACGCTCCTTTCGTATTTAATTTATCGTGAAATGAAGGCTGATCGGTTTCCACATCATTAATGCCAACAAGAAATGTTACTACTTTGGGATGAAGTTTGATAATATAATCATTCAGCAAAACCTGGTGTCCATAGGTTGAGTGACCATCAAGTCCTGCATTGTTCAACCAAATATTTCTAAAATAATTTTCAAGAATTTTGCCGGTTAAAAATGGCCAGGTTTTATCATCATTTAAAAATTTACATTCTGTAGTGCTTCCGCCAATAGTAATAATGGAAAGATAGTTGCTAAAATTTTCCGGCATTTCCGGTCCGCGAAAACCTAATTTATTTCTCGTGTTGATGATTACTGAATCGAGTTTGGGATTGATGTTATTGCGAATAGTTGTAACCTGGCTTACAGGTAAAATTATTTTATCTCCCTTAATCCTAAAATGAAAAGGATTGTAAATGCGGAGAAAAATTTCCAGTGCAACAAAAATGAAAAACAGAAAATAAATTACATACAGAACCTTTCTAATAATTTTTCTGAATGGTGTATTCAATTTTTGTTTATTGCTGATCATTATATTTTTGCAATAACAAAAATAACGGGTTTGCGGTTACTTACCCATTAAGTACATTTTGCCATATCCGTTTACAAAATATTGGTTCGTATTATCCCCCGAGGCAGTATATTTTTCGAGAGATTTTCCATTAAGATTTGTAACTACACGATAAATATAAACACCATTGGCCAAACGTTGGCCATAGCTATCTGTTCCATTCCATTTAAACTCTGTAATATTTCTTCCGATATGTAATGGCCCCAATTCATCTTCTGTAATTTCCCGAACAACTTTGCCGGTTATGGTAAGAATTTCTATTCTTATATTTTGCGGCACCTGGCTTCCGGTAATTGTAAATACAAAAGCTGTGGATGTTGTGAATGGGTTTGGATAATTAAGCATATTCGAAATCATCGGTTTTGAAATTACGGTGAAAGCAACTTCAAACTGAATATTACCTGCAGGATTTCCATAAGCATTTTTGCCGGTGGCAATTAATTCATACACGTCGCCCTGCGGATTATATTGTTTAGTGAGAACGGGCGTGAAATCGACAGTAGCGGTGTTATCGGCGCTGCTTGTTGCAGGAGTAAACCGCAATGTGTCGGTATTATAGTTAAACGTGTGCAAAGATCCATCAGGATATTTTAATTGAACACTTATTTCCGTTGTATCAGTCAGTAATAAATATTGTGCCTGATCTTTTAGCTTTATAAGAATGTGCGGTTTGGCAGAAACAATATCCTGGTTAAGAATATGCACTCCATCGAAAGTCACGTCCAGCAAAGGATTGGAGCTTTCCGATCTTACATAAAAAGTTCTATAAGCAAAATTATTAAAGAAATATTGTTCTGGTTGAAGACGCGGATTAACGTACACATAAATTGTATTCAATCCAGGATAAGCTTTGGTGTCTATCTGGTAATTTATCATTAATGTATCTCCGCTTATTAATGGTTTTCGTTTGGGCATAGGAATGCTATGGCTAACATTATTCTGATCAATAATTGTAAGAGACAGCTGCATGCTGTCAAATGCAGTGATGCTAACATTTTTGAAAGCAATACCAAATTGGAATTGCTGACCTTGCGTCAAAGTATCTTTCGACGTGAAATACAAATTGGGTGCTATAGCTCCTTCCGGCACAGGATCATAATTCAGCCGCCAGTATTGTAACTGGTAAGGCGTTGCATAAACAGTGTCTGCTGCTGTCATTTTAAGTTGGACGTACGGATACTGTTTAGCATTGATTGCTGAAATATCATAATCCTGGTTAGATAAATTTAAAGTGTACAGTGAATTGGAATTACCTAAAGTATCAATACCTATAACCTGCATCGAAACGGAATCTGTTGAAGGAGTTTCTAAACTTGAGCCACGCCAATGCACCTGCTTCCAATTTTTTGCGGGGCCAAATTGCGGAGATACAATATATCCTAAAAGGTCGGGTGTAGGGCAAGTCGCCGAAACGCTTATTCTGTCATAAATTCCCTGCGATACAGATTGCTGCGGTGTAAAACCCGGATCATTCTTTTTATAAATGAAACAAAAAGATCTTGGTTGATTTAATGAATCAATAAGTGTAAATCCGGCAGCAAGCAATTTATTATATAAAGAATTATTTGGCCCGTACAATGCGGTATCGGCGTGCCAATCGCTGGCATAAGCATTACACGGCTGGCAATCAAACGGCACATTCCAAACAGTAACGTAAGAGCCAACTGGAATGCTATCCATAAAATCCATCATTAATTTTCTGCTTGCGGCAGTCATGTAAGAAAATTCAAAATTATTTTGTCGTCCGCCGGGATCCGGTTGTTTACAAACTGCTGCGCTACCATATAACAGTAAACTGTTTCCATTTGCATCTATATCACTCCACGGTCTGAATGTTACCGGGCTGAATACATTGAAAATAAGAGATTGCCCAAGGCAAGCGCCAAATATTGTCAGGTTTCCATTTACGGTTACAGAAAAATCCGCGTCTTCATCAGCTCCATCGGGATAAACGGAGTTACGCATGAAAACGTTGTTGAGTTTTGTTCCGAATTTCCATTTTCTATCTACATCTAAAAAAATACTGTCGCCCGTTGATTGCAGATGCTGGAAATAATGAGATTGGTTGAATCCTGGAACACTCGCGCTTATATAAATGAAAGAAAATTCGTTCCATTGGTATTGACTTCCCTGTGCAGGAACGATAGAAGTTCTCCAATAATATACGGTGCTGTCTCTGTAAGAAGTTCCCGGATCAAATTCCAGCACGCCACCAACCTGCGTAAGATATTTTGTTATTAATAATGGCGAATTGAAGGCTTCGGTGGTATCGATTTCCATCACATATTGCGTTGAAGGTGCAAATGGATTAGCTGTTGAAGCATATAGTTTTTGCGTTGAGTTGCTTACAATGGCATAGTTGAATGGATAGATTGGCGTTGCTTCATCTTCATAAATATATACCGGTGTAGTTACCGAATTATTTTGATAGGTTACTTCCGGAATTACATTTGGTGTATTAACGGTTATGGTTATGTAATTCTGTCCTTTATCGTGTGTGGCAACAATTGGCACTAATAATTTTATTGAATCTGTATAAAAAATCGGAGGCAATTTTCTATTAAGAATTACCACTTTGCTATTGTCGGGGTAAGTGCGCGTAACGGTTACAAGAACGGAATCCGAAACTGCTTTTCCAAGATTATAAATAGTTGCGTTTACAGTAAAATTATTATTGGCAACTGATACAAATGCCGGAGAAACCGCAACCTGGGATGCCTCAATATCATAATCAGGCAAAGGTTCCTGGTCAAGTTTTACGGCCGGATCACCGTGCAGTGTCATTTCTTCTGCATGCAATCTTGCATAATAATCAGTAGGCGCAACATTAATGAGATTCTGCACGGCATCTGCCTGAATCTTCCCAATCGATTGTCCGTAATCAGCCAGCGATATATCATTGTATAATCCGTTTAATAAAATATTCAGGTAGTTTACAATTCCAAAACTTGTGCTTGCAACAAAAGCTATGGCTCCTTTTTCCGGAGATAAAACCCATGTTTCAGAAAGAGTTTTGCTGTTGCCTGTAATTCTTCCCTGGTCTAAAATAAAAAAATCGCCTGCATTACAACCATTAACATAAAACACAGGGTATTTCCCTTTGTTGAAAGTATAATTGGAAGGATCATCAAGATTATCCTGGAGCGTTGCAGAAGATGAGTGCCCGAAATAAGTTAATATGCTTAAACCGGTAGCAAATAAATTTATAATGCTCTGGTTTGAAAAATTACTTATCTGCACATTACCATTACAAAAAGTTGTAACTGTTGCGCCGTACAAACTATCCTGAATAATTTGCTGATAAGAGGTCATGTAAGCGCATAGTATTGCGCCAAGAGTTGCATCACTTGCGCCTGTTACATGCATCACGTTTTTCATCCACGCTCTTCCTGCAATTGTATTGGGCGATGTTAGCTGGGCTTGTTCGAGCTCTGTAACTTTTGTGAGATATGCTTCAATCTCATCGCCATTAATAACCGACAGCCTGCCAATAGGTGTTAAAGGCATTGTTTGTACCGCATCTGCCGAACTTAATTTATTATCTGAAGCCGGATAACCGAATGTTGGCACTATCTCCAGTTGGTTAAGCAGTGGATTACCTTCATTTGCCCTGCAATAATTATATGTAACGCCATGACCAACCAAAAGAGCATATTGAGGTTTTTGCGCGAATACATTTCGCGCATAACTCAGAAAATTTTTAATTGATGAAGGATGAAATTTTATTCCGAACGAAAACTGATCGAGCAGTTCATTAATATCAATTCCTATTGCTTTAAAATTTCCGCCTGCAGCAGAGCTGCGGTAGTTTGTATAATCCTGTATTGCATTTTTACCACCGCTTGTTGTATATACTATGGGGTTACTGACAATAAGATAATTTCCCTGGTTTGTTGTGTTGCCAAAATTTAAAAATGTTTTTTGTGTGAGCGATGTAATTACACCAATGTTCGAAGCATCTTCACTTACCATTTCAAAATTTCTGGCGGATGATGAAGCTGGTAACTCAAAATAATAAGCGCCTGCACTACCTATTGCAGTAAATCTCGCTCCTGTGGTCATATCATATAATATAGGAGTAGTTACTGACGAGAAACCAGTTATTTTTAATAAATAACCAGTGCTTCGTCCGGGCAATTGAAAAGAAAAATCTGCGAAGCCACCGAAATTAAATTGGCGCGGATAATTTATTTCATAAAAAGAGGCTACTATCCAGTCGTTAGGATTGGTAGAATTATTTTGAAATTGAACAGATGCCGTACCGGAACTCAGATCACTTAATGGAATTGTTTCTGTTGCAACAACATCATTGAAATTGTCCATCTCCGTATCAACAACAGAAAAATTATTCAAGCTTACCTGAACAGTTCTCGTATCTACGGCGTCTCCAACCATGCCAAATCTCATAGTTGCACTTTGTGGTCCGGCATTATAAACATAAAGGTTGGGTAAACTATTGTCCGTGTAAGATGTGCCACCGGTAATATTGATGCTGCTCCAAAACTCACCAATATCATAAGATGATGAGTACACATATTCTCCAACGTCAGCAGCGTAACCACTGTTTATTTGCCCTTTAAAATAAACGCCGGCGGTGTACATAAAATATGGTTCTACTGGCAGTACATTACCCGTAGTGTCGTTCGTTGCATTGTTGTAATGAAAAGCAGTACCGGCAGGATTAACGGTTAAAAAATATGTTGCAGTGTCAGTTTCCAAACTCCATTTTGTTGTGTGCTGGTAAGCCGGATTTCTGTAAAGAACATTATCTGGTTTGCCATCATTCATTTGCCCCCAAAATTCGATGTAATCGCTTGCGCCCAATGTACCGCTTGCAGCCGAAGTGTAAATTGGCACTTCCTGCCCGTTTCTGAATAATTGAAAATATTGAACCGGAGTATTTCCTAAACCCGCATTAGCAATAGTTGATTGCGGAATGCGATACAATCCATCAGCGCCTATCTTAAATTTATAATACACTTTTGAAAAGTCAATCCATTCATTATTGTATGGTTGAGCATGCAATCCAAAAGCAGCAAGCAGTAATAATATTGTTACAATTTTCTTCATAGTAATTTTGTTTCTTTTTCAAAACCACAATCACTTTTTCATCGGTTTCTTTCTTAAATCAACTTTTATAGAAAAAACATTTGTGTATAAAGGACTGGATTGATTAGCAAGATTGGTGAATGCATAATCTATCTGCACATCACCTATTTTGAAACCTGCGCCAATACTTGGCTGATATATCCATAATTTTTTTTGGTTGGTGGTATCTCTGTCGTCAATAACCTTTTGAAAATTGTCAACACCTGCGCGAATAAAAAAAACATCTTTAAATGATAATTCCAATCCAATTCTCGGGTCTATGCTTATCGGGTTTGAACTGAATACTTCATTTCTTTTACCATCAAATGTTGCGTCCAGGTCAGCCTCAAACAACAAATTCAGTTTGCTGTTTATTTTAAGATTGTAAGAAGTTCCTATCACTAATTGCGGAGCAGTTAGTTCAATAGATTTTGTGGGAATATCATTTCCCGTTTCATAAAAAACTTCTTGCATTTGCTGATCTATATTATAACTCCATGCATTGAATGTTGTGGTAACATCTTTCGCCATAATTCCTAATTTCCAACGCTTGCCTGCTATTAATGTGCCTGCGTCAAAACCAAAACCCCATGAAGATGCAAAAGAACCGCCCACCTGGTGAATGACTTTAGCATTAATTCCGAAACTTATATTTTTATTTTCTCCTGCTTTAATTCGTTGAGCCAACGAAAGCAAAAAAGCATAATCAGCTGCAGAAAAAGTTGTGATCCCATTTTCCAGGTTAACAGAACCATCCGGGTTTACTAAAAAAACGGTGTTCGGAATATCATCTACCGCAAATCGTAGTAAGGTTAGAGCTAAAACTCTTTTATTATCTTTTAAAGGGAGAACAAGATTGGCGAAATCATATTTTCCGATACCCGCAAAATATTCTGCGTGCATAATATTTAACTGCGGATAATCTTTTACATAAGTCAACGCAGCAGGATTCCAGTAACCTGCCGTGCCATCTGTTACGGATGCAACCTGTGCATTGCCCATTGCCATTCCACGCGCGCCGGCGCCTATGTTCATGAATTCGTTTGAGTATTTTTCAAATTGAGCGGATGCAGCGTTATAAAACATAACACCTGTGAGGGTTAAAAAGAGGTAAATTTTCTTCATCCGGTTTAGATTTAAACGCTCAATTCCAGATGAAATGAATCCAATGGTTACTCGTATCATGCCTCATCAATTTAAACATAAGCTTCTTATCCTTTCATGAGTACGGAATTCATTTCAAAATCCGGCAAAATAAACAAAAACTGGTAGCTTCTTAGCCTCAGTTTGCAAGTTTAATTACGTAAAAAATCATGCTACTGTTGGCTCACCTGCTATGCAAATGCCGAAGTTTTTCTAACGTTCTTTTAGTCAGATTATTGCATAATTAACAAAGTACAACAGTAAACATTTACTTTTGCGAAAATTGGGCTAAGAATATGAATTTAATTGAAGAATTACGATGGCGCGGCATGATCCAGGATATTATGCCCGGAACCGAAGAACAATTGAATAAAGAAATCACCACAGCATACATCGGATTTGATCCTACTGCCGAAAGTTTACACATCGGAAGTTTGGTTCCTATTTTATTATTAGTGCACCTGCAAAAAGCCGGGCATAAACCTATTGCTTTGGTTGGCGGCGCAACCGGAATGGTCGGCGACCCGAGCGGAAAAAATGAAGAAAGAAATTTATTAGATGAAGAGACACTGAATAGAAATCTTGCCGGAGTAAAAAAACAATTGGAAAGATATCTCGATTTTGATTCTTCAAAAAACAACGCTGCAGAGATTGCAAACAATTACGATTGGTTTAAGGAAATGAATTTTCTCCAATTCATACGTGATGTTGGCAAACACATTACTGTGAATTATATGATGGCAAAAGACAGCGTAAAAAAAAGATTGGAAAGCGAAACCGGAATGAGCTTTACTGAATTCACTTACCAATTGGTGCAGGGCTATGATTTTTACTGGCTATATAAAAATAAAAACTGCAAGCTGCAAATGGGCGGCAGCGATCAATGGGGAAATATTGTAACCGGCACAGAGTTGATTCGCAGAAAAGACGGCGGCGAAGCATTTGCATTTACCTGTCCCCTGATTACAAAAACAGACGGTGGAAAATTTGGTAAAACAGAAAAAGGAAATGTTTGGCTGGATAAAGAAAAAACTTCGCCATATCAATTTTATCAATTTTGGTTGAACGCCAGCGATGCCGATGCAGAAAAATGGATTAAAATTTTTACCTTTTTAAGTAAGGAAGAAATTGAAATACTAATCGGCATACATCATCAAAACCTTGATGCACGCGGGTTACAGAAGGCATTGGCAAAAGAAGTAACAACTTTTGTTCACGGGAAAGAGGAATATGACAATGCCATTAAAACAACAGAAAAACTTTTTGCAAATCAATCTGCTCCTGCTGAATCTTTGAGTGAAGAAGATTTAATGAATCTTGAAGGCGTTGTGCAATGTGATTATTCTTTAGAAAAAATTAATGCAGGAATTGATGTAGTAAGTTTTTTAGCAGAAACAAATATTTTATCCAGCAAAGGTGAAGCAAGAAAAATGATCCAGGGCGGAGGCATCAGCATTAACAGGAAAAAAGTTGACGGTTTGCAGTTGATGGTTGACAGCAGGTTGCTGCTACACAAAAAATATTTGCTTGTACAAAAAGGGAAGAAAAATTATTATCTCGTAAAAACAATCTGAAAATGAGAAATGAAAAATAAGGAATAATAAATTAGAAAGTCAGAAACCGCTTAATAATGTATTTCACTTTCTCATTTCTTATTTTTAATTTCTTATTTCGTACTTCAAACTTCATACTTCATACTTACTCCACATCCACTTGTTTTTTTATCAGCGCGCCATCTCTTGCTTCCATCAAAAATTTTCTTTCTGCGATATCATAACCATTTCCTTTTTCGCAAAAATGCACCCGCAAATTTTCGATGCTGATTGGATTTCCTTCAGGAATATCTGCAATATTTGAATGAAGAATATTATGCCCGTCTATAATAATTACCAATCCACTGCCGATTGCTTCCAGCCTGTTTCCGTTAGTGAGCAGCATACCTGTGTCTTCGCTCAAACCTATACCTATACACGATGGATTTGTTGCAACAGCCTGCGCCAGCCGGTTAAATCTTCCGCGCTTTTCAAAATGCGAATCAATAATTATGCTATCAATAAAACCTAAGCCAGATGTAATTTTCACTTCGCCTTTCAGGTGCGCTTTTGCCGCATTACCTTCATAGATCATTGTATTGCTCATTGCCATAGCTCCGGCAGAAGTTCCTGCAATAACAAAACTTTCATAACGGTAACGCTCATGTAAAACTTTTAAAAAATCCGTGCCGCCAAATGTTGCAGTCAGCCGCAACTGGTTGCCACCGCTGAACATAACGCCGTTGCACATGCGTATTCTTTCAAGGTATTCCGGTTTCATAGCATCTTCGCGGTTGCGAATGTGCATCACGCCTATATTTGTACAACCGATCTTTCCAAATGCATTCAGGTAATTGTTTCCAACTTCGTAAGGAATTGTTGATGCGGTTGTGATAACTTCTATTTGAGAAAGCGGGCCGCCAGCTTCTTCAACAATGCGGCGTAAAATACCAAGCTCAAAAAAATTGAGATTGCCCCGTTGCGCACTATCATTATCCGAGTCAGTGCCTTTATCTTCCGCGCCGCCAATAGCAATAAGTTTTCCCGCAGGTAGAGACATGCAATTTAATGTTTAGTAGCTGCAAAAATAACGGAAATGAAGAATAAGAATTGTTGAAAAAATATTTTTTTATGAACTCATCTTTCACAATCCATTCCAGCTTAAATTTTTTGAATGATAGAATTTGGGAGGCGCTCAATAGAATTTCTTCTGTACAAGAGTGCGACGCAACGATGTTTAACAGAATTACTGAAGCTGGTTACAAAAATATCTTTTAAATTAACAAACAATCGTGCAACGCTTAGTTATTTGTGAATGTCAATCTAAAAAAATAATTATGAAAAATATAATCAGCGCCCTTGTTTTATTTTGTCTTGTTGTAGTTTTTGGAGTGTCGTGCAAAAAAAATAATTCAGGTTCAGTTAAACCTACATTAACATTATCCAATTCAAGCATAAAAAGAGGCGAACCACTTGTTGCAACCACCAATGTTGTTACGAGCGATTTAGTTGTGCGGTGGACGGTTAATCCATCATCAGCAGCAACCTGGATTTCCGCAACAGGAAATAAATCGGTTATTCTATTTTCAAATTCCGGATCGTATAAAATTACGGCGAGCTATTTTGCAGACTCTGCTGCAACCTCACCGTACGATAGCACTTCATCACCAGTAACTGTTATAGACAGTATTTATAATGATTCGTCAGGAGAATGGGCGCATTGCAATATTCTTGCGCAGGTTCCTATAAATTCCAACGACCAAATTATTCTTACACCGGTTTCTTATTCCGATACAGGTTTGGCTTTTATAGCGCATACGCAACAAACTTACGGTAACCAGTATCCGCTGCTTGATTATACTCTCACGCCAGATACAACATCGGGATATGGTTTTGTTTTTGCAACTGTAACAGAAAATCCTTGCGGTAATTTAACAGGCGCGGCTACTCCGGCTACGGGAATTCCATCAATCAGTCAATTAAATATCGGCACAAATAATTTCACGGTTATATTTCAAGGAATAATTTATGAAGGCACTTTAACTGTTACAAATACTGATTGTACTTTTAGTTGGAATTATACATCGGGAGTAATAATTTCTCCATTGACAATACAAAAACAATAATGAAACAATTATTTATAAAAAAAACGTATCAGTTTTAAAACCTGATACGTTTTTTATTTTATTTGCCATTGACCATTCACGACTTCGCAAATTTGTCAATAGCTTCGACGAGAAGATCAAGATTTTTTGTAGTTGTATAAACATTAGGTGTTATCCGCGCGCCGTGAATATTTTCCCACTCAATACCTACGCAATGAATTTTATATTTATCAAAAAGAAAATTATCAAGCTCAGATGGTTTTTTCCCTTCTACATTTACAATTCCGATAGCGCAACTGAATCCGGGTTTTAACGAAGTTCCTATTTTCACTTTCGGAATATCTTTCACTTTGCTCATCCAATAATTTTTCAAATAAAACAGTCGTTGTTCTTTTCTTTCGGCACCGATCATATCGTAAAACTCAATTGCTTTTCCTGTTGCTTCTTCAATAAAAAATGGACGTGTTCCGAGATTTTCAAATTTTCTTATGTCTTCACTTTTGGGATCACCGCCGGCAAATAATGGATATATATTTTTTATTTTTTCTTTTTTTACAAAAAGCATACCCGTGCCGATACAGGATGCCAGCCATTTGTGGAGGCTCGTTCCAAAATAATCGCAGCCAAGTTCAGGAATCGTAAATTGAAAATGCGCAAAACTATGCGCGCCGTCAACCAGCACATCAATATTTTGTTTATGCGCGGCGTCGGCAATTTTTCGCACCGGCATTATTTGTCCATTCCAGTTAATGATATGTGTTATGTGAACCACTTTTGTTTTTGAAGTGAATGCATGTATGTACTGATTTGCGAGATAATCATTATCCTCACTTGGCAATTCTAAATTCAACCAAACTAATTTTATTCCATCGCGAAGCTCGCGTTGTTTCCATGCATTGATCATGTTCGGATAATCTTGTTTCGTTAGCACAACCTCATCTCCTGCTTTCAGATCCAATCCGAAAATAACTGTTTCCAAAGCTTCCGAAGCGTTTCGGTGCATTGCAATTTCTTCGGGTGAAACACCTGCAAGTTTTGCAAGATTTCTTCGCAACGGTTCACGACCCTGATCTAATATCCGCCACATATAATAACTCGGCGCTTCGTTAGAAAAATCGAAATATCTTTTCATCGCATCCTGCACAACTTTTGGTGATGGAGAAACGCCGCCGTTATTCAAATTGATGATGTTTGGCGAAACAGTAAATGATTCCTGCACGTAATACCAAAAATCTTCATCGCCCGCTAACTCTTGCGGGGTGCGGGTTTCAGCGTTCATTAATGCTTTGTGCAAATTGCGGCTCCATGCCGGTTTTGCGATTGAAGTAAGAAATGCAGAAGCGGATAATGTGCCGAATGTGTTTAGAAAAGATCGACGATTGAAATCTCTCATGTTTGTTGGTTTGAAAATTAAATATAAGAAAAAGCTATGATAAGCTAATAGCCGTTAGCTGATAGCTATTAGCTTTTTTGTGATACCAGCATTTGTTTTTCATAGCATCATCGTTGCGTCGCATTACGTTCATCGTTTATGCTACTATTGAGCTTCAGTTTCAATTTTGAAATCGCTAAAAAAATTCAAAAAAATCTATGCAAAATTTATTCGCTCTTTTAAAAGTTCATGCTCCAATCTCATAGCTATTAGCTATAAGCTATCAGGTGTAATAAACTTGGTTACAAAAAAGAAAAAAACTAAATTACCTATCCCAACTATTTTTTTATGAAGATTATTGAAATCAAAATATTAAAAGGCCCGAATTACTGGAGCATTCGTCGCCCGAAATTGATCCAGATGAAACTCGATCTTGAAGAAATGGAACAACGCCCAACCAACTCCATCGCAGGTTTCAGAGAAAGATTGGAAAAATTATTTCCTTCTATGTATGAGCATCGTTGCAGTGTTGGAACTCCCGGCGGATTTTTTCAGCGCGTTGAAGAAGGAACGTGGATGGGACATGTTATCGAACATATCGCTCTCGAATTGCAAACGCTCGCAGGCATGGATACCGGTTTTGGTCGCACACGCGGCACCGGCATCGAAGGTGAATATTATGTTGTGTTCAGTTACATGGAAGAAGATGCAGGCGTATACGCGGCACGCGCTGCTGTAAAGATTACGCAGGCATTGGCAGATAATATTAATTATGATTTGGCAGAGGATATTCAGCGGTTGCGTGAAATCCGCGAAGACACGAGGTTAGGTCCATCCACTGGTTGCATTGTTGATGAAGCGATGAAACGTGGCATTCCTTACATACGATTGAATAAACAATCGCTCGTGCAATTAGGCTATGGCGTGAATCAAAAAAGAATTCGCGCAACTATTGCCAGCACTACATCTTCCATAGCTGTGGATATTGCGTGCGACAAAGAAGAAACAAAAAATTTATTGGAAGCTGCAGAAATTCCTGTACCGCGCGGAGTGATAATAAGAACTGAAGAAGGATTGAAAGATGCGATTGACAAACTTGGTTATCCGATCGTTTTAAAACCAATTGATGGAAATCATGGAAAAGGCGCAACAACAAATATTATGAATTGGGAACAGTCGTTGACCGCATTAGCTGCTGCGCAAAAATATTCGCGTAGCGTTATCTGCGAAAAATTTATCAGAGGTTTTGATTTTCGCGTGCTTGTTATCAATTCAAAATTTATTTGCGCTGCATTAAGAACACCGGCTTCAGTTATCGGCGATGGCAAGCACGATATTCAATGGCTGATTGATGAAACAAATAAAGATTCGCGCAGAGGTTATGGTCATGAAAAAGTTTTAACGCAAATTAAAGTGGATGAGTTCACACAAAAAATGCTGGATGAAAAAAATTATACGCTGCAAACAATTCCACCAAAAGGAGAACTTGTTTTATTAAAACCAACTGCAAATCTAAGCACCGGTGGAACTTCTACAGATGTTACCGACGAAGTGCATCCTGTTAATATTTTTCTTGCAGAAAGAATTGCAAAAATAATCGGACTGGATATTTGCGGAATTGATATTATGGCGCCGGACTTACGGTTACCTATAACCGAAAACGGCGGAGCTGTGCTGGAAGTCAATGCAGCTCCGGGTTTCCGTATGCATATAGAACCATCAGAAGGATTGCCGCGCAATGTTGCGGAGCCTGTTGTGGATATGCTTTATCCAAAAGGAACGAATGGAAGAATTCCTATCATTGCTATCACCGGAACAAATGGAAAAACAACTACAGCAAGATTAACTGCGCATATTGTAAAAACTGCGGGCTATAAAGTTGGTTACACAACTTCCGATGGTGTGTATATTCAAAATCAAATGATGATGAAAGGCGATTGCACCGGTCCGCTGAGTTCATTATTTGTTTTGAAAGATCCAACCGTTGATTTTGCTGTGCTCGAATGCGCGCGCGGTGGAATTTTAAAATCAGGATTAGCATTTTCCAATTGCGATATTGCTGTTATTACAAATGTAACTGCCGATCATCTCGGGCTTGGCGGAATTGATAATCTTGAGCAAATGGCAAAAGTAAAAAGCGTTGTTGCAGAAACTGTTTTCAAACATGGCTATGCAATATTAAATGCAGATGATGATTTGGTATATGCGATGAAAGATAATGTTGAATGCAATATTGCTTTGTTCAGCATGGATGAAAATAATCCGCGTATAAAAAAACATTGCGCAGATGGCGGCATCGCTGCAGTTTACGAAAATGGATATGTTACTCTTTTAAAAGGCAATTGGAAAATCCGCATTGAAAAAGTTACAGAAATTCCGCTAACGTTTGGTGGCAAAGCAATTCATAATATCATGAACACTTTACCAGCTGTTCTTTCAACGTATATTTTCAGAAATATTAAGGTAGAAGATATTCGTCTTGCACTGCAAACTTTTATTCCTTCACCGGTGCAAACTCCGGGAAGATTGAATTTATTTCAGTTCAAACATTTTCAGTTCTTGGTTGACTTTGCACACAATCCTGCAGGATTAGAATTGCTTTGCGATTTTGTTAGCAAGATGGATGGTTCGCCAAAAATCGGGATCATAAGCGGAACCGGCGACAGGCGCGATGATGACATTCGCGAGCTTGGAAGAATTTCTGCAAGAAATTTTGATGAAATAATTATTCGCCAGGATAAAAATTTACGCGGAAGAACAGCCGAAGACATTATCGGTCTTTTGGTTGAAGGAATTAATGAAACAAAAACAAAAGAAATTCCTCTCGCAATTATTCATAAAGAAAAAGACGCCATTGTTTATGCATATAAAAATGCAAAACCCGGTTCGTTAATAACTATTATGTGCGATGTTGTTCCCGATGCTTTGGACTTTATTAAAAGATTGAAAGAAGAGGAAGATAGTCAACAGTCAATAGTCAACGGACAACAGTTAGTTGGTAATAAAGTATGAAGCATACATTTTATAGCAAGGGCAGTTGACCATTGACTGTTGGCTATTGACTATTGAAATTCATTTGGAACATCTTTTCCGAATCTTACTTTTGCACTCCAATTAACGGATTGCCCGATAGTATAGTGGTAGTACAACTGATTTTGGTTCAGTTTGCCGAGGTTCGAGTCCTCGTCGGGCAACAATTATTTTTTATAAAACTATGTTAATTAATTTATTATTAATGTAAATGTAACAAAGGGGACGATTTAGGGGACAGATTAGTTCCTAAATTCTGGATTATTTTGTTTAATAAAATTAAATATTAACCTTGCAAGTTCTAAACCTTCTGTTGTCAAGTCATCCTTAAAATTTATAAGTTTAATTGCTTTTTTGCAAAATTCAAGTTTGCAAAATATCGTTCCACTACTTGTATTATACTTGCGTTTTAAATTTTTAAAATTATCTGAAATAAATTTACCCAATCCAACTTCTCGATAAACTTCATATCGAATATCATCTTCATTAAATGCAATTTGATTTTGTCCTTCAAGCAATTGAATAGTTTGGATAATTATCTTGGGCCCCAATGTATTTTCTATTTCTTTTGAATCAGTAATTTTGAAATTTTCCTTTAATTGCTTTTTAAGAAGATCGAATTTTTTTGCTTTTGCTGAATCTTCATTTAAATTGACATTATCCTTATCTGCTAATAAAAATATTTTAGAACTAATTTTATTGCTAGATATTTTATTAAATGACTCCTCATCAATGTATGACTCGTCACCAAATGACCAATGTGCTATATTTCCCCCACTATACTCTATGAACGAAAAGTGTGTATCTTCTCTAAAAGGACTTTTAATTTCGCCTTTCGTAATAAGATCCTTTTGATAAACTTCCAGATATCTACGAATATAAAATCTGTCTGTAATACCTTCAACCCAAATTGTACAATTACTTAAAAAAACAGAAGAATTCCTTACCCCTATTAAATCTAATATACTATTCAAATCATTTGAAGTGTTATCAACCAAATATGAGTTACCGATGGAGTTCTTATTTTTTTTAAAAGTATAAACAGAAATATTATTTAAATCGAAAGTAATATCAAGTAAATGATTGGAATGGGTTGTAATAAAAAATTGAAAATCTTTAAACTCTTCATTCATCAACGTTTCAATAAATAATCTTTGAAATCCGGGATGCATTGAGTTTTCTGGCTCTTCAATAAAAACTAATGAATTTTTTTTCCGATTAAAAAATAACGGATATAATAAAATAATAATTGATTGTATGCCATCTCCTAATTCATAAATGGGCCTTTTCTTCATTATCAATTGAAACATGCAAAGAATCATCTTCAATATTTGGAATTAATGTAAATGGTTTCGAATTAAAAAAATTTCTACTAATAAAATCTTCAAACGATTTTATTTCAAGTCTTCCTGCTTGCTTGCCTAATAACATTTTTTTTGCATCGTTATAAAGACGCAAACCTGTATAAATTTTATCTGCTAAAATTTCTTTCTTATCAAAATAATCTCTTAATGTTCTTAACGAATAATTGTCAATCGTTTCGTTAAATTTAAAAGCATTATCATGTTGTGTCGGGCGTAATCCTCGCAAAATAGGAATATATATTTTACTTAAACTATAATCAAATTGAATAGGAATTAATTTTCGGATTTTGTGATTTATTTCTTCGGCAAAAGTTCTTAGGTCAAATTCAATTTGTTTTGCCGTTTTACTAATTTGATTTCTACCTTCTAAATGCGAATATCCGGTGACAGTTATATTATAAAATAAATCCCAAAAACTCAATATCTCATTAATTAGTTGATTTACGTAAATGCTATTATATTTCGCTAGCTTTTCATTAAACTCATTTAATTTTTTTAAAATATTGTCAACTTCACCTACTCCAACTTCAAAAAAGTATTGTTCTATTTTACTCTTTAACTTTTCAAACTCGACTTTAATGTCTCTTGTATTAACTTCCGAAAAAACAAAATCAAATTCTGTTGAAAATAGGGCTCTTACTAATCTACTTTTCCCTGAATTATTTTCTCCAATAAATATATTTATTCGGTTCAAATTGTCTAAACTATTTGAACCGTTACTTGATTTAAATAATTTAAAATTATTATCTAAAAATATTTCTGTTAACATTTTAATGAGTCCATATTACTATTGATCTTTTATAATTAACGACCTGCTTGTTTACCGGCATCTTCGACCCACGAAGAGAAATTTTTGTACCCATTATCTAAGTCCCAACATAGTGTTTCAAATTTTTCAGAAAATTTATAGAATTCGCCATATTCATTCCCTCTCCAAAAGCTGTCGTCAAAATATATTGTATTTGACTTCTTATTATTGATCTCAAGATAAATCAGAATATATTTCCCACTTTCGATTTATTAATTCATAAAAATAAATTTTCCTACCGTCTTCTGATATTTGAAATCCAAGTCTATCTAAAGGATTCGGGCCACGAGATGATATTATTCCATCCTTACTTCTTATCCTATTAATATGAACACCCAAAATTCCATTTCCTTTCTCAAAACTTTTCACAATCTCGTAATTAATCCATCTTCTATTTGCAGTTTCATCTCCAATAAGAACTACAGTTACGGACGTTCCATTCATTCCCCTGTCAATTAATCTCATAATAGCTTTTGGCGACTTTGTTTTTTCTGTTTCCCAAATTGAGCCATCAACAAAAGTTCCACTTGAATTATTTAATAACCAGCTATTACGAATGACGTTTACTTTGAAGTTTTTTACATCATTGTAAGCGAAACTAAAAAAAACATATCTAGCCATTTTTTCCCTTATTATCAGCTAAAATTTTCTTCTTAAGCTCTTCGACAATTTCTCTGCGTTTGTCTGATATAATTATATCGGGCAAATACGAATTAAAAATATCGTCAGCATAAGCAAGAAGCGTTCCTTGTGTTAAATGGAGATTCCTATCGGGAAATACTTTTTTATTAATTTCTGATGCATAGGGTTGAATTCCCTGTAATAATTCTTCAACTTGAGCAATATTAAAATTTCTCTTGCGCATCCTCTCTAAAGAACTCATTGTAGAATTTTGATTTCGAGGATAACCAGATAAATAAAAATCTAATAATGCACTAAGACTATCGTAGTTTAAATCGAAACCTTTAAACGTCTGAGAATTTATCATATAATTTTCTTTCTTTCGTAAAGAGGTTAATGATTCCAAAGATAATTTTACCTCATCTTTATATTCCTCTACTTTATTTTTAAAAACTTGTAATTGCTTGTCGGAACTTTCGAAATTTGCACTTATTAAAAACAATTCCCGTTCTAAATCTTTTGTAGGGATTTGGTCCTTTTTTTTATAAGAGAACTTATGAGAAATTTCAGCCCACGCATGCATTAAAATTGTTCTTATTTGAAATTCAATTTTCACATCTTCTAAGCCACGATAATTAGGAGCACTTAACCATTCTTTTTTAATTTTCACAATTTGAATGTTTCGATCTATAACCAAATTCATTCACTTCAAGTTCACTTTCCTTATCAAAGGATTCTTGTAATTCAAATTCAGATTCAATAATTTCTTGTATTACTTTAATATCATACAAATAATAAAGAATTATTCGAATTCCAATAAAATCTTGATTTTCTTCAAAAGGTTTTGAATACTTCTTCCTTTCAATTTTTTCGACAAAAGAATCAAAAGACTTCAATCGACCTTCTACTGTTAAATAACTCAAATTATGTTCTTGCAAAAAAAGTTCAAAAGCTTGAATAACATTCTTCATAGCCCTTTCAAAAAAAGGCAATCTCTTTAAAAACTCGCTTTTTAATTCCGGTATAGTCATTTTCCAGCTTTTTTTGCAGCATCTTCAATCCAGTTTCCAATATTATTATATCCATCACTATCAATCCAATCATAAGTTAAATAATCCACACTAAAGTATACAGAACGCCCATTTTTATCCTTTCCTATCTCGCCAAAAGCATTTGAGCCTTTAGTTGACGTATTTCCGAATCTATCCTTTATTTGATGAATGTAAATTCCAATCATACCATTTCCCTTTTCCAAACTTTTTTGTAATTCATACTTTACATATTCTCTGTTACTAGTTTCGCTACCAATTAGAACTACAGTTACTGAGGTTCCAATTAGCTGATCGGTTATCCATTTTTTTATATTACTGTCCCCTCCCTTTTTAACCTTTTCGAAATCAGCTGCATCAACAAAGCCGGCAGTTTCTCGATCATTTTTCGTAACCCAACTGTTCCTTACAATATTTGCTCTCCAAACATCATTTTCATAATGAAAACTAAAAAATGCTCTTCTTGCCATATAATTATTTGTTTAAGTTTTTTAGAATTTTAATTAAAATAGATATAATTTTCTCAGCATCAAGATTAATATCTCCAAGGAGTCCAAAATCTACTTCCAATTCCGGATTTTCGGGAAAATACTTTTCAAACTCTTTCATTACTATCCCATGTAATTCTTTTGCCATGTATCCTGTTGATCCTATTGGAATAACTTTTAATCCTTTTGAAACTGCTATATCAAATTCTTCCTTCATACCATCTGCGAGAATAATTTCTTCACCTTTAACTTTATTTCCAAAAATAAATATTGCTATTCCAGCCAATGGAATAAATGATTCCCGATACTCTCTCCAAATAATTTCTAATTTTTTATCAGAACTTTTAAATTGCGGAAATGGTCGGAGAATTAGGTAATTATCAAGATTCTGATTTTTTCTATCAGACATATTATCAAGAACGCCATTTATTACCCCGCTTCCAACTCCAAGCCCAAAACCGGAAACAATTTTCTTCGAGGTAAGTTTATTGAAAGATTATCTTGATTTCTTTTTACATCGGGTGTTTTCCCTTGGGCTTTTAAAGAATCTTCAATCAGTGAATCAAAATTTGTTGTCCAATAAATTTGAATTGGAAGTCTTGAAAGAATTCTATGATTTTCTGTTAAAGTTATACCGGCTTTATGGAATTCATTAACTAAAATTTGATTTAATTCACCTCTTCCTTTTTTATCATCAACAAAAAATTGTGCAAGCATCGCGAGGTCATATTCTTCCGAAATATTTAATTCCAGTTTTTCAGCAATTGGAGTCATTAACTTTTGCCAATTAAAATATCCAGACTCAACGGACATTCCTGCCCCTGCAAAGATGACTGCGTTATTTTCTTTTAATGCACTTACAAAATCATTAATAAAATCAGTTATTTCATTTGTCATTTTTCATTTCCAGATTAATATGAAAGAGCCTCTCTTTTTTTATCTACAATTTTGTACCTGTAATAAATTTCAAGAATTTCATAAATTAGAAGGTGTTAATCATTAGTTGAATATAATTTGATTATTCGTTACCATTTTATTGTCTTTTAAGCCAATTCGAAATAAGCTCGTTGGAACCATCCGGATACCATACAAAATAATCGTTTGGATAAGTATTTCCTTTTTCTAACCTGGGATAAATTTGTAAGTATTCGTTTCCATTCCATGTTCCACTATTATCAGCTAAAGGCAAAAGAGCCATTTTTCTTTTAGGAAATTTAAATGGATCCGCTAAGCCTACTTCCCAATTGCACCATCTTGAGGAAACGGCGTTGTTAGTTGCAAGTAAAATAAACTTATCGTTACTGTTTATTATTTGATCTTTTATTTTTTGAGCTGTTTCACCATTCGGATTTTCTGGCATTGTTTTATCAGCCCAATCAACATATATACTAATTCCTAAGTCTTCAAAAAATATTTTCGCTTGTTCTATTACCTCTTTATCATTATGCGCGTGGGAAAGAAAAATGGTTGTTATTGATGCTGCTTTTGTAAATAATCTGCTTTCGTTTACAACTCCACGAAGACCTCTTGATCCAGATTTACTTTCAGCAATTGAAGCAAATTGTGCTCTTGTTAATATTGCCATATAAATTTTTTTACTAAAATTTATAATTGCATAATTAGATAATAAATTTCATTTCTCCTTTTTCTATAATGGGTTAAAATAATTTTTTTTAACTAACTAAGGAGTTGCACTTATAATCCTTCTTCTTTGCAATCAATGAAGGTCTGTTTGTAATTAATACAGTAATTATCTTTACTAATTACTTCATAAGAAAGATATTTCGTATTTTATCAAATATTTAATTTCTGTATCTTTATCATCAAGATGTAGTAATCATTAAACCACGAATTATTAATCTTACCACCTATTAGCTTATCTTTTTTCGGAAGCCCTCCTGTCTTCATTCACAGTTTGTGAATAAAAACAAACCAATTTGCGCAAACACCACTAGATTTATTAAATATCTTTGTAGATATGAAAAGCGAATTCACAGAGAATATAGATCTTGAGAACATTATAAATTCTTTAACGCAAAACGGTATTCAAAAATCCATTAATCCGACACTCATAACCCAAGACACAGCATTGTATGTTGGTGACTGTTTAGAAATCATGAGTCGTTTTCCAGATAATTCTATTGATATGATTTTTGCCGATCCCCCATACAATTTATCGAATGACGGAATTACTTGTCATGCTGGACGTATGGTAAAGGTGAACAAAGGCGAATGGGATAAAAGCAAAGGCTTTTATGAAGACTTAAAATTTCATGAAACATGGTTAGCAGAGTGCAGAAGAGTTTTGAAATCTGAAGGTACAATTTGGATTAGTGGAACAAATCATAGCATTTATCAATGTGGCTACCTTCTTCAAAAATTAAATTTCCATATTCTAAATGACATAGCTTGGTTCAAACCAAATGCTGCTCCAAACCTTGCTTGTACTACTTTTGCTCACAGCCATGAAACACTTTTGTGGGCAAAAAAGGACAAAAAAGCCAGACATATTTTCAACTACGACCAAATGAAAAACGGAGTATTTTCTGAGGACAAGATAAAGGTTCCGGACAAGCAAATGCGTAGTGTCTGGAGCATCCCAACACCAACTCCAGACGAAAAAATTTTTGGCAAACATCCCACTCAAAAACCATTAGCATTACTCAAACGTATCGTTCTTTCGTCTTCTAATGAAGGAAGTTTAATCCTTGATCCGTTCAATGGCGGCGGCACAACAGGTATTGCAGCAAAAATAGTTGGCAACCGAAAATATATAGGTATTGACATTAGTGAGGATTTTATCAACCTTACAATTAAACGCTATAAAAAAATTACAAGCCAACCTGCTTTTTTCTAATTCTATTAATGTCAAAAAATATTTATCATCATACAATTGATTTAAAGAAAATCAAAATCATTAATGCTCCTAAGGAAGAATTCATGGAAGCATTAACAGCTATTGAATATAGGGGATTTGAAGTGGAACAGCTTTCGGATGGAAGAAGAATTGTTATTGTAAAACCGGGTGGAAAACAATCATATGGCAGAATTGCCAAAGAAGATTTTTTTGTTTTCATTTACAAACCTGAAGATAATTCCCTATGGCAAATCACTCACCGGCAGATTTTTGAAGATTTAGAAGAAAAAGGAAAAGAAAATCCAAAAGCTACCATAGAGATAATTAATGCTTTGGAACGAGTTTATAATGGAGAAGAACCTGATTTAGTTATAACACATAAATTAACCAACCCAGCTGGAGAAGATTCTGAAGCAATTTTGAAAGCATATAAATGGATTTGGGGGCAAGAAGATGTAAACTATCCACCACCAAAATTCATCGGCAGAAAAATGTCTTGGGAAGGCTGGTGGAAAGAAGATGGTGAATGGTATAAAACAGGAGCAGGAATTTTTGATTTACGAGAAAACATAAAGAAAAAGATAATCAATGAATGTTAATTCTTGGAAAGCAATTTTTGATGTTTACGATATTCAAAAGCACGATTTTAATAAAACCCCGTTTATTATTTCAGCAGAGCAGATAAAACATGCTACAAAGCACTTCACAAAAACTAACGAAAGAGAGGTTCGTATTCTTTGCAAACAAGACAGTCGGGAAGATAGACCCCAGGTTTTCATTGAAAACAATCTTTTTCTCCTCCCAACTCGTAATGGAGAATATGCCGTTGTAAAAGGCGAAGGTTATCTTGATATTCCTTTGATTGAAACTTCTGCAAATATTTACACTTCAAAACTTGATTTTATTCTTGACACTTCGCAAGTCGGAAATTCTGAAATGCAACATTTAGATTTTGCCTATGCTGCAAGTCTAGTTCGCACTTTCATGGAAGATGACACGCTTGTATTAACAATTCGAGGTAGAAAATACACGCCAAAATTTTCCTTCAAAGTGGGTAAACAAACTATCATAGCCGAAAGCGTACAGACAGAAGTAGATGCCGGTTACGAAGGAAAAAATCAGGTAGTTCTAATTGAAGCAAAAAATAGCCAGACGAATAATACAATTATCAGACAATTATTTTATCCTTTCAGACAATGGCAATATCATACAAAGAAAAAAGTAAAAACCCTTTTCTTTGAAAAACGCGGAAATTTTTATTCGTTATGGGAATATCAATTTAAGGACATCGATGATTACAACAGCATTACATTGGCCAAATCACAACGCTTTGAAATCATAGAAAAGTAGATATTATCGTGATTTATCAAACAAAGTATGAAATCAAATACTTTATATCATCACTTAATATGTTCAGCAGTAAGTCCTCTAAAATTAATCTCGACATGAATATAAAACGTAGAATCAGTTACACAATTTAACTCGCTGCATTAAAATAAGCTAAAGAAAATCTTTCACTTTCCCGAAGTTTTTTGGTAAAATTGGACTCCCATATTGATGTTTTACCGTAAGATTCTTCACCTGAAAAATGACAAAATTTTTCTGGATAATTTTCATTCTTAAATTTAACCCAACTTGCATAAGCTTCGTCACCCATTGGTCTTTTAATATTAAAAGGTATTTTCACTCCTGTTCGAATGCAATAACCGAATTGTGTGATTTTTGAAAATGGCTTATCAAATTTGTTTTTGTCTTTATTCAAAAATAATTGTGCATCTGCTCTTTGCTTTTTTATTAAAAATTTTGATAATAAATCTTTCTCAATTCTTGAAGATTTATATTTTTTTGCTAAACCCAATAATGTACCATCGTATTCAGGTATTTTTTGAAACAATATTTCAGCGTTTTCTACTACTTTTTTAAAATAGGTCGCAGCTCTTGCGTCAATTGTATCGTCAATAAAAAAATTTGCTAAGGCATTAAATAAATTCGAATTCATCAATATCCCAACTTCAATATTATTATTTTGTGAGTAATCCAAAAGATTCATAGAGGTAAGAAGTGCAGTTTTCTCGTTGGTATAATATTTCGCGTGAAGACGACTTTCATAGCGAATTTCAATATTAGGAAAATCTTTCAAAAACTCTATATCATCAAAACCAATACTTTTTGAAATATCATTTTCATTCTTACCGAAAACGATAGTTAATTTAACTTTCGGCTTATTTTTTTTTTCGCGTAATGCATCTAAATCCCTCGCGTGAAATTTAATGTAAGGAGAAATTAAAATAAGTTGCTCCTCTGCTTCCAAAAAAATATTTTCTAATGCTAAATTGAGTTCGTTTCCTTCTAAAAATTTTGCCATCTTTTTATTTTTATGTCTGTGCCCCTGACAGACAATTAAAAAAACAGCGTGGGACAATTAAACTTTAGTAGTCGAGGCACTGCGAAATGCCAATCATACAAAAAGCAATAGCCCACGCCATGGCGTGAGCGCTTTGCTTTTTCCTTGTATGATTTAAAAAATTCGCAGTTTTCGACCACAAGAAAAGCTAACGCTGATATGATTAATAATATGTTTGCTTAATCCATAGTATTTTTTTAGAAAAAATGTTTGTACAAAATATAAAAATTAAAGTAACTCAACTAAATTATTTTAGATGAGAATTCTTGCTTTTACCAAAAGAAGAATCAACGAACGAAAAACTGGCTATCCCATTTGCTAAAATAAGATTCACAATAATTCGAATCCTAAAAAAATGCTCTGCAATTATTTTATATAAAAAAGTATTTTTTATTTATTTTAATCTAGTAACTATTTATCCTTTTTATGTCTGCACTCCTAAAAAGACTATCAATAGTGATAGGAATGACGGCGTGTTACTAAGCCACGCCGTCCTAAGTGAACCATTTGGACATGCACTCGAAAAAAAACCAGTTATTCTTTACTGAATTTAAACGCGGTAATTTTCTTAACTCCATTTGAGATAACATTAGAATGCTTAGAAAAACAAAACCGACGCATGAGCTTTTAAGTGGGCTTAAAATCAAATTGAAAAAATTAGTAGAGGCTTGATATTACAATGAAAAATAATACGATGTAAACAACTCTTCTTTCTCAAAATCTTACGGACATTTTGGCAAAAATTTTACCTGATTAAAATCGAATAGTTAAACTAAGTAAAATGCCTCCGGCGGGGTTTTCAAAAGGATTTGGATTTTAATTTTTTGATTTTCGCTAAAATGAAACGCTGATGAAACAATAACGGTCACAAAATTCAAAATTCACAATTTAAACAAGAATTCAAGTATTATTTACCTGCTACATCCACTTACAGAAAATTCAGTAACAGATTCCATTACTTCATCCAATTTATACAAAACCCTATGGCCGATTTTATAACCTTTCACTAAACCGAATTTCGTCCACGTTCTCAAAGTAGGCAATGTTATTTTAAGTAAATCCGCCGTTTCCTGACGTGATATAAGCTTTACTTCTTTAATTTCCTCAGCTTTGGATAATCGTTTCATACATTCATCTATTCGAAGCTCTATTCTATCTATTAATTCCGTAACACTCAAACCTGATAATATAATTTGCTCCATAAAATATTTTTTAAAAAGCAAATCAATAATTATTTATTTAAAGGGTATCCTGACAGGTAACCTCTATTTACTTTCTTTTACTTTTTTTAAGTTTTATTTTATCAAGAATCAGTTCAATTTCAATTGTCTTTTCAGTCAGTTTAATTTCTTTAAATAACGAGTAGAGGAACTCATAGTTTTTTTCTGTCATCAAATCCGAATCACTATCATTGTGAATTGTTTCAAGGTCTTTCTTAATATTATCATATGATACATTCAATAGGAATGATAACAACTTCGCTTTGTCTTTAACCTTCATATTTAAACTGTCTATTTTTTCAATCATACCAAGATGCTTAAGCAGTAACATTTGCTGAGCGCGAGTTGTAATTGAGGTTTTTTTGTTTATAAAAACCTTATGCTCCAGATCATTTATTCTTTTATTTAATGTTGTTAAAACATTAATTAGCCCTTTACTATTGGGGCTTAATAATTCATCCATTAAATATCCTGTATCTTCTTCGCTAATATTCTCAAACTCTAAATCATTTATATTTTCCGCCATAATAAATTGCATTTAATTAAAGAATGGATGTTCACGCAATTTTGTTGCATTTTCTTCTTGGCTTATTCTAATATATTTCATAAAAACTTTTTCTGTTTGATGTCCGGTTATTTTCATAATTGAAATAGATGGTACATTTTTTAAATATGCATTGGTTGCAAAAGAACGTCTGGCAGTATGCGATGAAATCAGTTGAAATTTTTTGTACGTTTCATGCTCGATTTTGCCACCTTTCGTAATACCGATTTTTATCATTTCTTGCAATTTTGCTTTTTCACCAATTTCTTTTAGATAATCATTCATTTTTTGATTACTCATTATTGCAGGTAAACCATGATTATATTTTAAATATATTTCGCGAACATATCTATGCATTGGAATGATTACAAATTCGCCAGTTTTTTCGGTTTTAATTTTAATAAAATTACTGCCATCAATAATGTTCTCTGATTTTAAAGTTCTTAAATCTGAAAATCGTAATCCACTATAACAAGCAATTATAAACAAATCTCGAGCTTTGTCAAGTTTGGGATTTGAGACAAGTCAAGCTCGTAAATCTTTTGAATTTCGTTTTCATCCAAATAAATTTTATTAACAGACCTCTTCTAATTTTCTAAATTTCCTATTTCGAAATTCAAAATTTGTCGTCAATTTTCGATCAACAGCTTCATTCATAAAAACTTTTACATTCTTAATAATCCCGCCAATTGTATTTTGTGCATAATTCTCCTTTTGTAAATATTTCAGGAAGCTGTAATAAAAATCCATATCTATAGAATCAAAATCAATATCACTTTTTAATTTGGTTTTTGTAATTAATAAGAATATTCAAAGTATTTTGATATGATTTTAAAGTCCCTTTCTTTTTTTCGCTATGTTCTATTAATTCGCTAATAAATTTTAGTAATCCAGTTGTATTATTAAGTTCTTCTTTATGAAAATACTTATCTAATTCATTCCTTAATTTTTCTGGTGTCGGAATTTTCTTTGCATTGAGTAATGCGCGATAAGAATCTTTAACCATCCTTGCTAAGTCATCAAGAGTTCCATTTAGTTTAGTGCCTTCTTTGAATTGAATAACTAATTTTGCCCGATGCTTTGAAGAATTCCAATACTTCGGTTTTATTTTTTCACCAGTGGAATATTTTAATTTTTGATTGTTGTAACGAAAAAAAAGATAAATTAGAGTTGGCTCTTTGCTTTTCGGGTTTTTCAGAACAAAAGTGGGCTCGTTCATTCAAATAAATTTATTCGAATGTAAAGATATTTTGGTTGTAGGGGACGTTACGGGGGACGGAAAAATTTTAATTTATTTATTTTTCTTATTTTTTACTTTTCCGTTGAAATCCTTATTGGTAGTTGATTGCAAATAAGTAAGGTAAAAAGAGCAAGGAGAGAAAAAAGTCCTCGTCGGGCAACAAAAAGATTTTCACCCCTAAATATAAAGCCCGCTTCAATAATTTTATTGAGCGGGTTTTTTTATTTTGTTACGTTTTATAGTCTTCTTTTATATCCTGTTTAGTAACATCTGATAAAACAGCATTACTAACGTTAATGCATAACCGAATTTTATTTTCTTAGCAGAAATAAAAAAGGGCCAGGATAAAAATCCAGCCCTGTTTTAAAATCCAATATCCTATGAAAAACCATTATCAGTAAATCAAATCGCGTTCCAAAACTATTTTAGCTTTAAAACCTGCTTTGCCAGCTAAAATTCCTTCCAATATTGAAACATTTTTTTCCAGTTTGGGAAAGAAGGGTTCATAATTTTTATGCTGAATGCAGTAAATTTGAAGTCCACTTATTAAAACAGAACATGCCATACACGGTAGAATTATTGGAAATCATCAACAGAACGCACAATGTAAATTCATACAGGGTGGTAAAACCAAAAGGTTTTGAATTCACTCCCGGGCAGGCCACAGATTTCTCCATATTAAAAACAGGGTTTGAAAATGAGAAAAGACCTTTCACTTTCACCGGTCTTCCATCAGATAATTATCTTGAATTCACTATTAAAAGTTATGACGATCATAACGGTGTTACGCATCAATTGCGTTCTGCAAAAAAAGGCGATAAATTTGAAATCAGCGATCCGTGGGGAGCTATATCTTATAAAGGCGAAGGAATTTTTATTGCCGGTGGCGCAGGCGTTACGCCATTCATTGCAATTTTGCGTTTTTTAAAACAGCAAAATAAAATTGCAAACAATAAATTATTCTTTTCGAATAAAACCGACGAAGACATTATTCTTTATGAGGAATTTTCTGAAATACTTGGAAAAAATTTCATCAATATCATAACGCAACAACCAGGCACGAAACACCTCAAAACAAAAATTGATAAAGATTTTCTGAAGAAAAACATCACCAATTTTAAACAGCAATTTTATGTTTGCGGTCCGGATGCTTTCAACACGGCAATCTTAAAAAATCTTGAAGAATTGGGCGCTCATCCTGATTCGCTTGTGTTTGAAAAATAACTTAGTTATTGTTTATCAGCCATTGATATTTATTTGGATAAATGCTTGCAAAAGCCAGAAAATCTTTCAATCTTTATATCACCAACTCTTTCTCGCACTTTCCCAATCTCCTTTTAACCAAATTTTCCAAATCTTGTAAGACCGTAACAGTTTAATTGATCCAATGCAATCATAGATCAGCTTGCATTCTGCATATCAAATCTCCAATACCCTTCTTTTCGATTTAAAATTTAAAATGATTCACATGATTCCGCACCTGCTAATTTGTACCGGCTTTATCAGTTCGTTAATAATTTATACAAAACTGATACAGAAAAAAGATAATGAAAATGAAATTGCACAGTAAATATAAACTCATCATTGTTGCAATCATTTCCCTGTATTGGGTATTTTGGTTGATCTCCATACGAGCAATTTCCTAAGCATGTTCAGGAACGCCGATGTTTGAAGCTATAACGTTATCAAATTTTTTATTTCCCCATTTCCTGTTAATAAATTTTCTGCATGGGTTTTCAATAACATAATATGTAACGGATGATATTGCTATCAACAATAAAAGATAAATTATACAGTAGATTAACCCGCTTCCAAAAGCAATGTTTTGTTTTCCTCTCCCAAAACCAGTTACACCAGGCAAACGCAAACCTTTTGAAAAAGGATCCTGCAAAAAAATCTGCATTAGATAAATTGAATACGAGATCAGTCCAAGAAATTGCGCAACGCGATTGTTGCAAACTTTGTGCAGGTAACCACCATTGCAGCCAAAACAAAGAACGATCGCTGCAAATAAAATAACACAAAACCCATCATTGACCGCAAAATGCATTGCAAGTATTAAAAGTAAAATTGCAATAGCAGCGGAAATATCTTTTTTGAAAATGTGTTTTATTTTTTCTGACTGATATAACAAATACATAAGCATGCCTGTTATGAAGCCAGCTATTCCGCGCAAAAAACCATAATCAAAAGTTGTATTTATGTTGTGCGGAACTGGTATAGCAGGATTCAGCGGATTTTTTCTTGGCAATAAAAACATAATGGATAGATAAGCAGCAACAATAAATATTGTAAGAACAACAACAGACAACTTTTTCTTTTTTGAAATAAATAAAGCCAACAACGGAAACAACAAATACGCCGCACATTCTGCGCTGATACTCCATGAAGGAATATTCCATGTATAAATTTTAAGAACATGAAATGATTGTAATAAAAAAATATTGGCAGGTATTGCCGCAGGGAATTCGATTGCATTAGGATATGTGCCGGCTGGTGCAAAAGTTATCACTAAAAAAACAAGCATCATTAAAGAAAAAAAGTGGAGAGGATATATTCTTGCGAACCTTGCAACAAAAAAGTTCCGTAAAGAGTTTTTCGAAAAAGCTTGTTTGAAATTATCTCCGTACACATGTAATATTATAAAACCGCTCATTATAAAAAAAAGGTCAACCATCAGATAGCTCTTCTCAAAAAACATTGTTTGCGAAGCAGGAACAAACCTGGCAATTGCCATTTCAAAATGAAATACGGCAACAAGCAAAGCAGCTATACCACGTAACGGCGTTAGATTGGAAATGTATTCTGTTTTGTGCGGCATTGTTAGTTTGAGTAGAAATAAAATAATAAAACCGCAACTTAATAAATATCTGAATGAAAAATTAAATAAAAAACTGTGGCTACTTACAGTTAATAATAAATGGCATCAGCGAGAGATTCAATAACAACTCACCATTATTTATTAAAAGAGTAGCCACAGTAACACTACACATTCAGAAATCAGAAATCATTATTCTGTTCTTAAACTTTCAACAGGATTTGCCAATGCTGCTTTGATTGTTTGAATGCTTAATGTGATCAATGCGATTAGTATCATCAATGCCCCACTTATTGCAAATACCCACCAGCTCATAGTTGTACGATACGCAAAATCTTCCATCCATTTATTTGCAGCCCACCACGCAACAGGTGCTGCAATTGCAAATGCAATTATCACTAAGCGCACAAAATCTTTTGATAATATCGTAACGATGTTTGTTACAGAAGCTCCGAAAACTTTTCGAATGCCGATTTCTTTTGCACGAACGTTGGTTGTGTAAATAACTAATCCCAGCAAGCCAAGACAACTTATAAGAATTGCCAAACCTGTTGCCCATTTTAATAATCCTGATGTTTGTTGTTCGCTTGTATACAATTTTGCAATGGTGTCATCAAAAAAAGAATAAGTGAAATCGTTATCAGGATAAATATTTTTGTAGGCTTTTGTTATTTTAGCAATCGCTGCCGGCCAAATTGTTGCTTCTTCATTTTCCGGTTTTAGAAGAATATGAAATACATCTGCTCTTTTATTGTATTCAAAAACTATCGGTCCGATCAATCCATGAAATGACTGTTCGTGAAAGTCATTCATCACACCAACTATCGGCGATTTTTTTCCGTTACCTAATGTCAATACTTTATTAATTGCATCCGCAGGGTTTTGAAAGCCCAATGCTTTTGCATAGGTTTCGTTTACTAATAATTCCTGTGTGCTGTCGCTGGCTCTTACATTTCTTCCAGCTAATAATTTTATTTGATACACTTTAATATAGTTCGTATCGCCCCATCTTATCTGCACATTTACTTTTGTTTCTTTTTTTCCATCAACGTATTTTATATTAGCAAAAGCAGCGCCTTCCATTGCAGGCGGAAGAAAACCCATACTCGCCATTTGTATTTCGGGAATAGCTTTTATTTCATCCATCAACTGTGCGTGGTGCGACCTCGATGTATCGCGCGGCATTTCAAAATTCAATATCGCATCTTTTCTGAAACCCATATCTGCATTGAGTGTATAATGAATTTGTTTGCTTACCATAAATGTTCCGATGATAAAAAACTGTGCGATCACAAATTGAGAAACAGTTAATGTTTTTCTTACCCATGCGCTTCTTGTTTGCCCGGATGAAGCGAACGCCTGATTTTTTAAAACAGAAACCGGTTTAAAACCTGCTAATATCAATGCGGGATATAAGCCCGATAAAAAACTTACAATAACGGTGAGCAGAAATAAAAATATCATCACCGAAGGCTGATGAAACAATTCAAAATGTAAACCCGGCGGCATAAAATCTGCAAATATTTTTAATAAGAAAGGAGTGATGAGAACAGAAACAATTGTTGCAACGCATGTAACAAAAAATGTTTCGCTGAGAAATTGTATGATGAGTTGTTTTTTTGAACTACCAATTGTTTTACGAATACCAATTTCTTTTGCGCGTTGAGAAGCCTGCGCTGTTGTTAGATTAATAAAATTGATGCAACCTAATAACAATAAAAAAACAGCAATGGCAAACAATCCATATAATGTAGATTTATTTGCAGTACGCATTCCGAAGCCCCGGTAATCTGTATTGAAATGAATATCGCTTAATGGTTGCAAACGAAAAGACATCGTGTTATTCTTATCCTTGTTCGCATCTTTATTATATTTTTTTATCAGCTCCTGCAATTGCGTTTCTGTTCTTGCAACGGAACTTCCTTTGGAAAGTTTTACATACACTTTGGAGTAAGACATCCAATCGTTCCAAACGTCCATCATAAACTGTTTCTGCAATTGTGTTTTTGCGATGGTAGGAAAAGAAATAAATTCTTCGGAAGTAAAATCTGTGTGCTCGTTCATATCTTTTACAATTCCTGAAACTGTCGTTTTCAGATCATCATTGTAAATGATCTGTTTTCCCGGAACATCTGTTAATGGAATATTTGGAAAATATTGTTTCGCGCGGCTTTCCGTTATCACAACAGAAAAAGGTTCGTTAAGCGCTGTTTGTGGCGAGCCAACCAACCACTTAAATGGTATCAGATCAAAATACTGATTGTTGGTAAAAACAATATCCGGTTGTTGTTTATAAATAGCAGGTTTGTCGGAGTTGCCGGAAATGATAGTAACTTTTGCAGTTGCATCTCCCTGGAATTGCATAACCGGAACACTTGCATCAACGCCGGAAACTTCATTATGAATTGCGCTGCTTAACGGAGCAGGCACAGCAGGACTATGACCAACATCGCCGTTAAATTTTATATCCATCACAACACGAAATATCCTATCGCGATCTTTTTCGAACTTATCAAAACTCAGTTCATAATATGCAATAAGAAATATTACCAGCGACGCACTGATGCCGATTGATAATCCTAATACATTAATGGAAGAGAAAATTTTGTTGCGTCGAAAGTTTCTGAGCGCAACAGTGAAATAGTTTTTGAACATAGTTTGTGATTTGATTTCGTGAACGGTCCATAGTCCATAGTCAATGGTCGATTGTCAATAGCCTGACTTGTATTCACCATCGACTATTGACCATTGACAATTGACGATATTCATGCCACAATATAAATTCCTGAATAGCAATTATCTTCATTAATTCACTTTGTTTAACTGTTCGTTATCGATACATCCATTGTAATGTTTTGCTACACATTTAAACTCCATTAAGCTTAAATAGATTTTCTGTCTTTTTCAATTATATTTGCAGCCGCTAAATTTTAGCGAACCATTGCCCGATAGTATAATGGTAGTACGACAGATTCTGGCTCTGTATGTTGGGGTTCGAGCCCTCATCGGGCAACTGATATTAAATGTATAGTCTTGTAACAACTTATTTACAAGACTTTTTTATTTTTGACATAAATCCCCTCCTACCCTGTTGTTATTATACCTGCGCAACATCATTTGCCGTTTGCAGATATTTGTAACAGAAAGAAACAATCTCTTTTTATAAAACTATTTCTATGCGAAAATTAAAGTTACAGATGCATATGAGCCTTGATGGTTTTGTTGCCGGACCTAATGGAGAATCGGATTGGATTTGGTCATCTATAATAGTACCCGATCCATCTGCGTTCCAAAACGTAATTGAGAGGGCAGAAAGCTCCGATACTATTTTGATGGGTCGCAAGATGTCGCGTGAGTTTATTGATCATTGGGAAAATGTGGTAGATAATCAACCCGACAGCCGCGAACTACCTTTAGCAAAGCTAATGGTGAATTTGCGCAAGATCATTTTCAGCAAAACAGAAACAAGCATCAAAGGCAGAAACGTAGAAGTGGAAAACGGCGACCTTGTTACTGCAGTTCAAGCGCTAAAAAACCAACCGGGCAAAGACATTCTTGTTTATGGCGGTGCCAATTTTGTAAGTTCACTGATTAGTCACAATCTTATTGATGAATACTATCTTATTATGAACCCTGTAGCTATCGGAAGCGGACTTTCCATTTTTAAAGAAAGAAAATTTTTGAAATTAGAGAGTTCATTCGCTTATAAGCATGGAAAAGTTCTCAATAAATATCTGCCTGTTTAAATAAGAAATAAGGAATGAAAAATAAGAAATGAGAAAGTGTAGAGAGCGATTACTTCCTTATTCTTTATTATTTATTTCTTATTTCTCATTTTAAAAACAGATTCCCGCCTGCGAGATAATGACAGATGTAATTGTCCCATTCATTTCATTTACTTCACTAAGTATTAATGATAATTAATTTTATATTTGATCAGCTAAACTCCTTTTATGAAGAAAATCATTTTAATTGCTTTGTATTTATTCTCCACACAGGTTAATGCGCAAGACTCATCACAAACAGTAACTGCAAAAAACGACACTGCAATATTTACGAAAGTAGAGATCGATGCAGTTTATCCGGGCGGCGATGGAGCCTGGCAGCATTACCTGTTGAGACATATGCATTACCCTGATAGATGCAGTATCGAAAAATATCCAGGGAACAGTGATCGTTCGATTTATTGTTAATAAAGATGGAACCGTGAGCGATATAAATGTAGAAAGCGGACCCACGAGAAGGGGGTTTAAGAGAAGAATCAATACGTTTGATAAAAGAAAGTGGTAAATGGATACCCGGAATGCAGAATGGACGTAATGTAAAATCATATAAAAGACAGCCGTTCCAATTTAAAATTCAGAATATGTAAGATTTCCGCCTGCGCGGGAATGACGGAGTGTGAGTAAGTAATTTTACACAACAATAATCATTTTATAACACTTCGGGAGTCGTCATTGCGAAGCCCATTGCATGGCTTTGTGTGAGTGCATGGGCTGTGGCAATCTCATAAAAGATATAAAAATAGTTAGATTGCCACGTCGCGGCTAAGCACAAACCATTGCGTCGCTCCTCGCAATGACGGCGAGTGCGTAAGTAACTTTACACAACAACAATTTTATAATTAATTAGCGGGGCGTAGGCACAGCCGTACGCCCGGTGGCTTTAAAATAAAATATAACAGCAAACTACGGCGAGTGCGGGGTGACAGCGGAACTTAAATACAATGAATTTTATTTTAAACATCATTACTACTCGTACGAATTATTTCGTATGTTTGTAAAAAAATACCTCTATGCCAAAGAGAGTTCGTGCTATAATCCTTGCATTACTATCCGCATTTTTTATAATTCCTGTTTTTGCCCAAAGCAATAAGGAAAAGCTCGATGAGCTTTTTAATACAGTAAGTAACAGCCAACGCATGAATTTTAACGGAATAGTGATTGTTGCAGAAAACCAAACCATAATATATCAAAACACAAAAGGTTACTCCGATATTTCCAAACAAAAAAGCATTACTGCTGCTACCAATTTCAGTCTCGCCTCTTTATCCAAGATTTTTACAGCCATTGCGGTGATGCAATTACAGCAAAACGGAAAAATTGATTTAAACGATGCATTGATAAAATACCTACCTGATTTTCCTTTTCCTGAAATTACTATCAAACAAATTGTATCGCACACATCCGGTTTGCCCGAAATGGATATATTCCGGTTATACCATTTACCCGGCAAAAAGCCTTTGACGAACCAGGACATTATTCCTGCTTTAAAAAATACTACACTGTTGTCCAAACCGGGAAGCGAGTGGCATTATTCAAGTATAGGCTTTGGACTACTTGCCTTGCTGGTCGAAAAATTGTCGCATCAATCCTTCGGAGAATATATCCGGGAAAATATATGCAAACCTGCAGGATTAAATAACACCTATGTTGATTCACCCGGCAGTTCCACGCGCGATTCGTCAAAAGCAATTTGTTATATCCATCCTGCCAATCCCGGAGAGAATCTAAAAAAAAGAAAATGCGCTGCAGGAAGATAACCAAAATCCGCTGCAAACAATCCTGGGTCCCGGTTTGATGGTGAGTAGTGTTAATGACCTGCTCAAACTGGATGCCGCGCTATATACAGATGTTTTATTAAACGCAAAGGCGAGAGAGGAAATGTTTACGCCTGTAAAACTAAACGATGGAAGCTTTGCAGAGTTGGAACATGCACCCATCTATAATGGGCTTGGATGGGGAATTGACATGGATAATTCCACAGGAAAAATTGTTTCCCATAATGGAGGCAGTCCTGGCATGGCAACAATTTTTATCAGAAACCTGGATAAAAAGCAAACCATTATCGTTCTGGAAAATACAGAATAATATGGCCCCGGTTTTCTTTGGTGTAAATGCAATGAATATTTTAAACAATAAGCCACCTGCACATTTTAGAATGGACTGAAATATATTTTTTCAATCCATAATAAATAGTTTTGGACCAACGAAAAAAGCTTACTCCAAAACTCACCGTAGTATGTAAGTGATAAATAATAAAGAAAGTTACTCGGCGTACGGCTGTGCCTACGCCGCTGTTTTTTTATAGCTTGCAGCTATGTTAGTAAAATAAAAAGGTTTATTATAATAGCCATAACCTGTAATGAAAGAAAGGACGTAGGCACAACTTGTCTCGCTACAAGCGGGAGCCATACGCCGAGTGGCTTTAAAACTAAATGTAACAGCAAACTACGGCGAGTGAGGGTTTGCTGCTACGCTGGGAGACGAATAAATCCTGATCTTTTTGTACGCCATCAGCAGCGGTTCAGTCAGACGTAATTCTTTTGAACTTTTGTTCTTAACTTCATCATCAGTTTTTTAATCGGCTTCAGTTGTCGGCTGACGAATATAAAATCCCGGCATAGCAGCAAGCCGGATGCGTTGGTTGCAATTTTAACGACAGCTTTATGAGTACAAAAAATTTCTTACGAATTGGAGTCTTTTATGACGGAACCTTTTTTACAAAAGCTCAAAATTATTTTTGGGGACAAAAGTATGGATGGCTATCAGTTCAAGAGTTTCATAAACTCTTAGAAAATTATATTCGAACAAAGGAACAAGGATACTCTTCATATAAAGTTGTTTATTCAGCATGGTTTCAAGGAGTTCATAAAGAAAGTTTAGCACAGGAAAATAACTTACGGTTGGACAGAAGAAGACAACTTGATTTGCTTCATGCTGGAATTGAACCAAAAAATGTTCCGATGTCAGAAACGCAAGGAGAAAAAGGAATTGACGTTTACATGGCTGTTGAGACACTTCAAGTTGGTTTAGACGACAAAATAGATATGGCTGTTCTTGTAACTGGCGACGGAGACTTTGTTCCACTTACACGAGCATTAATGAAAAACGGAGTTAGAGTTTTAGTTGCATATTTTGAATATGAAGAACCAAAAAATAAAGGCTTTTGCAACGAGCGATTGATTAATGCCGCAAACGACTCTATTAATATTAACAGTCTTGAAAACGACAGAGAATTTAAAGCGGAGTTCAAAACTATTTTTAGACAACCTTCTGATAATAAAAAACAAACAGACAAAACATCGCAAATAAGAAAAACTTTCGCCATTATTAGTGTTCACATAGCTATGAGCGTTAGTTGCAGCAACAACTTAACAGCGTAGGGTTCTATTTTTAACACTCACTTATTAGATTGATCCGGATTATTAAAATTCAAAAATTTATAATTCAAAGAAATGGAATACCATGCCCTGTTTTGAAAAACATATGTTTTTCCTAAATCACCTAATGCATGGTCCCAACCCACAACTCTTTTGCCATTGTTGGTGTTCGGTTAGCCATGAGCGTTAGCTGCACCAACAACTTAACAGATACAATCTGCAATGAAAGCGGGGCGTAGGCACAACTTGTCCCGCAACAAGCGGGAGCCGTACGCCCAGTGGCTTTAAAATAAAATATAACAGCAAACTACGGCGAGTGGGGGGGTGTTTCTTTTTGAATTTGCGTATAAAACTTATTCTCTATTCTACTATACTGTCAAACGGACCATTAAAGGAGATAGGACTTGTTTTACTTATTTTAAGTTCATTAGTAAATTGAATTGATAACTCTCCGCTAATTCTTTCCCCGCTTTTATATCCTGATTTCTTTAAAATTAGTTTCTGGCTTTTTAAGATCAAATGATATGATGATTTAGAAGTGTAAACGTATTCTGCATAAAAATGATTTTTGACAATATGCAAAAGCATTTTATCCCAATCAGCATCTTCGGAACTATTGCCGTCGTTATTTTGAATTTGAATCACTAATGTATCGTTTTCAAAGTAGGATATGCAATTATCAAAGCTTCCATGATTTTTTTCAATATCTCTAATTTTACAATTCTTTATAATTTCTTTCTGTGTTTGTCTCGAATAAAAAGTATCAATTTTGCCGCTTTCTTGTTGTTGTATTAGCGTCCTGCCAGCAGTTATAACAGTTGATAAATGTGAAGTATTAAAAAAATTATCTGAAAGAGTAGAATCTATTACAATTTCTGTTAATTGACTGGCAGAATTATTCTGAGCAAATAAATATACAGGCAATAGAATTACAATTATTGAAATATTTTTTTTCATATTTTATTTTGGTTTTGCGTTTGTATTTCCCTGCACTCGCTGTAATTTCTAATTTGCAAAATAATAAAGAAAGCCAGTGGCTTAAAATAAAATATAACAGCAACTACGGCGTGTGCGGGGAGCCATACGCCCAGTGGCTTAAAATAAACTATAACAGCAACCTACCGCGAGTGTGGGGCACAGCCGTACGCCCAGTAGCTTTAAAATAAAACACAACAGCAAACTACGGCGAGTGCGGGGACGTATAATTGTAAACTTAATATTTCTTTCGTTGATATTCTACTTTCGTTATTTGCTTTAATATCAATTACAGGATATTGTCCGCAGTTTATTTATGGAATAGTACTTGCGATTAAAGACCTTTTTTTGAAATTGATTGGAGCAAAATAAAAAAGTAGCAAGCTTTAATTTGCTGCTTTTTCTTTTTTAAAGATATTCTTATTATTGTGGATGCACCCCACTCTCCACGTAGTTTGTAAGCAATAAATAATAATGAATATTACTGGGGTATGGCTGTGCAGCCGTACGCCCAGTAGCTTTAAAATAAAATATAACAGCAAACTACGGCGAGTGTGGAAAACTTCCCCATCATACTCATTGCTTGCAAAATAAAATAAGATTTTCTAAATTTGTTAACTACAGCAATATTATAGATTATGAAAACTTTTAAGAAAAGATCTATCCATTTGGTATTTTCTATATCATTAACTCTGATTATTTGTTCATGCTCAAAAAATAGTAATCAGCCCAACAGTCAGCAATCAAAAAATAATATTTTGAGAATTCAGGTTTCATCTCCCTTCTTAACAACTGTTTTATTACTTCAGTATAACGCTTCGAATAACATCACTTCTATAACGGATAGTGTTAACGGAATTCACTATGATGCTACTTACGATGGTTCCGGTAACTTGGTACATATTGTCGAGCTTAGTGGGTCTACTCCGGTGGACTCTATATCATATACTTACGAAAATGGATTAATGACGAGCTTTCAACTGACTTATCAGGGCACTTTTTCAAGAGGGAAAATTTTTTATACTAATGGAGTCTTATCATCAGATAGTGCTTTTGATTATTATATGAATAGTCCGCTGGACAGTTCATTTTCTACCTTTCAGCTCATGAACGGAAATATTACCAGTTTAAATTTTTTTGATCCGCCAACAAACAATTCGTTTACATATACATACAATAGTCAACCAAATCTTTTCAAACAACTATCATTGTTTAACTGGACTAATGGACTTGGTGATATAGATATCGCCGGGTTTAATGCTTTTTTCAATAAAAACCTTATGGAAGGCTATTCAGCTCCTGAACAAAGTACCGTTGAAACAGCTACTTACGCTTATGATTCAACCTCTCGTCTCGTAGAAGCAAAATCTGTAGAAATTATCGGGGGGACATCAAACCAAACTTATGATTGGCTATTGAGCTATTAAATTAATCTTAGTAGCTTTTCCAATAAAACTTTAAGAAGATGGTTTATTATTCGCATCATAATTAATGACTTCGCCATTGTTGGTGTTCACATAGCCATGAGCGTTAGTTGCACCAACAACTTAACAGCGTAGGGTTCCATTTTAACCCTCACTTATTCGATTGATCCGGACTATTAAAATTCAAAAATTTATAATTCAAAGAAATGGAATACCATGCCCTGTTTTGAAAAACATATGTTTTTCCTAAATCGCCCAACGCATGGTCCCAACCCACAACTCCGCCAAGCTGAAACTTGGATTGCCAATCGAATACTAAACCAAGCCCGTAAACAAGTGAATTTGTTTCTTCTGCTTCGGAGCCGCTTACAGCAACGTTTGAAGATGCATTTTGATCAATTGCTGCAACACCAACAAAACCTCCGGGCGTTAACCCTAATTGCCAATTCGGGAAACCCTAATCTTAACCCAACAAAAGCGCCGATGTTGATATCCCCAAAAGTTCCTGCGCTAACTGTTGTACCTATAGCCGGATGATATTTAAACGGAACGGTTAAACCCGAAAAAATAAGCGTGCCCCCTACTCTTCCATAAAATGGTTTTTTTAATGTGTCAAGCGCTTTTGAATCTATCCATAAAAGAACATTAAATTGATCTCCGCCTAATATATTTGGTTGATTAGTTTTATTTGTTGCACTCTCTTTTACTTCCGCGCTTTTTTCCGCCGATTGCTGTTTTGCGGATTTCACCCTTCCGTAAGATGGAACTACAATACAGGTATAGCCGCTTTTAATAAGTGTTGCTTCGGGAACGAGTTTTAAACCAATATTGATAATTCCATTGAATAGGATCATTAAAATCCAAATCGTTTCCATTTCTTACATATACCTGGATCAATGAACCAGACTTCTTCAGCTTCCACCCAATTTGATTATCCTGGTTCTGCGCAATCAACCCGGAAAAAAATATTACAGACAGCATACATAAAATTGCATGTTTCATAGAAAAGGTTTTGGTTTAAATAAACTTTTTAATTTTCAGTTTTCAGTCTTTAGTCTTTAGTTTTCAGTTTTTAGTTTTCAGTTTTTAGTTTTTAATTTTCAGTCTTTAGTTTTTAAATCTTTAGTATTTAGTTTTTTCTCTTTTAGTTTTTAGTATTTAAACATTAGTTTTTTCTCCCTCGTTCCTCATTTCAAAAACATCTGCAAAAAACCCCACGCCTCGTTTCCTCAGCGCAGGGCATTTTATGAGACATCAAAGCTTCTTTATTGAATAATCAGTGCAAAAGGAGCAGTGTATTCAATCTGGTCGCCTATGCCAAGCGCTGCCACTCTGAACCAATATTTTTTTCCCGACACAAGCCCTGTAAAAGTGTAGCTGCGTTTGGATACATAAATACTCGTCCATACACTATCCGGCGTAAGAGGGTCGGGCGTGTATTGGTGCGCATATTTTTTTACGCCCTTCACACCTGCAACACTGCAAATTGCTTCACCGGTGGTTTTTCCTGCAACAACAGTAAACTTTGCGGGGGTATTCATCGTCTGCGGCGTTTTACTGTCTTTGGTAATACTAAAACCAGATGTTGCAATAATATTGCGGTCGCCGTTTGCAACAAAAGTTACATACGCGCCAAGACTTATCAGCACAGGAATCATTGCATCCTTTTTAATGTTTTTAAGTTCCACTTCCGCTTTGCCCCTGTTCTTTGCTGCGGATAAAGCATTGGTGAATTCCGTAACCACTGCCGTTACAATCGTCATTGCAGGAGTTGGGTTAGGAAAATTGGGGTTGTCCGTCATGTGGTCGATAATGGAAAGAGCAATTGCTTCAAGATTGCCGTCGGATAATTTCGCAACATTTAATATTGCGCGAGAATTTTTCATGAGATAAAAGTTTAAAGTTTATAAATGAGAACATATTTACGCGCTTGAAACTTTTTATGCAAAAGTTTTATTGCCTTCATTTTGTAGAATAATAGACGACAAGAGTTTTAAGTGATTGATTTTTAATGAGGAAAAACTAAAGGTGGAAAGACTAAATACTAAAATGGAAAGACTAAAAACTAAAATAGAGAGACTAAAAGCTAATTTCTATTAAGGAAATCGTGATTTCCATTTAGCGGATCCTGATTTCTATTTAGGAGATCGTGATTTCCATTTAGCGGATCCTGATTTCTATTTAGGAAATCGTGATTTCCATTTAGCGGATCCTGATTTCTATTTAGGAAATCGTGATTTCCATTTAGCGGATCCTGATTTCTATTTAGGAAATCGTGATTTCTATTTAGCGGATCCATCATCTGATTTCTATTTAGGAAATCGTGATTTCTATTAAGGAAATTGTGAATTGCAAAAACTAAAATCTTAAATAGAAAAAACTAAAAACTAATTTCTAAAATCTAAAAAGGATCATCTTTTTGCAAATTCAATTTCGTGTTTGGAGCCGGCAATTTAGTTTTTAGAATTTAAGAATTTAGTTTTTCTCTTTCAGAATTTAGTTTTTTTCCTTTCAGTTTTTAGTTTTTCTCTTTCAGAAATTAGTTTTTTCTCTTTCAAAATATTGTTTGTTCTTTTTTTTGTGTGAAAAAAAGAACCAAAAAACACACTCCAAAACGAAAACACCGCGTTTTGGAAATCGTTCCCTGATTAAACTTTTGCACTACTGTGAATTCGACATTTGTAATTCTATTGTGCGCTTCTACTTGATCATCATGAGGAAATGTTACAGTTCTGTATTATTTAATATTCACTATTAATAGTCAGCAAGCAATATTCAATTTTCGAGTAAAAATTAATGAGAGCGAGACATACATATATATAATGTAAGCAGAACTATCAGCCTTCAATAAAGATAAACTGCTGAAGCTACAGTAGTACAAAAGCTAAATAGAATTACTACCCCGGAAACGGGCTGTTATCGTTTCCGGGTGTGTTTTTTGGTTCTTTTTTTCACAGAAAAAAAAGAACAAATAAAGATTAATTGATAATTAATAATGAATAATGGATAATGAAGAACTGCAACATTTCAACTTCATGTTTAAATATCAGCGTTCAATAGAATTACAAAAGCTGAATTCACAGTAGTACAAAAGCTAAATAGAATTACTACCCCGGAAACGGGCTGTTATCGTTTCCGGGTGTGTTTTTTGGTTCTTTTTTTCACAGAAAAAAAAGAACAAAGAAAGATTAATTGATAATTAATATTGAATAATGAAAAATGAAGAACTGCAACATTTCAACTTCATGTTTAAATATCAGCGTTCAATAGAATTACTATAGCTGAATTCACAGTAGCCAAAAGCTAAATCAGGGAACTATCCCGGAAACGGGCTGTTATCGTTTCCGGGTGTGTTTTTTGGTTCTTTTTTTCACAGAAAAAAAAGAACAAAGAAAGATTAATTGATAATTAATAATGAATAATGAATAATGAAGAACTGCAACATTTCAACTTCATGTTTAAATATCAGCGTTCAATAGAATTACTATAGCTGAATTCACAGTAGTACAAAAGCTAAAAGAATACTACCCGGAAACGGGCTGTTATCGTTTCCGGGTGTGTTTTTTGGTTCTTTTTTTCACACAAAAAAAAGAACAAAGAAAGATTAATTGAAATAATAATGAATAATGGATAATGAAGAACTGCAACATTTCAACTTCATGTTTAAATATCAGCGTTCAATAGAATTACTACAGCTGAATTCACAGTAGAACAAAAGCTTAATCAGGGAACTATCCCGGAAACGGGCTGTTATCGTTTCCGGGTGTGTTTTTTGGTTCTTTTTTTCACAGAAAAAAAAGAACAAAGAAAGATTAATTATCAAATAAATTTTTGTTTGAAATAAAAATCATCAGGCGTTATTATACACTTTATAAACAGGTTCTCTAACCGGCATACCTTTATCACTGCAAATAAATTCAAGAATATCGGCAAGTTGTTCAGGCTTCACCCAATTTTCAGGATTTGCATCAGGCATACTCTTTCTGTTTATCGAAGTATCAATTGTACTCGGCACAACAACGGATGCAACAACATTAGTAGTTTTTATTTTCTTCGTTAATAAACTCCGCGAGCTTGAATAATAAAGATTTTGAAAGAGCATAAGCAATCAAATTCTTTCCCTGCGAAGCTTTGAGCGCTGGTCTTGCACCAATAAAAACCAAACGTCCGTAACCATTTTGCTGCATATGTTCAATTAATGGACGCGTTAAAAAATATGCTGTTTCAAAATTCAATGAAAATTGTTTTTGTATATCCTCGCCGGATGTTGCTGCAACATTTCCCATAGCAAAACCACCAACAAGCATCAATGCTGCATCAATTCTTCCGCGGGAAGAAATAATAGATTTTACAAACGTATTGGTTTCACTTTCGTTAGTAAGGTTAACCGGATAAAACGCATAATTTTTATTACTCTTTGCAAAACCCAAATGGTCATCTTTCTCGCCAACAGCAACAACGGAATATCCTTCATCCAAAAATTTCTTTACTGTTGCGGTTCCTAAGTTTCCGTTTGCGCCGGTTATTATCACCGTTTTCATATTTGTAGTTATTGTTTTTATCAGCAATCAATTTACTCAATTTACAGAACCTATGAATTGCAAATATCATTCTTTGTAAATTATTTTTTTGTTAGTCGGCCAATAGCTACTATTAAGCATTCTTGCGTCGCACTCTTGTGCTGTAACAATTCTATTGAGCTTTAGTCTGCATTTCAAAGTCTCTGATAAATTCATAGGTTTATTAAATACTAACAGTCATCCACAACCGAAAATAATCATCCGGTTGATTGCATGATTTTATATATCATAATCCAGGCATTTGGATAACTAACAATTTACCCACATCTTTTTGGCAAGAATTTTGCGTGTAGTAAACATCCTCGTTAGAAACCCCCATTTACATTCCACCATATCAAGAAACGAAGAAACATTAGCGCGAATTAATTTTTTACAGTTACTTGAAACATGGAACTATGAGACTGCTTATTGAGCCCTTTAGAAAATATACAAATTCGTATTGCTTTAAAGTTGCATCATCCCTTCGGATTGTTACTTTATTTTTTATTTTACTTACAGGTCATTTTTATGCTGAAGCCCAATTCCCCATGGGCGATAATCCCGGTTATTATGGTTCTCAATATACCGACCAGCAGTTGTACGATTTGATGTATGCAGGCGGCGCACGCTCCACTCGTTCTTCTGTTTCTGTACAATACGATTTGCAATACGGAATGTCTACATTCCAGGCGCGGTTGCAATATCCTTATTCCACAAAAGGAATGAGGAACAATACATTTTTTTTATTTGCTTCTGCTGGTCCAACGTATAGTACAGAGTCGACTAAGAAAACTGCAGGCGGTCATCAATCCTGGCTTCCAACAGGAATCTATAATGCTCCATTCAATAGTGATGGCACAATAAACACAGCCAATGCATGGGCAAAATATGTTTATGATGTAGTGCAATCCATAGGTCCATATTTTACTTATTATGAAGTTTGGAATGAACCTGATCTTACCAGTTCAAGTGATTCATATAATGATTCAACAGTTAGCAAAACTTCATGGCAGGTTCGTGAGCCAACACCGGATGAATTACTCAACATGTACGACTCTCTTGAAAGTTATGTGCAGCTTTGTAAGATTGCCAACCAGGTTGTAAAAAAATATCAGCCGACTGCAAAAATTTGTACAGGAGGTATAGGTTATCCATGGTTCTATCAATGGTTCTTACGCAAAGGCGGCGGTCAATGGGTTGATGAATTAAGTTTTCACGAATATCCATACTACGATTGGTGTTACTGCGCATGGACAGGTACAACCTGCGGCCCTGCAGGCTTTCATAGAAATTCTGATTATGCAACGAACCAGGTTCTTGCAGAGCTCCAGGATCTAAGACAGATTGAAACAAATGAAAAAGGAACGCATCTTCCGGCAATGATGACGGAAACAAATATTCCGCGATGGAGTTATGTTCCTGCCGGAGATATGGAAGTGTTTCCGCAAAACAGGCCATGGGGAAGTGATCGAACACAGAGAAATTTTACGATCAAATCATTTATTAAAATGATCCAGGCTGGGTTAAACGTTTTTTATTTTTATCAAACAGGTGAAACTGCAGATAGCGGACTTAACAACGGTCCAACCGGAAGTGAAATTGATGCGATGGGAATGTATAAAAATCTTGATAAAGCTACGCCGGGCAAAGAAGTTTTTACCAGTCATGGGCTTGCTACAAAAACAATGCAGGTGCTTCTCGGAAATTATAATATTGATGCCACGCAACCCACTTTTCCTTCGGGAATAGATGGCGCCAGGTTTGATAGCTCAGGAAATAAGATATACGTTATTTGGGCAGTTACAACATTAGATACTTTGGAAACTGCATCGGCTTCTTATGCTCTGCCGGCAGGAGTTACTTTTAAAAAATATTTGTATGATCAGAGTTCGCCCGGAACGGTAAGCGGAACAATTTCTCTTACCGGGGATCCTTATATACTTGTTCAAAATGTTAGCTCATCGGTAACTTGTAATACCGGGGCAAATCAAACTATAACGTTGCCAACAAGTACAGCAACATTAGATGCTTCCACTTCTACTGTTACAAATTCTACCATCAGTTCATATCTATGGACGCAGGTTTCAGGGCCGAATAATGCAACAATCACCAATACAAAAACCGTAACAGCAACTGCAAGCAATCTTATTGCAGGCACCTATGTTTTCCAGGTTGCAATTAAAGATGCCAATAATGATTCCTGTGCAAGCACAACGCAAATTACCGTGAAACCAGCGCTCACTCCGCCAACTGTAAGTGCAGGTTCAAACCAAACAATTACTTTACCAGGTTCTGCATCTCTTGCCGGCACTGCGTCTGACGCAAGTGGAACTATAACAACCTATGCATGGACAGAAATTTCAGGACCGACTAATGCAGCTATCTCAAACGGAAATACGCTTAATGCATCAGCAGGAAATCTTATTGCAGGAACATATGTTTTTCAACTAACGGTAACGGACAATAATAATTTGTCTGCTTCATCAACAGTAACCATTACCGTGAATCCTGCAAATCAACCTCCGGTTATTAGCGCAGGTTCTAATCAAACAATTACTTTACCAAACAATTCAGCATCGCTTACAGGAACAGCAACTGATGCAACAGGAACTATAACCACCTATGCATGGATTGAAATTTCAGGGCCGGGCAACATAAATATTTCTAATGCGGGAAGTCTTGATGCGTCTGTAAATAATCTCGTTCAGGGATCGTATGTCTTTCAACTAACGGTAACGGACAATAATAATTTATCTTCTTCGTCAACAGTAACTGTTACGGTAAATCCTCCAAATCAACCTCCGGTTGTAAGCGCAGGTTTGGATCAAACAATTACTTTGCCAACTAATACTGTGTCGCTTTCGGGAACTGCTACTGATGCAACAGGAACTATTACCACCTATGCATGGATTGAAATTTCAGGGCCTAATAATGCAACTATTTCGAATGCGGACAAGATCAATGCAACCGCAAAAAATCTTATTGCAGGAATATATGTTTTTCAACTAACGGTAACAGACAATAATAATTTATCCGCTTCCGCAACGGTAAATGTAACTGTAAATCAGCTTCCGGTTGTTGATGCAGGTTCCGATCAAACAATTACTTTACCAACCAACACTGCATCGCTTGCAGGCACAGCTTCTGATGCAACTGGAAATATAACCACCTATGCGTGGATAGAAATTTCAGGGCCGAATAATGCAAATATTTCTAATGCAGATATGATCGATGCAACAACAAATAATCTTATTGCAGGAACATATGTTTTTCAATTAACAGTTACTGATGATAATAATTTATCTGCTTCTTCAACTGTAAACATTACAGTAAATCAACCGCTGGCTGTTAATGCCGGTTCTGATCAAACAATTGTTTTACCGACGAATTTTGCATCACTCTCAGGTTCCGCTACAGACGCAACAGGCAACATCAGTAATTATTCATGGAGTGAGGTTTCCGGGCCAAGTAATATAAATACGCAAGACCTGAGCACAAATGATATAACTGTGAATAATCTTGTTGCAGGCCAATATGTTTTTAAACTAACGGTAACGGACAATAATAATTTGTCTGCTTCTGCAACAGTAACTATTACAGTAGATGCGCTGCCGGTTGTTGACGCAGGCGCTGATCAAACAATTACTTTGCCAAATAATGCAGCACTTACCGGCTCTGCTTCGGATGCAACGGGAAATATTACAACATATGCGTGGACGGAAATTTCCGGGCCTAACAATGCAACTATTTCCAACGCAAATGCAATTTCTGCAACAGCAAAAAATCTTGTCGGTGGAGTTTATGTTTTCCAATTAACAGTTACTGATGGTAATAATTTGTCTGCATCTTCAACAGTAACTATTACCGCAAACGAACTTCCGGTTGTTGATGCAGGCTACTGATCAAATAATTACTTTACCAACAAATTTTGCAACACTCGCGGGTACTGTTAGTGATGCAACAGGAAATATCACGGGTTATTTATGGACAGAAATTTCCGGGCCGAACACAGTAGATTTATCTCTCCAGGATCTGAGCATGACTATAAATAATCTTGTTACCGGTTCATATATTTTTCAGTTGGCAGCCACTGACGACAATAATTTATCTGCTTCTGCAACAGTAACGATAACTGTGAACAATCAAAATCAGGCTCCGGTTGTAAGCGCAGGTTCTGATCAAACAATTACTTTGCCCTCCACAGCCTCGCTTGTTGGCACTGCTACTGATGCGGGTACGATTACAAATTATGCATGGATTGAAATTTCCGGACCGAACAATGCAAGCATTTCCAATGCAAACAAAATATCAGCAACAGCAAGCGGACTTATTGCAGGCACGTATGTTTTTCAACTAACGGTAACGGACAATAATAATTTATCTTCTTCTGCAACAGTAAACATAACTGCAAATCAACTTCCGGTTGTTAGTGCAGGTTCTAATCAAACAATTACTTTACCTGCTAACACAACAACACTCAGCGGAAGTGCAAGTGATGCGACAGGTACTATAACAACTTATGCATGGACTGAAATTTCAGGACCGAATAATAATGCAAGTTTCACTACCGGAAATGCAATTTCAACAACGGTGAATAATCTCGTTGCAGGCACATATGTTTTTCAATTGAAAGTGACTGATAATAATAATTTGTCGGATACAGCAACAGTAAGTGTTCTTGTAAAACCCGCGAATCAACCTCCGGTTATGAGTGCAGGTTCTAACCAAACAATTAATTTACCAGCAAATTCAGCAACACTTACCGGCACTGCAACGGACGCAACAGGAACAATCACGACCTATGCATGGACAGAAGTTTCCGGGCCAAGTACAGTAACAATTACGAATGCAAGTAAGATTTCTGCAAGCGTTGCCAGTCTCGTTGCGGGCACATATGTCTTTCAACTAACGGTAACGGACAATAATAATTTATCGGCGTCTGCTACAGTAACCATACAAGTTAATGGATTACCTGTTGTCAGCGCGGGTTCAAACCAAACAATTAATTTACCTACTAACACTGCAACGCTTACCGGCACCGCGACGGATGCTACAGGAACAATAACAACCTATGCGTGGACAGAAGTCTCCGGCCCGAGCACAGTAACAATTACGAATGCAAGTAAGATTTCTGCAAGTGTTGCGAGTCTTGTTGCAGGTTCATATGTTTTCCAGTTGAAGGTGACTGATAACAATAGTTTATCTGCTTCGGCAACAGTAACGATAAAAGTAAACGCACTTCCTGTTGTGAGTGCGGGTTCTAACCAAACAATTAATTTACCTACCAACACTGCAACATTAACCGGCACTGCAACAGACGCAACAGGAACAATCACCACCTATGCATGGACAGAGGTTTCCGGCCCGAGTACAGTAACCATTACCAATGCAAGTAAGATATCTGCAAGTGTTGCGAGTCTTGTTGCAGGTTCATATGTTTTCCAATTGAAGGTGACTGACAATAATAGTTTATCGGCTTCGGCAACAGTGACAATAAAAGTAAACGCACTCCCTGTTGTGAGCGCAGGTTCTAACCAAACAATTAATTTACCTACCAACACTGCAACATTAACCGGCACTGCAACAGACGCAACAGGAACAATCACCACCTATGCATGGACAGAGGTTTCCGGCCCGAGTACAGTAACCATTACCAATGCAACTAAGATATCTGCAAGTATTGCGAGTCTTGTTGCGGGTTCATATGTTTTCCAATTAAAAGTTACTGACAATAATAATTTATCTGCTTCAGCAACGGTAACAATAAAAGTAAATGCACTTCCTGTTGTGAGCGCAGGTTCTAATCAAACAATTAATTTACCAACAAATTCAGCAACACTTACCGGAACAGCGACAGATGCAACAGGAACAATAACCACTTATGCATGGACAGAAGTTTCCGGCCCGAGTACCATAACAATTACCAATGCAACTAAGATATCTGCAAGTGTTGCCAGTCTTGTTGCAGGAGCATATGTATTTAAACTAACGGTAACGGACAATAATAGTCTTTCTGCATCTGCAACGGTAACCATCACTGTTGCATACCCGCCACCGGTAGTAAGCGCAGGTTCTAATCAAACAATTAATTTACCAACAACAACCGGAACGCTTACCGGCACTGCAACGGATGCAACCGGAACTATCACTGCGTATGCATGGACAGAAGTTTCCGGACCTAACACTGCAACAATTACCAATGCAACAAAAATTTCTGCATCGTTAAGTAAACTTGTTGCGGGCACTTATGTATTTCAGTTGAAAGTTACCGACAGTCATGGTTTAACTGCAACTGCAACAGTAACCATTATTGTAAATCAGCCGCCGGTTGCAAATGCAGGAGCAAATCAATCGATAACATTACCTACGAGTAAAGCAACTTTAAGCGGAAGCAAATCAACCGACGCCGATGGTACCATTGCATCATACAGCTGGACGAGAGTTTCAGGCCCGTCAACGCCAACTATAACCGGCAACAAAACTGTTACAGCCACAATATCGGGGTTGATTGCAGGCACTTATGTTTATCAACTAACGGTAACGGATAACCGCGGAGCAACCGGAAGCGCAACAACGCAAATAACTGTTAACGCCGCCAAAACAGGCTCCGTTACAGATGGGCAAACTATTACCGCAGATATTGTAACTCCGGAACAGGATTCAACCGATACGGTTATAACAGATAAAATATTATTGTTCCCCAACCCGGCGCAAAGTATCTTAAACATTCAGCTAAGCAACAAAGAAATGGGCGCAATGGGCATTAATGTATTTGATATGCTTGGAAGACCAGTGCTATCTGCACAAACAGATAAAACGCAAACTTATTTCAATGGTTCGTTTGATATATCCAGGCTCAAAAGCGGAATGTATGTTATGCAAATTCTTATCGGCGGGTCGAAAAGAATAATAGTTAAGTTTGCTAAACAATAAAATTATCTTTACATACACATCATAGTTATATTCTTTTAAAAATATTTTTATTCCCAGGCTTCTATAATAGCAATAATGACAATGACGGCAAATCCAAAGGTTGCGCCTGCTGCTCCGGCAGCTTGCAGGATATACTTAACCGTTAGTTTTTATTGGTGATTAATAGCGATGAGTGAAGTATTATCCAGGGTTACATTAAAAAAGGTTGCAGAATCGTGGTATGAGGATCCCGTATCTAAAAATGGGTTACTCGTAAAGATCTTATCCGGATTGAATGTAAATATACTTACTACTGTTGGCGAATAATTAGCTCCATTGATAGTAACATATGCTATTACGGTGACGTTATTAAAAGGCGGATTTGCGTTTATGAATTTCGTTTGTGTTGGAGAAATATTTCCAACAAGATAAATGTTTCCGTCAATCGAAAGTGAATCAATCCAACAACCAGCGTCGTTGACATTTCTTACCTGCATCCCTTGTATAGAATCCTGATGTTGTGTAGTCGAATCGTGAAGCGTGCCTGTCAATTGCGAATTAATGCCGGATCGGGTGCAGCCAAATAATAAAATAACAAAGATGATATTTTTCATAATGATTCATTTTAATTACCAAATTCGTTTGAAGAATTTAGAGTTAATATTTTTTAGAATCACAGCTTCAAGATTAGATAATCTTATTACGATTATAAACGCAAAAATACGGATAGAGTCTTTTATTCAGCACATAAAGTAATAAAATAACTGGTGAAGGATAAAACACTTCGCGTTCCTCCTGCAATGCAATCGGACTTTATTAAAAGAATTATGAGTATTGAGGATATTGTTAACTTAGTGCAGATTGAATCACTGAAAAAGCGCGGCGGTTATTATCAGAATTTTTTGAAATTAGAAAGTAAATTATGAGAACAATATTCAATTTTTTGTGACAAATTGGTACTCAAAAATTTTTCACTTTTTATCATGTAATTAGCAGTTCAAAGTTGTTATATCAAACATAAACCATGGACAAACACAGAATTCGTTTTAATACTTATGAGAATTTCATTCAATTCACACAAACCAATCGTTTTAAGATAACTAAATCTACTGGACACAAGATTAATTAGTAATAGCGTCAAAAATCTATTATCTCTGTTGATAGCATAGATCATACTGATAAAAGATATGATACTGATTAATAAATGTATTTATATCTGCTTACTAAGATCAAACCAGATTTCGCAATGTCTACTCAGTAACAAACATTGGATAAGCCATATTGCTGGAGGTTAGCATGACAAAGACTGAATAATCATCAAAATGGACAGTTTGGGGTATATAAATCTTAAATTAATGATCAAAAGGATTCGACGGAGTGTTATGACATTAAAGGGGTTGATAAATAACACCATCATTTTAATAATTTCAAACTAACCCACTACCAAACTCCCACCTAACCTTTCAATAAAATAAATTTGATTAACTTGAAACTAAGTTGCATCAACTTTACATTTATGAAGAAGACTTTATTTATTTTTTTCACCATCAGCCTCATATCTTTTTTTTCTTTCGCGCAATCCAATGTCAACAACAGAACAAACTATATTATCCGCACGCAAAATTTGCTTTCATCTTTTAATGCAGATACGATCAAGCTTGTACATTTTCCATTTGATGACAGTCTGCGGCAAAAATGGGAAAGAGTTCCGGGTCTGCGGCGCGGATTAAAACTTTCTTTGTTCACCGAACAGCAAAAAATATTATTTCATGAGTTGCTGAGAAGCTGCCTGAGCACGCAGGGTTATCTTTCTGTAACAGACGTAATGTTTAATGAAGATATTCAGCAAAAGTTTGAACCAACTCTCGGAAGAAATGAATATTGGGTTGAAATATTTGGTGATCCATCTTCTGATAATTATTGGGGATGGAAATTAGAAGGACATCATCTTTCTTTAAATTTTACTTTTAAAGGAAATAAAATGATCTCTAACAGTCCGTTTTTGATGGGCACAAATCCTTCAAACTCTATAACCGACTCTGCGCGTGCAGGGTTAATTATTTTATATAAAGAAGAAGAAATTGCAAGAGATTTTTTGAACCTGTTATCGCCTGATCAACTCGCGTTGGCATATTCTGCCAATAAAAAACCCGATAGCGTTTTCAGTGAGCAGAACAGGGAAAAAATAAATGTGCCTGATAAAGGAATATATTTTTACACCCTAAGCAACCCGCAACAACAATTACTAAAAGAACTTATCGGCGAATACTTTAATAATTTTAATGCAGGTGAAATGCCATCTATAAATCATTTCTGCAACGATAGGCTCCGCTTTTTTTATATGGATAGCCGCGAAAAAGGCAAACCGCATTATTATAGATTGGAAAACGGAAAAGAGATCATTGAATATGAAAACTATGGTAATCATATTCATTGCTTCTGGCGAACGTCGAATGACTTCGGAAAAGAAATGATTAAATAAATTTCTCTTTGTTCTTTTTTTTGTGTGAAAAAAAGAACCAAAAAACACACTCCAAAACGAAAACACCGCGTTTTGGAGATTGTTCCTTGATATAACATTTGTGCTACTGTGAATTCAGCATTAGGAATACTATTGAGCGCTCATACTTCAACATAAAATAAAAATGTAACAGTTCTTCATTATCAATTATCCATTATTTTTTCTTTGTTCTTTTTTTTCTGTGAAAAAAAGAACCAAAAAACACACTCCAAAACGAAAACACCGCGTTTTGGAGATTGTTCCTTGATATAACATTTGTGCTACTGTGAATTCAGCATTAGGAATACTATTGAGCGCTCATACTTCAACATAAAATAAAAATGTAACAGTTCTTCATTATCAATTATCCATTATTAATTATCAATTAATTATTGTTTGTTCTTTTTTTTCTGTGAAAAAAAGAACCAAAAAACACACCCGGAAACGATAACAGTCCGTTTCCGGGGTAGTAATTCTATTTAACTTTTGTGCTACTGTGAACTCGGCGTTAGAATATTATTGTGCGCTTCTATTGAATCGTTGATTAGAAATGTTACAGTTCTTCATTATTAATTATCAATTAATTATTTTTTGGTTCTTTTTTGCACAAACAAAAAAGAACAAATAAATTTTTTATGTAAACAGATATTTTTAAGTCGTTGTTTTTTTCTTAGAGCAGTTATTATTTACCATTCCAACAATTTCATCACTGCATCATCTCCCTGCACAGCATCTGCAGGTCGTGGATGGGTTATAGAAAACACGGTAATATCTTCTATAGGTAAAACTTTACTTAAACTCTCATCAACCAATCCATCTTTCATCATTCCTTTATTATTCAGCGCGAGATGTTTTATAAGAAAAGCATACATCGGTTGTCTTTTTGAAGGACCGTAATCATGCTGATCCAAAGGCAAATGAACATTCTCTACATTTTGCTTCATTCCGTAAAAACCATAGATGCTTTTGATAAAAGGATATTCAACAACCGGACAATTTTTTGTCCAGTCGCTACCGTCAGATATAAGAAGCATCGGGCGCGGCGCAGCAAGCGAAGCAATTTCCACGTTATTGGTAATATGCGTTGCACGATGATGAATCGGCATGCCGCTTTCGCAAATACATCCGCCAAAAAAATATGCAGACACCATTACTACCGGCACGGAAACTTTAATGCGATTATCAAGCGCAGTAAGTATAATTGTTTGCGTGCCGCCACCGGATGCGCCGGTCACCGCAATGCGTGAGGTATCTATGCCCGTTAGAGAGAGCAGAAAATCCAACGCACGAATGCTGTTATATGTTTGCAGTTTCAATGCCTTTGCAATTTCGTGGGAGCATTGTTTGTTATCTCCATAGCCGATCATGTCATACGCAAACACGGCGGCTCCCATTCGCGCAAGTGTTGCGCATCTTTTTTGCATCTGTTCCTGGAACCTGCCATCAGGATTTGTAAAATGCCCGTGCGGCGACAACACGCCAGCCATAGAAGAAAATTTTTTATCGGGCATGTATAAATTTCCGGTGAGATAATAACCAGGCAAAGTTTCCAACGCAATATTTTCAACTGTATATCCGTCTTCTTTATGAATACCGTTATGGATAATTTTCATAGGCGCACGCGGCATGTGATTTAATTCCGCACCATCAATAATACCCTGTCGAATGAGCGCCGCTCTCTGCTCCCACGAAGCCTTATCGTTATAAACATCTTTTAATTTTTGTAAAACATTCGCAGCCTGTTCTTCTGTGTAGTATGCGCCCTGACAAAGATTGGGCTTATCCGGATTTGGTTGCGAGAAAATAGGTTGAATCAAAAAAGAAAAAATACTGCAAACAAAAAACAATCGTTTATAAAGACCAGGTATTGACTTTTGCATTTGCTTAATTTGATATGAGTATGAATTTACAAAAAGCATTTTGATTGGGCTTATTTCAAATTTTTCGTTTGTTATTCTTTGCGAGATTGCCACAGCCCATGCTTACGCACAAACCCACGCAATGGGCTTCGCAATGACGAACTTCATAGTGCATCATAAAATTAATCAACGTCATTGCGAGGAGCGTGCGATGACTTGTGTATAGCTGCGACGTGGCAATCTCATTTTTTTAAATGCAATATACGATTCCCGCCTGCGCGGGAATGACGGCGAGTGCGTAAGTAATTTTAAAGAGCAATAATTTTATACTTTATTAGTGGGTTACCGTCATTCCCGCGAAGGCGGGAATCTCTTCTTCACAATAGTATTTCAAATTAAATATTAAATTATGTCGTTCTTTCTTTTTTGTTTGTGCAAAAAAGAAACAAAAAAGCACACCCGAAAACGATAACAGCCTCCCGCCTTTGCGGGACAGGCTGTTTCCGGGTTAGTAATTCTATTTAGCTTTTGTGCAACTGTGAATTCAGCTATAGTAATTTTATTGTACGCTTATATTTAAACACGAAGAGAAAATGTAACAGTTGTTCATTATCAATTATCCATTATTAATTATCCATTATTTTTTCTTTGTTCTTTTTTTTCTGTGAAAAAAAGAACCAAAAAACACACCCGGAAACGATAACAGCCCGTTTCCGGGGTTGAATATCTATTTAGCTTTTGTGCTACTGTAACCTCAGCATTGGAACTACATTGAAAGCCTTTACTGTTACTTTAAAATTAAATATTACTTATTTATTTTTAATAGTAAATATTAAATAGTACAGAACTGTAACATTTTCTCCTGATGATAAAATATAAGCGTACAATAGAATTACAAAAGTTGAATTCACAGTAGCACAAAAGTTTAATCAGGGAACGATCTCCAAAACGGGCTGTTTTCGTTTTGGAGTGTGTTTTTTGGTTCTTTTTTTCACAGAAAAAAAAGAACAAAGAGAAATTTATTTTATAATTAATAATGAAGAACTGTTTCATTTCCATTTCATGTTTAAATATAACATCAGGAGAAAATGTTACAGTCCCGCATTATCAATTATTCATTATTAATATCAACCAGGCAACATTCAATTTTTAACTGAGAGAATGAGCCTTCATTTGGTTGGAGGCGATGTTATTAAATTGCAACATTCAGCATGAAAGCAATAAGAGCAACAAGCAAGATATAGTGGTAATGCTTCGATAGTAGCTGCACATATTGCGACACAAATATAAAACCAGTTTCCGCAACAGGGGCCTGATGTTACGGCTGCTGTAGTACGAGTGCCTGGCAGGTTCAACAAACCTGTATTATAACTGGCGTGAGAAACGAAACTCTCGTATTGCTTTTTGTCGTTTTGATAGGCGGTTAACATGCTGCGCATTGAATTTATCTTTGCAGAATTATCCGCTTCGCACGAAATACATTTACGCCCGTTTTGCAAAGACTGGATGTTATATTTTAAAATAAACCGGGCCGCAGCATTTTTTACTTCAATTGTTTTTTGCAGATACTCGTTTTCAGACATACCTGTAATTTTTAAAAATGCTGCACGATCATTAAAATCGAAAGTTGAAAAATCAACACCCGAACTCACCATTTTATCGAGTGTTTCGAGATTTGTTTTGATGATCAATTTAAAATCAGGATCTGAACTAAAGGTTTGTACCAGTTGCGCATCGCTCATGCCCTGTATGCCTGCGGTGATGGGCGCTCTCTCTTGTTTTTGGCATGAGTAAGCAAACAGTAATAAAAGCGTTGGTAAAAGAAATTTTTTGACAATGCCAGATGGGAGTTTTCTGTTCATCATAAGTAAAGTTTTGGTTTGGTAAATAGATAATCTTTTGTCTTACGACAAAATCAATTTCAACCAAACTTATCAAAATAAAAATCACAATAATCATTTCGAATAAATTTATTTTGGATTTATATGTATCCCATTGACCATTAAAAATTAGAAAAGGAAATTATTATATCTTTACTGGATATAAAACAGAATCAGATTGGCAAATAATTTATTTGCACCACTTTAATTGTTGTTCGTCGGGCAACCAACAGTGCAAAAATTTTTTCTCCTTGAGATAAGATCAACGATCATCGAGATAAAGACAACGATCATCGAGATAAAGACAACGATCATTGAGATAAAGACAACGATCATCGAGATAAAGACAACGATCATTGAGATAAAGACAACGATCATCGAGATAAAGAGAACGATCATCGAGATAAAGAGAACGATCATCGAGATAAAGAGAACGATCATTAAGATAAAGACAACGATCTTTTTATTCAAAAAATCGATCTCAGTTAAAGGGCGACGCCTTTTTATTTATAGATATCAATCAGTTGGCAAATCTTGTAGTTATCTTTCTACAAAAAATAAACAATAAAACATTTGTGTAAAATGTTTTAACCAACTGAACTGTATTTTATTTTTTAAAACCAATAAATCTTATTGTATGAAAAGCCCGAGAATTACTACAAGCTTCACTGCTCTCTCCGATGGAAACCTTGAAAAAAAAGCCCTTGCCATTATTGATGCCATGACGGACAATGCAAATTTTCCTACGCCAACACCAGCGCTTTCTGATGTAAGCGCTGCGCTTACAGATTACTCCAACGCATTATCCCTTGCGCAAAACAGGGATAAATTACAGGTGGCAATTAAAAACACAAAAAGAAAAACGCTTCTGAATTTGCTGAAAGAGCTTGCCACTTACGTAAATTTTATAGCTAACGGTAACAAGAGTGTAATTATCAGCGCTGGTTTCGACGCTTCTAAAGATGGTGTAAGCGCGCCACCACTAACACAACCAAAAAATTTTAAAGTTAAAAGCGGCATGAACTCCGGGCAGGCAATTACCAGCATCAGCGGGGTAAAGGGCGCAAGATCGTATGTGCATCAGTGCACGCCAGACCCGTTAACCGATGCAAGCGTGTGGGAAAGCAATTTTGTAACCACACGCACCTTTACTTTTGAAGGAATGGATCCGGGAAAAAAAACCTGGTTTCGCGTAGGAGCAGTCGGCACCGGCAAACAGAGAGCGTACACCGATCCTATTTCGATGGTTATTCAATAAAGAGTGTTTTTGTCTTGTTCATAGGACAACCCTGCGCTGAGGAGACGAGGCGTGGGGTTTATTCTTTCTTTTTTGTTTGTGCAAAAAAGAAACAAAAAAGCACACCCGAAAACGATAACAGCCTCCCGCCTTTGCGGGACAGGCTGTTTTCGGGGTAGTAATTCTATTTAGCTTTTGTGCTACTGTAACTTCAGCAGTATATCTTTATTGAAGGCTCATTCTCACAGTTAAAAATTAAATGTTGCCTTGTTGCAATAATGAATATTCGATAATGTGGAACTGTAACATTTTCTTTTGCTATTAAAATATAAGTGCACAATAGAAATACAAAAGTTGAATTCACAGTAGCACAAAAGTTTCATCAGGGAATAATCTCCAAAACGCGGTGTTTTCGTTTTGGAGTGTGTTTTTTGGTTCTTTTTTTCACAGAAAAAAAAGAACAAAGAGAAATTTATTTGATAATTAATAATGGATAATTGATAATGAAGAACTGTTTCATTTCCATTTCATGTTTGAATATAAGCGTACAATAGAATTACAAAAGCACAATTCACAGTAGCATTAAAGCTTAATCAGGGAACAATCTCCAAAACGCGGTGTTTTCGTTTTGGAGTGTGTTTTTTGGTTCTTTTTTTCACAGAAAAAAAAGAACAAAGAGAAATTTATTTGATAATTAATAATGGATAATTGATAATGAAGAACTGTTTCATTTCCATTTCATGTTTGAATATAAGCGTACAATAGAATTACAAAAGCACAATTCACAGTAGCATTAAAGCTTAATCAGGGAACAATCTCCAAAACGCGGTGTTTTCGTTTTGGAGTGTGTTTTTTGGTTCTTTTTTTCACAGAAAAAAAAGAACAAACAAAAAATCAATTAATAATTGTGCCATTATTGGTGTTCACATAGCCATGAGCGTTAGCCGCACCAACAACGGTAGAGAGAATTAGAAATAAGAAATAAATAATAAGAAATGAGAAAGTGGTTGCTCTCCGCACTTCCTTATTCCTTATTTCAAATTTCTTATTTCTTATTTTTCAGATTCCTGCCTTCGCAGGAATGACGGAAACCCGCTAATTAATTATAAAATTGTTGTTGTTTAAAGTTACTTACGCACTCTCCGCAATTTCAAATTCGAAATTCGAAATTCGAAATTCTTTATTTCTTATTTTTAAATTTTACATACTCTTCCGGAAGTTCAATTCCAAATTTTTCACATAGTGCAAATACAGCAGGCAAATATTTCTCCGGCCATTTATAAATCCAGGGCGCAATAAACTCAACCACATATTTTGGTGAGATACACCTGACGTTATGGTTATTTATCATTCCTGTTCCCGTTAAAGATTCTGCGGGATACATTATTCCTTCTGCAACATTTCCATTGTCGTCATAAACAAATGCGTGTACATCAATTTCGTGTTCCTTTTCATCAGTCATAACAAAGTTCCATTGGCTATCTTCCCGTATTTGTTTAAATCCTTTAGCTGCTAACGTTTCGCACAACTTTGGTGTATCTTTCCATTGAAGAGCTATATCTAAATCTTTATGCGTTCGCAGTTGTTTACCCAGCAATGCATCAACACACCAACCACCATCTATCCAAACTTTAATATCCGCATTTTCTAACAGAGTGTAAATTTCTATAACGTCTGTTGATGTCATAATAAACTTCTCCGCGCTATTCTCTTTTGTTTCTGATAATTCTTTCGACATAGAAATTATGATTGATGTTCTGAAATTATAAAAAATAATTTCATCCCGCGAGAACGAATCGCTTCTTTCTTTGTTATAGATTGCCATAACTAACAAAAAATAACAATGGAACTACAAAACAACAAAATCCTGATCACCGGCGGTGCAACAGGAATTGGTTTAGGATTAACCGAAAGATTTATTAAAGAAAATAACACAGTTATCATTTGCGGAAGACGTGAAGAAGCATTAAAAGAAGTTGCCGAAAAGTTTCCTTCTGTCATCACTAAGGTATGCGATTTATCAACAGAAGCAGATCGTATTGAACTGTATGATTGGGTTACAAAAAATCATAGCGACCTGAATGTTCTTGTAAACAACGCAGGCATTCAAAATTGGATGAGTATTTCTGATAATGACTTTTATCAAAAAGCAAGCGCGGAAATTGCAATCAATGTTGCAGCACCTGTTCATTTAGCTTCGTTGTTTGCGAATTTAAAATCGTTAACCACAATTATAAATGTAACATCGGGATTAGCATTTATACCTTTTTCAAAAGTTCCTGTTTATTGCGGAACAAAAGCGTTTCTGCGTTCGTTCACATTATCGTTGCGGTACATTTTAAAATCAAAAAACATTGAGGTAATAGAAATGATACCACCGGCTTTAAATACAGACCTCGGCGGAAAAGGTATTCACGACGGACATCCTGCTGTTAGCGAATTTGTAGAATCCGTTTTTAAACAAATGAAAGAAGGTAAAACAGAACTCACCTTTGGTTTTAGCGAAGAAAGAGCAAAAGCAAATAATGAAACTATAGCAGAATATTTTAAAAGATTGAATCCGTAGGGAAATAAGAAATGAAAAATAAGAAATGAGGAATTGATCGCTATCTGCACTTTCTCATTTCAAATTTCTAATTTTTTATTTCGCAGCAGTTTCTGCATCTAATACTTCAATTGTTTTTTTGTAAAACGAATAAGCTTCTTCCGCCGATTCGCCTATGCAAACAACGCCTATTTTACCAAATTGTGATAATGCGCCGATCATATGAAACATTACTCCCTTTTGCGTTGAACCATCAAAATGCAATCCATGAAACATTGCAATTTCAATCAGGTCTTGCGGTGTAAGACCTTTGTAGGAATCATTCTGTAAATTATCTGATGCAAAATAATAGCTGTTCTTTTTATTTGGAGTTTCAAAAAGCCCGGCTGCCTGGTCGTAATGCCCGTTTGTTAAAAACTCAAGCATCAAAAACGGATGTGTTGTGCCGCCTTTTCGTAAGTTTATTTCAATTGCATAATGTTTCCATTTATTATTTTCTTTCACAGAAATAAAATCAATACTAAAGCGGCCCAATATCCCTTTCTTTTTTAATTCCTCTCCAATCATTTTTCCTAACGTTGCTATTTCTGTACGATAACTTTTATTGCATGGAAAGTGCGCCCCGATAAATACCTGGCCGCTCTCTCCTCCTAATACCTGGTCGTGCGTGGTAATAACTTCTACTTCTCCCAACGGATTTACCCTGCACTGCACCGATGGAGAAACTTTTATATCACCTTCAATAAAAGCTTCCACCACTCCACCCATTTTTTCAAACTTCTGCAAATAAGTTTCGGTGCTCATATCCTTTGCAACGGGAACTATTTCTTTGAAGAGATTATTTTGCATCCAATCAAACAATTCTCTGTTAGCTAAATGTTCGGGATATGTTATTATAGCATTACCCTCGCCGGAAAATCCTTCATTCAATTTTAAAACTGCTTTCTTTAAATCGGGGTACATGTCTTTTAGCGCAGTTACGGATTGCACAACATGCTCAAAAGAATTTAAGTCCTCAACTCCCGGCGCCATATGCACTCCCGCATTTAAAAAAATTTTTCTGCTGCCGCTTTTAGATCCCCAATAGTTTAAAGAAGGATCGCAGCCATATATGGGTATGCCCAGGTTTACCGCGAGTGTTCTTTCGAAATCAGTTGTATTGAAACAAGCGATATGAGCTACATGATCGGGATGTATGCTTTTTTTATTCGCTCCATCAAACGTTTTCTTTGTAAAATTTTTTCAGTAAGAGAAATTGGAGACATGTCGTAACAACTTAATAATGTCAGTCTTTCTTTTGCGTGATAACTCGTGATGCCCGGTAACAAATGGAGATAGTAATCAATAATGATAGGATCGATCGGCATGCTCGTTACATAAATTACGTGCGTGCGCGGCATACGAAGTAACATCAGCAAACACAGAAGTCTTTCTTCGTAATGCAATGCACCGGTTATTTTTGCAAGAACCTGCTGATCGAGCGTAAGGCTTGGTATTACAACAATTGTTTTGTTGGCGAGATTGTCAGGAAAAAATAATTGAAATTGTTTAGCAAAATTTTTTTGATTTTTTTTAAACAGGCGCAATTCTTCTTCAGAACCCGGCGCCACATGAGTGCTTATGATAGAGTCAGCAAGTAATTGTTTGGTTTTAAATTCTATTTCACTCATCGAATATATTTGTTGGGGTAAATGAAATTGCAAAATAGTTCAAATTGGCTAATACCAATCTGAGATTGGTCATAATATAAATTGACATCTGTCATTATTTCTTTCATTCTGCAAAAAAATATTACAGATATTTATTCACGGTAATAAAATCGGGTTTGAGCTATGATATTGAAAAAGCGCAAAGTTGTGAAATAAAAGTAAAGACTAACGTAAATGTATAACCGAAACCTTTGTTCTCAATTCTATTTCAGTCCATATACAACTACCTGGTTTGAAAAAGTTGCAACGTATACATGTCCGTCTGCTACTGTTGGAGATGAGAATTTTGCATAGTTACCTAAAGCATCTTTTGGATTTACGGAACTGTTCCAAAGTTCGTTGTTAACATTGTTTGCATCAAATGCTCTTAATATGCCCGGTGAAACAGTATTTCCGGCATCGCCGCTGATAGCATAGGTAGCCCAAACAATTCCTGATCCATCTGTGGATCCGTTTGATGAAACAGAAAGATCCGCGCCACATCCGCCGGTTGGTCCGGCAACAGTTGAAACAATTTGATTAGTTGCAAAAGTATTGGTAGCACGGCTAAAAGAAAGTGCGCGCAGCTGATCGTTTTCAGACCATACATACACAAATTCATTGCTGCTCCCTTTAAAATATGCAGGCTGACAATGCAGACTTACATTTAACGGAACAGTTTGCTGAACCTGATTTGAAGAAGAAGAATAACCGCCCATGTTATCCTTATTTAATAAATATAAATTACCGTCTTTGCAGCCTGTCAGATAAAAAATAGAATTAGGGATCAGAAAAGTTCCCATCACACCATAGTCCTGATCATTATTATTTAAGTTCAAATAATTTGTTGGAGTAAAATAACTGCTTACCTGTAATGTTGAACCCGATGGCGTTAGTTTCATAGCGGTTTCTCCCCTGTCGGTAAGATCGGTTGGATCAGGATTAGGATTTGTTTCATCCGTTCCGTTACTTGAAGAGGCAAATAAATTGCCTTGCCCGACGGTTCCATTACCGGAAACTACATAAAGATTGCCTTGTGCGTCTGCAGCCACACCTTGCCCGCTTTCCCACAAGCCACCATTTTCTCCGTTGGGCGTATCGTTATAAACAATTTTCTGTTGCAAAGTTTTTGAATCATATCCCAGAATCCAACCATGATATGGATTCCAATCACAATGCGAAGAATATGAAATATAAATCATTCCGTTTACTAATGTTAATCCCTGCCGCTGATTGTTTCGCATCGGATCAAAATTTACTACACCACTCACATTCCCATCGCCGCTACCCGTTACGCTTGCGCTAATTTGTACAGGGCTACCAGCTTGTTCACCTCCGGTAAGAATATTAACAGCATGCAAATACTGAACGAAGTTTGTACCATCAGTGCTTCTTGCAACAAAATAAATTGTTTGTCCCGCTGAATCAATTACCGGCGTTCCAACTATACCTATATTATTTGCAAAATCAGTATATGGGCTGCACCATCCGGAAGACATGTCGCCGGAATTCGGCGGTCTCATTCCGGAAACAGTAAAATTCTTTTGCCAATATAAAGTGCCGGTATCCCCATCATATGCATACACAGAATTATTAACCGTTGCAATGAATACAACGTTGTGATTGCCGGAACCTATATTCAAATTACCAAAAACGAGTGGCTGTGCGTAAACCTGGTCATCAACCGCCAATGTAAAAAGCTTGCCGAAATTTTGTGCATTTACATTTGCAGTTGTGAGTTTTGTTTCCAAATTATTCAAACCTGCACGTGTGTTATCATTGTGCTGGGTTAATACTGAAATGTGTTGGGTGTTTGGAGTACCACCACTTCCACCGCCACCGGTGTTTCCTGATTTTTTGCAGCTGCAAAAAATAATTATTGTTATGGAAGAAATGGATATGAGGTTTTTAATCATAAAATGGAGGTTGAAAACTTAATTAATTTCTTTACAAATGAGTTTGAATATTCTTAAAAATATAGTTTTTTATTCACTTTATATAACTGTTATTATGCCTAAAACTTAATAACTTATTTTACGGATAAGATTGTTTTGATAATCCGCCACATAAACAATTCCATCTTTATCAACAGCCACACCGTAGGGATTATAAAAAGAAGCATTCATTGCAGGTCCATTCAATGCTCCGCGCAAACCTGTACCGGCAAATGTGGTTACCGTACCATCGGGATTTATTTTTCGAATCTTATTATTTCTTACATCAGCAACATAAATGTTTCCCGTTTTATCTACTGCAATTCCCGCCGGATGTGAAAACGAAGCAGACGTATCCTTACCATCATTTGATCCTTTAATTTTATTTCCGGCAATTGTAGTTACAACGCCGCCAGCGTTAATCTTTCTTATCTTGTTATTGTAAGTATCGGATACATACACATTGCCCTTATCATCAACGGCAATACCGCCGGGCAAATAAAATGACGATGAAGAACCAACACCATCAATTGCGCCGGGATTTCCGTTTCCTGCCAAATCAGTTACTTTTCCATCAAAACTTATTTTGCGTATCAGATCATTGCCTGCGTCAGCAACGTATATATTTCCGATAGTATCAATAGCTATTCCGGAAGGGTTATCAAGTTTTACATATGGATATGCGTTAGATTTTGATCCATCAGGAGATCTGCCCGCAATAGTGCTAACCAATCCATCGGGATTTATTTTTCGAATGAGATTGTTATGCGTATCGGCAACATATACATTACCCAGTTTGTCCACAGCCAATCCGGCAGGGTTGAAAAAAGAAGCGTTTGTTCCTGTTCCATCTGCAAAGCCGGTAGTTCCGTTACCTGCAAGCGTACTCACAATTCCGGCTGCATCAATTTTGCGAATAAGATTATTATGAGAATCGGCTACATATATGTTTCCTTTTTCGTCAACTGCTAATCCCATCATATAGGAAAAAGAGGCTTCAGTTTTTTTACCGTTTATAGAACCCATAGCTCCGCTGCCCGCAAAAGTTGTTACTTCAGGATATTTATTTTTTTTATTGCAGCCAAAAAATAATGGTATAGAAATTATTAAGAGCAGCGATGTTTTTCTCATACAATGCGGGTGTTGAAATATATTCAATTGCGCAAAAATCATTTAGGTTTGTTCAGGTTGAATTATCTCATTGACTAAAATAATATTTTTTCTCAACTCCCTGCCAACATAATTTTATCAGTAACAAAAATCAGTAACTTCAAATCGATAAACATTCCCTGAGAAAAAGCGCAGGTACAGAGATCATTTAATATCTGTTACAAATCAATCTTTGCATAATTTTTTAACTGCTTCATCATGAAATTATTTTTATCCTTCTCGCCACTTCTCGTAATTTTCTTTCTAATCTATCCTTTAATTGGTGAAGCGCAGGCTTCATCTTCTGCAAAAGGACTTTTTGATTCAGATGAGATACTTGACATTACCCTAAGCGGAAAAATTCGCGAACTATTAAATGACAGAACGAGCAAAGAACCTCAATATTTTCCACTGCTTCTTGAATACAGAGCTGATGATAGCAGTGTAGTTTCCATTCCTATCGAGGCAAAAACAAGAGGACATTTTCGCAGGCTCAAAGAAAACTGTTACTACCCTCCCATTCTGTTACATTTTAAAAGTAACGACAGTTTAAAGTCTACCATTTTTAAAGAGAACAGTAAATTAAAATTAGCGATGCCTTGCCGGGGCGAGCAATTTATTATTCACGAATGGCTGGTATATAAATTGTACAATCTCATAACGCCAAAAAGTTTTAGAGCGAGATTAGTGAGAGTAACTCTTGATAATGGGAAAAATAAAAAACCGGCTTCGCCTTTTTATGGTATGTTGCTGGAAGAAGAGCAACAAATGGCTAAAAGAAACGGAGCAATTCAAGTTACCAGGAAATTAAGACCAGAGCAAACTGAAATCAATTCTTTTTTAACGATGGCAATGTTCGAATACATGATTGGCAACACGGATTGGTCTATACAATATTTGCAAAACATCAAACTGATTTCTGCAGATTCAAATGGAGTTCCCATTCCCGTGCCGTACGATTTTGATATGTCGGGAATGGTAAATACACCTTATGCAAAACCAGCTGAAGAATTAGAATTGAATTCAGTTCGTACGAGGAGATATCGTGGTTATTGCATGTACGATATGACAAAATTTGATGGCGTTATAGCTTCGTACAATCAACTAAAAAAAGAAATTTACAGCACAGTTACCGATTGTCATTTGTTGGATGCGAAATATATTAATTCCACAATAAAATTTCTTGATGAGTTTTATGCAACAATAAATAATCCTGCTTCATTTAAAAAAGAATTCAGTTATCCGTGTGATAAAAATGGAACAGGAAATGTAGTTATAAAAGGATTGAGAGAAGATTGATCCGGCACGAAACGAAATCAAAAACATAGCATGGATAAGAAAGGGATTTGTTCTACATTTAATTAAAAGTTTTTTAAACCTAAAGCCTGATTGAATGCATCATCCGCGACATGATATTTCAAGAACACAATTTCAATTAGAAAGATTTACTTTTTTCACCGATGGTGTTTTTGCTATTTGCATCACTTTGCTGGTTATTGAAATTAAAGTTCCCAATCGTGAAGAGCTCGGCATTTTCACCGACGCAAGTTTATGGAAATATCTTTCGCACGCTTCATTACAATTTTTTGGTTTCCTGATCAGCTTTGGCATCATTGGTCACTACTGGTCAGTTCATCTCCGCATTTTCGGTTACGCAATAAATTATACCATTAAATTAATTTGGATCAATCTCGCGTTTTTGTTTTCGGTAGTATTGCTGCCTTTCAGTTCGGGCTTGCTTGGAGAATATGGTTCCGACACAAAAATGTTTCTTCCCTATGCGGTTTATGTAGCAAACATGTGCCTGACAGGCGCTATGAATTGCTGGCTATGGCTGTATATCAGCAAACCCGAACGCAATTTGCTTACACATAAAATATCTCACGCAAGAATAGAACTTGGTTTATACAGAAGCCTTGTAGTGCCGGTAATATTTATTTTTGCTCTGATCGTTTCTTTTTTTCTTCCACTTGTTTCCCGGTTTATTCCGGTGCTCATACCAATTATTTTGCATTGGGGAATGAAAGGTTTGGAACGCAAGGCAGATAAAAAAGATAAAGAAGAAGCTCAACTTACTATCGAAACGCATCAGCATCTTACCGCTTCACACAAGCAATAAAATAATTCGCGTATTCTTCTCAATCCGTAAAATAATTTTTAAAAAAATCTTTCAAAAAATTTGTTTAGTAACTTTTAAGTTACATATATTTGTGTAACTATAAAGTTACTTATTATGCAAAAAGAAATTAATCACAAATGGTTCTTTAATCAATCGCCGAAAGCGGTTTGGGAATATCTTACCAAACCCGACTTAATAGAACAATGGCTGATGAAATCAGATTTCCAACCAATCGTTGGATATAAATTTCGTTTCATTTTCATCCCAAAACCCAACAGCAAATATGAAGGTGTTGTTCATTGCGAAGTGCTGGAGGTAAAACCTTTTAACAAACTATCCTATTCATGGAACGGCAGCACACAAGACAAAAGCAGGAAATACAATTCAATTGTAGAATGGACACTTTTCCCAAAAGATAACGGAACAGAACTTCAGTTGCATCACAATGGATTTGAAGCACTGGAGGATATTCTCACTCACACTAATGGCTGGAACACTTGCATAAAACGTTTTGAAGAACTATTAAACGCAAATCAAAATGCAAAATAAAAATTATACAACAACTAATTACTCTGTAGAAATTGAGTTGGCAAAATCTCCGGCAGATGTTTTTAATCATCTCATCAATCTAAAAAAATGGTGGCCGGAAGATTTTGAAGGAGAAGACATCAAACTTAACAGTGAATTCATTTTTACAACAGGCGATTCACATTATTCAAAAAATAAAGTGATTGAATTTGTTACTGGTAAAAAATTAGTATGGCTTACAACGGAGAGCATACGCAAAACAGACAACTACGATTGGTCAGGAACAAAAATGATTTTTGAATTAACGCCTAAAGGCAATAACACCATAGTGAAATTTACTTATGACGGTGTTGTTCTTGAAAATGAATCTGACAGATTAGTGCAGATATGCGACATGACTCTTAAAGTGATGTTCTATAATTATATTGAAAGTTTCACTGCAACAATAGAAGTTTCAAAATCGCCTCATGATGTTTTTAATCACATTACCAATGATGTTGCAAAATGGTGGGGAGGCAAAGACCTGGAAGGGAACACTAAAAAATTGAATGACGAATTTATCATTCATCATCCCGGCGCGCATTTTTCAAAGCAAAAGTTAGTTGAAGTTATTCCAGACAAAAAAATAGTATGGCTTGTTACAGAAAGCACTTTGGATTGGCTACAAAAAGATAAACACGAATGGACGAATACAAAAATGATTTTTGAGATAAGCACAGATAACGGTAAAACTATTCTTCACTTTACACATGAAGGACTTGTTCCCGAAAAAGAATGTTACGATATGTGTTCAAAAGGATGGAGCATGGTTATAAAAGATTGGCTGTTCAACTTTATCACAACCGGTGAGATAAAAATACTTGCATATCATGATAAAATAAAAAATTTCAACCGCAGTATTTCAGTAAACATCAGTGCAAGTGAAGCAATAAACAAAATCAGCAAAGTGACAGATTGGTGGGGAGTAACTTTTAGCGGGAGCTGCGAAAAACAAAATGACAAGTTCGTGATAAAAATGGGCGGAGATTCTTTCTTCAACATGACCGTTGCAGAATTAATTCCCGGCAAAAAAGTGGTTTGGTTAGTAACCGATTGCAACATGCCCTGGTATTCTGACAAAAAAGAATGGCTGAACACAAAATTAATTTTTGACGTTACCGAAAGTAACGGAGTTACCACTTTAATTTTTACACATGAAGGTTTAACACCTGGCATTGCGTGTTACAAAGATTGTGAGGCTGGTTGGAATCATTGGATTACACGAAGCTTGTTTTCTTACTTCACAACAGGCAAAGGCGATTTCAAACAGCGCTAATTCATTTCTCGATCAAAATTCAAAATCTAAAAAAATGGAAAAGAAAAATTTTCACAGAGTAATTACAGTTGACGCTTCCGCAGCAGAAGCTATGAAAAAAATCAGCGAGGTTAATCTTTGGTGGGCAAAGAATTTTTCCGGCAGTGCAAAAAAGTTAAACGATAAATTCTCCGTTCATTTTGGAAAAACATTTGTTGATTTTCAAATCAGCGAATTAATTCCAAACAAAAAAGTGGTTTGGAAAGTAACTGATTGTAATCTGCATTGGATTAAAGCAAAAAAAGAATGGAACAACACCGAAGTGATTTTTGAAATTTCATCTCAAAATAAAAAGAGCAAAATCGATTTCACTCACGTAGGATTATTTCCCGGAGTGGAATGCTATAATGATTGTGAAGTGGGGTGGAATGGACATGTAACAATGAGTTTGGTAAATTTAATTAATGAAGGAAAAGGGCAACCTGAATAATAAACAGAAAAAACTTAATTATTTAATCATAATAAAAACTAAAACATGAAAAAGATTTTATAGTCTTACAATAAATTCAAACATACTCCATGGTTAATCTATCCAAAATAGGTCGTATTTTCTATGGCATATCCATGGCTGTTATGGGATTTCTGACAATTTATTATGATGATTTTCCTTACATGCTGATACCTCCAAATCATTCCCATATTCCGGGTATTGCAATGCTCGCATACATTTCCGGAGCCTTACTTGTTTTAGCAGGAGCAGGCATTGTTTTCGAAAAAAAAGTCAGAGCAATTTCTCTTGTGTTAGGAACAGCGCTTCTATTAATATTTTGTTTTTATTTTATTCCATACGAATTTATTGTCAGTCCTTATTATTTGCATTTTGGTGATTGGGAAAATGCAGCCAAAGAATTGGCATTGGCAAGCGGTGCATTCGTTGTTGCATGTTGCTTTCCGCAAAAAAATGAAAACCGCCTGATTAGTTTTTTAAATAAACTTGCGCCTTTCGGAACTATTTGTTTTGCTGTAACGATAATTAGTTTCAGCGTTGATCATTTTCTTTATGCAAAAGCTGCGGAAGACTATGTTCCATCGTGGATTCCTTATCATTTATTCTGGATGTATTTTGCCGGCATAGCATTGCTTGGTTCCGGCATTGCGATTATTTTAAAAATAAAGATTGAATTATTTGCGACGCTTCTCGGCGCAATGATTTTTATTTGGTTTATCATTCTCCATATCCCCAGAGTAATAGCTTCTCCTGTTGCTGATATAGGAGATGAAATTTCAAGCGCATTTTTGGCGCTTGCATATAGTGGAATTGCTTTTGTTATCGCCTCCTCTGCTAAAAAGAAAGTTTAGAAAGAAAAATTTTGTTTTTTGCAAAGAGAGATTAAGAAACAAAAAGCGAAAAATTCGAACCATTAGTTTGTGAGGGTTGAATATTTAATATCCGCGTTCATCGTCGGATATAGGATATTCACCGACATTTTCCGGAACCCTTTGCCGATAATTTTTGCCGCTTACCCTCATTTTACACGCGTTTACCGTAAGCTGCTGGTTTTAAAAAAAGATAGAAATAAATTTACGGTCTAAATTAATTTTTGTGAGAAAAATACTTTTTGTAACCACAGTTTTATCGCTTATCCTATTATCTGGTTTTGCACAGGCTCCAGCCGGAAAAAGAAATGGTCCTCCGCCTTCCATAGGTCGTGCTTTTGGAAAAGTAACCGATTCCGCAGGTAATCCTTTACAAGTGACGGCGATCGTTTTAAAACAGGTCAACGACTCTGCAACCAAAAAAAAGAAATTGATTTTATTAAAAGGTATGGATACCAAAGCCAGTGGAGAATTTAATTTTGAAGATATTCCCATTGTTACACAACTCGTACTGCGCATATCTGCAGAAGGATACAAAAACAAAGATGTATCATTTATGATCGTTCCATCCGGTGGTGGTAGTGCTGGCTCGAGCAATGCGGCAGCAGGAAGTATGCCCTCATTCGAAAAAGATCTTGGATCGATAGTTATGCAACAAGCCGTGAAAAATATGAGCGCAGTAACCGTAACTGCACAAGCGCCCGCGATGAAACTTGAGCTGGATAAAAAAGTATTTAATGTAGAAAGAAATATCGTGAGCGCCGGCGGCACAGCGTTAGATATTATGCGCAGTGTTCCATCTGTGAATGTAGATATTGATGGTAATGTAACTCTCAGAGGTAATGCGCCAACCATTTATGTGGATGGAAGACCCACTACCCTAACACTTGATGAGATACCTGCTGATGCGATACAGAGTGTTGAAGTAATGACCAATCCTTCGGCTAAATATGATGCTTCTGCTACGGGTGGAATTTTAAATATCGTTTTAAAGAAAAATCGTAAAGAAGGATACAACGGAAATATTTCTGCAGGCATAGATTCTCACGGCGCGCCGAACGGATTAGCAAGTTTTAATGTAAGGCAAAACAAAGTAAATTTTACCGGAACATTTTTGATCAATGAGAACAGGAGCCACACCACCGGAAATACAAACAGGCTTACTACACTTTCTACGGATACTGCAACCAAATTGTTAGAAAGTGACCTTACAAAAAATGGCGGAGGCTTTTTGTTTGGCCAGGTAGGCGCTGATTATTTTGTAAGCAATAAAACCACCATCTCCGGATCCTATATACACGTGCATGGTTCTATCAAACCCACAGAAACTTCGCAATTGCAGAGTGACAGCATCTTTAATAGTGCTTCCGGTCAATCTTTTTACAGCACGCGTTATTCAAACTCAAACCTGGCTGTTGATGTGAATGGAGTGAATGCAGGAATGAAACATAATTTCACTAAAGATGGTGAGACCTTGACGGCAGATGGTTCTTTCTTCGCCGCTAATGCCACAAGCGTTGCAAATTATTTGACGAACTATTATGAAGGTCTTCCCGGAACCAATATTTATTCCACCACCATGCAGCAAACAATTGCAGCAGCGGATCCACGTTTTCTGACGATTCAAAGTGATTATACCGATCCGCTAAACTCTAAATCGAAAGTTAGAAGCCGGCGTTCGGGTAAGCATCAACAAACTTACTGACGACAACAATACTTATTCGCCGGATAAAAATGGAAACTATATACAGGATTCTCTCGCTGCGAGCAACTACACCAGCACGAGCAACGTGTACGGCGCTTATGTGAATTTTTCCAGTGCGATAAAAGATTTTGGTTACCAGGTTGGTCTTCGGGGAGAAAGTTCAAATTATACTGGCCAGTTGATCTCCACCAACCAGCATTTCAGCAACAAATATCCATTCAGTCTTTTCCCTTCGCTTTTCTTAAGTCAGAAATTTGGAAAAACAGATGAATTACAGTTTAGCGTAACCAGGAAGATCACGAGACCAAATTTTTTCCAGTTGATTCCTTATACAAATTATGCAGACACACTCAACATCACGCGAGGCAATCCGGCGCTCGTGCCACAGTTCACAGAAAATTTCGAACTCTCTTATCTGAAAACATTCAAACATGCAAACACTTTATTGATCTCTGCTTATTATAATTATACTTCTAACCTGATCACTCATTACCAGGATACCGGCATCAATCCGATCGGAGAGAAAGTTTTGATCAATACCTATGAAAATGCCAACAACAGTTACAATTACGGCGCGGAAATGACCACCACGGATAATATCACCAGGTGGTGGGATCTTTCCCTGAACATCAATTTTTACAATTCAAAAATCAATACGAATAATCTCAATCAGCCTTCGCAGCCTTCGTTGTGGAGCTATTTTGGAAAATTCAACAACAACTTTAAGCTGCCCGCAAATTTTACTATACAACTAACTACCATATACCAGTCAAAAACAAACCTGCCGGTAAATACCGGCGGACAGTCGTTTGGCCCGCAGATGTCAACAACGCAGAGTGCGTCCCAGGGATACATCAAATCTTTCTATGGTGTGGATGTGGCGGTGAAAAAAACCTTTTTAAAAAACAACGCAGCTTCCATCACCTTAAGTTTTTCGGATATTTTCAGAACGAGATGGTCGGATCAGTTTAGTCAAAGTCCTTTCTTTAGCCAGGAGTTTGACAGGATAAAAGATCCTCAGTTAGTAAGAGTTGTTTTTGCCTGGCATTTCGGAAAAATGGACATGTCGATATTTAAAAGAAAGGATATGCGCACGCAGGGAATGGGCGATGCAGGTCAGAGTTTGCAGCAGTAATACCCGGCAGACATAAAATTTTTTACAGTTGGCATCCGCAAATTATTATTGCTGATAGCATCTTTCTGTTTGAATGTAATTGATAATAATTCTTTTGATCGCTTTATTTTCGGTTATACGTTATCGTTAGACTACATAAGTTTCTTAAAAAAACGATCCATTACTTTCTCCGGAAGCATTCTCGGCAAGATCCAGTTGAAAAAAGGTTTTTGCACAATTGCATATCTCGTCTTCGGCCTGCTTGTTTCAAAAATATCTGCGAGTCGCCGGGAGAAAACATCAAGCGGCATACCTTGCTTTCCCTCCGTTACAAACTTCTTGAAAAATTTTACAAGCGAAGTGATATAGGGCGTGTTTTTGTACATATCCAAAGTTCCTTTGTCCCAGATAGGAGTTTGCACCGCACCAGGCCCGATGATGATCACATCAATGCCAAATTGCATCAACTCGCGTCGAAGACAATTTGAAATTCCTTCTACGGCATGTTTTGTTCCTGTGTACGGCGCCATATATGGAGGAGCGATCTTTCCGTTCACCGAGCTGATGTTGATAATTCTCCCCGGAGCTGAAGGATGATTTGGCTCCGCTCCGAGCAGCGGCAGAAAGGCCTGCGTTACCTGCACTAAACCAAAAACATTCACTTCAAAATTTCTGCGCAGTTCATTCATGGGTAAATATTGCAAGGGTCCGGTTACGGAGATACCGGAATTGTTTATCAATCCACCTAATCCCTCACCGTTTAATTTCTGTTTCACATCTTCCGCTGCCTTCAGCACTGCTGTCTGATCCGTTACATCGAAGATCAATGGAACAAATTTTTCTCCAAATTCCGAATGAAGTCTCTCTGCATCCTGCTGCCTGCGCACACTTCCAAATACAGTATAGCCCCTTGCGATCAATTCTTTGGTAACGCCATAACCAATACCAGTTGATACACCGGTGATCAAAATGTTTTTTGAAATATTCATCCGGCTAAGGTAAGAAGCTCATGAGAACTATTCTTTTGTTACTTTTTTACAACTCTATACTATAAAATTTCTCCGGCGGGGATTTATTCGGTTTGATCTTTTCTTGTTAATCAGAAATCTGCTATCTAATCTCTAACTTTAATCAATACCATTGTAAAATAATTAAAGATAAATGCAACCTGATACTTCATCTTCTTCATTAGAAAATTTCTGGAACCTTAAGCAGGCAGATGCATTTAAAAATCTTTCCTGCGTGGAAAAAGGTTTATCAGGCTCCGAAGCGGAATCGCGGCTCAAACAATATGGCTATAATACTTTCAAGGCTCGTTCAAAATCATCTTCGGTCATTCTTTTTTTATCGCAGTTTAAAAGTCCGATCACAATTTTATTAATTGCTGCAGCATTGCTCTCCATGGGTTTGGGAGATTTTACTGATGCAATTATTATTCTTGTCATTATTCTGATAAGCAGCATTCTCGGTTTCTGGCAGGAGAAAGGCGCAGCAAATGCGGTGAATGAATTATTGAAATTGGTGCAGATACGATGCCGGATTATCAGGGATGGAAAAGAAGTAGAATTGCCTGTTGACAATGCAGTTCCCGGCGATGTGGTTATTTTGTCCGCAGGCGATGTAATTCCCGGAGATAGTTTGTTATTGGAATCGCAGGAATTATTTACTGATGAAGCAGCTTTCACCGGCGAAACTTTTCCTGTAGAAAAAAATGCAGGTATCGTTCCGGCAGATGCTCCACTTTCCAAAAGAAGCAATTCTTTATTTATGGGCTCGCATGTTATCAGCGGTAAAGCAACTGCATTAATAATTAAAACGGGCAGGCAAACCGAATTTGGAAAAATATCAGACCGACTGCGAACAAAATCACCCGAAACAGATTTCGAAAAAGGAATTCGCCACTTTGGTTATATGCTTATGGAGATAACTTTGGTTCTGGTTATTATAATTTTTGCGATAAATATTTTATTACACAAACCTGCGCTCGATTCATTTTTATTTTCTCTTGCATTAGCAGTTGGATTAACGCCGCAATTGCTTCCTGCAATCATCACGGTTAATCTTTCTGCAGGAGCAAGAATAATGGCGAAGCAACAAGTTATTGTAAAACGTTTATCTTCTATCGAAAATTTCGGCAGCATGAATATTTTGTGCTCCGATAAAACAGGAACGATTACAGAAGGGCAAGTAACATTAAAAGATGCACTGGATATTGAAGGAAATCATTCAGAAAAAACATTACACTTTGCATGGTTGAATGCTTCGCTGCAACAGGGCTTTCACAACCCGATTGATGAAGCTATTTGTTCGAAATATAAAGACCAGGCAAATAATTTTTCTGTTCAATGCGAAATCCCTTACGACTTTATCCGAAAACGTTTAACCATACAGGTTAGAAATGAAAAAGAAAATTTTGCGATCACGAAAGGTGCATTAAACTCCGTCATTGATATATGCGATAAAGCCGAAACAGTCAGCGGCCAGGTAATACCTATGAATGATAAGCGCGCTGCTATAAATGATGAATACCGCAAACTAAGCGCCGATGGTTTTCGCGTGTTAGGCATTGCATATAAAAATGGCAGCAACGAAAAAGATTTTACGAAGGATGATGAAAAAAATATGACCTTTCTTGGCTTCATCACTTTATTCGATCCTCCTAAAAAAGATGCAGCACAAACTATTGCCAATCTCCGAAGCTTAGGTGTACAATTAAAATTAATTACAGGCGACAATGCATTGGTGGCCGAGAGTCTTTCCAAACAAATGGGGATGGAAAATGCCATGATACTTAGTGGCAAACAGATACGCCAAATGAGCGACAATGCATTGATGCACCAGGCAACAAGAACAGATATTTTTGCCGAAGTAGAGCCCAATCAAAAAGAAAGAATTATTATGTTTTTAAAAAAGAGCGGCAATGTTGTCGGCTTTTTGGGTGATGGTATTAATGATGCGCCGGCATTACATACTGCCGATGTAGGAATTTCTGTTGATACTGCTGTAGATGTTGCAAAGGAAGCAGCTGATATTGTTTTATTAGATAAGAGACCTGGATGTATTATGTGCCGGCATTGTTGCGGGAAGAAAAACATTTGCCAACACCATGAAATATATTTTCATGGCAACAAGCGCAAATTTCGGAAACATGTTCAGCATGGCGGGCGCATCTTTATTCCTGCCATTTCTTCCATTATTACCTAAACAAATATTGCTCACAAATTTGCTAACAGATTTTCCGGAAATGACGATAGCAACAGATCGTGTCGATTCTATTTCAGTTAATAAACCACATCGATGGGATATAAAATTTATTCAACGTTTCATGATCGTGTTTGGATTGTTGAGTTCAGTATTCGATTACCTCACATTTGGTGTTCTGCTATTTTTTATGAAAGCAAATGAACAAACATTTCAAACAGGATGGTTTGTTGAATCTGTTATTTCCGCAACATTGATCGTGCTGGTAGTTCGCACAAGATTACCTTTCTTTAAAAGTTTGCCGGGTAAATATTTAATAATCGCAACAAGTTTGATCTTATTATTTGTACTGGCATTACCATTTCTGCCCTTCGCAAATTTGTTTGGCTTTGTGAGTTTGCCGCTTTCCTTTTACGGATGGATGCTGCTCATTGTTGGCGCTTATATTATTTCTGCCGAAATAGCCAAGAGATGGTTCTTCGCCAGGTTGCGAAATCAAAGCTGATGCATTATTGCTGCTTAAAACTACTTACGCACTCGCCATCATTCCCGCGCAGGCGGGAATCTTGTTTGTGAGATTGCCACAGCCCATGCACGCGCACAAATCCATGCAATGGGCTTCGCAATGACGAACTTCAAAGTGCTTTACAAAATTGATCAACGTCATTGCGAGGAGCGACGCGATGGCTTGTGTATAGCTGCGACGTGGCAATCTCTTTCTTGCAGCTTAATAAATTTTCAGTCATTGTTACTGTTTGCATAGCCATGTGCGTTAGATGCACCAATAACTGCGTTAGTCAATTATTAATTACGTTGTTGGTGAAGCTCTGCACAAAGCAACGCAGAATACCAACAAAGGCGAAAGCAAATCAAATTATACTAAATCATAATTATTTTTTTTTAATTATTACAAATAAGTAAATTTGAGTTGTTGAAATTTTTAGGATTTAAGTCGCTGATATTAATTCACCTACTTTTTTTCTATTATAACAACACTCTGGTTTTATTAAAGTCGTATATACCCACTTTAAAAAATAAGAATTATGTCTTCACGCACATTCGGCGGGGATAACTTCCTCCCCATGACCGTCAACAATATCGGATTTCTTCTCGATCGGCTCGGTCAAGATTGTCACCCACTGCAATTTCTAAGAGAGTTAACACAAAATTCTATTGAAGCAATTTCGCGCACCAAACAAAAAACAGGTGAAATAATCTGGGATGTTGATTGGACAACGTTTGACTTAGAAGGCACATTAAAATTATCTATTACAGATAATGGTGACGGCATGACTGGCGAGAGTATGGTCAGGTTTATTAATCAACTATCGTCGTCCGCATCAACACAGTCGATGTCTGGTAACTATGGGGTAGGCGCCAAAATTACTACAGCAACGCGAAACCATGCGGGTGTTCTTTATTTATCTTGGAGAAACAGAGAAGGGTCTATGATCCATATGAAAAAAGATGTAAATAGCGGTCATTATGGACTTAAACAATGGCAGCATAAAGATCATTTGTACTCTTATTTTCTTCAGATTGAGGACGATGTTAAGCCAGAACTAATTAAAGATAGCGGTACTAAGGTTGTACTAGTTGGAAACACTGAGGATGATAATACTATGCAAGCTCCGTTAGGAGCTTTGTCGCCCTCAAGATGGATATCTAAATATCTTAATAGCCGTTTTTTTAAATTCCCAGATGGCATTATCGTTAAAGCGCGCGAAGGGTGGCGAGTACCAAGATCTGATAAAGATCGAAACTATTTACGCGGGTTAACTGGTCAAGAACCTTATTTAAAGCAACACAGTACAGCATCTGGCAAAGTCGAAATCACGGCAGCAACCGTTTTTTGGTGGATACTTAAAGATGAACCTGCTATTACAAATAACTCTGGATTTATTGAATCATCTGGACATATTGCTGCTCTATACCAGAATGAACTTTATGAACTTTCGACGGCTCGTGCAGGAATGTCAAAACTTCAACAGTTTGGTGTAACGTTTGGGTACAAATACGTTGTGATCTATGTAGAACCTAACTCAGAGATAAATCGATTAACTACAAATACTGCACGGACTTCTTTATTAATACAAAATGAAGCTCTTCCTTGGAATGAATGGGCTGCTGAATTCAGAGAGAAATTACCTGTTGAGATTGCCGCACTTGTTGCAGAAAAAGCTGCAGCATCATCGAGCACCGATCATCAAAAATCAATTAGAGAACGCTTAAAAGATATCATGGACTTATTCAGAATTAGTAGATATAGACCGACGCCTGAAGGAAATATTCAAATCGATGATGCAAGTCTTGTTCGTGGTGGTCTGGTGGGTAGTAATTCACGGAATTCAAATAAAAACGAATCGTCATTAAGAACAAGTGCTGCAGGAGGCACGGGCGGAAATGTGTACTCTGTCTTTGAAAAGGTAGATGGTGTGCCAGGAAAAAAAGTGAAACCTGATCCATTTCCTGAAGTAAACTGGGTAAGTGTTATTGACGGCACTCGTGAATACGGCGATATGGAAGACAGAGCTGCGAAATACCTTGCTGATCAAAATCGTCTATTGATAAATGCAGATTTTTCAGTATTTACCGACATGACAAAATATTTTAAAGACGAGTTTAAAGATGTGTCTGGCGTTGCGGCGTTGACTCAGGATACTGTGCGCCAGTGGTTCGAGCAAACCTTAGTTGAAACAATTATTGGTGTGCAAGGATTGATGAATAGAAAAGAGTGGACTCCAGGAGATATTGATAAAGCTCTTTCAGAAGAAGCATTCAACTACCTCGATAATGCAACGTTATAATATTTTTTATGCAATAAAAAGACAGTTAAGTGCACGGGTTGGTTCTTTAAAATCACAACACGGATAATTTAATAAATCAAAAACAAAATTTATGCAAATCGGTGACATGAATGTTGTAGAAAGCATTCTAAATCTCGAAAGACAAATGTATGTTATGCAAAAGATGATTGGATATATCGCGCTTCATAATAAAGAGAATTTAAAGGCTCCAACAATAAAATCTATTGAGGAATGGAATGAGGAGGCAATAAAAGAGTTGCAGAGAAAATATCCGAAAATGGACATCAAAAAAAAATAAGTAATGGAGTCTTCAGCTTCTCTTAGCAAACTCACAACTAAAACTTTTGAACTCAATTCCGAAATTATCAGTAAACAAACTTATAATTATATGGTTGTTGCTGCCTTGCAGGAAGAGTTGAATGAATTTTATGAATTAACATCTAAATTAAAAAGGCACGAACGAAAAAAAGGGGGCGCGGTTGAACTACTTTATACCGGCGAAACAACGTGAAATCAAAATACTAGCTTATTCATGTAACAAAATGGGAATGCCATACAATGCCGCTTCTATTATGCGAATAATGTCACTACATGAGCCAATTTACACTTTTTTTATAGGAACATGCGCAGGATTGTACCCCGATATACACAAAGCAGGAGATATTTTGGTTCCTCATTTTATTTTTAATTATGAAAGCGGTAAATATGGTGAGGATGGTGAATTTGAATCTGATTATATTTCTTTTGATACTGATGAAGATATTCGCAAGTACGCAGAGATAATAAAAACTAGAGTTAGCAAGCAGTACTCTGTAACAACTGATGAGAATTTTTGTTCTGGAGGTGCAGTAATCGATAACCCTGAAAAAAAGCTGCAATCAAGCGAGATGCAGCACGAAAAGTGACTGGACTTGATATGGAAGCCTTTTCAATTGCTTGTATTAATAACATACTTAAAGCCGAAGGAAAAAAACTTGCAGTTATTAAAGGGATTATGGATTTTGGAGAAAATAAATCAGAAAGCGAAAAGCTAATAATAAAAAATTAGCGATGGCTAATTCCGCTAGTTTTGCTCTCGAGTTAATAAAATATATTGATGATAATATAATGGGTGGAAAGGAAAATTACAAAATATGAGTTTTCTTCACCCCCTCCCACACTACCCAAACGCATTATCTGAATTTTTAATGTATGTACCTGCATGCACCGAAATTGTTTCTTAATGGATGCAAATTGTTTCCCAATCGATGCAAAATATTTCTTAATGGAGTAAAAAAATATGTATACCTGCTCATGCATTATATTAACAGCGCATGCGTGCGCATATACCGGTTGTGGGGCTGTCTCTGTGTCAATAAATTTTACATTAATGTCGTGCGCCTGCTCTGAAAAAAAATCGTTTACACATGTATACCAGTTAGTTAAGCCCGGGAAAGATATAATTACATACGCTTAAGTGTTAGCGCATCAATAATGTAGAGCAAATTCTATAATAATGTAAGCGATTTTTTGTTGCAACACGAAATACCGGAAAGTATTTTTATAGCAGTATCACCAATTTAAAATTAAAATCAATACCTATGACAAAAGTCAGTGTATCCCAGCTTAACATGTTCAATGCAGTAATTGCTTACTGCACCGACAATGCAACAACGGTTGCCACAGTGCCTGCTTTTCAAACCGCACTCACGGCATTTGAAGCAATAGTAAATCAAATTCAAAGTACGGCGCAAATGCAGGTAAACGTTATCACCGGCATCACTACCGACAAACGAAAAACGCGCGCAGCACTTTGCAAACAGGCTGCCAAACTCGGAGGCGTCATTTCCGCATTCGCAGCTACTGCAGATAATAATCAATTGAAAGAACAGGTTACTTTCTCTGTCTCCGATCTTATCCACCTAAAGGATGAGATACTCGTAGCCACCTGCTCCAACATTCATGATGCGTTAAATACAAATGTTGCTGCGCTTGCAAATTACGGGGTCACTGCTGCAACAGTAACGGCTTTTCAAGCTGCAATAACTGCCTTCGATGCAAAGATCGCCACCCCCCGCAACGCATTGAGTATGCGTACGGCGCATGCAAAATCGCTCAAGTCCTTATTTCAGCAGGCCAATGGAATTTTAAGAACGCAAATGGATAAATTAATCGCGCAGTTCCAGGATACGGCGGATGATTTTTACACTGCGTACAAAAGCAATAGAGTAGTTGTTGGTCCGGGTGCGCCGGTAGCGCCGGTGAAGTAAAAGATACGCGGTGATAAACTATAAAATTGTTGTTGTGTAAAGTTACTTGCGCACTTGCCGTCATTGCGGGGAGCAGCGTATTGGTCGCGTATAGCTGCGATGCCGTGCAGAAGTAAATGTATCGTTTTTTAAGATTAAATAGTTTTTGTTTGTTCTTTTTTTTCTGTGAAAAAAAGAACCAAAAAACACACCCCAAAACGAAAACACCGCGTTTTGGGGATCGTTCCCTGATTAAGCTTTAATACTACTGTGAATTGTGCTTTTGTAATTCTATTGAACGCTTCTATTTGAACTTCAAGAGAAAATGTTACTGTTCTGCATTATTTAATAATCATTATTAACTGTCGGTAGTTAAGATTCCATTTTCAACTATGAAATAAAGCTTTCAATAAAGATATACTGCTGAAGTTACAGTAGTACAAAAGCTAAATAGATATTCAATCCCGAATCCCGCCTGAGGCGGGACTTTTTTCACACAAAAAAAAGAACAATCAAAAAATCAATTAATAATTGTTGTTTAAAATTACTTACGCTCCTGCCGTCATTCCCGCGCAGGCGGGAATCTTTTTTGCAAATAAAAAATAAGAAAGTAATCACTCCCGCAATTTCAAATTTAAAAATATATGATCAAGGTCATGCCTCTCATTGACGAATATCACCGCCACAAAATCAAATGACGTTAATTTGCTTATTAATTCGATAATTTTATATTTACTGTTACGGCGAAATAAATTTTCTAACCTTTTCTGAATCTTTAATGACCAAAAACATACAACAGTTTGAAGCGCTTTTCAATCATGCCACTATTGGCATTATTGTTACGGATAAGGAGGGAAAAATTGTTAACATCAATAAATACGCCGAAACCCAATTCGGATATTCGGAACAGGAAGTGATTGGAAAAACCGTCGACATTTTTGTTCCGGCAAAAATTCACTCCATTCATCACCAACATCGCGAAGGATTTTACAAACATCCGGAACCTCGGAGAATGGGCGAAGGCAGAGATCTCTTTGCGCAAAAAAAAGATGGCGCCGAATTTCCGGTAGAAATCAGCTTAAGCAATTACATAATCAACGGAGAAATATTCGTGATCGCTTTTGTGATTGATATAACAGTCAGAAAAAAAAGCGAAGCGATCGTTCTGGAACAAAAAGATGAGCTGGAGAAAATCACTTATCAGATAAAAAAACTAAATACGGAACTCGAACAAAAAGTAGAATACAGAACCAAGATGTTGAGGGAAACATTAACCGAGTTGGAGAAGTCGAAAGATGAATTAAGTGATCTACTGGAAAAAGAAAAAGAACTCAACGAATTAAAATCAAGATTCGTTACCACCGCATCGCACGAATTTCGTACGCCGCTCAGCACTATTTTATCTTCATCTTTTTTATTGGAAAAATATAATGAGGGGGATGAACCTGCTAAAAGACTAAGACATATTGAAAGAATAAAAGCTGCTGTAGCAGATATGAAAAGTATTCTCGAAGATTTTCTTTCTCTCGGAAAACTTGAAGAAGGCATCATAAAAGTGAATGCACAGGAATTGACTGCAGAAGAATTATTGAATGAAGTTTCTACTATTATTGCCGATCTGAAATTAAATGTAAAGAATGCGCAACAAATAAAATTTGATCACATTGGAAACAATAAAATTGCATTGGACAAACAACTCTTCCGGCATATACTCATTAACCTGATTCAAAACGCAATTAAGTTTTCATCTGAAAATGGAATAATTGAAATCAATTATGAAACTACAAACGAAGGATTAATTCTTACAATTAAAGATAATGGTATCGGAATTTCTGAAGAAGACCAGCAACATTTGTTCGAGCGTTTCTTCCGCGCAAAAAATGCACTGAACATACAGGGTACCGGATTAGGATTGCACATCGTATCAAAATATCTTGAGCTAATGCATGGAAATATCAAACTTAAAAGTGCATTAAACGAAGGAACGGCTTTTACTATTTATATTCCAACAAATAATCAGTCATGAAAAAAATTTTAGTTATTGAAGATAACCTTGACGTAAGAGAAAATATTGTTGAAATTCTTGAACTCTCCGACTACCAAGTGCTGCAAGCTCCTGATGGAAAAGCAGGCGTTGAACTGGCAATAAAAGAAAATCCTGATTTAATTATTTGCGATATCATGATGCCGGTGCTGGATGGTTATGGAGTGCTTCATTTGCTTAGCAAACACAAAGAAACATATGGCACACCGTTTATTTTTCTCACTGCAAAATCTGAAAAGTCGGACTTTAGAAAAGGTATGGAACTCGGGGCGGATGATTATCTTACAAAACCATTTGATGGAATTGAATTATTGAATGCTGTTGAAATCCGTTTGAAAAAAACCGACAACTTAAAAAAGAATTTTGGCGAAACATCAGAAAAAGTGAAAGAGTTTTTAAATGCAGCAGCAAAGTCGGAGAACATCCCACTTATATCTGAAGAGCGTGAAGTATATGATTTCCGGAAAAAACAATTGGTATATGCAGAAGGACAAAGACCAAAAGCTGTTTATTATATCCTTAAAGGAAAAATAAAACTTTCAAAATCGAGCAAAGATGGAAAAGAACTTATTACAAGTGTTCTCGGCGAAAATGATTTTTTCGGCTATACCTATATTCTTGAAAATATTAATTACGGAGAAAACGCACAGGTGCTCGAAGATGCCCAACTGATGCTGATTCCGAAAGAAGAGTTTATTTCGCTTACAACAAATGATACGCAGATCGCAAAGCAGTTCATTAAAATAATCACTAAAAATATTTTGGATAAAGAAGAAGGTTTGGTAAATCTTGCTTATAACTCTTTGCGCAGAAAAGTTGCTTATGGATTAGTACAAACGCTTGATAAATATAAAAGAGAACAGAATAAAAATGAAATTGTAGAACTATCGAGAGAAAATCTTGCACAAATAACCGGGGTTGCAACCGAATCACTCATCAGAACGCTTGCAGATTTTAAATCTGAAAAACTCATCGACCTTGAACCGGGTAAAATTATTATTCTTAATGAAAAAAAGTTGAGAGATCTGCCCTATTAGGTTACAAACTTTATTCTTTTTGCAACACCGGGAAAGAAAATCACGATTTAATTTCCTGCTTTTTATTTTCATTTTCACGTTGCAATTCTTTTACTTTCACTGCAACAACCAGGCACGCAACCATAATAAATATCAACGCAACATAAGTTCCGAAAAAAGCAAAATTGGAAATGGGAATAGGTATATTATTGGGCTGCAATCTTCCTGGTCTTGGAAAAGGCGCTTCATCCCCGCTTTTTGTTTTTGTTTGCGATTTCACATATTCCACAACACTTTTAATTTGATCGTTTGACAGATCAGGATGATCCGGCATCACCATATGATTGAATTCAGTAAATAACGCAACGGCATCTTTATCATTTTTTTTGACGAGCGTTTGTGATGAATGAACAAAATTGACGATCCAATCAATATTATGCCGCTGATCAACTCCGGCAAGTGCAGGCCCGACAAGCTTTATATTAATGTTATGACATGCTGCACATCTTGTACTGAATATCACTTTCCCATCATCAATAGAAATATCTTTTGCAAATGTTTTTGCAGAAAATATCATCGCCAAAAATATAATCACAGAGGTTTTAGTTTTCATGTTCTAATTTTTTTATGTCTTGTTTTAATTGTTCGGTTGAGTTATCATCTGTTCCGTTGTAATAACCACGGATATGTTTGTTCGCGTCAACGAGCACTAACTGGTCGCTATGAATAAAATCATTTTCGCCGCCATCGCCATCATCAGTCGTCAGGTAAAAACTTTTGCGCGCCAGTCTGTATATTTCAATTTTATTTCCGGTAAGTAAATTCCAATCGTAATTATTGATATTGAATTTGCACGAATACCATTTCAATCTTTTCGCACTATCCCGCAACGGATCAACAGTGAAAGAAATAAAAGCAACACGATTATCTTTTAGAAATTCATCCTGGATTTGTTTTACATGATTCATCATATTCGGACAAATTGATGGGCAACTTGTAAAAAAGAAATTTGCCACAACAATCTTATTTTTTAATTCACCCGATGAAAACAATCTACCATCCTGGTTTTGAAATGTAAAGTCTGCAATTTCATGCTGAGCAAGAACACCGTTTTTATTCATCTCCAATTTTCCAAGCACAGGCAGCTTGTCAAATTTATTTTCATACCAATGCACAATTGCAAATAGAAAAAAAGGAACCGCCACTAAAAAACCGGTGAGAATCCATATTGATCTTCTTACGAAATGCATTTTGTTTTTAAATTTTATTTTGAACCCGGCGTTGGATTAGATGGTAAAAAAGTTGGCGCTTTAGGTCCTGAATTTTTCATAACGTTCATTAATGCAGGTACGTAAGCAATTAAAATAATTATTGCCATGATAACCAACCAGGGTTTAAAGCTGTCGAATAAACGAATTCTTTTTTCATCGTGATAAGATTCCGTTTCGGGAAATTCAAGAACATCCTTTGCGCTTTTTTTGCTGAACACAGTTCCGAAGAAAACAATAAAAAATAATAAGCCCGAAATAGTCATAATAATTCCGCCTGCCAACGCAAGAAATGTTGTTGGAACCCATTGCGGATGATAAAGCGAGTTTGAAGGATTGAGATACGTCATACCTAAGTTCGTTCTTCTCGGTTCACCGATAAGCCCGCCCCACATCAAACCAGTTGAAAAAATCAGCACGCCGATCAACCACAGATACGGTACGATCACGTTTATCCGCGGAAGAAATATTTTTTTCCCTTGCAAGGTTGAAAAGAGATAAAGGCTCATTCCGATAATTGCAAGAAACACCGGGCCGGCAACAGTCATATGAAAATGGCCGGGTAACCAGGATGTGTTATGAACAACGCTGTTTAACTGGTAAGATGCATTTACAATTCCGGTAAGTCCGCCGAAAATAAAAAGGATCAATCCGCATATCATGTAGGCAAACAAATAATTTTTTGTATCTAAATAAGGCAGTTTTTTCATCCATCCAAAAAGTCCTTTGCTGCCGCGTTTTCTTCCCGCATATTCGAGAGATGCGGCAATGGTAAATGCTGTAATAAAACTTGGAGTAGCTACGCCGAACGTAAGCATTGATTGAAAAAATTTTGTTCCTCTTTCAATATTAGGATCACTGAATTGATGATGAACGCCAACAGGCACTGATAGTAAAAGAAAAAGAAAAAATGCAACACGTCCTGCGAGGTCAGAATATAATTTTCCGCCTGCAACTTTTGGCAAAATGGTATAGTACATAATATATGCAGGCAGCAACCAGAAATAAACCAATGCATGTCCGAAAAACCAAAATAATGTTCTTGCCAAAGTAACATTAATATCTTTCGTCAACCCCATCGACCATGGCAAAAGCAAAACCAACACTTCATACGCGACGGCCAATGTACACACAAACCAAATTGTAAAATTTACGAGCGTGCCAAGTACTGCCATAGGCATTTTTGTTTCTTTATTTTCGCGGCGCCATTTTATATACATCGAAGCCCAGTTGAACAATGGAATCCATGAACCAACAATTAATAATGCAGCGCCGAGATAAAAAAACGGATGTGCTTTGAGTGGCGGATAAAAAGTATAGAGTACGGATGCGTTCCCGGATAGCATTGCCCACGCAGCAAGCAGAGTTCCTATCACCATTAAAGAAAGTGAAAGCCACGATACAAATTTGTTCGGTTCTCTTTTTAAATAAAAAGCCATTGTTGCGTGACCGAATGCTACTGCAAAAAAACTCGTAAGCACAATTGCATTAATTACCCCGTGCAATGTTAATCCCTGGTAATAATCAAGATGCACTGCGCTTGATTGATGTATAGCTCCGCTGCGATAAATGGTTTGCATCAACCCATGATAAATACCGAGGGTAAGCAACGATATCGGGAGAAATAATTCTATTAAGATTACATTTTTTAATGAGCGGCTCAGTTGCATGGAATGCGATTTTGTGTTTTAAAAAATTATTTTGCTGCTGGATAATTGACAATTACTTCTGCCTGCATATTTTGATGACCAACTCCGCAATATTCATGGCAGGTTATTTTATACACGCCGGGTTTATCAAACTTTACTGTTGTTTTATTTATGCCGCCGTAAACCGCCATCATGTTTACGTTCTTTTCATAAATATCAAATCCATGAACTACATCTTTTGATGTAAGATAAAAATCAACAGTGCTGCCAACAGGAATATAAATTTGCGCCGGCTGAAATTGCCACATCTGCGCCACCACATATACTTCATATAAGTTCGTGTCGAGCTTTACAACTTTTGGCTCTTCGTATGTTTTATTGTATGGAAGACATTCAGGAAGATCAATGTTCTTACTATTTTTCGCATAAAGAATTGAAAAAATAAAAAGCATCGTGATGATGCCGGTAACAATTAGAATTCTTTTTTCAAATTTGTCAATCATAAAATATATTTTAATTGCGTTGAAGCATGAGTATGTAAATTCCGAACCAGATAATGAGACCGAGAGCGACAAGAAGAATAAAAAATGCTATTGCACCTTTTGGTTTGAATTCATTTTGTTGAATGTTGTTATCCATTTTCTGCAGTTTTATTTTTTGATTCCCAAAATTATTACCGGCAACTTTTTAAAAAGATGATTAATGTAAATACAATACATGATTGTTATCATATAATGATCATTAAATACGTATAGCATATGTTTTTTGAAATCTTTTTAGAGCGGATCGTGCTTTTTGCATTTGATGAACCCTTTTGGCTCTTCGGGCATCATCCATTTTTTATAATCTTTCTTTATTTTATCATCCGCAGTTTCTTTGCGGGAATAATCACCGGCAGAAAAAATTTTATTGATAAGATCATCAATATTGCCGGTGGAAAGTCTATTTGCGTTTTTATACTCAATTAGTTTTGATGTATTAATTGATGTATTAATTGTCTGAATCATTTTAAATAATTTTTTTGTCGCCGTTATCTATAAAATGACTGCTTATCTGTTTTGCTTCTTCATTCTGATCTTCGAGGGACCAATCGTTTGTTAAAGTTGTTTCCACCCAAACATTACCTGATTTACGGAACACATGTGCAGAAATTCCGAGCATTTTTTCAAAGTCTTTTTCCACGTCAGTGATCGTTTTTTTTCTGCTCACATCAATATTCACAAATCCATCCTTAGCGCCATCTATATATCTCACAATATCTGCAGCAGAAAATAGTTCGGCTTTATATAAAGGCTGATCCACAGGGATTTTTTTAAAAAATTCTATTTTCAAAAACGGATAAAATTCACTGAATTGCTTCTGAATATTTTTTAGGGAACTTCCTTTACTTATCTGCAGGATCATAAATCACTATTATTTTATTGATGCAAACATATCTGATGACTTTGACAGATTAAATAATTATGATCATTGCGAAGAATGAGTTTCGTCAGCTTGTTTTTTTTTATCTTTTTTTTCTGAACAACGACAATTGTCGCATACATTGCAGGCTTTGTGTTCAGTTTTATCTTCTTCTCCTGTTGTTTCTTTTACATTTCCGTTCTCCGGAGAATTTTGCGATTGATTTGAAAAATCTTTGTCCGTAGCTTTTGATTTCATAAAAAAATTTAAAAAATGAAAGTATAGAGATGTATTTTCTGATACTATGATTTATATCATACAGGAAGCTGATATAAATCAGTTATCTCTGCCAATGATAAAAATCATCGTGGTTATTGAGTTTGATCATTATTGAGATACCGGGAGAAAGATAGTTTTACTGAAAATTAAAAAATTATGTTTGGAACATTAAGCAGTAAAGAAATTGATGAAGTGCTAAAAAAACAATGCATCGGTCGCATAGGATGCTACGCAGATAAAACAACGTATGTTGTGCCTATCAGTTATGCGTACGATGGCGAAAATGTTTACTGTCATACCCAGGAAGGAATGAAAATTAAAATGATGAGGCAAAACCCCGACGTATGTTTTGAAGTAGATACGCTTGAAACAATGACGACATGGAAAAGTGTTATTGGATGGGGAAAATTTGAAGAGATAACAGATCACGACGAACGAAAGCATGGTTTAAAAATATTGCTGAGCCGTGTGTATCCTTTTATAAGCACAAAAAAAATGCAGCTGGGAGAACATTGGCCATTTGCTCCTGATGATTTGAATACTATTAAAGGAGTTGTTTTTAAAATTCAGTTAAAAGAAAAAACGGGGAGATACGAAGTAAACGACGAACCCTGGTATTATAATAACATAACAGTTTAAAAATAAATTTATGACAACAACTGACGTTCTAAAAGAACAAACAATTTTTGATGCAAAAAATTTGCAATCAAAAAAAGATAATTCCATGAAAGCATTGGTTTATCATGGTCCCGGAAAAAAATCCTGGGAAGAAAAACCAAAACCAGTTATTCAAAAATCAACAGATGCAATTGTGAGAATTACGAAGACAACAATTTGCGGAACAGATTTGCATATCATGAAAGGCGACGTTCCCGAAGTAATTGACGGAAGAATTCTCGGACATGAAGGCGTTGGTGTGATTGAAGAAACAGGAAACTCTGTTACTAATTTCAAAAAAGGCGATCGGGTAATTATTTCATGCATCACTTCCTGCGGCAAATGTGATTATTGCAAACGCGGAATGTATTCGCATTGCGATAACGGCGGATGGATATTAGGCCATTTAATTGATGGCACGCAGGCAGAATATGTTCGCATACCTTTTGCGGATACGAGCCTGTATCATATTCCTGCGGACAGTGACGAAGAAGCTTTGGTTATGTTGAGTGATATTTTGCCAACCGGTTTTGAATGTGGCGTGCTTAATGGAAAAGTGCAACCCGGAAACACTGTTGCTATTGTTGGATCGGGGCCTATAGGTTTGGCAGCTTTGCTTACTGCGCAATTTTATTCTCCTGCTGAAATTATTATGATCGACCCGGATGATAACCGTCTTGAAATGGCAAAAAAATTCGGGGCAACACAATTAATTAATAACAGCAAAGAAAATGCAGAAGAAAAAGTAAAACAACTTACCAATGGAAAAGGAGTTGATACGGCAATCGAAGCGGTTGGTATTCCTGCAACATTTGAGTTATGCGAATTACTTGTTGCACCCGGCGGAATCATAGCTAATATCGGCGTGCATGGTAAAAGCGCAGAGCTTCATTTAGAAAAATTGTGGTCGCAGAATATTTCCATTACAACACGGCTTGTTGATACGGTTACTACGCCGATGTTGTTGAAAACAATTCAATCAAAAAAATTAGATTCAAAAAAACTCATCACGCATAGGTTCAAACTTTCAGATATCATCAGTGCGTATGAAACATTTGGTAATGCTGCAAGAGAAAAAGCATTGAAAGTTATTTTGATCAATGAATAGTTATTAATTAAGAATAAAAAAATAAAATGTTTTCAACAATTGAAGACGCTGTTGGCGTCATTAAACCTGGCAGTAATATTTTTATTCAAACTGCAGCCGCAGCGCCACAACAACTCATCAATGCACTTACAGCAAGGGCGCATGAATTGCACGATATAACTATTTACCAGATGCACACAGAAGGCGAAGCGCCTTATGCAAATCCTGAATTTGAAGACATCTTTCATGTAAATTGTTTTTTTATCGGCGCTAATCTCCGCAAAGCGGTTCAGGAAGGCAGGGCGCAATACATTCCTGTTTTTTTAAGTGAAATTCCTGCGCTGTTCAGAAAAAAAACAATACAAATTGATTATGCATTGATTCATGTTTCGCCTCCGGATGAACATGGATTTTGTTCACTCGGCGTATCGGTTGATATTGCGCCTGCAGTGTTGGAAACAGCGAAGCACGTTATTGCCCAGGTAAACCACAACATGCCGCGAACGCATGGCGCCGGGTTTATTCATAAGAACAGAATTGACGCATTGGTAGAGGTTGATGACGCAATTCCTGAAGTAAAAATAGAAACACCTGACCCGGTAACAATAAAAATTGCCAACAACGTTGCATCTCTTATTGATGATGGCGCTACCCTGCAAATGGGCATTGGCAATATTCCAAATGCAGTATTAAATATGTTGAGGGGACACAAAAAATTAGGCATTCATACTGAAATGTTTTCGGATGGTGTTATTGACTTGATTGAATCGGGCGTTATTACCGGTGAAATGAAAAAGAAACATCCTAACAAAATTGTTTCGAGTTTTATACTCGGCACAAAACGTTTATACAAATTTGTTGATGATAATCCTCTCATTGAAATGTTAGATATCGGTTATGTAAACGATGTGTACGTTATCAGGCAAAACCCAAAAGTAACCGCTATCAACAGCGCAGTAGAAGTGGATTTAACAGGACAGATATGTGCAGATTCGATCGGACCAAAAATGTATTCAGGCGTTGGCGGACAAATGGATTTTATACGCGGCGCGTCATTATCTGAAAACGGTAAACCAATAATTGCGATGCTGTCTGTTACTGCCAAAGGCGAAAGCAAAATAGTTACTTCTTTAAAAACGGGAGCCGGCGTTGTTACTACAAGGGCACACGTTCATTATATTGTAACCGAATATGGCGTTGCAAATTTGTATGGAAAGAATTTAAAAGAACGCGCAACTGCATTGATCAAAATTGCGCATCCGGCACATCGTGAAAAGCTGGAAGAAGATGCACATCTATATTTTAAGATGAACAAACATTTGGTTTGAAAACTCATCTGATGATTAAAGAATAAATTTTTTGTCGCTCCCGAAATTATTAAATAAAAAAAGTTGCTGCAATTGCAACAACTTTTTTTAAAATTAAAGGTTGATCTATTTTATAAGGAAGCTCGCTATGATTGCTGCAACATCAATCAAAATGCCCAGCAAAAAAAGAGGAATAGTATAACGTGTTGGCATTGCAGCAAGATTTACGATCACAACCAATGCCAATGAAACCATAGCTGTAATAATCAATCCGAATGACGCACCATTTAAAAGTATTGCCGACATAGTTAGCGGGAAAAAAATGGCTGTCATAAATGTAATTGATATTCCTACCCACGCAACGTGATGCTCTGCATCTTCATTAGTTGCCCATTGAATAAAACGGCTGACAAGTGATTTTTTTTCTTTAGCATCTGAATAACGATGTAAGGTTTGTGATGTTGAAAAAGTATAATCCATAATTTTATTTTTTAGACTACAAAGATTAATCACAATCAAAAAAAAAGAAATGACTTTGATCATTGCAAAAATTGAATTTGATCAGCTATAGCATCGTATTTATTTACGAAAGCCTGGCGAATAAATCGTAACAGGATGATTACAATCATCTTTAGTGATAATTTCAATCAATAAAAGTTGTTTGCCCGGGAAATATTTTTGAGAAAACATTTTTATGCGTAAAATATTATTAGCAATTGATGCACAAAATATAAACAGCAATGCGATAGATTTCGCATGCTACATTGCTGCATTAACAAAATCAAAACTCACTGGTGTATTTCTTGAAAATATTTTGTCGGAAGAAATGCGTGAGTTGGCAAGCACTTCAACTTATAGCAATGAAATATCTTATCCCGATATAAGGAATGAAAAAACAGAAGGGAATATCCGTTTTTTCCGCGATGCCTGCGAAAAGCGCGGCGTGTCAACAACCATTCACCGCAAAAGGGGAACACCGATAAAAGAAATGGTTGAAGAAAGCCGTTTCGTAGATATGATCATCGTGGCCGCAGAAATGTCTTTCAAGAAAAAAATTGAAAGCACTCCATCCGATTTTGTAAAAGAATTATTGGAAGAAGCTGAATGTCCTGTAATTATTTCTCCGGAAAGTTTTGATGGAATAGACGAAATCGTTTTCACCTACAACGCAAGCTGCTCATCAGTTTTGGCTATACGGCAATTCACTTATTTATTTCCGGAGTTTTATGATAAAAAAATAACAGTGTTAGAAGTAAATAAAGAAAATGAAATTGCCATCAGATCAAAACCCAAAATATCTGAATGGTTGAAAACACATTATGATCAAATAAATTTTACAGTGCTTACCGGAGATCCTTCGGAAGAAATTTTCAAATATCTTTTGGGTAAAAAAAATTTATTCCTGGTAATGGGAGCGTTTGGCAGAGGAATGTTTTCTTCATTATTCATACCAAGCCGTGCGAAACTGGTTGTAAGAACAGCCGATCTTCCGATTTTCATAGCACATCAATAAAATCGTAAACCCTTTTACAGTTATTAAACTATTCAAATTATTTATTATGAAAAAGATACTTTTTGTTTGCGACGGAGATAATTTTTCCGCGGGCTCAATGGAGTTTATTAAGTTATTGCATAACGAAGAACCGGTGTTTGTAAAAGGAATTTTTTTTACCCCGGTTGATTTTCAGCAATTGTTACCTATAAGCTACATACCTATCGCCGAGCCATATGTCAGGTTAAAAGAAAAAGAAAAACAAATCGTGCTCAAAAGCATGAATAAATTTATCAGCGAATGCGAATCGCACAATATTAAATACGCCACTTCCGATAAAAATGAAGAGTGGAATAAAGATTTGTTCATAAAAGAAACGCGTTTTGCAGATGCAATAGTTATCAGTGAAGAATTATTTTGTTCGGATGTTTTCAGCAATCAGCCTAATTTATATTTGGAAGATGCATTGCGTGAATCTGAATGCCCGGTAATTTTAATTCCTGAATCATTTAAGTCAATCGATCGTATAGTTGTAGCCTATGACGGGAAAGAAGAAAGCATGATAGCGCTGAAACAATTTTGTAATCTCTTACCACAACTCACAGAATTGCCGACAGAATTTGTGTACATTAAAAATGAAGAAACCAATAATATTCCCGACCATGAATTACTTCATGAATATACAAAGCTTCACTTCACCGATTCGGGTATTTTCAAATTGCATTTCAATGCGAACAAATCTTTTTTAACCTGGGTTGAAGAAAAGAAAAATATTCTGCTCGTTGCAGGATCGTTTGGAAGATCTGCTGTTTCAAATTTATTGCGCAGCAGTTTCACCGGGCAAATAATTCATGATCATAAATTCCCGGTATTTATTTCTCACAACATGTAAAAAAATTATCGTCGTAAAAACGTTTCGTTTAGCCGGTAAATTTAATTTAGAATATATTTATGACGAATAGATGAAACGTACAATCAAATATTACCGGATAATCTGGCTGAAATACGATTTGCCTGCCGGGCTTTCTGTTTTTCTTGTCGCTCTCCCACTCTGTCTCGGAATCGCATTAGCTTCGGGAGCGCCGCTTTATGCAGGACTTTTATCAGGAATAATTGGCGGACTTGTAGTTGCTTTGATCAGCGGTTCTCAACTTGCCGTTTCAGGGCCCGCAGCAGGCTTAACGACTATTGTAGCAGCCTCAATTATTTCATTGGGAGATTATAGAATTTTTCTTCTTGCAGTTATGGTTGCAGGATTGTTTCAACTTACAATCGGGCTTTTGAAACTCGGTGCAATCGCAAATTATTTTCCTTCGTCTGTTATCAAAGGAATGTTGGCCGCTATTGGCATTATGCTCATTGCAAAACAAATTCCGTTTGCATTAGGTTATGACAAACCGGATTTTTGGACGAGTGGTTTTTTAAAATTATTTTCTTCACAAAACATTTCCGGAAATTTTGCAAATCTTTCCAATCATATTTCTAATGGAACAATTCTGATAACTCTTTTTTCTGTGTTGATTCTTATTTTACTTCAACAACCTTTCGCAAAAAAAATAAAAATAATTCCGGCGCCTTTATTAGTTGTCATTTTCGGTATCATTGCAAATATTATTTTTACAAATATCGCTTCCAGGCTTTCACTCAGGCAAAATCAATTAGTAAATATTCCATTGAATATTTTTAAAAATATTGCTTCTCCCGATTTTTCAAAACTATTTTCCAACACGGAAATATGGAAAGATGGTTTAATCATTGGGTTACTTGCAACTTTAGAAACTTTGCTTTGCATTGAAGCCATTGACAAGTTAGACAGGAGAAACCGCATTACGCCTCTCAACAGAGAACTCATAGCGCAGGGAATCGGAAATATGACTTGCGGACTTTTTGGAGCCATTCCAATAACAGCCGTTGTTGTGAGAGGAAGTGCAAATGTTGATGCCGGTGCAAAAACAAAACTTTCTGCTTTTACTCACGGGCTTTTTCTCTTGCTTTCTGTGTTGCTTATTCCATTTTTGCTCAACAAAATTCCATACGCTTCGCTTGCGGCTATTCTGTTAGTAACCGGTTATAATCTTACAAAACCAAAACTCTATCGCAATGTCTGGAGCCTGGGGCGGAAACAATTCATCCCGTTTTTAATAACAATAATTGCTATTCTTTTAACAGACCTGCTTATAGGTGTAAGCATCGGCCTTTTAATTTCCATTTACTTTATTGTTCAGAATAATTTCAAAGCTGAGTACAAAATCACAAAAACAATTCATAACGGAATTGAAACTGATTATATAAAACTCAATAGCAACATAACTTTTCTTAATAAAGTGAAATTGCGGAAAGTGCTGGATGAAATTCCGGAAAACAGCGTAATCACCATTGATGGCAGAGAATGTAATTTTATTGATTACGATATTCTGGAAATCCTGAGTGAATACGATAACAAAGCGCTCGAAAGAAATATTGAATTACACTTGTTAGGAATAGAAAAAGTTAGCGTGACGGCAGTACATTGATCCAAAAGAACTCGTTTGTTTCAGTCAAAAGCAATCTGAATCCCCATTCAAACTTAAAAAGCGGAGGGAGAGGGATTCGAACCCCCGGACCTGTTACAGTCAACGGTTTTCAAGACCGCCTCATTAAACCGCTCTGACATCCCTCCGCGGCAAAAATACATTCTGCTTTCATTATTCAAAAAAATACTTGCTTATTATCTCCTTTATTTTTATTCTTGATTTTTCCTTTAAAAACTTTAAATTTATATAACCGATTCACCAAAAATATTGCTGTATGAAAAAAGTGTCCGATATTCTCGCTCACAAAGGAAAAAAAGTTGTTTCTGTAGCGCCATCAACCACGGTTTTGGAAACACTTAGAATTATGGCCGAACAAAATATCGGTTCAATGATGGTTTTGGATGGCGATCGTTATCTTGGAATTATGACCGAAAGAGATTACTCCCGGAAAGTTATATTAAAAGGAAAGTCTTCGACAGATACACAAGTTTCTGAAATCATGACGGATGATTTGCCTTCAGTATCTCTTAGTGATACTATCGAGTTTTGCATGCAGCTAATGACTGATAAAAATATCCGCTATTTGCCGGTTTTTGAAAATGATGTTGTTTGCGGAATTGTTTCCATCAATGATCTGGTGAGAGAAACTATACTTACGCAACAAGAAACTATAACGCATTTGAAAGAATATCTTCACTCATAATATTCTTTTCAATAAATTCAGACCTGATATTTTTTGTAAGAATGAAAAGAATTGATTGACTTCTGAATTCTCTATCAGTAAATAATATTTCTGGCAATAAAAAAAGTGATCATTATAAAATGATCACTTTTCTATTTTATCATCTGGCATTAAATTCTATAGCTTGATAAATTTAGCGGTCATTGCTTTATTTTCTCCGATAACAATCTGCATGGTGTACGTGCCGCTTGCCAACCTGGAAACATCAATTGGCGCGCTGTAATAAGACTGAGATTTAGTTGTCTCCTGTGCAATTACAAGTTTTCCAAGCATGTCAAATATATTGATCCGCATACTTCCGGTGCTGTCGCTTGTCAGTTGCAATGTGATTGTACTTTGCGCAGGGTTAGGGTATAATAACATTGCAGTAGATGCCGCTGTTCGCAATTCATTCGTTACAGTTACAGTAACACTTGAAGTTGCAGTTTGCCCATAGCTGTCAGTAACCGATAATTGGAAAGTGTATTCTCCCAATGCTAAACCTTGTACACTTGTTACTGCAGAATCTGATGATGAAATAAACGCTTCACCGGGACCGCTTAGTTGCGTCCAGGTATAGCTCATCAATTCTCCAGATTGCGCTTTCGACGCGCTGCCATTTAATATTGAAGTGTTCGCCGGTATTGCAATTGTTGTATCAGTTCCTGCATTTGCAATTGGAGGTAATAAACTTGAAACTACTGTAACCGTTACCTCATCTGTACTCTGCGCTCCGTCATTGTCCGTTACCGTTAGTTTAAATATATATTGACCAAGAACTAACCCTGATACTGTTGGCGTTGCTGTTTTGAAATTACCTATAACAGCATTTCCCGGGCCAGATACCTGTGACCAACTATATGATACGATTGCTCCATCAGGATCATGCGATTTAGTGCCATCCAATGGTGTTGAATTTACTGGCAGGATCAATGTTATGTCGCTGCCGGCATTAGCAATCGGAGGTTGATTTGCAGCTGCATTCACAGTAACAACTACTTCATCCGTTCCTGTAGCGCCGTCGTTATCTGTAACAACAAGTTGGAAAACATATACACCCGCTGTTAATCCATTAAGGGTTGGAGTTGCGGTGTTGCCATTTGTAATAGTGACGCCGTTGTTACCAGATATTTCACTCCATGCATACGATGCAATTGTTCCATTAGGATCATACGATTTAGTTCCATCAAGAGTTGTAGAATTTATTGGTAATACAATTGTTTGATCAGGACCTGCATTTGCAATCGGCGCTTGATTAGGCGCTGCAATTACGGTAATTCTTACAGTCGACCTAGCAGTTGCTCCATCATTATCAGTAACCGTCAACTGAAATGTATATCTGCCTGCAACTAAGCCCGACATTGTTGGTGTTGCTGTATTTCCGCCTGTGATCGTTGCTGATGATGGACCTGATAGTTGCGTCCAGCTATATGATGTAATTGTTCCGTCAGGATCATATGAGCTGCTCCCATCTAACAGTACACTGTCTGTTGGGAAAGTTATAGTTTGACTCGAGCCAGCGTTTGCAACCGGAGGTATGTTGACAAGTGCATTGACTGTTATCGTTATAGTGTCTGCATCAGTAGATCCGTTATTGTCCGTTACTGTTAGTTTGAACGAATAAACTCCCTGAACAAGATTTGTTGCAATTGTTATTGCACTATTTCCACTTTCAATTGTTGCAGCTGATGGTCCGGAAATTTGAGTCCAGTTGTAATTGGTGATTGTTCCACCAATATCTATAGATGCACTGCCATTCAACGTTACAGAATCAAGAGGTAACGTTATTCTTTGATTTGCTCCAGCATTCGCAACCGGTGGTTGATTAGGCGCCGCGGCCGCTACAGTAATTCTTACAAATGCAACGTCAGTTGCTCCGTCATTATCTGTCACTGTTAACTCAAATGTATATCTGCCTGCAACTAACGCCGACACTGTTGGTGTTGCAGTTGTGCCCCCTGTGATTGTTGCTGTTGATGGACCGGAGAATTGTGTCCAGTTATATGATGCAATTGTTCCGTCAGGATCATATGAAGCAGTTCCATCTAATGTTGTGCTGTTAGTGGGCAATGTAATGGTTTGACTTGGACCTGCGTTAGCAACCGGAGGTACGTTTATAAGCGCATTAACTGTTATCGTTACAGTATCTGCATCGGTAGCTCCGTTATTGTCCGTTACCGTTAGTTTGAATAAATATGTTCCCTGGACGAGGTTTGTTGCAATTGTTATTGCACTGCCTGCGCTTTCAATTGTTGCAGTTGATGGTCCGGAAATTTGTGTCCAGCTATAACTGCTGATCGTTCCATCCGGATCTATGGATGCGCTGCCATTCAATGTTACAGAATCGAGAGGCAATGTTATTGTTTGATTTGCCCCGGCATTTGCAACCGGCGGTTGGTTAGGCGCAGCCCCAACTGTAATTCTTACAAGTGCTGTTGCTGTTGCACCGTTATTGTCCGTTACCGTTAGTTCAAATGTATATCTGCCCGCAACTAATGCAGACAATGTTGGTGTTGCAGTTGTGCCTCCTGTAATTGTCGCTGTTGATGGACCCGAGAATTGTGTCCAGTTATATGATGCAATTGTTCCGTCAGGATCATACGAAGCGCTTCCATCTAATGATGTGCTGTTTGTTGGCAATGTAATGGTTTGACTTGGACCCGCATTCGCAACAGGTGGTTTATTTGCTGCCGCATTAACTGTTATTGTTACAGTATCTGCGTCCGTTGCTGAAGTGTTATCTGTTATTGTAAGTTTGAATAAATAAACTCCTTGAACAAGATTCGTTGCAATTGTTGTTACGCCATTTGCATTTTCAATTGTTCCGGCTGATGGTCCTGAAATTTGCGTCCAGCTATACGTTGTTATTGTTCCGCCGGCATCGGAAGATGCGCTTCCATTCAATGTTACCGAATCGAGCGGTAATGTTATAGTTTGATCAGAACCTGCGTTGGCAATTGGATTTGTATTTGCTGCAGCAGCCACAGTTATTCTTACTGTTGATGTTGCTGTTGCTCCGTTATTGTCCGTTACCGTTAGTTGAAATGTATATCTTCCCTGAATTAATCCGGATATTGTTGGTGTTGCCGTTGTGCCTCCGGTGACTGTCGCTGTTGATGGACCGGATAATTCTATCCAACTGTATGATGCAATTGTTCCGTCAGGATCATATGAAGCGCTTCCATCTAAAGACGTACTGTTAGTTGGTAAATTAATAGTTTGACTTGGACCTGCATTCGCCACCGGCGGTTTATTTACTGCTGCATTCACTGTTATTGTTACAGTATCTGCGTCAGTAGCTCCGTCATTGTCCGTTACCGTTAGTTTGAATAAATATGTTCCCTGAACAAGGTTAGTTGCAATTGTCGTTACACTTCCTGCAGATCTTATTGTTCCTGTTGATGGCCCGGAAATTTGCGTCCAGCTATAGGTTATTATTGTTCCGTCAGGATCTGCCGAAGCGCTTCCATTTAACGTTACTGAATCGAGCGGCAAAGTTATAGTTTGATTTGCTCCGGCATTGGCAACCGGCGGCTGATTTGCCGCGGCAGTCACTGTTATTTTTACAGATGCTTTTGCAGTTGCGCCGTTATTATCCGTTACCGTTAGTTGGAATGTATATTGACCTTGCATTAACCCCGACACTGTTGGTTTCGCAGTTGTGCTTCCGGTAATCGTTGCAGTTGATGGCCCAGATAATTCCACCCAATTATAGGATGCAATTGTTCCGTCAGGATCATACGAAGCGCTTCCGTCTAATGATGCGCTGTTAGTTGGTAACGTAATAGTTTGACTTGAACCTGCATTGGCGACCGGTGGTTTATTTGTCGCTGCATTTACTGTTATTGTTACAGTATCTGCATCAGTAGATCCGTTATTGTCCGTTACCGTTAGTTTGAATAAATATGTTCCCTGAACAAGGTCCGTTGCAATTGTTGTTACACTTCCTGCAGATCTAATTGTTCCTGTTGATGGTCCGGAAATTTGCGCCCAGCTATAAGTCGCTATTGTTCCGTCGGGATCTTTTGATGCGCTTCCATTTAAGGTTACTGAATCAAGTGGTAATGTTATAGTTTGATTTGCACCGGCATTGGCAACCGGCGGTTGATTTGCAGCAGCAGCTACAGTTATTTTTACAGATGCACTTGCAGTTGCTCCATTATTGTCCGTTACCGTTAGTTGAAATGTGTATTGACCTTGCACTAATCCCGACACTGTTGGTTTTGCAGTTGTGCCTCCGGTAATTGTTGCCGTTGATGGCCCGGATAATTCTGTCCATTTGTATGATGAAATCGTTCCATCGGGATCGTATGAAGCGCTCCCATCCAATGTTGTGCTGTTAGTTGGCAATGTAATTGTCTGGCTGGGACCTGCATTGGCAACGGGCGGTTGATTTGCTGCAGCATTTACTGTTATCGTTACAGTATCTGCATCAGTAGCTCCGTTATTGTCCGTTACCGTTAGTTTGAATAAATATGTTCCCTGAACCAGGTTCGTTGCAATCGTTGTTGAACTGGTTTTACTTCTTATCGTTCCTGTAGAAGGACCGGAAATTTGTGTCCAGCTATACGCTGTTATTGTTCCATCAGGATCTGTAGATGCGCTTCCATTCAGTGTTACTGAATCAAGAGGCAATGTTATTGTTTGATTTGCTCCTGCGTTGGCTACCGGCGGTTGATTTGCAGCAGCCGTTACCGTTATAGTTACCGTTGCAGTTGCAGTCAAGCCGTTGTTATCCGTAACTTTTAACTGGAAAACGTAAGTACCCGCAACCAATCCTTTTACTGTTGTTGTTAAAGATCCTGCTGAAGAAATCGTTGCAGTGCTTGGGCCGGAAACCTGTGTCCATGCATAGGTTATTATGGTGCCGGATAAATCAGTTGCAACACCAACAAGTGATGTTGAATTTGTGGGTAATGTTATTGTTTGATTGCTTCCCGCACTTACCGTTGGCGGAGTTAGCGCCGGGTTTACCGTTACCTGCACTGTGCTCGAACAGGAATCAGTGCCTGCATCTTTTATTTTTATTTGAAAGGTATATGTTCCTGCAATAAGATTGCTTGCTGTTGCTGTTACGGTTTTTGCATTCGTTAGCGTTGCTGTGTTAGGACCGGATACTTGCGTCCATGCATAAGAACTGATAGTTGTACCTGTAGCTGTAGAACCAGCTGCACTAAGTGTTGCAGTATTTGCCGGCAGAGTTATCGTTTGATTGGTACCCGCATCACAATTTACTGATGTTATTGTGCCGCTGGTTTGAACAAGTATGTATGGTTCTCCGATAAGCGATACCGTTCCGCTTACTACACCCGGCGAACTTCCATCGTACAAATATTTTCTAAAATTAGTTCCCGAAGGTAAAGTGTAAGAGCCGGATGCCGTTTCTGACATATCCGCTGTAGTTATAGCCCATACCACATAGATTTTATTTCCCGCACTGTCGAACCTTACTCCATCCACTCCTGAAGGAAAAGATGGCTGTGTTCCATCAACCTTATAATTATTCATCAAACTCTGCATTGTTCTTATAGCTATTCCCTGGCTCGTTAATACTTCTTTACCCGGCGTTGCTTTGGTTAAGTTTTTATACATTCCCATCGCATCAATTTCACTTCCTGTTGCTCCGTCATTCAATCCACTATCGCCTGTTTCACCAGTTTGATACAGATAAAACATATCGAGTCCGCCCTCAAGCATTTTGGTAAATCCCTTGATGGTATAATTTTTTTGCGTTTCATCGCTCCCCCACGCTTTGTTGTTTGGAAAAGCTTCCAGGTTTGCCGCTGAAACATAACTCCACCTGGGAATATTGGATTCAGTCATCATCATCGGCTTATGTGCAGCGCCCAATTGCGTTTCGATTGCACGGAAACTGGCAATTTGCGCTGTCATTGCAGAAACAGCATAATCTGAATTTCTATGAAATCCCGCAGGGCCGCAGGCCGAACCTGTCCATGAACAAACTGTCCAACTGAAATAAGGATAGAAGTGAATGCTCAATTCATCTATCCATTGCCCGCCACCTTTTTTCAAAAACCACATATAAAACCACGGATAACCTAATCCTCCTGTTGCTATTTTTGCGTTGGGTTGATATTTTTTAATTACCTGATTTGCGATCATACAAAGCTGCACATAATCTTCAACTGAAGCATTCATGTTTGGTAAATCTCCCGACGCCGGTTCAACCTTTTCCCATGATGTTGCTGACTGTGTCGAATCTTCATATGAATTAATTGAACCTGTTAAATCCGGTTCATTCCATACTTCAAAATATGTAAAATATGGTCCGATAGATTGAACAACATCATAACAATATTTTGCCCAGATATTGCTTGTGTTTATAGAACCATCGCTGTTGAAAGCTGGATTATACAGTCCGTTTGGAATCCAGGATTGAGCGCCATTGCTGGCAGTTGCAGTGCTTCGTCCTGTATAGTTTGGACCGTTAGATGCATCAAGAAAAAAAGTGTTGTTCCGCATTCCTTTTGTAGAATATGGATATTGCAATCTCGCTTGATAGGTAGACATTCCATACTGTAGATAGTATTGAACAGAGACAGTTGATCGCGCAGACCTTGCGCCACCTGCATACATCAGATCATATATCTGCTGATCGGTGTATTGCGATCCATAATATCCAGGATTTTCGCCAAGCTGAAATTGCGCTTCCGTGTTTGTGAAGCTTATCAGAAATAAAAATAGTGAAATTAAAACACGAGATAGAGATGTAACATTTACGCAAGGGCGTGCAATGTAGTTTCGGAAAGGGTAAAGAATAAGTCTCATAGTACTGGAAATGGTTTTTCAAGTGATACGATATTGGGATTAATCAGTATTAACAAATTGCTTGCCAAAACGATTTTTTAAGCAGTTAGTAAAAAAAAAGATTAAATAAATTAAAAAAGGTGTAGCGATCTTCTTAATGTGTGGAGGTGGTAAATAATAATTTTCGAAACCAAAATACAGAAACAAACAATTTTCAAATTGTTTGCCAGAAAAATGAATGTTAACTAAATGTGGATAACCTTGACTGAATTAACAAAATGCTCGTAGAATTACGATAGAAAAATAATAATCGTGGGTTTGACAGTTAATTTGCGATACTAACGTTGAAGCAGGTGTAATAAAAAAAATTAGAAAATTAATTCCGGGAAGTTTTTGTGTCGTGTTGCGGATGAAGTGATATGTAATCAGATGCACGTTTAAGTTCTTTAATAATACGTATCTTAAAAGCTTTAAAAATACTTCCATCTTTTTCAAGAGTTCGTGTGCCGGTCCACACACGATATTTATCATTTTTTATTTGCGTCACTTTTCCATATTTCATCAAATCGAAACACATGCGTCCATCTTCGCCGCGAATATTTCTCATTACAAATCCAACTTTAAGAGCATGCTCAGCTAAAAAACCCATACTTATTCCTACACAATTCATATGCGGGCGCTTATAGTGCCTGATATCAGCCATCACGTCTTTTATCTTTTCATAAAAAAATAATTTCAACCGCGATATTTTTTCATTTGCAATAAATGAGTACCGGCCGTAGACACAAACAACTCCGGGTTTTTTAAGTTCAGTAACCAAGGTGTCAATCCATTTTTCAGGATATATACAATCTGCATCAGCGGTTAAAATATATTTACCATTCGCATTCTCAAGTCCGAGCTGCCTCGCAGGCCCGCAACCCTGAATAGGCTGCATAAAGCTTTTAACATGTAATTTGTTTATAACTTCCTGCGTTCTGTCTGTTGAATTATTATTTACAACAATAATTTCAAGAGGAATATTCGTTATGTTATTTGCGATTGAATTTATGGTTGATAAAAGTCCCGACTCTTCATTCCACGCAGCAATTATAATGCTTACTTCGGGAGTTTTGTTACCGGAAAGATCATCAAGTTTTTTATTTATTGTAGTGTAAATTTCCCCCGGAATGGAGTCTATATTAGTGTACTGGTAGGAGTATTTTTTCAGCCAGTTCGGATTACGTAGAGTACTCATAGGAGTAATAACTTTCTAAAACTTTAAAAAAACAAAGCTAAGAAATATCTGTTTATCCAAACAAAATTATTATTAAATAAAAATTATTTGCTGTAATTATATTGATACAAAATTTTTCCGAGCACTTGTTTTTGCTTGTTCGTGCAGGTTTCCTGCACTCTCAATCCTTTATCATTGTAGTTGTACAACCATCGTTGATAGTCTGTGCTGCCTTCAGGCACAACAACCATGGATGCTAAGTCGCCTCCATCATTATACGAAAAAATATAATCGGGCAAAAGCCGCTGTGCTGCTGTGTTGTAGCGAACTATATCCGTCAACTGATTACTGCTGCTATAATAATAATAGATTGATTGCATAGGCGTGTTATTATGCACAGCCCGCTCTTCAGCAATATTTCCCTTTTCATCAATTATGAAGTGAATGTAAGTTGTATCAGAACCATTTTTGATTTTAATCATTTGCAAAGGCCTGCCATTTTTATCGTATTGCCATTGATGCTCTTCAACATCTTTTAATTGATTGTCTGTTTCGGTTGATGTGTTTAAAATGTTTGTTACGCGCCCTGCATCATCAAACTGATAATCTGTAACACTATAAAATGATTTGCTCGTGTCTATCGTTTTTTTCAATAACCCATTCTCCGAATACAATGTGGTTTGAAAAGATTCCGGTGTGAATTTTGATTTACTATAGGTAGTAATCTGCAAAAAATTATTCGTTACTTCCTGGTTGCATACAAAACCATCCTCTGGTTGATCGTAAGCATCTTTGCTGGTCAATTCAACTGATTTAACTCTGTTTTGTTTATACAGTTTTTCTTTCGCGATCGCTTCCTTCGCTGCAATAATATCTTTATAATAATATTGCGCAGATGCTGTTTGAACCAACAATACAAACAATATTAATTTAATCAATAACTTCATTTCTTAATTGTATTTGAGTTACTAATGCGTACACCACTGTTAAGTAACGAAAAAACAGCAGCTTTAATGCATAATAAATTTTAAAAAATTGCAAAGCTGTAACAATATTTAATTTTTAATTGTTTTCGTGTCACATTTAAAAGAACGCAAAGAAAAAGTTTGTTTAAACTGTAATGCAAATTTATACGGGAGGTACTGCCATGTTTGCGGACAAGAAAATCTTGAACCTAAAGAAACCGTATGGCATCTTGTTACGCATTTTTTTAATGATATAACCCATTTCGACGGAAAATTTTTCAGCACAGTAAAACTTCTTATTACAAAACCCGGATTTCTTTCCAAAGAATACATGATTGGCAGACGCGCAAGTTATCTCAATCCAATCCGGATGTATGTTTTTACTTCTGCTATTTTCTTTCTTATATTTTTTTCGCTGAATGCCGGCGATAAAATAGTAAATCTTAATGAAACTGATAAAACATCCAAAGCGCCGGCAAGAGAAGGAGTTACTGATTGGGAGAATCAAAAAAATATTTTAGAAAAAAAACTAACTGCAAACTCAGATAAAGATGTTGCAGAAGAAATTAAAGACAGCATTGACGATTTGAATGAAAAAATAATTGCAGCTAAAAAAATTTACGGAGATACAACTACCAAAAAATTCAGCGATGATGAACTTGCATTGGTGTTAGTGCGGGCGAATTTGAATAAACAGAATAATATACCGCCCGCTGTTATCAGCAAAATGGATAGCTCTTTCAAAAAACGCGCTGAAAAAGGCGATAGCACAGAAGATATTTGGGATGATTACAAAACAGTTGCAGCTTACGATTCTGTGCAACAAAAATTGTCGGAAAATAAAAAAGATGGATGGTTCATGAAATTATTTCACAGAAAAATCATTGCTGTTAGTGAGGTGGCAAGAAAAGATAAGAAAAGTTATTTCGAACATTTCAAAGAAAATTTTATTCATTCTTTCCCGAAAATTTTATTCATCTCGCTTCCATTTTTTGCGCTCATTCTGAAATTCGTTTACGTACGCCGAAAGCAATTTTATTATACAAATCATGGCATCTTCGCCATACATCTTTATTGCGCCATATTTATTTTGCTTTTAGCATTGGTTATCCTTAATAAATTAACTGATTCCGTTTTGTGGCAGTGGTTAAAAATTGTGAGCTTATTAATCAATATTGCAGTGTGGATTTATATTTTTATTTACACCTATAAAGCCATGCGCGTATTTTACAAGCAAAGCAGAATAAAAACTTTTTTAAAATATTGCATTGTTGGTTTTCTTGGCGCGATCATCAATCTGATAATTTTATTAATTTTTCTTTTGATCTCTGCAATCTCTGTATAGCTAAATATTTTTTATGAACGAATCAGTTTCGCCTTTTAACCGCTTAGTTGAAATAATGAATGACCTGCGCGAAAAATGTCCGTGGGATAGAAAACAAACTATTGATACATTACGTTCAATGACTATTGAGGAAACCTATGAACTTGCAGATGCAATAACTGATCATGATTGGAATGGCATTAAAGAAGAAACAGGAGACCTATTGCTTCATATAATTTTTTATGCAAAAATTGCAGAAGAACAAAACCGGTTTTCTATCAGCGATGTTATTAATGGTATTTGCGAAAAATTAATTGCGCGTCATCCGCATATTTATGGAGATGTAAAAGTTAATGATGAAGAAGATGTAAAAAGAAATTGGGAAAATTTAAAATTAAAAGAAGGAAAAAAATCAGTGTTAAGCGGCGTTCCCACATCATTGCCGGCTACTGTAAAAGCAATGCGCCTGCAGGAAAAAGCTAAACAAGTAGGTTTTGAATGGAATAAAACGGAAGAAGTTTGGGAAAAAGTTAAAGAAGAAATAGGCGAATTGCAGGAAGCTGTAAGCTCTCAGAATAAACAAAAAATAGAAGAAGAATTTGGCGATCTGATTTTTTCATTGATCAATTACGCACGGTTTTTGCAAATAGATGCAGAGAACTCTCTTGAAAAAACGAATAAAAAATTTATATCCCGATTCAGCAAAATGGAAAAAGAAGCGCTTGCAAATGGGAAAAATCTTGATGAAATGAATCTTGATGAAATGAACGCTATCTGGAATTCTATTAAAAAACAAAAATTACCGGATTGAACGCTTTTCTAAAAAACGTTTTACAAAAAAACATTTACATTATTGTTGCAGTAGTAATATTAACCATTGCTGCATGGGGTATAAATATTTATTTGGGCAGTAATGCATCTGTAAAATCTTTCAGCAATTCCATTCAAACTTTTTTGCAGCAAAGAGAAAAAAATTTCAACCAGTTTTTAAAAGATACATCGCTGATTTATCAGCTCTCCGACCAACAATATTCCCAGAAGCAATTAGACAAACTCATAGAAAAAAAATATGCTGTTTTTGTTTATCAAAAAGATGATAGCTACAAATTAAAATTCTGGAATAACCAGCGCGCTTCAGTGCCGCCGGATTCGCTATTACAAAAAAATAATAATAATTATTTGTGTACACTTGATAACGGACAATACGAAGTGATCAAAGCAATAGTGCCACGAAATAAAGATAGTATTGAAGTTATTGCGCTCCTGCCAGTTCATTGGCAATATTTTATTGCAAACAGTAATCTTCAACCCGGGTTTGAAAATTTTTCTGATGCAGAATCAAAAATCAGGATTGCATCACACGTAACAGAATTTCCGGTAAAAAATATTTCGGGCGCTACCCTATTTTATCTCGAAAAAAAAGCGGGCTATAATACTGTGCGCGACAACTGGATTTCTCAACTGCTCATTGCTGTTGTGTTTTTTTTAGTGTTATTAATTTTACATAACCTGGCGAATAGCATCACAAATAGTTTTGGGGCTGTAAAAGGAATAATTTTTTTAATCTCTGTTGTTTTTTTTCTGCGAATGATCATTTACCTGAATCCTTCTTTATTAAACCTGCGGCAATATGAATTATTCGATCCTAAAATTTATGGTTCCAATTTTGTTCTCCGATCGCTGGGCGATCTACTTATTAATTCTTTACTTTTTTGCTGGATAGTTTTTTTTGTGAAGCGTGCAATCGGCGCTTATACTTTTCCATTTACACAAGCAACGTGGGTAAATTGGATGCAAACTGTAATAATATTATTTGCGTTAGTTGTTTCCACATTTGGATTTGCGAATATTGTACAGAGCCTGGTTACAGACGCGCGCATTGCTTTTAGTGTAACTAATTTCTTCAGTTTAACAGTTTATAGTTTTATAGGGTTTATTGTTCTTGCCGCGCTTGCATTGAGTTATTTTTTTCTTTCGCAGATTTTTTTGCAATTAATAAGCAAGCCTGTCAAAAAAAATAATCTCATCATCAATATTATTATCTCTTTCATCGGCTTGCTGTTACTCACATTTGGTACAAACTCCGACATAATACAATTAGACATTTTTGTTTTGATATGGCTCCTCATTTACATTTGGCTTATGCAAAGGCAAACTCTTTCCGGATTGAATTTGCGATTAAATGTTTCTGAAGTTTTATTTTGGTTGTTTGTGTTTTCTGTTTCTATTTCTACCGTAATTATTTTTGAAAATCATAAAATTGAACTGGAGCAGAGAAAAAGAACTGCAGAACGATTATCCGAAGAAACCGACCCATCAAGCGAAAAAGTTTTAAGCATCGCATTAACTTATATTGATAACGATTTTTTGTCCGACAATTTTTCAAGATTCAGTATTCCATCAGCCAATACGTATCTCAAAGACAGTATCATCAATAATAATTACATAGCCTACCGTCATAATTACGACACAAAAATTTACACCTACGATACTGCTGAAAAATCTTTATTTAACGATAGCCCTGTTTCGTACGACACGTTAAACACTATATTCAATATCCAGGGAAAAGATTTGAATGTGCAGGGAACGGATACAAATATTACAGGCTTGCGTTATTACGCAAAATCTTTTGATAAGCTAATCTACATCTACAAAAAAACGGTGAGAAATGCCAGGAAAAAAATCATGGGTTATTTCTTCATCATTTCAGAACCTAAGAATTATAAAGACGACGCGTTGCTTGTTCCGGAATTATTTCAACAGCAAAAAGAATTTTTGCCCGAATATGCCCAGGCATATTCCTATGCAATTTATAATAATTACAAACTGATTTATTATTACAACAACTACCAATTTCCAACATTGCTTTCGGAAAGTGAAATTCCAAAAACAGATTTTGTTCAGCGCAGGTATGGATCGTATGATGAGCTATGGCATCTTATTTCCGACAATAAAATTGTTATAATAGTTAAGAAAGATAATTCCATTCTTGAAGCAACAACGTTGTTTGCATTTTTATTCAGCGCATTTTTATTTTTACTTTCTATATTCAGAATCGCGTCTGTACTCATTCGTACACGATTGCAATGGAGCCGCATAAAATCATATGTGCAACTTAACATCCGATCACAAATTCATACAACAATTATTTTTGTGAGCTTATTTTCATTTATTGTTATTGGCGTTGCGACAATTTTATTTTTTATCAGCCGTTATAACCGCAATAACCAGGAACAATTAAGTCGTTCAAAACAGGTGATCCTGGGAGAAATACAAAGCAAACTTGGCGACCGCGTAACATTTAATGATTCAACTCAAATATATAATTACGGATCAAAAGAATCTTTAAATAAATTGATTGAAAATATTTCTTCTATCCACAGCATTGATGTAAACCTGTATGATGTTGACGGAAATCTTGTAGTGTCATCGAATCCATTTGTGTACAATAAAGGAATACTGAATGAAAAGATGAATCCAACTGCTTACTATAATATTCATAATCTAAATTCGATCCAATTTTTTAATAGTGAAGAAATGGGAAAGATTTCCTACCTGAGTATTTATGGTCCGTTGCGCGATGAAAATGGTGAAGCTTATGCTTATCTGAATATTCCTTCCTTCCGAACAGAAGATGAATTGAAAGATGAAATATCAAAATTTTTGATAACCATCATTAACCTCAACGCATTTATTTTTTTGGTGGCAGGAACGATTGCATTATTTCTTACAAACAAAATCACTTCTTCTTTTACACTGATATCAGAAAAAATGCGCGATGTCAATCTTGGAAAAACAAATGAAGCAATTGAATGGAAAAGAAATGATGAAATTGGCGAACTGGTGAAAGAATATAATACAATGGTGAGAAAACTTGAAGAAAGCGCTGCCGTTTTAGCAAAAAGTGAACGCGAAAGCGCCTGGCGCGAAATGGCAAGACAGGTTGCGCATGAGATTAAAAATCCGCTGACGCCAATGAAACTTAGCATCCAATATTTGCAAAAAGCTGTCGATAATAATTCCGTGAATATAAAAGAACTGACTGCAGGCGTTGCCAATACATTGGTTGAACAGATTGATCACTTATCAAAAATTGCTGCAGATTTTTCTCAGTTTGCAAATATTGGAAACCCGAAAAATGAAATTTTCGATTTGCATGATATGCTTTATCCTTTAACATCATTGTATGAAACAACAGAAAATATTTTATTTAAGTGGGTTCCTATCCGTGAAAAAATTTTGGTGAATGCTGATAAAACACAATTGAATCGTTTATTTACAAATCTTTTGCAAAATGCAGTTGAAGCATGCCATAAAGAAAAAAGAATAATCAGCGTAAGCGAAGAACTGAATAACGATTCTGTTATTGTAAAAGTTGCCGACAACGGAGAAGGAATTCCATTTGCCACTCAGTCGAAAATTTTTATACCAAACTTCACTACAAAATCATCGGGCACCGGTTTAGGATTAGCAATGAGCAAAACAATAGTTGAACAGGCAAAAGGAAAAATTTGGTTTACTACCGAGGTCGGCGAAGGCACTACTTTTTATGTACAACTTCCAATTGTGCGGGATCTTAGCTAAGAGCTTTCATTTTTTTTCTTTCGGATAAAAAATTTTCAAATTCTTTCAAACTAAAACTGCTTAGGTTTTTTTCTTTGGTCAATCCTGCTTTTTGCGCAACGAACGTTCCGTATTTTACATCATCATATCCGTGTAAAGAATGTGCATCGGGATCAATAGATATCAATACATTTTTTTCAATGGCATTTTCAATCCATCGCCAATCAATATCCAATCTTCGTGGGTGCGCGTTCAATTCGATGACAACATTATTTGCAGCGCAAGCTTCAATAATTTTTTTATGATCAACAGGATATCCCGGGCGGCTTAACAATAATCTTCCCGTCATGTGACCGAGAATAGTTGTGTAAGGATTTTCGATAGCTCGCAATAATCGCATCATCGCTTTTTCTTCTGTCATTTTCAAATTGGAGTGAACCGATGCAATTACCAAATCGAAAGTTGAAAGAATGTTATCGGTGTAATCAAGAGAGCCGTCATTTAAAATATCAGATTCAATGCTCTTAAAAATTTTGAACGGAGATAATTTTCTATTCAACTCATTAATATAATTATGTTGCTCTTTAATTCGTTCTTCGCTCAATCCATTAGCATAAAATGCGCTTTTGCTGTGATCGCTGATAACAAAATATTCATAGCCTTTTTCGATGCAGCGGTTAGCCATTTCTTCAATCGTATTTGAACCATCACTCCAATTGCTATGGCTATGGATTATCGTTTTGATATCTTTTTCAGTTATAAAAGATGGCAACACATCTTTCTTCGCCTTATCAATTATTTCTGAATTTTCGCGGAGATAAGAAGGAATGAAATTTATTTTAACTGAAGAAAAAATTTCTTCTTCCGAATTAAAGTTTTCGTTTTCATTCCAATTTGTAATTTCTTTCCACGATTTTAAAAATTCGGGACTGCAATTATTTTTAAATAACTTATTATAGAATGCTTTTTCATCAACGGAATGAAATTGCAAAATAATTCCTTCGGTATGCTTAACTACTAATTCATTTCCGGAATGATTTTCAATTGTAAAGTTGTTGGCATGAAAAAAATTTTGCAATAAAACAGTTGCAGTTGTTGTAACCCATTCGAGTTTATTGATTATTTCTAATTGTCTTTTAAATTCGCCGGTCAGCTCAAACTTTTCACCCGGAAATTGTTTTTTTAGCTTTTCCGTAATATCCAATGCGTATGGTTCGGCTTCTGCGTACAAATAACTCCCCTGGTTCTTTAAAAAAAATTCTATGGATTCCTGGATATTTTTCTGCGTCTTTTCTCCAAATCCTTTATACAACAGCAAACGGTTTTCGTTGCAGGCGTATAATAATTCTCCAACGGATTCTATTTCCATTTCTTTCCAAATGGTTGCTATTTTTTTTGCCCGATATTTTTTATGCCGAGCATTTCAATTAATCCCGGAGGCGTTTTTTGAATATACTCTTTCAATAACGGCAACTCTCCCGTTTCGATAATTTGAATTATTTTTTTGCCGATAGCATCGCCAATTCCTTTAATCGCAAAAATTTTATCGTGAGGCATATTTGCGAGTTGCTCCGGAAGTTTTTCAATATTGAAAGCAGCTATGGAGTAAGATTTTGTTTTAAAAGAATTCTCTCCGTGAATATCCATGAGTTTGGAAAGAAGAGAGAATTGGTCGGCGATATAATAATTATCTACTGTCATAAAGGAGAAAATTACCTGCAAGATATAAAATGAAAAGTCCCGAAGTAATTCGGGACTTTGATATTTTCTGCCTTAAAGAAAAAAGAACTATTTCTTTTTCTTTGCAGCTTTCTTTTTTGGAGCTGCTTTCTTTTTTGGAGCTGCTTTTTTCTTAGCGGCTTTTTTTGCTGTTGCCATTTTTTTAAAATTTAATTGGTTAGTAAACTAATTTACGACAGTAAAAATAGAAACTTCTTTCGAACATCCAAAAAAAATTTTTAAAATGTTGCAAATTTTTTTTATGCATTTGCTTTTACAGCATTCACGTTTACGAACGTTCTGTCTTCTTTTCCTTTTTTAAATTCTACTATTCCATCAATAAGTGCGAACAATGTAAAATCTTTTCCAACGCCAACATTTTTCCCGGGATGATATGTTGTGCCGCGTTGACGAATAATAATATTTCCGGAGATAGCAGGTTGGCCGCCAAAAATTTTTACACCAAGACGTTTACTGTGTGAGTCGCGTCCATTCTTTACACTGCCTTCACCTTTTTTATGTGCCATAATTTTTTATTTTAATTATGATTTTAGAATTTCGATTTAGCGTTTGCAATTTTTATGCAATTGCAGTTACTTTAATTTTTGTGTAGTGAGAACGGTGTCCGTGTTTTTTGCGGTAACCTTTTCTTCTTTTCATTTTAAAAGCAATTACTTTATCGCCTTTAACATGAGCTACAATTTCCGCTTTAACTTTTGCTTTGATTTTATCTCCAAGAGATAATTTATCGTCGGCGCTCAGCAAAAGCACTTCTGCAAATTCAACTTTATCGCCGGCATTACCTTCGATGTGCGGAACAAACAATGTTTGATCCTTTTCCACTTTAAACTGCTGACCGGCTATTTTTACAACTGCAAACATAAAATTCATTATTTGGGCTGCAAAGGTAAGGGGATTACATGAAAATGCGAAGTTTAGAGTGAAGAATTTTAGTCGGGAGTCCGGGGACGGAGGACAGAAGACGGAAGTCTGAAGATAGAAGAGAGAAGATAGAAGTTGAGCCTCTGACTTCAGACTTCAGACTTCAGACTTCGGACTTCCGTCTTCGGTCTTCCGACCTCCGACCCCTTATCAAAATGACAATATTCGATAAAATATTTTTCTCGTAGGTTTGCCGGGATTATCAGTGATTATTCTGTATGAAAATCAAATCATTTTTAGCAAAGCCTTTTGCTTCATATATATATAAGAACATCGTCAAAGACATTTCTACTGCGGTTAACGACCAGGAAAATATTTTAAAAAACTCATTAAAAATTGGAAGCAAAACCACTTTTGGCAATGAACATAAACTGAATGAAGTCAAAACCTACGACGAATACAAAGCAGCAGTTCCGTTGAGAGATTACGAACAATTTAAAAAATACATCGACGAAATAAAAGAAGGAAAACATAATATTTTGTGGAAAGGACGACCGATCTATTTTGCAAAAACTTCCGGCACAACAAGCGGCACAAAATATATTCCGATCACAAAAGATTCCATCACCAATCATATTTCCACCGCGCGCAACGCATTGTTATGTTATATGGCAGAAACAGGCAACACACAATTTGCCGATGGGAAAATGATTTTTTTATCCGGCTCGCCGGAATTGGAAAGAATAAAAGATATTCCGACGGGAAGATTGAGCGGAATCGTCAATCATCATGTGCCGCGTTATTTGCGCACAAATCAATTACCATCGTACGAAACAAATTGCATTGAAGATTGGGAAACAAAGCTGGATAAAATTGTTGAAGAAACAATTAAGCAGGATATGACTTTGATAAGCGGAATTCCGCCGTGGATGCAAATGTATTTCGACAGGTTATCTGAAGTGAGCGGAAAGAAAATAAAAGATCTGTTTCCAAATTTTTCTGTTCTTGTTCATGGCGGCGTAAATTTTGAACCCTACAAACACAGGCTTTTTGAAACGATAGGAAAAAAAATTGATTCTATAGAAACCTTTCCTGCTTCAGAAGGTTTTTTTGCATTCCAGGATTCTCAACGCGTAGAAGGATTATTATTAAATACCAACAGCGGAATTTTTTACGAGTTCATTCCCGCAAATGAAATTTATAACGAAAATCCACAGCGCATTTCATTGAAAGATGTAAAACCCGGAGAAAATTATGCAATGGCAATAAGCAGCAACGCAGGTTTGTGGGCTTATAATATTGGCGACACGGTAAAATTTATTTCTACAAATCCTTATCGTTTAATAGTAACAGGGAGAACAAAACATTTTATTTCTGCTTTTGGGGAACATGTAATTGGAGAAGAAGTGGAGCATAGTTTGATCGAAGCTGCGGAAGAAGAAGGCGTGCACGTTACTGAATTTACTGTTGCACCTATGATTGAACAGGAACACGGAAAATCTTATCACGAATGGTTTGTTGAATTCGAAAACACGCCGGAAAATATGCGCAGCTTTTCTAAAAAAGTTGATGAAAATCTTCGTAAAAAAAATATTTACTACAATGATTTGATTACCGGAAATATTTTAAAACCTCTCGAAATTCGCGTAATAAAAAAGAATGGATTTATTGATTACATGAAATCTGTCGGCAAACTCGGCGGACAAAATAAAGTACCACGATTGAGTAACGACAGAAAATTAGCTGAAGATTTATTCAAGTTCATAGTGAATAGTTGAGAATTTATAATTGACAATTGATAATGGATAATTTTAAGACTGAAAAATCGCTATTAGCAGTAAACTCTCGACTTCGGATTGTCAATTCTCAATTATCAATTCTCAATTAATTCGGCCAAACTTCGTTATTTTTAAATTTTGATTTTTAAAACCTGCTATGCAAAACAGCCAACCTGTTAAACGAATTGCTTTGTTCGGTTCCACCGGTTCAATCGGCAAGCAGGCGTTGGAAGTGATAGCAACTCATCCCGATAAATTTGAAGTTGCAATTCTTACCGCGCAACACAGCGATGATCTGTTGATAAAACAAGCGCTTCAATTCAATCCTGATATTGTTGTTATCGGCGAAGAAAAAAAATACAATAAAGTAAAAGAAGCATTATCCTCTACATTAATAAAAGTATTTGCCGGAGAAAGCGCGCTCGAAGAAACCGCTGCATTAAATGTATATGACATGATGCTTGCCGGAATTGTTGGTTTTGCAGGATTAAAACCAACAATCAAAGCAATTGAAAATAGCAAACCGGTAGCATTGGCAAATAAAGAAACGCTTGTTGTTGCAGGAGATATAGTGATGCATAAAGCGGTTGAAAGTCTTACCCCGATTATTCCTGTTGATTCAGAACACTCGGCAATTTTTCAATGCCTTGTTGGTGAAACAAGAAATAAAATTGAAAAAATAATTCTTACTGCATCCGGCGGACCATTTCTTGGAAAGAAACCAAATTTTTTGGTGAATGTAAAAAGAGATCACGCATTGCAGCATCCAAACTGGAAGATGGGCGCAAAAATTTCTGTTGACTCTGCAACACTGATGAATAAAGGACTTGAAATGATTGAAGCAAAATGGTTGTTTAATTTAAAGCCGGAACAAATTGAAGTGATCATTCACCAGCAAAGTATTATTCATAGTATGATCCAATTTGAAGACGGAAGTATAAAAGCGCAAATGGGTTTGCCCGATATGAAATTGCCTATTCAATATGCATTATCTTTTCCAAAAAGAATAGCAAACAATTATCCGCGATATACTTTTAAAAAACCAAATTCTCTTACGTTTGAAGAACCCGACGTGAAAACATTCCGCAATTTATCCTTAGCCACCGAAGCTTTATTTAAAGGCGGTAATTTAGCCTGCGTTTTAAATGCTGCAAACGAAATTGCAGTGTATGCTTTTTTGCATAACCGCATTGGCTTTTTGGATATGACGGACTTGATAGAAAAAACAATGCAGCACGTTACTTTTATTAAAAATCCCACGTTGGAAGAATATTTTGACAGCGATGCCGAGGCGCGTAATTTTGCCGCTTCCTTAATAAAATTGTAAATTTTACGTTTGGTAGTTATTATCATCTCCAGATGAGGAATTTTGCAACCTGAAAATATACTATGACACTATTAGCTATTGATTGGACATTAGTCGGCAGTAAAGCCGCACAGTTAATTTTATCTTTATCGATCATTGTAATATTACACGAGCTGGGCCATTTTATTCCTGCCAAAATATTCAAATGCCGAGTGGAAAAATTTTTCCTGTTTTTTGATCCGTGGTTTGCAGTTGTAAAAAAGAAAATCGGCGATACCGTTTATGGCATTGGCTGGCTTCCATTGGGCGGGTATGTAAAAATATCGGGAATGATTGATGAAAGCATGGATAAAGAACAAATGAGCCAGCCCGCGCAACCCTGGGAATTCAGAAGCAAACCAGCCTGGCAAAGATTAATAATAATGATCGGCGGAGTTACTGTAAATGTTCTTTTATCTTTTATTTTATACGGAATGGTGTTGTTTGTTTGGGGAGAAAAAAAGATTCCGATGTCAAGTTTGAAAAACGGAATTTCCATTACAGACAGTTTGATGTATAATCTCGGTTTTAAAGATGGAGATAAAATTTTAGCAGTAAATGGTGAGCCGGTTACTTATTATGATGATGTAACAAGAAAATTAATTCTTGGCGAAAATGTAACAGTTGAAAGAGATGGACAAACACAAACTATTGCTTTACCTGTTAACCTGATTGGAAAATTAGTTGAAAAGAAAAGAAGCGGCAATCCTTTATTTATTCCCCGTATACCTTTAATTGTAAGTGAGGTTCCGGATTCCTCCAATGCAGCAGATGCCGGGTTGAAAAAATATGATCGCATTGTTGGCGTAAATTCAGTTAAGCTGGAATATTCTGATCAGTTCAATCAATTTAAAGATGAGCTAACGCGTCATGCCGGAGATTTCGTTACACTTATAGTTCAAAGAAATAACACGCTCGATACTTTGCATTCGAAAGTTAATAAAAATGGTACGCTTGGATTTTATTTTGCAAAAGGCCTCGATATGGAAACGATGGATAGTTTGGGATTAATTAAGGTTCAGAAAAAACAATTTGGTTTTTTTGAATCATTTCCTGCAGGAATAAAATTGGCCGGCGAAACTTTGAAAGCATATATAGATCAGTTCAAAAAAATACTTTCTCCAAAAACAGAAGCATACAAAGGGCTTGGCGGATTTAAAGGAATTGGTTCGATGTTTCCCAGGGCTTGGGACTGGCAATCGTTCTGGACGATCACTGCATTCCTTTCCATTGCACTTGGTTTTATGAATTTACTACCTATACCTGCGCTTGATGGCGGTCACGTTTTATTTACATTAATTGAAATGATAACTAAACGCAAACCAAACCAAAAGTTTTTGGAATATGCCCAGCTTGCCGGAATGGTTCTTTTACTCGCCCTTTTAATATATGCCAACGGAAACGATTGGTTTGGATGGGGACGGGGAAAATAATTAACAATTTATAATTGATAATTGCGAGAGTTACTAACAGTAATGAATAACCGAAGTATTGCTGAATAGAATTGTTACAGTACAAGAGTGCGACGCAACTATGCTTAATAGTAGTAATGCCGGTTGTTACATAATAAAAAGAATCGGGAAAATTTTTTTTATATTTGCTCAATAGGGATGAGTTTGAACAACTTCAAACTACAAACTGTTAACTGTAAACTGATTTCGGGGGTGCCTGGTTTTGACAGCATAGATCTTTGAAAGTGCAAGCATGCCGTGCGTTGGATAATTAGCACGCTAATCTGAATATTCAAAAACTCAAATGGCAATACTCAGTATGCCATGGCTGCCTAATCAGTGATTAAGTAGTCATTTGGGCCGCGTGAGCCGGTTGTTCTGTTACCATGCTCCGCCGCCGACTCAAACTCAAACACAGAATGCTGTTGCAGAAGGCTGTGACTGTAACAAAAGACTATGCAGCTAAGTGATGAATTGGTTTGTTCTTTTCCTGTTCATTGCCGACAATTAATAATGAAATAAGCATGTAGAAAGCTTTTGCAGATTATGTTTGGACAGGGGTTCGATTCCCCTCACCTCCACGGAAATTTTAGCAGATTCGTGCAAAATACTGTAAATCATGATTTTTTATTTTTTTTAGAATGCCAATTTGCGCACAATTCTGCAAGTTTTAGGTGTACTTTTAGAGACCAGAAATCAAGGTTTTATTCCTCTTCTTTCAAGTTTCTTTTTTACATAGATGTGCACGTCTCTGCACTCTAGAAAAATCCTGCGACAGGTAATTTGCATAAAAATATTTAAACAATTCTTCTCAAATTCACTAAAATCACCGCTCTTCATTTTTTGCATCGGGAAATAAGTTTGGTTTCTTTTAATTTCCGATAGTTTTATTCGGTTTATTATAATCAAAAATCGAGAAAAATCAGTTCAGGTTTTTTCTTCTATATTCTTTTTTGCCTGGTCGGCAAGTTCAGCATATTCTTTTGAAAGTTCCGTCATTTCAAGTTCTGTTTTTTCTTCCACATTTATCACTGTGTTGCTCGCAGATTCATGCGATACTACCAGTTCATTTACTTTTAAATGAAGGGATGCAGAAAACCGGTTGAATGATTTTTGAATAATAAATAAACTTAGAAAAGTAATTCCGAGAATTATATCTCCGATGCGGTAATGAATATCCTGCGTACGAAATCGTTTATTACTAAGCCAGAATATTACTGTGCAGAGCGCTAAAAAAAATGTAATGGAATTACCAAGCAGCGCAATAGCAAGAGAGACGAGTTTTTCGAACCATTTTTCTGCGTGCCTGTATATGTGCTTTATTTTGCCATCCATTTGCCATCCATTTTGTTTGCGGCAATTTCAGGAAACCCTGTTAAATGACAAGATAAAACTTGTTCCTATACCCTCTTCTGATTGCACATCTACACTAACATGATTTGAATGAAGAATATTTAACGTGGTTGACAAACCTAAACCCATTCCATTCTGTTTATTAGTATAAAATGGTTTGAATATCTTTTTTAAATTTTCTTTACTTATGCCGATGCCATTGTCTTTTATTTCTATTATGCATCGTCCATTTGCAGATTTTGTAATCAGCGTTAATTGTCCGTTTTCGGAAGACATAGCATCGATTGCATTAAGAAGAATATTGCTCAAAGCAATTTTCATGTTGTGCGTATCAACAAATATTTTATAGTCCAGGATGGTATAATTTTTTTCAACTGTGATGTTTTTGAGTGCAATGCGATCTGCAATTACAATAAGTGCATCTCCGAGCAATTGATGCATGGAATATATTTCGGATTGCGTTTCGCCCGGTTGAAAGTATTGGAGAAGATCATTCACTAAATCATTAATCCGAACGGAAGCACGCGCAATAATATCTAAATATATTTTTTGATCATCAGTAACCAAAGATGACTTTACCATATCTATAGCCAGGTTTATATTCGACAAAGGATTTCTGATTTCATGCGCAAGCGCCAATGCAAATTGATCGGGTTTTTTTTGTGCTATTTTATATTGCGACAAACTTCTTAGCGGGTTCGCAGAAAAAAGTGTGTTGCTTGATTTTAAAACATCGCGTGTAATAGTAGGAGAATGCATTTTGAGTTTTTAGTCTGGTATAAATAATTAAAAAAAGGTGTCTTTAAAGTTCCATTTATTTACTGTTATAAATGTTACATGTTCTTATAAAATCCTTACATAATTCACAGGTCATTTTTATTGGTTAGCATTATTCCGGTTGGTCTTTGCATCCTCCACTCCCACTTTCATTTTATCCAAATTTGCTTTTCTTACATCCAATTCAGTTTGTATTTCTGCAAGGCGGTTATCAATTTTACTTTTTTTCTCTTGCAGATCTTTTTGTTCCTTCAGTAATTTCTGGTATTCCTTTTCAGATTTATTTTCATCTTTGATTTGATTGCTGATACCAACATCTGCAAAATGATTATCAGCATCTTTTACAAACGAGTTAAGGAACGCTTCAACATTTTGTGTAATTACAGTATCGGACTCGGAACTTGTAAAATTGTTGTACCCTTTTGACACAGCCATATACACCACGCTCGTGTTGTTAGGTCCTGCTTCCACTTTAGTATATATATCTATTTTATCCTTGCTTATTTCTGAAAGCACAACACCTTTATAACTTGCCGTACCTTTTTTTACTTTCTCATTCAATCCTGCACGTTGAAGTTTCTGCTGGAGAGCATCAGTGGTAATATCAACGGGTTGTTTAATCTCAATCATCACCGCATTGCGATTTTCTTTTTCTATCATTGTAGAAACAGGAGCCGCCTGCGCAAAAACTATAACTGTTGAAAATACACTTGCAGTAGTAAGCAAAACATTTTTTAATTTTTTCATTATTCAATTTTTAAAATGATTTTATAGTGTTTAATTTTTTGTATCAACGATGTCAATGATTCCGCAATTTTATTTTGAATCATTCGCAAAATCCTTTTCTTTCTTTACTAACTTCTTGAGTGTTTCTGAACTTGCATGAGGAGCAAACGACATTCCTAATAATAAACCTGCAGTTACTCCTGCCAGTATGCCTAAGAATAATTTTCCTGTGCTCATGTTTTTATTTTTGTTTGTCATAAAAGATGTGATTGGAAAAAGTCCAATTCATTTTACCTGATGAAGACGGAATTTTTTCTATATTCAATAATAGCGCGCAACAATTTTATCTTTTCAATAATTTTATTTTTGAGATTGCGGTGAAACCTCATCTTTTTAAATTCGCTCAGCGCATTTTCATAGGTGTTTACAGCTTCTTCAAACTGCCCGCTATTTTCATTTCTAAGCGCTTTCATAAATAATTCAACAGGAACATTTTTTTTGCGGAGAATTACAGAACGGATCCATGCAACTGCAACACTCAGCATCATCAGTAAAAGGATGTAATAATAAAAAAGCATAAACAGAATTTTTTTGGGTTGATAGAATAAGTGCAAAGGTGAGCGCTATTGCAGTTACAATTGTTATACAACTTCCTGAAAGAGTTACATGATTCACACATTGAAATTATTCCTGTTCGAAAAGTTCACATCAGGTATAATGTGAGACTTTCTTCCTAAATGTGTGAATGATGTAAGCTATTTGTAAAGTTGTGTAATGTTAGCAGCAACAAAATGGATGATCTTTGCAATGAAAAAAAATCAAAATAAATGATAACCTCACTACAAGGAAAAGGCAATTGGAATTACCAGAAAGGAAAACTGAAAGAAACTTTTGCAATTTTAACCGATGATGATTTGCTTTTTGAGCAGGGGAAAAAAGATGAAATGTTAGGAAAGATTCAAATCAAATTAGGTAAAACCAAAGAAGAACTGAACAAAATTATTGAAGCGTTTTAATTCAAAACATCTATATGAAGTCAAAAAAAATATTTAATGCCGCAGTTATTTTTTTAGTAATTGCATTTACTCTTTCGGGATGTATGGAACACAGGTATTATCAGCAAAATCATCGTCACACTACAGAGTATTACGGGCGACATCATATGACGCCTCCTCCGGAAGTTGATGTTCGTATTCATAATTGATTTGCTTTAACTATGGGAGTTTCTTCGACGCGTTCACAAATTCCGGCTCTTCAAAAAATTTTTCTCATAGTTAATGGTGGTTTGTAAAATCTTAATTCTCTGAGCGATTTTTTTTCCGAATTTATTATCCAGCCTGAGTTTTTTTATTTCACATAGTGCATCCTGGTAATTTTGTAATGCAATGGAATAGCGTCCGTCATTTTCATTGCGTACTCCTTCTTTATATAATTCCGTATGACTATTTTTTTTGTAATTAGCGAACAAGATGAGAATAAGAGCGAGTATTATTAAAGCGATGATCCCGCACAGGAAACCCGAATACGACATGTAATTATTGATTTAAAAGATTTGGATTAACGTTGTTGCTGTATCAACCTATATCGCCTTATTTTCACACTTATATTTATTCATACCCGCTTTTAATAATTGTTGATATCATTTTAAATCTTCCGTTCGGTTTTATAAAATTTGAGGAATGCGCGGGTATTACAATTCCCATTCCCGTTTCAAGTAAAGTGGCAACTTTATCAATTACGATTTCTGCCTTGCCTTCAACTATCTGAACAAAAGTGTCAAAGGGAGATGTCTTCTCGGTTAATCCTTCACCGCTGTCAAAAGACATGATGCTTACATTACCGGTTGATTTTTTAAAAATCGTTTTTATTACTACAGAATTTGCCATATACTCAATAATTTCAACAATGATGTGCGATTTTGATTTTTCCAGTTCGTTATCTTCGGGTTTTTTCATTTTATGGTTAGTTTAAAAATCGTTTAGTAAAGATGAGATTCCTTTCTCCGATTGATATTACACAACTTTATAAAAAACTTACATCATTCACACATCTTGTGCTACAAATGTTTCTTCTACTCAAATATCCTCCAATGAATCTCGTCTTTTCTTTTTTATTTTTTTAAAGAAGGAAGGAGTTAAGCCTGTTATCTTTTTAAATTGATTGGACAAATGTGCAACGCTGCTGTAATCCATCTTCCACGCAATTTCCGTAATGTTGAGTTCATCATAAATCAGTAATTCTTTAACGCGTTCAATTTTGTGCAGGATATGAAAATGCTCTATGGTAATTCCCTGCGACTCTGAAAATAAGTTCGCGAGATATGTATAGTCGTGATTTAGTTTTTGACTTAAATAATCGGATAAATTTATTTCCAGAGGTTCATCGGAATAATGAACCAGTTCAACAATTACATTTTTTATTTTTTCAATAAGGATGCTTTTTTTATCATCCATTAATTCAATGCCTGATTTTTTTAAATTTGTATTCAAAATATTCCACTGCTCCATCGTAATATCTTCATCAATGTCGGCTTCACCAAGCTCAACTGTTTTGTAATGCAGTCCAAGTTTATCCAACTCAGACTTCACCAGCATTTTGCAGCGAATACTAACCATATATTTTAGAAAAAGCTTCATCTTTTATTTTATTGTTTCTTAATAAATGTTCTATGGCAAGAAACCGGTTGCTTATTGAAGGGAAGAAAATAGAGAAACTCTTTTTGCTAAATAGTTGGAAAGGTATGCTAAATAAAAAACAGGCAAGCAGGAATTTTAACAAGAAAGTTTTGCGTGTTCTTTTAATTTATTGTGCAATGTTTTCCTGTTTATTTTTAAAATTTTTGCCGTCTTACTTTTATTAAAATTATTTTTGATCATTAGGCTTTGGATTAATTTATATTCAGCATCTAAAGATGCCTTATCCAGGTCAGAAGATCCGGATAACGTTTCAACTATTCGCATATCATTAATCATCGAATGCGATCTGATTTCATTTGGCAAAGTTCCTAACGAAACATTTTTATCTTCGCTGAGCAATACCGCGCGTCTAATCACATTTTTTAGCTCGCGTATGTTTCCCGGCCATTTGTAATTTTTAAATAAATCAATCACGTCATCGTCATAGCTTTCTATTTTTTTCCCAAGCTCCCGGTTAACTTTTTCAAGAAAAAATATTGCCAGTGGTTCAATATCTTTAATGCGTTTTCTTAATGGTGTAAGATTGATTGAAAATTCATTAAGCCGATGATACAGGTCTTCTCTGAATTTTCCTTTTTTATAAGAACTCTGAAGATTTTCATTGGAAGCAACAATAATTCTTACATCGGCTCCGATCTCATTATTGCTTCCAACCCTTCTGAATTTTTTTTCCTGGATAACTCTTAATAATGTTGCCTGAACTTCAATTGAAAGATTAGCAATTTCATCAAGAAATAAAGTACCTCCTTTGGCAAGTTCAAAATGGCCCGCCTTATCATTCACGGCGCCGGTAAATGATCCTTTAACGTGCCCAAATAGTTCGCTTCCTGATAATTCTTTATTCAGCGTTCCACAATCCATGGCAATAAAAGGTTTTGATCTCCTTTCGCTGGTTTCATGAATAGCTTTGGCAATCACTTCTTTTCCCGTACCGCTTTCTCCGTATAAAATAACGCTGTAGTTGGTAGGCGCCACTAACGCCATTTGCTGATATAATACTTTTGTAGATGGATCTTTTCCGATAAAAATGTCGGTTCCTGTTTGAAAAATCTTTGCATTTTTATTTTTTGAACCAGTTTTCCTGTTATTATTTTTTTCTGGAGAGTCGTCTAACGCGCTGGCAAGAATACTTAAAATTTCATCCGGTATAACAGGTTTGCATATGTAATCATACGCTCCGAATTTAATAATGTCAATTGCAGTCCTGATGTCGGAATATCCTGTGACTATAAGGAAAATAGTTCCTGGTTTGTATTTAGTTATTTCGAACAACACTTCTTTACCGTTCATATCGCCCAGCCGGTAATCACAAAGCACAGTGTCAAAATTTGATTTTTTGAATTTCGAGATTCCTTCAATGCCATTAAAAGCAACATCAGTTTCATACCCGTGTTTGCGCAGAAACTTACTCAGCAATGTACACATGCTCGTGTCATCATCGATTATTAATATTTTTTTCATTAACTAAAAATTATGATCAGGAGAATCCAGAATTATTCGAGAGAAATCTGAACAGAGCTGATGTATTTTGCAGATTGGATAAAATGAAACTATGTGGAAGTTAAGCTAATTAATGCAGATTAAATAATATTCCATTCGCTTATAACTAAGTTTGCATAAATGAGGTGATGTGATTTGTCTTAACTTTTATTCCTTAATTATTTCTGCATAGGTCATAAAAAATTAAAATTCACTTAGGATATCTGCCTGCGGACGAGAAAATTTTAGAGAGAGAATATCATCACCGTGATTTTGTTTGTTTGAATTGAGTTACATAAAATGAAAATAAAAAAAAGTAGAAGAAACAGAGTGCTGCTATTTTTTTCAGTTGCAATATTGATCACTGGTTTGATCATCTGGCAATTTGTTAAATACAGAATAGTACATAAAATGGTGTTTGATATCGTTGCTGAAAAAAGTGGTGGTCTTTATAAAATTCATTATGAAAACCTTTTGATAGATGAGGTAAGAGGAACTTTGCATGTAAATAATATAGAAATAATACCCGACACAGCTGTTTACAGGCAAATGATCTTATCTAAAAAAAATCCTTCGTTATTTATTAAACTTAAAATCCCCTCCCTCGAAATTTTAGGAATAAAAACACCGAAAGCCTTACTCTCAGAAGAAATTGAAGGAAGCAGAATACAAATTTCAAATCCTTCAATAGAAATTGAAATTGGAGAACATGCGATAGATTCGGCTATAACTAATCCCGAACAGGAAATTTACAAACAATTGCTTGGTCAATTATCAAGTATTAAAATTGGCCAGGTACAAATTAATAATGCGACTCTTATTGTAAAAAATTGGAAAAGTAATTCTGTTGAGTTTACAGGAAAAAATATTTCATTCCTTCTTTCTGAATTATTAATTGACAGTACAGCAAATAAGGATACATCCCGGATTTTATTTTCTAAAAATCTTGATGCCAACTGCGAACAAATATTAATTCCATCAAAAAATGATAAATACAAATTGTATTTTGAAAAATTGCAGTACACCAGCCAGAATAATTATTTTTCCGTTGGAAAAATAAAAGTTGTTCCCCAATTATCTGAAGAGAAATTTGCCGGCTCATTTCCAACACAAAAAGACAGGTATGATTTTAGTTTTGAAGAAATCGAAATGCATAATATAGACAGAGAAGGCCTATGGCATAAAAAATTGGTAGCAGATGATTTGATTATTAAAAAAAGTTCGTTGAAAATTTATCGCAATCTCATTTACCCGCATGATACTTCAAGTGAGGTTGGCCAATATCCCCAGCAACAACTGATGCATTTGGCGATGCAGGTGAATATTAAAAAAACAATATTGGAAAATTTGTTTTTAGAATATAAAGAAAGAAATGATGAAACGAGGAATTCCGGGAAAGTGCAATTTTATCAAGTGCATGCAACGATTAATAACATAACCAATATTGAGTCTGCTATTTCTGAAAATGATAAATGCACATCAATTTTTAATGCAAGATTTCTGAATGAGGCAAATTTTACAGCGAAAATAACTTTGTTACTAAATAATCCGCAGGGAAAATTTTTTGTTGATGGAGATTTGGGAAAGATAAGCGCTTTGTCGCTTAATGCACTTTCACAGCCAATGAGTTTAACAAGAATTGAAAAAGGAACTATCAATAAACTCAATTTTAATTTTTCGGGGAACGATTCTTTTTCGGATGGAAAATTAATTCTTCTATATAACGATGTTAAGATTTCCGTTTTAAAAAAAGATGCCAACGAAAACAAATACGATAAAAAATTCTTACCAAGTCTCGCATCCCATTTTTTAGTGAAGAATTCTAACCCGGAAAAAAATAAAAAGATCAGGGTTGAAACCGTGCACTGCAAAAGAAATCTTACAGGATCTTTTTGGAATCTTATCTGGAAATCTATTTTTACGGGCGTCAAACAAAGCATAGGAGTAAAATAAAAAATAATAAAACTTTTATTTTTAACACCTATCAAAATGGGATAGTTACATGCACAACATGTTCCCTGTTGTCATTTATAAGATGAATAATATTATCGGACTGATCATTACCATCCACATTTATTTTTGGTTTATTATTTTCATCCGTTTGCAAAATGGTAATGTGATATATTGTTTGCTCGTACCGATAATGAACATTAAAAGATTTCCATTCCTTAGGCACGCAAGGCTCAATGCGCAAAGTATTTCCTTCTCGCTTCAGCCCTAAAAAAGATTCAAGAATTAACTGGTACATCCATCCTGCAGATCCGGTATACCATGTCCATCCGCCGCGCCCAACGTGCTTTTCAGCGGCATATACATCCGCTGCAACAACATAAGATTCTGTTTTGTAAACAACAGCTTCATTAAAAGTTTTGGAATGATTAACAGGATTAATCATTGATAATAATTCCCACGCGCGATGATTTTTGCGCATTGCAGCAAAAGCCATAATTAACCAAACAGCTGCGTGCGTGTACTGTCCGCCATTTTCGCGCACACCGGGAAGATATCCTTTTATGTATCCCGGATTCAAATCAGATTTATCAAACGCCGGATTTAATAATTGAATTAATAAAATATCTTTTCTTGCTAAATTTTTGTACGCGGATTCCATAGCGATTTCAGATCGTGCTGCATTACCCGCACCCGAAAGCACGGACCAACTTTGCGAAATAGAATCTATGCTGCATTCTTCATTAACATGCGAACCAAGCGGAGTGCCATCATCAAAATAAGCGCGCCTGTACCATTCACCATCCCACGCATTGCTTTCAATATTCTTTTGTAGTTTTTCCGCTTCGTTTTTACATTTTTCCGAAAAGACCGAATCATTTCGCGCCTCCGAAATTTTTGAAAATTTTATCAGCACATCATACAGAAAAAAAGCAAGCCAGACACTTTCGCCTTTGCCATGAATGCCTACTTTATCCATGCCGTCATTCCAATCTCCCGAACCCATCAACGGCAAACCATGCACACCAAAATGCAAACCATTATTAATTGCGCGAACACAATGATTAAATAATGTATCGGATGAGCCGGAGTTGGAAGGCAAATCATAATAAGATTCTTCATCAGCATTTAATAATCGTCCATCTAAAAAACTTACCTGCTCGTTTAAAATCAAATTATCTCCTGTGTGATTAATATATCTGCTCGTTACAAAAGGCAACCACAAAAAATCATCAGAGCAACGCGTACGCACGCCGCGCCCGAACGGAGGATGCCACCAATGTTGCACATCTCCTTCTTTAAATTGTCTTGATGCATGAAGAAGAATTTGCGAGCGCACAAGTTCAGGTTGTGTATGAACGAGTGAAAGTACATCCTGCAGCTGATCACGAAAACCAAATGCACCGCCAGATTGATAATACCCACTCCTCGCCCAAATGCGGCAGGCAAGCGCCTGGTAGTTGAGCCAGCCATTTGTAATAAAATTCAATGCGCTGTCGGGCGTTTCCACACGCACTGCTCCCAACACTTTGTTCCAATAAGAATATACTTTTTGAAGCGCGTCGTGAGCAGCGTTGGCGCCCCGAAATTTTCGTACAAGATCTATTGCTTCATTATTATCTTTTGCTGCGCCAACACGAAAAATAATTTCATGCTCCTGCCTGCCTGCTACATTAAATGAAACCTGCAATGCCGTGCAAGCATCTAAGCCCGCTCCGATTTTGCCAGAAAGTTTTGCGCGGTTCATTGCATCCGGATTTGCAAGCGTTCCATTTCGTCCGATAAATTCATTTCGATCTGTAGTGAAAGTTCTGGAGATATCATCTGTATCAAAAAATGCAACGCAATTTGAAAATTCGGCGCTGTAAGGATTAGTTATAAAGATGCCGCCGCTTTCCAAATCAAAATCTGTAACAAGATGCATCATAGATTTTGAACGCAGATCGCCAAGCACCCACTCCATATAACCAGTAACAGATAATTTCCTTGTTCTTTCTGATTGATTTTTTATTTTCAACACGATAAATTTTACGGACGCTTCCATATCAACATATACTTTCACTTCCGATTCAATATTATCTTCACTATATTCAAAAACGCTGTAGCCGAAGCCATGCCGCGTGATGTAAGGATTTTTTCCTTTTGCGTGCGAAGGCATCGGCGTCCAAAAATGGCCGCTCTCTTCATCGCGTAAATAAAAAACCTCACCGCTGCAATCGCTTACCGGATCATTATTCCATGGCGTTAATCTGAACTCGTGCGCATTTTCCATCCATGTATATGCTTGTCCGCTTTCAGAAATCACTGTTCCAAAATTCGGGTTTGCAATTACATTTACCCAGGGCAATGGAGTGCTTTTTTTATTATCAGTAGTGATTACGTATTCTCTGCCATCTTTTGTGAAACCGCCAAAATCGTTAAAAAAAACAAGATCGGTACGTGGTTGAACAGATGTTGATACCGAGCTATAAAATTTTTGCGGAGTGAATTGCGGCATCAATGTTTTTATTTTGCCGCGTTTGTTAACCTGTTCTTCGAGAGTGCCTGAACTATCGGTGATGATCATACGTGAAACTGCCTGGAACAAAATCCTGTCTTCGTTCGATATCTGATCTGAATTTCTAATAAAAATTCCACCTGGTCTGTCTCGCACATCTGCAGCTATGCCCGGAGATATCAAACCAAGAATTTGATTTTGCAAAGTTTGCCGGTAGCCTCCGTGATCTTCATTCCAGATAACAAGGTCAACTAATAATCCTTTTAATCGCCAGTAAGCGTGTGCCTGCACAAGTTGTTTTACAAGTTCAATATTTGCAGAATCTTCAATACGCAGTAATACAATCGGCAAATCGCCGGAAATGGAGTAGCTCCATAATGCCGATTGCCCACGATGATTTTTTATTAGAATAGAAGGATCAGCGCGCAATAATGGATTCGAATATATTACAGAGCTGGCAAGCTTTCCGTAAAGTTGTGCATCAGCTTCCGTGGCATTGATTTGCCGGAGCGCCACCTGGCTATGCGTCCACGATAATTCAAAAACGCGATCGGCAAGCGCACGATCCTGGTACTTCTCAATTAAGCCAATGCAATTTTCTTTTGTTTCGCTGACACCAAAAACCATATCAATAATTGCGGATTGCTGCGGCTCAATAATTATTCTGTATTTCATCGCAACGATCGGATAAAGTACAGCGCCTTCTGTATCTGATAATGCAGTTTTGTTTTCAATCGCGCGCGGATTTACAATAGTGTTGCCTCGTCCGACGAATTGCATGCGATCTGTTTCGTAAGAAACGTTTTTTATTTCTGCTCCATGCGCTTTCATCAAATGAAACATCCATGGCGGATGTTCTTCTATAGATCGTGGCCTGCGTGTGCATATGATAGCGTTGCGTTGTTTCATGATTTCTGTTTCCACAAAAAGTTCACTGAACACCGGATGCAGATCATCTGAAATTGCAGAAGCCAGCACTACTTCTGCATAGCTTGTAATTTCTACCTGGCGCGGCTTTCGCGAGCGGTTGGTAAGATGCACGCGTCTTATTTCAATATCATCTTCCGGCGAAACAACAATTTCCGTATGTGTTTCTATATCATAATCGCGGCGGCGAAATTCTGCTCGGCCTTGCGAAAAAACAACTTCATAATTTTTGGTTTGTTTTAATGTTGGCTGAAAAGCAGATGACCATAAAACATCGTTATCAAGGTCGCGGATAAAACAAAAATTTCCCCAGTTATCGCAGGTTGTATCTTCGCGCCATCTTGTTACGGCAATATTGTTCCATTTGCTGTAACCGCCGCCCGCGTTGGTTATCATTACATGATATTTTCCGTTGGATAATAATTGCACTTCCGGTATTACGGTGTTGGGTGTAGTGATGATGCGCATTTCCGGATTGCCGGAAACAACACTTGTATCAGCAGCATGTGTGTATATGGTGTAAGAAGGGACTACAGGCGGTATGCGTTCCTGCAGTAATAATATTGTTGCCTGGAACTGCGCTTCTGCTTCAAATCTTTTTTGCATTGGTTGATCATGCAGCAAATAATTTATTGCAAGAAAACTCATTCCCTGGTGATGCACCATGAACGATCTTACAACAGCTTCCGATTGACCGCGTGGCAATCGTGCCGGCGAATAATCTATCGCTTCAAAAAATCCATAGCTCCCTTCATAACCTTCTTCTGAAAGTTTTTCCAGGTTTTTGCAAGCTTCTTCAGGAGCGATCATCAGCGCCATGGCAGATGCATAAGGAGCTATCACCAAATCCTCACCCAGCCCACGTTTCAGACCAATGCCCGGAACGCCAAATGCGCGGTACTGGTAATTAAAATGCGAGTCGAACATATTATATCCTGATTCAGAAACACCCCACGCCACATCATGTTGCTTCCCGTATTCAATTTGTTTTTGTACTGTTGATTTATATGTTTGATCGAGTAAAGTATTTTTGTAAGTAGGCATTACCAGTAACGGCATCAGGTATTCAAACATAGATCCGCTCCACGAAAGAAGAATGGGTGAGGCAGCTGTGTTGGTGAGTTGTCTTCCTAATGCAAACCAACTTTCCTGCGGAATTTTTCCCTGCGCTATAGCAACAAAAACGCCAAGCCGCGCTTCCGTTGCAAGTAAATCGTAAAAACTTGCATCGCGCCTATTTTCATCTACATTATATCCTATAGACAATAAATTTTGCGACTTATCAAAAAGAAAATCATATTCCATGTTTGATAATTCCGCACATTGTTCTGCAAGACGGTTTGCTATTTCAATGCGATTGTTTGCGTTTTTGCATGCGTCGGAAATATGTGCTATCAAAGAATCAAGCCATTCATTATCTTCTTTGCTGTTATCATCCGAATAATATTTTTTGATCGCAGGCAACAAAATTATTTCTGCCTGCGCAATATCTTCTATTGTTGGTATGTCAAATATTCCAGGCAGGTTTTCAAATTTTGATGGAGTATTATTCAGTATCAGCCAGGGGGCAAAAAGAATCAATTCATTATTTGCATTATGGCACTGCGTGGCAAGCGCCATCGCCCATTTACAGCGCTCACTTTGCGGTTGATCATTTTTAAATTCTTCCAAAATATTTTCTGCATACGACACAAAGCGGCTAACATAGAGATGATAGGTTTCCAATGTTATGATCTGAAGTTCGCCGGCTGATTCAATATCATCTTCAAGCTGTTTTATTATTTTGTTGTCGCCGGTTTTATCTGCAAGAATTTTTATTGTATCATTCAACCCGAAAAAAAATCCGGGGCTGATAATTTTTTGATTGGGAATTGCAAGCAAACCTTGTCTTAGTGTTAGCAAATGTCCTGCAAGATTACCGCTGTCAACAGTTGAAACATATCTTGGTGTCAAGGGTTTTAAAGAATGCGTATCATACCAGTTATAAAAATGACCTTTGTATTTTTCCAGAGCCGTCATTGTGCTGATGGTGTTTGCCGTTCGTTCAATCAATTGGCCGGTTGTAATGTAACTAAAATCGAATGCGGTCAGATTAGCGAGCAGTGCAAGCCCCATGTTAGTTGGCGATGTGCGGTGCGCAATTCTCTCCACAGGATGTTCCTGGTAATTATCAGGTGGCAGCCAGTTATCTTCCAGCGAAACAAAATTTTCGAAGTACGCCCATGTTTTTCTTGCAATTCTGCGTAAAAAAATATTTTGTTTGCCGGATAATTTTGCTTCTTGTTTTATCAAAGGCAAACTAATCCACCATGAAACCGCAGGCGATAATATCCATGCAATTAAAAATGGTAAAGCCACAATTAAAGTAATGGCGGAATGCGTAGTGAGATAAAATAAAGTGAGCAACGATATAACGATCGCGAACCACATGGAAAGATAAGTTGCATTCAGACTTTTATCTTTATTGTTAGACCTTGCAAGAGAATGATTCCATTCGAGCAGTTTTTTGTGTGTGAATAACATGCGCCAGCCGGTGAGAATGATGGCATCGCAATTTATATATGCTTCATAAGGAAGGCATATCAATATAAAAATATTTTGAAAGAACTGGTTTGTAACTGAGCGGATGGAAACAAACAAATGTTGCCCTAAATGCGTTTCCTCCGGTTTTCTGAAAATAATTTCCCAGCTGAAATTTATTAATGAAGGCAGAAAGATAATGGCGGTAATTATTATTGACCACAACCATGAAGATTGTAATATCGTCCATCCGAAAATTAATAACGCGATCATTGCCGGCGGCACAAGACTTCTGCGGAGGTTATCAAAAATTTTCCATTTTGATAATGATGATAAAGAATTACGACGTAGTTTTTTATTTTCACCGGGAACAAAAGGTAATACCCATGTTGCGATTTGCCAGTCGCCGCGTATCCAGCGGTGCCTGCGTTTCATATCAGCGATGTAACGTGTTGGATATTTTTCATACAGTTGCACATCGCTCACCAAACCCGATCGTGAATAGCATCCTTCGAGCAAATCGTGACTCAATATTCTGTTCTCGGGAAAACGGCGGCGAGAACTTTTTCAAACATATCAATTTCATAAATTCCTTTACCTATGAATGATCCTTCCTCAAAAAGATCCTGGTAAACATCGGAAGTTGTGCGCGTGTAAGGATCAATGCCCGGCTCGTTGCCATGCATTTGTGCAAACAAGGATCCATCTTCATCGGGCAAACTAACGGCAACGCGTGGTTGTAGAATTGTATAACCTTCTGTTACGCGTTTCTTTTTTTCGTTGTACAAAGCGCTGTTCAAAGGGTGCGCCATTGTAGCAATTAATTTTCTTGCGGCATCACGCGGCAATTGCGTATCCGTATCAAGAGTTATAACATATTTGACCTGGTGAAAAATATTTTCTTCACCAATTATTATACTGAAAAAATCTTTTGCACCTTCTTTATCTTTCAGCAAAGCATTCAGCTCACCAAGTTTCCCGCGTTTGCGCTCATACCCCATCCATATTTTTTCAAAACGGTTCCACTTGCGCGGCCTATGAAAAAGAAAAAATTTATCATTCTCATCTCTCCCATATTTTTTATTCAGGTTTTCAATTTTTTTTATTGCCATTTCAACAATATCTTTATCCTGCGGCAAAATTTCTTTGTTTGCATCTGCAAAATCAGTTAGCAATCCAAAGTGCAGGTTCTCATCTTTATTAGCAAGAAAGCGCACTTCGATCCCTTCCATCAATTTATCTAATTCTTCAAAACTTGTTAGCAATGTTGGTATCACTATCAGTGTGCGGCACCCGTCAGGAATTCCTTTTGAAAAATCCATGCGCGGCAATGCGTTCGGCTTAACAATTAAGGAAGACAACCAGTTTATAACATTTACAGCAAGCTGGCTTGCGCATATCAGTGAAAGAAATATGAGCAGGAGCAAAAGCCAGTCGCGCAATCCATCTGCATGCGCTTTTGCTATGATAAGTCCGGCAAAAATAAAAGTGATCAGTGCAATCGAAAACATGTAGATGGCAAAAGGAAAACGTTTGCAAATTTTTTGAATGATATCAGCAGCCGATAATTTTATTTTTACTGATTTTTCAGTTTGTGGGAGACCTTTATTAATAAGATAATAACCAACATGAGATTTGCAGTAGTCATTACCGTTAGTTGAAGCATTTTTACGGGATAAATCAAGAACAGCGTCAGCAATTTCATTTTCAGACAAGGCAGTTTTCTTTGCAAGTTTTTCGATCACATGCCGGTAGTGATCGCGTGTATAAAAATCCATTTTTGCATACACGCCTGCAAAATCCATCCGAAGTGTTTGTTCAACAACACTTGTTGCCTCAACAAATTCGCGCCAGTCTGTTGTTCCTAAAAAGCGAAGACTTCCAATGCTATTACTCATTGAAACCTGTTCTGCGGCCTGTTTCTGGTTTTCGAGTTGAACCAATTCGTCAGTTGTTACGCCATTTTCAGAAAGGCGTTGCTCTATCCAGGTAAGCGGCAATGAAAGCGTAGAACCTTTGCCATGCAAACGGCGCGTCAACTCTGCAACAAATGAACTTTCTAATGGTGGGCCGGAACGTGCCATATCTGCAATCACTAATATTAAACTCTTGGGATCTTTTTCCGCAGTCTCCGTCATTTCATCGGCCCAGTAATCGGCCATATTTTTATTAATGCGGCTGATTGCAATTTGCGCAGCAAGCCTCCTGAGATTTTCGATCAATGCAAGGCGAAGCATAATAGGTATTGCCCACAGCTCGCCCAATTTGAGGTTGCTGATTGTTTGGTAAGACGTAATAAAATTATTCAGCCCTGTTAAATCGACGCGTCCATCACTGTGAGAAATAATTTCGAGGGCTATATCGTACACGCGTGGCAATCCTTCTGAGAGACCTTCTGAAAGCTGCGGCAGACCTGAGCTATAGCCTTTTGGCAAATGACGTTTGCCGGTTCGTATTTGTTCTTCGATCAAATAAAAATTATCCAGCAGCCATTCGCCGGCGGGCGATATTCTGCTTGTTTCCTTAACTGATTCCGTTAACAGGTTATGTACTTCAATAAGTAATTCTTCATTATCTGCAAGTCTTTTTAAAAGTTTTTCGGTTCTGTGACCTGAAGATAGCAAGTGATTTTTAGCAACCGTTTTTGCATATTGCTCCATCTGTTCTGCGCTGAAAAGTTCTGCGCGGATCGGAGGTTTTTCATTCGCGTATTTTTTTATCAGGTTTTGTCCCGGAAAGGAGAGTCGTAAATGAGATAATATTTCCTGAATGGGGTTATTCTTCACGTGTAATTTTTTCCCCGAAAATCATTATCCGGGAAATTTATTTTTAATATTGTGATTAATGCAAGATTCAAACCGAAATTCTTTCAAAAAAACAACGCCAAAATAAAACCGCATTGCTTGTGAAATTAAAATAAAGTAGCACCACGCTCTTCTGAATAAACACTGATGCTGTTCAATTTCGCAAAATGAGATGATAGATTAATAAAAATGCCGCATGATGCAGCGCAAAGGTAAATAAAGAATGAAGGAAACCGCGATATTAAATAACAATACCCGAAAGAGCGCGAAGCAAATAAAGATAACGGTAATGTATAACCGAAAAAAACTGCAATACAATCATAGCCCGGTTGTATATTATTGATGTGCAGCTAAACTTCAATCTTGTTGCATCTCTTAAAAATGAACAAGTACATTGAAAACGTTAATTAAATGAAATATTTTCCTTTGGCATGGTTTTAGACCTACTCATGTTGCACAGTTTCCGCCTCAACAATTCTTGACGCTGTTATTAAGCCACTTCACTTATTACAACTCTGCAATTTTTTAATGTAATTTTTTAAAAATAAAATTTGAATACAAATGAGTACAAGTAATTTTCCAACAGGCGCTCCAACGAGCACGCCTCCGAAAAAAGATTTTAAGAATTTAATTATTGGTTTGCTTGCCGCCGGTCTTCTTGGAACCGTAGGCTATGTATTATATAGTAATAACGATCATCAGCAACTGCAACAAACACAGCAAACCCAAATTGCCAAAGTGATTGATGATAAAGACCAGGTGCAAAGAAATTTCGATAATGCACTCGTGCGGCTGGATTCGCTTACAGGATTCAACCATAAAGTAGAAGGAATGTTAGCGGGCGGGCAAAGTGACATTGCGAAATTAAAAATCCAGATTCGCAGTATTTTGAAAAAAGAAAAATTAACAGAAGCGGACAAAAAAACGGCAGATGCGCTTCTTGTAGAATTAAATGGTAAAATCAGCAATATGGAACAGACAATTGCGCAACTCACATTGACCAACCAGGGACTTACTCAAGATACTGTGCAGTTAACGCAGGATAAAAATAAACTGACTTCTGATTTGCAAACTACAACAACCGCAAAAGAAGAATTATCAAAGAAGGTGGATATCGCTTCAACTCTTAATGCCAGTAATATTACAATAAGCCCGATACAGGACAAAAAGAACGGGCAGGAAAAAATAACAGATAAAGCGAAAAAAGTTAACAAGCTGCGTATTTCATTTGATGTTACCAATCGTATTATAGTAAATGGCGAAACTAACGTTTATGTATGTATAACAGGGCCTGACAATAAAATGATTTCAGATTCTGCAAAAGGATCCGGAACTTTTACAACACGCGAGGATGGGGATAAAATGTTCACATCGGAAGTGCCTGTTGCCTTTGAAGCGGGCAAGGTTAAGAATGTACAATTCACTTGGAAACAGGATAATGGGTTCCAGACAGGACAATATAAAATTGAAATCTATCACAATGGATATAAAATAGGCGAAGGAACAAAAGAACTCAAGAAGGGTGGCTTATTTTCTTAACAACAAACTCAGGGTTTCACATTATAGGTTTAATAAAAAAGCCGGGCACATTTGTAGCCCGGTTTTTTATTGAGATCATTATAAATCTTCATTACGGTTTTATAATTATATAAGTCTTCAGCTCAACTTACAAAGTGTGAATTATGTAACTTAAAGTCTTTTGGATGTAACACCGAATCCCTGTTAAAAAATTAATTTTAGTTTGAAATGTTCAGAGGTATGATGTGATTTTGAAAAGCATGATTTATTTCTTTTTTCGAGGACCTTGTTTTGAGAAATTGCAGGAAACAGGAATCCAAAATTAAATGTAATTTAAAATCGTTTTACGTGCATATTAACGTTAGTCGGCAGATAATTTTATTCAATTTTAAAACATACTTCAACTTAAATTGATTTTTATGGCTGTTATAACTTGCTTGATTGATGATCGTAATTTTCGCATGGAATATCAAAAGGATTTTTCTGATAATACTTACAGCGGTATTTTAGAACTACAATCTCCGGTTCTGTTCAGTTACTCCGATTCAACATTTATTCCGGCAATTGATGAAAACCACGAGATGGCGATTAGAAATGCAATTAAAGATAATGAAGAAATTCTTATATAGCTAACGTATACGCTTAACCGAAATCGAAATTTAGAATTATTATCATCCTACCATGTTATGAACCTTTTTATTTCGAATTTAATATTTTATACTTATTGTAACATACAGATGACCGTTATATATGTCATAACTGCATGTTATTGTTCAGCAAATTAAAACCCCGGTTATGTCTTTAAAAGGTTACATTACATCAATGCGGATTATTCTATCTGCAGATAAATTTCAAAAATGTCAAACATTGTAGATGTTGTTGTGGCCGACAAAAACCTCGCCACTATGTTGAGAACTGTAAAAGCAGCGGGCTTGGAAGTTGAATTAAGTAAATCAGGACCTTTCACTGTTTTTGCTCCATCGGATATTGCCTTTGGAAAATTGGCAGAGGGAGAATTAACCGAACTGTTAAAACCGGAGAATAAAATAAAACTAACTGACATCCTTAATTACCATGTAGTAGCTGGCAGAACAGAATTCAAAGATTTAAAAGATGGATTAACTTTAAAAACTATTAACGGAAAACAACTTGATATAAAAGTGATCAACGGAAGTGTTACTGTCAACGGATCAACTGTTCGGGGAAGAGATAGTGAAGCATCCAACGGAGTTGTTCACTCTTTGGATAAATTAATCTCCGTTAAATAAAGCACTACAAAATTAAAAATAACAATTAATCATTTCAATCGGCCATCGGCAGTTGCTGATGGCTTTTAACTTCAAAAAATATTTACATGGCTTACAAAAAAATCTGCATCACATAAAACTTCATCTTGTTACATTATAATCATTACAACATTAAAAAAGGAGCCGGTTTCAGAGAAATAGATTATCCAAACATAATAGATGAACTAAATCTTTTAAAAGAGAGCTTATCGCATTTGCCTGGTTTGTATAAAGATGATATTGTCATGTTAAAAAATATGGGAGAGATAATTTCGTATACATAAATTTAATTTATGCAAAATATTTGTTCATAGATTTTTCAAAAATTTCTTTTACATCTTCATCCAGGTTTTGCGTTTTGATATATCCATAAAATGAATCAAAAAAAATACCATCAAACCGCTTTTTTATTCTTCGCATTCGAGCCAAGGGCAATGGTATACGATTAGGAGAACTGTATACTACAGAAAAATGTTTTTTACTCGGAGAAAGAAATAATGTGTCGCCACAAATGATAGTTCCCTTTTCTGATAAAAAAGGAACATGCAAAATACTGCTGCCTGCAAAATGGCCACCAACCAGCATAATTTTTATTCCGCCTATAATTCCAGTTCATCGCCTTCCCACAACTGAATGTGTTCACCTTTTTGCATGATGTGTTCTTCATCATTTTTATGAATGAAAATAGGGCAATTGGATTCGGTTTGCTTAATTGTAATTCTTATTTTGAACTTATATTCAAAATAATAGGTTTGCTAAACGGACTGTTTTTTTGCGCAGCCGGCATACGGAAAAATAAAAAAAACGGGAAGTTGAAGAAACATGAATAGAAAAGATAAAATCGATCCGCCAACAATCCTCATTAAATGATTTTATATACGCCTTACCGTTAGTTTTATTTTTCTTCTTTAACTCAGGCTTCTGCCTCACTGTACTTCGATTGGTGCAACCCATCTGAACGAACCCCATTCGAGTACAAGTGTACCGTGCCGGTTATCGCCGGGTTTGACAGATATAGTGAATTCTTCCACGGGTGCAGTAGCAACTTCGCTGGTGATCCTTTCTATACCCAGGTTAAGTGAACGATTGTACTCAGTGCCCCACTCCCCGGTTTGCTTGTTCACTATCAAATCAACTCCATTTGTGTGCGGTGCGGTAAAAAGAGTGTATGAGCCTGCAGGCACCAGCATCCCGGCAAGATTTATCGGGGTTGATGTTGTAAACTGTGTAGCTGCATTTGCGCCCGTTCTCCAAATACGATCGTAAGGTATCACATCACCCAGTAAGATTCGTCCGCGCAACAGCGGCCTGCCATAGTCTACGGTGATAATTGTATTACCAATTTGTGCACGAATGCTATCCCGCACGCTTAGCGACTTTACGTGACCATCTTCTTTCTCCTTTTCTTCAAAACGATCAGCAATATCTTTTATAAATGGTGGCGCGGCAAGTCGTTTTACACGCACATCATAGGTAGTTCGCGCGCCTGAATAACTGAGCATATCACCCGCAGAGTCCATCATAGCTTCGCCGGTTCCGGAAAGCCAGTCGTGAGTAATTTCTGCTTTGCCTTTGTCAAGCGGAGTTACGGTAGCTTCGCCCAGAGGAAAATGATCGAATTCCCTGTCAATATAAAACTGTCGCATTTGCACAGGAGTGCCGGCCGCCAACTTTGATGCCGATGCCTTCCTCGTTGCTGCGGCAAAGTAAAGCTCATAAAGACTATACATTTGCGGTACATGAGCTACCACAATGCTGCCGCCAGTCGGAAAATCACGGTTCACGGTGCCGGTGCTATCTGTTTTGGAAAGATGCACGGTATTACCTGCAACATCGGCAACTACTTTTCTATCTCGTTGGCCCGGCGGTTCTGCAGGTGTGTGAATGTTCATTACAAGATGCCGTATGCTGCCGTCGTCGTTAAGATCAATTACGGTGTGGCGTATCCGCACAGCCGGAAAGCGATCCACTTCATCGCTTGTTAACGTATTACCCTCGCGGCTTATATTCTCTACAGAGATCGTATCACTCCCGAGCATGGTAAGAAATCCGTATTGTTCTATCTTTGGTGCATTACAGGAAAGTAACGAAACTATTGCACTAAGAAAAAAACAAATCACTGCAGGCTTAACTGGATAAAAACTTTGTGTGTGAGCGTTTGTTTTATACATGGAACAGAAATAAATATTGTAAAAGAAAATGGTTTAATTATTTCTTGTTAAACTACCGAATTACTGCATATTATTTCTAAACAAATTGAAGGGTTACACCTGGTTTATTTGAATGGTTTAATGAAAGGCTGGAAGGTGGTATTTTATAAATGTCGGACAAAAAAACATAGCCTCATCCTTTTTAGTAGTTTTTCAAAATTGATTATCTCTTCACAATCTTTCCGTTACTTGTCGACTGGTTACAGATAAAACTAACGGTGATGCTTGTGTCATCGTAAGCTGTATAAAAGGAAACAGCAGCGCCCGACTCAGCTTTCGAATTTTTTAATTTTGGCGATCATCATCCTGATGATCGTTATTTTTTACATTCGTAAAAAGATATTATCCTGACCTTCGGATAATGGATAGCGTTATGGTCTCTTGTTGAAAACCTTTTCCTTTTTATGGTAAAGAAAATAAGAAAGAAATAAGAACACCAGTGGCAGCACCATGAACAAAACCGGCGCCTGAAATCCGTCATTGGCCAATAGGGAATATGTCGCTCCCGCCAGATCAAAAAATAGTCCGGCATATGCCCATTCTTTTATCCTCGGAAAGCCCGGAAGCAGTATGGCAATGACGCCCAGCAATTTTGCTGCGCCAATAAAGGGAATAAGATAATTCGGGTATCCAAGATGACTCATAAAATGAATCTCGTCAGGTGTAACGAGTATTTGTGGTATAGATGAAAAAAGCATAAAAGCTCCAAAAAGCCCTGTGATTATCCAGTAGAGTATTATGATCTTCCTCATATAAGTATTTTTAGAAAGCTACGCAACTCCAGCAACATAGCAAAAGTCAATGTAAAAACAGCAATTTACAAATTCAGCAGATTCGCTCTTGATCATTTCTTAATCAATTTTAGTTGATAAGTTTGTGCAGTTGTAATTACCTGGATGATATATATTCCATCCGCAAAACTATCCGAATTGACTGAAATAACAGATGAACCATTATTATTTACGATCCGCTGAATGATCCTGCCTGAAGCATCAATAACTGCAATTTCTTTCATGGCTTGCTGACCACCTGTTACAACAAAATATGAAGTTGCAGGGTTTGGAAAAACCTGTGGCTGATTTTGATTTCCAAAATTTACAGCGATTACTTTTGAATATGTAACCACTCCATTCGAATCAACAATCTGCAGACGATAAAAATTTAAACCATATTGCGGTTGATCGTCGAGCGCAGAATAAGATTGTTGACTTTGATTATTACCCGCTGCATTAACACGGGTGAATGTTGAAAAAATGATACTATCCGCGCTTTTCTGCACATTAAAATACATGTTGTTGTAACCCGCACTAACAGTCCAGTTCAAGAGTATATACTGATTATTGACATTAGATCCAGTAAAATTAACCGGATTGATGGCAAGACCGCTGTCTGTAATATTGAAATTTCCAAAAGTTGCTGTTGACAATAGCGTATTGTTATGGCTGCTAACAGCCATGCCAACATTTGCTCCCGCATTTCCAAATCCAAGATCAACTGCACTGCCAACCTGCACCCAGGAATTTTGCCCGCCGGTAGCAGAAACAAAAGCACTATATGTTGTTCCGTTTTTGTGTAATGAAAGCCAATAAGGAACAGAAAGACCAGATACAGGAACTACTGTTGCAGCAGCTGCCGGAGCATTTCTGTAAACAAATAAAATTCCGTTTTGGCTGGTAGTTCCGATAAAAGCAAATCGTGCAGTGTTGCTGATACTATCTCTGAACATTAAACCTGCTTTGTTAGATGGATCAGTGCTATCCTGCATGAGCACTTGTGCTATTGCCTGTTCATCGCCTGATAAATTTGTAAACGCATATTGAAATTCATCTGCAACTCCATTAATATCGTTGCCAGATCCCTGTATCGTATAAATTCCATTATTCAAACACGAAGAGCCTGAGACACCAATGTCTCCGATATCTGCATTGAAATATCTTGTTGGTAACGGTCCGCAGTTTGCAGTACATGAACTTGTCGTAAATGTGCCCGAAGCCTGACTGCTCGTTCCCGATGCGCATGTTGCCTGCACGGTATATATGTAACCCGTATTACAACTGAGAGCCGAGACATTAATCGAAGTGGAAGTCGTTGTTCTCGCGATCCAACTGCTAACAAGCGAAGTTTTATATTGAATGGTATAATTTGTTGCTCCTGCTACCGGTTGCCAGTTTAAGGTTGCTGTATTTTGTGTGATGTTTGTTGCTGAAAGTCCTGCCGGTGTTGAACAGGGATTTGATAATTGCCCGAACACTTCCATTTCATCGATCACATAACCGCTATTGGTATTACTCCTGGTAAGTCCCTGCATCCTGATATACTGATAACTTACACCAGGCAGTGTAATGATATTCGAGTCAGCATTATTTCCGGTAGTTGTGTACAGATTAATGAAACTGCTGTCATCGTTCGAACCTTCTATCATAAATGCTTTTCCATAATCAGAGCCCCAGTATAAACTCACTTTACAAATATCATATTTCGCGCCGAGGTTAACTGTTATACCCGCGCTGTCTCCACCACCTGTTCCGCTTGCTAATGCAGTCCAGCCGGTTGATTGATTTCCGTCAAATGAATTTAGCGCCGTGCCGCTATTGGAAGAAGCTGCATAAGTTGCGTTGGCATTAACTGCTGAAGAAGCAACGTCAGGATAAGCATCGCAGACGTTGTTATTATTCAGTCCATATACCATCAACTGGTTGGAAAAAGTATTTACATACACTTTACCGTTAGCAATTGTCGGACAATTCATTTTTGAAAAATTGCCAAGATTATCCGAAGGTTTTATTGTTGAATTCCACAACTCCGTAGTCACGTCATCAGCCCGGACAGCTCTCAGCACACCGTTGCAAAGAGATTGGTTGGCGTTGCATCCGTTTATTGCATGGGCGATCCAGAGTATGGCAGTAGTATCGTTAGAACCGTTCGAGGAAACAGACATGTATGCGCCTGATGCTCCTGTAGGCCCGCTGACAGTTCCGCTAACGGGATTACCCAGGGAGTTTGAATTCACCTTGAACGATTGTAAGAGAGTGTTTTCAGAAAACTGGTAAACATATTGATTGGCTGCACCTCCATAATAAGCAAAAGAAGAATGCAACTGTGCATTAGAAGAAACCGGGAAAATTTGTATAGCACTGTCCACAGTGACATTATATCCGCCAAGACGCGTTTGATCAAGTACATAAATAAATTTCCCTTTTACGCCCGTCATTAACATGTTGGTGCCTGGTATCAGTAGAGTTTGTATGCCAAAATCAAGATCGGCATCATCATAAATCTGGTAATTGTAAGGAGTAAAAAAACTGGAAATGTTGAAAGCATTTGCAGTATTATCTGCTGCATTTGGCGTCAATTTCACCACGCTTTCTCCTCTGTTTACTGTAGTGCCGGGCACATCAGTGAAACCGTTTTCATCAACAACAGAATTTCCGGTTGCAACAAAAAGATTTCCGGATGCGTCAACCGCCGGAGCTGCGCCGCTCATCCAAATTCCACCTCTTGCATCATTGGGAGTTGATAAGTACCCGATTCTTAACTGAAGGCTTGATGCATCATACCCGAGTATCCATCCGTGATTAGGATCCCAATCGCAATGAGCAGCAAAACACAGGTAAACGATCCCATGTGATAATGCCAAACCCGTGCGGTTAAGTTGTCTTCTCGGATCAAATCCAATCTTTCCGTTTACGCTGCCATCGCCGGTTCCAGGTAATGTGTCGATAATTTCAACAGGACTATTTGTTTTTTCTGCACCAGTGGCGATATCAATTGCATGAAGATATTGATGAAATCCTGCTGTGGTGTATGTATATTCTTCATTCGACACGTTGCTGTTCCATGTGTGATTATCTTCTACACCCGGGGCAGTACTCACAATCTTAGTTAAAAAATACATGGTGTTGGAAGCTTTATCAATTACGGGCGTTCCCACTATACCTATGTTGCCAAAAAAGTCGCCGTAATATCCGCCACACAATCCGGGATGCATATCGGTCTTTGCTGTTGGGCGATAACCTGAAGGAGTGTAATTTTTTTGCCAATAAGGAGTAGTGATATTTCCGCTGTCTGCATCAAACGCGTAAACCGAATTATTGACTGTGCAAACGTAAACTACATTTCTATTTCCAACTGAAGGAATGGTCACGTTACTTACAACAAGCGGCTGAGCAAAAACCTGATCATCTACAGGGCGTGCAAATAAAAAGCCAAATGAATTTGAATTTACATTGCTGGTAGTAAGAATCGTTTCCTGGTTATTCCAACCGGTTCTTGCAAGGTCATTGTGCTGCGTTAATACATCTGCCTGTGAATAGACGATTGTTGCAGGACATAAAAATAAAACCAATAATTTACAAAACGAAGGGGATATTCTAAAGTGCCAAGATCTTCCAATTAAAAACATATCGACTTGTTTAAATATGCCTGAACCATATTCTATCTAACAATGGGTTCTCATACTTCTTGCAAAACTCATTGTTGTTTATCTATATTGTTCATTCAAAATATTATACTGCGGATTCGAGGTTTTTTATTTACAAGATGGAACAGGAGATAGCATAGAGGATTCACTAAAAATAAGATTTTTTTGTTACTTACTCTTAATTGCGTGGTTTAAAAGCAGAGTTTTGATTGAAATAGTCAATATGTAAACCAATTCCAAATTCCTTTTGAGTAAAATAAATAATAGGAAACCCCCTGGTCAGATTAAAAAATGCCGGATCCAGGTAGTATAACGGTGATGAATAACCGAAATTGAGTGACACACTTTTCGGTTTGTTATGACGTTAATACTTTTAGCCGCTTTGAGAAGATTAGCAGTGTTAAAAAGCAAAGACGATGTTGAAGTTCATTACTACAAATAATAGTCTTTTGAAATCGTATTTTGAATCTTTCAGTCTATTATGGCTCTACTCAGATTTCAGATGCGGGAATCAATTACTCTTTATTTTATCCGGCAACGCATTCATTAAAGCTATCACTGCCCAGTTTGTACCTGCTGCTGAGATGAATTGGTTTTCATCGTAAGGCGGAAAATCGCTGTTAAAAAATGGCTGTATCGGGTATGATCTTGTTGCCACAATCCAGGCTCCGCTTTCATCCTGTGTTTTTAATAAATAATTCAATCCTTTTTGATAAGCTGCATCTTTCGCATTTATCATTCCGCTTTCAAATAATGCATACAAAGTTTGACCTGTTGCATAAGCATCACTTTTCATAGTAGGCAACTGCGACCAGCCTCCATCTGCATTTTGCATGGAAATTAATTTTTGGGCAATATTTGTTTTGTGAGTCATATCGCTATTGCACCAATACAATCCCAGCAATTGAAAAGCAAGTTCCTGCTGTTGATCAGATCTGGCATTTTCCAGCCAACCTCGGCATTTGGTCACCAATTCATCAACATGTTTTTTCTTTGCAGAAGAAGCGTACAATTGAATTGCACGTATAGCCATCGCCGTTAGATGTATATTTCCCGTTTCAAAAGGCACTCTTCCGGATTCAGCAAGAAAACTGCCATCAGGTTTAGCCTGGCTTATTAAATAATCAACAGAAATATCTGTATAAAAATCCGCGGGATATTTTTCGGCATATAATCCCATCAAAATATATGGCGAAGCAAAATTTACATTAAGAAACCGATCTATGATATTGGGATTTTGAAATACCCGGATAGTTGCCGCCATTGTTTTAATTCTTTTTGATTCGGATGAATCTATAACCTGAATTCCTTTTTGCTTTGCAATTTCTGCAGCCATTGATGTTAATGTTGTATGATGGCAACCTGCGCATGATGGTCTGCTCCTGTTTATGAACACATCCCCGCTTTTTTGCAAAATTAAAAATGCCTTAGCTGAAGAATGTTCTATTTCTTCATTACTTACAAGTTCCTTTTTCTTGATCCATCCTGTGAATGTGCTTAATAAAAAAATAGAACACGCAAGAACGATAGTTGTCAGACAAATTTTATTTTTCATAACCAGCGATAATTATTTGTTTGCAAATTTTTTTAAAAGATTTACAGTTTGCGTATTTCCTTTTCTTTCTGCATAGTACAAAGCGTCTGTTCCATCAGGGCGCTTTGTCTGCAATATTTGCTCCGTGTTTTAATAATGCAAGCGTCATTTCCGGATCATCTGTTTCCGCCTGTTGCAATAGCATTAAAACAGTAAATCCCATTTGGTTTTTGAGGTTGGGATTGGCGCCATGTTCCAGCAAGTAATAAAAAGATGGTTTGTCGTTATTCAGCGCTGCAAGCATAAGAGGAGACATTCCGTTAAACGCTTTTAGCAGAAATGATTTCGGTTGTACATTAACGTTAGCTCCATTATCAACAAGCATTTTAAGCGCTGCGAAACTTTTAAAACCAAGCGCCTGGCTAATCGGATAGTCCCCATAGGATACGGTATCATTCACATTAAAGCCGTTTTTGAGGAGAAAAGAGATCGTCGCTGTATCTCCGGAAGAAGCTGCATTGTAAAGCAGAGAATTATCAGCAGATTGTTTTTTGAGATCGGCGCCTTTTTGAATCATCAATTGAAATAATTTCATAGTTCCGGGAATTGCCGCAAGCTTCACTAATATGCCATATCCATCTATCGTATGATTAACATCAGCGCCACGATCCAGCAGCAAATTTGTTTTGTCCCAATCGGGCACTGCAAGCCATAGTGCACTAATTCCATCAGAAGTAAAATAATTTACGTTTGCGCCATGTTCAATCAAAATTTTCATTTGCTCAACCGAACCGTTAAGCGAGGCAGCCATTAATGCTGAATAACTATCGAGTGTATCATTTGCGTCAGCACCGTTTTGCAATTGAAGTGTAAGCTCTTCAATACTTCCCGATCGAATAGCATTAAAAAGTTTTTCAGTTTTTGCATTGAGAACTGATGGTTGTGCCAGAAGTGAAAACGAAAAAAAGTTCGCAATTATAATTGAGGAAACGATGATTGTTTTTTTATACAAAAATAATTTACATTTCATATTGCAAAGTTGAGCATCATCTAAATAGGGAGGCATAATTATTTAAAAAGATCTATTGCATTTTCACGCGTGTAAGTGTTGCTTTGTCCATTGCAGATTTTCGTGGTCCGCAGGAGTCTTCAATCATAACCGTATATAAAGAGTCGTCATTAAAAAATGTTGTTTTGTATTTTCCCCAATAATCTAATCCACAGGTGCCATCATTCAGATAAAGCATTTCATCTTTCAACTTAAATTTTCCTTCAACCGTAAAATTCTCTGATGGAATAATAACTTTAACCGTACCGTTATTTCTGAAATCAAGATTTATTTTTTGATTATTTCCATATTTTATTATCCAACTGCCAATCAAATTTTTTTTCGGCGGACTAAATGCAATAATTGCAATCGCAAAAAATGCAGCGAATAAGGGAATTGTCTTTTTCATAATTGACTTTTTTAGGAGATTTATTAGTAAATCAAATTTGAAAAAATAAGCTACGTAAAAAACTACCTGAAGATGTAGGATTTTAGAAAATCGATTATAATTACTTCAATGGTTTTTCTTTTCGCTTTGTTGCAATTGTTCAACCGTTTTCTTCATACTCTCTAATTCAGCCGGTGTGATGCCAATTCCATTTCTCATTTTAATGAGTGTTTTTCTTGCAGATATTACTGCAGGATCGTTGCTGTTTCCGTACATTTTAGCAATACCGGAATCGGATAAAACAGAGGTTGCTGTTGTCATTACATCTGCTGCTGCTGCTTTTAATTTATTAGTATCAGGTTGCTTGCCGCTCGCTGCATTTGTAATTGCATCCATCATGTTATTCATGTCAGATTTGAGTTTGCCTGTATCAATTAACGAAGATGCAGCATCGCCTTTTTTTGTAGAATCACCTGCGGGCATTTTTTGTTTTGAAGATAAATTGCCGCAGGAAACAAATAAGATAGCTAAGAAAAAAAATAAAAATAATTTTATACGATGCATAGTTTTGATTTTACAGTTTTATTATTTTTTTCATTTTTATTTAAGTTTAAAAAAAATATGATAAGAACTAATTTTTTCTCCCTATCATGTTATTCATCATACTTTGGTTTGATTCTGCATATCCCTGTGGTATTTTAAATAATTCTGCCGGAAATGTTTTTGTCTCGGCTGTAGTAAGTAACATCGTCATTGAATAATCTTTTTTTCCGCTTGTTATTTTTACAAAATAGCCGCCGCAACCCGCGCGGTCTAATGCCTGCATCATTGCCGGAGTGATGCTTTGCGATGAAATCATTTTTCTCAGGTTAGAATATCCGGGCACCTGTGCGCTCGTCCATATATCCATCGATGTGGAAGATTTAAACATGCCTTTGGAAGAAGTGACTAATTTTGAATGAATGCAATTATATCCCTGAACTGTTTCGTTGCCTATTTTTGTTACGCTGCATGTTTCGTTGGCGCCATTAATCAGAGATGTGTCAATCACATTTAATGAAAATGATTTGTCGCCGTCATCAATTATAACAATGTACATCGGTTTACCGGCGCGTGATATGCCAACCATCGGGCTCCCGTTTTTTACACCCATCATTGCCGCCATATTCATTTCGGATCTTCCCTCACCACTATTAGTAAAATATGATTTTGATTTACTTGTTACGGTACCTCTTTCTTTTGTAGTTACCGTTATGGTAGTTTCATAATAAAAACCGCTTCCGCCTTTTGCAGTTTTAAAACTTTTAATTGCAGTTGCAGAATCAGCAGCGGATACGCCGCCTCCGCCGGTAAGATTGCCTAAAGCTTTCATGGTAAGATCTGCAGATGATGTGTCATTAGGATTATCTTTCGCTGCTTTTGCAAAAGCACTCAGCACTTTATTTGTCGAAGCCGTGTCAGACTGATTTGATTTATTTTGTTTAAGCAGACTATCGCCTGCTTTGTTCTGCACTCCTTTCGTAACAGAGCTAAGTAATTTTTTAAATATCTGCGCATTTGCATTATTAATATCCAGGAAGAAAATTAAAAATATTAAAATCCCTGAACCGGTTTTTATTTTTTTCATCTGATTTTTTATTTTTTGCGATTTCAATTTGTACAAACCGAAATATTTTTATGCATGACATTCTTAGATAAATTTCCTAAGACAATATTTGTTCTGCGCTACATCAATATGTAGTTTGTAAAATCAGATCAGAATAAAATGCGGCGGAAAGATTATTTTCTTTGTTTACTCATTAGCTCAAACCGCGAGTGAATCTGGAGTATTTCGTAAATATTTTTTACGTGGTAACGTACCGTATCAACAGAAATAAATAATTTTTCGGCAATTAATTTATAGCTCATCCCATTTTGAATACATTCTAAAATCTCTTTTTGTCTTACGTTTAATTGCGCTTCAGTTTTATCAGGCAATGGCTTTAACCCCGAGCGGAATAACTGTAAAGTTTTTGCAGCAACACTCGGCGTCATTGGTGCTCCGCCTGTGTACACTTCACTTATTGCTTCAAGAATTTTTGAAGGCGGCGTTTTCTTTAAAATATATCCTTCAGCACCCGACTTTATCGCTTTAAATATTTTATCATCATCTTCAAACACTGTTTGCATGATAATATGAATTGACGGAAAATTTTCTTTTATGATATTCACCGCTTCTATACCATTAATTCCCGGCATGTCAATATCCATGAGCACTACTTCCGGTTTGCTGTGATTTATTTTGAAAATCAAATCAGCGGCGCTGTCGAACGCGCCGGTGCATGTAAAGCCGGGACTGCCGTTGATCAATTGATAATAACTGTCTCTCAATAAATAATTATCCTCAAAAATCGCAACGCGTATATTTTTTTCCATCTGTGCAAATCTTCATTCAATTTAATAATATCAATGCTACATCAACAGGTAGTTTCAATTTATTTAACGGGCATCCGCAGTTCAACTCTTGTGCCTTTAGTTTGCCAGCTAATAATATTTAATTGGGCGCCAATTTCTTTTGCCCGGGTTTCCATATTTTTTAAACCGTTACCTCCCAAAGTTTTTTTAGCAGTTTCAAAACCTATTCCATCATCGGCAATAACCATGGTGAGAATATTTGTTTCTGCAGTAATGGTAACATTAAGCGTTTTTGCGCTGGAATATTTGTAAGCATTATTAACCGCTTCTTTAAAAATAAGATAAAAGTTTTTCCTTTTTTCCATAGGCAGCTTAATGTTTTTTATTTTTTCCTGAACTTCAAACTGCAGCAAAATATTCTTGCCCGATAATAATTCTCCAGCAAAATATTGCATGCGCTGAAGTATATTTTCAAACTGATCGTTTTTAGGATTTATTGCCCATACAATATCGTTCATCGTGTCTATCATATTACGCGATGATGCTCCCATTTTGTTAAGAAGATCTTTTGCGTTTTCCGTGTTGGTTTGTAATTGCTTTCCGGCAATTTCACTATAAACGGAAATGCTGTTGAGCGTTGAACCAATATCATCGTGCAAATCGGTTGCAATTTTTTGTCTTATCAGCGAAAGCTCTTTGCGGCTTTTTTTGCGATAATCATAAATAGCAAAAATGACAGATGCTAAAACAAAGATCCATAATAAATATGCCCACCATGTTTTTTGCCAGGGCTGTTTAATAATTATATGAAGGTATGTGACGTGTTTTGTTTCAAGTCCATCTCTGTTTTTTGATTTCACTTTAAAAGTATAATTGCCGGGAGCAAGGTTGGCATATGTAACCGAACGTCTTTGATCAGCAAATATCCAATCGCGATCAACTCCTTCCATCTGGTAGAAATATTGATCCGTGTTTCTTCCAATAAAAGAAAGCGACGAGTAATTAATGGTGATTTCATTTTGATAATGCGACAGCTCGATGCTATCATATTGCATCAGCGAATCAACAGAAAGATTTTGTTGCTCAATATTCAAATCAGTTATTGATACATCGGGCGGCGGCGGAATTGTTTTTATGCTATCGGGATTAAAATAAATAACTCCCGAATGTCCGGCTACTAAAATATTTCCTTTGCTCGTTTGCATACATGCCTGTTCGAAAAAGCGATCTCTTACTCCGTCATTAATATTAAAGCTGGAGATTTTAAGATTATTTGTATTCAGTCTGTCAATTTCTTCATTAGTTAAAATCCAAACATCGCCAGGTGCGTGGATAAATACACCTTGTATGTTATTTGAAGATGCGGTGTTAGCAATATTAAAGAAAAGCGTGGCGCCTGTAAATGTGTTATAAAAAAATATCCTGTTGTCGGCAGTGCTTCCTGTAATTATTGAATCATTTAAAGATGAAATTAAAATGTTGTGTTGTGCCGGAAGAATATTATGCGCTAATATTTTATTGCTTTCATCAAATTTGCATAGCCCGTATTTACCTGCAGTGATCCAAACATTATTTCTTGAGTCAACACATAACCCGTCAATTGGAATATTATCTTTCAATAAATTTTTAAAAAAAATAATTTTAGCCGCCTCTGCATCCCACTTTGCAAGATTCCCATTATGCAGCGCAACCCAAATATTATTTTTTTTATCTTTTGCAAGATTAGTGATGGTATATTTTTCAAACCCGGGAATTATTTTATTGATGAATTTTTCTGTAGTAGTATTTAAAAAGGATAGCATTCCATATTGACAACCTATCCATAATTTGTTGTCGTTATCTTCTGCAAATGCCCATGTCCGGTTTAATGGTTCACCAAGTGATTTCGGGTTTCGTTTATCATGCACATAATTTTTTTGAAAAGCAAAATTACTATCGTACTTAAAAATACCATTACCCCATGTGCTTATCCAGATGTCTTTTTTTTTGCTTTCGTAAATTGAGGTTACGTCTGCGCTGAATTGTGTAATGGATGAACCGGTTGTTTTTTCCAGGTACTTGAATTGTTGCAGGTCCGGGTTAAAAATATTTAATCCCAGGTCGGTATCTATCCAAATATTTCCTTCATGATCTTTGAACAAACTGTAAATATCTTCATCATAATGCAATCCGTACTCAGAGCCATTTTCATTTTGAACGAAAGAAAACCTCTTACTTTTTTTGTCGTATTTTAAGAGTCCGATATAATAATCTCCTGCAAACCAAATTGTGTTGTTGCCATCATCGAGAATTTCATAAACCGTAGAATTAGGCGTGCCGATTTTTTCTTTATTTCTTTGATGCAAAACATCGTAATGTTTTATTTCGTTTGAATAGGTGTTGTAACTGCACAAGTCACCTAAATAATTTGCGATCCATAAATTTCCGTCTTTATCTAATTTGAAAAGTGATATAGGATTATAGTGACCGAGTAATTCATCAACATTATTTTCAGGTGGATAATAAAGTTTTCGGCTAATGCAATCAAAACGTGCAATGATTCTTTGTCGCCCTGCAAAAAGTATCCAGAAACAATCGTGCTTGTAATCGTACACAGCTGATTGAACTCCATCCGCCGCAGAATTTTTAGTAATAATTTGATTTATCAAAATAGCTTTTCTCTTCTCATAGCTATAAAGAAAAATATTTTTACTCGTAACAATCCAAATCTGGCTATGCTTGTCTTTTTCTATGCAAGCAACATTGTTTTTGTTGCTGTCTGTATTATCAGGCATATAAAGCCGGAAAAATTTTCTCTCTTTTCTTCTGTAAATATTAATTCCCTCTTCGTTATCGATCCAGATATTTTCTTCCCTGTCCTCTTCGGGAAATGTTATCCAGTTATCACTTATATTTTTTGCAGAATTGCTGTCGTATTTATAGGTAACAAAATTTTTTCCGTCGAAACGTTGAATGCCGTTTACGCTGCCAAACCAATAGAATCCTTTACTATCCTGGTATGTGCTCACTTTTGAATTAGATAACAAACCATCATCTATGGTGAGATGCTGAAAAGCATAATGCTCCTGTGAAAAAAGATAGCACGGCAACAAAACAGGCAATAAAAATTTTATGCGGTGAATTAACATAGAAGATTACATAATGAAATAAAATTACAAATTGCAAGCAGTTATTTCAAAGTATTATTTTATTAACAGGCAATTTATTTATTATCACAGCTCTCCTTAACGGTTGTGCGTTACCGTTAGTTTGTATTGAATGTTTGAATAGTGCGCTTAAATTATCTCGGGAATTCAATTTTTGAATTAGCGGATTGTAAATAACTGTTTACCGAATTTAGTAATCGAAGCTAAAATTAACGTTGAAAGAATAACTGATCTTTATTTCTTTTTTGCTGCATTATCTGATTGTCGCATATATTTGCATTACAAAACTTAACAGCTTATTTTTTCAATCTCTATTATATGGCAACGTTTCGCAGTGATCACAATGATTGTGATAATTGCAGGAACTACTTTCAGCAAAGCCATAGCCCTGCTGGATTACAAGCTGAACGAAAATTATATTGCCGCAACTTTATGTGAAAATAAAGATAAGCCCGCTTGTTGCTGCCATGGGAAATGTTTTTTGAAAAAGCAATTGCAGAAAGATGAAGAATCCGGGAAAAATAATCTTCCCGTTTCGAAAGATAAGTTTGATGTTTCACTTTTTTGCGAAAACAACGACAGGGTTCATCCGAACAATTTAATCCAGCAAAAAATATTCTCCGATAATTACCTGTTGAAAAAATATTCCATCGCGTTATCTCCTGTTTTTCATCCACCGGGATTTTTGCATTCCGCATCAATTTAATTTGCAGATCTTTTCTAGGTGTATTTCTGTGATGCATTTTACTATGTAGATGGCAAATCAAGTTGTGCGCAAGAAAATTCATGTTGCAGATTTTGAGTGTTCCTTCTTAAAGGAATCATTCAATCATTTAAAGCACTTCATTTAAGATGATGTCATTTTGTATTCTTCCTTATTAATAAAAATTTGAACAGGAGTTTACGATCTTATCAGGCATCTGACGAGTGTATCATCAAAAAATAATTTCACAAAGGTTAAAAGAGGGAAAATGAAAAAAATATTCTTTCTATCGCTTTCAATATGTTTAAGCGTTTGTATGAATGCTCAATCCTTGAGCGGACATGTTACTGATTCGTCAACACATCAGCCCATAGCATCAGCTTCGGTATATCTTCCACAACTCAAACTGGGAGCCATCACCAATCAAAAAGGATATTACAAAATTAGTTCGTTGCCAAAAGGCATTTATGATGTGCAGGTTCAGGCAGTAGGTCATTCTACCATCATTCAGCAGGTAAACATATCAACAGATATAACAGTTGAATTCAGTGCAGCCGTTTCATACAGTTCTTTAAAACAGGTAATCGTTACAAGTCTCGGCAATGTAACCAATACCCAACGTTCACCCGTACCGGTATCTGTGGTTACCCACGAAATGATACTCCAGGGATCATCGAACACAGCCATCGATGCGATATCGACACAGCCGGGCGTAAGCGAAACAACGGAAGGTGTGGGTACTACTAAGCCACAAATAAACGGACTTGGTTTTAATCGTGTACTGGTGCTGACCGATGGTTTGCCGCAGGAAGATTTTCAGTGGGGAGATGATCATGGAATATTGATTGACCCCTATGCAGTATACGATGCGGAAATTATTAAAGGGCCGGCCTCATTACAATTTGGTGGAAGCGCTGAAGCGGGTGTCATCAATTTTAAAACTGCGCCTTTTGTTCCGAGCGGAACTGTTCAGGGCAGTTGGCTTTCAGAATATCATGCCAACAACGGATACATTGGGAACTCACTTGAACATTGGCGGCAACAACAACGAATTTGTGTACGACCTGAAGATTAGTGGAGAAATAGCACACAGTTACTGGAACCCAAAAGATGGCTATATATGGGGAAGTGCATGGAACCAGGGAAATGCACGGCTTACACTTGGCATCAATAAATCCTGGGGCTATTCGAGGTTAAGTTTCAGTGGCCTTTACCGCCGCATACAAGTGCCTGATGGCAACCGCGACAGCGCTACAGGAAAATTTATTTTTGATACACCTATTGGAGATAAAGTTTTTCCCACCCTGTCTAACTTCCTTTCGTATAATGCTACCATTGCAGGTGATAAAGAACTCGAAGAATACCAGGTCTGGTGGCAAAACAGTGTAGATGCGGGAAAAGGAAAGATAGGATTGGATATTGGTTTCACCAGCAGTGTGCATCACGATATAGACACTGGCACTATCGGGCAAAATAATATGATCGTGTATAATGTGCCTTACTCATTGAAGTACCAGTTATCTAATGCAGAAAAAGATTTTAAACTCACCACCGGCATCAACGGCACATATGAATTGATGAACAACCAGCCTGCTCCGCCTGATCCCTATGTTCCGGATTACGAAATACCAAACTATACCAAATTTGAAATAGGTGGATATGCTATACTGGAAAAAAATATCAATGCGCTTACACTCAGCGGTGGGCTTCGTTATGATATAACCAGTTTTGTGGGCAAAAGTATGTCGCTGGATGACAATGGTAAGATCGTTCCAGACGGAACAGCAGGCTCAACCGTACAATTCACCGGCTTCAATAATACATACTCAGGAGTGTCTGGCAGTATCGGCGCTTCATATCAATTGCCACACAACCATTACGTGAAGTTTAATATTTCAAAAAGCTTTAGGCCGCCTGCCATCAACGAACTTACCAGTAATGGAGAAAACATTGGATCCAATGCGGTTCAATTAGGAAATATTAATCTTAAATCGGAGCAAGGTTATCAATTCGATCTTGCCTATGGTTACAATGGAAGAGACATTGGTATAGAATTGGATGGATTTTATAACCGCATCAGTAATTTCATTTTTGCAGACCGAACGGATTCTATTTCCGGTGGCTTACCCGTTTTCACATTTGTATCTTCCAATACTGCTACAATCACGGGTCTATCGGCCTATTTGAATATACACCCTGCGTCTGTAAAATGGCTTGAGATGAATAACCGGTTTTCATACATCTATACCTCTATTCCCAATTCATCCGATTCCACCAATCATTTGCCGTGGATACCTGCACCGCATTTGCACAGTGAACTAAAGTTTAAGTTGAATGATAAACATGGTTCCTTATTGAAATCAACTTATTTCAAAATTGGTATTGCAAAATACTGGGCGCAGAATAATATTTACAGCGCATTATATACTGAGCTCGCTTCAGCTCCTTACACTTTAGTGAATGCAGGGCTCGGTACTGATTTTGCAAATCCCAAAACCGGGCGTGTGATCTGTTCTTTTTATGTGAACTGCACCAACCTGACTAATGTTGGGTATGCGGACCATCTAAACCTTGCTCAATATTTTTATTCACAGAATGGCAACCTGGTAACAGTTACCAATCAACGTCAGGGCATATTTAATATGGGAAGAGATTTCACTTTCAAAGTAGTTTTTCCTTTTGGCGTATATAAGCACTCTGAAAAAGAATAGTAGAGTATCAGCCAACAAAAAAAACCTGGTTTAAAATGAGGCGCTTTTTATATATCAGTTATAATTAAAAACTTTCAAAAATGAAGAGATATTTTTTGATAATAATTTCAGTTATTGGAATTTTATCTTGCCACAGCAATGATCTGTCATCAACGAAAATTAATGTTCGGAAAGCAGATAGCGCATCCATTATTGCAAAGACACGTTTCAAAGACATGAAATTTGATAACACCAAAGATCTTTCCTGCGGAATGCCTTTGACCGCAGGCGTGGAAGATACGGTTCATTATAGAGGTAAGCTATACGGATTTTGTTCTAAAGAATGCAAAGATGCTTTTTTGAAAGACCCGGCATCCTATCTTGATCATAAAAAGCAGAAATAGATTATTGTTATTTGCGCGCAACATTAAAGACCAAACAATTTAAAAAATCAAACAATGAGTCATCTTATAATGTTGCAAACAAAGATGTATAAATGATCTATCTAAAATACAAATGCGATTCCCGGCTAAAACCGGAAAATTATGTTTAACATCCTCAGCAATCAAATATCTATCCATTGCACCCACAATTCCTTTCATATAACGGTGATGCATAAGTTAAACCAGGTATGCATTTCTTTTCTTACTTTGATTTCTCCTGGGCTGCCATCGTCAACGCGGTCATTCCGGCGAGATTGCCAAGTTGCATAGTGTCTATAGCCGAGCTGGGAACGATCACAATGGTAGAATTTTGTTTCAGTCCTTCATAGAGCATATTCATCGCCCGCAAATGCAAGGCTACCGGATTGTTTGTATAACTTAATGCAGCTTCTTCAAATTTTTGAGCAACCTGTTTTTCTGAGTCTCCCAAAATCACACGAGCCTGCCTTTCCCTTTCGGCCTGCGCCTGCATAGACATAGCGTTTTCTAAACCCGGGGGTATCAAAACATCTTTGACCTCTACAGAATTTACATAAATGCCCCACGGTTCGGTGCGTTCGTCAATGATCTTTTGCAGCACACCGCTTATCTTATCTCTGCCCTCGAGCATATCAGCCAACATGGTTTTGCCGATCACATCGCGCAAAGCGGTTTGAGAAGCCCAGGCGATGGCGCCGGTATAATCCGCAACTTCGAGCGCAGCCTTTTGCGGATCAATTACTTTCCAAAAAAGCACGGCATCTACGTCAACCGGTACAGTATCTTTAGTTAGCGTTTTTTCTGCTTTGAACGTTGTAGTAATAACGCGAGTGTCAATCCAGAACGGTATGGTATCAATTATCGGAATGATCAAAAATAATCCAGGGCCTTTCAAAGAGTAAAATTGTCCGAGTCGCAATACCACCGCCTTTTCCCAGGGAGAAGCGATCTTAAAAGCAGAAGATATAAACAGTGCAATAATAAACGCAACTGCTGCAATAATTGTGGCAGGTGTAGTGTTCGAATTATTGTAATTGGCAAATGCTATTGCAATACCGGCGCCGAAAATAATTACAAAAAGGAACGGCGCAAAAATATTATTACCTTTCATGGTATACCTCCTGGTTGGTTGGTGATTAATCCGAATTTCAAAAAACTTTGGAATTATAAAGATAACAAGATTGTACAGCGAATTGTTATAATTAATTATTTTACGGTTTAGCAAAATGTAAATTGAAATGGAAATAAATTTTTGTGAGAAGGCTGGAAGTGAGTTTATAATTAAATTGCCATTAAAATAATGTTTGCAATCATTTAGTATTTATCATTAAAATTTCATCACTTTAAATAAAAAGTAAAATGAAAAACTCGAAATTGCTTGTTTCTTTTTTATCGTTCGTTCTTTCTTGCGTCGCACAATTTTCTATTGCACAATCATCCCGCTTCAGCATGGAGAAATACATCAGCGGATCCGATACTTTATTATACCGGCAGCTTTACCCTGATGCAGATACGATGAGAAAATATCCTCTCGTTATTTTTCTGCACGGCTCGGGGGAGCGTGGTCATGATAATGAAGCGCAATTAAAATGGGGTGTAATGAATTTTGCGACTGATCAAAATATGGTATTGCATCCTGCATTGGTCATCGCTCCGCAATGCCCCGAAAAAATGGGATGGTCAAACTTTTCACGCGGCGACATGAAATTGCAATCTGCTCCAAGTAAACCCATGCAATTGTTGATCGAATTAATTCACAAACTTATAAAAACAATGCCTGTTGATAGTAACCGAATTTATATCACCGGACTTTCCATGGGCGGCTTCGGCACTTATGATGCAATTGAGAGATACCCGAATTTATTTGCAGCTGCAGTGCCTGTTTGCGGTGCAGGCGATACATCAAAAGCATTATCAATAAAACATTTGCCAATCTGGATCTATCATGGAGCGGAAGATCCCGCAGTTAATCCCAAATATTCTTTAGAAATGTTTGAAGCATTAACCAGGGCGGGCGCACATCCCGGATTCACGCAATTGCCGGAAACCGGGCATTTTTCCTGGCTTGCTGCGTATAGTGATGCATCAATGATGGAGTGGTTATTCAGGCAGCATAAATAATATCAATAAAGATTTTTTTCTTTTTGTTTTTTCTTCAGCCTTTATTCGCATTTTTTTTGCGGAGGATACAACTGCACAAAAAAAACTTATTCTTTATCTATCAAACTACCTGCAGAAGGCAGATTAATACTAAAAATGGTTCCTTTATTAATTACTGATTTTACGGAAACCTGTCCTTTATGCAGTTTAATAATTTGATGAGTAAGCGACAGTCCTAGTCCAAATCCCTGGTTAATATTTTTATCATCAACCCTGTAAAACGGCTGAAAAATATTCTCCAGTTCAGTTGAAGAAATTCCTTTTCCTTCATCTTCGACTGATATTGTTATCACATTTTCATGAAAAAAAAGTTTCACTTTTGCCTGGTGATTGTTTGAATATTTGCAGGCGTTGATAACAATATTTTTTATTGCAGTCAATAATAATGCTTCATTTCCAAACACCAATAATTTTTCGTCTTCCTCCGGTAATTGCTCAAATGCTAATGTTACAGAATAAAAATTATTTAGCCTGGTAATTTCTCCGGGCAATGCAAGCAATATTTCATCGATGCGAACCAAATCAATTTCTAACCCATTGGGATCTCCGGAAGCTCTTGCAAATTCAAGCAAAGTTTGTGTCAGGCGGCCTAATTTATGAACATCCTGATAAATAGATTCCATTACCACTCGATATTCTGTAGCTTCCCGGTCGCGGTTCAATGATACTTCCAGCTGACTTGATATAGATGTGAGTGGTGTTAATAATTCATGTGAAGCATTTGAAATAAATCTTCGGTGTACATCAAAACTTTCCTGTAACCGATTTAATAGCTGGTTAAGTGTGAGTGATAAATAATTCCATTCATCTTTGCTGGCGCTCGATTTTATTCTGCCCGAAAGATTTTGCACCGAGATATCATTTACTTCATCAGCAATTTTGCGAAGCGGTATTAAGAGTTGCTTTGAAAAAAAATAGCCCGCCCCTATTGCGATCAACATTCCACCGGCAAAGCTTAGCATCAAAATAAATTTAAGTTGCTGTAATTTCCTTTTCCCCTCTTCATCGTATGCAGCTGCAACTATTACCATTCCAAAATTTTTGTCGTGATAATAATGCGCTATTCCTTCCCTGTTTTCAGAAGTAAAGTACACGTCTGTACCAGACCTTGCTTTATCAATAATAGATTTATCGAAATAATCAGAATCGGAAACATTGTCGCTGTAAATATATTTTCTGTCGTTATGAAAATCATAGGCCTGAACTGTTTTATTTTTCATTGCCAATGTTGTGGATGCATCAATTTTTAGTATCAACTGAGGATCAAAGACTGCGGATTGACTCATTAGGCTGCCTGTTGTAATTGACCAGTTGGTGAGGCGTGTTTTAATGGTGTTTAACCTGCTTGTATAGGAAAAATAATAAACTGATCCACATACAATCATTAAAATGGAGAGCACTATTACAGCAAAAAGCAAAGTTATTCTTATCCTGACGGACATCTCTTAATTTTCTTTGAGAACATATCCCATCCCAAAGTGGGTTTGAATAAGTTTATCAGAAAAATTTTTGTCGATTTTATTCCTGAGGTAGCTCACATAAACATCGATCACATTAGTGTTAGAATCAAAATCAATATCCCAAACGTTCACCGCAATATCTGCCCTTGAGAGTACGCGATTCTTATTTCGCATAAGATATTCGAGCAACTGAAATTCTTTTGCAGTAAGATTAATTTTTTTGTCATTCCTTTTTACCTGCTTACTGTCCAGATTCATTTCAAGATCTCCGGCACGCAAAATATTTCCTACGGGAATGTTTTCCAAAAGTGTTCTTTTCAGAAGCACCTGTATTTTCATAATCAGTTCGCGGAATTCAAAAGGTTTGATCAGGTAATCATCTGTTCCCGCATTATAGCCTTCAATCTTGTCATTTAGTGTACTCATCGACGTTAGCATGATAACCGGCAAATTCACATTTCTTGAGCGAATAAATTTGCATAGTTCATACCCGTTTATTCCCGGCAAATTAATATCAACTATTGCCAGATCATAGCAATGATTTTCAAATAATTTTTTAGCAATCAGTCCATCATAGGCCACCTCTGCATAATAGCCATGTTCTGTAAGTCCGATTTTTAAAGTATCAGCAATTTTTTTTTCATCCTCAACAATCAATATTTTTATTTCTCCCATAATTGCCCGTTAACTAAAATATAAAGTTGAAAAAATATGCGGTGGAAATAATTAGTTAGCTATGCAAATTACATCTTCCCCCGCTAAAAGTTGGTTCAGTTGCGCCAAAAAAATATTCTAATCAAATTCTAATCTCATTCTAACATTGATTTAATTATCCTCCGTAAAATTTGATGCAAGATTTAATCAAATAATATTGGTGCCAGCATTTAAGAACATCCTGTTGCCTGTCGATTTTTCTTCTAATACAGAATTAGGTGTGAAAAAGACTATTGACTTTGCTGATACAGATGGAGCAATCATTCACCTGGTTCATATTGTGAAATCAAAAAAAAGATCCCAGTCCCCGCATTACAGAGAATTCGTCAGGCTTGAACAATTGAAGAACCTGCTTGAATTTGCAGTGCAGAATGCAGTTGTTAATATTTATGTAACTGTTAGCAGTTCGATTGAAGAGGCAATCATCAGAAAGGCTCTTGAACTTCAACCCGAGCTGATTATTATAGCAAAAAATTCAAACCGGAAATTATTTTCTCTGAACAAAAAAATTCTTCCGGGGAACCTGGCAAAAAAATCGCAGTGCGCTGTGCTTACCATAAAGCCGGGTTCCCTGGATAATAAAATAAAATCCATCGTCATCCCTATACGTTCTAATGTCCCGAAACGAAAATTAGAATTGTTAATTCCATTGGCATGGAAAAAAAATATTAATGTCTATTTGGTTTCCATGATGAACAAGTTAAAAGGATTCGAAAATTATGATTCCTGCGTTTCACATACATTGGTTGAAACGTTCAGGCTGTTAAAAGGTGAAGTGAATTGCCAGATATTTCATAAAATTATTTCAGGAGAAAATATTGCAAGAACTGCTTTACATTTTGCAGAATCTGTTAATGCGGATGTTTTGCTTACCAATCCTGAAGAAATGAATATTTCAACTTTTGCACGACTTGATATTGCTGATATGCTGATGCGAAATTCAAAGCTGCAGATATTAACAATATAGCATTAAAATATCAGCGATAACCGCAGACGTTTCTATGGATATTGAAAATAAAATTCAGACGTGATTTCATACTCTATTAAAATGAAAAATATTTTGTTGATCTATTTTTTGTTTTTCTCCGCAACGATTGCATTTGCACAAAAAGCAGATTCACTCAGCTCGGAAAAATCGGTAAGAGAAAAAGTTTTATCAGACATACAAACAAGTCTTGATAAGAAAACAAAATCGATTGATTCAACAGTTGTGCGGCTCGACAGGAAAGTGGATAGCCTCGACATATCAATCAGGGAAACAAATAACGCCCGCGAAAAAGCTGATAAATTATTAGAAAGAGTGCAGGCGCTTGAAGACAAACAAAAAGCGGTTGAGCAAAATGAATTGAATGTGTTCCAGGCAAATTACCAGGCAGCAGTTGTGAATCTTGTTTATATGGACAGAGAAATCAAGCCTGTGTTACTATTTAAAACTTCGAAAGAATTTTTTGAGTTATTAAGTGAAACCACAAACCCTGAAGATTATCCCGGGTACAAAGATTGGTATCAAAAGTTTCACGAGTATATTGAAAAAAATAAAAACAATAATATTTCTCTAACGATGCTTGCTAATATGGTAGATTATTCCGGCACAGTTGCCAGTTCAATTCCGCTCGGAGGCCCGGTAACTGTTTTGTTTTTTTCAGGTGTTGAAAGTTTCATCAACTCTTTAGGCAAGAAACAAAAACAGTTAAAAGAAGACAGTGAGAAAATGTTTGAACTCACTACAAGGCTCAGCCAGTTTGCGCACGACAAAAGCGGTGTCGAACACGATTGGGGAACGATCACCAAAGAATTGAATGAAATGCATAATCATTATGACACTATATTAAATCAGAATCTGAAATCATTAGGTATATCAGCTCCCGACTTTGAAATGAATTTTAATAATGAAAGCGATGCAGAAAAAAGATATGCTTACATAACTGCGATAAGACAGAAAGCAGCTGCTGTAGTTGCTTCGCAAAAAACATCTCTTCCTAAAGACTGGAAGGAAAATATCTATTTTTCATTGATGGATGTGCAATCGCTCAAACTACGTTTTGGGCAAATAACTTTTCGGATGCACGAAAATATGGACGAATATAACGACCTGTTGAAACAATATGCAAACGATCCGGTGATAGGTATAAAAATCGCCGCACTCGAAAAAAAGCTGAATGAGCTGAAAGATGTTTTTGATAATGCATTTAATCCCCTGGATTATTTGCATTCAGCAACACGGATGTATAAGGTAACGTGAATGTGTGTGTAAAACAATCGCAACTTGAAAATTCTATTTCTCATATTAATACAAAAACAACAAACATGCGTATCAAAAACATAGCATTAATAGGTATTTTACCGTTCATGCTTTTTTCCTGCGTAAGCAGTAAAAAATTCAAATCACTTCAATCGAAGTACGATGACCTGAATAAATCATACGGTTCTTTGCAAAACGATCTTAAGAACTGTAACACTCAAAAATCTGCAAGCGATGCAGCGCTCAATAAAAAAAGTAGCAGCGACCAGGCTGAAATTGACGCGCTCAATAAGCAAATTGCGTTTCTGAAGCAAAACAGTACTCAGGCAATGAAACAACTGGAAGATATGTCTGTTATTTCCAGTACACAGGCGCAAAGCATAAGACAATCGCTCGATAATATTGGCGCAAAAGACGCATATATAAATGATCTGCAGTCGGCGCTTGCTCATAAAGATTCTTTAAACATGGCGCTGGTAAGTAACCTCAAAGGGGCTATCGGAGATTTGAGTGATAAAGATATCAACATCAAAGTTGATAAAGGCGTAGTGTACATTGACATTTCTGATAAGCTCCTTTTTAAAAGCGGAAGTTATTCAGTAACAGAAAAAGCAAAAAAAGTGCTGGGCAAAGTTGCGCTTGTTTTAAAAAACCAGCCTGATATTGAATTTATGGTAGAAGGTCATACTGATAATGTGCCATTTCATAAAGGCGATCTTTTAGACAACTGGGATCTTTCTGTCAAACGTGCAACCTCTGTGATCCGTATTCTTCAATATAAATATGGATTAAATCCAACGCACATCGCGGCAGGCGGCCGCAGTGAATATCTTCCTGTTGATACAAACAATACAGCAGAAGGTCGTGCAGCAAACCGCCGCACTCGGATTATTGTTTTACCTCAGTTAGATCAGTTCTTCAAATTGCTGGAGAAAAAATAGCTTTTGGTTGGGCAATTTTGGAGATAAAAGGGTTTGTAAAATATGAATTTTATAAACCCTTTTGCATTGTAACCGAAATCAATTTCATCAATTCTAATTTCATTTTAATGATTTTTTAATTTGTGCGTAATAGCTTATTGCGTTCGTTCTTTTATAAAATTTCTATTTGTACAAATTGTTTACAAGGCATAATGTACGGAGCTGATTTTCTGAATTAATAAAAGATCTGGCGGATGACATTCAATCTAAAAATATTAATACCATTGACAATTGTGGCTGCTAACAGTTTTGGCGCCATGGGATTTTGCCAAACAAAATCAACGCCCGCAACCGTAACAAATAATTTCAATTCAATGTTCCCCAATGCAAAGAAAATTCAATGGGGAGGAAATAAATCCACAGCATTCCGTGTATATTTTTCAATAGGCAGTACAAAATGTGAGGCCAAATTTGATGCAGACGGGAAATGGATGAGCACAGAAATGCTAATAAAAAAAGACAGTTTGCCTAAAGAAATAAAAAAAGGACTGTCATCAAGCATATATGCGAATTGGAAAACACAATCGGCTTTTATAATTTATTTTCCCGAACAGATCATTCACTACCGGTTTGTAGTAATAAATGCAGATCACTCCAAAAAAATAATTTCATTTAATAAAGATGGGCAATTGATTAAAGATAATTTTTCATTGTAAACTCATCGTACCTCCCCGTTAAATAAAATAACCCAGACCATGCACAAAATTTCTGTTCTTTTTTTATTATTTTTTAATCTTCAATTTTCATATGCTCAGCAATATAATATTGTTATAAAAGGAGGTCATGTTATTGATCCGAAAAATAACCTCAACAACATTTTGGATGTAGCTATCGGCAACGGAAAAATTATCCTCATTGCAAAAACAATTGATGCTGCACATGCAACCTCTGTTATAGATGCCCGCGGAATGTATGTTGTGCCAGGGCTTATAGATATTCACACACACGATTTTCATGGAACAGATCCGACAAGAGAATTTTGTTATGGCACAGAATCAGTAATGCCGGATGGTTTTAGTTTTTGCAGTGGCGTTACTACAGTGGTTGATGCAGGCTCGTCAGGCTGGCGAAATTTTTCTCTTTTTAAAAAGAAGATTATAGATAATTCACGAACAAGAGTTTTTGCTTTCCTGAATATTGTTGGCGAAGGTATGCGCGGCAATCCCTATGAGCAAAATACAAAAGATATGGATTCAAAAATGGCAGCAATCACCGCAGAACAGTATAAAAATTATATAGTGGGTTTCAAGGTTGCTCATTATAAAGGCCATGATTGGACGCCGGTTGATGAAGCAGTGAAAGCAGGTAAAACTGCAAATATTCCGGTTATGATTGATTTTGGACAAAATCCTTCTCCGTTATCTCTTAAAGAATTATTTTTTGATCATCTGCGCCCGGGAGATATTCTCACACATTGTTTTGCGGAAATCAGAGGACGGGAATCTATTGTTGACCCGGGTTCTGAAAAATTAAAATCTTTTGTTTCGGAAGCAAGAAAAAAAGGAATCGTTTTTGATGTTGGCTATGGCAAAATAAGTTTTGCGTTTTCGCAGGCGATGCCTGCAATTAAAGCGGGATTTTATCCAAATTCAATAAGTACAGATATGTACGCCGCTTATGAAGGTAATGAAACGAAAAACATTCTGAACATCATGTCGAAATTTTTGGCTTTGGGAATGAGTGTACCTGATGTTATCAAAACGGTTACATGGAATCCGGCAAAAGAAATCAATCATGAAGAGTTAGGAAATATTTCTGCAGGAGCAATCGCAGATGTAACAATACTTTCTATTCGCAATGGCAAATTTGATCTTTACGATTATACAGGATATGGAATAGTAAGTCCAAAAAAAATTGAATGTGAATTTACCATCAAAAATGGAAAAATCGTTTACGAATTAAATAGAAAAGTTTCTTCCCGTGCATCGCTATGAATAAATATATCGCAGTGAGATTTGATTTTATTTGCGAAAATCTATTTCCTGTTTTGCACAAATATCAATTGTGCAATCAATAATCATCGCTGTTACATTTTTATGATCTCCGCATTCAATCTTTTTTCGAAAAAATTTCAAAAACTACATACTTGCTAAACTTGTAATGAACAAATGGCGATTTGCCGCTCATTATTTTTTCCAGTTCTTCATGAGCTTTGTTATAAGATTCAAATTGTTCCGGATATTTCCTGAATAAATAAGGCTGACCTGATTTTTCATCATCAATATCAGGAGAAGGTATTCTTTCCAGCCCAAAAATTGCAAATTGAGATTTCATTTATTTTAGGTTTATTTTTTTTGATTGAAATAGATTTATCCGCGCTTTTGCCTGGTAACAATTAAACCGGGTTTCATGCATTACAAGGTATCGATTTTTTTATTTTTATCAGCTCTGAACAAATAGATAAAGATTCTTCATTTTTTTTGCTGAACAGATGGCTCGTTGCAATCAATTATAAAATTAAATCACTACGCTAAAAGATTAATTTCGCAATATTGAATAATTGCGCTGCAACCAGTAGATTTATAAAAATAGTAAGTGATGAATAATTATATAATTCTGATAATTCTGATTAGTACATCCGCGGCATTTGCTTATATAAATAATAAGTTTATAAAAATGCCTTTTGTGATCGGTTTGTTTTTTTTGTCCACTATATTTTCTCTCATAGTAATATGCAGTAAATTTTTTATTGCGCAGCCATATTTTTTTTTGAAAGATTTCGTTGACCATACTAACATCAGCAAATTTATTCTTAACATACTGCTTGGGTTTTTACTTTTTGCCGGATCCCTGCATGCAGACTGGATTCACATAAAAAAACAATTAAAGCAAATTACTTTGTATGCCGTTGGAGGAGTTATTGTATCAACCGTATTAATTGCTGTTTTGTTTTACTCAGTCTCTATTTTTTTTAAACTGAATATCGATTTTATATATTGCCTTCTTTTTGGCGCATTGATTTCACCTACTGATCCAATTGCAGTATTAGGAATACTTACAAAAGCCAACGTTTCCAAAAAAATAGAAACCACTATTGTAGGAGAATCATTATTTAATGATGGAATAGGAGTTGTAATTTTCATCACTCTGCTGGAAGTATTAAATTCCGGCGGCAACAATATAAATTTTTCTCACTTTTGGATTCTTTTTTTAAGAGAAGCAGTTGGCGGAGGAGTATTCGGTTTAATATCAGGATTTATTTTGTTCAAATTATTAAAATCAATCGATCATTATGAAACCGAAGTTTTACTCACTGTCGCCTTTGTTATGATGGCATATGGCATATCGTTGGAGTTGCACATATCCGGACCTCTGTCAATGGTAATTATGGGATTATTTATTGGCAACTATAAAGAGAGTTTAGCGATGAGCATTCGAACTAAGGATTATATTTATAAATTTTGGGAACTCGTGGACGTGATTTTAAATGCCATTTTATTTATTCTGATAGGAATGGTAATTATCGTTATTGATTTTAAAATGCAATATATTTTTATAGGTATTTTGTCTGTGTTGATGGTTTTATTTTCAAGAATTATTGTTGTGTATTTACCAAAGTTATTTTTTCCGGGTATAATGAACTTTACAAGTAAAGAAGCAAAACTTTTAGTATGGGGCGGTTTACGCGGTGGACTTTCCATCGCATTGGTTCTTTCGTTACCAAATTCTGAGGCGAAAAATATATTGCTCATTGCAACTTATTTTTGTGTTGTGTTTAGCATTTTAATCCAGGGACTCACTATTAAAAAAATGGCGATTCATATTAAATGAGAAATAACTTACCAGTTAAATACGCAAAAATTTTCAAAGCTGATTTCAATATATAATCAGCCATATTTCCGAAAGGGAAAAAGAGTAATTCGCAAACACTCATTCCTCCGGGTGTATTTAATTTTATCTTTTTATTTTTGAAACATGGCAGAAGATAAGGATGTTATCAAACAATGGGTAAAATCGTACACTCAAACTTTATTATCGTGGGCATATTACAGAGTGTCCGACAAAGAACTTGCAGAAGATTTGGTGCAGGATACTTTTCTTGCAGCAATACAATCTCTCGATAAATTTCAGGGAAACAGCAAACCGAAAACCTGGCTGTTATCTATTCTTAATAACAAAATCATTGATCATTACAGAAAACAGTCGCGGAACTTTACTGTTTCATTTAACATTAAAGAAGATGCGTTTTTTGATGAAGATGGAGAGTGGAGAGAAGAAGCAACGCCACAACCCTGGGATATCAGTTCACCTCATTTATTAGATGACAATGAATTTGTAAAAATTCTGCATCGATGCATGAATAAATTACCTGCTGCATCGTTATCTGCAATGCAGTTAAAATATCTTCAACAAAAAGAAGGAAAAGAAATTTGTCAGGATTTGGGAATCACATCGTCTAATTTCTGGCAAATATTATGCAGAGCAAAACTGCAGGTACGCGCTTGTATTGAGAAAACCTGGTTTAAAAAATAACGTGAAGAAAAGGATAATACATATAATTTTACTTTCCTGCAGAACAGCCACCAGGCTTATAGAAAAAAAACTCCACACAAAAATTTCTTACAAAGAAAGTATTCAGCTTAAATGGCACAAAAGTATTTGTGATGCGTGTACCATTTATGAGGAGCAGGTAATTTTCTTAGATAAGATTCTTAAAAAAGATCCTTCAGAAACTGAGATTGTTCAGGAATTTTCTTCCGAAGAAGTAAGTAAACTGGAAGATAAGATCATTAATTCAATAGAGGAATAAAAAAAAATCAGCCTGTTGTCAGGTTTGAGTATATGTTGCGACTATTACAGCAAATAAAAAGAATGAAAATCTTGTTTGCAATAATAATCATGTTAGCAGCGCTTACAAATATTGCCTTCGCGCAAAACAAAACAGGATGGCAAAAAAAAGAATTTAATATAAGCAAAGAAGGAATTGCTATTGAAGGTTACGATCCTGTTTCATATTTCTTATTACATAAAGCAATCAAAGGGAAAAAAGAATTTAGCGTAAACATTGATGGAATTATTTATCAATTTTCTACTCCGGAGGATCAGAAAATATTTAAAAAGAATCCATCTGCCTATGAACCGCAGTTCGGAGGCTGGTGTGCATATGCTATGGGCTCAACCGGCAGCAAAGTTGAAGTTGACCCCGAAACATTTAAAATATCGGATGCGAAATTATATCTGTTCTATAATAAGTTTTTTAACAACACCCTAAAATCATGGAATAAAGACGAGGTGAATTTAAAAAACAAAGCAGATATAAATTGGGCCAAAATAATTCATCAATAATAATCATTACAATCATGACAACAAAACAAAAAACAATTATGATCTGGATTTTAAAATTAATTGCTGCTGTAATTTTGCTGCAAACACTATTCTTTAAATTTACTGCTTCAGAAGAATCTGTTTATATTTTTTCCGCTATCGGCATGGAGCCGTGGGGTCGCATCGGAAGTGGCGTAGTTGAATTAATTGCATCAATACTTATTCTTATTCCGCGCACCACAGCTTTCGGCGCGCTTTTAGGAGTGGGCGTTATGAGCGGCGCAATATTTTTTCATATAACAAAATTGGGATTAGTAGTAAAAGATGATCACGGGCAATTATTCATTTATGCCCTGCTCGTATTTTTGAGTTGCCTTACCCTTCTATATTTATACAGAAACCAAATACTCTCCCTGGTTACTTCAAACAAGTAAATTCATAGTCACTTTTAAATAATAGTTATGCACCTAAACCAACCTATTAGAAATTTATTAGAGCAACTTCAGATTGTGATTGAAGAATTATCAGATGATCAGTTTAATGCACCAGTTGGATTATTGTCGAACTCAACAATAGGACAACATTCGCGGCACATTATCGAATTTTTCCTGGAGCTTAATAATGGATATGATGATGGAGTTATTAATTACGATAAACGTAAAAGAAATCATGCCATTGAAACCAACAGGTACTTCGCAATTCAAAAATTAGATGAAATAAAAAATGGACTGATAAAAGAAAACAGGAATTTATTTTTAGTAATTCAATTGAGTGCAGGTTCGGACGAAGAAATTAAAGTAAGAACAAATTATTTCAGAGAGTTAATTTATAATTTGGAGCATACGGTGCACCACATGGCGCTCATGCGCATTGGAATTAATGCAGCGTCGGATATTAAACTGCCAGGAGAATTTGGTGTTGCTGCTTCTACAATAAAATTTAAAAACGCATGTGCACAGTAACATTTATACCTGCAGAAAATGATATTTATCTCACTTCCAATCGCGATGAGCATTTTACACGTGGATTGGCGTTAGCTCCAAAAAAATATACTGAAAAAAATTACAAAATAATATATCCAAAAGATAGTGATGCAGGTGGCAGCTGGGTTGCGCTGAAAAGCAGTGGCGACGCAGCTGTATTATTAAATGGAGCTTTTGAAAAGCATGATCGGTTGAAAACATACCGCAAAAGCAGAGGCATAATATTTATGGAAATTATTAAAGCTGTACGTCCTGATATTTATTTTGAAGAAATTGATCTTACAGAGATTGAACCTTTCACCATTGTAATATTTTTTAATCGCCATCTTTATGAATTCAGGTGGGATGGAAACCAAAAATACATTTTGCATCCCGATGCTTCTGTTCCGCACATCTGGTCGTCCGTAACACTCTACGATAAAACCGCAACCGCTAAAAGAAAAGATTGGTTTACAAATTGGAAACTCTCCACAAAAAAAATAAATACAGAAACCATATTTGATTTTCATCGTTTCGGAGGAATTACCGATCCGGAAAACGGCTTGATAATTAATCGCAACGGAAAATTGCGCACAGTCAGCATCACTTTAATAAAATTATCTGAATCGGATGCAAGTATGACATATCTCGACTTAACTAACGAGCAAAAATTTTGCGAAGCCTTACCTGTAAACTCAAAATCAAAATCATCATCGCTCTTACTCAGAAAAAAGTTATGGATAAAAATTTTCAACCGCGAGTATTGGCCGCACAATGCGATATATGTACCTATTTACTTGTATTGGCTTTGGTTTAGCATGAAAGCACGCTCCTTCTTTTTTTTCAGCGCTTCCAATCCGAAAATAAAAAATGGAGGGTTTTTAATGGAAAGCAAAAAAGAAATTTATGATACCATGCCAGATGCATTTTATCCAAAAACAATTTTTTGTGAAGCAGAAATACCTGTGAATGATCTGAAAAAACTAATCACTAAAAACAAAATCAATTTCCCATTAATTGTAAAACCAGATATCGGCTTACGCGGGTTGAAAGTTGAATTATTAAACAATGAAGATGATTTGATCTGTTACACAAAAAAAAATAATGTCAACTTTCTTATCCAGAAATTTGTAAATTATGATAATGAAATTGGAATATTTTATTACAGAATTCCCGGCGAAAAAAAAGGAAATATTTCTGGTATAGTAGGAAAAAAATTTGTTACTGTTGTTGGAGATGGACAATCAACAATCGAAGAATTATTATGGAAAGAAGATCGCTATTTACTCCAGCTTGACGCACTCAAAGTTACTCTCGGAAAATCAATTTATACAATACTTTCTGCAGGAGAACGTCGGGTTATTATTCCTATCGGCAATCATAGTCGTGGTTCAAAATTCATTGATCTTACTTTTATGGTAAATCAAAAATTGATTGACACAATTGATTCTCTCTGCAAAGAAATACCTGAATTTTATTACGGACGGCTTGATATAAAATTTAATAGCTGGGAAGAATTGTGTGATGGAAAAAGATTTTCCATTATTGAAGTAAACGGAGCGGGAAGCGAACCTACACATATTTACGATCCTAAGCACTCTTTGTTTTTTGTGTGGAAAGAAATTATTCATCATTGGCATTTGCTTTTTAAAATCAGCAAAATGAATGCCCAACAAAAAAAAATAAAATACATGACTACCAGCGAAGGTTTGAAAATGTTTCGTGATAATTCTAAATACCTGAAATTAATATCACAGTAAGATGAGGTTACAATATTTTAAATTATTTTTTTCGGCGTTGCTAATAAGTTTTCTTGGCTCTTTGCCAATAGGAACTCTGAATGTAACAGTTACAAGTCTTACTATCAATAAAGGAATCATGGAAGCTATGGAATTTGCAGCCGGAGCGATTCTTGTAGAAATTATTTTGGTTCGCATAGCTCTCGTAGCAATAAAAAAATTTGAAGGACTCAAATATCTGCACAAATTTTTCAGTGTATTAACCTGTGTGGTTTTATTTTTATTTGCAACAATTATTTTGTATGCCGCGTATGCAATGCATAAATTCGAAACGCCATTACCCTTTATTTCGCAGCGTCCATTTATATCAGGTCTTTTTTTGAGTATCATCAATCCTCTTCATTTGCCTTTTTGGATCGGATGGACGGCATTTCTAAAATCGAAAAAAATATTTTTTGATTCGAATACTCATTATAATATTTATATCGTTGGTATAGGGTTAGGCACTTCACTTGCTTTTTTTGTTTACGGTATACTTGGAAATATTGCAATCGAATTTTTGAAAGAAAAGCAGGTAGTATTGAACTGGATAATTGGCTTTGCTCTCCTGGCAACCGGGCTAATGCAATTCTATAAAACTTTTATTACGGCTGAAGCCGAAAATAAAAAAAGTGAAAACCAGAAAAAAGAATTAAAATACAATTAAGAATGAAATTATTTCGTATAGCTAATTGAAGAAAAGTGAATTCATTTCCAGATTTTTCCGGCAAATATGAAACACGATTGCAATACCGAACAAGTAAAATAATTTTCGCAAAAACATTAACAAAAACCGGAACAATTATTTGCCAAGCATTGGTAATCCGAAATCAATTTCCTTCGTTAATATCCGCTGCATCATAAGAGGCAATCTTCGAATTTATTTTTTGCAAATGCTTTTCTAATCTTTCCTTATGTTCTTCAAGTTTTTGTTTTACCACTATAAGTTTTTCTTTGCTGCATTCACCATTCAATGATGCTGAAAGTTTTCTTATTTGTTTATTTAATTTTTTACGGGTTTCGGATCCTTTTCCGGGAGCAAACAAAACACCTAAGGCAGCGCCTGTTGATATGCCTGCAAGAGCGAGTAATTTTGATGATTTTTTCATTTTTATTTTTTTTAAAATGATTGCAATATTTATTAATCAATAAAAATTATGTTGTCACTTTTTCTTTTATGCATTTCAGGTTTTTCATCTCCATATCCGAGAATAATAGAAATATGCACTTGCTCGGAAGCCGGAACATTTAACCTCGAAAATATTTTTGTATGTTCCACAAATTTTCCAAATCCAACCGGGCAGCTATCTAAACCAAATGCCTTTGCAGCAAGCATCATATTTTGTGCGCACATTCCTATGTCGAGCGGCGCCCATTCATTATCACTCGGAGCAGTAATGAAAATGACTACAGGCGCTCCATGAAAAACAGGATCGGATAAAGCTTCAAAATTAAAATCGTGAGCAAAGTGCAAAAGATTATTTGCCGTTTGTGTTATCTTTTTTATTCCCGATTGCGCGAAATCTTTTAATGCAACATGAGCAATTTCTTTTGAAAAAGATTTAATTGTTGTTTTATCCATCAGCACATAAAATTTCCACGGTTGTTTATTTATTGCAGATGGAGCCATTCTTCCTGCATCAATTATTTCCTCAACGGTATTTCTTTCAACAGGTTGATTTTTATATTTACGAACTGCTCTTCTTTCATAAATAACATCGAGTATTACCTGGTTAACGACCGGTTTATTTATAGTTTCTATTTTCATAAATATTTTTTAAAAGAGATTTAAAAATGTGATGTGAAGATTGAAATAATCTATTTCTTATAGCATCATCTCCATCTTCACTAAAAAATAAAATCATTAATTCTTTTCTTCTGTAAACTTATTGAGTCTGTAGCCTGTAAAAAATGACAGAGATCATGTATGCAATTGATTTTTATCGAAAGCTTTTCACTAACTGTATATTATCATGACACAAATCATAGATGCTTTTGATAACTGTCATAGAAATAAAATGTTTTTCAACCCAGATTTGGTAAAAAATATTTTATGTCAGTCTATATAAAAAAATTTAGTGAAATCGGCATAGCCGACGTTCCCGTTGTGGGTGGCAAAAATGCATCACTGGGCGAAATGTTCACCCAGCTTTCTGCAAAAGGAATTAAAGTGCCGGATGGTTTTGCTACAACTGCAGTTTCGTTTTGGGATTTTATTGATTATAATGAACTGCGATATGCATTGCGGGATATAATGGCGCGGTTGGATAATAAAAAATTTTCCAACCTGAAAGAAACCGGTTTGCAAGCGAGAATATTAATATTGAATGCAAAAATGCCAAAAGATTTTGCGGATTCTATAATTGCTGCTTATAAAGATTTATCCGGAAAAGAATATGCAGAAGTAGCAGTAAGAAGCAGCGCAACTGCTGAAGATCTTCCTGAAGCAAGCTTTGCAGGTCAACACGAATCCTATCTCAATATCAAAGGCGAAAAAGCAGTATTGGATGCAGTGCAAAAATGTTTTGCTTCATTGTATACGGATAGAGCAATTAAATATCGCGAAGACAATGGCTTTGCCCATGAGAGAGTTGCTTTATCAGTCGGTGTTCAAAAAATGATTCGCTCAGATAAAGCTTGTTCTGGTGTAGGTTTTACACTTGAACCGGAATCAGGTTTCCGCGATATTATTCATCTTGCAGGTGTTTGGGGATTGGGAGAAAATATTGTGCAGGGAACGGTAACACCAGATGAATTTTTAGTTTTTAAACCATCTTTAATTCAGGGTAAAAAATCTGTGATCCAAAAAAAATTAGGCGATAAATCATTAACAATGATCTATAGTGATAATGGAAAAGATACTGTCATCAACATAGAAACTCCAAAAGAAAAAAAAGAACAATTTGTTTTGAATGAAAATGAGATTACGAAATTAGCTAACTGGGCTTTGCAAATTGAACAACATTATAAAAAGCCAATGGATATTGAATGGGCTAAAGATGGAATTACAGGCGAATTATTTATTATTCAGGCAAGACCTGAAACCGTGCACTCACGCAAAAATCCGTTGCAAATAAAAGAATATAAACTGCTGACAAAAGGAAAAGTATTAGTGAGCGGCGAAGCTATAGGCACTAAAATAGCAACAGGTTTTGCAAGAATACTTGACTCACCAAAAGATGCTGATAAATTAAAAGAAGGAGAAATAGTTGTAACAGATCTGACAAGTCCGGATTGGGATCCGATATTAAAAAACGCAGCTGCAATTATAACAAATAAAGGTGGCAGAACAAGCCATGCTTCGATCATTGCAAGAGAAATAGGTGTTCCGGCTATCGTTGGCTGTGGCAATGCAACGAGCGTTATAACCGACGGACAATTAATAACGGTTTCATGTTGTGAAGGTGAAAAAGGTTTTGTGTACGAAGGCAAATTACCATTCAAAGAAACCCAACTTGATTTTTCGCAAATGAAAATGCCCGAAAGCACGGAAGTGATGATGATAATTGGCGATCCGGAAAAAGCATTCAAACTTTCATTTTACCCAAATGACGGCATTGGCTTAATGCGGCTTGAATTTATCATTAATGATTCTGTAAAAATTCACCCAATGGCATTGGTGAAATTTAATGAATTGAAAGACCAGGACGCAAAACAAAAAATTGAAGAGCTTACACATCATTATCCTGATAAAGAAAAATATTTTGTAGAAAAATTAGCTGAAGGTGTTGCCACTATTGCAGCTGCATTTTATCCCAAAGATGTAATCGTTCGCATGAGCGATTTTAAAACTAACGAATATGCATCACTGTTAGGAGGCAAAGAGTTTGAACCGGTTGAAGAAAATCCAATGCTTGGTTTTCGCGGCGCGTCGCGCTATTATAACGACTTGTATAAAGATGGTTTTCGTTTGGAGTGCGCAGCTATGAAAGTAGTGCGCGAAGAAATGGGATTGACTAATGTAAAATTGATGATACCATTTTGCAGAACTGTTGAAGAAGGAAAAAAAGTTATTCATATTATGCATCAGTTCGGGCTCACACAGGGAGAATATGATTTGGATATTTTCGTGATGGCCGAAATTCCAAGTAATGTGATGCAGGCTGATGAATTTGCGGAAATTTTTGACGGGTTTTCCATCGGCTCAAATGATCTTACTCAATTAACATTAGGCATTGACAGAGATTCAGCGCTCATTGCTGATTTATTTAGTGAACAAAATAAATCTGCCAAAGAAATGATCTCGATGATGATTAAAAAAGCAAAGCATGCAGGACGAAAGATTGGTTTGTGCGGACAAGCACCGAGTGATTTTCCGGAATTTGCCAGCTTTCTTGTTGAGCAAGGTATTGACAGTATTTCTTTCAACCCGGATGCATTGCTTAAGGGAATTGAAAATATTATCAAAGCAGAAGCTAAATTATCTGTAACTGTTTAAGAAAACTTTGTGAGTAAAAATAAAAATAGAATAACAGGTAATCTTTTGCGCCCGGGAGAAAGTGTTTTTGTGTTACCAAATTGAAGCGCTAATTTATTTTAGGTCCATTTCTCCACGCTTACAATTCATTCAATACTTCTGATAGCAAAGAAATATTTAGGGCCAACATAGGCCGAACCTAAAAATATTTTAGGTGTTATCCTGATTGTTGCATCACTTTTGAATGAATAACCTGCCGTAATTTTATAGCGATTTAATTATTATGTGCAATAAAAACCGGCATTAAATGTTCACGAATAACTTCTTCAGCAAAACTATTTTTTAAAAGATTTGAAACAACGCCCCTGCCGTATGATCCGCATACCAGCAAAGAATTCTTTTTTTCAACTGACCAGGTTGAAAAATATTTTTTTGCATCAAAGTGCAATTTTGCAATACCTAAACTTTCAAAATGCAAGCGCGCATATTCCTTTAATAATTCTGATTCGGGAACTGAGTTATCATCTTCATCTTTTACATAAACCAATTCGGTTGGCATTTCTGTTAACTGCGACATGATGTTGCAAAATTGTTTTAATGCAAATACGCTATCTTTTTTGCCATCATAGGCAACAACAACCCTGTCGATTGTTTTAAAATTTTCCGGAACCAATATCAGCGGGCACTCTGCAATTCGCAAAGCTTCCTGCATAAAAGTATTCGGCTCCAGTTTAGAAATTTCTGATGCAAAAATTTCTTCACTGATAACAGCCAAATCAGCAAACCGTGTTTCCCTGGCAAATACATCGGCAAGCCATTCTTCATTTTCCTCATCTATCGCATAGCGGATGCCGGCCATTTTGCAGCGCTCTTTAAAGATTTCCTCGCTTTTCCGTACCATTAATTTTTCGTTTTCCTTCAACTTAACATATGGTTCTGCAGAAGGATTATAACTTAATGCTATCAACTGCATAAAATCGACAGGATCAAAAAAAATCCCTTTAACAAAAATCGAATCAATGTCATTCAGCATTTTCAAAAATTCAAATGACCCGTTCGAAAAATTATTTCCATCGCAAATAAAAATTACTTTTTTCATACCTCTTATTTTAAAAATTGAATAATTAAATTGAAAATATCTTAAGAAAAAATTTTTTCTGATGCAGCTATAAAAACTCATCAGATTTTTTTTACCCCTTCATATTATAATTCCACGGCTCATCATTTACTTCATACCGGCCGGTTTTTTCTGACAATTTTATTTTGAAAACAATTCCTTTTATACTGTTCAAATCGTCGGGGGCAAAAGGCCAATGGTCTCCTAACTGCATTTTTTTTGAACTGATAAAAGGATAAACCCTGCTCAATAATATTTTTAAAGCTTTCCCTCTTTCATTTTTATCTGTAACCTCGGCATAGCTGCCCCATGCAATAATACTTTTCCATGTTGCTATTGTTTCCAGCGCATCAACCTCAAAACATACAAGCGGATTATCTCTCATCATTTTTGTTTTCAACCCTTCCTGTGTGTGGCAATACACAAATTCACCATCATAAGCATAGCTGATAGGAACCACATAAGTTTTATTATTTGCGTGACAACCTATGCGTCCGATGAAATGCTTTTTTATAAAATCTTCAATTTCCTTGCTGGTTAATGTTCCAAACATATTTTTGAATTTCCAGTAAAACTATAGTTCTGTTCATTTCATGGGAATGATAAATCTCAATGCCTGTGCTGATAGTAATCAGTAAGACCGCATATTTGATTTGCATCATTTGGGAGTATGATGCGAATCATCGTTTGAATTAATCTGTAAACATAGTTTCACACTACAATTTTTTTTTATGAAGCAGATAATCGTAGCAATAGATTTTTCGAATCCATCTTTACACGCAGCAAATTATGCAGCGGATTTAGCAGTGCATTTGAATAAAGAGATAACATTGATCCATGTTATGGAAATTCCTATTACACCTTTCCAGGTGCCGCTTACAGAATTAGAATTTACAGAAATTGAAACAGCTGTAAAAGAAGAACTGGAAGAGCTCCGGCAAAAATTATTATTACAAACAAAAAATAAAATAAAGATCAGCAAAGAATTAAAATACGGTCTTATAGATCAGGAACTGGAAAAATTCTGCGTAGAAATAAAACCGTTTGCAATGGTAATGGGAATTTCCTCCGGAGAAAAAAGCATCCGCTTTTTTTTAGGAAGCAATACATTAAGAATGATTCACGACGCATCTTATCCTGTGCTTATCATTCCTGAAAAAGCTGAATTCAAACCAATAAAAAATATCACCATTGCTTCAGATCTATATGAAATGTATCCTGCGGAATCGCTCAGCTTCATCAGAGAATGGCTGCAAACTTTTACTCCGCATTGCGATATTGTATTTGTAGAACCAGATCAAAAATCATCTGAAAAATTTCATACAGAAATAATAACATTACAAAAAATGTTTGCAGAATATAATCTGAAATTTCATTTTATTGACTCTGATAATATACATACCGGGATAATTAATTTCATTGAGGAAAAAAAGCCCGACATGTTGGTTATTCTTCCGGAAAATCACAGTCTTCTTGGCTCTTTATTTCACACCAGCGTTTCGAGAAAACTTGTTTTACATACACATTTGCCGATACTTTCTGTTGCTGCAAAACAGGTGGAAAATAATTCCGTTATTAATAATTCTGCAGAAGAAAATAAATCTAATGACTGTCCGGTTGACAACTGCAGTTGCAAAAAAGAAAAAGAAAATGTCGCGAAACAAGCTGTTGATTAAAGTCATTGAACATGATGACCAGCGTCCTTTATTGAACGACTCACAAAAAATAACTTCGCTTTTGTAAACAATAATATTTTAATAAAACACAAGGAGGTTTTATGTCAGTTAAATCTTTAGTAAAAAGAGATAATTTTTTCCCAACAATTTTAGATGATTTTTTTAAACCGTGGAACTCATGGTCTGAAAGCGATTTTGAAAAAAGATTTTCAGCGCCAGCAGTAAACATCACTGAAAATAAAGATGATTATAAAATTGCAATTGCTGCACCCGGTTTGGACAAACATGATTTCAAAATTGATGTGGATGGAAATTTACTTACGGTCAGCGCTGAAAAAGAAGAAAAAAAAGATGAAAAAGAAAAAAACTTTACAAGAAGAGAATATAACTATTCTTCTTTTTCGCGCACATTTACTTTGCCTGATGGCGTAAATGCCGATAAAATTGATGCAGCCTATGAAAATGGTGAATTAAAATTAAGTCTTCCTAAAAAAGAAGATGCAAAAAAAGCAGCAACAAAATCTATTGCTGTTAAATAGCGCAGCTAATCCTTTGTACCATTATGCCCGCCGTTAGCACGGCGGGTTTTTTTTAAAAAATAAAATAGATATTAAATCTTCGGCAAAAATTAAAACTAATATTATTTGAAAAAAGAAACACACAGTAAAAATTCCGGTTTAGTAAGAGATATTATCATTGGCATGTCTGATGGACTAACAGTTCCATTTGCACTTACTGCAGGATTGAGTGGTGTGCTGAATACAACGCACCTGATTATTGTTTCGGGTTTATCTGAAATTGCCGCTGGTTGCATATCAATGGGACTTGGCGGTTATCTTGCCGGTGAATCAGAGGTAGAGCATTACGAATCAGAATTGAAAAGAGAATTCAGTGAAATTGAAACTGTGCCGGAGCTTGAATTAAAAGAAGTGGAAGATATTCTTATCAAAATGGGAGTAGAAGAAGCATTGAGCAAAGAAGTAGCGTTACAAATCAGTAAAGACAAAAACAGGTGGGCTGATTTTATGATGAAACTTGAATTAGAAATGGAGAAACCTGCAAAAAATCGCGCAGCTAAAAGCGCCAGCACTATTGCACTTTCATATTTGGTTGGAGGATTTATTCCTTTGTTTCCTTACATCATTATTCAAGATAGCAAACACGCATTTTATGTTTCATGCATCGTTACCATAATGGCATTAATGATATTCGGATATTTCAAAAGTAAAGTAACAGGTCAACCCGTTATAAAAGGAACTATTAAAGTAACGGTAACGGGCATTGTAGCAGCAGGTGCGGCATTTTTATTAGCAAAAGCTGTGAGCTAATCCAAAATAAATTATTTATTAAACGGCTTTTGTTACTGTACATTTAAACTATATCTGCATGAAATCCTCAAATATGGATACGATCTATCAACATCGGGATAATTTTTGTAATTGGCATGTAAGTTGAAATAGCCAGGCTCTGCACAAATTGAAATTCCATCCATCAGCATGTATCTTAGTTCGCTTGTAACTGTATGCAAAAAATAATCTGTAGCATTACCGTTAATAGTTTTCAACCAGCCACCTCTATAATTTATTGTATAAAAAAGATGATTGGCAATGCTCAAAGTAAAATTAGCATGAAAGCCAATGCCGGTACAGAAATCATAATTTCTTCCTTCGTATTGCAAACTGTCGGGTACTGCGGCTAAAATAACAGGTCCCGCACCAACGGATGTATTTATCGTAAAACCATGAGACATTTTGAAAGATGAGAACAGGTTAAGCTTTATACTTTGCGCACTGTAAAAAAATGATTCATTATTTATATAATCGTAGTTCATTGAAATCATTAACAGGTGTTGCACATTTTCTTTTTCGTTAATCCGCCATCCTCTTATTGATCCGTATGCGCTGATGATATTAAGCTTAGAGCTATCATCTTTTCCCAACTCTGCATTAACCGAAATATTGCTGAACGGAGTTTCATAATTTTCAAAAGGCGTTCCATACAAAAGGCGAACGTGTGCATAAAAACCAAAACTTCCGTTGCTGTTGTCAACTTTAAATTTTCTCACTCCCAAATCGAATTCGGTATATACATTAGAAGAATCGCGCTCTGTTGAATTACCCATTACTTTACCCCATCTTCCATCTATTATTCTCGTTAATCCATTTACCGGATTAATAAGAAGCGCAAATACTTCACTGATTTGTCTTTTCAATCCGCGACTTCTGTTATTAATTATTTTATTTGCCAGCCTGTAAGTCATTTCGCCAAGAGTAATTCCACCAAAACCGGTATTTATAAAATCATTTGGTGCAGGCGGCTGATTTTCTGCAAAAGTTTCCCACAAATAACTTCCCGCAAATGAAGCCGGCACAGATTGCCAAAAAGTATAACCGTTAGATCTAAAAGAATTATAAAATAAACTGCCGTGATACGGATGACCAAACTGGTTGGTTGTAAAAGCGTCATTGTCCCACGCCCAACTCGTAGGACTCAAATTATATTTTACCGTTTGCCAGCTGATATGTGTGTAATCTACTTTTCGGATATTGTTATCAACAATCCATGGCGTGGCTTCCGACAATAATAATTCTCCTGCGCCAAGCCAGAATCTTTTTTTGATGTGAACAGAATCTACGGAAAATGTTGCAGAATTTTTTTCAACTATTTTTTTATCGTAAAAAATACCTTGCGCATATGCAGCTCTGTTAATAGAAAAACAAGCGGGAAACAATATAATGAAAACGAATTTTCGCGCGCTGTTTTTATTCATGAGTAAATATATTTTAGTTACCCGGAAAATTTTTAAAAAAATTTCATTTCAATAATATTCGTCTGCAGCAAATATTTTGATAATTAATGTCACCGGTCTTAATGAGTGTCGTCAGCAATTTAATGTTGAAAATTTTTTTTGTCGGCAAATAGAATGTTATCATTTCGCAATGATGAAAATCAACAATAATAAAAAAATTTGATTCGGATTCTGTAGTAATTTTTTTATCCTTAGGTAATGGAAAACCAGTATCATGTTATATAATGATGCCCGTCATAAAATGTGCTTCGATATGCTTATAATTTAGATTTGAATTTATATAACATGAAAAATAATTTTTTATCTGCAATCTTGTTATTTTTATTGTCTTCGTCAACAACATGTTTTTCACAAAATAAAAATGGATTAACGTGGTACGGTGAAGTACATGGCGGCTGGCAGGCAACACTCAACGCTTTTCCTTATTCGGCTCAACTTAAAGAAGGATTTGAAAATAAACCACTCGACTCAGCAAAACACTATGCTGCGTATTTTAAAAACCAGGTTCCCGTAGAGTTGACCGTTGGTGCAGATAATGGCAAAGGATTAAGGTGCCAGTTCAGTGCAAATTATTTTTCTATGAAAATGGCATTAAGTAATCCGCCCGATGTTCAGGGTAATGAAGAATATTTATTAGCCGATGCTCACATTATATCAACGAAAGTTCATGTGCTGATGGATTACAGTTCATTATCCGGACCAAGTACAAGCAATGTTCATTTTATTGGCGGCTTGTGGACGGGTTTAACTATTCCGCTTGCCATGCAGATGAATACGATTACAACAAATCATTTTGGCATTAGCACATTTCAAAAAAATATAGTGTGGGATGCCGGTCTTGAATTGATATTAAATATAGACGTCAGTAAGAAATTCTACATAGCCAATTCCATGAGTTTTGCGCTTCCTGTATCAGGTAATTTTGGTGAAATTAAAATGCAAAACAATTCTTCTTACACAGCCGGGGATCCTGTCAAAACAACTTCATTCAGCATTACGTCCGGAATTGGAATGCACTTCAAATAATTATTATTGTAGGAAGCGCGAATATTTTAATCAGGCATTAAAATTGGTAAACTATCTTACATACTGAAATGAACAGAAAAAAAATTAAGAAAGCAATTGAATATCATTTTAAAAAAATGCAATCAATTGCAAAAAAAATATCCGCTGATTATGCGATAGAGGATATTCATTCATTTCGAATTGAAGTAAAAAAAATTAAAGCTTTTTTTCATTTAATACAAAAGGTGCAAAACCTGGATACCGCACATTTTCCAAAACAAATAAAAAACTTCTACAAGCTTTTAGGAACTATCCGCATACTCCAATTGCAGCAATTGAAAATTAGCGAAGCAATCAAAAAAACAAAGAGTGCTGTTCCTGAAGCATACCTCCATATTTTACATACCGAAACAGATAAGCAAATTGAAAACGCAAATAAATTGTTGCTGAATAAAAATCTTTTTAAAGAAAAAAAACTTACGGGCAAACTGCCGGCTAAGATATCAAAAGCCGCATTGAACAATTACCTGTCTTTTCAAAAAAACAAATTACTCCGGTTAATATCTGAGAGAGAGTATTTCAGATAAACAAATCCACCAAATCCGCAAAATTCTTAAAGATATATTTTACGTCCACCCATATGTTATGAATAAAAAAAAGAGTGCAGCAGATCCTTTTTTTGACAGAAAAAATATAAAAGAAATTACGGATATACTTGGAAATTTTCATGATGCCTGCGTTGCTTTAAGTTTGCTATCGCCCGAATATCTCAGCAAAATATCTTCTCAACAGGAACGCGATTCGTTGCCGGCTATTCATGATAAATTACAGAAAGAAAGAAAAGAAATCAGGGCAAAGATCAAATTTAAAAAGTATCAAAGTCTGCTTAATCAAAAAAGCGATCAACTGTAAAGTTTTTCCCGCCAAAAAATAATAGCTCAATTCAAATAGCCGGATTCTTATTTCTCATTATTAAGCAATACATGGTTTGTGCCGGTGAGTAGAATCAATAATTACATTGACAGCAATCATCTTTTCAGTTTGTTCGTGATTCTATCTTTAACTATCAAAAAAAATATTTATGGAAGAAATTTTATCTAATGAGGAAAAGAAACTGATTCACGAAACTACTGCTCCTGCGGTGTCAATTCTTTTGCCGTTCGAACCTAAGATGTCGTTGAAACATGAATTGGAACATAAATTAAAAACTGTTGCAGGAAAAATAGAAAAAGAATTACTTGCAAACTTTACTTCCGAAAAAGCGCATGCAGTTATTACGAGGTTGCAACACATTCTAAGCCATCTTAACTTCAACACACATAAAAAAAGCATTGCCATTTTTATATCGCCTGAAGTTGAAAAAGTTTTTTACCTGGATATAGTGGTTAAAGAAAAAATCATCATTGATGACTGCTTTGAAATACGGGATTTGATCAACAACAAAAAACAAAACAAACAATATCTCATTTTGCATTTAACCGGCAAATATTCGAAAATGTATTTAGCCGACAATCATAAAATTGATATCATTAAATCGAATGTAGCAAGCAACATTTATGCATATGAAAGAGACATGCCCGAAAGAGTTCCGCATTTTGACGATCCCGAAAAATACAAAGAAAAGCTGCTTGAAAAATTTCTTCACCATATGGATGATGGACTTACTATGATTCACGCTGCATTTCCATTGCCTGTTTTTGTAATCGGGAGTGAAAAAATTCTTGGTCATTTTAAAAAAATAACAAAAAACCAATCGGCAATTGTTGAGTATGTGCATGGGGGTTATGAAGATTTGAAAGAATCAGAAATTGCAAAAATCATTGAACCGCAGATTGCAGATTGGAGCAGGATAAAACAAATGACCTTGCTCAGACAAATTGAAAAAGCAATGGATGATCATAAACTCGCTCATGGAATAAAGGAAGTGTTGGATGCCGCCATTCACAAAAATTGTCGCTTACTTATTGTTGAAAAAGATTTTACTTACCCGATTAGCGCAACAGATGAAGATGCAAAAAAGGAAAAACACGAACCCGATCACATCTTTTATATTAATGATTTGGTTGGAGCCGTAATTGAAAAAGTATTGGAATATGGAGGTGATGTGGAATTCGTAGATAATGATCGGCTAAAAGACTATGATCATATAGCCCTGGTAAAATATTATTAATTAGAAATGAAAATTTCATGAAAGTAATTGTTGCACCTACAGATTTTTCAATAAATTCTCAGAATGCTGTTATTTATGCCGCTGATATGGCCGGTGCGCTGAAAACAGAACTCTCCATTATTCATGTATATAAAATTCCGGTAACCCTCACAGAAATTTCGGTTCAACAATATGATGCTAAGGAAATAATTTCCGATGCGGAAGACAAAATGAAGAAATTAAAAAAGAGAATTGCAACCCTAACGAAAAGACAGATAACAATTAATACGGAATTAATGGAAGGTAATGTGACTGAAAATATTGAAGCCTATTGCAATTCTGTAAATACCAGTGCTATTGTTATGGGATCTGAGCCCGAAAGCGGGTTTGAAAGATTTTTATTTGGAGAAAGAACAATTGCTTCAATGAAAAAATTTTATTGGCCCGTATTTATCATTCCCCGTGATTCAACATTTCATGGTTTTAAGAAAATAGGACTTGCTTATGATTTCAAAGAAGTAATCAGCGTACCCGTCGATGAAATAAAAAATCTTGTAACAACATTTAATGCTGAATTCCATGTACTCTTTGTAAACAATAAATCACCCCGATTATTCGATGCTTATATTTCTGAACAATCCGGATGGGTACATGAAATGTTTGGGGAATTAGATCCAAAATACGATTTTATAAAATCCGAAAAAGTCGACGAAAAAATAACGGCATATGCGGAAAAAAATGAGCTTGATTTATTGATCATCATTCCCGAAAAACATGATTTTTTATGCAGGATTTTTAAGCATAGTCATGCAAAGCGTATTGTGCTTCATACACACACACCAATAATGACTATACATGAATAATATTTCTGTAATTAATAATTCTAAATATGCAACCCGAAATGTTTTGTCAAAGCTGCACGATGCCTATCGACAATGAAGTGGATAGAGGTACTGAAAAAGATGGATCTTACAGTAACGAGTACTGCAAATATTGTTACCAGCATGGTGTATTTATAAATCCTGAAATGACTCTCGGAGAAATGAAATCCGTGATCACAGAGCAAATGCACAATAGAAATTTGCCTGAACATATTTTGCAGCATTCGCTCAATATTCTTCCTGGTTTAAAACGGTGGAAAAATAAAAGTGAATAATAGAACTCTGAAATATTCAGAAAAATAATGAATAAGAAAATTCAGTTGACTGCAGTTTTAAAATATTAATAGGATAGCAATAACCCCGTTGAAAAAGATTTAAAAATGTTACGAAAAATTTTACTGATCTGCGGTATCATTTCTTCATTTCTCTACATTGCGATGAATATTTTTGTACCGATGCTCTTCAAAAGCTACAGTTCCGCTTCTCAAACTGTTAGCGAACTTTCTGCCATAGGCGCTCCAACCAGAACGCTTTGGGTTTGGCTTGGAACAATATATACTTTGCTTGTAATTGCCTTCGGATGGGGTGTCAGACAATCAGCAAATCGAAATCATCTCTTACGCATCGTTGGAAATTTGATCGTCATCTATGGAGTAATCAGCATCATCTGGCCATTTGCTCCGATGCACCAACGGGAATTTCTCTCAACGAAAGGAGAAACGCTTACCGATAAAATGCATCTTGCTTTGGCAATGGCAACTGTTCTCGTTATGACTATCTCGATTGGCTTTGGAGCAGTATCATTTGGAAAGTGGTTTCGCCTTTATTCCGTTTTAACAATTTTAATTCTTTTTGTGTTCGGCGTTTTAACCGCAACAGAAGCGCCTAAAATCAAAGCAAATCTACCAACACCCTATGCAGGCGTTTGGGAGCGTGTTAACATTGGCGTTTTTCTATTTTGGGTGATAGTGCTGGCAATTATTCTCGTGCGCAGGGAAAAGCGTTCCGGATCATTGACTATAGCAGTTATAAATAATAAGTTCTACTAAAAATCAGAACGCAACAAACAACAACATACCTAAATAGTATTATCCTGCCATGCTCTTCGGATATCCATTAACGTTATAAGCATTCAAATTTTTGCAGGTTTTCGCTATTGCCTGTCAAAAACTCTTTCGTACAAAGAAATTATTTTAAACTTATTGGTTGTGCTTCCCAAAACAAATGAAACCGGCGGTTGCCGGTTTCAAGATAAAGTAGCCTTGTGCGGTGAAGCAATATTTTCTACTATGATCTTATCAGAGTATCAGAATAAAATTCTTAAACTGATTAAACAAATATAAAAGCATATTCTGCCATAGTTAATGAAAACAATCATCCCGTTATCTGATAATGATCATGCATCTGTTTTAGGAAGAAAAATATTTTTAAGCAGGGAAATAAGTTATACAAAAGTTGAAACCTTTCCTCAAAAAATTATTGAATCTTATGGCTTCCATTATTACGATCACTGCAAATCCGGCAATTGACAAAAGTTCATCTGTTGCATCAATCATACCCGAAAAAAAATTGAAATGCTCACGACCGGTTTTTGAACCGGGTGGCGGCGGAGTTAATGTTGCAAGGGCAATAAAAAAATTAAGAGGTAATGCAACGGCAATTTATTTCGCAGGTGGATATAGCGGAAAATTTTACGAGGAATTATTAAACAAAGAAGGAATAGAATCAGATGTGGTGGAAATTCAGGATCACACCAGGGAAAATTTAATTATTACAGATGAGTCCACAAATCTGCAATATCGTTTTGGAATGCCGGGACCAATAATTACTGAATTTGAATGGAAAAAATTATTGCAAAAAATTGAAAGGTTTCAAGATGTAGAATTTATTATCGGAAGCGGCAGTTTATCACCAGGCATACCGACTGATTTTTACGCGAGAATCGCTTTCATTGCAAAAAAGAAAAAAGCAAAATTTATTGTCGATACATCCGGCGAACCCTTGCAGCTCGCAATTAATGAAGGAGTTTTTTTAATAAAACCAAGTATAACGGAATTAAATGCATTGGTAGGAAAAAATGAATGTGGCAATGAAATGGCAAGTGATTTGGCAAACCAGGTAATCCAAAATACGCATTGCGAAGCCGTTCTTGTTTCCATGGGCGCTGCCGGCGCTATACTTGTTACCAAAAAAAGTATAGAGAAAATAACTCCGCCAATTGTAAATGTAAAAAGCACTGTTGGAGCGGGAGATTCGATGGTTGCGGGTGTGGTATTAAGTTTATCAGGAGGAAAAACTCTGTATGAAGCAGCACAATACGGAGTAGCTTGTGGAACGGCAGCCACATTAAATGCAGGAACTTCATTATGCAAACCTGAGGATGCGGAAAGGATTTATAATATTATCGCTCAAAAAAATGTGACGGCCGCTTTATAAAATTATTGACTTGCTGAAATTTTAAGTTTATCATCTAAAACTATATTTATGCATATTGAAATTAACACGGGATCGCAAAAAATTGATGAATGGATTATCACCGATTTAAAAAATAAAATAACACGGTTTTACAACGCTGATAAAAACATTGAAAATGCAATTGTTCGTTTGAAAGAAAATAATAATTACGGAAATAAAATTTGTGAAATTGAATTGTCTTTATTCGCCGATCCGATTTTTGTGCACTGCGAAGCCAAAAGTTTTACAGAAGCATGCAGGCAGGCGATAGAAGAAATTACTCCATTAGTAGATGAAGAAATAAAAAGCAGGAATGAGCCGCCGGATGAAATAGTAAGTACAGTGGATGTGTAAAAAAATATTTATTCCGCTTTAAAATGATCTATGTTAAAAAAAAATTAAGCAAATCACATTTGTTTTTTAAAAAAAAGAGCGAGTAATAAAAGAGAACCCGGCGCTGTTATTATCCACGGGCTGCCAATAAAAAGTAAAGCAACTGAAAAGTGAGGGTAAAAATATGCTACTGAAATTAAAGGTACCATCGCAGCATTCGCAATAAAAAAGATCCTGATTATTTTTTGGAGATTTTTATTTTCAAATACGAATGCCGCAAATAAAGTGGAAATGCCCATGCATATGTATCCTAATGCGTCAAGTGTCCAAAAAAACGAATGTGGTGTAACAGTCAAAATGCCTGGTGTTTTATTGTGCAGAGATTGCGGAATTACCGTTGCTAACTGAACAGTGTACATTATGGTTACAAAAATTGTATACATAAGAGCAAAAATCAGCGCTGCGTGACTCCAAATTTTTTTCTCTTCTGTAACAGTATAGTGAAGCGCCAAAATTGAAAGTAAATAAGGGGTGGCAATGCAAAGAGAAAAGCTATAGATGAGTATATCATCCAGTGGATAAACAATCGCGCCTGCTACCTGCAATATTTGAACAATGCAATATCCTATAGCTGCCAAAAAAGAAATTGATGCAGAATAAAACCCAAGTTTATGAATGTACTTTTGCATATTGAAAGAATCACAACTTTGCTGAGAAAAGAATCACATCAACAAAATTATTTTTTATTCTGAGCAACCAAATGATCAGCATCATTCTTACAGATGACATTCGTTCTTGTATCAGTAGAAGTGAAACCTTTATTATTGCAGGTTAAAACAATTTTTATGACTGATAAGAAAAAGAGAGAAAAAATCCGGGAAATTCCTTCGCCTGGAAAACAACCTGAACAAAATCCTGGAATTGTTCCTGATAAACCTGCCATACCTGAAGAAAATCCAGACACATTTCCAAATGAACCGTCCGAAACTCCTTCACCATTTGAAATTCCTCAACCAGGAAAAGAATAAGTTTGTAACGCTAAACTAACAGGTATCTATAACCGCAGCTCCGCATTGATAAATTCAGGTGTTTTGTTTCCCCCGCTGACCTATTGCACAATAAATCGCGCCACATTTGTTCTGCCAGTTGATCCATTTCCATAAACACAGTAAGTTCCGGGAGTTAAAGCGTCGGTGTATAAAAAAACGTTGTTGCTTCCCGCTCCTGCACCCGCTGAACGGTGAAACAGAACCCGACCTGTAATGTCGGTGATCGTGAAGGTTATTGTTTGCGCATTTACAGCGCTCACCCGGACAGCTATTGTGGAGCCATGAACCAGGTTTGGTTGCACCGCTATTTGGAGCAAATGATTTTGATCTTTTGAAAGAACTACGACAGCCGAATAATTAATGATCCTGCCATTTTCGGTTATGCTTAACCGGTAGTAATAATATTTAGCTGATATTGAGAGGTTATTGTCAGTGAAGTTGTACGAACCTGTATGATCACCTGTGGAAGGTACATTTCCGATATTTTCAAAATGAATACCATCTTCGCTGCGCTCAACTCCAAAAACGACTTGTCCATCGCCGTTAGCTTCCCAGGTTAAGTTATTGGCAGCGCCGGCGCTGGTTCCTGTAAATGAAAGGATGGTTACCGGAAGTAAAGTGGATAGTAACCTGCTCGCGAAATAAAAACTTGAAAAACCAGTGACACTGGTCTCCAAATAATAATCTGCATTATACAAATTTGCTGTTGCGGTAAGCACCGGTGCGATATTACCGCCGGTAGTTGAACATGCATCTTCATTTTTAAATACACCCAAATCATTTATGGAAGATACCCCGGATGATTCCCCCAGTGTATTGACTGCTGTTTCCAGGGAATCCAGTTCTTCTTTTTTAAGATAAAGACGCAAACCAACGGATCCTGAAGAAGGCTGGTTCTGCGGCGTGATCGTGATATTGCGGTTGAGATAAAGCCTGTACAAATTATCCTGGCGGCATGCGCCGGTTTTAGTATACAGCGACGTATTAACGAGCCCGAGACTATTGCCGTTGCCATTGATCTGCGCTGCGATATTTCCCGAAGCATCGTATACCGAAACCCAGGAACTGTTATTGCTTGCGTCAATGGTCACCGTTGGTAACACCTGGCAGGAGACCAGGTTTCCGGGAGCAACCGGTGGCGTGCATCCTCCGATCAATCCTCCGGTTATTTTCCGGATGCGCGCGTTTTCATAATCTGCGATATAGAGGCAGCAATTGATCTTATCAAAATAAATACAGAATGGATCGGAGAGTTCCGCCGTTGAAGCGCTGATGCCATCTCCGTTATAGCCAGCTGTTCCCGTTCCTGCTATCGTGCTGATCAAACCTGTGGTTGCGGATATTTCCCGAACCCGCTGATTGATCGCATCACCGATAAACATATTTCCTGCATTGTCGAAACGGATGTAAGCGGGGCCGTACAGTGTTGCGGCAGTTGCCGCAATGCCATCACCATTATAACCTCCGGCGCCAGTACCGGCAATAGTACTGATCAAGCCGGTTGCAGCGGAAATCTTTCTTACCCGGTATCCTCCATATTCTGTAACATACATATTACCGGTAGTATCAAAAATTATTCCGCAGGGAGCATTGATCTGGGCAGCCGTTGCTGCAATGCCATCACCATTATACCCTCCCGTTCCGGTGCCAACAACAGTGGTGATAATTCCTGTCGTTTTATCAATCCGGCGAACGCGATGGTTCGTCCAGTCTGCAATAAATAAATTGCCCGCTACATCAAAACTTACATCATTAGGATAGGATAGTTCTGCGGCAGTGGCTGCGATCCCATCGCCATTATATCCGTTCACGCCTGTTCCGGCAATCGTGCTGATGATTCCCGTGCTCATCGTTATTTTTCGGATGCGGTTATTAGCGCGATCGGTAAAGTAAAGATCACCTGACTGATCAAAAGTTAACGCAGATGGTTGGTATATCTCCGCAGTCGTAGCAAGGATTCCATCACCGTTATATGCGGCGGTTCCTGTGCCGGCGATGGTGCTGATCAACCCGGTGCTGACATCAATCTTACGTATTCTGTTATTGGCGAGATCGGCGATATAAATATTTCCGGAAGCATCAAGAGCGAGACCTTGCGGCCCGTATAATTCAGAGGAAGTGGCAGCGATGCCGTCGCTGTTAAAGCCACTCGTTCCGTTTCCGGCAATAGTGGTAATGGTTTGCCCGAAAAAAAACTGCGGGATTACACTTAGCAAAATGATTATTCTCATCTGCAAGCCGGACTTCATATTGGATTTTAAAGATAAAACGCCGGGCATGTCTCTTAAATTGTGGCGACAGAATATCTGCAGTAAAAAAAATCACGGCGTTGCTGCAACACACAAACCTAACGTTCATGCATAACCGAAGTTAATCATGTACTGTGAGTATCGGATACGATGCTTTTTAAATGAATGTTATGCTTTTGCCATTTTGGTATTTGCATAGCCATGTGCGTTAGCTGCACCAACGATTAAGATGTCCCGCACTATGCGGGACATGACGGCAACTCTCTGATAAACTACAAAATTATTGTTGCTTAAAATTACTTACGCTCTCGCCGTCATTCCCGCGAAGGCGGGAATCTTTTTTAATTTATTTTCGTTGCATGCAATACGGCGGCTGCATTTACATAATGGCAAATTATAACAACAAGGTTTTATACATCGGTGTTACTTCCGATCTATATGCAAGAGTGAGTGAACACAAAGAGAAAAAACATTCTGATTCTTTTACTGCGAAATACAATTGCAATAAGCTTGTTTATTACGAATCTTTCAGTAGAATAGAAGAGGCAATTATTAAAGAAAAACAGCTAAAAAAATGGAGAAGAGAATGGAAAGAAAGATTAATTAATGAAATGAACCCTCAATGGATAGATTTATTTGAAACTTTATAAAACCTGTTTAGATTCCCGCCTGCGCGGGAATGACGGTAACTCTCTAATTAACTATAAAGTTCTTGCTGTTTAAAATTACTTACGCACCGCCGTAATTCCTGCGCAGGCGGGAATCTCTCAAAATACAAGATGCCTGCCTTCGCAGGAATGACGGCAACTCTCTGATAAACTACAAAATTATTGTTGTGTAAAACTACTCACGCACTCGCCGTCATTCCCGCGCAGGTGGGAATCTCAAGACTTGCTATTTTCTACCCCAACCACCCTCTCACCCCCACCCCGCCTGCAACAACGGCAGCTAACGGTCGCGCATAAGCCACACACGTTCATTATTTGCTGCGCACGGTCGCGCAATGGCAAATGATATTAGCGCATACTCTAATGTATGTTTGCAAAAGTGAAAATGTGGATAGCGCATGAGCCATAAACGGTGATGCACGAGTCATAAACGGTAGCCTTTTTCCAAAAATATTTTAGTACGAGGCAAAAATGGTCGCGCATCGGGCAAAAATCTGAATTATTGTCAGCTATTGGTTGCGCACAAACCACCGTTTGCACGCAAAGCATATTTTTTACCTGCACATTACCGTTAGATTATCATTCTTGTAGTATAAATTCTATAAACAAGTACGCGATTTATTATTACATCCACCGGTTTATGCTATTATTTTTATTGTGATAATTATTTTTTCTAACTAAAACCATACCTATGAATAAGGTAAATGTATCCCCACTCGCCGTTGTTGGTGTTTGCATAGCCATGCGCGTTAGCTGCACCAACAACTGAATTACTTAGTTATTATTTACTTTGTTGGTGAAGCTCTGCACAAAGCAACGCACAACACCAACAATGGTAACAGATTGCCACAGCCCATGCTCACGCACGAAGCTTGCCAATGGGCTTCGCAATGACGAATCCCGAAGAGATTTAGAAATAAGAAAGTAATCGCTCTCCGCAATTTCAAATTTTACATTTCAAATTCGCAATTACTTTCCGATTTCTTACAGATTATGCAGGCTATCACCAATTTTGCTTTTGCAATTTACCGGTGATAGCCTGCGAAATCTGTAGTCGTTGCCCTGTATTAAAACCGTACACAAACTGTATCAGAAACGAACTATTCAGCACAGCATCTTTTTCTTAATCAATTAAAAATCAAAACAAATTATCTTGGACTCATAATTGAATCTTAAACAGGCATAACCATCAATGTATGCTCAAAAACTATTTTAAGATCGCTTTCAGAAACCTGGTAAGAAATAAAGTATTTTCTTTCATCAATATTTTTGGTTTGGCGGTAGGTTTAGCTACCTGCATGCTGATAATGTTGTATATTTTTAGCGAAGTTGGTTATGATACACAAAATAAAGATGCCAATCGCATTTACAGGATCGCCTACCGGCCCGATAAAAAAATAAATGCAAAAGAAAAACCGTGGGCAGCAACGTCTGCACCAATAGCAGGAGGCTTACGATCAGATATTCCTGAAGTGGAACAATCTGCAAGGCTCTTAAAATTTCCTTTGCTCGACAAGATGCTTTTAAAATATGAGCATGATAAACAGACAAAACAATTTTATGAAACCAATGGCTATTATGTTGATTCCACTTTCTTCCAAATTTTCACGTACAATTTTATATATGGAAATGCACTGACCTCTCTCAATGAACCAAACAGCATAGTTGTTTCAGAAGAAGTTGCCGATAAAATGTTTGGCAAAGAAAATCCTGTTGGTAAAACTATTGATGTAGGAATTCCTTATGGTAATTTCAAGTACACCGTGAAAGGAGTTTATAAAGATGCAAATATTAAATCGCATATTCCCGCTCATTTTTTTCTTTCCATGCGCAATGGTGATATAGGAACCTGGGTTGATCAGCAAACGGACTGGGCGACAAACAATATCTTCCATACCTATGTAAAATTAAAAGATGGGGCTGATGCAAAAGCCTTTGAAAAGAAATTAAACCCATTTATTAATCGCAGAGGAGGCGCGGATTTAAAAGCGCTCGGCGTTTCGCGGGAATTATTTATACAACCATTGCTGGATATTTATCTGCGTTCCGATCTCCAGGATGAAATTGCGCCAAATGGAAATATAAAATTCCTGTACATCCTGGGCAGTATTGCATTATTTGTTCTCATCATTGCGTGTATCAATTTCATGAATCTTTCTACGGCACGTTCCGGCAAAAGAGCGAAGGAAGTTGGTGTGCGAAAAGTAATGGGCGCAGAAAAAACATCGCTCATTTATCAATTTTTAGGAGAATCTGTGATGATGAGCTTGCTTGCTTTATCGCTCGCTTTATTATTAGCATCACTTCTTCTGCCAATCTTCAATGATCTCACGCAAAAAAATTTAAAACTTTTTGATGAACCGCAAATGTGGCTATGGATTGCAACGCTAACACTATTTACCGGGGTATTATCGGGGCTTTATCCTGCGTTTTATTTATCATCATTCAAACCAATTAAAGTACTTAAAGGAAAATTATTAAATAATTTTTCTGCAGTCACCATACGAAAAGGTCTTGTGGTATTTCAGTTCACTATTTCTATTTGTCTTGTGTTGGGAGCGTTTGTAATTGTAAGTCAATTAAAATTTTTGAACACGCAGCAATTAGGTTTTAATAAAAATCAGCAGATCATTTTGCCGCTGCAGGATCAAAATGCAATGAAAAATTATTCTGTATTGAAGAATGAGTTACTTAAAAATGCAGATATAAAAAGTGTAACGAGCGGATCAACATATCCCGGAATTCCAAACGTAGAAGATTTGCTATTTTATGCCGATGGCAAAACAATAAGCGACCAGGTTGATGTGCATCTCGGTACTGTGGAGAATGATTATTTCAAAACTTTAGGACTTACGATTCTTGCAGGCAGAGGATTTTCAAAAGAATTTACCGCAGACTCAAATAGTATTGTGTTAAATGAAACTGCTTTGAAAGAATTGGGATATGATATTAAAACAGCAGTTGGTAAAAAAATAAATTCCGAATTTCACGGTGTGCATAGCACTATGTATATAGTAGGAGTAGTTAAGAATTTTAATTTTGAAAGCTTATATAATACCATTAAACCTTTTGGTTTCACCACTTCGATAGGTAACAAGTATAGCTATGTAATTACCAATGTGCGCACAGCAAATTATGCAAGCCTGTTAAAAGAAATGGAAAGTGCATGGAACAAAATTAACCCCGGAATACCTTTTGTGTATTCATTTCTGGATAATGATTTTCAGAAGAATTACGAAAAAGATCAACGCGCTTCATCTATCGTTAGTTATTTTACTTTTATTGCCATCCTGATCGCATGTCTCGGTTTATTTGGATTGTCTGCTTTTTCCGCAGAACAACGCACCCGCGAAATAGGTATACGAAAAGTGTTGGGCGCTTCGGTTACAAACGTTGCAGCTCTCCTCTCAAAAGATTTTATAGTGCTTGTGTTAATAGCAATAGTTATTGCATCACCTCTTTCATGGTTTATAATGACTAAATGGTTAGAGGATTTCGCATACAGAACTGAAATCAGTTGGTGGATGTTTGCGCTGGCAGGTTCACTCGCTATTTTTATTGCATTATTAACGGTAAGTTTCCAGGCAATAAAAACAGCAATTGCAAATCCCGTTAATAGCCTGAGAACGGAGTAATTTTATGGAGAATTATTTCTTATGTTGATTATGCTTATTGAATATCCAAAACACAAAGTGAGTATATTGACTAACGCATATCTATAACCGAAAATATCATCGTCAGTTACCTGGTAGCTATGAGTCGAAAACTACCGCTCATGCATAACCGAAGTTAATCAACTACTGTAAACATTGAATGCGATGCTTTTTCAATGAATGTTATGCTGGTTTATGTCATCGTTGGTCGGCCTGTAAACTAACGGAAACCGGACACCGTCTTTATCTACAAACCACCATTTTTTATCAACATAAAGTACGGCTGCGCAATGCCCCTCGTGTTCGTTCACATCAATTGCGATTACTTTTCCTTTATAATACATAGCGGGATTGAGAGTTAGAATTGTGTGGCCGACAATTATTTTATTGCAATCAAAAAGCATAAGCGTACTGTCAACCGCGGCCATGCTTGCTCTTGGCTCCAAAAAATATCCGCGATACCAGAAAGGACTCCTCTCATCAAAAAAAGGAACAAGTTTTGCAGAGTCCAGCGCCCGATCATTTTGTCCCTGGTCATAAAAAGGCCGGCAAACATCATTGATATTTTGTGGAGATATTCCCTGGATGTTAAATATGGGAGCGATACCGGCATGCAGGCATAAAAAATTTCCAATTCTTTCGATGATATTTTTAGACCTGAGCCAGCGGCCAAGTTCCGTTTGCTTTGTGTAGAGATCCATATAATTTTTACCCATCAACCGCGCGCTCGACAAAATAAAAATTCTGCACGTAACGAACATCTCCGCTAAGGTTCATGATATCGTGATTGCCAAGCAAGGTATGCACATACCCGCCTCCTGCCCTCGCTTCATCTTCGAGTTTATAAAGCAGCCATAACTCCTGAACAACTTCTTTTCCACGGTCAAAAAGATCGCCGCAAATAACGAGGTGACCATCTCCAAAAGTCCAGCGATAATTACTATCAATGATTTGATTATTTATAAGCAGTGTTCGGAATGCCTCAAATTCTCCTTCGATATCGGAAACAAAAAATAGTTTCTTAGGTTGTCTGTAATCTGAAGACTCAATAGAAATTTTTTTTCTTAAAGGAACAGAAAAATTCCAGTCAGGATGATCTGAAAATGAAACATTGATTATTTTGTTGCCGGCAGGATCGATAATTTTCTTTTGAACATTTCCATTATCTATCCAAATGGATTCGATATGATCCGAATTGTAAAAAACATAAGGGCCATCACGGGTAACTGTACTGTCTTGCGCAAAAGCAAAACAGCTAATGAGTGTGCAGGCAATCGTTGTCCAAATTCTAATCCATTTCATAAAAAAAATGAAAGAATAAATTTAGCAATAAACTGCTGTATTAAACACTATTCCTTCACCATCGTTTGCTAAAAATAAATTTATCCTGATCTCTTTTTGTAATTTAAAATTGCCCAGCTATTAAAGAAGAGCGCAAATCCGAGCAAAGCGAAAATTTGGTATTTTATGTCGGCAAGCCCGCTGCCTTTTAGCATTACCATACGCATCACTTCAATAAAATATGAAACAGGATTAAACTTTGTAATTATTTGCGCCCATTGCGGCATGCTTTCGATGGGCGTATACAGCCCGCTGAGCAAATTGAATATCATTGTAACAAAAAATGAAACCAGCATGGATTGCTGTTGCGTTTGTGCGTAGGTTGACATTAACAAACCCAATCCTAAAATGGCAACGAGATATATCGATGCAAAAATATAAATGGTTATATAATGCCCCACGGGCACAATGCCATAAACTAATCTTGCAATAAGCAAACCCATTGTGAGAACAGTTAATGCAAGCATCCAGAAAGGAATCAGCTTGCCTAAAATAAATTGCGTTTTTTTTATCGGGCTCACATTAATTTGTTCAATTGTTCCCATTTCTTTTTCCCGGACAATATTATTTGCAGCGAATGAAGAACCTATCATTGTTACAAGCATCACTAATATTCCCGGCACCATAAACACGCGATAATTCATATTCGGATTATACCAATCAGATGAAGCAACTTCTATTGTTGGCTGCGGATCGAAACGCGGATATTGAATCCATTGCATTCGTACATCCTGGTTATAATCTGCAATTATCTCCTGGATGTAAGCGCCTCCCAAACCGGCTTTAACTCCATTGATTGCATTTACTGCGATAAATAAAGTAGATTCATTTTCTTTCACAAGACTTCTTTCAAACTGAGAAGGTATTTCTAAAATCAAATCCGTTTTATCTAATTCAATAGCATGTAATCCCTGGTTAAATGTTGCGCTGTAATCTTTCAATCTAAAATATCCTGATGAAGTAATTTTATTGATCAGCTTGCGTGAATACTCGGTATGATCATGATCAACAACACCGAGATTTATATTTTTGATTTCATAATCAGCAGCAAGCGGTAAAATGAGCAATTGTATCATTGGCATGATAAATAAAATCCTGAAAATTGCAGGGTCACGTCTTATCTGGCGCAGCTCTTTTTGTAATAACAATCTCAGTATTCTCATGCGAGTCTTATTTTAAAGTTTCTAATACTTATGCCAAGTAAAACCATTGTCATTGCAACCAATATCAATGTTTCTTTCCACACAGCGCTAAATCCAAGTCCTTTGATCATCACCGCTTTTACAATAATATAGTACCACTTTGCGGGCACCACGTTAGAAATAACCTGCAATGCAATTGGCATATTTTCTACCGGAAATAAAAAACCGCTGAATAAAAGTGTAGGCAGAAACAAACTCATCATAGATGTGAACTGCGCCGTTTGTTGTGTTTTTGCAGTGTTCGAAATTAATATTCCGAGAGAAAGAGATGTGATGGTAAACAAAATACTTTCGCCGATCAATAACCCTAAATTGCCGGTTATTGGTACATCAAGAGCGTACACACTCAGCAATAATATACTTGCAATATTCATCATCGAAACAAAAAGATATGGGACGGTTTTTGCGATGATGATTCTGAATGGTTTTAATGGTGAAACGAGAATTACTTCCATTGTTCCCATTTCTTTTTCTCTAACAATGGAGATGGATGTCATCATAGCGCAAACGAGCATCAGCACAAGCGCCATAACACCGGGAACAAAATTGTATGCGCCTTTCAATTCAGGGTTATACAACATGCGCACCTGAGTTTTAATAGTGTAAGGAAGTTGTACGTTTTGATTTATCGACTGCTGATAATCGTTAATGATTGCTGTTGCATAATTAGTGAGAGTGTTAGCTGTGTTTGGATCAGAAGCATCAGCTATTAATTGTATTTGCGCATGATTAGTATGCAAAAGATCATCACGAAATCCTTGAGGGAAAACAATTGCCATCCTTATTTTTCCCTGTCGAAATGTTGCTCCGATATCTTTATAAGAATACACATTCTTTACTAAGTTAAAATATCGGCTCGCGGCAATTTCATCGGAAATAGCAGTGGTCGCTTCATCCCGGGATTGATCAAAAATAGCAACTTTTGAATTTTTCACTTCGTTAGTGAGAGCAAATCCATACAATAATATCTGGATCACAGGCATACCTACCAGGATTACCAATGTGCGCCTGTCTCTCCATATGTGGAGCCATTCTTTCTTTACAAAAACGAAAAATTGATTCATAATTAGCTATTAGCTTTTAGCTGTTGGCTGTTAGCAGTTTTACTTTGTGATACTAACCTTAATGTATATGTCTTTTGTGTAACCAGCTTCAGTAATACTTCTGAACATTCTTGCGTCGCACTCTTGTACTTTATCTCTTTATTGAGCTCTGGCTTCCGATTTGTCAACAACATTTAACTAAAATCCATTCTATTGTATATCAAAAATCGAATTGCTTGTTTCATATTAATCCCATAGGGATTAAATATCGGTAGCATTTAATCACCATTTTATAAAGCCCCATCGGGGCGAAAAATATAAAATAATATGCCGCTCCTACGGAGCTTCTATGTTTTCTGAATACCTGTTTTTGCTACCAATATTCTGTTCCTACGGAACCTAACTTATGAATTTCTTAGTTCAATATTATATACTTAATAGCCTCACTCCGTTCTCACCGCTTTCCTTGCCAATTGCAAAAACACGCCATCCATAGATTGTGCTGAATAATTTTTCATCAGGTTTGCGGGAGAATCAAGCGCATCAATTCTTCCATCAACCATAATAGAAACACGATTGCAGTATTCTGCTTCATCCATATAATGTGTTGTGACAAAAACAGTGATACCTTTTTCCGACGCTTCATATATCAAACTCCAGAATTCTCTTCTCGTTATCGGATCAACGCCGCCGGTTGGTTCATCTAAGAAAAACAATTGCCGGATCGTGAACTATTGCAATTGAAAAAGCAAGCTTTTGTTTCCAGCCAAGCGGCAATGCACGAACCAAAGTCTTTTCCTGTCCTTCAAGTCGAAGCTCTTTCAGGAGTAAATCGGTTTTCTCTTTTATTCTTTCATCACTCAAACCATATATTCCTGCATAAAATCTTATGTTTTCCCGAATCGTGAGATCTTCATACAAAGAAAATTTCTGACTCATGTAACCAATATTTTTTTTGATGAGTTCATTTTGTTTGTACACATCAAAGCCTGCAACAGTTGCTGTGCCTGATGTTGGCAAAGACAATCCGCATAAGCATACGCATTGCCGTTGTTTTACCTGCACCATTAGCACCGAGAAATCCAAAAATTTCTCCTTTCTCCACATCAAAAGTAATTTTGTCAACGGCGATAAATGTTCCAAACCGTTTCGTTAGTTCTTTTGCAGTTATTACTTTTTCTTTTTGCATAATTTATATCTTTCATCAATGCCATAAAACAATCTTCAATATTTGGTTCAATAGAATGAATTTCTAACTGCGTGTAGTTTCCTTTTTGTGCAGATCTGTTCTAATTTCTCTTTACTGTTTTCCTGTGTTTTAAAAACAACATGATGATATTGTCCGAACGGGTAACAACTTTCCACCTGTGGATCATCCTTAATTGCATTCATCAAATGAAACATTTCATTTGCGCGCACTGCCCACAATGGTTTTCCAAATTCATTGGTAATACCTTTTGGTGTATTGACAGATAAAATTTCTCCTTTTTGAATTAATGCAACGCGATCGCACAAACTTGCTTCGTCCATATAAGGAGTGGATACAAGAATTGTTATTCCCTGAACTTTTAGCCGGTGCAACATTTCCCAAAATTCTTTTCGTGATACAGCATCAACGCCTGTTGTTGGCTCATCGAGAAATAATACTGATGGTTTATGAATTAATGCACAACTCAATGCCAGCTTCTGTTTCATGCCGCCGGATAATTGTCCGGCTTTGCGATTTTTAAAAGGTTCTATTTGCTGATAGATATCTTTTATCAGGTCATAATTTTTTTCAATAGTGGTATTAAAAATCGTAGCGAAGAATTCTAGATTTTCCTGCACAGATAAATCCTGGTACAATGAAAATTTCCCTGGCATATATCCAACAGAATTTCGGATTTGTTTATAATCTTTCACAACATCAAAGCCATCCACTGAAGCATTGCCGCTGTCTGCAAGAAGCAATGTGGTAAGAATTCTGAATAAAGAAGTTTTACCTGCGCCATCAGGACCTATGATGCCAAATATTTCTCCTTTCTCAACAGAAAAAGAAATTCCTTTTAATGCATCAACCACTATTTTTTTAGTGCGATACGTTTTGATAATATTTTCTACAACTACAGATTGCATATTAATTGAACTTTACTTCGCCGTACATTCCTATTTTCAAATAACCGTCATTCTTTACATGAATTTTAATTGCGTACACAAGATTTGCACGCTCATCTTTTGTTTGAATTGTTTTTGGAGTGAACTCAGCTTTATCTGAAATCATTGTTATTACTCCTTTATAGGTTCTGTAATTTTTTGCGTTGCTGTCAACCAAAACTGTTACCTGCTGATTTAATTTTACCTGCGCCAATTGCGTTCCGGTTATATATGCACCGTAAGGTTATTACAGAAAGATCAGCAATTTTATAGAGAGCTTTACCTGCTGAAGTAACTTCGCCGGCCATTGCATATTTCGTAAGAACTGTTCCGTTGATCGGATTGGTAATATTTGCGCGCTTCAACTGATCTTCAATTTGCGCAACGGATTTAGTCAGTGGTTTATATTCGCTGAGCACCGTGCTGTTTTGTGTTCCGGTAGCTGTTTCCTGAACTTTTATCTGCTGTTCATTTACTGCAATTTGTTTTTGCAAAACATCAACCTGGTTATTGATATCGTCTAATTGTTTTGTTGTTGCAGCATCGGCTTTGACCAATCTTTCTGTTCTCGCTTTTTCATACAATGCATTATCCAATTGAGTTTTTTGAACATTGATCTGATCCTGCAATAATTTTATCTGAGGTCTTACGTCAAGAGTCTTTTGATGCAATGCGCCAATCGTTGCTTCCACCTGTGCTTTCTGCAATTCGAGTGGCACAGAATCAATAATTCCTACAATGCTGTCTTTTGCGAGCACAGAACCTTCTTCAAGATTTAATGACAATATCTTTCCCGGAACTTCAGAAGACACAATTACTTCATCAGCTTCAAATGTTCCCTGCGCATCTGGCGTTTGGTTGTTTACATTACAGCCCGTTAGCAGTGCAGCTATAATACTAACGTATAAGCATAACCGAATTTTCATTTTTATTATTTTAATCATTATTGAATTTTGATATTTCCCATTGTGTTCTGGTAATTATATTGCGCCTGCAACAATTGCATTTCATGAAGAATAAGATTTTGTCGCGCCTCATTCTCAGAATTTACTTCTGTAACATAATCGTGCGCACTGAGTACGCCATTTTCTAATTGTGCGCTCGCTGCATTCTTTACAGATTCCCGGAGAGTTATTATCGCATCATCTTTTTTTACAAGCGAAAGATATTTTTCTACATCCGCATTTTGTTGTTTTTGCGTGATGCGTGTATTGAAGAGAAAAGTTTCTTTCTGAATATCCAATGTGGTTCTGTTTATATCCAATATTTCCCTTTGGTTTTTTAAAGTATACCAACTTCCAAGATTCCAGCTTAATCTTAATCCGCCGATGTAGTACCATTCAAAATCATTATTAAGAAAATTTAATCCCGGCCTGCCATATCCCCCCTGAACAAAGAAGCTGAACTTCGGTCGAAGATTTGTTTTTAACATCTCATCCTGCAAATCGTAATTTCTTTTTTGATAATCATAAAATAATAGTTCAGGTCTGTTGATGTTGTCCGCAATTACAGGCGCGGCGGGCTTTATAAGAGATGTGGTTTCGTCAAGCGGGCTATTAATAAATAAACTCAGCATATCCAGGTATGCTTTTTTTGTTGCAACAAGTTCCACTCTCGATTGCTCAGTTTGCAATAACTGCGCAGATAATTCATCTACGCTGCTCCGGAATGCGGTTCCGTTTGCAACGAGCGCTTTTGTTTTATCGATACCGTTTTGAATATCCTGTTTTAGCAGATCATTTTGCTTTAACTGTTCATCCATCAGCAAAGCGCCAAAAAATAATTGGTTCACGCGATCGTATAACGCATATAATTCTACTTCGAGATTTTGTTGCCCGATGATTTCATTTACTTCAGCAGTTTGTTTTTGATTTTTTATTACGCCGCCATCATAAATAACCTGGTCAACTTCTGCATATATCTTATATTGGTCTTTACTGAAGTTTGGTAATGTAAAACCAGCAATAGGAATTTTAAAAGGAAAGTTCGTTACTGCCGATTGATATGTAGCCTGACCATTCACCGACAAACTTGGGAGATATCCTTTTGCTGCATTTGACACAGAATACTCTTTTGTTTTAGCAATAAGATCATGTTGCTTTATTAAAGGATAATTTTTTCGTGCAAGTTGGTACACTGTTTCTATTGTTAAAGGAAATGATTGCTGCGCATGAATAATTGCTGCGGGAGATATGGTTAGAATGATAATAAAGATTCGAGAAGTCATTCTGATTAACCAGCCAGTTAACTTTGACATAGAAAATTACTTTTTGATTGACTCGATTATAAATTTTGGTATCTCTGTTTTTCTTTGCTCCATGAAATTCCTGAACTGCGATTCATCCATTCCGCTTGATAACATCCATAATGGCTTGGCGATAAATGGAAAAATACACATGGAAAGCATGTTAATAAAAAGATGAGCCGGATTGACAGATCTTATTTTCCTTTTTTTTATTTCTACCTGTATCTGATCTACAAATTGTGTAAAAAGCAACTCCTTGTTTTTCCAGAATTTTTCCCGGAAACGATGCGGTTCTTTATTCACTTCATTCAATACAAATAAAGGCAGGTAAGCATTTTCCAGCATCAGATCAATATACTCTGTGCAAAAACTTTCAATTTTTTCAAACAACGGCGCATCGGATTCTATTATATGCGAAATTTTTGGAAAGAATTTGTTTGATTCTTCTTTAAATATCGTTTCAAACAATTTTTCTTTATCGCGGTAATAATAATGAAGCATCGCTTTGTTGATGCCCGCTCCATCGGCAATATCCTGCATACGTGCGCCGGCCATTCCTTTTGCCAGGAAAACTTTTTTGGCCGCAGCCAAGATCTTTTCCTGCGGAGTGTCGTTTTTTTTCTTATTAACCATATAGTTTAACCAAATGGTTAACAAAGCTAACCAAAAAGAATTCTATTCCGTTCAAAAAGATCTCATCAGAGATAATCATTTTTTTATTCTATTCTTTTATACAATACCAGGAAATCGGTTAAATTCCGGGGCGCAATCGCTATTTTAAGCGCAAGAATTGAGTTTGGAAGATTTTTCGCAAAAATAAACTCTCTCATGAAGCTCTTATCAGCAGCAAACTGCTCCTGCTCCAAAACAATTATATATTGTAAGACAAATACAATTTTCGTACATGGTTTTTTAAATTCGTAACTTTAGGATGAACCAAACTTCGAAGGATATGCATACAGAAGCAACGTACAAATTGCTGGGGCATCTCTATGAAATTGTGCCCGCAACAGAATCGCAATTACAAATTGCCGAAGAAACTTTTGAAAACGATAATAAAATTCCGGCAGATGAAATACTAAAGGAACTTTTAAACGAAGGTTACGTGTATGAATTGAAAAATGATGATGGAGAAGGAACGGGACTGTTCGGAATGACGATAAAAGGAATCCGGTTTTACGAAAATCATCTTCATGCCAATAAGTTTACTTTGATAAGTAATAATGAGCCGGAACTTCCTGCAAAAAAAGAAAGTGATGCAGTGAATGCAACAATTGTATCTGCAGAAGAAGAACAGGAAGAAGAAAAACAAAAATTCACTTTCCGACGCGCGATACCAATTATTTTATTGATAGCTTTTGCCATTGCAATTGTTTGGTACATTACGCATGTAAAGAAACAGAGTTTATAGATCTTTATTTTTGATAAGGGCGTAATTTACAGTTAAGAAAACATAACTAACTGGTATACATGTGTAAACGATTTCTCCCAAAAATATTCACATGACATTGAGGTAAAAAAAGCTGACATTGAGGCACCGGCAGGTGGCATTGTTGGTACACGCAGTAGCTATTGCGATAATATATGTGCCCATTGTAACTGTTTTTGTTGCCATTGAGAAAAGATCAGCATCCATTGAGAAAAAATCAGGCGCATTGTAACTGCATTTGGGTGCATTGTATGTACACGAATTAAAAATTGCGATAATGTTGTTGGGCGATGAAAGAAGCCAATAGCTATTAGCTATTAGCTAACAGCCAACAGCTATAAGCTAACAGCTATTTTCCACATTCAATATCTTTTTGTTGAAAAAGAGGCAGATTATTTTTTCAAATTCTCAAATCTTTTTAAATTCAATAAAAATTAACACACATGAGACAAACTCTACCCAAACTCCTCTATTCTTTCATTTTTATTGTTTTTTTATTTTTAAGCTGTAGCAAATCAGGTTTAAAGAATACAGCTCCTCAAACTGCACAAACATCCATCGTGGTTCATAAATACGGATTAAACCCGATGACAGAAGATGAATGGAAAGACGTACCGGTTTTTTCACCATCCATTTTTCAATCAAGCATTACAAATTTCGGGTTGACTTATCCCGGTGCATTTCCATCAAATTATTTATTAGCAACACCTGCGGTAAGAGACCAGGGACAAATTGGTTCCTGCACCGGATTTTGCGGTTCTGAAGCTGATGAGATTTTGTATTATTATCACAATGTAAATACTGTTTCGCCGGTCATCACAGTTGCGAGTGGAATATCTACAGCTGTAAGTACAAAATTCACAAGTCCCACTTCTTATTTTGGCGCTGATGGCGCAGTAAGTCCGCTGTTTTTATATTATGTGGAAAGATGTGTGATCAACAAGCAATCTATTAAAACAGATAACGGCGCAAATATGGTGAATATCGGAGAAGCTTTGCAAGGATTAAGTTCTAATTCAGGCAGTGGAACCACTCTCACACTGAGTGGCCAAACTTTTAAAGGAATATGCACAGAAGATTTATATCCTTATCCTACAACTGCAATTACACCGAGCAGTCCATACAATTTGGCCACCTCATCATCCGCACAATTTCAAACGGCGCCGGGCGCTACGGCTATTTCCAATGCGCCGAATTATGGAGTGGCTGCACAATCCGGCACAACGGGAAGTTCCGGCACAACAGTTCATGGATATTATTTAATAAACAGCACCGGCGATTCTACTGAAGTGGCGAATGTAAAAATTGCGATACTAAATAATACTCCGGTGATGATGGGTTTTAATGTTTACGATAACACTTCTACCTATGCATATTTTGAAGGGCTGAGTACAACCAGTTATATTTATAATCCTTTGGTTGCAAAAACTACAACCACTACTAAAAACGGTAAGAGAACAACTACTACAACGTACGTTTTAAATACCAAGCTAAGGTTGTTAGGCGGCCATGCAGTTCCGTTGATCGGATATGTAGATGATGGAACGGCTTCCACCAGTGCAACCGGCGGAGGATATTTTATAGTGCAAAATTCATGGGGAGTGCCATGGGGTTATAATGGCGATTTCTATTTACCCTATTCTGTACTAAGAAATTCTTCTGTAGTGCCGGGCGGAAGTTTATATGTAGCCATTCTTTAACCGCGGGGATTAAATTATATTTTATATTACATACGCATTGCTAACGGTGATGCGTATGTAGTTTATACAGAGATTAATCTAACAGCTAATTCTTTTCTTAATATCCCATAAAAAAATAAAAAGAATACTGCCAGGTTACCAGTTGCCGAATTTGAATTAAATTTGGTTAAAGTTTCTTTTATGTCCATTCCATTTACGATAAAGATTACGAGGGAAGTGATCGCTAAAAGTAAATTTTGCGGCGTTGATACAACAAAATCCGTTGAAGAAAACTGCGCTATGGCTATTGCAATCCAGGATATTTTTCCGCATGCAAGAGTTACTTCATCTCATATTTATCCATTTGGAATTGATGATAAGAAAAAGGAAAATCTAAAAATCGAATTACCGGAAATAGCAAGGAATTTTATTAAAGTTTTTGATTCTTTGGTTGCAATTCCAAAAGTAAGATTACTGCTTCCTGAATATGAATTTGTAATTGAAATTACGGATGAAGTGATAAAGAAAATAAATATAGATAAAGTAAAAGAAATATTGGAAGAAAAAACTTACGATGAACAAATTGAATGCTACGCGTGATTGTTCCTGTAAAACTTGCTTTATAACTTCGCAAAAGCTGTACTAACACCAATGATTATGTAAACATATCCATTGGTATAAAAACCCGCATCAGGTATCCCGCTTTCTAATTCTTTTTAAAGGCTAAATTGGCATGTCTCTTGCAGCAGATAGGTAAGTAATCTGTATTTATCACCCTTACTGCTTCTGAAATGACTAAAAATTTTTTGTTTATTTTATTAATGTTCTTCGCAAGCTCCGCAATGGCGCAGGTTATTGGCGCTGTAGATAAAAAAACCAAAGAGTTTTACACTACCACAGATCTGAAAATGGATTATCGTGTGTTTGGCTATGAGTTTGCCAATAATACCACGCGTAAAATGATCTGTTTTTCTTCGCATTCAGGCGATGTTGTTGCCAATTACAATAATTGTCCGCTTGGCGCTTATTATGATACCGGCAAATTAAAAGTGGGCGATAAAATTATTTATTTAGGTGCCTATGGCAGTTTTGGCAAAATGAATTTTATTTCTGCAAGTGGTAAGAAAACAATTTTCTATCTGCCCAAATCCTGCTTTACAATAAAGTAATCGATCGTAATTATTTGCTGCAAAAAACAATTTCACTTCTTTTTTATTTTTCTTCTTTCATAGGTAGCTTTCGTTTGCTACTTTTTTATTTATTTTTCACATCAGCTCATTCTTCAGCATAAGAACATCAGCATTCAGTTTGATTTTTTAATGTTTCATCCGGGCATTTTTTAATTATTTCTCACTATGCGCTGCATTGAAATAAAATATTCAGACAAATAATTGCAGGCTTCAGTAATAAAAATTACGCCTTGAGTTCCATATCGCGGATCAGAAAATTAATCTGCCAAATTTCGGATGTCTTAACATCACATAAAACTGCCATCATCTTAAAAAACATAAACGTTATGAGAAAATTGTTATTAATTCTCGGACTGCTGCTGATATTTCATAATCTATCTTTTGCCCAAACAAAATTAGTTACCGGCAAAGTTGTAAATCAACAGGGACATCCAATTGCATTTGCTTCTATTCGCCTGAAAGGAACTAAACAAGGTGTTGGCGCGGATGCCGAAGGCAATTTTTCTATAAAAGCAAAATCCGGCGACGTATTAATTGTTAGTGCAACCGGCGTATCGCCAAGTGAAGTTACTGTTGGTGAAAGCGCTTTCTTAAATATTTCCGTAACAGAAAAAGTAGGAAATCTTTCTGAAGTGGTTGTTACAGCGCTTGGTCAAACATCAACAAAAGCTAAGCTCGGTTATTCCACAACATCTTTTAACACGGCAACCATTAATAAAAATGGTGCGGTTGGCGCACTCGACGGATTGGAAGGAAAAGTTGCAGGTGCAGATATTTCCAGCATTGGCGGGCCGGGCGCTTCCACAAAAGTTGTTTTGAGAAGTTTTGGTGTGATAGCTGGCGGAAATAATCAGCCATTATATGTTATCGATGGCGTGCCTTTGAGTGATGGACAATTTCAAAATAATACAGGTGGCGTTGATGCAGTTGATTTTGGAAATGGAATGAACAATATTAACCCGAATGATATTGAAAGCATCAACATTTTAAAAGGCACTGCTGCTTCTTCTCTTTACGGTGGTTTGGCTAAGAATGGCGTTATCATGATTACTACAAAAAAAGGAAGAGCAGGGAAATTAAAAATAGAATATAGTGGTTCCGCAAATATCAGCAAGGTTGGAAAATTGCCCGAGTATCAAAGTGAATTCGGACAAGGCTGGGGTGGCATATTTGTTTCGGATGAAAACGGAAGCTGGGGACCTAAGCTCGACGGAAAAGAAAGATTATGGGGATCTGTAGTTGATAATTCACAATTGGAAAAACCTTTCTCTTTCATAAAAAATAATCTGCGCAATTTTTTTAATACAGGAAGTGAATATAATAACTCACTTTCATTATCCGGCGGAAATGAAACAAACCGTTTTTATTTTTCTTACGGTAATGTAACGAGCGACGGAATCATACCTAACAATGCAAACAATTTGCAGCGCAACACTTTTTCTCTGCGAACCAACAGCAATTTTGATAATTTTTCCATCAATACTTCTTTCAACTACGTTAATCAGATATTAAATGCGCCAAGCACAGGATATGGAAGCTCCAGCGGAGGCGGCGTTTTTAATTCTTTGATACAAATTCCCGTCGATCTTCCGATCACCGATTTTAAAGATTACAAGAATAAGTTTTTTGATGTAGATAATTATTTTACTCCCTATGCAGAAAATCCTTATTACGCTTTATATGAAAACGGCGACAGACAAAACTTAGACAGATTTTTTGGAAATGTTGATATGGGTTATAAAATAACTCCGCACCTGAATGCAGAATTAAGAGTTGGCGGAGATTTTACAGATGCAAGAACTTTTATCTGGAAAAATCCTAACGCTGCGCAACCCGGAACATGGCGAGGACCCGGCGCAACAAACCCCGAAGGATTTCCCGCCACTATCGACATTGGAGAAGTTGCGCAGGGATCGGATCATTATGGATTAATAAACAGCGATTTTATTTTAAAATATAATTCTGAACTCGGTAACGATTTTACTTTGGATGCACTTGCCGGCGCAAATTATTATCATAGTTCGCAAAAATCAATTCTTACCACAGTAACTAATTTAGTTGTTCCCGGTTTTTTTAATTTGAGTAATACCAGCAAACCACCACAACCTCCGTTGGATAATACTTTTAACAGAACAAGAGTTGGACTGTACGGTCAGGTTGTTTTAGGATATAAAGATGAATTATATCTTACTGGAAATATCAGAAACGATTGGTCTTCTACTTTGCCGATTGCGCAAAATTCTATTTTTTATCCGGGAGCAAATCTTTCCTGGATTGCATCAAAATTAATAAGTCAGAACAGCGCAGTTTCTTTCTTAAAACTCAGAGCTGCATATGGAAAAACAGGATCTGATCCACAGCCATACCAGGTGTTGCCGCAGTTAGGGTCAGGCACGCTTACTTTACCACTCGGCTCATTAACTTTTCCATTTAACGGCGTGAGCGGTTTTGGTGTGAATAATACAATTGGTAACCCAACTTTAAAACCAATTTTCACCAATGAATTGGAATTTGGAACTGAAGCAAGATTTTTCAGAGACAGAATAGGAATTGATGTTACGCTGTACGATAAAATCACTAAAGGACAAATTTTTGCTGTTCCTATTGCTCCATCGACCGGATATACCAACCTGGTTGAAAATCTTGGGAAAGTCAGCAACAAAGGAATTGAGTTGACATTTAATGCACGACCTGTTGATGGCAAAAATTTCAGCTGGAATTTTTCTTATGTATTCGCAAAAAACCTGAACAAAGTAGTTAGTCTCACAGGTTCACAGGATCCTTTATTAAATTCTGCATTTGATACGGAGTTACGCGCAGTGGTAGGAAAAACTGTTGCTTCGATTTATACAATCGTTCCCGAAAGATCTCCATCAGGACAAGTTGTAGTCAATCCTGTTTCGGGATTACCATTACCAAATACAACTCCTTTAGATAGCAATGGTTTGGTGAAAGGTTATATGGGCAGCGGTTTGTATGATTACACGATGGGACTAACAAATACTTTTACCTACAAAGATTTTTCTTTAAGTTTTTCTCTCGATTTCAGGTATGGTGGTGTGATGTACAGCGAAACTGCAAATATTTTATTGTTTGATGGAAACGGAGTAAACACAACTTACAATGATCGTCGTCCGTTTGTAATTCCAAATTCAGTTGTAGCAACTACTGATGGAAGTGGTAAAACCATATACACTCCAAACACGCAGTATGTTGGAACACCAAGCATCAAACCCGGCGGTACTCTTAATGAAACCGATCAAACATATAATTATTATGGAGAAGGAAGCAGCTTTACCGGCGGCTCAGATGCAATGAGAATAATTGACAGATCATTTTTGAAAATGAGAGATATCAATTTGTCCTACAATCTTCCTTCATCAGTAGTATCAAAAATAAAAGCAAGAAGCGCATCTTTCGGAATATACGGACGTAATTTTCTTTTGTGGACACCGAAATCAAATGTATATGTAGATCCCGAAGCAACCAACTTAGGAAATGATCTCACAGGAACACTCGGAGAATTTGAAGGAACTCCTCTTACAAAAAATTATGGTTTCATTTTAAAAGTATCTTTTTAAAAATCTAAAACAAGAATATGAACATCAATATTTGTAATAGAAATTTAATTGTATCCTGTTGCTTGCTGTTATTAATGGTAGAAAATATCAGTTGCAAAAAGCAATTGAATATAAACCAGGATCCAAATTTCCCAACGCTTTCCCAGGGAACGCCAGCTCTTGTTTTTCCTGCGGCGGTGTTAGCAACAGCGGGAGAAGTTGGAGGCAATCTTGCAATTGCGGGCGGAATGTTTTCACAATATTTTACGCAGGCAGCGCTTGCACAACAATACGTGGATATTGATTCGTACAATTTGCCATCGACAGACGCTGTAGTAAATCAGTCTTACACCAATTTATATACTAATGGACTAAAAAATTATCAATTTGTAATTGATAATGCCGCATCAAGCGGCGATTGGAATTATTATTTGATGGGCACTGTAATGAAAGCGTATACTACAGAAGTATTAGTTGATTTGTATGATGAGATTCCATATTCAGAAGCGTTACAAGGTGCAGGCAATTTGAATCCAAAATTTGATAGCGGATATTCTATCTATACATCATTGTTGGCAAGTATTGATACTGCGTTAAGCAAAGATTTTACAGCAAGTACAAATACTGTTCCCGGATCGCAGGACATGATTTTTAACGGCAATATTCCCAATTGGATTGCATTTGCAAACACGTTGAAATTAAAAATGTATTTGCGGATGATAAATGCGCATCCTGATGTTGCAATGGCTGGCATACAAGCTTTGTATAGTGGCGGTGCGAGTTTTCTTGGTGTAGATGCAAGTATCACAAATTTTTCTACAACGCCCAACAACGATAACCCTATGTATGAAACAAATATCCGCTCAAATAATACGGGCGCTAATTTGAAAGCGAGTACAACTTTTGTTTCCTGGCTTGAAGCAAATAGCGATCCCAGGATAAATTATTGGTTTGGATCAAGCACTCCGGCATCAATCAACCAGGGAGATTATACAAACATAAATCCTGTTTATTCAAGCGCTCCGGTATTTGCTGAAAAACAAACAGACCCGGTTGAATTTATTTCTCTACCTGAATCTTATTTTTTGCAGGCAGAAGCTGACCTAAGATATTTTGGAGGATCAAATACGCAGAATTTATATAACCAGGGTGTGCTTGCAGCTTTCACGCAATTGGGTTTGAATGGTTCGTCTTTCATTGCTGCCGGAGGCGCATATGCATTTCCAACTGCCGGCACAATGGATCAAAAACTGCAGGCGATAATAGTTCAAAAATGGGCATCGGGTGCATATGGATGTCACGGAATAGAAGGATTTTTTGAACAGAACAGAACGGGTTATCCGATACGGAGCGCAGTGTACTCAACTGATCCAAGTTATATTCCCGGACAACTTGTGATTCCAAAACATTCTGATTTGCCGCAGGCGAAGTGCTTAAAAGATTTGTATTCCCTTATAATGAAACATCCAGAAATACAAATGCTCCGGTACAGGTTCCCGAAACAACTCCGGTATGGTGGGGTCTATAATTTATTTATCCATTTTATAAAATACGAAAATGAAAATAAAAATTAGTCTGATATTGTCGATAGCCGTTTTGGCTGTTACTTCCTGTAACAAGAGTAGTGATTTTAATTATCCTCCCGGGACAGTAGGAATTTCAAAAATTGTTTATTTCCCTTCTGTGTCTATAATCGGAGAACGTTTAACAATCATTCCGCAGGGTGCAAGTTATACAGATCCCGGTGTTACTTCAATATTAAACGGTCAAACTGTTACACCAACAATTTCCGGAACAGTTGATCCGGGCACACCCGGAGTTTATGTTATAACATATACCGCATCAAATCCGCAAGGGTTTACAGCTTCCGATTGGAGAACAGTTGTTGTAATTGGAAGTGATGTTGCAGGCAATGATTTTTCCGGAACATATTTACGCGCTGCAACGGGAGTAACAAGTACATGGACAAAAGATTCAACAGGTGTTTATACAGTGGAAAATCCCGGGGGCGCCGGTGTTGGCGCAGGAGAAACAGTGATTGCTGTGAACTATACCGGATCGATGATTGCCATTCCGCAGCAAATATCTGCAGACTATGGAGAGGTTAGTTCATCATCTGAAACATATAATGCCACCGCATTGCCAATTACATATTCGTGGATATTTCATGCGGGTGGCTATGGAACTTCATTAAGAACATTCACCAAACAGTAAAAAAAATATTATGACTAAAATATTATTTGCAGCGCTCATAACAATCGTTTTAGTTTGTTGCACGAAAAAGCAACCAGATTATGCAAGCTTGCAAACCGGAAATACAGCAGTAGTAAAGATGGCAAACGGATGGTGGGTAAATGTTTCTGTTATGGGGCAATCGGGAAATCTTTCGCCAACTCCATTTTTTTTCTCAACATACAATACCGCTTCCAATTCGCCGGATTCATTATGGATAGATGATCTTGGTAATTTTTGGGATTTTAAAGTAACAGCAGTTGCAAATTATCCTGCGCTAACATTTCAGGCTACAGGAGCAATAAATAATTATTACCTCGATACAGTTAATATCGCCAACGGAAAAATTTTGCCAAAAGCAGGGCACTCAAGAGCCGGAAATATTACCGATAGTATTTACATGGAAGTTCAATTTTCGGATGATGTTCCGGCGTACGGAAATACTTATATTATTGCCGGCACAGCAAGAACAGGATTTGATGAAGATGATTATTGAAAATACGATCTCAAGTTCTGAATCACGGAGTAAACAGATTAAAAGATTACACGGAGTAAAGATTTAATTAGAATCTGTGTTATGCGTCAACCTTTTTTATCCGTGATTCAGACAACAGGTAATAAAATAATAAACTCCGCATACTCACCCTTTTTTGTATTTGCTTTCAATTCTCCGCGGTGCGCTTTTACAATATCATAGCTCAGGCTCAAACCTAAGCCCGTCCCCTGCCCTGTTGGTTTTGTTGTAAAAAAAGGTTGAAATATTTTATCAATAATATTTTGAGGAATTCCATTACCGTTATCTCTAACGGTGATGCATATCTTATCTCCTGTTTTTTTTGTACTTACCGAAATTATTGGTTCATACCCCATGCCTTCCGCCTTTAACCTTTCCGCTACCGCATAAAATGCATTGTTGTATAAATTCAAAAGCACTCTTCCGATATCTTGCGGAATGATATTTATTTTCCCAATTGCTCCATCCAGGTCGGTTTTTATTTCTGCATTAAATTCTTTATCCTTTGCTCTTAGCCCGTGGTAAGCTAATCGCAAATATTCATCAGCAAGCGCATTGATATCTGTCGATTCTTTTTGACCTATGCCTGCCCGTGAGTGCTGCAACATTCCTTTTACTATTCCATCTGCGCGTTTGCCGTGATGCAATATTTTTTCAAGATTTTGTTTTACATCATCTGCAATGGCAATTGCATCTTCTTTATTATTGTTTTGCAATTCGGTTTTCATTTCATCGAGCAATTCATTGCTCACTTCCGAAAAATTATTTACAAAGTTGAGCGGGTTTTGTATTTCATGTGCAATGCCGGCAGTGAGTTCACCAAGCGAAGCCATTTTTTCTGCCTGGATAAGTTGCGATTGCGTTGCTTTTAAATTTGTAAGCGTATCTTCCAAAATTTTATTTGCCTTTCGTTTCTGGCTGTTATTTCTGTAAAGAATAAAAGCGATTATTAAAAACACGCATAATGCTGATACCAACACAACTGTTCTGATCTGATTCCGATATCTTTCTTTTGCGGATTCAATTTCCTGCTGTCTTTGTTTTTCATCAAAAACAAGTAATTGAAATTGTCGCGCTTTTTGCTGGTTGAAAATTGTATCTTTCGCAGCCACCATCAGCTTAATATATTTAAGCGCGCTGTCGGATTTATTTTGCGATTCATACAATTGCATAAGCGTTTTACTTGCATCAAAAGCATAATTGCCATAGTTATATTGCTCGCATAACTGAAGAGAAGCATGAGCATAATAAATGCAGGAATCAAGCTGATTCATTTTATTAAAAAGTCCGGCAAGATTATAATAAAGCCTTGCCTCCAGGTAAAGAATGTTATATTTTTTCGCGTGCTCGATTCCAAGCCGGTAATATTTTTCGGCGAGTTGATTATTACCTAATGCCTGTTCAACATTGCCTAAAATCGCAAGTTCTAAACTTACATAGATCTTATTAATCGTAGTGGAGTGAGAAGATAATTCATACCCTTGTTGCGCATATGCCAAAGCAGAATCTAACTGATGTAAACTGAGATATAAAACTGCCATTTGCGAAAATGCGTCGTGAATATTTGCTATAGGCTCGCCCGATTCATTTTGCAAACGAACGGCTTCTGCAAAATGCATTTTCGCATCGCGATCATTATTCACTTCTCTGCTCACAAGTTCCAAACCAAAATGACTCCACGCCATACTTGCCAACCTGTGATTCTTCAATTGCTCGGCAGCTTTTAATTCTTTAAGAGCCCATTCGAGCGTTTTGGGATAATCGCCAACGGTATTCGTTGCAGCAAATATGCTTCTGTACGCCAAAAATAAACCATAGGTATAGTTTGATTTTTCTGCGAGGTCGAGCGTTTGATTTGCATAATAAATGGAACTGTCGAATCGAATCACACCGTAATACTGCGCTAAATCTCCTGTTGCATTTATAATTGCGGTGTCTTCTTTTGCATTATGAAACCTATCAAGCAGGGTATCCAAAAAACTTTGCGCGCGCAAAAAAGATATGGAAAAAACAAATAAAAGAGAAAGAGTTATTTTCTTCATTACTGCATTTTAAAATTTATTTGTTAGTAATTGAAGAATAAACTCCGAAAAAAATAGAAGCGTGTTTTTCATAATAAATTCTTTAAGCAAATCAGTTAAGAAAACAAATTATTTAACGGTTAGCATGAACACTCCTGGTACAAAAGATTTTGAAGTTACAAAAAAAGATGAATGACCAATCAGTAATATCATTTGGATAAGCGTTAGTCCGATAACACCTTCTTTGCATAAATTTATCTAAATTGGGGAATCATCTATTATTGATTACCGAACATAACTGATGCCCCATCAAAATCGCCAACTCGCCGCTATTCTTTTTACCGACATCGTTGGATATACTGCAATGATGCAGCAAAATGAAATGCACGCAGTCGCTACTGTAAAACATTATATCAGCGTTCTCCAAAAAGCAGTAACCGATCACGGCGGTAAAATTTTGAACGATTATGGAGACGGAAGCCTTTGTTCATTTCCAAGCGCTACGAATGCTCTCACGTGTGCAATGGAAATTCAACAGCAATTACAAAACGATCCTATAGTTCCGTTGCGCATCGGATTGCATGTTGGAGAAATATTTTTTGAAAATGAGAAAGTATTGGGAGATGGAGTGAATGTTGCTTCGCGAATTCAATCCTTAGGCAGCGCTAACACTATACTTTTTTCCAAAGAGATTTTTGATAAAATAAAAAATCAACCGGAATTCAAAACAGTTTCTCTCGGCAAATTTGAATTTAAAAATGTTGACGATCCTGTTGAAGTTTTCGCACTCGCAAATCCCGGATTAAAAGTTCCGAAGAAAGAAGAAATGAGCGGCAAACTGAAAGAAATCAAAAAAGATTCAGGGAAAAAGAAATGGGTGCTTATAGCTGCATCAATCATTGCGCTTTTTATAATTTTCTTTTCTTATAAAAAATATATTTCTAACCCGGAATTCACGGGCATTGAAAAATCCATTGCTGTATTACCTTTTGAAAATACCGGCGACAGCAACGAAGAATATATTTCTGACGGAATAACGCAGGATGTTATAAATAACCTTTCCAAAATTTCTTCATTAGAAAAAGTGATCGCATGGTTCTCCGTAAAAGGTTTTAAAAAATCGCCTAAATCTTTAAAAGAAATTGCAGACGAATTAGGCGTTGCCGCTATACTTACGGGTACAATACAAAAAGTGGAAGGGAAAATTCACATTATTGCGGAATTAGTGGAAGTGAGTACAAATAAAAGATTGTGGGGAGAAGATTATAATTATAACAGCAAAGATATTTTATCCATTCAAGCAGAAGTAGCATTGAAAATTGTTGACGCGCTTGATGCTAATATCACAGCATCGGAAAGAAAAAACATTTCGAAACTATACACTGAAAATGTGGAAGCATATAAATATTATATCCAGGGGCGCACATTTTGGAATGCACGAAGCAGGGCAAATTTTGACAGCGCCGAGAACTATTATAAAAAGGCTATAAGTCTTGATCAGAAATACGCGCTGGCTTACGCCGGAATTGCAGATTGCTATACTTATAATTTAAAAGGCATCCCTCAACTACAGGCTGTGCCTCTTGCCCGGGCTTATGCAAACCAGAGTTTGGCGCTTGACAGTAATCTGAGTGAAGGATTGACAACACTTGGATTCATCCAATTCAGCTTTGATTATAATTGGACAGGAGCCAGAAAAACATTAGAAAAAGCGCTTGCGCTTGATCCAAATAATTCAACCGCACATTTATATTATGGAATGGTGCTGCAATATACCGGAGACATAGCAGATGGATTAAAAGAAAATGAAAAAGCAGTTGCACTTAATCCTCTCGGGTTTGCGGCGAATTGGGTATTGGGAAGAAATTATTATTTCGCAGGAAAATATGATGACGCGATCCGCCAATTTGAAAAAACAAAAATCATGGCGCCAAAACAAACCACTGATGTATGCTTTTGGTCGGAAGGGCTTGCTTATTTTGCAAAAAAAATGAACGATTCTGCTTTAGTTCAATACCAGGAAATTCCCGGAGATGCAATCAATAGTATAGACAATATTGATCTAATGAAAAACTATGCTTATGCTGTAACCGGCGATAAAACAAAAGCGAAACAATTATTAGAAAAAATAATTAAAGAAGATCCAAATGCATCGGCATACAGAATTGCACAGGATTATATTGCCCTCGGAGATAACGAAACGGCTTTAAATTGGCTTGAAGAAGGATATCGGATCCGTGAGCTTCATATGTTTTGGATCAATGCAGATCCTTCATTTGCTCCTATCAAAAATGAACCCAGGTTTAAAGCATTATTGAACAAGATGGGATTTCAATAAAAATATTTTACTTGCCTGCCTATTAGAAATGTTTCCAAAAAAAACATTAGCACGACTATATTAAAGTGAATTAATTAATTTATCTTATACCACCATTTAAAATCAAAACAACCTACAATGAAAAGGCTAATTGCTCTCTCTCTCGTATTTTTTTTATTAGTTAACTTTTGCCACTCACAAGGCTGTGTAGCTATCCGCAACATTACTGGCTTCGGTCAATTTGCTCAATTAGGTTATGAGCAATCTAACGACCAATGGGTGATGGACGTGAACAGCAGATATTTTAAAGCCTATACTTTTTTACAGGGGAAAACAAAAATAACACCTGCCGATCTCAAAACCGGTGTTACTCTTTATGAATCCACAACAAATTTTGAACTGACAAGGATATTAAATAATGGTTGGTCTTTAAGTTTGGATATGCCAATTGATGCAAACGAAACTGCAGGAGAACTTGAACATGCATCTGGTGATTATCACACAACACATGCTTTCGGGTTAGCGGATATGCGTGTCACTTTGTATAAATGGTTATTAGGCGCCACTTCTTCCGGCAGAGGTAATATTCAGGTTGGTGTTGGGATCAAATTCCCAACCGGCAATTATCGCACGGAAGATTATTTCTATAGCAGTTCAACAGATAAAACATTCCGGCAATCAGCTCCGGTGAATGTGGCAATTCAATTAGGTGATGGCGGAACAGGAATTACCACGCAAATTAATGCGTTCTACTTTTTTAATAAAGATATCAGCGTGTACGGAAATCTTTTCTACCTGATCAGTCCGAAAGATCAAAATGGAGTTGCTGCATGGCCACCTGGGACTTTTGGATTCAGCTACTACTGCACTATTTCACAAAGCAACTTATGATGTGAACAGTGTTCCGGATAATTATTCATTGAGAGCAGGAGCGAATTTTTTATTCGGCAATTTTGTAGCAACTGCAGGTTTGCGTTATGAAGGAGCGCCTGCGCACGATCTTGTAGGCGGAAGCGATGGCTTGCGCAGAGTAGGACATATTTTTTCTGTAGAACCGGGCGTTCAATATAAATTTAAAAAATCTCTTTTATACTTTTTTGTTACTCTTCCTGTGGCCCGCAAAACAATTGTAACCGTTCCCGACGAAAGAATAGCAGCTATAACCGGAACACCTGTTTCGCCAACACCCGGCCATTTTGCAAATCTTTTAGTGTACGCAGGATATACATTCTCTTTTAAATAATTTCTGGTATTGACTTTTAAAAAGATTATTCTTCTATAAATCCGCGAAGTCAGGATAATCACTATAATTCGTGATTCAGATGCAAGATGAATCAGAAATAAAAAATATCTAAATTACACTTCCCAACAAAAATAAAACCACATGAAGTTTGCTTTGTTAACTGTAACCTACGGCGGGCTGTTCTACAAAGGAGAAGCGCTGACTCTCGAACAACAAATTCATCGTGCAAAAGAATTTGGTTTTGATGCGCTTGCTATAGAAACTAAACGACCAGTTGCTTCTCCGCTTGACTTAAATAAAGCTGATCGCAACCGAATAAAGAAAATTGCTGCCGATGAAGGCATCGCGCTTTGCGCAATTGAAAGTATGTCGAACTTTGCAGGGAAATATATGGAAGAACGCGAAAATAATTTTGCAATGATGCGCTATGTGCTCGAAATGGCAAAGGATCTTGATGTAAATCTTGTAAAAATTTTTGCCGCATGGCCGGGATTGATCAATGATCAGGAAGATATTGCATTGTACGCTGAGTTTGAAAGAGGTAATTATTATAAACGTTTATGGCCGGCCGATTTACGCAGGTGGAATCATTGCGTACACGGCATCCGTGAAGTTGCAGATATGGCCGCAGACATGGGCATAACTTTAGCATTGCAAAATCATGCGCCGGTATTGTCGAAAGGATATGAAGATACGCTTACAATGATGCTGGAAATTAACCGTAAAAATGTACAGCTTTGTTTGGATGCTCCATTATTTTACGAGCGACAAAGTGATGAATATATTCATGAAGCAATAAACAATTGCAAGGGACATATAATACACACGCATTATGGCGCATGGAATTTCAGTCAGAAAAAAAATGGAGAAATTATTCAGGATCCTTCGCCTTCAACCGGAGATTTGATCAATTATCCCGCATTTATAGATGCGCTTTATCATTCCGGATATAAAGGTTATCTAACATCAGAATATTGTTTGCCGGTACTCAAAAATCACCAGCTTGGGGGAATAGAAGAAGTTGATCGTGCAACCCGCTTTGCTTTGCATTACATGAAACAATTAGTACAACGCACTGTTCTTGCATAGTAATTTTAAATCACCCTGCTTCTTATGCCATAATTACTAACTGTTATCCTCATACGTAATAGTAAGAGAGAATACTTTTCCTGTCTTTTCTTACTAACCAAAGAAAAGAACAGATGCATTGCGATCATTTTACCTTTTTGTAAAGACCAATCAATTCACCGGAAGCTACAATGTGACCTTTCATTGCATCTAATAACTCTTGCTTTCCGGAACCTTCTGCTAAATTCAGTTTTGTATCTAAAGCATACACTTTAAAATGATAATGATGAATGCCCGACGGCGGACACGGACCGATATAACCTTTTTTGCCGGCACCATTATTACCCATCGATGCATCTGCAGTATGTTCCTTTATCGTTTCTGTTGGTGAAATATTCCATGCAACCCAATGCACAAAAGTTCCGTGTGTTGCATCCGGATCATCCAATATTATTGCTAAACTTTTAGCATTTGACGGAATATTTTTGACATGAAGTTCCGGGCTTATGCTTTCTCCTTCACATGTAAATTTTGAAGGAATGAAATCATTATCCTTAAACGAAGGACTACTGATTTGTAATACTGCAACTGTTAACCCGCTTATAATACCTGTGTTCATAAAGTTTGTTGTTTAATAAACTTGCACAAAAAATATACCGCAGTCAAATATGTTTCAGGATTAATTGCTTTTGTCTTTTGTGTGTAAACCTTTCCCCGACGAAAATTATTGAACAACTCATTTGAGCAAAAATATCGCAACACTAATATTCTATACTTTTTCGCCGATGCAGTAACAAAGTCCGTCGGGTGCGATGATGAAAAAGACTTTCCACTTTGTTTCTCCGTGTGTTTGCATATCGAAACCGGAGATTTCTTTTTCCAACCCATTAGCTTTGAATTCCGCAAAAGCATTTTCTACATTATCTACTTCAAAAAAACATCCATCCTGCGTTGGGTCTCCTCCATTTTGCGAAAGCCCGAATTGCACTTCGTCTCTTTCTAATATCGCAGAAGGATATGGCGTTTCCGATCGTGAGATCAATTTGAAGCCCATTATCTTTTCATAAAAAGAAATTGCCGTTTCCACATTCGCAACGGGCAAATTCATTTTATCTTTTTGATAAGGCCACGCGTTTTTAATCATTGCTTTTGTGGATTGCATATATCAATTGAAGTAATCGAAATAAAAAGTTTCCTATTTAATACCATCCTCGAAATAAGGCTTGGCTTCTTCTGCATTTGACATGGTTAGCATTGGTTTTAATTGAAGACCCCAGCTAATATCGCATTGTAAATAATATTTTTTCCCATATTCTATACCGGCAGTTAAGGATGCTTCCTGATTATCCATTTTAGCATGAAAGGTTACCATACCTTCTTTAAAAACACGAACGATGTACGCCGACTTATTTCCCATTTCACAAAGCGCAACGTCGTTCATAAATAGATCATAGCTCATTTTGTTATTAAGAAGTTTTCCCGGCCGGAAAACATATATCACAGCTGAGTTGCTTGTTGCAGAATCGTGCGCCGCTTTCTTAGCAGCAAGTATGCTATCTATTCCGGGGTTTTGCACAGTTCTGTTTGTTACATCACCGCGTTGCTTTATCCACAGAGTATCGGTTGATACCGTTGGATTAGAAGCTTTATCCATCGAGGTTTTAAAAATGTAATAGTTCTCTGTAACACTTAAAATCTGAACAACAACCGTATGCTTATGGAAAAATTTAATTTCGTACTTAGATCTGTCTTCATAACCTGAATTATATTTCAGCGTGTACAAACAATCGCTTTTCCATTCTACATCCCACAAAGTAGTTTCGTGTTTTTGCGGATTTATTTCTTTTTGAACGTAGCCGTTTCTTGTATAAGTGGACATCGATTCGTCAGCTGGTGAATAGAGAATAAAGATTCCGTTCCTGATATCTTTGCAGGTTATTGTTTGCGGTTGAGAAAAACTCAGCAATGGAAAAACAAGAAAATAAAATGTTGAAGCATTGATCAATTTCTTATAAAAAGCAGATAGCATAAGTTAATATACGCATAAAAATTTACAGCAGAAAAATCAACACACAAAGTTAAAAGATAAACAGTATATAGCAGAGATTCTCATTTCCACATCAGCAAGATTTGCACACCGCGCATTTCCGCAAACGAATAAATCTTATAAGAATAAAAAAAGCCGTTGCCTGTTGCGCAACGGCTCTGCGTGTATGAAATAATATTATTGCATTTCTCTGAACATATATATTTTCGGAGCGCCTACAACACCGGCATCTGTCATTATCTTTTTTAATTCAGGAGATTTACCTCTTGCCTCTGCCTTTGCTGCATCGGTAACAACAAACAATACGTAAACCATTGTGGAGTCATCAATGCCACGGGCGATTCCCTTATCAACCGTTCCATAGGCCGCTCTTGCTGCTGATCCTTCAGCATCGAAAACTTTTAGCCACGCATCAAAATCTTTTACTTTATGCACAACCTCCATCCTGTTGGGGCTTTCGGCTTTAGAAGTGTCGTAGCGAATTACATGAAGAAAATCAAATGTAGCCGGGCCAACAACTCCGCCTTTTTTCATTGCTTCTTTCAGGTTGGGAAGCATAGAGAATTGTTTTGCTTTTTGCACATCAGAAACCATTTCAACAACAGTTATGTAGTTTGAATCCTGCAATCCGCGTGCTAAACCCTCATCAGTAAGTCCGAAAGATTTGCGAACAGAATCATGTGCGATATACGCAACTTTCCACTTATCGAAATCTTTTACCTTATGCCTGATCACTACCAAATCATAAGGTTTAAATACAGCCGGAGCAGGAGTAGCAGTTACAGTAGCAGTAGTATCTGCAGCTTTTTTATCGTCGGCGCTACCACCGCCGGAGCAGGATGTAAAGAATAAAACGATTCCAGAAAGAAAAACAGATGCAAGTTGTTTCATGATGCTTTTATTTAGATTTTAAAAAATGCAACAGAAAGAAGTAGGCAATCGTTTTCGCGGAGACAAATTTGAATAGCAGAACCGAACAACCAAGTTATGGAAAATATTTGAGAATGGTGAATGAGAATTAATAATTGAGAATTGATAATTGATAATTGATAATGCTTTAGCAGCGACATTCAATATTAAATATTACATCTTAAATCTTCAATCGAGATGTACCAGGTAAGATGTAAAATTGAATATTGCTTTAGCAGCGACAGTCAATATTAAATCTTCAATCTTCAATATCTAATCTTCAATTAAAATGCGCCAATAGATTGTTCATAGATGTTGCGCAAATCACTTTGTGCATGATTATTGCATATTTTTATGGTAAACATTTCAACTTTAATAAAAAAAATATCATGAATACTTTTAACGAAGACAATCTCACCGGCATTAATCATGGTGAACTTTTCGCCAACAAGCCCCTGAGATATTTAACTGCCGGAACAATAATCGGGGATAAAGTGCACAACGATAAAAATGAACACTTAGGCCACATCAAAGACATTATGATTGATATTACTTCCGGCACCATTGATTATTTTATAATTGAATTCGGAGGTTTTCTCGGCATCGGGATAAAATATTTTGCCATTCCTTTCAGGCTTTTGCAGGTTGATGCTGCCAATAAAGCTTTTGTGTTTAATCAAAAAAAAGAGATTTTGGAAAAAGCGCCCGGCTTTGATATGGAACACTGGCCGGATACCAATATTCATTTGGAAGAAGTATATGGATACTGGAATTTTATGGGAGAAAATTAAGAAAGATAAAAGAAACCGAATAGCGATTCATAACTTCGGTTATAGGTAAGCGTTAGTTTATGAAAATGACAGCAACTTGTGAAGATATTGCTACCGTTGTGAAAAAGATATTCATCTTTATTTTCCTGCTCAGTGTAGCACAAAGCATAATTGCACAGTCAGCCGACATAGATACATTAAAAAAGCTGAACCAGGATTTCGGAAATTCTATCGTTAGAAGAGATTCGGCAGCTCTTTCTAAAATTCTTTCTGATGATTTCTTAATGATCAATCCTGCTGGTAATAAACTTACTAAAAAAGATAACCTTAACATGGTATCATCATCCAACATAGAGTTTACTTCACTAACAATTGATTCTGTTAATATCAGAATTATAACGCCAACTGTAGCAATAGTTAATTGCTGGCAAACATTCACCTATAAAACAGGTGGGAAAGAGATGACCGGTAAAAATTGCTACCAGGATATTTATGAGAAAAGAAAAAACAGGTGGCAAGCTGTTTCTGCACACGTAACAATGCTTTCAAATAAATAAGAAAGGGTTTATATCGGCATCGCATTTCTTTTATTTTGAGATTGCCACAGCCCATGCTCTCACACAAACCCATGCAATGGGCTTCGCAATGACGACCCTCGAAGTGCATTACAAAATTAATCAACGTCATTGCGAGGAGCGACGCGATGGTTTGTGCATGGCGCGACGTGGCAATCTGATCATTTTATTTTGAGATTGCCACAGCCCGTGCTCACACACAAACCCATGCAATGGGCTTCGCAATGACGAACCTCGTAGTGCATTATAAAATTAATCAACGTCATTGCGAGGAGCGACGCGATGGTTTGTGCATGGCGCGACGTGGCAATCTCATTTTTAAACCGCAACATCACATGTCCGGCCATATGCGGAACATGACGGCATCCCGCTGATTAATTCCTGGCAACCCTCTCCTCGCGCGAAACAATGTCAGGCCGGCATCATGCAAAAACAATACACCAGGGCAAAACATTGCCGTGCACTATGCAAACGCTGCTGAATGTGAAGCAAGGCAAATTGAAAATCAACCAGCCTGTAATTACATTAAAGCAAAAATGAATTGGTATTACCCCGGCGCCGGCGAAGCCGGAAACATTGACAGTTATTTGTTGAGCATGAGTAATTGTTTTTTCAGCAGAAAGCATTTCTACCCATACATTACCGTTAGCTGATGTTTTGTAGTAATAATTCTATAAAACAATACGCGATTTATTATTGCATCCGCCGGATTGTGCTATTATTTTTATTGTGACAATTATTTTTTTAAAATTAAAAACCATTCCTATGAACAAACAAAATGAGTCAAAACTCAACATGTACGACGCCGTTATTGCTTATTGTAATAATAACAGCGATACGGTTGCCACACTGCCCGCATTTCAAACTGCATTTTCTGCATTTGAAACAACTGTTGGCGAAATTCACAACACGGTGCAGTTAGAAGCAGGCATTATAAGTGGCATCGCGGCAGATAAAAACCAACTGCGCATTGCGCTTTGCCAGCAGGCTTCCGATCTTTGCGCGGTGATTTTTGCATTCGCATCTTCCACAAACAACAATGAAATTAAAGAGCAGGTTAACTATTCATTTTCCGAGCTTAAACGCATTACTGCCGAAATGCTCGTGCCTGTTTGCTCCAACATTTACGATGTGTTAAATGCAAATATTAAAGCGCTCAAAGCTTACGGCATCACTGCCGATAACCTTAGCGATTTTCAAACTGCTATGGATAGTTACGAAGAAAAAATTTCTTCGCCGCGCAATGCAGTATCGCAGCGCGCGGCCTATGGCGCCACGCTTAGAAATTTATTTAAACAGGCAAATGGAACTTTAAGAGATCAATTGGATAAAATGGCCGTTCAATTTAAAACATCTGCGGAAGATTTTTTTATTGCGTACAAAAGAAATCGCGCAATAATTGGCCCGGGAGCGCCGAAAGCAGCGGGGAATTGAGAATGGCTCAATGTAACAATTACTCAATGGCTCAATTGTTACATTGAGCAATTGTTACATTGAGCAATTGTTCCGCGCTATCCCTCAATCACATTATGCACCGGAGATATAACGGGCATGCCTGGGTCAACGCCCATTGCGCTTAAAATAGGAAGCAGTGTTGCTCCAAAAGCCTGGAAGTCTTCCACACTATCCCACACATCCGTTATGCTAAGGTTTTCAGCGTCGCCGTAAGCAGCATGAAAAGTTCTGCCCTTAGGTGCAGCGGCTCCCGCATCGGCTAATTTTTTAATTGCATCGTCGTATAAGGCTGTAGTAAAACCAGCGTGAGTAAAAGTTAAGATGATTGACATGATAGATGTTTTTACAGATTATTAAATGGGAGATAATTATTGCGCATCAATATTCAAATTTTTATTTTACATTAATCAAACCAAACAAAAATTTATTTTTAAATTAATTGTAACTTGATAAAACTTCTCAACCTTAATAGATTCTGTTAAAGCATACAATTATTCTAAACCAAAACAAACAAGTTTATGAAACAACTCCTTCCCGCAATTCTATTATCCATCGTAATTTTTAGCTGCAACACGCCGGCAAAAACAGACGATGTTAAAACCGACAGCACCGCTGCAAAGCAAGCGTTGGTTTATCCTTTCGTTCCCAAGTACGGCATCAACTGGCAACCGGGAGATGAAAAAAATGCTGTGATAGCGCTTACTGCATTTAAAAAATATCTCGATGGCGATGTAAAAGGATGCTTCGACAACTTTGCCGACTCCATTGAATTTATTGCAGATAAATTCTATTATAAGGGAAAGAAAGATTCTTTAATGGCAATGATGATACCGATGCGCGCAGCATTAGCTTCAGCCTCTGCAGATGTTGACACATGGGAAACTGTATATTATCCTGATCAAAAAGATACATGGGTTACGGTGTGGAGTAAAGAAAGATGGACTGATAAAAAAGGAAAAAGCGATTCTGTTATTTTAGTAGATGATATTTTAATGAAAGATGGAAAGATAGCCGCGATAGATGAAAAGCAAAGACAGTTTGCCGAACCGATGAAGAAGAAATAGAAATAAGAAGTTAGAAATAAGAAATAAGGAATAAGAAAGTAATCGCTCTCTATACTTTCTCATTCCTTATTTCTTATTATTTATTTCTAATTTCCATCGCTTCGTTCCTTGCAATGACGATCGCCTTTTCCACAATGCAACAATCCAACCATTCAACACTGCAACACTTCATCACAATCATTCCCCGCTTTTAATCTTTCTTCTTTAATAAAACTTCTTCATTCAATAAGGTATAAAATTTTTCGAAAAAGGTTTTAAGGGCTTTGTAATCTTCTTTATCAAAGTGCGATTTGGTCATGGTAAAAGTATATCGCGCGAGTATATTGCTTTCATCCGAAAAAAATTCTCTTTTAAAAAGAATACTTGAATCATAAAGCCTGATGACATTGCTTTGAGGAAGTCCTTCAATTGAAAAATTTTCCGGGATATGAATCTGGATATTCACATTGTAGGATTGACTGCAGCCAAATTCAATATCTGAGTAACGTACGGAGTCTCTGAAAGGATTTATTTTGAATCCTGAAAACAGGTATGTGTTGATGAAATAAATTTTATCGGTGTTCAAAGGAGTTAAATGAAAAAACATTCGCTGAACAAGGGTATCATCATCTTCATTATTAATTACTGTTGCAAGACTATCCACTATTAAATCCACATCAGCGGCATTGCGGTTGTTCGTTTCTGTGTTATTCTTTTTCTTTTTTAGTTCAGTAAGTAATTCATTCTTCGCGAAGCCAAACAAAGACATCTTCATGTTGCCGGTTATGGTGCCATCGTTGTTCATTTGCGCCAGCACCGAAGTGTTATTTTGCATCAGTATCCTGGATTCTTTAATAAACATCCATCCGGGAAAATTTTCATCTACCAAAAAAGCATTGCTGTTAATAACATTGTACGGAGGTGTTTTGTAAGAGAGATTTTTTTGTGTGCAATCAACAATATAATAATTCAAACTGTCTATGGTGATCAAAACATCTACGCCGTTAAATTGCGCCGTGCTCGCATAGGTTGGATCAGGGTTGCCGTTTTCCCTCGTACTTATAAGGAGCGGATAGCATCGAACACCGGAAGATCGTAAAAGGTTTAAAAAAAATAAATTCATGTCTGCCTGGTTGCCGGATCTGTTCTTAATACATTCCTCAAGGCTGTCGCAAAAGAAACTATACTCGCTATTCCAATCAATTTTTCTTCTAACATAGTTGTAAACGGAGGCAATTTTATCTTCGAGGGAATTTAATTTTTTAACGGAGTCGACGAATGGATCTGAACCGGCAATATGCTTTTTAAATTGACGACCAAAAAATCGCGCATTCAAAAGCGAAAAATTATAAGATACCATTCTGAGCCGCTCATCAGAAAATACGCCTCTTGATATAAATGATGTTAGTGTAAATTCAATTCGTTGCAGGTTATCTTTAAGCGCAGTCATCATCGGCTCAATTTTAAAAGAGCGAACATTGCGCATGGTAAAATTCACTAACCGTTCGCTGAACATATATTTGCGATACTCGTTGAAAGCAGAATCTTTTTGAATTTCATCAAGAGCATGAATGTGATAATACAATTTCATGTAGGCGGGAATAACCGTTTCTACTTTTGATACAGCCGTTGGCATCACATCCTGGAAAAGCCAGGGTTGTATGTTAATAGAGTTTTTATCTGTTTTTTTGAATTTATACTCTATAACACAGCCGCTTTTTAAATTCGGAAACGTGAACGACAAATAATTAAGCGCTGTGCCGGCTTTGGTATTTTCGTTGAACACTTCTTTTTTTTCAACTTTTTCCTTTACTATTTTACCGGCATCGTCAAGGTAGTAGATATAGGCTTCAACATCTGTTATTTTAGAAGATTTACTTTTGCTTATGTATGGTATTTTGATGTTTGCTGCATGAAATGCGCGCTCATCAAATATTTTGATCCGAACGCGATATTCAGTAATGAGCCTTGGTGACTCTAAAGTTATTCCGCCGCCGATATCAAAACTGATCTTTGCTGTATTTAAAAGCTTCATTGCGCCCGCATCTTTTTCAAATGCGCATTCCGTCATTTTCAATTCATCAACGCTTACCTTGCCAAACTCCGGAATATCAGTTTGTGTTTGAGCAAAAATGTTGCTATAAAGAAAAACCGGTAAAAGCAGAAGTGTAAGAAGTGGTTTCATGTAAATAGGTTAGAGTTTAACCACAAAAATTCCTAATAAATATAAGTAAATCTTTTTTTCGGGAAAGTATTATCAGCATTGCTAAGAGTTTTTATTTAGTTCACTTCCGGAAATAATGATACAACGCAATCAACCATCCAACAATGCAACCATTCAACCTTTCAACTTATTCAACATTCAACACACAATTATAACTTTGCATCATGCAACATAAAAAATGAAGGCAAAAAAATTCATACGCAGCAATCCGCATCTGCCGGTAAGAAATCTTCGCGAAACATTAAACTATTACCATGACACTTTAGGGTTTTACGAAGAATGGACATGGGTAAATGAAAACGGAGAGTTTAAAGACGGTGGAATAAGACGTGACGATATGCGACTTTTATTTGGTGAAGATGAAAATTTTGCGCCAAACGGTTTAGCAATAATGTGGTTTGTTGAAAACATAGAAGAAATATTTGTAGAATTTCAGAATAAGAATATCGCAATCGCAGATACACTAAGAACACATCAATATGGTTTACGAGAATTCGCTTTTATTGACATCAACGGATATTATATTCGCGTAGCAGAGGGAGTTGCGATTTGAGATTTGGGATTGGGGATTCGGGATTTGGGATTGGGGATGCGGGATACGGGATTTGAAATTGCGGATTTCGGATTTGAAATTGCGGATTTGCTCCTATACAATCACGCTAACTAATTTTGTAAAGTATTTTGAGAGTTCGTCATTGCGAGGAATCACACAGTAGAAGCGTACAATAGTATTACTACAGTTGAATTCACAGTAGCACAAAAGTTAAATCAGGGAACAATCCCGAAAACGGGCTGTTATCGTTTTCGGGTGTGCTTTTTGGTTCTTTTTTGCACAAACAAAAAAGAACAAACAAGATTAATTGATGATTGATGCGCTTTGGGGGTTCTTTCTTGCGCAAATAAAAAAGAACAAAGCATAAACTTTGTTCAACAATTCAACTATTCAACAAAGCAACCTAATCAACCACTCACCCCTTCAACCTATCTCCCAAATCCAAATCAAATTTCTTCGCAGTTTCTTTTGCAATTTCATAGCCAGCATCGGCATGTCGTATAACACCTATGCCTGGGTCATTTCGCAAAACGCGTTTCAATCGCGCATCGGCATCATCGCTTCCATCAGCAACAATAACCATTCCCGCATGAATGCTATAGCCCATTCCAACACCACCACCGTGATGCAAACTCACCCAACTCGCTCCGCCGGCTGTACTCAACAATGCGTTTAATATAGGCCAATCTGCAACAGCGTCGCTGCCATCGAGCATAGCCTCTGTTTCGCGGTTAGGAGAAGCAACACTTCCTGTGTCGAGATGATCGCGACCTATAACAATGGGCGCTTTTACTTTGCCTTTTCGTACCAATTCGTTAAAAGCGAGTCCGGCTTTTTCGCGTTCGCCTTGTCCGAGCCAGCAAATGCGCGCGGGCAATCCCTGGAAAGCGATTTTTTCTTTCGCAAGTTTCAACCAGCGTTGCAAAGATTTATTTTCGGGAAATAGTTTTGCAATCACTTCATCCGTAACTGCAATATCATTCGGATCTCCACTAAGCGCAGCCCAGCGAAACGGACCTTTGCCTTCGCAAAATAACGGTCTTATATATGCGGGAACGAAGCCGGGAAAAGAAAAGCAGCGGCCGCGCTGAACGCTTCGCACAACGCTTCCTGCGTTATGCGTTGTGCTTTCTGCGTTGAGCGTTATGCCTTCTGCGTTATGCGTTATGCCTTCTGCGTTGAGCGTTATGCCTTCTGCGTTATGCGTTATGCCTTCTGCGTTGAGCTTTTCTTCGTACTCCTGCGCCCGCGCGCGAATATTATTTCCATAATCAAAAGTAATTGCGCCTTTATCCATTAGCGCAATCATTAATTGCACATGACGATACATGGAGCGATAAGCATAATCTAAATATTGCTGCGGGTTTTCTTCGCGAAGAATTTTCGCCTGCTCATAAGAAATCTCGTGCGGCCAATAACCTATGATCGGATCGTGTGCAGAAGTTTGATCAGTGAGTGTGTCGGGGATGATATTTCTTTCAACAAGTCTCTCCAGCAAATGAACGGCATTGCATAACACGCCGATGCTTCGGCGCAAGCCTTGTGCCTTGTACTCTTGTGCCTTGTCTATAGCTTCATCAATATCTAAAAACTTCTCATCGAGATATTTTGTTTCGATGCGCTTATCTATGCGCCACTCTTCCACTTCAGCAATAAGCGCAACGCCTTCATTCATCGTGATTGCGAGAGGTTGCGCGCCGCCCATGCCGCCGAGCCCTGCTGTAACGTTGAGAGTACCTTTGAGAGAGCCATGAGCTTTTAGCTTTGAGCTGTTAGCAGATGAGAAATGTTTATCTGCGACCGCCGCATAGGTTTCATAGGTGCCTTGAACGATTCCCTGCGAGCCGATATATATCCAACTGCCTGCAGTCATTTGCCCGAACATCATCAATCCTTTTTTTTCGAGCTCGTCGAAATGTTCCCACGTTGCCCATTTAGGAACGAGTTGCGAATTAGAAATTAAAACCCGTGGCGCATCCTTATGTGTTTTTAAAATACCGACAGGTTTTCCGCTTTGAATTAATAATGATTCGTCGTTCTCTACAATTTTTAATGCAGCAATGATGTTATCAAGGGCTTCAAAATTGCGCGCAGCTTTGCCGCGACCACCGTAAACAATTAATTCGTCAGGACGTTCAGCAACTTCGGGATTAAGATTGTTTAAGAGCATGCGCAACGCCGCTTCCTGGATCCAACCTTTGCAACTAAGCGTTGTGCCGGTTGGTGTTTTGTATTTGATAGCGTCGTAACGTTTGGTGAGTGTGTTCATTGGGAAATATTTTTAACACATAGCTATGTACCTATGTGGTTCATTCATATACTAAACTCAGAATAGTTCTCATTCAACTCAACATTCTTTGAAAGCGCAAACGCATTCACTTTCTCCACAAAAGAAAAATCTTTGATTATGTTGGTGATGCTGTTGATATCATCAGAAAAAATTCTGTCTTCTTCTGCAAAGCCAACAAACTTGCGAACATAATCATGTGCAAACTCAAGAATGGCGCTGCTTTTCAAAGGTCGTCTGAATTCAATTGCCTGGCATGCGCTTAATAGTTCAATAGCTAAAATGAATTCTAAATTATCGAGCACCCGGTTTACTTTTCTCGCACTGATGCTTCCCATGCTCACATGATCTTCTTGTCCAAGCGATGTAGGAATACTATCCGCGCTTGCAGGAAAACATAAAGTTTTATTTTCTGTTACCAACGCAGCGGTTGTGTATTGCGGAATCATGAAGCCACTGTTTAATCCCACATCTTTCATCAGCAATAATGGCAATCCCCATTTGCCTTCGAGTAATAAGTAGCAACGACGATCAGAAATATTTCCGATTTCTGCAGCAGCGAAACATGCATAATCTAATGGCAATGCCAATGGTTGCCCGTGAAAATTGCCACCGCTTATTGTATCGTTCTCTCCTAAAATAATTGGGTTGTCAGTAACAGAATTCAATTCAATTTCTGTCAACTCTTTTAAATGAAGCCACGCATTGCGGCTCGCCCCGTGCACTTGCGGCATGCAACGGAGGGAATACGGATCCTGTACTCTTCCACAATCAACATGACTTTGCATGATATCACTACCGGTAACCAGCATACGTAGCCGTTTCGCTACGAGTTTGCTTCCGGCAAACGGACGCAAATCGTGCAAACGCGCGTCGAACGGCGCTTTGGTTCCTGTTAATGCTTCGAGGCTCATCGCGCCGATAATATCTGCCGCTTCCAAGCAATTGTGCATGCGCTGAACTACTTTTACAGCAAACGATAAAATAAATTGTGTTCCGTTTATTAATGCAAGACCTTCTTTCGGTCCAAGTTGCAATGGAGATAATTTGAATTTCTTCAACACTTCTTGCGCTTTATATCTTGTGCCTTGATAAAAAACTTCTCCTAATCCGATCAATGGTAAAAACAAATGAGCAAGTGGCGCGAGATCTCCGCTTGCGCCAACAGAACCTTTTTCCGGAACAACAGGAATAACATCGTTTTCAATATGCCATAAAATTCTTTGCAGAGTTTGCAACTGAATTCCGGAATAACCTTGCGCAAGTGCGTGTACTTTTGTAATGAGCATTATTTTAGCTATCTCAACGGCAATAGGATCTCCAACACCAACGCTATGACTTTGCAAAATTTTGTGCTGCAATGTAAGTGTATCTTCTTCGGAGATTTTTGTGTTGGCAAGAATTCCAAAACCTGTGTTGACGCCGTACACAGTTGTATTATGTTCAACAATATTTTTTACATACTGCTGACTGTTATTTATTTTTTTAATTGACTCGAAAGAAAGATTTCCTTTTAGCGAGCCATTAGCTAATGCAATTGTTTTTGCGATTGTTATATGATCGATGCCGTAATTAAATTGTGTAGACATATATATTTTCCTGCACCAAAAGTAATAGGTTTGAAGGAAATCTTAAATGCTAAATTCCAGATAGATATCCGCAGTAAAAATTATTATTTACTTTTTGCCTTGATGCAAAAAATAACAAAAAAATCAAGACTGCCGCAATCGCCCCGCGTGTGCAGTCTTGCCAACGCACAACAACTTTGATTATAATATTCAACTTGTTTTAATTTTTAAAAACTTACCCCCTGTAAGCTATCGCTCAATAGAATTGTTTAAGTACAAGAGTGCGACGCAACGATGGTGAATAGAATTACTGTCGCTGGAAACAAAAAATTTAATATCGAATATTTAATAGATAATATTTGTTAGCTTAAACGATGAAGCAATAAACATTTCAACCATTCAGCTAATCAAATGTATTGATTGATGATATTCTCCAGCCACTCTTGTTTGCCGCTGATTTGTTTTGGCTCGCCATTGGAAATTGCGAACGCGCGCAAATCTTCGAGCGCTAATTTTCCATCTTCAAAATCTTTTCCTTTGCCGCTATCGAATGAAGCATAGCGCTGCTGACGAAATTTTTTGTAGGGAGATTTTTGCAGAACGGAATCCGCAATAATAAATGCGCGCGCGAATGCATCCATACCTCCGATGTGCGCGAGAAAAATATCTTCGAGGTCGGTTGAATTTCTTCTTGTCTTCGCATCAAAATTCACTCCGCCGCCGCCAAATCCGCCGGTTTCTAAAATGATCAATGCAGATTCTATCAACTCATTTAAATTAATCGGGAATTGATCTGTATCCCAACCATTTTGATAATCACCGCGATTTGCATCAATGCTGCCAAGCATATTTGCATCGGCAGCAATTTGCAGTTCGTGCTGAAACGTGTGCCCGGCAAGGGTTGCGTGGTTCACTTCAATATTTAATTTAAAATCTTTTTCCAATCCGTAGTTGCGAAGAAAACCGATTACTGTTGCTGCATCATAATCATATTGATGTTTTGTCGGCTCGCAGGGTTTGGGCTCGATAAAAAAAGTTCCTTTAAAACCTTGCCTGCGCGCATAATCGCGGGCGATGCTTAAAAATTTTGCGAGATGATCCAATTCGCGTTTCATGTTTGTGTTGAGTAAGGTCATATAGCCTTCTCTCCCACCCCAGAAAACATAATTTTCGCCACCGAGTGCAATGGTTGCATCCATCGCATTTTTAATTTGCGTGCCCGCATAGGCGACCGCGGCAAAATCAGGATTTGTTGATGCACCATTCATGTAACGCGGATTTGAAAATACATTTGCGGTTCCCCATAATAATTTTACGCCGCTTGCAGATTGTTTTTGTTTTGCATAATCAACAATTGTTTGCAAACGATTTTCATATTCAGAAATTGAATTTCCTTCATCAACCAAATCGATATCGTGAAAACAATAATAAGGAACGCCGAGTTTTGTGATGAACTCGAAAGCCGCGTCCATCTTATCTTTTGCGCGATGGATTGCATCTGCATTTTGATTCCACTCAAAATTTTTTGTACCCGGCCCGAATGGATCGCCGCCAGTGTTGCAGAAGGTATGCCAGTAGCAAACGGCGAAGCGCAGGTATTCTTTGAGAGTTTTTCCTGCGACGATTTTATTTTCATCATACCATTTATATGCAAGAGGATTGTCGGATTGGGCTCCTTCATATTTAATTTGGCCGATGCCTTTGAAAAATTCTTTGTTGCCGGTGACGATGCTCATGATTTTTATTTTAATTGATAAGATATAACAATTCTTTTTTCCAGTTTTGATATGCATCAACAGTCTGCTGATGCGATTTTTTTTTGGGGTCTATTCTTTTTATAACTTCCATACCTATAAAACAATCGGAAAAATTTTTATAATAACCTCTGCCTACGCCGGCGGCACGCGCTGCTCCTATTGCTCCGTCAGTATTATATAATTCAATTACACAGTTTGAAATATTTGAAAAAGTTTGCGCAAACACTTCACTCAAAAACATATTGGCATAACCTGCGCGGATTGTTTGCAATTTCATTCCCATAGCCTGCATAATTTCCATTCCATAATTCAACGCAAATACAATTCCTTCCTGCGCTGCGCGGGCAACATGCGCGCGATTATGCGTGTTAAATTGCAGTCCTTTTAAATTTGCCGTGATATTTTTATTTGACAGAATTCTTTCTGCGCCATTGCCAAAAGGAAAAAATTGCAAACCTTCTGAACCTATGGATATTTTTGCGGCTTCATGATTAATTGCATCGTAAGATAAATCAGTGAAAAAATTCTTTCTCAGCCAGCTGTTTAAAATTCCTGTTCCGTTAAGGCAAAGCAAAACTCCATAACGGTTATGATTATGTAAATTATTCACATGCACAAATGTATTCACCCGGGAATGCAAATCGTACTCAGCTTTATCTGTAACGCCATACACAACACCTGATGTTCCTGCCGTTGCAGCAATTTCTCCGGGCTGAAGAACATTCAGAGAGAATGCATTGTTAGGTTGATCGCCTGCGCGATAGCAAATTGGTGTTCCTGGATTCAATCCTAAAATTGTTGCCGCTTGTTTACTAACTCTTGATTGTTCGCCGAATGTCGGAACAATCGGAGACAAAAGGTTTTCATCAATTTCATAATAGTCCAATAATTCTTTTGCTATAGAATTGGTTTGATAATTCCAGAAAATTCCTTCGGATAAACCGGAAATGGTTGTTGCCGGTTCGCCGGATAATTTTAATGCGATATAATCGCCGGGCAACATGATCTTGTAAATCTTTTCATAGACTCCTGGCTCATTTTCTTTTATCCATTTCAATTTTGATGCTGTAAAATTTCCCGGCGAATTCAAAAAATTCTTCAAACAAAATTCTTCTCCCAATTCATGAAATGCCTTGTCGCCAAAATCAACTGCGCGGCTATCGCACCAAATAATCGAAGGGTACAATCGTTTTAAATTTTTATCAACACAAACCAATCCGTGCATTTGGTAGGAAATTCCAATTGCAATTATTTCACCGGCTTGGTAAAAAACTTGTTGCCTCAATTTTTCTGTTGCGTGAATCAATTCTATCCACCATCTTTCCGGATCCTGTTCTGCAAAACCGGGTTGGGGAGAAATAATTTCCATTTCAGATGATGGGGAGAAAGCCGTAGCTGCAACTTTTCCTGAACCTGCTTCAAGTAAAGCCGCTTTGACGGAAGATGAACCGATATCGTATCCTAATAAATATTCCACATGGCAGTTTATGTAACGGGCAATTTAATAAAACTATTTACTTAATTATATTTTATTGTTCGATAAAAAACAAACTTGCTATTTTTATTGTCAAAATAAAAATCATGTTCGAAAATAAGCGACAAGCTCTTGCACCAAAAAGTGTTTATTACAAACGAATGATGAAGAATCTTGCATGGGGAGTTTTTATTATTTTTTTATGCCTGATCATTGGCGTTGCCGGGTATCATTACACTGCAAATATTGAGTGGCTTGATTCATTACATAATGCGTCGATGATTTTAAGCGGCATGGGACCGGTGGTTGAAATTAAATCGGATGGCGGAAAATGGTTTTCTTCTTTTTATGCCTTGTTCAGCGGAGTTGTTTTTATTACAAATATTGGATTCATTCTTGCGCCGGCTATACACAGGTTTTTTCACAAACTTCATCTTGAGGCGAAAAATAGTCAGAATTGACTTTTCAATTTTTAGTTTTTAGTTTTTAGTTTTTAGTTTTTAGTTTTTAGTTTTTAGTTTTTAGTTTTTAGAAAAAACGATTGCTCACTTATTAGCTTGTTGCGCAAATAATAATATTGGCATTAAGAAGAAAATTAAACAGAAAATATTTTTCTTAGGATCATTTTCTCTTTTTAAAAACAATCTGTTCACTTTGTTTTTTTACGATGAAAGCAAAAAAATCGCGAAGCTTGCTATAATCCTCAGGTTGAAATGTGGCTTTGTTTAATTTTATCTGCGAGAGTAAATGAATATGGAAAGCATCTTTTTCAATTGTATATTCAAAAGATCCATCGTTTTCATTCAAAGAAATTTTTGCAGATTCTGGCAATTCATCAGCAACATATCCTTTCGGAATTTCCATATTCAACATATATTTTGCGTCCAATAAATAACTCATTTCAACAGGATATTTTCTTTCCTCAGCTTTGAATGGATTTTCTTTATACACATCAGAGATCATCGGGTTAAAATAAACGACGCTATCATCTGATGATATCTTATAAGAAAAATCATATCGGATTGTTGCAGGCATATCTAATTGGGTAAGCGAATCAATTCCGGTATTTGTAATAATATAATCAGAGTTAAATGATCTGATATTATTGAAGAAATCTTCCTGGGAATTATCCGAAACCTGTTGCCGCAAATTGTATGATTCCATATTTCCGAGAACTGAAGTAAAGGTTCCACCTAAAACTCCTGCATTTTTATTATCGTTTTGAATAACGAGCGAAGTAACTTTTGATTCTTTCAAAGAATCTGTGTTGAGAAAAAATAAATTCGGCTGCTCTTTATTTATTTCTATCGCGCCTCCGTTGTAACAATCATTAGCAAGTTTACCAAAACTTAATTTAGGCCAACTTGCATCGAGCATATAATTCAAGCCATTATCTTTTGCAGTGCAGATAACATAATTAAACCTGCTTATTAACGGGTAAAAATCGCTGGCATATCCATTTTCGCGGGTACTTAAAAGAACCGGATCGGCAACAATATTTTCGTGGCGCAACATTGCAACAAGCAACAAATTAATTTCTGCAATGTTTCCATTTTTAGAATTAAATACAGATTGCAAATCATTGTTTGTATAAATGCCTTCGTGTTCGGTGCACGTAAAATTATCGCGTATATAGGCATAAATTTTTTTCATTTTTTGCAGGGAAGTGGAACATCCGTTTGTAATGGAATCAAGTTCAGCGTTCATCCAATCATTTTCTTTGTCGAGCTCCGCTCCAAAATTTTCTTTTTTGAGCAATTTTTCGCTTGCGATAAAATAAGAATCCAGTGTGTTATACTTTTCACTTGTATCTGAGTATTGAACATAATGCAGTTGAAATTCGATTCCAGAAACATAATTTTTTAAAGAAGAAGTAAAATTCTCTTCTTTCAATACCGGAATATCTTTCATAACCCATCGTGTATCTGTTGCAGCGCTTTTCATTTCATAAACATCACTGCCGTTTGATTCGTCAACTGGTTTGCCTATAGAATAAAATGCAGAAACATTTTTGGTTGTATTAATAAAATAATTCTGATCCCCGTGTTTCATAAAAATATAATTAAAAAAACGCGGAATTATTACCTCATACTCACTCCATAAACAAGGGTATTGACCCTGAAAATTCCAGGGCCATAAATAATTGTAATAGTCAGATTTAATTGTGTAAGAAATATCAATTACCGAACCTTCCTTTACGCCGGGCAATGCAAATTTTTTGACGGAATAATATTTGTCTATTTTATCAGTGAATACAGATTTTTTTTCAAGTTTTGTTTCTGTTACTTTTCCATTTACCAAATTAAAAGTTGATGCCTTTAAATCATAAAGTTCGTCGCCATTTTCTCCATTATTGTAAAGCGAAATTTCCTGCACTGCAGCATTGTAGCCGTTTTTGTTTAAAATTTTAATCCGGGCAAATCTTTTAAATACGAGGGTGAAATTATTTTTTGTATTGCCGGCAAATGAAGTATTACCGATATCGGCAATTATAACTGCAGAAGCGCTTGTATCGAATTTGTATTTGGAGAGATCAAAATCTGCCGGAGTGATTTTTCTGAATTTGATATTTAATTTATCCTGCGCAGATGAATAATTTTGCCATAGCAATGCACATGCAATTATGCATGTAAACTTCCGGAAGTTCATAGGTTTTTTCTGGTTTAAGGTTTAATCTATACTATAACCAAAATAATAAAAAAAAATTGTTGCGGTTATAATTTTCGGCTAATAAAATTTTTCTGTTAAAATTACATACCCATAACCGTTTCATTTAATAACTTGCCCAGGAATTGAAGGCTGGAATATTGCAGGATCGTTGCTGGTAAAGGGTTACATGGTGATGATCACAAATCAGAAAATTGATTATCTAAGTGTTTTTACCAATATGCAAAATTTATGAAATGCTATTTTGCAATTTAGAATCGGTAGCCAACCCGTTTATTCTTTTTTCGCTAAAACAATTTTAGCTCTGTCTGCTTTATAAATCTGATCGTAATAATCAACCAGGTTGGCATAATCTGCTGCAGAAAAAATTCCGCTGTATTGCTCGTGACAACGATAATATATAATTTTATCCGGCATTACTTTTACAGACGAAATATATTTTCCGAATTTGCTTTCAATTTTTTTATCGGATGGCAATGCTTCAGGTTCGTAACCTACAGGAATTTTTATTTCAACGGAATCAATGTCTCTGTATTCAGCATGTAATTCAACATTATATTTTCTTTCTTCTTCTTTTTTTAATTTAACTCCGGAACGATTTAAAATATTCGGATTGATAAACAATCTTCTGCCGCTCACCTGTGCATAATTATTTGCAGTAAGTTCAAGAGACTCATTTATATCCGGCGGAATGTTATTTTCTTCTTTGTAATCAAATTTTGTTATATCGTAAGTTGGCAAATCAATTTCAGTTTTTAATTTTTTCAGCAACTCATCTTTAGAGCTGTAATTTATTTCCTGCTCCAATTCATCCTGCTGTTCAGCTTTATAAAATGTGTTGATAGAAGCCGTTAAATTTCCTTCATCATTTATTGCTGCATTTATTTTTCTTAATTGCAGATTATCGTTTAATCCATATTTGGGTGTGCGAACAAGAGTGCCTCCGTTTTCATCCACCAACAAACCCCAACGGTTCGCAGTGAAGCCACTTAAATAACCAGCCGGCAGTGTTTGACTTGTACACTCGAGCCAAACCGTATCTTTTTGTAAAGGCACACAACTAATAACATGATCAAACTGATCGCTCGGAAATGCAGGATCAAGATTCGTGGAATATTTTCCCGATTTTATAATTACTGAATTGCCTTTTATTCCTGCTTCTTTTAAAAGAGCAACCATAAAATTCGAAAGCGCTTTACAATCTCCATAACGTTTATTTGAAACATAAGATGCATCAAATGGCTGCCATCCGCCAATGCCAAATTGAATGCTGATATATCTTGTATTTTTTTGAAGATACTTGTATAAAACAGCAATTTTTTCTTTCGGAGTTTTCAATCCGTCAGTTAATTGATGAACCTGCATTTTAATATTATCCGGCAAAACATCTCTTCCTTTTAACAAGTCGAAATAAAAACTTCCATATCCTTTCCAGGTAGACATATCGCCTTTGTATCCTCCGGCTTCAAACTCAGATGGGGCAAGCATTACATAAGGCACTAACTTATTCCATGATGGCGCTAATGGCTCACTGTTTTTTGCAGGAAGGTTTTTCAATTCCCAGGTATAAATTTTTTTGCCGGAATTTTCTGTGATGACCGGCTCGATTGTGCAGTTTTCGGATTTATATCGTAGCTGATAATCCTTAGGCGCAATGATCACATATTTCGTATCCTGCACCGATGCTTTATTTATTCCCTGGGGTATCCAATCTGCAATTTCTAATATTCCATTAATGTCATCTTCTTCTTCATAGTCTACCGTGTACGGATATGTTTTGTAATAAAAATGATTCACTTTGTATCTCGTATCTGTCATTAAACTTTCATCACCGGTTCCGCTTACATCTTCCATATCGCCTTTTTTTGCATGCTTCAATTCTTTTCCGTTTGCATCGTACAACGTTCCGTTAATATGATCTATGCTCGTAAACTTATCGTAATAGCTTTTGTAATTTCCAAGATAATCTGCCGATTCATTAAGTATAGTATATACATGGCGTTCATGTTCGACAGCTTTGCCGGGAGATTTTATTTCAAAAATTCTTTCCTCGTAACGCGTTACAACATCAGCATCTTTTTTTAAAGAATCGGGAATATTGCTTACGTTATACTGCTGCGCAAATAAAAGTGCTGGCGTTAAAAATATAATTGAACAGAAAATATTTTTCATGAATTATTTTTTCTTTTTGAAAACGACCTGTTCGCTTTGTTTTTTTACGATGTAAGCAAAAAAATCGCGAAGCGTGCTGTAATCATCAGGTTCAAAAGTTGCCTTGTTTAATTTTATGCGCGAGCGCAGCTGAACATTCGAATCGTCGCCTGCAATTATATATTCAAAAGAACCTTCAGTTCCATTCAAAGAAACCCTGGCGGATTTTGGCAATTCATCAACAACATATCCTTTTGGTATTTCCATATTGAGCACATAAATTTCATCCATTACATAGGGCATTTCCACAGGATATTTCCTTTCGGCGGATTTGAATGGATTGTCTTTATATCCTTCAGACATCATTGGATTAAAATAAATGATTTCATCATCCGACGATATTTTATAAGAAAAATCATAATGAATTGTTGCGGGCATATCTAATTGCGTGAGCGAATCAATTCCGGTATTGGTAATAGTAAAATCCGAATTATACGATTTGATATCTTTAAAATATTCTTCCTCTGATTTTTTCGAAACCTTCTTACGTAAATCATATGATTCAGTATTTCCAAGAACCGATGTATAGGTGCCGCTTAAAGCCCCGGCAACTTTATCATCGTTAAAAATAAAGGTTGAAGTAATTTTTGATTCTTTTAAAGAATCTGTGTTCAGGTAAAATAAATTGGGATGTTCTGCATTTATTTCTCTTGCACCTCCGTTATAGCAGTCATTATCAATTTTACCAAAACTCAATTTTGGCCAACTGGCGTCGAGCATATAATTGAACCCGCTATCTTTTGCAATGCATATAACATAATTAAATTTGCGCATTAGCGGGTAAATATCGCTGGCATACCCGTGATCGCGTGTGCTTAAAATAACAGGGTCGGCAACTATATTTTCGTGACGCAGCATTGCAACCAGCAGCAAATTAATTTCTGCAATATTTCCACTTTTGGATTTGAAAACTGATTTCAAAGAATTATCAGTGTATATGCCATTATGATTGGTACAAGTAAAATGATCGCGTATGTAAGTATATATCTTTTGCATTTTTTGCAATGGAGTGGTGCATCCGATCGTAATAATATTAAGCTCGCTTGTCATCCAGCCATTATCCTGGTCGAGCTCTGCGCCAAAATTCTCATTTTTGAGCAACTTTTCGCTGGCAATAAAATAGCTTCCCATTCTATCATGTCTTTCGCTTGTTGCTGTGTATTGAACATAGTGCAATTGAAATTCAATTGCAGAAATATAATTTTTTAAAGAAGAAGTAAAATTTTCTTCTTTCAATACCGGAACATCTTTCATTACCCAGCGGTTATCGATTGCCATGCTGCTTATATTATAAACATCATCACTGCTTGATGCACCACCGGATTCTCTTACAGAATAAAATTCCGGAACATCTTTGGATGTATTAATAAAAAAATTCTGATCTCCGTGTTTCATAAAAACATAATGAAAAAATTGTGGAATTATCACTTCATATTCACTCCATAAACAAGGATATTCTCCCTGGAAATTCCACGGGCGCAAATAATTGTAGTAGTCAGACCAAACTGTGTAAGAAATATCAATTACCGAACCTTCCCTTACAGCAGGCATGGTAAATTTTTTGTTTGAATAATTCTTATCTATTTTATCAGTAAATACTGATTTTGAATCAAGCTTTGTTTCTGATACACTTCCATTTTCAAGATTAAAAGTTGATGCTTTCAGTTCCCGAAGATCTTCCCCATACATTCCATCTCTGTAAATCAAAATTTCTTGCGACGCGGCATCATATCCATTTTTATTTAGAATCTTAATCCGCATAAATCTTTTAAAAACAAGAGTGAAATCGCCTTTTGCATTGCCGATAAATGAAGTATTTCCGATATCGGCAATAATAACTGCTGAAGCGCTTGAGTCAAATTGATATTTGGAAAGATCAAAATCGGCGGGAGTAATTTTTCCGAATTTAATATTTAATTTATCCTGTGCAGATAAATAATTTTGCAATAGCAAAAAACATGCTATAATGCATGTAAACTTTTTGAGGCTCATAGGTTCTTCCTGGTTTAAGGTTTAGAATAACAATCAAAATAATAAAAAAAAATTGGTAATGCCATAATTCAGGCGATAATATTTAAACATTTTGGAATTACATAACCATAGCCGTATTATTAAACAACTTGCTCAAACATGTGGGTTTGATTATTGCGGAATTGCACCCGCAAAGCCATTAGATGATGATGCACGCAGGCTGGAACACTGGCTGCACAAGGGTTTTCACGGGAGCATGAAATACATGGAGAACTATTTTGAGCTAAGGGTTAACCCTTACAAACTTGTGCCCGGTGCAAAATCCGTGATCACTTTATTGTTGAATTATTTTCCTTCACATCATCAACATGCACATGCTCCGAAAATTTCTAAATACGCTTACGGAAAAGATTATCATGAAGTGATAAAAAGAAAGTTGAATGAATTGACAAAGTTGATCAAGTTGAATGTTGGAGATTTTCACGGCAGAGGTTTTGTTGACAGCGCTCCTGTTTTGGAAAAAGCCTGGGCAGTCAAAAGCGGGTTAGGATGGATTGGAAAAAATGGAAATCTTATTAATAAACAAAGTGGATCTTTCTTTTTTATTGCAACATTAATTGTGGATCTCGAATTAGAATATGATGATCCGTTTGTAAAAGATTATTGCGGAACTTGCACAAAATGCATTGATGCGTGCCCGACAAATGCTATTCTTGATAATAAAGTTATTGATGGAAGCAAATGTATTTCTTATTTCACCATTGAATTGAAAGATGCATTAATTCCCGATAGCATGAAAAATAAATTTGACGACTGGATGTTTGGTTGTGATGTTTGCCAGGATGTTTGTCCGTGGAATCGTTTTTCAAAACCTAACAATCAACCGGAGTTTTCGCCGATTCCGGAAATATTAAATTTCACAACAAAAAATTGGGAAGAATTGACAGAAGAAAGTTTTAAAAAAATATTTATCAACTCTTCTTTAAAAAGAGCAAAATTTAACGGCATTAAAAGAAACCTGAAATTTATTCAAAATGATTAAAACTCAATCCCAATTTTCAATACAACACGATTCAAATTGTACACTATTTTAGATGTTGGATATGATGGAAGACCGGTAATTGGCCCCCAACCATAATAATTATATCCATCTTCAGTAAGTTTTTTATAACAGTATCCGCCATTTAATGTTAACACCAATTTTCGATTCACATTAAATTTATATCCAAAACCGGTTTCTCCATAAAAACCATTTTTAAATTTATCATCAACATAAAATTGTTTTACATCCTTATCTCTTAACCAGTAAAAATTAATTCCTCCATCTGCATACAGAAAAAATTTATTCTCCTTTTTTCCAAATTCTTTTCTTACATCGGCAAATAAAGGAATAGAGCGCAAACGGTAATAATCTAATCCAACTCCTGCTCCAAAAAACCACGATTTTGTTTGAAACCCATTAATAGTTTGCAACTGAAATGCAGAGCCAGCCTCACCTTCGAGCAAACCAACATTATTAAATGAATGAAATTGCCAGGTTTTCATTTCTTTTTTTTGCTGAGCAAAACAATTTGTTACGCCGGCAATTATTATCAATACAAGTATTGAACATTTTATTTTGAACATAACAATATGTTTACAGTTTACTTATTAAATGAACATTGTGGATGTCTGAATAATCGTATTCATACAATCCGTTTTTCGCCATAACAATTGCTAATCCATTCTGTGCAATCACATCGTACACTTCAGCATCTTTCAATTGAACAATTAATTGCAAATTGGTTACATCCGTTGCATCAAATATTTTCAGTCCGTCAATTCCATCGCAGATAAATAAATTGGTGCTGTCTTTTGATAAACCGATCGGATGTGTAAGCTGGTATGATTTTACTAAAAAAGAATTACTCAAATCCTGGATGTTTACGATCTGCAGCTGATTGTAAAATCCGAGGCATGCGCTGGAATCATTCAGTGTGACATATGCATAGGTGTTATCAGCTATCACCGGATCGCAGCCGCGCACATGTGTGAATTCTCCTATCAAAGAAGGATTTCCGGGAGATGATTGTATATCGTACATGTATACGCCGTTATTTGTACCGATAAATAATTTGTCTTTAAAAGGATAAATGGTTTCTACGTGCCAGTCAACAGTTGATCTATTTGAAAAAGAAGGATTAAAAACATCAGCAATACTAAAAGCACTGAGATCACTGTAATCAACGGTGTACAAATAATTATTGATGATGGTGAATCGCGATAAAGAGCCGTTTGTACCCGTAGCGGATGCGCTCGCGTTAGTCGCAAACGCAGAAGGAACAGCAGCAAAAGTGTAACAATTAGCACAACCGGTGGCATAAAGAGGATAAATTATTTGAGAGTTAGAAGGATTATAATCAACAGTCGTATCTCTTGTAATCCAACTAACAACTACGTTGATCGAATCGGGATTAACAGAATTACCTGTATAATAAATGCTGTTATCAGGAAAAACGCTGGTAAGAAAATTCATCGTAATAACTTTTGCAGGATTGCTTATGTCAAAAGTTACGAGATCGCCGTTGGCATCGGCATACAGAGCATTACCTTTTATAGCAAAATCCTGGTTGCCGGGAATGTTGATGTAAGAAATATTTTTTGGATTTGATGGATCGCTGTTATCAATTACATGAATGCCTTTACCAGTTTCACTCAAAAAAATATATTTTCCAAACGTCGCAATTTTTCCCGGGTTTGTTATTGCAGTTGAAGAAACAGATTTTATATTTTCTCTGTACTTAGTTAATGTTTCATACACAGGTGTGCTTATCTGATAGGTGTACCTGATTTTATCCTTCATGCAACCAGTGAACAAAATAATGAGCAGGATAAAAAATATTGCGGAGTTGGTGGTTGAAAGCAGTCGTCTCATAAAATTAATTTTGAAAGTTGACTGCTAAAAGAAAATTATCGTTGCATCAAAAAATTATTTTTTTTGTGGAACCAGGGAAAGCTTTAATCCTCCGTAAAAAAAATGCTGTTTAGTATTTGCATAACTCTGCAAAATATTTGTTAGTCCATATTGAAATTCCGGACCAATCTGGATAAGCTTTTTGTTTTTATAAAATCCAATTGCAAATCCTGTAATTGCATTCACTTGTGTTTTATTAAACACCGAATTATTTTTATAATACACTCCCGAAACAGGATCAAACTGCAAAGCGTCTGTATGAATCAAATAGGAAAGAGATAATCCCGCCTGCCAAATAATAGGAATTTTTTGATTTGAATTCAGTTGAACATTCATCAACAACGGTAATTCTATAAAATGAAAATGATTGGTATAGCTATGCGTAGTGCCGCTTCCATAATAACTGGGTACAGGAACAGCTGCGGCAAAATTATAATTTGAGTTTGCCGTATAAACATACACAACACTATCACCAGGTTCGCCGGTACGGATTTTTGTTGAATAATAATGATAATTTATTCCCGCGGATAATGACATTTTTTTCGATAAAGATTTTTTCAAAAATAATCCTGCGTAAAAAGAAAGATCGGATTGTATTGATGAAGGACTATGAGCGGGAGGCGCGCCGGCCGCATTTAAAGAATTTGGCGGAGTAAAATAAGAGCTTCCTAAAATATTATTAACGCCTGAACTACCTATACCTGCAGTAAACCCTAATTGCAAAGAACTTTCTTTTTTAGTTTTTATTTTATTCGAAATCGATGTCTTACTAATCTGCGAATCTGCGGCATTAATATTTTTATTTTTTTCTTTTTCATTTTTACTTTCAATCGCAATCAGCGAATCCGCGGCTTTAGTTTTATTATTAACTGCTGCATCATTTCCGCCATCTTCATTTTCACTTTTAACTTTTTCATTTTTACTCATAAAGGGCACGGATTTTTTTTCAGCTAAATTTCTTTTTTCATTTCCTAAGGTTTGCTGTTGAATAACGGATTCTTTTAGCTTGTCATTTTTTTTATCAGCTGCGATCAGATTTTCATTATTAATCTGCGAATCTGCAGCTTTAGTTTTTTCACTTTTAACTTTTTCATTTTTAATCATAAAGGGAACGGATTTTTTTTCAGCTAAATTTCTTTTTTCATTTCCTAAGGTTTGCTGTTGAATAACGGATTCTTTTAGCTTGTCATTTTTTTTATCAGCTGCGATCAGATTTTCATTATTAATCTGCGAATCTGCAGCTTTAGTTTTTTTATTTTTTACTTTTTCGTTTTTACTTCCATTCTCAATCTGCGAATCTGCGGCTTTAGTTTCTCCGCTTTTTATTTTTTCGTTTTTACTTTTTACTTCATCGATCTTATTTTGAGAAATTGTATTCGTATTTTTCCGAGCAGAAAATATCCAATAAGTTCCGACCAATAATAAACCTCCAAGCAAAAAAATCCATAGCAGTGGAATTCTCCGCTTCTTATCTTTTTTTATTTCTTCCTCCACTTTTTTCCACACGTTTTCGGAAGGATTAAATTCTAATTCCTCCAATTTCTTTTGCACATGTTTTTCAAATTCAGGGTCGTGCATAAAATTCAGTTTTGTTATCCAGCGAATTTTTTTTTATCCAGCTAATAAGCAACACGCGCGCCCGTGCATATTGCGAGCGGGATGTGCCTTCATTTATACCCAGCATCTTTCCAATTTCCACATGACTATAACCCTCAACAGCATGTAAATTGAAAATAGCCTGGTAACCTGCGGGCAACTGACGAATTAAATCGGCAAGTTCTTTTGCGTTCAATAATAATTGCGGGTCATCATCCGAAACCGGATGCAATCCATTATCAACAAACGCCAAATCGTATTGATAGCGGCTCCGGCTTTTCAGGTAATTTATCGCAGTATTCACCATAATGCGCCGTATCCACGCGCCGAGTTCGCCTTCACCTTTGTATTGATGCAAATTTTTAAACACTTTAATAAAACCTTCCTGCAGCACATCTTCCGCATCACTCATGGATTTTGTATAACGATAACACACGCCGAGCATCGGGTTGGCAAAATGATTGTACAACTCCCGCTGGGCGGCAGCTTTACCCTTTTCGCAATCCTTTACCAGTTGGTAATAATCCATGTTATGCTAACCTGACAGTTTTAATATACAAATCGTTGCACCAAAATTATTCGTTTTATTTTTATGTTTCCGGCATTTGAATATCTATTAAGCATCCTTGCGTCGCACTCTTGTGCTGTAGAAATCCTATTCAACTTCCGCTCATAATCCGAAACTGCTAATAGCTCATAGCTTATGGCTTTTAGCTATTAGCCTTCTCTTCATACTTCATACTTCATACTTCATACCTCATACCTCATACCTCATACCTCATACCTCATACCTCATACTTCTTATCTTTGCCGCATGGCATCATTAACACAACGAGATCAAAAAGTAATCTGGCATCCATACACGCAACATAAAAATATGCTTCCGCCAATTGCCATAACAAAAGGCGAAGGCGCGCTGCTGTTCGATGAAAACAACAACAGCTATATTGATGCCATCAGCAGCTGGTGGGTTAACATTCACGGTCATGCACATACGTATATTGCCGAAAAAATTTATGAGCAGGCAAAAAAATTAGAACACGTTATTTTCACCGGCTTCACGCACGAGCCGGCAGTGCTGCTTGCAGAAAGATTATTAAAAATTCTTCCTGGCAATTTTTCAAAAATATTTTATTCAGATAATGGATCCACGGCTGTAGAAGTTGCGCTGAAAATGGCTATTCAGTTTTGGAGTCAGATGTCGGAAGTCGGAGGTCGGAAGTCAGATGCAATCTCTTCAACTTCGGACTCCGGACTTCGGACTCCGGACTCCCGACATAAAATTCTCGCTTTCCGCAATTCCTACCACGGCGATACATTCGGCGCGATGAGTGTAAGTGAACGCGGAGTTTTTACTTTACCATTTCGTGATTATTTGTTTGAAGTTATTTTTATTGATACACCAACTCCAGAAAATTTTGAAAATATAAAATCAATAATCAGCACGCATGCAAATGAAATTGCGTGTTTTATTTATGAACCGCTTTTGCAGGCTGCCGGCGGAATGCTTATTCACGATGCAATTTTGCTTGACGAATTACTTTCTGAAATAAAATCGAAAAATATTATTTGCATTGCGGATGAGGTAATGACCGGTTTTTTCCGCACCGGAAAATTTTTTGCAAGTGAGTATCTAAAAAATAAACCTGATATTATTTGTCTCAGCAAAGGATTAACAGGAACAATGGCGCTCGGAGTTACAGCAGCAACGCAAAAAATTTTTGATGCTTTTATAAGCGATGACAGATCAAAAACTTTTTTTCACGGGCATTCATTTACAGCCAACCCTATTGCATGCGCAGCGGCTCTTGCAAGTCTTGATTTAATTGAAGAAGAAAATTGTTTTAAAAGAATAAAAAATATTGTAAAAAAGAATGAAGAATTTGTTATCCAACTGCAAACTGCAAACCACAAACTACAAACTAAAAATCTTCGCCAAATCGGAACCATCGTTGCGTTTGAAATTATTTCGGGAGATGATAATTACTTAAATAGTATCAGCACAACTATCACACAAAAAGCATTGCAAAATGGAATTTATTTGCGCCCGCTTGGAAATACTGTTTACATTATGCCGCCATACTGCATTACAGAAGATCAGTTGAATAAGGTGTATAATTTTTTACTGAAGCTTTAGATATTTTTTACCCGCAGAGGCACGGAGATATCTTACGCAAATAATAAAGCAACCTGCAAATTGTGATGCAGAGGTGAATAGAAATTCAACTGTATAAGAGTGCGACGCAAGAATGCTCAACCGGAGTTACTAAAGTTGGTATCAAAATAAAAAAACTCAAAAAAATAAACCTGTCAGATTTTTAAAAACCTGACAGGTTTGTAAACAGCTATTCACTGTTCACCATCCACAATTCACTACTTCACCCAAAAATCAACATCATAATCGCCCCACCACAAAGAAACTTTTCCATCTTTGCCAACTGTAATGGTAAATTTTTCTGTGAATTTTGGCGACTTCTTTGATTTCACATTAACGCGCAAAACGTCTTCATCCTGTTTGTAAGAAAACGCTCCCCACTTGATCGTTTTGTTGAAAATAATTGTCCAGTCATTGCCATTAGCAATTGTGAACAATGCATATTTACCGGCCGGTAAAGTTTTGCCTTCAACTTTTACGTCTTTGTTAACTTCAAAAACAGTAGTTTCATTTGCGCCGGTGCGCCAAACCTTGCCTGGCAAGGGTTCCAGGTCTTTGCCGATAGTGCGGCCTTTTACCGATGGCTGACTGTAATCAATGCTGATGGTTACACCATCTTTAGTTGTTTCAACAGCTTTTGCCGGTGGACTTGGGCGTTTAGATTTGTCCTCACCCTGGCTATGACATGCAATTGCCAATGCCAAAAAAGGAATTAAAACCAATAACTTTTTCATATTCGCAAATTTTTATTTGAGCATCAAAATTAAGGATTGTTTTCCACGAGTTGCTTAAGATTATTTAAAGATTCTTCAATTTCCGGTTGCAACTGCTTATCGTATATAAGGCTGCTGAATTTTTCCCACGGATACCATTTAAAAGTAAAATCGAAATACCATTGAACAGTAACGGAACCGGGATTTATTTCCATTAATTTAAAACCGCCGGTAAATGTTTTTTTATTTGGTTGCGTCCATATTATTTCTATGTTACCTATGGAATCTTTTTTTACAGAAATCTGCAGTTGGTCCGATCGCAAACTATCTCCGCCTGCCGAAATAGTTTTGTTGGTTAATGATGAATCGTTGATGAACTTGTTCCATTTATTCCAGGTATGCAAATCGCTGATCACGGAAATTATTTTTTGTTCTGAAGAAGCTATGCTGATATTTCTTGCAATATGCAAATGCGGCGGAAATAATAAAGAAAACGCGGTTAAGAATAAAGATAAAAATATAACGCTGATGAAAATTAATTTTATAACTCGCATGAATTTTCTGTTGACAGATGACCGTTGACTGTTCCGACTCCCACTTAAAAACCCTGATAGCAATTGCATACACAACAATTCCCCAAAGCGCTAGTATGCCGAGTTGTTTTCCGCAATCGGTTAAATGCGCGCCTTCAAACGCAACGTTACGCATGGCATCATTCAATTGTTTTAGCGGAAGCACTTCGCAAATTTTTTGCATCCATGTTGGAAAAGCTTCTGTTGAAAAAAAAGTTCCGCCAAGTAAAAATTGCGGCAATGTAATAAGATTTGCGAACGGCGGAATGGAGCTTTCGTTTTTTGCAACGCTGCTTACAATAAATCCAAAACCCATAAATATAACCAACCCGAAAAAACTCAGCGCCATCATTTCAATAAAAGTCTGCACTCCATGAATGAGCGTGAAGTTGAAAAGAAATTTTCCGATAAGAATAATTACAAAAGCAGTAAGCAACTGAAACATTATACGGCTGAAACCCTCGCCCAGCAAAATGTACGCGCGACTGATCGGCGTTGAGTAAAATCTTTTTAGCACCAGCTGTTGCCTCAAATTGAAAAACACAAATGCCACGCCAAAAATTCCGGCGCTTAATAAAGAAAATCCAAGCATACCCGGCAAAATAAAATCAATCATCGTGTATTGTCTTCCCTGGATCATCGGCAATTCATCAACAGAAAATAATCTGAATTGCTCCGGAACAACTCTCGCTTCTATATTTTGAATTGTTTGTGCGAGCGCCATTTTTAAAATCGGGTATTTATCGGCGCTCGCAGATGATGTGAGCGTATGAATTTTGTATTGAAAAAAACCATTCGCAGATTTTGTAGAATCAATACTAATCACTGCTGCAATTCTTCCTTTTTCCAAATCTCTGCGCGTAGAAGCAGAATCTTTTTCATCTGCGAGTTGCACTATTTTGGAGCTAAGCAAACCCTTAATAATATATGTGTCCGTATCTTTTTTATCATTCAACGCAATTTTTATAGAAGTGCCGCTGCCACCTATAAAACCAAAAACCAAAATAAAAATCAACGGAAATCCAAAACTAAAAACAACTGCAGACGGGCTTCTGAAAATTGCGGTGAAACTGGCTTTGGAAATAGCCAGCATGGCCCGCACCTGGTTATATTTTTGAGGCATGATGCAAATGTAGTATAATGTACGATGTCAAATGTACGATGTTCGATTTCTGAAATTTAATTTTACTATACAAATTCTCAATTATTAATTATCAATTATCAATTTTTTTTGTAACCAGCTTCAGTAATTCTCTTCAGCATCGTTGCGTCGCACTCTTGTACATTTAGTTTTCTATTCAACTCCGCATCACAATTTGCAAGTTGCTTTAATTATTTGCGTGAAATAATTCTACTAAAAAAACTTAGGGTAAAAATTATGATCTATTCATTTCAAAATTAAAGATATTTGAACGATGGAAATTGTTCAATCTATAAACAAAGCATATTTACTCACAGGTGGCAACATAGGTAACAGAGCAGATTATTTGCAGGATGCCGCAAAAAATATATCACAATCCTGCGGAAAAATTATTAAAGAATCTTCTATCTATGAAACGGCAGCGTGGGGAAAAACAAACCAGGCGGATTTTTTTAACCAGGCAATATTAATAGAAACAACTTTTACAGCAAATGAGCTTATAAAAAAAATATTATTGGTCGAAGAAAAATTAGGACGAGCTCGTAATGAAAAATATGGCGCAAGAACAATTGATATTGACATTCTTTTTTTTAACAGCGAAATTATTAATGAACCAAAATTAATCATACCTCACCCGGAAATGCAAAACCGGCGATTTGCTCTCACGCCAATGAATGAAATTGCTCCCGAATTCATACATCCGGTTCTTCATAAAAATATTAATACATTGTTGAAAGAATGTGCCGACAAACTTGATGTGAAAAAAAGAAAAATTTGAAAATGCGAAAATGTGCTAATTTGAAAAATTAACATGAACTATCATTACATAGCTATAGAAGGAAATATTGGCGCGGGAAAAACCACACTTGCTCATTTGCTTGCAAAACATTTTAACGCCCGGCTTATTTTAGAACAATTTGCAGATAATCCGTTTCTTGCTAAATTTTATGAAAACCCGCAGCAGAACGCGTTTCCGCTGGAATTATTTTTTATGGCGGAAAGATATAAGCAATTGAAAGAATTGGTTTTTACCAAAGATCTTTTTCAATCAATTACTGTTTCCGATTATCTTTTTACAAAATGTTTGTTGTTTGCAAAAGTAAATTTGCCCGATGAAGAATTCAGGCTATACCAAAAATTATTCGACATCATTTACCAGCAACTTATTCAACCGGAAATAATTATTTATTTGCACTCGCCTGTAAATCGTTTGCAGAAAAATATAAAAAAAAGAAATCGCTCGTATGAACAATCCATTTCTGATGAATATTTATTCAACATCCAGGAGGCCTATACAAATTATATAAAGCAGCATAATATCAAAACACTTTTTATAGATGCATCCAATGCAGATTTTTTAGGAAATCAAAAGCATTTTCGGATTATACTCGATGCACTGAATAAAGATTATGATAACGGACAGCATTATTTTTCGTTGCCGTGAGAAGCAAATGTGAAAATGTGCTGATTTGGAAATGTGAAAATGAAGAGGCGGAAAATAGTGATGCATAGCTTAATAGTAGCACAACTGATGAACGAAATGCGACGCAACGATGCTGAAGAGAGAACAAATGCTGGTAACAAAAAAAACTAAAAATCTAAAAAATAAAAACTAAAGAAGAAATAATGAATTTATGAGTTTAAGAAATTGTAAATCCAAAATCGTAATTCGTAAATAGAAATGACAGACGAACAGTTAACAGCAGATCCTTTCGCCGCCGTTAGAATAAATGAATTCAGATATTTGATCGCAGCGCGTTTTACTTTTGTAATGGGTTTGCGCATGATGAGCACAACAGTTGGCTGGTGGATTTATAATTTAACCAATGCTCCGCTTGCAATTGGTATTGTTGGCCTTTCGGAATTTATTCCTGCTATATCATTTGCGTTATATGCCGGTCATGTTATTGACAACAGTGAAAAAAGAAAAATGGTTATTCGCGGACTGGCGTTATATCTTTCTGCAGCAATTATTTTACTTTTTCTCTCCACAAATTTTACATCGATCTATTTGCACAAACACGTAATAGCAATTTGTATTTATTCGGTAATTTTTGGAACAGGAATTGTTCGCGCATTTACCGGACCGGTTTTTAATGTGATTTTAGCGAACATCGTTCCTAAATCAACATTGCAAAATGCAACAACATGGAACCAGGGCGCATTTCTTTCTGCATCCGTTATAGGTCACGCAACCGGCGGATTTTTAATTGCAATATTTGGCAACACCGGCACATTTATAGCTATCACATTTATGATGGCGCTTTCATTAATTATTTTATTTAAACTAAAACCAAAACCATCAATCAATGAACGTGGCGAAATAAAAACATGGGACAGTGTTAAACAAGGAATCGCTTTTGTTTACAGAACAAAAGAATTGCTCGGCGCAATTTCTTTGGATTTATTTGCAGTGCTTTTTGGCGGCGCTGTTGCGATGGTTCCTGTTTATGCAAGAGATATTTTAAAAGTCGGGGCGCAAGGTTTCGGATTTTTAAACGGCGCATCGGATATGGGTTCAATAATAATTGTTATACTGCTTACATTCTCTCCTATCCGAAAAGCGCAGGGAAAAAAATTATTTTTTGCCGTTGCAGGATTTGGAACGTGTATAATTATTTTCGGGCTATCAAAAGTATTCTGGCTTTCGTTTGGCGCATTGATGTTAAGTGGAATGCTCGATGGGATAAGCGTTGTAACGCGCGGCACAATCATGCAATTAAAAACGCCCGATAATATGCGCGGACGCGTAATGAGCGTGAACTCTATGTTTATTAATTCCAGCAATGAACTCGGACAATTTGAAAGCGGAGTTGCAGCAAAAATAATGGGCGTTGTGCCTTCTGTTGTTTTTGGCGGATGTATGACTTTACTCGTTGTAGTTACCACATGGTTTAAAGCGCCGAGTTTAAGAAAGATGGAGTATTGAAGATAGTCGGGAGTCGGAAGACTGAAGACCGAAGTATGAAGTATGATGTTTGTTCTGACTTCGGACTTCCGACTTCGGTCTTCGGTCTTTCCGTACTTTTCAGTAACTTTCTTTTATAAAAAACATTTTTATGCAACGCAGAATTTTTATCCGCAGCACATCACTCACTTTCGGATTACTTTCTTTATTCAACAAAAAACTTTTTGCAGCCATGCTTACAGAAGATCCATGGAAAATGAAAATGCTTCGTAATGATGTAGGAATTTTTACAGAAAAAGGCGGAACGATCGGTTATTTATTATCAAAGAAAGGGATTGTTGTTGTTGACGCAGAATTTCCTGAACAATCGCAACATTTGATTGACGCTTTAAAAAAACAAAGTGATCAATCTTTCCAACTTCTTATCAATACTCATCATCACATGGATCATACTGCAGGAAATATTTCTTTTAAAGGAATTGTAAAAGATGTTGCAGCGCATACTAACTCATTGGCAAATCAACAAAAAGTTGCTATAGCACAAAAAATAGAAGACAAACAATTATACCCGAACATCACTTACGATGATTCCTGGAAATATCCGATAGATAAAGAAAACATTCAAACATATTATTTCGGCCGGCGCATACAAATGGCGACAGCATCATTCATTTTCAAAATGCCAACATTGCGCATATGGGAGATTTGGTTTTTAACCGTCGCTGGGCTTTTATAGATCGCAGCGCAGGAGCATCTGTAAAAAATTGGATTACTGTTTTAGATAAAACACTCAGCACATTTGACAGAGATACGATTTTTATTTTCGGACATGCATTTGATCCGGAAAAAGTTACCGGCAATAAAGAAGATTTGAAAGCTATGCAGAATTATCTTGCAAGAATGCTTGATTTTGTTGACAAAGAAATTAAAGCCGGCAAATCGAAAGATGATATTTTAAAAGAAAAAGCAATTCCCGGAGTTACCGAATGGCAGGGAGATGGCATTGAGCGCGGGTTGCAAGCAACGTATGAAGAGTTGACGACGCAGAGCTAATAAGTCGGAGGGCATCCGAAGTCTGAAGACGGAAGTCCGAAGTCAGAGGTCCGGAGTCGGGAGTTTGATGTTATATGATCTACTTCAGACCTCTGACTTCGGACTTCGGTCTCCCGACTCAAGACTTCTTCACAATTTTAGATGCGATAAAACAAAACAGTCCGAGTATTAAACCAAACACAGCGCCAAATGGCAATCCCAACACAGCCATTGTTGTGCGTTGATGTTGTTGCATTATCAAAGGCATTTGCAAATTCATAGAAACCATTTGCGGATGATTAGCAAGATATGTTGACGCGTACAACACATGCGCAATGGTTATCCAAATGCTGTTGACAATACTTATAAAAAATCCGTGTAAAAAATATTTTCCCGGGGCTTTCTTTGCAACAATGAAAGCTATGATGATCATAACGACTATCCATATGTAAGGTTCGGTATTTTGCGGAATGAGCGAGATAGTTAGAATTGCCATGATAAGCCCGAAGATTGACAGTCGGAAGATCAGATTCCAGTTAATGGTATTCATATAGCGTTGTTTTTGGTAAATGAAAGTTACGTAATTCAAATGCCATATAAAACTTTTTACGATCTCGCTCCGGGCGAACCAGTTATTAGTTTTCCACAAGCACAATCTTTCAAAGGATCTGAATGAGAATCATTCAAGGGATAAGAAAATAATGGAAAACGGATAAGACTTTAAAAACTATTTATAAGACATTGCATCAAGTCCTAAATATTTTCTTATCAAACTCATTTGTCCAATATGATAACTCTCGTGACTTGCTAAAAAGCCAAAAAATCCTAATGTGGTTTTATCGCCAATCGGTGTACCTATAGGAAATTCTGCAGCAAGTTGCGAGTCGCTCAAATTTACAACTCTTTCTACAAAAACAGGTGCAAGAGTATTCCAATATTTTAATGTTTCACTTAAAGTCGGATACTTGATAGATTCGCTGATAGGACGATTACTGGGCGGCGGCAGAGTCATATCTGTATATAATTCTTTATAAGGAAAAATTTCTTTTATGCCCAGCATGGGTGCAAAATTGTAACGGGAATTTGTAAGATGCCCGGCAATCCATTGAAGATGGTTTACTTCTTCTGTTACACGTTTGTTACCGTTAGTATCTGCAATGTCTTCAAGCACATTATTAAAAAGCCTGCTGTGCAGTGCAAATTGTTTTGCAATAATTTGAATTGATGACATGATTGTTAATTATGAATTATGAATTGTGAATGGAGAATGGTCGACGGTCAACAGTCAACCGTCGACTGTCGACCATTCACGATTTACATTGCCGGCATCGGAGCAATTTCTCTTACTTCGATATTACCATCGTTAGCAATGTGCGGGCAATTTTTTGCGATTTCAGCAGCTTTTTCAATACTGTCTGCTTTTACAATAAGATATCCGCCAACAATGCCTTCTTTCGCAGAAGTTACAGCATCACTGGTAGTATCTGATGCAGATACAACCTTGCCGCCGGAAACTAACGGCAACCCACCAGTCAAATTTCCGCTTTGCATCAAACCACCCATATACGCGCCCCAGGCCTGCATTTCAGCTTTGTTTTCAGCTTCTGTTTTGCTGGTCATCGGTCGTCCTCCTCTTAATAATAATAGATACTCTTTCATTGTAAAAATTTTTTGGTTAAACAATCAGAAACGAATGTAGGAGTATAAAAAATGCCAAAGGGTGTGTAAATACGCCAATATTAAGGGTTGGTTGCGCCAGAAAGAAAGGTTAGATTTGTGAGTGAGGTATGAGCTATGAGATATGAGGTTGTTTCGGATTCTGAGCGATAGTTGAATAGGATTTCAAAAGTACAAGAGTGCGACGCAACAATGTTTAATAGTAGCAATGTCGCTTAGCACATAAAATAAAAAACTCTGAATATGAAAAAAAATAGTGTAAGAAAAAGTTCTTTAAGAAAAACGGAAAGCAAACACATTTCCATTTTTGTGCCTGCAGGAAATTGCATATTAAGCAGCATTATTGGCTCCTATAAAGTTTTTACCACGGTAAATAGAATTTTGCATGAACAAAATCCCAACAGTCCTTTACCATTTATTGTTGAGCTTGTTGGAATAAACAGCGAAACAAATTTGTATGATGGCGCATTTAATATCAAACCGCATACAACTATTGATAAAGTTGCGAAAACTGACCTCGTAATTATTCCGGCAATTTTTGAAGATATTCCCGGCGAAGTAAAAAGAAACGCCAAGGTTGTGCCATGGATAATTCAACAATACAAACAGGGCGCAGAAATTGCAAGCCTTTGCACCGGCGCATTTTTAGTCGCTGCCACAGGTTTGCTGAATGGAAAAAAATGTGCAACGCATTGGATGGCTTTTGACGCATTCAGAATGATGTACCCGGAAGTTGAGCCGGTAAAGTCTGTAATACATGAAGAGAATGGAATTTGCAGCAGCGGTGGCGCTTATTCTTTTTTAAATTTGATTTTACGTTTGGTTGAAAAATATGTGAACCGTGAGATGGCTGTGTACTGTTCAAAGATTTTTGAAATTGAATTGAACCGCTACAGCCAGGCGCCATTCACTATTTTCAACGGGTCGAAAATGCACGAAGATGAAGCGGTGATGCATGCGCAGGATTTTATTGAAAAAAATTATTCAGAAAAAATTACTGTTGATGATTTAGCCAATCGCTGCGCCCTGAGCCGCCGCAATTTTGAAAGAAGATTCAGAAAGGCAACCCAATATTCTCCCGCTGAATATATTCAATGCCTTAAAATAGAAGCTGCTCGGAGGCAATTAGAAAGTTCACGCTATAATATTAATGAAGTGATGTATGCTGTTGGATATAACGATAACAAAGCTTTCAGAACAACATTCAAAAAAATTACTGGGCTATCGCCGTTAGATTATAAAAACAAGTTTCAGGCGTACGGGAATTGAGGAAGTCGGAAGTACGAAGTCGGAAGACCGAAGAAAAACGTTTGACTTCAGACCTTCGACTTCGGACTTCAAACTTGCAACAACTTCTCCAGCACATAATAAACTATCGGGCAAAAAGTGGAATTTTTGAGGGTGAGGTTTTGTCGTTTTATAATCACATCTTCATCCGTATAAGGAAACCGATGACAATCGGAAGGTCTGTTTTCATAAATAGAACAATAATTATCTTCTCCTAAAAAAGGGCATGGTGTTGATTTTGCAACGTAATCGCCATCTTCATCAATGCGCAAATAGGTTTCTATAAATTCACCTTCTTTTAATTTTAAATGTTTCGAAATTCTTTTTATATCCGGCGTTTTAAATCGCGGAGAATAATTCCTGCAGCAGTTTGCGCATTTCAGGCAATCAATTTTTTCAAAAGCTTCTTCGTGAAGAGCGGGCAATTGTTTTAACACAGTATTCTTATCTGCCCGATGTAAATATTTTTTATATTCTTTCTGGCGTTCAGCAGATTTTTTTTCCCAATTATTTAATAAATCATTTTTCATTTCGTGCTTCATAATTCATACTTCATACTTATTTGCTGCTAACCATTCCCAACTCTCCGGCTCTGCCCGCACCAACATAATGGTCGGCATAATATCCATCACTGAAATCACTAATCATTACTCCCGAAACCGAAGCATGAACAAATTTATTATTGCACAAATAAACACCAACATGCGTAACATGTTTCTTTCTTTTTCCATAGGTATGAAAAAAAACAAGATCGCCCTGCTGTAATTTTTTTTTGGAAACGCGCGGAGTTGCTTCATATTGATCTTTCGACATGCGCGGTAAATTATTGATTCCATAAACCGACGACATTAATAATGAAACAAACGCCGAACAATCAATTCCATCTTTTGTACTTCCGCCGTAATGATATTTTGTGCCGTACCATTCATCTATAAACTGAAATAATTTTTCGTTGGTCATTTCTTCTACAGGCGCATTAGTAAGAATTGCATATTTGAATTGTAATGAAGAATAACTTTCAATTGCAGAAGGATATTTGTAATTGCTGTTGTATGCTGATGGGTTAAGCGAAGGCCGCGACAATCTTGCATTATTTTTATTAGTGTGTGATTGAGATTGCGGATTTATAGAAACGTTATCTAAAAATTTTATTGAAGAGGTATTTGTTTGCTTGTCGGCTGAACTTGAATTGGATGTTGCAGGCTTTAAATTGCTGCAACTAAAGGCAAACAAACACATTAGTAAAATGAAGAAAAGATTTTTCATTTTGTAGATTTTGATATTGGGCACAACTAACAAATATAAACAATTACGTGCAAAAATCATTGTGGAAAGATTGTTATCTCGCTGAACGATTTTTATTATGATTTGTTTTGTTAATTGCAGATCAAATTTTGAGTTTTAGTTTAGACTTTATTTATTTAATCCACAAACTGGAAACTATAGACTCGAAACTATAAACATCGTATGCCCAAATTTTCTCACTTACACGTACACACACAATTTTCGTTGCTCGACGGTGCAGCTTCCATTCCGAGTTTGTATAAAAAAGCGATTGCAGATAATATGCCGGCGCTCGCAATTACCGATCATGGCAATATGTTTGGCGCATTTGAATTTGTTGCAGAAGCGCACAAACATACAAACGAAGATGGCTCATTAAAAGTAAAACCAATTGTTGGTTGCGAATTTTATGTAGTGGAAGACAGGCATCGAAAAATATTTACCAAAGAACAAAAAGACGATCGGTATCACCAGGTGCTTCTTGCAAAAAATAAAACAGGTTATCAGAATCTGATCAAACTCACTTCTCTCGGCTATATCGAAGGTTTGTACAGCAAATATCCGCGCATTGATAAAGAACTTATCGAAAAATATCACGAAGGATTAATTGCCACAACATGTTGCATCGGCGCTTATGTTCCGCAAACTATTTTGCACGGCACCGAAGAAAAAGCAGAAAAAGAATTTACCTGGTGGCTGGATATGTTCGGAGAAAATTATTTTATAGAATTGCAAAGACATGGAATAAAAGAACAGGAAAAAATAAATGAACAGCTTTTAAAATTCGCAAAAAAATATAACGTTCCTGTTATCGCAACAAACGATAGTCATTATACCGATAAAGAAGATTTCAACGCGCACGATATTTTACTTTGCATCAACACCGGCGAAAAGCAAAGTACGCCGGGCTATGACGATTTTGTAAACGATGATGCGCATGTAAAAAACCGACGTTTCAAATTCCCTAATAATAATTTTTATTTCAAAACAAGTGAAGAGATGAAACAACTCTTCAGCGATGTGCCCGAAGCGATCGATAATACAAATCTTGTTGCGGATAAAATTGATGTGCTGAATTTAAAAAAAGATGTATTGCTGCCGGCCTTTACTGTTCCAACAGAATTCCAGGTTCACGGAGATGATAAATTGAATCAATGGGAATATCTCAAACATATAACTTTTGAAGGCGCAAAATTTCGTTACAAAGATATAACTCCTGAAATCCAGGAGCGTATTGACTTTGAGCTCTTCACTGTAAAAACAATGGGCTTTGCCGGGTATTTTTTAATTGTGAGTGACTTTATAAAAACCGGCCGCGACATGGGCGTTTTTGTTGGTCCCGGTCGTGGTTCCGCAGCAGGAAGTGTTGTTGCATATTGCATCGGCATAACAAATATCGACCCGATAAAATACAATTTGTTGTTTGAAAGATTTTTAAATCCCGATCGCAAATCAATGCCGGATATCGATACCGATTTTGATGATGAAGGAAGACAAAAAGTTATTGATTATGTTGTAAAAAAATATGGCACCAACCAGGTTGCGCAAATTGTTACCTATGGAACGATGGCTGCCAAGATGAGCATAAAAGATGTTGCGCGCGTGATGGATTTGCCATTGCCCGAATCAAATGCGTTGGCAAAATTAGTTCCCGAGCGTCCGGGTGTTACTCTCAAACGTGTGCTGCACGCGCCATTGAATTACAGAGACGGAGAAAAATCTCTCGAAGAAAAAGAAGGCATCAACTCCGACGATTTGGAAGGCGTAAAAAAATTACGTGCAATTTATAACAGCACTGAAGATCTGCGCAGCAAAGTGTTACACGAAGCGGAAAGATTGGAAGGTTCCGTGCGTAATACTGGTTTGCATGCTGCGGGAATAATAATTGCGCCGGAAGATTTGTTCAACATTATTCCGGTTTGCAAAATGAAAGATTCGGAATTATTAGTTACACAAATTGAAGGAAGTATTATTGAAGATGCCGGCGTTTTAAAAATGGATTTCTTAGGGTTGAGAACACTTAACGTTTTAAAAACTTCTCTCGAACTTATCAAAGAAAATCACGGAATAGAAATTGACATTGATGCAATTCCTCTTGATGATAAAAAAACTTTTGAATTATATCAGCACGCCGAAACCATAGGTACGTTTCAGTTTGAAAGCCCCGGCATGCAAAAATATTTGCGCGATCTGAAGCCGGATAAATTTGATGATCTGATTGCAATGAACGCGCTGTATCGTCCCGGACCTATGGCGTACATTCCAAATTATATTGATCGCAAACATGGCCGCGAAGCAATCAGTTTTGATTTGCCTGTGATGGAAGAATATTTAAAAGATACCTATGGCATTACAGTTTACCAGGAGCAGGTAATGTTGCTTGCGCAAAAGATTGCAGGCTTCACAAAAGGCGAAGCAGATGTGCTCCGCAAAGCAATGGGAAAAAAAGATCGCAAGATTCTTGATAAAATGAAAAGCAGTTTTATCAAAGGAGCCGCTGCAAATAATCATCAAAAAGAAATTTTAGAAAAGATATGGACGGATTGGGAAGCATTTGCTCAATATGCTTTCAACAAATCGCACTCTACCTGTTATGCATATGTCGCGTATCAAACAACATATCTCAAAGCGCATTATCCCGGCGAGTATATGTCTGCAGTTTTAAACCATGCAGGAAGTATTGAAAAGATCACTTTCTACATGGAAGAATGCAAAAGAATGGGCTTAAAAGTTCTCGGTCCGGATATCAACGAATCTCAAAAAGGATTTGCGGCTAACCATAACCGTGAGATCCGTGTTGGCTTGGGCGGATTGAAAGGCGTTGGCGAAGCTGCCGTGGAAAGCATCATCATGGAAAGAAAAAAGAACGGAAATTATACAACGATTTTTGATTTGATAAAACGTGTTAATCAAAGATCCGTTAATAAAAAAACTTTGGAAAGTCTTGCCTATGCCGGAGCTTTTGATTGTTTTAAAGAAATGCATCGTGCGCAATATTTTTATACTCCGCCCGGAGATACTTCCACCGGCCTCGAAAAAATTATCCGCTTCGGAAATATTTATCAAACAAATTCAAACCAAAATACAAACAGTCTATTTGGCGAGCTTACGATGCCGGATATCGCAACTCCAAAAATTCCAAACTGCGAACCGTGGATATTAACGGAATTGCTCGATCACGAAAAAGAAATTACCGGAATGTTCATGAGCGGACATCCGCTGGATCATTTTAAATTCGAGATCAATCATTATGGCATCATCAAATTAAATGAGTTCAATGAAATAAAAGAATCATCCACGCTTCAATCGCAATCAAATAAATTGTATCGCATTGCCGGGCTGGTTGTAGATGCGCAGCATCGCACTTCAAGAGCGGGAAAACAATTCGGTTCTTTTATTATTGAAGATTATACCGGAAAAAGTGAATTCATTTTATGGAGTGAAGATTACGCGAAATATTCCAACTATCTCGAAAAAGGAAAAAATCTTTTTATAACCGGGTATTTTCGTCAGCGTTTTAATAAAATGGAATTTGAATTTAAAGTAGAAAGAATGATGTTGCTCGAAAGCATCAAACAGCAGTTAACCAGGCAGGTTATTGTAGATATTGAAGCGAGATTTTTGAGCGAAGAGAAAATCCGGTTTATCGAAAAGAATGTTAAAAGTTTTCCCGGTAAGTCAGTTCTTAAATTCAATATCAGTGAGCCAAAAACCAATTTTAAAATCAGTTTGTTCACAATGGATCACGGGTTTGAAATGAATGACGAATTGGCTGCGTTCCTGGAAAACTCACCGGAATTAGATGTACAGGTAGTCACGGCGTAAACAATTTAATGTCACTACAACAGTTAAACCTTTTTGGTTGTATTTTTGCAACTATCCTATCACAGATTACACTGATGTGCGCAGATAAATTCAATAAGCCCATCTGTGTAAGCCTGAGTTATTCGTGAGAAATTTTTAACGATGTCGCATAAGCGACCAATTAATTTGAAAAAATATTTGAACTTTACATAAAAATAAAAAAGCACACTATGGCATTAGAATTAACTGATACAAACTTCCAGGAAAAAGTAATTTCCTCCGACAAATTAACGGTTGTAGATTTTTGGGCTGAATGGTGTGGACCATGCCGCGCAATCGGTCCCGTTATCGAAGAATTATCGAAAGAATATAATGGTAAAATCAATGTAGGTAAAGTAAACGTTGATCATAATCCGCAGTTGTCGATCAATTACGGCATTACGTCAATTCCTGCAATTCTTTTTATCAAAGGCGGAAAAGTAGTTGATAAACTTATCGGCGCACAGGCAAAAGGCAATTTCGTAAAAAAGATTGAAGCGCATTTATAATTTACGATTTGAGATGTACGATGTACGACTTCTTTAAATCGATATGCATTTCAGAATTTAAATTTTAGTACAAGCCTGTCAGGTTTAAAACCCGGCAGGTTTTTTATTTTGATTCCTGGTATTTAGATACCAGCATCAGTTTTCATAGCATCATTCTTGCGTCGCAATCACTTCATCGGCATATCATTTGTCGCCTTTAGGTTCACATGCAATCTCACAAATAAAATACTTGAATTAAAAATATTTTATGCCAACCAATTCAATAAAAGCAATCATCACAGGCGCAACGGGTATGGTTGGCGAAGGTGTTTTGCACGAATGCTTGTTGCATCCTCAAGTTGAATCTGTTTTAGCGATCAACAGAAAGCCCTGCGGAGTTTCTCATCCAAAACTGAAAGAAATTATTCACAAAGATTTTTTTGATCTTTCCCCGATTGAAAATCAACTCGCCGGTTACAACGCATGTTTTTTTTGTCTTGGTGTTTCATCAATAGGAATGAAAGAACCGGAATATTATAAATTTACTTACACATTAACGTTACACGTTGCAGAAACATTAAGCAAACTTAATCCGGCTATGACTTTTTGTTACATCTCCGGCAAAAGCACTGACAGCACAGAAAAAGGAAGAATGATGTGGGCGCGCGTGAAAGGCAAAACCGAAAATGATCTTTTCAAGTTGCCCTTCAAAGAAGTTTACGCATTTCGCCCGGGATACATGCATCCGACAAAAGGATTAAAAAACACGCTGAAGTCTTATAAATACATAACCTGGATGTATCCATTCTTTCGCACTTTTCTTCCGAATTATGTTTCCACTTTAAAAGAATTAGGGCTGGCAATGATCAATGCTGCTTTATTCGGGTATGAGAAAAAAATTTTGGAAGTAAAAGATATCAGAGTGCTCGCAAAAAAATGTTTAATGACGGGTAATCTCCATTGATTTCGGATCATGCTTATATTTAAACACCAGTGGAAAAATAATTCCTAACACCAATGCATATGTCGCGAAGGTAAACCAGATATTTGGCCAGTTCCTTATTCCATCAATGGTAAAATAATCCACCACTCGCCCGCTGAAAAATCCTCCGAGATATGCGCCCAGTCCGTTTGTCATCAGCATAAACAATCCTTGTGCGCTCGCTCTTATTTTTATGTCCGCCTCTTTTTCTACAAACAAAGAACCGGAGATATTGAAAAAGTCGAAAGCCATTCCATAAATGATCATAGATAAGATCAATAAAAATAAACCGCTGCCCGGGTTACCGATTCCAAAAAGTCCAAACCGGAAAACCCACGCGAACATGCTCATCAGCATTACATTTTTAATTCCGAACCGGCGTAAGAAAAATGGAATGGTTAAAATAAAAAGCGTTTCTGAAATTTGTGAAACAGATAATAAAACACTCGGATGTTTCACAGCAAATGAATCTGCATAATTATTTTTGAAATCCTGCAAAAATGTTCCACCGAAAGTATTGGTTATTTGCAAAGCTGCACCGAGCAACATCGCAAAAATAAAAAAGATGAACATTTTTTTTTGTCTGAATAAAACAAACGCATCCAAGCCCAATGAAGAAAGCAAAGATTTTTTTTCATTCGATTTTGCCGGCGCGCATTTCGGCATCGTGAACGCGTAAATTCCAAGCAACAATCCCGATGCAGCACTGATGTAAAGTTGCAGCGGACTGATCGTCCAGCCGAATAAATCAACCATCCACATCGCACAAATAAATCCGATAGTCCCCCACACGCGAATCGGCGGAAAATCTCTTACAATATTAAAACCTCTTTGCTCAAGCGTGATATAAGAAACAGTATTATTGAGCGCAATCGTCGGCATAAACATCATCGAGTTCAACAGCATAATCCAGTACATCGTGTTGTGTTCAGTAACTTTCGACGCGCAAAATAATAACACCGCGCCAATGATGTGACACATGCCCAGCACGCGTTCTGCGTTGATCCATTTGTCGGCAACAATGCCCAATAACGCAGGCATAAACAGAGAAGCCAACCCCATCGTTCCGTAAATACTTCCCACTTCTGTGCCATTAAATTTCAGCGTCACGATCATATATCCCCCGAGAGAAATCAACCACGATCCCCAAACAAAAAATTCTAAAAAATTCATCACAACAAGACGAAATTTAATATTCATCATTACGCATTTAGTGATTATGGAAGATAAGAAATAAAAATTTGTTCTCATCTACATTACTACTATTAAGCATCGTTGCGTCGCACTCTTGTACTGTAACAATTCTATTGAGCATATTGCAAAAGTCTTTACAATTAGGTACGCACAAATATCTTTATGTCGCCTTATCTTTGCAAATATTTATTCCAATAAAATGATAGCAACAAAAAATTCCATAGAAGAAATAATAGCAAGCGAAAAAAATAAATCACTGCAACGAATAGGTGAAAAAATTTTTAATAAAAAAAGAATAAACGAAGAAGAAGGATTATTACTTTTTGAGCAGGCATCGCTTCCTTATGTTGGTGCATTGGCAAATCATGTTCGTGAAAAAATGCATGGCAACAAAACTTATTTCAACAGAAATTTTCATATTGAACCAACAAATGTTTGTGTTTTCTCCTGCGCGTTTTGCGCATACTCACGCTTGTATGCAAACCGCGAAGAAGGTTGGGAACTCAGCGCTGAGCAAATGATGCACATCATCAAAAGCTACGACGGTAAACCGGTTACCGAAGTGCATATTGTCGGCGGCGTTCACCCAAAACTGAACATGCAGTTTTTTATTGACGTGATGAAACAAATAAAAAATCATCGTCCCGATTTGCACATCAAAGGTTATACTGCCGTAGAATTGGATTATATGTTTCGCAAAGCAAAAGTTTCTGCTGAAGAAGGATTAAAAATTTTGCATGAAGCGGGATTAGATTCTTTACCAGGTGGTGGCGCAGAAATTTTTCATCCGGAAATCCGTGAACAAATTTGCGCAGATAAAGTGGATGCAGATGGTTGGCTGAATATTCACAAAGCCGCGCACAAATTAGGCATGCACTCGAACGCAACGATGTTGTACGGGCATATTGAAAAATACTGGCATCGAATTGATCATATGGAACGATTAAGAAAACTACAGGATGAAACACATGGCTTCAATACTTTCATTCCATTAAAATTCAGAAATAAAGATAATGATATGAGCTATGTGCCGGAAAGTACAGTTGTCGAAGACATGAAACTCTACGCCGTGGCGCGTCTGTACATGGATAATTTTCCGCACCTCAAAGCATATTGGCCAATGCTTGGCAGACAAAATGCGCAACTCACTTTATCTTTTGGCGTAAATGATTTGGATGGAACAATTGATGACTCCACAAAAATTTATTCTATGGCCGGAAGCGAAGAGCAACATCCGTCATTAACAACAACGCAATTGGTTTCATTAATCAAACAGGCAAAACGCGAACCTGTTGAACGCGACACTCTTTACAAAGAAATCAAAAATTATAAAGAGATTGATATTGCAGAAATGGAAAAAAATGCGCTGTACAATTAGTGAATTGTGAATGATGAATTATGAATAAGATTCGCAGATTTTTAAATATAGCTAACAGTCATGTATAACCGAAAATTAGAAATCGTACATCTAATATCGTAAATCGTAAATAATTCGTTCAGCATTCGCTGAGGCTAATCGGAATATGAATCGCCAGTCCGCCGTCTGAAGTTTCTTTGTATTTGCTGTTCATATCAAGCGCAGTATCCCACATGGTTTTGATAACATTATCTAACGAAACTTTTGCAAAATCGGGAGTGCTTTGCAATGCAAGCTGCGATGCAGTTATAGCTTTTATCGCGCCCATCGTATTTCTTTCGATGCAGGGCACTTGCACTAAACCACCTATAGGATCGCAGGTCATTCCCAAATGATGTTCCATAGCAATTTCTGCAGCCATCAAAGCTTGCCGCTGCGTGCCGCCCAAACATTCGGTTAACGCACCGGCAGCCATTGCGGAAGAAACGCCGATTTCAGCCTGGCATCCGCCCATTGCTGCAGATATAGTTGCACCTTTTTTAAAAATACTTCCTATTTCAGAAGCAGTTAGCAAGAATTGAATTATTTTTTCTTTCTTATCTCCATCACAAAAAATAATATAGTATTGCAGCACCGCCGGAATTACACCTGCGGCACCGTTAGTAGGCGCAGTAACCACTCTTCCAAACGATGCATTTTCTTCATTCACAGCCAATGCAAAACAACTCACCCAATCTAAAATATACCTGAAATCATTTCCGCCTTCTCGGATTATTTTTGTCCACGAATCGTAATCAGAATAATTTCTGTTGCCGATTAATTTTTTATTCAACTCCGCTGCACGTCTTTTAACTTCTAATCCACCTGGCAAAACTCCCGCTGCATGACATCCGCGATAAATACATTCGCTCATCACGCGCCAGATATTCAAAATTCCTTTTTTTGTTTCCGCTTCGCTGCGCCACATATTTTCATTTTCCATCACTACTTCATAAATATTCATTCCCGTCATCATACACCAATGCAGCAAATCATTTGCGGTGTTGATCGGAAAAGGCAACTGCACTGCAGAATTCCCGGATAATTCTTCTCCTTCTTTTTTTACAAACCCGCCGCCGATTGAATAATATGTTTCGGCAATATTTTCTCCGTTGTTTAAAGAAGCAAGAAAAGTAACTGCGTTTGGATGGTAAGGCAAATTTTCTGTAAACAAAAAATCAATATCGTCCGGCGGATTGAAATCAATTACATGCTTAGCATCAAGAGATAATTTCATGTTAGCACTTATTTTATCAATCTTGATATTGATTTTATTTACATCGAATGTTACAGGATCATCGCCGCTTAATCCTAACATAATAGCTATATCGGTTCCGTGACCTTTACCGGTTTTTGCAAGTGAACCGTACAAAAGCACTTTTATATTTCTTACCCGGAATAAATTATTTTTTTTATGGAGAGAAGCGACAAACCGCTGAGCCGCCCGCCATGGACCTAAGGTGTGTGAACTTGAAGGCCCGACGCCTATTTTAAACATATCGAATACAGAAATCGCTTCGTGTGGCAAGTGATGTGATTTATGCAAATTTAAAACAAAAAGCCCCGAAGTTAATTCGGAGCTTGGTAGCAGGTAGTTTGCAGTTACGATTATTGAATACTAAACAAGCTAATGTCAAAAACAAGTATTGAATTCGGTGGCACAATCACATTGCTGTTTCCATCAGTCAGCCCCATACTTCCATAACCCAATGAAGGTGGAATATATAATTTTATTTCGCCTCCGGGCTGAATCAGGGGTATTCCTTTTTGCCATCCTTCAATTAAATCTCCCAAGGTAAATATCTGGTTGGTTTCATGTTCGAAAATAGTTCCGTTGATTAATTGCCCTTTATAACTAACATTCACGTGCGAACACAAATTTGGAACCGAGCCCGAACCCTGAGTCACAATCGAATAATAAAAGCCATATGAATTTAAATTTGCCGCAATACCATTTGAATCAAGGTAAGCTTTAACCGCATTTTGTTCGCTATTTGACGCAACAACGTTTTTCTGAATTCCACAGCCATTATTCTTTTTAAAACAGGACGATGCAACCACACACAGACATAAAAAGCATATTAGGGTTCTCCGCATGTAAATGATTTGCACAAAACTAATACTTCATAGTTAAGACAAAGAGAAAATAATAATTGCTGCAACAATAGCAGTTATTTTTCATCGTTAGTATTAGCAGCGTCCTTATCCTCAAAAGATTGTTTTGCAATCAATTCCCGATAACGCTGTTCGCGCATTTCCCATTGATGGTGTTTAGAGAAGATTGCAATGAAAGCAATAATAAGTAGTAAAGCAATTATTAACACGAGAGGATTAAAATCGTTGGTATTGGCAATCATATCGGCACGTTTGTACCATCCGGAAATAAAGTTTATAAGAATAGGAATTACGAACAGAAAACCAATTGGTATGCCAACTAATAACTGCCGGAAAGTTCTTTTTTGTTTAACTCTGTTTTGCTCCCAATAAATTATAAAATCTTTTTCCCGTTGTGTAAGCATAAAAGCAATTGAGGTGCAAAGTTAGTGCGGGATGTAAATAATAACCAAACCCAACATTTATATTATGAACAATGCCTGTTTGAGCTAAGATTTATTATTGTTAACTTGCATAAAATCCATTACTTTGAAACTACCTTTACTTCTTGCCGAATTTTTATATCAGCACAAAAAATTAAGTTTGCCGGGCATTGGCATTTTCTCTTTAAATCCTTCCATAATCATTCCAGACGAAGCCGAAAGAAATCAAAATCTTTTCATACCTGAAGTTGAATTTGAAAACGCAGAGGTTAACAATATTGATGATGAGCTAATTGAATTCATAAAAAAAAATACTGGAAAAATAAAACCTCTTGCCATAGCCGACCTCGAATCTTACACCACTATTGCCAGACAGATGATCAATATCGGCAAGCCTTTTTATTTTGAAGGAATCGGTACACTATCCAAAGGCAAGGAAAATAAATTTGTTTTTGTAACCGGCCAGCATGATGCTACAGGAACGCAGGAACATGAAACAATTAAAGAAAAAACCAAAAACCAAAGCGCGTTTGATGAACAATACACCAATCATCCACAAAGCAACCGCGGTAGAAAAGTTATTTTAACGCTTGCTATGATTGGTGGTGTTGCAATTATTGCATGGGGCGGTTATAAGTTGTATGAAAAAAATGCATCGACTGAATCAAACGAACAAACTGTATCTGTTCCTATTAACGATACAATCTCAAGTAAAATTGACAGTCAGCAAATTTCAAAACCAAACGTGGATTCATCTCAAATAAAAAAAGAAGTTACCGCAATAACTAAAACGCAGCAGTTAAAATCAAGAAATGATTCTCTTCCGTTCAAATTCGTTATTCTGCAAACAAATAATAAATTCAAAGCGCTGAGAAGATATAACCAGTTGCTTTCTTACCTTCTTAAAATAAAAATGCAAACAAGAGATTCATCTTTCTTCAAACTATACTTTGCATTTCCGGCAATACCAAAAGATACGGTGCGAATAAAAGATTCGCTCAATTTGGTTTATGCAACGCACACAACTATTGAACCTGCAATGAATAATTAAAGAAGAAATCTATTTTTAGAATGAGTTATTGTTTGTAAATCGCGCCATCTTTCATTACCAATTTTGTTTTGCGAACGTCGGAAATATTCACGGATGGATCACCTTCCACAACAATAATATCCGCAAATAATTTTTCTTTTATTCTTCCCACTTTATCATTTATTTTAAACACATCAGCATTAACGGAAGTTGCAGACTTTAGCACATCGAGCGGTTTCATGCCATATTCAACCATATCTTCCATTTCCCGTGCATTATCGCCATGCGGAAAAACGCCAACATCTCCACCCATGCAAATGATAACTCCGGCATCCAGCGCAGCTTTAAAACTTTTTTTCTTTTGGGTAATGCGTTCGGGTTCTTTAATGCTGATTCCTTTTCTCCAGCCGCGGTATTGTTCAATCGCTTCGCTTGCGGCAATTGTAGGACATAGCGCAACTCCTTTTTCTTTCATCAATTTAAAAACTTCAGGCGTTGCTTCATCGCCATGTTCAATAGTTGTAACGCCGGCAAGTATTGACCTGCGCATACCTTCGGGCGTTACGGAATGAACGGCAACAATTCTGCCGCTGCTGCTTGCGGCTTCAACAGCTTTTTTTAATTCATCCAGAGTAAAAGTTGGTTCGGCTTCATTATTCAAACCCCAATAATAATCAGCGTAAATTTTTACAACATCCGCGCCTTTACCAATTTGATTGCGCACTTCACTAACAATTCCTTCTTCGCCGCTTACTTCTGCTGCGCCTTTTAAAATATTGATATCGTAATTAAGATTTTTCGGTCCATAGCTTCCTGTTGCCACTATAGCTTTAGTTGAAGCAAGGATTCGCGGACCGGGAATGATTCTTTTTTCGATCGCTTCTTTTAATCCCACATCGCTATAGCCTGCGCCTTCGGTTCCTAAATCACGCACGGTTGTAAATCCTGCCATCAAAGTTTTTTTTGCATGAACCGTTGCGCGCGCAACACGTTCCGCCAACGATTCTTTCAGCACCTGGTCGTTCCACGAAGTTTCGTTGTATGGATGAAGAAACAAATGGCTATGACCTTCAATTAATCCCGGCAATAACGTGCAGCCCGGAAATTCCAGCACAATTGTATTTGCCGGCGCACTGATTGATTTGGGATCGCCAACTGCCGTAATTATATTTTTATAAACAAGAACTTGCCAGCCTGTGTGCATTTGCACTCCGTCGAAAACACGATCGGGTTTTAAAAGATATGCAGAATCGGTTCTGAAATTTTGTGAGAAAGAAAATTTGCAGCAAAATAATAACGCGATGAAAAATATTTTATAAAATTTTCTCATGAAGCAGATTTTATAATTTTTTTTATGAGATTAAATTAAAGCTCTTTCCACTCCTCTGAAATATCCTTCAGATTCTGCAATTCCCGGTAAAGGATCTTTCATCAGGTTTTCATATTCGAAACTGCACTTGCCGGAATATTTAATTTTTTTCAGCGCTTTTATCAATGCAGGAAAATCTATAATCCCTCTACCAACTTCTAATGATTTTCCTTCGTTAACAGCAGCCGAGACATCTTTTATGTGCATGTCAAAAATGCGTGAACCATAGTCTGCCACTGCTTTTGCGGGGTTAACTCCTGCTCGCATTGCATGACCAATATCTAAACATAGACCTATGCGGTTATCTAAATTTTTAATTCTGTCGAACACATCTTTTGGCCGGGATATAATTTATCTTCTGGTCCGTGATTATGAATAGCCGCGCGAATATTATAGGTTCTGGATTGCCGTTCAAGCTGTGGTAACAAATCATAATCGGGCGCGCAAACAATTAAATTTACGCCAACTTTTTTTGCATAGTCAAATGCATTATTCAGCTCGTCTTCAGTTTTCATATAGATAACGCCAACTGCATAAACAGTTATTCCGCCTGCATGAAATTTTGCATTCACTGCATCAATTTGTTCCTGTGTACTGTTCAATGGCAAATGAAAATCTTTTAGAGATAATGTGTTTATGCCAACTCTTTGCATCATAGCGATGGATTGATCAACGGTGAAATTTAAAAATGAATAGCCCGCCATTCCTAATTGTAAAAGATCAGCATCTGCATTTTTTTGGGTGATAGAAAAATCTTTTTTTTCTTTTAATGATGAAAGAACATCGGGAGTTACCAAACCAACGGCGCTTAGCTTTAAAAAATTTCTTCTGGATGACATAACAATTATTAGATTGAATTAATTGAATTATTTTTTCGGAGAAGTACAGATTAATTTAAAAAGTTTTTCGAAGGAAGGCTAAAGCTCAATAGAAAATAAAATGTACAAGAGTGCGACGCAACGATGCTGAAGAGAGAACAAATGTTTGTTACCAAAATAAAACTCTATGCATCATAATTGCATCAAAAGTTTAAGATACGACAAATAATTATTGTGCGCTGATACAAGCTTTATGAATTGGGAAAAAGAAAAATGGAAGGTAAAACCGTTTGAAGATGTGATAAAGAATTTGCTGAAATTAACCTAATTGAAAAATAAGTCCGAATAGGACAACAGCAGTCGTTATACCGGCGAGAAAACAAAAAATAAATTTGGTTATAGGCAGCGCAACTACGCTTCGTACCTGTTTCATAAGAACCGATTTTAGGGGTTATTTCAAAAACGAAAATAGGGTTTCAATATTGTATTTCCTGAAAAAAAAATTCCGATATTATTGTTTATCAAGCTCGGAGAAAGACAAATTCAACACATCATATTTTTCAGGATTTGGCAAACTGTAATGCCACCATTCCGTGGGGAATGCAACAAATCCATATTTTTCCATTGTTTCTTTTAATAGTTTTCTATTATCCAAAATGTCGTTTGGCAAATTGATAAAATCATGGTGCGCGGAATCCGTAAAATTATCGAAGCCGGTTGGCATTTTCAATTCTTTTTTTGTTTTAAGATTGATAATTGTCAAATCAACAGCTATACCTCTGTTATGACCGCTTCCTTTTTTTGGATCGGCAACATAACGGTCATCGTGCACTAATTCCCAAAATTTTTCTGTTACGGAATACGGGCGATAGGCATCAAAAATTTTCAGTCCAAGCCCTTTTTTGTTCAGCTCCTTTTGCACTTGCAGCAACGCTTTTGCAGCCGGCAATCGCAAAAAAGTAAAGGTTGGTTTTTCCGGGTACATTATCCTGTGCATAAAATTATTTTCCGAGCCATAACGTAAATCAAGAACAATATTTGGAATTAATTTTTGAACGTTGATCATTTCTTCGTTACCGTCATTTTTAACTGTTTGATGATAAGCATCTAAAGATTTGATGACATGCAATAACGTGTCTGCAGATTTTTGCGCAAAACAATTTTCAGCAGAAATAAAAAAAATAATTGCCGCGATAAATAAAATATTCATTCGTTGTGCTATATTGTACCTCATACTATTAAATTATTTTAAATAATATTGCTTAAAAGGAAGTTACTCATTTGCGATGAAAAACATCAAGTTCCTACATGAGATATAAAAAAACCCGGTCAAAAACTCTACTATTTTTCATTGTGGCTATGTTCTTTTTTTGTTGCAAAAACAATCAAAAGCAGGCCGAATCTGATATTGTAAGCAAGCCCGAAAAAATGCCTGAACATATAGCTAATGATTTGGAAAAAACACTCGATTATATTCTTCAAAACAAAGGCAATCTTAACGATACTGTTTCGCTCGGTTATGCTAAACTCGATGACAGCATTTACGGCGCAAAAAAATTTGCATCATTCTGGAATGAAAATGAAAAATGGCTTTCTCCCGCCGATTCATTGTATAAATTTATTGAAAATGCAAAAGAATATGGATTGTTTCCTTCCGATTATCACTATAGGCCGCTTTCTTTTATCCGAAGAGTATTAGTTGAAGACACTGTGGCAAGAAAGAATGCAATTTTGTGGGCGCGCGCAGATATTTTGCTCACAGATGCTTTGTTTAAATTAACAAAAGATCTGAAACAAGGCCATTTCAAATATGACAGCGTTACTTTACGAACCGACACCGTTTTAAACAATTCTATTTTCACTGAAACTTTGGATACTGTAACACAATCAGGAAATGTAACTTCCACATTACAAAATCTTGAGCCCAAAATAAAAGGCTATGATTCTTTAAGAATTTATTTGAAAAATTTTCTTGCCACAGCAAAGTTTAAACCATACACCTATCTTTTTTATCCGTATAAAGATTCTGTTGATTTTTTTAATCAGCTTAAAAAAAGATTTTTTGAAATAGGAATTATTTCTTCAGATTCCATTGACATGGATACCACGCAATTCATCGCCGAAATAAAAAAATATCAAAAAAAGAAAGGAATAAAAATTACCGGGCATATTTCCGAAGATGTGGTAGAGCAGCTTAACAACACGGATATTGAAAAATTTAAACGAATTGCGGTTAACCTTGACCGTTATAAACTTCTTCCCGATACGTTGCCGCATACATACATATGGGTTAACCTGCCGGCGTTTTTGTTGAGGGTTTATGATGATGATACGTTAGCTTTTGAATCGAGAATAATTGTTGGCGACCCTAAAACAAGAACGCCATTGCTCACAAGCCAGGTTTCAAATTTTATAACTTATCCTCAATGGACAGTTCCTTACAGCATTATTTTTAAAGAAATGCTTCCGAAGATTCAGCACAGCATTGACTTTCTGAAAAAAGAAAACCTGATGGTTGTTGATAAGGATGATAATATTCTCGATCCAAAAAAAATCAACTGGTCAAAACTCAGTAAAAAACATTTTCCATATTTTCTGAAACAACAGCAGGGAGATAATAATTCTCTTGGCGTGATAAAATTTAATTTCAGAAATAAGTACAGCGTTTATATGCACGATACAAATGTTCGCTGGATGTTTGGAAAAGCATTTCGCGCATTAAGTCATGGATGTGTTCGCGTAAAAGAGTGGCAAAAAATGTCTGATTTTCTTGTAAGAAATGATACGATGCGATATCACCCCGATACGCTGCGCGCCTGGATAAAAAGGCAGGAAAAGCACGTTGTAAGCGGCTTTCAGAGAGTTCCGGTTTTTATTCGTTATTTTGATTGCGAAGGGAAAAACGGGCACATTAAATTCTACGACGATATTTATGATGAAGATAAATTTCTTCGTGAAAAATACTTTGCCAACAAGAGCGTTAATTGAATAGCAAATAGCCGTTGGCTGATAGCTATTAGCTATAACCAATCCAATAACAATGAATAAATTTATTCTTGCTGCTTTGATTGCCTGCATAGCTCCTTCATGCATAATTTTTGCGCAGCAAAAAAAAATCACATCGCACAAAACAGTTAAAAAGAAAAATACAAAAATACAATATGGAATTGCGAGTTTTTATGCAAACAAATTTAATGGAAGACATACAGCCAACGGAGAAGTATTCAGCCAGGAAAAATTAACCGCAGCAAGTAATACACTTGCATTGAATACGTGGGTAAGAGTAACAAATATGCGGAATAAAAAAACAGTGACCGTAAAAATAAATGATCGCATGCATTTTCGAAATAAACGCCTTATTGACCTAAGCCATGCAGCTGCAAAAAAATTAGGTTATACCGGTTGGGGATTAGCAAAAGTTAAAGTAGAAGTATTAGGAAAGAAAAAAATAGAACAAGAATTAGCCTCTAAAAATAAATGAAATCATAATCTTGAAATATCTGCAATAGTTTTCTTTTCAAGAATTTTCAGATTTGCATCTCTTACCTGCGCCATAACATCATGAAGTCCGCAACCTCTTTCATCGCAATTTTTGCACTTTTCATAAAAATATAAACTCACACAGGATACGAGGGAAATAGGCCCGTCGAGCAATCGTATAACGGTTGCCAGTTGAACATCTTTGGGATTTTTTGCAAGAAAGTAACCGCCGCCCTTTCCTTTTTTGCTATTGAGAATACCAGCCTTTTTCAGATCAAGCAAAATATTTTCAAGAAACTTTAAAGGGATTTTTTTCTTTTTTGCAATCTCAGCAATCAATACAGGCTTTTCTTTACTCTTTTCTGCAAGGTACATCAGCGCCTGAAAGGCATATTGTGTTTTTTTTGAGAGCATCTATCTATTAAATTAAAAAGTAAAAATTAAAAAAATAAAGGGTCAAAGTTAATTTTTACTTTTTATTTTTGACTTTTTACTTTCTTTCTCACAATCCCAGCACATCCTTCATACTAAAAATTCCTTTTTTGTTTTGCAGAAACTCCGCTGCAATTACAGCACCTGTTGCAAAACCTTTGCGGTTATGCGCCGTATGAATTATTTCAATATCGTCAACTTCCGAGTTGTATTTTACCTTGTGAATACCGGCAGCAGGATCTATGCGCTCACTAATAATCTCGAGTTCAACAGGAATGTTTGTATAATTATTCACCCATTTTTTCTTTCTCGAAATAGTTTCCAACACTTGTTCTGCAAGCGTAATCGCTGTTCCGCTCGGCGCATCTCTTTTTTCTGTGTGATGAATTTCGGTGATGCTAACATTGTATTCTTCCTGCTTCACCATTAATTGCGCAAGACGTTTATTTATCTCAAAAAAAATATTCACTCCAACGCTAAAATTACTTGCGTACAAAAAAGAGCCATTATTTTCAACGCAATATTTTTTTACTTCATCGTATTTATTCAGCCAACCGGTTGTGCCGCTTACCACAGAAGTTTTTGCTTCAAGACAAGTCATTATATTTTGAAATGCGGTGTGCGGAGTTGTAAATTCAATTGCCACATCAATATTTGCGAGCGTAACATCATTAAACTGGCTGAGATTTCCGATATCTATTTTCAAAGCAATTTCATGTCCGCGCTGTTTTGCAACTTCCTCAATGGCTTTGCCCATTTTGCCATAACCTACCAATGCAAGTTTCATTCTTAAAAAAAATTTACGGGAAAATTAGGATAATTAATGAACAATTGATAATTGAAAATTGATAATTATTACAAAACCGAAAAAATTGTTAGTGATAATCCATGTAATCAGAGAGAAAATTTTGATAACCAACTTTAGTAATTCTCTTCAGCATCGTTGCGTCGCACTCTTGTACGGCAACAATTCTATTGAGCTCTGCTAAGTGATAGCAATTTTTATGTATCTCAAATTTTGAAGAGAATTACAGCCATCATTCTTAAATATAACTAACGCGCATACACAACCGAAAACAACAATTCTATTTTCTTACTTCTTTCTTCTCCTTTCTTACATTAATACGCGTTATCGAAAAGTTTCGGTTTCTTTTTATGAAAATCTATAAAAAGGCTAACTGCATAAGAATTGCCGGAAGGAGCTGATGGAACGCCAAAATGAATGCTAAGATCTCTGTCAACATCAAATAGCTTCAAATGCGCGTCAACAGTGGCATCTACAATATTCAATCCATAAAATAATAAAAAGAAAAGAACCGAATAATCTTCGTTGCTGCGAAAATAGTTTCTATACTTCTCAAGACCTGTGACGCCGTATGAATTGATTTGAGTGTGCGCATCATCAGTAAAAATAAAACCGATAAGTTTTGGATCAACTTTAGCCAGGCTGTCTTTATTGTTATAGCTTCCGTTTGCCAGTACAGCTAAAGCATATCTTGTTTTATTGTACCAGCTTTTATTAAAAAAAAACGCGTACACCGGAATTCCTACGGCTGCAGCCACTATCGGAATTTTCCAATATTTTTTATTATAGAATTGCCCGGCACCGGGAAGTATTGTTGAATAAATTGTTGCCCGCCGCGGATTAGAAACTTGCTTTTTTAAAATGGAATCTTTTTTAGCAAGAGAGACATCTATCGAATTTTTTTTTGTAAGAATTGAAGTATCACCCAAAGAACCGTGCCGGGGATTTATAAGTAAAGTATCCTGCGCATGCAGCGCATTTGTAAAACAAAAAACAAACAGTATGATGATTGAAAAAAAACGCATGAACGATTTTAATTCACCGGAACATTCATCAGCGCTAAAATTTTATTCAGTTCCTCCGTTGAATAATATTCTATGCTGATATTACCATGCCCGTTTTTATTGTGGTTAAATTTTACACGGGTACTAAAATGCGATGCTAAGTTATCTTCTATTTTTTTGAAAGCCGGTGGTAGCGTGGGTTTTACCGAATTTTTAACAGCGGAATTGCCTTTATACAACCTGCGCACCAACTCTTCCGTTTGGCGAACAGATAATGCTTTATTTTTTATTTCGTTAAAAATGTACAGTTGTTTATCTACCGTATCCACATTAATCAACGCCCGTGCGTGCCCCATGCTTAATGAATTATTTCGCACGGCAATTTGTATGTCGGGCGGCAATTTTAATAAGCGGATGTAGTTAGCAACAGTGCTTCTTTCTTTGCCCATTCTTTCCGAAACTTCTTCCTGCGTATAATTCAATTCGTCCATCATTCTTTTATAGCTCAACGCAATTTCAATTGCATTCAAATCTTCGCGCTGTAAATTTTCGAGCAGTGCAAGTTCAAGCAATTGCTGATCATTTGCTGATCGGATATAGGCCGGAATATTTTTTATGCCCGCAATTTTTGCTGAACGAAAACGGCGTTCGCCGGAAATAATCCGGTATCTTCCGGTGGGAAGTTTTGAAACCGTTATAGGTTGAATGATATCATGCAACTTTATAGACGCAGCTAAATCGCGGAGAGATTGTTCATCAAAATCGCGGCGCGGTTGTTTTGGATTGGTTTCAATCTGATCCAAATCAATTCGCAAAATTCCGGTAACATTTTCTACTACCGATGTTTTTAATGCTCCGGAAGAAGTTTTCAAATCGTCGTCAATACTTTGCAAAAGAGAACGTATCCCTCTGCCCAATGCTTCTTTATTTTGTTTTGGCGCTGTCATATTTGTTCATCGTTAATAATTTATAGAAAGAGTCGCTCTTGAATCTTGTATCTCGTTTCTTGTATCTTATAACTCCTATTCAAGAATTCTTTCTTCCTGTTTAATTTTTGTTTTGTTATTCTTTTGCAGAATTTCTTTGGCAAGATTAAGATAATTTGCGGCGCCTTTGCTGTAAGCATCATACAATATTACAGGCTTGCCAACGCTTGGCGCTTCGCTTATTTTTGTATTGCGGTGAATGATGGTATCAAAAACCATTTCGTCAAAATGTTTTCTTAGCTCACTCACAACCTGGTTGCATAAACGCAAACGCCCGTCGTACATTGTCATTAAAATTCCTTCAATCGTCAGTTGTGTGTTAAGCCGGTTTTGTACAATTTTAATTGTGTTGAGCAATTTTCCTAATCCTTCTAACGCAAAAAATTCCGTTTGCACCGGAACAATTACAGAATCTGCAGCAGTGAGCGCATTCACTGTTATCAACCCTAAGGAAGGCGAGCAATCTATGATCACGAATTCATACTCATCTCTTATAGGTTCAAGAATATTTTTCAAAACTTTTTCACGGTTCGGGTAATTGATCATTTCTATTTCTGCTCCTACCAAATCAATGTGAGATGGAATTACATCGAGATTAGAAATTTCCGATTTTAAAATAACATCCCGCGCCGGAGTGTTATTCACCATACAATCGTACAGGCTATGCGTGATATTATGAAGATCAAAACCCACGCCCGTTGTGCTGTTGGCCTGCGGATCGGCATCCACAAGCAAAGTCCGAAACTCGAGCACGGCCAAACTTGCTGCCACATTAATTGCTGTGGTCGTTTTTCCAACCCCGCCTTTTTGGTTTGCAACGCCAATTATTTTTGCCATATTAAATTTGTAAAATTATTCGCTGTTCAAAATTATCGTCGCAATTACGTAAAATACATTCTAAGTAAAATTCTATTCAATTAACAGAATGGCAAAATTTAGTTTTCCAATATTTATCAACTTAAACTACAATTGGCAAAAAATACGTGTTCGGCATAAATTGCAGTCAACATTACACAGTTATTATTGTTAACTGTTTCATATGTACTGTATAATTTCAGGAACTAATCGTTTTAACAGCAATAGCATAAAAGTTGCTCACCAATACCAGGAATTGCTGAACCAAAAAGGTATTAACCCATTTTTGCTTTCGCTGGAAAAATTAAATGTACTCGAACGAAACGCTGAGTTTGAAAAAATTGAAAAAGAAATATTGATGCCCGCACAAAAATTTATTTTTATTTCTCCTGAATATAACGGAAGCATTCCCGGAGTGTTGAAATGTGTTTTTGATATTTCGGATGTGCCGAAAACATGGTGGAATAAAAAAGCATTACTCACCGGAGTTTCTACCGGCAGAGCTGGAAATTTACGAGGTATGGACGACCTGACCGGAATTTTACATTACATGAAAGTTGTTGTACATCCGAATAAATTGCCAATTTCAGTTGTTGGTGATTTAATTAATGAAGATGGAAAAATTACAGATCAATCAACACTCGCAGCTATCAATAATCAGTTAAAAGAATTTATTGAATTTTGAAGTGAACAATGTTTTATAAACTTTGCAAAAATTAATTTCATGCGAAATGCAAGATTTGTTTGGATAATTATAGTAATAATGGCGCTTCTCGACTTTTACGTTTTCCAGGCATTAAAAGTTGTGAGCCAAAATCTTTCTCAAAAAACAAAACTATTTATTTACGGAGGTTACTGGACAATTTCCATTGCTGTTTTACTATTTCTCGCAATACTTCCTTTTATAAATTTTTATGATTGGCCTGCACATTTCAGAAATTATATTTTCGCGATCATCGTTGGATTATTATTCGCGAAATTATTCGCGTCCGTTTTTTTATTGATTGATGATATCAGAAGATTAATTCAATGGGCAAGCGGAAAATTATTTTTTAGAAACACTGAAGGAGAAACAATCAGCAGCGAAGGCATTTCGCGTTCCGTTTTTTTAAGCTGGGTCGGGCTTGGCATTGGCGGCGGATTATTTTCTACATTGATGTATGGATTCAGCAATAAATACAATTACAAGATCCGTCGCGTGCAATTATCTTTTGAAAATTTGCCGAAATCTTTTAAAGGATTGAAGATTGTACAAATTTCGGATATACATTCCGGAAGTTTTACTGATAAAAAAGCTGTTGATCGCGGAATAGATATGATATTGAAAGAAAATGCAGATTTGATTTTGTTCACCGGAGATTTGGTTAACGACAGAGCTATAGAAATGACAGATTATATAGATATTTTCAGCAGGCTGAAAGCGCCGATGGGCGTGTATTCTATCCTGGGCAATCATGATTACGGAGATTATTATTACGGCTCTCACGCAACCGGGGAAATGGCAATTGAAAAAGAAGAAAACCTTGAACACCTCAAAAAAATTCAAGCACAATTAGGATGGAGATTATTATTGGATGAACATGTTTCTTTAGAAAAAAATAATGAAAAAATTGCTTTGATAGGCGTGCAAAATATCAGCGGAAGAAAAACTTTTCATAGCTATGGAAATTTAGGTAAAGCATATGCAGGTTCAGAAATATATCCATTTAAAATTTTGATGAGTCACGATCCGAGTCATTGGGACAAAGAAGTAACCAATAAATACACAGATATTGATTTAACGCTGGCCGGTCATACTCATGGAATGCAGTTCGGCGTTGAATTACCCGGCTTTAAATGGAGCCCCGTTCAATATGTGTACAAAGAATGGGCTGGGCTATATGAAGAAGGAAAACAAAAAATATATGTGAATCGAGGTTATGGTTTTATAGGTTATCCAGGCAGGGTTGGCATATTACCGGAAATAACTGTAATCGAGTTTGTTTAAAATATTTCTAACGGTGTTGCACATACGTAAATCATTTTTGCGGGTGATTTAAAATTTTCAATCAATTAAACTTTCATTAAAAAAAATTATCGAAGTATTAACGAACAATTAAAGTGTTTTAACAAATCGGTTGAAATATTAGCACGTAATTTTCGTCATAATTTCGGATCATCATTTATCAACCCAAAAGAAAAAAAAAATGAAGACTAAATCAATTTTTTTATCAATCACTCTGATTATGGTAATGGCGGCCGGAGCAAACGCCCAGGGAGTTCAATTTGGAATAAAAGGCGGAGCAAATGTTGTTCAGGAACAAGGAAGATCGTTTGATCAGGGATTCAGATTTGGTTATAGCCTCGGCGGATTTGCAACAATCAACTTTAATAAAAAATGGGGCATTCAACCAGAATTATTGTGGAATGAATATAATACAAGAACTGCCGACATACCAAATCAGGTGTACACTGATTTGGGTACTAATCAAAATATATCGCTAAATTATCTAAGCGCGCCGATATTATTATCATATAGTCCAACTAAAATAATTTCATTACAGGCGGGTCCGCAGTTTGGCATATTGATAAATCAAAATGAATCCGTCGCTCAAAATACTAAAGAAGCTTTTAAAAAAGGCGATGTTTCGATCGTAGGTGGCGCTCAATTAAATTTAGCCTGGTTTAAATTAGGAGCACGTTACTACAAACAATTAAACAATACAGACAATCTTGGCAATGTAGATACATGGACTACCCAAGGATTTCAAGTTTATGTTGGCTTCCGGATTTTTTAAATAATTTTTTTAAGAACAATAACCTTCCTGCATTTCGGGAAGGTTTTTTATTTTCATTCAATTAAATAATATCTTGCCAAATCTATTGCTGGCACTAAACTTGACGAATATATCCCACCAAAAAAATAATAGGATTATTCACTAACAGGTGCTATTTTGTCACCGATTATTTCAATATGAAAGATTCGAATTTTTTTCTGAGAGCCGAAGATGAAATGGAGTTTATGCCAATCATTCCTTTGAATGAAAGTGATGCCGATGTGCTGAACGATAAAGAATTTCCGAAAGAACTCCCCGTGTTGCCTTTGCGAAATACGGTGCTTTTTCCCGGCGTTGTGTTGCCAATAACTGTTGGCCGCGACAAAAGCATCAAAGCGGTAAACGATGTTTATGCTGCTGACAAATTGATAGGTGTGCTCGCGCAAAAAGACAGTAGCGTGGAAGAACCTTCAATTAAAGATCTCGAAGAAATCGGAACCGTTGCGCGCATTATAAAGCTCATAAAAATGCCCGATGGCGGAACTACAGTAATCATCCAGGGCAAAAGAAGATTCCAGGTTGGCGCAATTACTGCCGATGATCCATATTTCAAAGCGCAGGTAATTTTGCTCGATGAAGAAGAGCCGCCGAAAGACCAGGATTTTGAGGCCTATGTTTCAAATATAAAAGATATAGCTACACAAATAATTCAACTCTCGCCAAATATTCCGTCGGAAGCTGCAATCATTTTAAAAAATATTGAAAATCCTTCTTTCCTCATTCATTTTGTTTCGAGCAATCTTAATGCTGAATTAAGTGAAAAACAAGAAGTGCTCAAACTGAATAATATTCGCGCGCGCGCAGATCTGCTCATGCAATTATTGCAAAGAGAATTGCAGTTTGCCGAATTAAAAAATAAACTCACCACAAAAACAAAAACGGAATTAGACAAACAGCAGCGTGAATATTTTTTGCAACAACAATTAAAAAGTATCAAAGATGAATTAGGCGGAGACAGCAATGAGCGCGAGATAAAACAAATGCAGAAAAAATCTGAAAATAAAAAATGGAACGCAGCTGCAAAAGAACTTTTTAAAAAAGGAATTGAAAAGTTAGAAAGAATGCATCCGTCAACTCCTGATTATTCTGTTATCTACAACCATCTTGATTTGATGCTGGATTTACCCTGGGATGAATATACAGAAGATGGATATGATCTGAAAAAAGCAAAAAAAATTCTTGATACTGATAATTACGGAATGGACAAAGTGAAAAGCCGCATCATCGAATATCTCGCGGTGCTGAAATTAAAAGGCGATATGAAAAGCCCTATTCTTTGTTTTGTTGGCCCTCCGGGAATTGGGAAAACATCTTTAGGCAGAAGTATTGCAAATGCAATCGGCAGAAAATATGTTCGCATAAGTTTGGGTGGCTTGCACGATGAAAGTGAAATTCGCGGGCATCGCAAAACATATATAGGCGCTATGCCGGGAAGAATTTTGCAAGCAATAAGAAAAGTAAAATCTTCAAACCCGGTAATTGTTTTGGATGAGATAGATAAAGTTGGCGCCGATTTTCGCGGCGATCCTTCTTCTGCATTGTTGGAAGTTTTAGATCCGGAACAGAATAATAATTTTTACGATAATTATCTTGAGTTGGAATACGACCTGAGCAAAACTTTATTTATTGCAACTGCTAATGATCTTAATCACATTCAACCTGCATTGCGCGACAGGCTGGAAATTATTGACCTGAGCGGATATGCCGTAGAAGAAAAAATACAAATTGCAAAACGGCATCTTGTTCCAAAACAAAAAGAAGCGCATGGATTGAATAAAATTAATTTCGGAATAAGCGATAAGGTTCTTGAAAAAATAATCCAGGATTATACAAGAGAAAGCGGCGTGCGCGAACTGGACAGGCAGCTTGCATCCATCATGCGTTACCAGGCAAAAGAATATGCAACAAAAGAAAAATTAAAACCATTATTTTCCACCGGAAATGTAGAAAAAGTTTTAGGCAAACCGAGATATAGCAATGACCTATACAAAGTGGCGAACATGCCCGGCGTTGCAGTTGGTTTGGCGTGGACCTATGTTGGCGGAGATATTTTATTTGTTGAAACAAGTTTGAGCGAAGGAAAAGGCGAATTAAAATTAACAGGTAATCTTGGTAATGTTATGAAAGAAAGTGCGATAACTGCATTAACTTATCTTCAATCGAACAACAAAAAATACGGAATTAAATCCGACATTTTTTCTAAAAATACAATTCACATTCATGTTCCCGAAGGAGCTGTACCTAAGGATGGACCAAGCGCCGGCATTACCATGATGACGTCAATTGCTTCGGCAATTACGGGCAAGCGCGTAAAGCCTTATCTCGCCATGACCGGCGAAATTACTTTGCGCGGGCAAGTGCTTCCTGTTGGCGGAATTAAAGAAAAAATTCTTGCTGCAAAACGTGCGGGTTTAAAAGAAATAATTCTCTGCTGGCAAAATGAAAAAGATATTCTTGAAATTGATTCCGCTTTTATTAAAGGAATCAAGTTTCATTACGTTAAAACCATGCAGCAGGTTATTGATCTCGCGTTGGTATAAAAAATCTTTCACAAAATTTTAATGAACTGTTAGCCTTTAAGTAATGTTATTATATAGCATCAACCATATTTTTCATGTTGGTTGTTTTAAGGGTTAAATGATCCCCCATGTCAATGGGGGATTTTTATTAGAAGAAAATCAAGAACATTCAATAATTAACACTCAATATTCAATTTTCAAATAAAAAACGATTACCTGTACTCAAATCTATTTCACTTGATAGTTGTGTATTGATTGCTGAATGTTGAGTGTTTATCAGCGCTCCATAGAATTGTTATCGTACAAGAGTGCGACGCAAGAATGTTTAATAGATATTCTATCGCTGGCTAAATAAAAAAGAAAAAGAAAAAATTAAACGATGTAAAAATCATTTAATTAAATTGAGACATTGAGTCATTTTCAAATTGAGTAATTCGCTTCTTCTTCTTTAAAAGCAACGCGCGGTTTTAATCCTAACAAATCAAACATCGCATTATCTTCTTCGAAAGAAGGATTTGGAGTTGTCAATAATTTATCGCCTGCAAAAATAGAATTTGCGCCAGCCAGAAAACACATCGCTTGTTCTGCAACGCTCATTTCTGTTCTGCCCGCGCTCAATCGCACCATAGTTGCGGGCATTAAAATTCTTGCAGTCGCAATCATGCGAACCATATCCCACACATCAACTTTGGGATTATTTTCGAGTGGCGTTCCTTTAATTCTCACGAGCGCATTTATAGGAACACTTTCCGGATGTTCGGGCAAAGTTGCAAGCGTGTGTAACATTTTCACTCTGTCGTCATGCGTTTCTCCCAAACCAATAATTCCGCCACAACACACAGTAACACCGGCTTTGCGAACGTTATCCAAAGTTTGCAAACGATCTTCATAGGTTCTTGTAGTAATTATTTCGTTGTAATATTCTGCAGAAGTATCGAGGTTGTGATTGTATGCATACAAACCGGCATCGGCTAATTTTTTTGCCTGCGATTCAGTGAGCATTCCGAGCGTGCAACAAACTTCCATTCCGAGCTTATTTACTTCCTGCACCATTTCCAGCACGCGATCAAAATCTTTATTGTCTCGCACTTCGCGCCATGCCGCACCCATGCAAAACCTCGTGGAGCCTGCTTCTTTAGCTTTGCTCGCATATTTTATCACTTCTTCTTTTTGCAAAAGCGCATGTACATCAACGTTAGTATGATATCTCGCAGCCTGCGGACAATATGCGCAATCTTCCGAACAACCGCCAGTTTTAATAGATAGTAATGTACAAACCTGCACTTCGGCTGTGTCGTTATACTCGCGATGAACAGTTGCAGCGCAATAAATCAATTCCAACAAAGAAGTGTTGTATAAATCCTGCACTTCGGCAAGCGTCCAGTTATTACGAATCATAGCAATTATTGTTTGTCGTGTAAAAATATGCTGGTATCTTTTAACAACGGAATATTTTGTTTAAATAATTTATTAAACACAATGCGAAACATATTTACGTTGGTCATGCTATCGTAAAATAAATGATAATCTTTATCCGGAAAATAAACCGCATTTTGATTTTGAAAATGATAGATGGGATAAGGATCTTTTGTTTTATCGCGAAAACCATGATCGCCCATAAAAATAATAACTGCAGAATCGTGCGTGTTGTGCTGAATCGTTTCTATCAATTCTTTTATTCTGCTATTGGTATACGGAAGATAATCGAGGTAAGCGTTTGAAAATTTATCGGCCATACTTTCTTTATAGATCGTTGCTTTATCTTTTAAATTTCCATTCTTGTCATAAAAAAATGGCGGATGCGGCAAATAAATATGTCCGTAAATAAATCTTGGATGCGCTGCTTTTGTTTCGCTTTCTCTTTCAATTCCGGCAATCAACCTGTCGTTATTGGTAACCTGCCCGTAAAAAGTATTTTCTGTAAGCCATTTAATTTCCCATTTTCCGGTGTATAGCATCCAGCCGATATCTTTTTTTAAATATCCGAACAAAGTTCTGTCGGTAATTAATTTTGTTTTTAGGGGAAGAAAAGATTGCTCAACTTTTGAAGGATTACCTGCTAAATCGAACACAGAATAATTATCAATATCATAACCCTGGTAAGATAAAAATTTGATCACCTCATTATCTTTAATAAGATTATTGCAATAAGCATAGTCGTCGGCTTTGCATGCATTAGGATCAAAAAATCCATGCAGGTACGACATATTTAAAATTGACGACATTGAAAACGGGGTGAAATTATAATTGCTCCTGCTTTTTGTTTGAATCTGAAATCCGCTTTTAGTAAGAAAAGTATCGAGGTCGCTGTTATCGTAATTGAATTTTTGTTTTAAAGAAAGAGAACTTGCGTATTCATCAAACAACAAAAAATAAATATCCGGCTTAGGGCAATCGCTGCAGGTGCCATAGGTATTATTTTTTGCGAATGAATACACCGCAAGTTTATTTGGTGAAGGAAAAATCATTTTCCAAATTATTCCGCCACCATCAACAGCGAGATAAATGATCAATAAAGTGTTGATGAATAAACTCAGTTTTATAAAAGAACTTTTTTTTCTTTTCAGATAAATAAAAATGATGATTCCGAGAATAATAAATGCGGGCATCAGTATGGTATACCTATGTAAAAAATCTGAATGAACTTTTAAAAAATCGTGGACAGCTCCAAAAAAACAATAAAAAGCCATGAGGTAAGTTGCCATTAACGCAGCCTTTACATAATTTTTGAAAAAAGGCAGCAAAAGAAAATACAACAAAGCGCAGGCGCCGGTATAGGTGAACATTAGTAACAAACAATCGGGCACATTTATATAACCGAAGTTTTCATTAACGCCGTGCAACACAAAAAAAACAGGAAGCAAAAACAAAAAAATTGGAGTGTTCTGAAAAAATTTTTTCATTACGGGGAATATTTTTTCGTGCGTTTCATTCGGCTTTTAGCAAGAAATAAATTTTTTACAAATAACTGAAATTGGTTTTAGGAGTCAGGCTCAATAAAGTTTCGTACATCAAATTGATCGTTTGCTCAATATCATTTTTATGCAACATTTCAACTGTTGTGTGCATATACCGGAGTGGGATTGAAATCAAAACCGAAGGGCATCCATCATTGGCATAAGCAAATGAATCGGTATCTGTTCCTGTGCTTCGCGAAACTGTGCGCAGCTGAACAGGAATTTTCTTTTTTTCCGCAGTGAGTTGAACCAACTGAAGCAATTTATTGTGAACTGCGGGTCCATAGGCCAGCGAAGGACCTTTGCCGCACATAATATCTCCTTCAATTATTTTATTAACCATCGGCGTAGCTGTGTCGTGCGTAACATCTGTAATGATCGCAACGTTGGGTTTTATTCTCCGCGCGATCATTTCTGCGCCGCGTAAACCAATTTCTTCCTGCACGGCATTAACAACATATAACGCGAATGGTAATTTCTTTTTATTTTCTTTCAGCAATCGCGCAACTTCTGCAATCATAAAACCACCTATGCGGTTATCAAATGCGCGGCCAACAAAATAATCGTAAGCTATTTCTTCAAATCCATCCTGGTAAGTAACAACAGAACCAATATGAATTCCCAATGCTTCAATTTCTTTTTTACTTCTTGCGCCACAATCTAAAAAAAGATTATCTACGCGCGGCTGTGTTTCTTTTGCATCCGTATTTGCAAGCCGTGTATGAATCGCAGGCCAACCAAAAACTCCTTTTACAATTCCTTTTTTGCCGTGAATAAAAACACGTTGCGCCGGCGCAATTTGATGATCCACTCCCCCATTTCTTTTCACATATAACAAGCCTTCCGGCGTTATATAATTTACAAACCAGCTTATTTCATCGGCGTGCGCTTCAATTACAACTTTAAAATTTGCGTTGGGATTAATCACTCCAACTGCGGTTCCATAAGCATCAGAAAAATGTGTGTCGATATAAGGCTTAAGATATTCAAGCCATAATTTCTGCCCGCTACTTTCAAAACCAACCGGCGAAGGATTGTTGATATAATTTTTTAGAAATTCAAGAGAAGTATTTGTAAGAATAGATTTTTTTCTTGCAGATGACTTTATGCTTTTTGCCATGTATTAATAATTAAAAATTCAAAAGTAATTAAATCCTGAAAACAAGCATTAATAATGCAGATAGCATCATTAACCCGTCGAGAATAAAATAATACAAATAATCCGAAAGATTTTTTTTAGCGTAGTTGTATAATGATGCAACAATAATTCCGGGCACGAGTAATATAGCTATAAAAATCCACGAATAAGAATACCAGTGCAACCATATTGTAGCAACTGCAAAAAATGTTATCGAAATAAAAAATAAAACATCAATTCCTTTTTCATTGAGATAGGTGATCATGCTAACAATATTATCACGCTTATCATCTTCTCTGTCGCGGTAATCAAACAAAATACAAATGGCATAGATCAAAAAAAACCTGCTCAAAATAAATAGTGTGAAATCATTTCTCCAAACTATGTTGGCTGCAATCAGCGGCAATGCTGTTGTTACATAGGTCCACACAAATGCAAGAAAAAGCGTTTTGCCAACTGCAATCTTTTTAAGATCCTTAAAAAATGTTTGCGGCAATTTTGGAGCAGAATATAAAAAAGTAAAAACAGCACTGAAGCAAATTGCAATCCAATGTTCTTTTTCTAAATAAAAATAAAAAACAGAACCTGCAAGACCTATAAAGTATAACACAATATGCAAAACTCTGTGCTTCTGCGTCCATGAAACTCTTTGAGATGATGTAACAGAGTATGGAGTGAGATACCAATGAAAATTATAACTGCAAATAGTGGAAAAAAAAATAAAAAAAATAAGATTGATATTGACAGGAATATTTCCAGGCAGATGAAGCGTCTGATACGTCATTAACACAGCGCACAAGGCAATGTACAAACTGCTGAAAATAAAAAAATCGAATACTTTTTTAAGCACGCTCAATAAATTAAATGTAATTTATTGATAAAGCGCCACAATCATCTGGCTTGTTACCGTGTCGCTTCTATTGCCGGCTCTGTCGGTTACAACAAACTTCATAATCAATGTATCGTTTCGTAAAGTTTGTTCTTCAAACGAATTTGCAGGAAGAGTTACAAAAATTTGCCCGGTAGAATTATTTGGAAAATCGGGAACGGTATCAAGAATTACAGAAGTAAGATTTGTACCATTTGGAGGCGGCAATACATTCGTTGGCACAATTACAGAAGCAAAAGTACCACCACCAACATCGCCTTGCTTATCCTCAAATTTAATTGTTGCATTAAACTCTCCGTTAACCGGAATAACCGTAGTTATAGATTGAATGGTTAACTGAGGTTTGGTGGTCAATCCCTTTTGACATGAAGCGAGGAAAATTAAGCTTATAAGGGTGGCGAAAAATATAAACTTCATGATGTTTATTTAGTGTACACAAACGTACGTGTTTTTTTAGGAAAAGGTTTACTATTGCATGTTTTTTGCAATTCATTAATGAGTTTTTACCTATAATCTTCTTCATCTTGTTTCCAGATAACGAAATCGAAATTCTTCTGACCAATTCAAATAATTTTGAAAAAACGGCATTGGAAATTTTTCGTTTTCAGTCTGAAAATAATATCGTTTATAAAAAATACATCAGCCAATTAAATATAGATAAGCGACGAGTGGATTCGTTAACCAAAATTCCTTTTCTTCCGATTGATTTCTTTAAAACCCAAATAATAAAAACCACAAATTTTGAACCTGAACTGATTTTTGAAAGCAGCGGCACAACAAAAACTGTTAACAGTAATCATTATGTAAAGGATATTTCTTTTTATAAAAAAAGTTTGACTGAAGGATTCAAAAAATTTTATGGTCCGCCAGAAAAATGGTGCGTTATCGGTTTGTTGCCTTCTTACCTGGAAAGAAAAAATTCATCTCTCGTTTTTATGGTTGATGAATTAATAAGAATGAGCGAACATCCAAAAAGCAATTTTTATTTATACGAATTTGAAAAGCTGTCGAACGTATTGCAAGAGTTAGAAAAAGAAAAACAAAAAACTTTATTGATTGGAGTTACTTATGCTTTGATGGATTTTGCAGAAAAATATCCGATACAATTAAAACACACTGTAGTTATGGAAACCGGCGGAATGAAAGGACGACGAAAAGAAATAACAAGAAAAGAAGTGCATGATTTTTTGAAAGCAAAATTCGGATTGCCATCAGTACATTCTGAATATGGAATGACGGAATTATTATCGCAGGCATATTCAAAAAAAGATGGAGTTTTTGAATGTGTGCCGTGCATGAAAATTTTAATCAGAAATGAAGACGACCCTTTTGATATTTCTTTTACCGGCGCCGGACTTATTAATGTTTTAGATCTCGCCAATATTTATTCTTGTTCTTTTATTGCAACCGATGATGCAGGAAAAATTTTTGACGACGGAAGTTTTGAAATTTCAGGAAGAAGCGATGGAAGCGATTTGCGTGGCTGTAATTTATTGGTAATTTGATGAAATCAAACCTTCACACGCAATTGTACATTTTTTTTTATTGCTTTCAAAAGCAAGTTCAATTATTCTGATTGTGTTGAAACCCTGTTCTGGCTTGACTTTCAGGTCAGCTCCATTTCTTATCGTTTCATACAAATCCAAATAATAATAGCCATAATTTCCCGGCAGCGAAGGATATTTATCCTTGATCACTTTCCCATTAATTGAAGTATGCAATAATCCCCAGTTTTCTTCGGGCTCTTCGCCCCACTTTGGAATATTAGGTAACACTCCTGCTTTTAATAAAGCTTCCTGGGGATCCTCTCCGGATTTAATGTAAGAACCATTTGTGCCGTGAATCATATATCTCGGTCCGGACTCACGAACAAGCATACCCGATTCAAGAATTATTTTTGTAAACCCATAATCGAGACGAATATCAAAATAATCATCCACAACAGAATGCGGGCGCTGCATCCGAATATCAGCAGTAATCGTTTTTGGAATTCCAAAAAGAGTCAACGCCTGATCTATTAAATGTGCGCCGAGATCAAACAATATTCCACTGCCGGACTTATCTTTTTCACGCCATGCATTTGGCTTAGCTTCAGGTCGATAGCGATCGTAATGTCCTTCAAACTCTACAATTTCACCGAGCAAATTTTCGTTGAGGATTTTCTTTATTGTCAAAAAATCATTTACATAACGCCGGTTTTGAAAAACACTTAAAATACAATTAGTTTGTTTTGCCAGGTTGATTAACAGCATCGCTTCTTCGCTTGTGTTAGTAAAAGGTTTTTCTACTACAACATGTTTATTGGCAAGCAATGATTTTTGGGTGTATTGAAAATGCGTGTCATTAGGTGTTGTTATAACAATGATGTCTATCTCAGGACTTTCAAGTAACTCGTCAATAGTTCTTACAACATTAACTTGCGGGTATCTTTTTTTTGAATTGCTTTCATTTCTTTCCAGCACGCTTACCAGGCGATATTCATTTAAGGTAGATAAAAACGGCGCATGCATTACTTGCGCTGCAATGCCAAAACCGACCAATCCAACATTAAGAGGAGCATTCACGGCAACTGGAGTTTAGTAAAAAAGAATAATCCAAATCAGAAACTAAAGTATAAATAAAGCCGGAAACATTATTCAATAAAAAAGGCCCTCTGTAGAAACAGAAGGCCGTCTAACGATTGCTTGCCATATGAAAATCTTCAATAATTTAAGACATTAATATTAAACGTAATATATTTTATATTTCTTATAACTCATATTTGCAGACTCAAAAAGCAAAAATACATCATAAATTTATAAATTTTCATACAATTATTCATATATATTTTTTTATAATGTTATTTTTTAGTCAGAATACCTTAGTAACGCTTTTTCCAGGCAATCCATTGCTTTATCAAGCGCTTCAACATTAAGTACATAAGCCAGCCGCACTTCATTAATTCCCATTTCTTTGGTACTATAAAACCCACTTGCCGGAGCCAACATTACAGTTTGCTTGTTGTATGAAAAACTTTCCAGCAGCCATTGACAAAAAACATCTGCGTCTTTGATTGGCAGGCTCGCCATTGCATAAAATGCACCTCCGGGCTTCGGACAAAAAACACCATTCATTGCATTTAATCGATCTACCAATAAGTCTCGGCGTTTATTATATTCTGCTTTGGTTACATCAAAATAATTATCCGGTAAATCCACTGCAGCTTCGCCCAATATTTGTGCAAACGACGGTGGACTTAGCCTGGCCTGGGCAAATTTTAAAACAGTATCAAGTAAAGTTTTATTTCTGCTTACAAATGCTCCTATTCGCCCGCCGCATGCACTATATCTTTTAGAAATCGTGTCCATCAATACAACATTTTCTTCCAGGCCTTTTAGATGCATTGCACTGAAATGTTTTCCATCATAACAAAACTCTCGGTAAGCCTCATCCGCAAAAAGATAGAGATTATGTTTCAAAACAATTTCTTTCAACACCTGCATTTCTTTTTCACTATACAAATAACCAGTCGGATTATTTGGATTGCAAATAATAACTGCTTTTGTTTTAGATGTTATAGCTTTTTCAAAATCTTCGATTGGGGGCAGAGCAAATCCTGTTTCAATAGAAGATGTAACTGGTTTTATTACAACTCCGGCCTCAATTGCAAATCCATTATAATTAGCATAGAATGGTTCCGGAATGATTACCTCATCGCCAGGATCGAGGCAACTCATAAAGCCAAACAAAATAGCTTCGGAACCGCCTGTAGTGATAATGATATTATTGTAATCAACATCAATTCCATTTTTTTTATAGTATTGAACCAGTTTTCTTCGGTAGCTTTCATTCCCCGCGCTATGACTGTATTCAAGCACTTTAAAATCGGAATGCCGCACAGCGTCAAGAGCCTGAGGCGGCGTTTCAATATCCGGCTGCCCGATATTCAAATGATAAACTGTAATTCCTTTTTTCTTTGCAGCTTCTGCAAAGGGAACAAGCTTTCTTATGGGAGATGGTGGCATTATTTGCCCTCTTTGACTGATGTTTAGCATGACGCAAAAATAGGATTTAGAAAGAATGAAAGTGATACAAATAAAAATCCCCATGCAAAGGCGTGGGGATTGAAAAATTAAATAAGAAATATTTTTAACTGCCCGATTTTGCAGGTTGGGATGATTTGTATTTCGCATAATCATCTGCGCTTAAAACTTGGCCGGTAATTGTCAATTGCACAGGTTGTGTAACACCAGCGAATTTAATAGTAATTGTTTTATTAAACTGCCCAACTGCCGGTGCAGAAAAACCAGCAACGATTTTATCGGTTTTGCCTGCAGCAACTGCACCTTCAGGTTTTACCGGAGTTGTGCATCCGCAGGAAGCGATTGCATTTTCAACAATTACAGGTGCATCACTGATATTAGTAAAATTAAAATCGTGTTTAACGGTTACACTTTGTTTTATCTTACCAAAATTGTAAGTCTTTTCCTGAAATTTCACAACGCTGTCAGCACTGTTATGCTGAGCAAAACTGATTGATGTAATTGCAATGGCTGCTACAAATAAAAAAAACTTTTTCATGAAATTTAATTTGATTGTTTTAATGTTTGAATTGAAGAATTTTCCGGCGCCGAAGCTGTTGCTGTTTTATACACTTCGCCGCTTATAGTTATTACTTTATTTTTTTTATCTCCGTAAAAAACAGTTACATTTTTAATAAACCTGCCTTCAGCGTGTGCATTATATCCAACTTTTATTTGGGAAGTAGCTCCCGGAGCTATAGGATCTTTTGTCCATTCCGGGGTTGTGCATCCACAGGAAGCCTGCACATTTTCCAGCCTCAGCGGCTCGCTTCCGGTATTCACGATTTCAAAAACATAGGTCACCGGTCTACCTTGCGGAATCTTGCCAAAATCGTGTGTTATTTCTTTCAATTGCAAAACATCAGGTTTCGCATCAGTGGCAACATTGGCCGATGTTTGAGCCTTACCGGCAATTGCCAAAACAAAAAGAAAACAAGAAAATAATACTCGTTTCATTCGGGATTAATTTACTTCACATAAAATTACATAGTAAACGTAATTTTTGCTAATAAATTATGATAAACATTTTAACAAAATTACTAAGGTTGAAATATAGATGCCCATATAATCCTAAATTTGTTTAATGACCGAAAAAATTCATTCTTCAGATGCTGCTGTAATGGAAAAGTTGTCTTTTGATAACTTTCGGCTCGAAATTTTAAAAGATTACCGAATCGTGTGCGAAAGCCGTGAAACAAGCCTTTTGGGACGAAAAGAAGTTTTAACCGGCAAAGCTAAATTTGGAATTTTCGGAGATGGAAAAGAAGTTCCCCAGGTTGCTCTTGCAAAGTTTTTTAAAAAAGGAGATTTTTATGCCGGCTATTACCGGGATCAAACTCTTGCCTTTGCAACCGGAACCGCAACAATAGAAGAATTTTTTTCTCAGCTATATGCCGACCCGGATGGAAATAACGACCCCCATAGCCATGGAAGGCAAATGAATGCACATTTCGCCACCCCTATCATCGACGAGAACGGAAAATTTCTCGATCTTATCAATACAAAAAATTTTACTGCAGGCTTGGCTCCCACGGCTGCGCAAATGCCCAAGGCATTGGGATTAGCGCTTGCTTCAAAATCTTTCCGGAACATTGATATTTTAAAACAGTTCCCGCAATTATCTAACAATGGCAACGAAGTTTGCTTTTGCACTATCGGCGATGCTTCTACCAGCGAAGGCCATTTTTGGGAAACATTAAATGCTGCAGGTGTGCTGCAGGTTCCTCTTGCTGTTTTTGTTTGGGATGACGGATATGGAATATCGGTTCCTAAAAAATATCAGACAGTAAAGAATTCCATATCTGAAGCAATGAAAGGATTTCAGATCAAAGAAGGAACAAACGGAATTGATATTTACAAATTAAAAGGATGGGATTATGCAAGAATGTGCGAAGTGTTTGAACCCGCTATTCAAAAAATAAGAGACACACATATACCCGCGCTTTTTCATATAGATGAAGTTACCCAACCACAGGGACACTCAACTTCGGGTAGCCATGAGCGTTATAAATCTCCCGAAAGACTTGAATGGGAACGCGAATGGGATGGATTAAAAAAAATGAAAGAATGGATATTGGAAAATTCTCTTGCCAGCGAAGAAGAATTGGAAGAAATTGAAATCGAATCAAAAGACCTGGTAAGAAAAAGTAAAATAAATGCATGGGAAAAATATCAGCAGCCTATCAGGCAGCAATCTGCACAGGCTATTGATTTAATAAATTCTGTTATCAATGACTTTCCTTCTTCATCAGAAAATTTAGAAAAAATAATTACAGAACTAAGTTCGAATCGCGAGCCTACACGCCGTGATATATTACAGACTTTGCATCAGTCTATATTAGTTACGAAAGATAATTCTGCCAACGAAAAAATCAAAAATTATTATCAGCAACTGCTCGAAGAAAACAATAAACTTTACAATACGCATTTATATCACGAAGGTTTGGCAAGTCCTGTAAAAGTTGAAGAAATAAAACCTGAGTTCAATGAAGAATCTCCAACAATCAACGGCTATGAAATATTGAATGAATATTTTGATGCATTGTTAGCAAACAATCCAAAAGTAATTGCATTTGGTGAAGACTTAGGAAAAATCGGCGATGTCAATCAGGGTTTCGCAGGACTACAGGAAAAATATGGAATCGAAAGAGTTTTTGACACTGGCATCCGTGAGCTAACAATAATGGGACAAGGTATAGGTATGGCAATTCGTGGTTTGCGGCCCATTGCAGAAATTCAATACATCGATTACTTATTGTACGCACTGCAACCACTCAGCGATGACCTGGCAACACTGCAATACCGAACCGCAGGCAAACAAACTTCGCCGGTTATTATCCGCACGCGCGGTCATCGTCTCGAAGGCATTTGGCATAGCGGATCGCCAATGGGAATTATTATCAACTCACTTCGCGGTTTGCATGTTTGTGTGCCGCGCAATATGGTTCAGGCTGTGGGCATGTACAATACATTACTCAAAGGAGTTGACCCGGCAATTATGATTGAATGTTTAAACGGCTATCGTTTAAAAGAAAAATTACCGGCTAATCTTCTCGAGTTTACTGTGCCGCTCGGAATTCCTGAAATAATTAAAGAAGGAAATGATGTAACGATAGTTTCTTACGGCTCAACATTACGAATAGTAAATGAAGCCGTGCTAACCCTGGAAGAAATAGGAATTAGCTGCGAGATAATAGATGTACAAACTTTACTGCCGTTTGATATTCATCATAAAATTTTGGAGTCGTTGAAAAAAACGAACCGCATTATTTTTATTGATGAAGATGTTCCCGGTGGCGCAGCTGGTTTCATGTTCAATAAAGTTATGGAAGAACAAGGCGGATACAAATGGCTCGATGTTGCGCCGAGAACAATAACCGGCAAAGATCATAGGCCTGCCTATGCAAGCGACGGAGATTATTTCAGCAAACCAAACGCTGAAGAAATTATTGACGCGATTATGTCGATGATGAAAGAATGATTTCTTTTTTACTTTTTTATTTTTTAGAAATTGACGTTGTAACTGTTGTTGAACCTATGCAGAATAAAGATTCAACTGCACAAGTGTGCGACGCAACGATGATGCTATGAAAAACAAATGCTGGTTACAAAAAAAATGATAAAGGATAATTGAGAATTGATAATTTGTAAAGGAAAATTGAATTTCAGAAATCGTACATCGTAAATCTAAAATCGTAAATTAAGAAAATCCTAAATCTGCAATCCCCACCTTTCTGGCAAGGTTATTGAAAATTATAGGTGTGAACTTTATTACTAACTTTTAAAATAAATTTTATGAGTGCACAAAAAATATTAATCGGAACTATGACGGGAATTGTTGCAGGATTAGCGCTGGGCTTGCTTGTTGCGCCTGCGAAAGGAAGTGAAACGCGCCAAAAAATTTCTGACGCTGCAGATAATCTCAAAAAGAAATTGAAACATTTGCGTTCTACTACTGCAGATGAATTAGATGAGCTAAAAGAAATTTTTGAAAAAGAAACTACTGGTTTGAAAGACGATGTTCGTGAAAGAGTGTTAAATCTTATCAAAGCTGCGAAAACAAGCACGAATAATATAAAAGAAGAAGCGCTTTCTTGAGTAAACAGAATAAAGGAATTAGAAATTAGAAAGTTTATAACTTTTACAAATTACTAATTCCTTATTTCTCATTTTACACGATTCGAGGAATTTTTTGCTCAAGCATCATCAAATCTGCCAACACAATCGCTGTAACAGATTCGAGAATTACCGGAACGCGAAGTGCTATGCATAAATCGTGACGACCTTTTACAGAAAAATTTTCTATTTGTTTCGTTTCCCAATTTAATGTTTGTTGCTCCTTAGGTGTGGAAGATGTAGGTTTGATCGCAATGCGAAAAACTAATTCGTTGTTGTTGGTAATTCCGCCAACTACTCCGCCTGCATGATTTGTTTTTGTTTTGCCGTTAATATTTTCGATGGCATCGTTATGTTCGCTGCCAAACATTTTTGCTGCAGCAAAACCAGTTCCGAATTCAATTCCGCGCACTGCAGGAATTGCAAACACTAAATGAGATAAAACAGATTCAACACTGTCGAAAAATGGTTCACCTAAACCAATTGGTAAATTACTCACGCGGCATTCAATTATACCACCTATGGAATCTTTTGCATCAATTGCTTTTTGCAATCCTTTTTCAATATCTTTTTCTCCGCCTACTTCGAGAATTGTAGACGTAACTTTTATTTTTTCTGTCAAAAGTTTTTTCGCAATCACTCCTGCAGCAACAAGCGCAACAGTTAATCTCCCACTGAAATGTCCGCCGCCCCGATAATCTTCGTTGCCGCCAAACTTTGCATGCGCAACAAAATCTGCATGACCAGGTCGTGGTACATCACGCTGCTTTTCATAATCGCCGCTGCGTGTGTTTTTATTTTCAAATAAAATTGCAATAGGTGCGCCTGTTGTTTTATTATTAAAAATTCCACTTTTGAAAATTGGCAGATCATCTTCTTTGCGCGGCGTTGTTCCTTTTTGCATTCCACCTTTTCTTCTTTCAAGGTCTTCTAAAAAATCTTCAACTGTTAACGATAATCCTGCCGGACAACCATCAACAACAATGCCCACGCCATCTCCATGAGATTCTCCAAAAATACTGATACCGAAATATGCGGCCGAATGAATTCAATTTATATTATTTTCTTTTGTTCTTTTGTACTAATGTAAATCATAATTAGTTTCCAGTTTCCCTTAACTCTTCCAAAAACCATATCACTTATCCGGATATACGCTCCCGACAAATCATAATCTTTTTCAGAAATCATTTTCTTCTCACGAATTTCATCTGAATCAGTTCCTGTATTAGCTCCGTTAGTTTGCTTTAAATATACTTCAAAAACTAATTTGAATTTATTACGCCTGATTTCTTTCGCCGTATCGGAATCCAAAATGCCTTTTACAATTAGAGGAAAATCTGTTAATGAGTCTAATTCTGTAGAATCATTTTCTAAAACCGCAGTCCTGAATATATTCCAAAAATTCTGAAAACTTTTATCATCGTTTTGACAAAAAGAATTTGCCGAGAAAGAAAAAAATAAAATTAAAAAAATCCATTTTTTCATTGGCAAGAAATTTTACATCCCAATTGCTTCATATCTTCATAAAAATCGGGATAAGATTTATTGATCGCATCAGCATCTTCAATAATTATTGCAGCATCTGCTTTTAATGCTGCAACGGCACATGCCATAGCTATACGATGATCATGATGCGAATGTACAATTGCTTCTTTTATTTTTTTAGTCCCTTTCACAATCATGATATCATTCTGCAAAATTATTTCCACTCCCATCTTCTCAAATTCCTGTTGCAATGTTAATGCACGATTACTTTCTTTATGAGCTAATCTCTCCGCTCCTTTTATCAAAGTATCGCCTTTGCAATAAGCAGCGAGCGCAACTAATGGCGGAAACAGGTCAGGACAATCCGTTGCATCGAACTTAAAAGCTTTTAATTCCGCCGAATTTGAAATTTTAATTTCATCTCCGTTAATCATCATATCAGATCCGCAATCTTTCAAAGCCTCTACAATTTTTTTATCTGCCTGGGTTGAATTTTCATCCAAACCTTTCACAAGAATATCTCCTGCAATAGCTCCTGCTACTAATAAAAATGCGCCACCGCTCCAATCGCCTTCGACAGTATAGTTTACAGTTTGGAGTTTAGAGTTTGGAGTTGAATGGAAATTAAATTCTTCATATTTTTTATTTTCAGGAACGCGCAAACCGAAATTTTGCATAACCATCAATGTTAGATCGATATAGGGTTTGCTTTTTAAATTATTTACTTTGATAGAAACATCTTTTGCGTCACTTGCTGCATAAGCAAATAATAATCCTGTTAAAAATTGCGAACTCAATGAACCATCAATTTCAATATTTTTTGGCCGAAGCGGTCCTTTTATTTTTAAAGGAAGTTTTCCATTATTTGAAATTATCTTAACCCCTAATTTTGGAAGCACTTCATCAAAAAAATCCATCGGACGATTTAATAAACTTCCTTCGCCATTGATAATAATTTCCTGTTCGCTCAATGCAAGTATTGGCGCGAACATGCGAATACCAAGACCGCTTTCACCGCAATTAACAACGAGTTTTGAGTTCGAAGTTTTCAGTTTTGAATTTGCATTATCAATTTTCAATTCCCCATTATCAATTTTCACCTCACAACCTAACGCGCGCAAAATTTCCAGCGCTGCTTTATCATCGTTTGAATGTCCGGGATTTTTAATAATACTTTTTGTATTTGAAACCAGTGCCGCCGCACAGGCACGCTGCATCGAGCTTTTGGAAGCAGGCGCCTGTATTGTTCCTTTTAATATGGACGGATGAATTGTTGCACGCATAAGTGAATGGTGAATAGTGAATGGTAAATCTTCACACTCACTTTTCAGTTTTAAGTTTTCAGTCTTTAGTTTTTAGTTTTAAATTTTTACTTCCTTCTCATCTCGCTCTTATGATCGAATAAATAATTTTCTCTAATTCATTTATCGGAATGGATCGTGTTTGTGCTTCGCCGATTTTTTTTAGCAAAACATAATTGATTGACTGTTTCACCTTCTTCTTATCCATCTTCATCATTTCAAAAACTTTTTTCGGCTCAAACTCTGCTAATGTGGGCAAGCCATATTTATCCAGTGTTGAAATAACGCGCGAAGTATCCTTAAAATCCAAATAATGTTCGGAGATAATGCACGCTGTTACCATTCCGAGTGAAATTGCCTGACCATGAGATAGGTCATAAATTTTTTCTATTGCATGACCAAGTGTGTGACCGAAATTCAACAACTGCCTTTCGCCTGTTTCAAATTCATCTTTTTTTACAACGGTTGATTTCAGCAACGCATTTTTTTGAATGAGTTTTAATAATGCGGGTTTGTTTTTCTGATAATAAGCCAGTTTATTTTTTTCAAGTTCTTTGAAAAGATTTGCATCGTTAATGCATGCGTGCTTAATTATTTCTGCAAAACCGTTTGCCCATTCATGCTGCGGCAATGATTTTAAAAATGAAACATCATACAACAAAAAATCGGGTTGATTGATTGTACCTATTAAATTTTTGTAATCGCCAACATCAATTCCGTTTTTACCGCCTATAGATGCATCAACCATCGCAAGTAATGAAGTTGGCACGAATCCAAATTTTACGCCACGCATATACACTGAACCAACATAGCCCGTAATGTCTGTAACGATTCCACCGCCAACGCCAATCAAAAAAGTTTTTCTGTCGGCTTCCATTTTTATCAATTGATCAATAATGGAATCAACAGTTCCCTGCACTTTATATTCTTCGCTGGCTTTGATAACAATTATGTTCCAGCCTTCAAATTTTTTCTTAAAGTTTTTGAAAATATTTTCATCAGTAATTACAACTGCATGACTTTTATCAACGAGCCTGGCGAGATTACTAAAATCTGCATCGAAATAATAGCTCACTCGTTTTGCTGAAAATTGGAATATTTTTTTTTGCATTGGCAATCATTTTTATCGTAGAGAAACATGAGAACAAGAAGTCGAAAAGTCGGAAAGTCGGAAAGTCGGGAAGTCAGAAAGTCCGCGGTAATTTCTTTCCGACATTCGGACTTCCGGACTTTCTGACTTTCTTATTCATTCATTATCCTGTTCTGATGATTTATACTTTCCATATGCACGGCGTCAAAATATTTTGTGATGAACTCTTTGCTCAGTCCCAATTTTTCTCCTTTCTCGAAAGCGCGCTCCAGTATTGAGTTCCAGCGATTGGTTTGTAAAATTGTTATGTTGTTATCTTTTTTATACTGACCAATTTTTTCCGAAACTTTCATACGTGTGCTCAATATCTGCATTAGTTCATCATCAAGATGATTTATTTGCTGACGCAATTTTTCCAACGCCGCATGATATTCTTCTGAAGCAACATCTTCTTTTCTCCAGCGAATGCTATCGAGCAATTCAGCCAAACGTTCCGGCGTCACTTGTTGCTTCGCATCGCTCCATGCTTTATCGGGATCTATATGACTTTCGATCATCAATCCGTCAAAATCAAGGTCTATAGCTTTTTGCGCAACATCTAATAAAATATCGCGGCGGCCGCAAATATGCGAAGGGTCATTTATAAAAAGTAAATCCGGATTTCTGCGTTTCATTTCAATAGCAAGATGCCACATTGGTGCGTTGCGGTATTCCGTATTTCCGTAAGAAGAAAATCCGCGATGTATCAAACCGATTTGTTTTATTCCTGCTTTTGCAACGCGTTCAACAGCGCCGGTCCATAATTCCAAATCAGGGTTGATCGGATTTTTTATCAGCACCGGAATATCAACTCCGCGAAGCGCATCCGCAACTTCCTGCACGCTGAAAGGATTTACCGTTGTGCGCGCGCCGATCCACAACACATCAACTTCAAATGTAAGCGCGTCTTCAACTTGTTTGCCTGTGGCAACTTCCACCGCAACAGGAATGCCGGTTAATTTTTTCGCGCGTTGCAACCACGGCAAACCTTTTGCACCTATGCCTTCAAACATTCCGGGGCGTGTGCGTGGTTTCCAAATGCCTGCGCGCAACATGTCCACTCTACCGGTCTTGTGTAACCGAACCGCGGTTTCAACAACCTGCTCTTCGGTTTCCGCGCTGCACGGACCAGATATGATCAGCGGACGTTTGTTCCATTTTTCCTGAACCACTTCTTTCATTTTTGATTGTGTTGCTTCCATAAAAAATTTACGATTTACGATGTCAGATGTACGATTTCTGAATTTTAATTTTGGTTTAGAAATTATAAATTTTCAATTATCCGTTATCGATTTTTTGTTAACCAGCATTTTTTCTCTCTTCATCATCGTTGCGTCGCACTCTTGTACTGTAGATTTTCTATTCGCCTTCAGTCTTTTCCGTATATTGTTTTACAAGTTCACGATTGTATTCATTATCACATTTCCATATTATCACATTTTCACATTACCTGCTGTTCGCATCATTCATTCTTATCCTTCTTCCTTTGTAATTTTTTCCGTCAATCGAGCGAATCATTTGTGGCGCTGCATTTCTGTCAATCTCAATCCAGCTGTTCATTTCTTTCATATCAACTCTTCCCAAAACTTCTTTTCTCAAATCACTCATATCTAAAATGAATTGCAAAAAACTCGCTTTATAAAATCCATCTTTCGTTCCGAGATTCACAAACAATCGCATATAATCTCCGCCATTATTATTAAAATCTCTTCCGCGCGTATCTCTGTAATTACGACCCTGCGCTGGTTCTCGTCTTCCACGAACAGTTCCACTTCTATCATCAGTTCTGTATTCACGAACACGTTCTCTCACGTTCAGGTCTTCCGCGTTTTCATAATATTTCAAAAACCGATCGAACTCCATTGCAGCAACTCTCTTCAAAACTTCTTCTTTACTTATATCCTGAAATCTTTCCGTAAGCATAGGTACGTACGATTCATAATCGCCATGACTGATATCTGCCTGCAATAATTTATCCATGAAATGATAAAACTGTTTTCTGCAAACATCTTTTCCCGCAGGTATTTCCAATTTATGAAACTGCACCTGTGCAGTTCTTTCAATCTGTTTCAATTTCCCGATCTCACGGCTATGCACAATCGACAAACATATTCCGGTATTACCGGCGCGGCCTGTTCTTCCGCTGCGATGCGTATATACTTCCACGTCATCCGGCAACTCATAATTAATAACATGCGTGATTCCCTGCACATCTATACCTCTCGCCGCAACATCCGTTGCAATGAGTAACTGCAAAGCTTTTTCACGAAATTCACCCATCACTTTATCGCGTTGCTGCTGCGTTAGATCTCCATGCAACGCATCAATGTCATATCCTTCTCTTGTAAGTTTTTCGGCAATATTTTGCGCGTCTGCTTTTGTTCGCGTAAAAATAATTCCATAAATACCCGGATTAAAATCAATGATACGTTTTAGCGTTTCATAACGGTGATGGGCAGCCGTAACATAATATTGATGATCGGTATTTTTATTAGCCGTATTCATTTTGCCAACCGTGATCTCCACCGGCTGCTTCATATATTTTCTGCTAACGCGCCGTATTTCCGCCGGCATCGTTGCGCTGAAAAGCCACGTCGCTTCACGCTTTGGCGTGTTCTGCAAAATAAATTCAATGTCATCCTGGAAACCCATGTTCAGCATTTCATCCGCTTCATCCAGCACAACATATTTTATTTGTTCCAGGTTAATCGCTTTTCTTTCTATCAAATCAATCAGCCTTCCCGGAGTGGCAACCACAATCTGAATTCCTCTTTTCAAATCTCTTATCTGCATACCTATGGAAGCGCCACCGTACACAGCAACTACGTGCATGCCCGGCATAAATTTTTTGAACAATTCAATTTCATTCACAATCTGCAGGCATAATTCTCTCGTCGGACAAACCACTAATGCCTGCGGAAATTTTTGTTCCACTCCTATCAATTGCAGCAATGGCAAACCAAATGCCGCTGTTTTTCCTGTGCCTGTTTGCGCCAGGCCTACCAAGTCTTTCGTGCCGCTTAATAAAACAGGAATCGCCTGTTCCTGTATGGGCGTTGGGTTTTTGTAGCCCAGTGCATCTATCGCCTGAACTAATTTCGCATCAAGCCCAAGCCCTTCAAATGTCATCATATATTTTTCAAATTTTGCGCAAAGGTACGATTAATGTGCGATGTACGCTGTTTGACGCCAGATGTACGATTTTAGATTTACGATATACGATTTCTTAAAATCGAACATTCATTATTCATTTTTAATTCTTAATTATTAATCGATTTTTTTGTTAGTCATCATTTGTTTTCTATTCAGCATCGTTGCGTCGCACTCTTGTACTTTTTCTCATTATTCAGCTTCAGTTCGCTCCGTAATTTTTCTTAAAAAATTTAGTCATTCTTTATTCGGTTAGTCAATTATCTGAACCACGATTTAACCTGATTTATCTGATTATTCTGAGGATGTAAATAAGGAGAATCATTTAAATCAGGCTATAATCATGGTCTATTTAATTATTCTTCCAATCTTATTTGCATTCACCATCAACTCCCACAAGTATTCATAATTTTCTTTTTCCAAACAACTTTTAAATTTTCTCAGTTGAGAAATATGTTCATTCAAAACATCTAAAACGTTTTCACGGTTCTGCATAAAAACCGGAGCCCACATTGCCGGACTGCTTTTTGCCAAACGAACAGTGCTTTCAAAACCGCCGCCGGCTAATTCAAAAATTGCATCTTCCTCTTTTTCTTTTTCCAAAACCGTATTCGCCAACGCAAATGAAGTAATGTGAGAGATATGGCTCACGTATGCAGCGTGCATATCGTGCGCATCGGCATCCATATACACCAAATGCATTCCTAATTGCCTGTAAATATTTTCCATTGTTTCCACAGCGTCCTTGTCGCTTTTTTCTTTTTCGCAAATCACACAACTGCGACCAACAAACGCATCTTTAACTGCAGCTTCAGGTCCGCTGTATTCCGTTCCCCACATCGGGTGTGTTGCAACAAATCTTCTTCGCATAGGGTGATTTGCCAATGCGGAGCAAAGCGCATGTTTTGTTGAACCTGCATCAGCAACGATTTGCTTTTCAGTAATCATGTCCATGATTTGTTGCATAACCATCACTGTTACATCAACAGGGATTGCAACATAAATCAAATCGCTTTTTGCAACTGCTTCTTTTAATGGCAACGCTTCATCAATCAATCCAAGTTCTAATGCTTTTTTTATACTTGCCTCTGTTCTGCTGACGCCGATAACATTCTTCACCAATCCTCTTTGTTTTAATGCCAGGCTGAACGAGCCACTTATCAGGCCAACGCCAACAATTGTAATTGAATCAAACATGAGCTATTGTTTTATTTGCTAAAAATTCTTTTATCCGCTTTATACTTTCTAAAAATTTTTCTTCGGTAGTGCATAGGCTAACACGCACGTAATTTTCCCCGGCACTACCAAAAATTCCGCCGGGAGTTATAAAAACATTTGCATTATATAATACATCATCAGAAAGTTCAAACCCATTTTTATATTCGGAAGAAATTTTTGCCCAAACAAACATTCCAACCTGTTGCTTGGAATAATCACATTTTAATAAGTCAAGTAGTTCAAAAACTTTTTCTCTTCTTTTTTTATACACGGCATTCACGCTATCATACCAATCTTTACCAAGCGAAAGCGCTTTTGCAGCAGCTAACTGCACAGGCAAGAACATTCCACTATCCATATTGCTTTTAAACCTCAATACTTCGTCCACTCGTTGCTTTGTACTAACGAGCATGCCTACCCGCCAGCCAGCCATGTTTTGCGATTTACTTAATGAGTTCAATTCAATAACAACATCTTTTGCACCATCAATGCTTAGTAAACTCATCGGAGAGTCATTCAAAATAAAACTGTACGGATTATCGTGAATAATTAAAATATTATTTGCTTTCGCAAACGCAACCAATTCTTCAAACATTTTCTTTGTGGGCATTTGCCCGGTTGGCATTTGCGGATAGTTGACAAAAATTGCTTTGACCGGATTTGATTTCGAATTTTCCTGAATTAGTTTTTCGAGTTGTGTAAAATCCGGGAAATAATTATTTTCTTCTTTCAGTTCGTAATAAACTGGTGTTGCTCCGGAAAGTTTTATTGCGGCAGAATAAGTAGGATAACCAGGATTGGGAACAAGAACTCCAACTCCACTTTCAAAATACGTCATGCAAATATGCATGATGCCTTCTTTGCTGCCTATCAATGGTAAAATTTCTGTGTCTGGATTTAATTCCACGCCATACCATTTTTTATACCAATCAGCAATTGCTTTGCGTAAAACCGGCGAGCCTTTATAGTTTTGATATGCATGCACGTTAGGTTTGGCGCTTTCTTCCTGCAAAACTTTTATTACATCGGGATGCGGCGGCATATCCGGGCTGCCGATGCCGAGATTGATGATATTTTTTCCCTGTTTGTTCAGCTCGTCTATTTCACGCAGCTTTTGCGAGAAATAATATTCGCCGATACCTTCGAGACGTTTTGCTGTTACCATTTTATTTTTTTATTACACGAATTTTTACGAATTACACGAATTTAGTTTTCATTTTTAAGCTGCACATTGGTGAATAGAGTTCCCCTCAGTACAAGAGTGCGACGCAACAATGTTTCATAGTAGCAATGCGGATCGGTACATAAATAGTCTACGGATGATAAAGAAGCTATTGGCTATTAGCTAATAGCTTTCTTAAACTGTTTTTCCTTTTTTGTACACTCCATAAATTTTTAAATCTGCTGTTATCGGCTTTATATTTTCAATTACATTATTAAACTGTTCCATCGAATTAAATTCCATATCTGCATGAAAAGAATATTCCCAATCACTGCCGGGGATTGGGAACGATTGCAGCTTGCTCAGATTAATTCCGCCATCTGCAATTTTTGTTAGCACGCGCGCTAAACTTCCGCGAGAGTGATCGGTATGAAAATTTAGAGATGCTTTATCTGCATTTTCAATTTTCGTGGCAACATCTTCGCGTTGTAAAATCAAAAACCTGGTGTAATTATTTTTCATCGTTTGAATATTCGGTGCAATAATATTCAAACTAAAAAGTTCTGCTGCAAGTTTGCCGGCAATTGCAGCAATATGTTTGCTTCGATGCTGATGAATATGTTTTGCACTGAGCGCGGTATCTTCTGTTTCCACTAATTTCCAATCAAATTTATCAAGATATTCGAGGCATTGCTGAATCGCCATCGGATGAGAATGCACTTCACGTATGTCCTTCACCGTTACACCCGGATTTACCATAAGATTTTGCGAGATATGCAAATAAATTTCCCCGATAATTCTTAGATTACTTTTTTGCAGCAAATTATAATTTGGCAGGATGCTTCCTGCAATAGAATTTTCAATCGCCATCACGCCGCCGTCACTTTCTTTTTTATTGGAAGCAATTTTTACCACTTCGCGAAAAGTTGCGCACGGAATCACTTCTACATCTTTACCCAAAAATTGTTGTGCAGCAAACTGGTGAAAACTTCCTTCGTAGCCTTGTATCGAAACTTTTTTACTCATGGTTATAAAATGAAAAATCCCGGCTTTTTGCCGGGATTCACTATTGTTAATTTGTTTTTTATTTAGTTGTTAACATAAGCATTCCCGGTCTGCTGGTAAAGTAGAAATAAAAATAAAAGTAAAAATAACGGTATGCTTTAGTTGTAATCATAATAATCACCAAAAATAAAGACTTATTTTAAATTGAACAATTAATTTTTAAAAATATCTCACGCAAAGACGCAGAGGTTCTTAACTCTCATTCCTTGTTACTTATTTCTTATTACTTGTTTCTTGCTCTTTATTCTTTATTTTATTTTCCATCGCAAAAATAATTGTCCATTTAGCGGTCGGACATTGTTATTTGGCATTGCAGATATGTTGTTAATGGGTATGAATAGAGCTCCGCCCAATTGAATATTTTTAATTGAATAAGATATTTCCAATTTACCTGCGAGCGAACTTTTATTTATATAGCGCCAATCTGCAGAGGATCTATTAACGCTATATGTTGAATCCAACAATAACTTGTTATCGAATTGACGGATAATTTGGTTATCGAGAAGCGCTTTTTCGTTCAAGTGATAATTCAATCCAATTCCTGCGCTCCATCTTCTGCTAAAATTATAATTGTATTGCAACGTAAAGCCCACGCCGCTTATTTTTAAAAGTTTAGTGTTTCTTGTTACAATCGTTGTCGAATCTATTTGCGATAATGGCCCGCTGGAAGTTGCAATTTGTTTTTTTCCTGCAAAATATTGTTGATTCAAATTTGCCTGCAATTGGATCTTATGATTATTATTTCTCCCAAATGTTTTGCTTATCCATATTTCGGGTATCAAAAGATTATAGGGTTTACTTTTATCGTCGGTGCCTGTAAAATAATCAGACGTTCCCTGAATTGGTAATGGAATATTCCATTGCAATCCAAAATTGAAGTCGATAAATTTCTTTTCCGATTTATTCTTTTGCGCTTTTGCGGAGCTGTTTTTAAGCGGCATATTTACTTTTGTAAAATCATTGATCACAATAGGAAGAAAAAAAACACTTTGATATGAACCCTGTTTTACGGGTTTCATTTCAGCAATATCATTTTCTCTCGCATCTTTAATTGTGTTTCTATTTTTACCAACAACATTTTTTGTTTCATCTGTCGTATTATCATCAGAAACATTCTCCTTATTATTCTTGTTTGCTTTATCGTTTGTTGGTGTGTTGTGCCGTTTATTTTTATTGTGAGACTTTACATATTCTTCTTTATTTTTTTTGTTGTTGAAGGTTTGGTTGTTGTCAAAATCTTCTTGCCTGCCATTTTTTTGCTGAAAATTTTTAGTCTGATTTTTATTTTTTATTTCGTTAGATGACGATGTTGCATTTTTTTTATTTGTAAAAAATAGAGTTTTATTTTTTTTCAGATTATTAGAATTGATGTCAGCATTATTATTTCGATCTGCGTTGTCACCTATAGAAACTTTTGACGAGTTTTTATTTTTCTTTCGAACATCTGTGGAGCTAATTGATGTAACTCTGTTAGGATTTTCTTCTTTTACATTCGTCTTTACATTATTTTCAACAGTATCTGATTTATCATTACTGTCAACAGATGATGCAGTTTTATCTTTTTTATTAAATGTTGCCAAAGAATCATTCACAGAAAATTGATGCAGATCTTTCTTATATTTATCATCAGTATTTTGTATATGCTTAGCCGTTAGTATTTGTTGCGGATTGTTTTCATCAAACCAAAAAAGAATACACACAATAATTAAAGCTGCCAGTCCATAGCTCCAAAATTTATTAATCCCGTTTGACGAATTTGGCGGAGGTAACGGCGCTTTATTATCATCTTCCAGCATTTTGTTCATTGTTGCCCATGCATCATTTTCGGGAACATCCGGTGGCAGATAATTACCTTTTAGCTTTTTGTTTATATGTAAATTTTTGTCATGCACTTTTGTTAATGTTTGATTCAAGAATAGTTTTTATTCTGTTTCTGCTTTCATTCAAATGCCATTTCACTGTTCCTGCTTTCATGTTAAGAGAAGCAGATATTTCCTTAATGGAAAAACCTTCTATATAATATAAACTACAAATAGCGCGTGTAGTAGGCGGAAGTTTTGCAAGAAGCAGATAAACATCACTCCACTCTTTTTCTTCGAATGGATTATACGATGTTGTATCGTTTAAATTTTCGGATAGTGTTAGGGGTGTTTTTGTTTTTTTGTCTCTCACTAATGTTAACGCTGCATTTCTAATTATCGTGTACACCCAGTTAAAAAATTCTCCTTTATCGCTGTCGTATTGATCAATATTTTTAAACACTTTCATCATTCCATTATTTAAGGCGGTAAGTATGTCGTGATTATCTTCAAAAAAAGTCTTACATAAAGCAAAAAGTGCCGGGTAAAATTGACGATACAATTTTTCCTGGCACAGTCTGTCATTTTTTTTACAGCCCTCAATAATATTGATAAGGTCGTTCAATTTTTTCTTAGGAAGGGAGCCGCTTGTTTTAATTTCGAAAACGGCTCCCGCAGGTTTAATCATAAAGTTACTACAAATTGGTCGGAGAAATTGTAACTCCTGAGGTGTAATTCCAATTTATCGTAAACTTATCGCTGGCCTTAGTAATCGTACCCGAATATGTTTTTCCATTAAATGTAATATTGAGCGCTCTTGTGCCATCAGTTTGCTCAAAAGAAACAGTGCTGCTTGCCTGTGATGTTCCGCTTGTGCAGTCCGCCGGTCTGCTAACACCGGTGAAATCTACATTATAGTAGCTCGCTGCGTCTGACGAAAAAGTAAACGACAATGAATTATTTACACATGTGTAGCTGTTTTTTGTTTCAGCCACAAAAACAAGAGAGCTTGATGTGCCAGAATCAAGTTTTGATGCTGTTATTGTTATTTGATCGCCGTTGCTGAAAGGCATTATAACAGTTGCTGTATCCCCTCCCGGAGACGTTGTGGCAGTGTCTTTTCCCTGAGACTTTGTAGCCGTATCTTTTCCTTGAGAGGTTGTAGCTGTATCTGTACCAGAATCTTTATTAAATGCCGGACTATTATCTTTCGTACAACACATAAAACTAACGGCTATGGCTAAGCCAAATAACACAATTTTCATCTTTTTCATATTTTAAAGTTTAATGATTAAGGTATGTTTATTAGATAAACTACGCATGGTTAGCAAAAGGTTAGGTTACCCATCAATTATTTTTTAAACCCGATAGTATTTTAGGGAATATTTTCTCGCAAAGGCGCGGCGAGACAATTTATTTCAAGCAGAGACGCGGAGAAATTATCAATTATCCATTATCAATTATCATTAATCATTGAAGCCTTTTCAAAATCTGCTCGTCAATTTTTTTAAACAAATGAAACGGTTTATAAACGCGCCAATCATTAATTTCCTGCAGTTCGATGTAACGGTTCAGTTTTGCTTTTCTAAAATCATATTGCGTTTGTTCGGGCATATCTAAGCAAACAATCCATCCGCCTTCGTCGCTCACTTCATCATACCATTCTTCGTAATAATCTTTATCGCCACTATGAAAATTCAATACGTTTTCTGCAATCAAAATAAATTTAGTGATTCCTTCTGCAAAAAAAACATCCATCACTTCGCGTTTCATTTCCATAATATCATTTTCAATAGCATCATTCCATTCGCCGATCATTTCAATAATTACATAATGTTCGTCATAATCCGCCATCAGCACTTTCATGTACAAAGTGCGCGAACCAAAATCATCCCACTGCGGATGAATATAATAGTTGTAAATCGTTTGCGTAAACTGAAATTCCGAATACACTCTTCCGTAAAAAGGTGAACGCACATCTTCTTCGCTTACATAAATATGACGCCAGTTATAAAATGGTTCTATATCGTGCATATCGCAATATACAATCAACAAAAAAGCATTTCCAAATAAAATTTATTGTGTAATTGTGAATAAAAAGCTGCGAGCGGTGAGCTATTAGCTTATAGCTTTTGGCTTATAGCTAACAGCCAATAGCCAACGGCTAAAAGCTTTTTTATAATACCAGCTTCAGTAACTCCGGTTGAGCATTGTTGCGTCGCAATCCTTTCATCAGTTGTGCTACTATGGAGCTTCAGTATCCTCCGCAATTTTCAAAAATAAAACACATTTGAAGATAGAAATACAAAATATCCTAAAGACAACTATGTGTCTATGTTCCTATGTGGTAAAATTGTCTCTTCTGCTTTTTTTACGCTTCCATATTTCAATAATAACTCTTTCGCTTTTTCATAATCTTTGATTCCTGTTTTTTCCATAAGCATTTTTGTTCCGCGATCGATCAGTTTATTATTGGTGAGTTGCATATTCACCATTTTATTATCTTCCACTCTTCCAATTTGAATCATCACTGTTGTGGAGATCATATTCAGCACAAGTTTTTGCGCCGTTCCGCTTTTCATTCGTGTGCTGCCGGTAATAAATTCCGGACCAACAACCACTTCAACCGGGTAATCTGCATGCTTCGATAATGGCGAACGGGGATTGCAAGTAATGCATCCTGTTACAATTTTATTTTTTCTGCTTTCTTCCAACGCGCCGATCACATACGGAGTTGTTCCGCTTGCAGCAATACCAATCACCACATCTTTTTCGCAAACAGAATATTCCTGCAAATCAAGCCAGCCTTGCTCTTTATCGTCTTCCGCATTTTCAACTGGTTTTTGAATTGCTTCATCGCCGCCGGCAATAATGCCAATTATTAACCCGTAAGGCATTCCATAGGTCGGCGGAATTTCACTCGCATCAAGAATTCCAAGTCGTCCGCTGGTGCCTGCACCAATATAAAATAATCTTCCGCCGGTTAACATTTTGTCGCTGATGATTGCAACTAATTTTTCAATTTGCGGAATTGCTTTTTGAACAGCTATCGGCACTTCATAATCTTCCTGGTTAATGTTTGTGAGAATTTCATGAATGCTCATTTTTTCCAAATGGCGATACCTGCCGGGTTCTTCAGTAATTTTTTCGAAAGTCATAAGCTAATATGAAAATTTGAAAATTGCTCAATGCCTCAATTGAGTCATTGAGCAATTGTTTAATTTGCTAATTCGTCATTCGCTGTGAAACTTCACAAGCCCTTCCATCGGTTTTTGCAAAATTATTCCTAACTGAAATTTATATCCGTTGCATAATTCTTTTATTACATCGCGAAATGCATTGGCAACGCCGCCAACAAAGTGAACAGGATATTTCCAAACATCGTTGTGCTTGCATAATTGTATAAAGAAAAAATCATTCAATCCATCTTCAATAATATTTTCAATCATGTAGTGTCCGCGGTTATCTGCAAGAAAAGTGGTGAATGATGCGAGATAACGGTTAGGCATAGGTTTTTTGTAAACGTTTTCTAAAATCTCCACGCGGTTAGTTACATATTTCGCATCGAAACCGGTAACGAAGGTCTTCATCAAAAGTGTTGTACAAATAATATTGCAAAATTTTTTTGCCGAGATAAGCGCCGCTGCCTTCGTCGCCGAGAATGTAACCTAAGCCTGGTCTGCTTTCCACAATTTTCTTTCCATTAAAAAAACAGGAATTACTGCCGGTGCCAAGAATGCACGCTATACCTTTTTTATTTCCGCATAATGAGCGGGCAGCAGCAAGCATATCATCTTTCGCTTCGATATTTGATTTTGGAAAAATTTTTTTTAGCGTTCTTTTTATGATGATTACATTATCAGGATTTCCCAAACCTGTTCCGTAATAATAGATTTTATCAATTGGAATATTTTTAATTTTCGGTAATAATTCTTTTGATAATAAATTTTGTATTTGATCTCCGCTTAAAAAATAAGGGCTGATGCCTTGCGTGTAAATTAATTTCTTTTTGCCGTTGCTTAACAAGCACCATTCGCATTTTGTTGCGCCGCTATCGGCAATTAAAATATTCATTATGCTAAGATAGTGAATGGTGAATGGTGAATGATGGATGATGAATATTTTTTGGGAAGATGCGCCGACGGCTGATAGCTAATGGCTATTAGCCACTAGCTATCAGCAATTTTTTGTAGTGAAAATTGCGGAGAATACTAAAGATCAATAGTAGCACAACCGATGAACGGATTGCGACGCAACGATGATGCTATGAAAACTGATGCTGGTATTAAAATAGCTAACAGCTAATAGCGAACGGCTAACAGCCAAAAGCCAACAGCTATTAGCTATTTTGCTTAATTTGCGTGCTGTTTATGTAAAAAAAAGAGGAATGAAAAAATTACAAGTCTGGCTACCGTTGCTATTTGCGATAATAATGATCTTAGGTATGCTTATAGGGTATCATCTGTACCCGGATATCGGCTCAGCGGGTTTTTTTAAAACGAGCAAGCGTGTGCCGGTGCAACAGGTGATCGATCTTGTAAATCAAAAATATGTTGACTCGGTAAACAGCGACTCGCTGAGTGATGAAGCGATTGAAGGTATGCTTGCGCATCTTGATCCGCATTCTGTTTTTATTCCTGCTTCTGATTTGGGAGAAGTGAATGAAGACCTCGAAGGTAATTTTGAAGGCATCGGCGTGGAGTTTCAAATTTTTGACGACACCGTAAATGTTACGAGCGTGCTTGCCAGCGGTCCGAGTGAAAAAGCAGGATTGCAGGTTGGGGATAAATTTATAAAAGTGAATGATTCAGTTGTTGTCGGCAATGGAATTAACGCCGACAAAATAAAAAAGTTATTGCGTGGTCCCGGTGCAAGCAATGTAACGGTAACCATTATGCGAAATAAAATCGCAAAACAGTTTACTATAGCACGCGGTTCCATTCCTTTGCTTTCTATTGATGCTGCCTATATGCTGGATAAACTAACAGGATACATCCGCATTAATAAATTTTCTGAAACAACACACCGCGAATTTGTAGAAGCGTTAATGAAACTGCAGCAGCAGGGTTTGAAAAAATTGATCGTTGATTTGCGCGATAACGGCGGCGGCATTTTACAGGAAGCTGTGGACATTGCCGATGATTTTTTAGACGGAGATAAATTGATAGTATATACGCAGGGATTGCACTCACAAAAAACAGAATACCGCTGCATGCGCGACGGGTTGTTTGAAAAAGGAAAACTGATATTACTTGTTGACGAGCGCACTGCTTCGGCGAGTGAAATACTTACCGGCGCTTTGCAGGATTGGGATAGGGCAACAATAATTGGCAGGAGAACATTCGGCAAAGGTTTGGTGCAGGAACAATATCAACTCAGCGATGGCTCTGCATTACGTTTGACGATTGCGAGATATTACACTCCGATTGGCCGCAGCATTCAAAAACCGTATAACAAAGATAACCACGAAGCATATGACGAGGAATTGCTAAAACGTTTTCACGATGGCGAAGTTCTTCACGGCGATACTTCTTCAATTCATACCGGACAGGCCTATAAAACAAAGGGCGGACGCACAGTTTACGGCGGCGGCGGAATTACGCCGGATATTTTTGTACCGTTTGATACTAATTCCATTTCAAAAAGTCTTACATCACTTTATATAACGGGCATGCTTAACCGATTTGTTTATTTGTATTATATGCAGAATCAACCCGAGTTGAATCAATTCAAAAGCCCGGAAGATTTTGTAAGTAATTTTCATGATGAAGGAAAGCTATGGAATAGCCTGTCGAGCTATGCAGCAAAAGACACCATCAACATAAAAAATATTCCGGCAACGGATAAAATAATTTTGCAGCAACAAACAAAAGCCCTTCTTGCAAGACAAATGTGGCAACTGCAAGGTTATTTTGAGGTTGCAAATTCTTATGACCCTGCTTTGAAAAAAGCTATGGAAGTGATGGGAAAAGAATAATCGTGAGAAGTGAGGCATGAGTGAGAAAGGTGAAACTTCACAAGCCATCTCACGTCTGACCTCTCACGATCATCAACTAACCGCCGCCACCATTTTATCAATCATTCTTTTTCCGAAAGCTGTTTTTTCTGCAATAAATAAAAAAAGAAGCAGCCCGGTAATGCCGCAAAGTATTCCCGCCAAAATATCTATTACATAGTGATGACTGTTATATAGTGCGGCAAACCATATTCCAATCATAATAATAAAAAAAAGGATGTTCCACAAGCCGAATTTATATTTCATTCCATAAAAAAGTACCAGCAAGGGATATGAAGCGTGCAAAGAAGGCATAGCTGCAAAAACATTGGAACTCTTGCTGTACAATCCCGCAAAAATATTAGTGTGAAAAAAATCATCAAATCTTTGCAGCCCGGCTGTATTTCCGGGTGTATGCGGAATAAAATCAAATCCGTGTTGCTGAACATACCACGGCGGCGCGGCGGGATAAATGTAGTAAATAATAAAGCCTATAATATTCACCACTAAAAAACTCAGTGAAAAATAAAAAAAATATTTCCTGTTCTTAAAAAATAAAATGCCCGCAAAAACCAATGGCAAAGGAACCCAGCATAAATAAAAAAATCCGGTGAGTACATTTAACCATGTTTGCTGATGCATCAATAAATATTCATTGGGTGTAAAAGAATTGTTAGCCACAGCGATTCCAAAAAAAATCTTTTCAAAATTGTACAACGACTCAATATGAACAACATTGTATTTATAATTTGGAAATGCTTTCATGTAATCAAAAATTATCCAATAAATAATGAATACAGAAAATGCGAGTATAAATTTTCTTGTTACAGATGAAATAAAATACATGAAATTAAATAACGCGGCGAGTATTAGCTGATCTGTTTTAAATCCTACAACAAAAAAAGAAAGCAATAAATACGCTGAAGAAACAATTGCTGCAAACAAAAAACTTTTCCCGGAATATAAATTTGCCGGAACAACCGGAGGAGAATCACTCATCTTTTTATTATTCTTACTTGTTGGCGAAAATAATTAATTAAATCTGTATTAAATAAGCAGCAGGTTTTCGCGTTATTCTTTTCAAATGATTATATTTAAAGCAGGAAATCATGTTCAATTGTTCTATGAGCAGAAAATTTTTATTGGCTCTGATTATTGTGCCGGCTTTCTTTTCATGCCAAAGCAAAAAAATTTCATTAAATGAAAATCCTGATGCTGGCATAAACGATTTTATAGAAGCGTTTCCAACCGTTGCATTGCCATACCAGATAACGGAAAAAATTTTTGATAACAATCAGAACGATTCTTTTTTTGTGAACCTCAAAACTTTTACTCATTTTTTTCCCGACAGTGTTCTTACAAAACATTTCGGAAAAACAGTAAGACCAAAAATATATTTGCTTGGAAAAACACAAGCCGGCAAAAACGAAATTTATTTATTTTTCAATGCAATCAGTTCCGAAAAAGAAATTGCTTTTGTGAGCTGCTATACAAAAGAAAAAAAGTTTTCTGCTGCAAGAGTTTTGTTTGCAGGTCAGGATGAAGGCTATCATGCCAATGCAATTCTCGACGCTAAATATACAATCACTGTAAACCATCAGCATAAAAATTCTGCCGGCGAATTAATTTATAAAAAAGATGTGTACATATATACCGATCCCGGAAAGTTTGCGTTGATTCTTACCGAATCCAACGAACCAAATCAAAAAAATCTTGCAGTAATTAATCCTATTGATACATTGCCGCGCAAACACATTTTCTCTGCGGATTATGTGCAGGATAAAAGAAATTTTGTTTCCATCCGCGACGCGGGAAAAGATGCTTCGCGTTTCATGTTTTTTATTCATTTTGAAAAAGATAATGGAGACTGTAAGGGAGAATTAAAAGGCACCGCAAAATTTATTTCTTCTTACATCGCTCAATATCATTCAAACAACGACCCCTGCGGAATACAATTTTCTTTTAATGAAAATGCTGTTTATATAAAAGAAATATCTGCATGCGGAAGTCACCGTGATATTAAATGTTTTTTTGAAGGGTTGTACAAAAAGAAAAAAGAGCCTAAGAAAAAAAGTAAAAAACCGAAATGATATTTATGAGAATAAAACTTGTGCATAAAAAATTTGCTTTCCGGCCGGTCGATGCAATCCAATTCAATTTTATCCGTTATATTGCGGGTTTTTAGAACCAAACAGGAAGAAAAAGAAATAGCTTATGGGCTTTAAAAATTTTACTGTGCCTTATCCGGTAGATGAACGCTACAAAAAAAAGGTAGCTTATTTCTCCATGGAATTTGCAGTGCATCAACCTCTCAAAATTTATAGCGGAGGATTAGGTTTTTTAGCTGGCTCTCACTTACGCAGCTCTTATGAATTGCGCCAAAATTTAATTGCTGTCGGCATTTTATGGAAATATGGTTATTATGATCAGGCAAGAAACCAGGATCAAACATTGCAGGTAACCTGGCTGGAAAAACAATATAGTTTTTTGGAAGATACCGGAATTAAATTTCAAATAAATATTCATGAGCATCCGGTTTGGGTAAAAGCATGGTATCTTAATCCGGAAACTTTTAAAAGCGCTCCATTATTTTTATTAAGCACCGACCTTCCGGAAAATGATTATGTTTCTCAAACAATTACTCACCGTTTGTACGATGCAAATGTTGCAACAAAAGTTGCGCAATTTATTTTATTAGGTGTAGGCGGCGCAAAATTAATTGACGAGTTAGGTTTCAATACAGACCTATATCATTTGAATGAAGCGCATGGAATCAGTTGTGCTTTTTATCTCTATGAAAAATTCAAAAGAAATATTGATGAAGTAAAAAAGAGAATGGTTTTTACAACGCACACTCCCGAAGAAGCCGGAAACGAAAAGCACGATATTTATTTGTGTCATAAAATGAGTTATTTCTGCGGGCTCACTGTAGAAGAAGTAAAAAAATTAACCGGAATTGAAGATGATGCATTCAATCATTCATTAGCTGCTTTACGATTTGCTCATATTGCCAACGGTGTTTCAAAACTGCACGGCAATGTGTCCAGGGCAATGTGGAGCAAGTACAAAAATATTTGTCCGATCATTTCCATTACCAATGCACAAAACTGGCATTATTGGGCCGACAAACAATTGTACAAAAAGATGGAAGAGAACGATGATTTTTGGTGGGACGACAGAAAAAAATATTTAAAGAAAAGAACTTTTGAACTTGTTGCCGACCAAACCGGCAAAGTTTTCGATCCGAATATATTTACAATAGTTTGGGCGCGAAGATTTGCAGGATACAAGCGCGCCGAAATGATAACCTGGAATAAAGAGCGCTTTAATAAACTCACTTCCGATACAAAATATCCTGTTCAGATCATTTGGGCTGGAAAGCCCTACCCTATGGACTATCCGGCGATCAATGAATTCAATAATCTCGTTCATTTAAGCAAAGAATATAAAAATGTTGCAGTGATGATCGGCTATGAACTGGCATTATCCAAACGATTAAAGCAAGGTGCAGATTGCTGGTTGAATAATCCGCGTGTTCCGCGCGAAGCATCAGGAACAAGTGGCATGACTGCTGCTATGAATGGCGCTGTTAATTTTTCTACCGATGATGGATGGATACCTGAATTTATTAATCACAAACACAATGGATTTGTTGTTCCGAAAGCAGATTATGCGAATATGACTGTCGAAGAACAGGACGATTATGACTTGAAAAAATTGTACGAAATTTTAGAAGAAGAAATATTACCGACGTATTATGATCATCATAACACCTGGCGTCGGATTGCTAAAACCGGAATGCGCGATGTACGTTTTCAGTTTGATGCCGGACGAATGGTACATGAATATTATGAGCTGATGTATAAATGAGGAGAATTTTAGATTTTAGATGTACGATTTCTGAAGTTTATATATTCTTAACTGTTAGTATAATTTTTAGTTTTTTATATTTTATTTTTTTTGTTTCCAGCTTTAGTTTTTCATAGCATCATCGTTGCGTCGCACTCTTCAACTGTAACAATTCTAATGAGCATGGCCTTACTACATCGTTCTCTCTGTTGAAATATCCTTTGCGCTTCTGCGAGAAAAAATTAATAATAATCAGAATTTAAATTAGCATTCGCTTTTTCCGCCTTCTCTACTTCTCCGAATGAAGATAATATTTCAGCTTTCCCTTTTTGAACGCAAATGGTATGTTCGTAATGCGCTGCAGGTTTATTATCTTTTGTACGAACAGTCCATCCGTCATCATCATAATAAACATCTTTTGTTCCGAGGTTAACCATAGGTTCAATAGCGATAACCAAACCTTCCTGCATTTTAACTCCCGTTCCGCGCCTGCCGTAATTCGCCACTTGCGGCTCTTCGTGCAAATGCTTGCCTAGCCCATGTCCTACGAGTTCGCGAACAATTCCATAGCCATGTTTTTTTTCTGCATAATCCTGCACAGCAAAAGATATATCGCCAACACGATTGCCAGCAATTGCTTTTTCAATTCCTTTATATAAAGATTCTTTTGTTACGCGCATTAACTGCAAAACTTTTTCGCCGGGGTCGCCTAACGCAAATGTATATGCGCTGTCGCCATGATAACCGTTTTTATATGCGCCAACGTCAACAGAAATTATATCGCCCTCTTTTAATTCTTTGTCGGAAGGAAAACCATGAACAACAGCTTCATTTACCGAAATGCAGCTGGCAAAAGGATATCCGCGATAATCTTTAAAAGATGGAACTGCTTTATTATCGAGAATTAATTGTTCGAGTCGAATGTCAAGTTGTTTTGTAGTAACTCCGGGTTTAAGAAATGCAGCAGCTTCTGTCAAAGCCATTTCAACAATAGTGCAACTCTGACGAATCAATTCTATTTCTGCTTGTGTTTTATAATAAATCATTCGCTATTTTCTTTTACCAGATTATGCAGTTTATATTTTGTTAGTCGCACAATTCATATTCTACTGATGAAAGGATTGCGACGCAACGATGATGCCATGAAAAACCGGAGCTGGTATCAAAATAAAACTGTTTCTTCTTTAAATTATTATCAAAAATAAACCCGTTAAGTTTTTTCTTAACAGGTTATAAACAAAAAACTAAATAATAAGTTTTATATCGCAGAACTGGTAACTGACTGACGTCCCTGAATTCTTCCGCTCTTCATCAATCCATCGTACTGGCGCATCAATAATTGTGTTTCTATTTGCTGTAGTGTATCTAAAATAACACCAACCATAATCAATAAAGAAGTACCGCCGAAAAATGCTGCAAACCCTTGCGTAACTCCAAGCCGTTGTGCAAAGCCGGGCAAAATACCAACTATAGCCAGTATCACTGCGCCGGGTAAAGTAATTTTATCCATAACATTGCCGATGTAATCAACCGTGGGCTGGCCGGGTTTGACGCCGGGAATAAATCCGTTGTTGCGTTTCAAATCTTCAGCAATTTGTTTTGGATTAAATATTAATGCGGTGTATAAAAATGTAAATCCGATCACCACTGCACCGTAAATAATCATGTGTATGGGGTTTCTCGGATCGGAAAATATTTGAGCTATTCCTTCTTTGCTTTCAAAACTTGTGTAGGAAACTAATGTTGGTAAGAACATTATTGCCTGTGCAAAAATGATTGGCATTACACCTGCGCTGTTTACTTTTAATGGCAAAAATTGCCGCGCTCCGCCGAACTGACGATTACCAACTATTTGCTTTGCATAATTTACCGGAACTTTTCTTACGCCCTGGATCAAAACAATCAGCCCTAAAATAACTGCAATTAAAATAGCTATTTCAATTATAAAAATTAAAATACCGCCGCTGCCATTTGCTACTTTAGCTTCCCACTCATGAATGAAAGCATTTGGCAAACGTCCCAAAATTCCAATCATGATTATTAAAGAAGTTCCGTTACCCAAACCTTTGTCGGTAATTTTTTCACCAAGCCACATCACAAATAAAGTACCTGCTGTTAAAACTATAATTGTAGAAGCCCAAAAGTATGGAGTGTAAGATTCGATGATTGCATTCTCTCCCATTTTGCGCAAAAAGCCAACGTAAGCGCCGGCTTGTACTGCAGTAACGCCAACGGTAAGATATCTCGTCCACTGATTGATTTTTTTTCTGCCGCTCTCGCCTTCCTTCTGAACTTTTTGCATTTGAGGAACAAGAATCGTCATCAACTGCATAAAAATAGATGCTGAAATATAAGGCATGATGCCTAATGCGAGAATGGATGCCTGGGAAAAAGCTCCGCCGGAAAATGCATCAATCAATCCTAATGCGCCGGTTTGTGTGCTGGCGAGGCCGGAAAGTTTTGTAGGGTCGATGCCGGGTAGCACGATATGTACACCAAAACGAAATATCAATATCAAAGAAAGCGTAACGAGGATTTTACTTTTAAGCTCTTCGATGCTCCAGATATTTCTAAGTGTTTGAAAAAGTTTATTCACAAATTCTTTTTGATTTTATCAAGATATCTTCAACAAAAAAGACGCATTTTTAACGCGCCAGTGCAAGGTACATAATTTTATTTCAGAATTTCTATAGTTCCGCCTGCTTCTTCAATTGCCTGTTTGGCTTTTTCACTTACTGCGTTTACGATGAATTTTATTTTCGCTTTTACTTCTCCGTTGCCTAAAATTTTAACACGATCAGTGCGATTTACTAATCCGCTTGCATATAAATTTTCAACAGAAAATTCTTTGATGTCGTATTTTTCAGTTAACAAATCTATTTGCCCAAGGTTAAAAACTTTGTACTCTATGCGATTAATATTTTTGAAACCACGCTTAGGTATGCGCCTTTGAATTGGCATCTGTCCGCCTTCGTGCGCCATTTTGCGCTGATAACCCGCGCGGCTTTGTCCGCCCTTGTTACCTTTTGTTGAAGTTCCACCTTTTCCGGAAGCTTCACCGCGGCCTAATCTTTTTTCTTTGTGAACTGCGCCTTTTGCAGGCCTGATAGTATGTAATTTCATTTTTTTGATTTTTACTTAACGGGAAATCACCCTCGCTTATTTAATGAAACAATGTGAAAATTGCTCAATGGCTCGATTGAGAAATTGAGTAATTTTCAAATTTGCTAATTAGTTTCTTCCACTTTAACCAAATGCTCCACTTTACGAATCATTCCTAAAACCTGTGGAGTTGCATCATGCTCTTTTGTTCTGTGAAGTTTGCCCAATCCCAAAGCCTTCAACGTTAATTTTTGCCGCTCTGGTCTGTCAATTCCACTTTTAATTAATGTTACTTTTATTTTTTTCATAACTATTTTTTAAGGTTGAAGGTGTGAAAAGGCGTAGGAATTGTCTTTCCTTATTCCTAAAACCATATTCCTTACCCGTTAAACACTTTCTTTAAAGAAATACTTCTTGTTCTCGCAACACGTATCGGCTCTCTTAACATTGCCAATGCTTTAAAAGTTGCTTTAACCACGTTATGCGGATTTGCAGAACCTAATGATTTTGCAAGAACGTCGGTGATGCCTGCACTTTCCAAAACTGCGCGCATGCTGCCTCCGGCGATTACACCTGTTCCGTGAGCAGCTGGTTTTATTAAAACTTTTGCCGCGCCTTCTTTCGCCAGTTGATCGTGCGGAATTGTTCCATGCATCACAGGAACTTTAATAAGATTTTTCTTAGCATCTTCAATTCCTTTGGTAATTGCTTCCTGCACTTCTTTTGCTTTTCCTAATCCATGACCAACAACTCCACTTTCATTACCAACAACAACGAGTGCGGAAAAACTAAATGCACGTCCGCCCTTTGTTGTTTTCACAACACGGTTAATAGCCACAACTTTTTCTTTCAATTCCAAATCCCCGGCTTTAACTTTTGTTACGTTTACTTTTGCCATTTTGATTTACGATTTTAGATTTACGATGTACGATTTCTTTAATTTTTATTTTTCTTTATTAAATATACATCGCAAAATTTCGATTATTTTAATTTAGATTTTTTATGATGAAATGTACGCATAAACAAATCGTACATCGTACATCTTAAATCTAAAATTCAAGTCCTCCTTCACGAGCTCCTTCTGCAACAGCTTTCACACGACCGTGATATAAATTTCCACCACGATCAAAGCGACAGGTTTTAATACCAAGATCAACTGCTTTGCGTGCGATTGCTGCACCAACCAATTTACCTTTTTCTGTTTTATTTACTTTCTGTGCTACAATATCTTTATCGCGAGATGATGCTGCAGCAATTGTTTTGCCATTATCATCGTCTATCAGTTGCACATATATTTCGTTGTTGCTTCTGAACACAGATAATCTCGGCGCTTCGGAAGAACCGATTACTTTTTTGCGAATCCGATACCGGATTTTTTGCCGTTGAACTAATTTAGTTGCCATCACTCTTAAATTGAAAATATGAAAATGTGGAAATGTGAAAATAAAAACTCAGCCCCACATTTAATTTTTAAGTACAAACATGAAAACCATTTCCATATTTTCACATTTGCACAATTGAATATTATTTACCTGCTGCTTTACCTGCTTTTTTGCGAACCTGTTCGCCAACATAACGAACACCTTTTCCTTTGTAAGGTTCGGGCTTACGCAAACCGCGAATTTTTGCAGCAACCTGTCCTATTAATTGTTTGTCCGTTCCTTCTAAAATTATTTTTGGATTTTCTCCTTTTTCCTGCGCAGTAGCTAATTTCAATTCTTTAGGAATTTCAAAAATAATATTGTGAGAAAAACCTAAAGCCAAATCAAGCAAATTTCCCTGGCTTGACGCTTTGAAACCAACACCAATCAATTCCAATTCTCTTTTATATCCTTCTGTTACACCTTTAACCATGTTAGCAGTTATGGAACGATACAATCCATGCAACGCACGATGACGAATCTGATCTGTAGGACGAACAAATGAAACCTCACCATCTTTTACTTCAACTTTTATATCGCGGTCTACCAACTGTTTCAATTCTCCTTTGGGTCCTTTTACAGTTATCGAATTATCACCGCCAACGGAAATTGTAACTCCATTGGGGATATTCACCGGCTTTTTTCCTATTCGAGACATAATAATTTACGATTTACAATTTTAGATTTACGATTTCTGATTTTTATATATCTATAACCGTTAGTTTATAAATTTCAATTCTCGGGTTAGATAATCATAAAAATATTTTCAAATCCCGGTTCAGACAATTAATACACATAACAAAGCACTTCGCCGCCAACGTTCTGATTCTTCGCTTCTTTATCTGTCATCACACCTTTGGAAGTTGAGATGATAGCAATGCCCAATCCATTTTTAGTGCGGCTAAATTCAGCCGGACTTGAATACTGGCGCAAACCCGGGCGACTCACTCTTTCCAATGATTTTATTGCAGGTTCTTTTGTTTGCGCATCGTACTTCAATGCGATTTTTATAAGCCCCTGCTTTTTGTCATCATCAAACTTGTATTTCAAAATATATCCTTTGTCATACAAGATTTCCGTCATCCGCTTTTTCAGATTAGAAGCAGGGATTTCCACTATTCGATGATTTGCCATCTGCGCATTCCTGATTCTTGTCAAAAAATCTGCAATTGGATCAGTAACCATAATTATTCTAATTTGCTAATGTGCTAATCAGCTGATTTGCCGATTAAACACAGTATATATTTTTTAATTTTTTTTCACGCATAACCACATTAGCACATTGGCTAATTTGCACATTTGCTCTACCAGCTCGCTTTCCTTATCCCCGGAATTTTTCCCTGCAACGCCATGTCGCGAAACACAATTCTGGAAACGCCAAAATATCTCATATACCCACGCGGACGACCGCTCAGGTGACAGCGATTTTTCAAACGAACAGATGAGCCATTTTTAGGAAGCAGATCAAGAGCTTTATAATCACCGGCTGCTTTTAACGCTGCACGTTTAGCAGCATATTTAGCAACCAATGCTTCTCTTTTTCTTTGCCTGGCTTTAACTGATTCTTTAGCCATTTTTAATATTTAGTTTTAATTTTTTAGTGTTTAGTTTTTTATTTAGTAATTCTAAACGGCATTCCCAATTCTTTCAACAATTCAAATGCTTCTTCATTTGTTTTAGCCGTTGTAACAAATGTTATATCCATGCCCGTTATCTTGTTCACTTTGTCAATATCAATTTCAGGAAAGATAATTTGCTCAGTGATTCCTAATGTGTAATTGCCACGACCATCGAATGATTTATCGTTAACACCTCTGAAGTCGCGCACACGTGGAAGTGCAGTTGCCACAAGCCTGTCTAAAAATTCATACATCTTGGTTCCGCGCAAAGTAACTTTAGCTCCTATCGGAATATCTTTTCTCAATTTAAAATTTGAAATATCTTTTTTCGACATCGTTGCAACAGCTTTTTGCCCGGTTATCTGCGACAGTTCGTCCAATGCAACGTCAACTAATTTTTTATCTGTAGTTGCGCCGTTAACTCCACGGTTCACACAAATTTTTTCCAACCTCGGAGCTTGCATTGCGCTTTTGTAATTAAATTTTTTTACAAGCGCCGGAGCAATTTCTTTTTTGTATTTTTCCGCTAAACGCGGAGTATATTTTTCGGTACTCATTTAATTACCTCCTCTGATTTTTTTGACACGCGAACTAATTTTCCATTTTCGCGGGTGAGTTTAATTTTAGTTCCTTCACCTGCTTTTGCATCCCAAAGCATCACGTTGGAAATATGGATGGAAGCTTCCATTTTCATAATTCCGCCCTTTGTATTTTGTGCAGAAGGCTTAGTATGTTTGGTAACAATGTTCACGCCTTCAACCAATATTCTTGATTTATCCGGAAACACTTCAAGCACCTTGCGCGCTTTTTTCACATCCTTATCATCGCCGGCAATAACAACAACGCTGTCGCCTTTTTTGATATTCAATTTTGGTTTAAATCGCTTCTTACTCATTTTATTTTTTTTGTACTTAGCATTTGTTTTCTATTCAGCTTTTCTTGCGTCGCACTCTTGTACTGTTGTAATTCTATTCATCGCTCAACATCAATCTTTCCTTATCATGATTAATCATTCACTATAAAACTTCCGGCGCCAAAGAAATTATTTTCATGTATCCTTTATCGCGAAGTTCTCTCGCAACTGGTCCGAAAATACGTGTACCGCGCGGCTCATCAGATGCAGTGAGCAACACCACTGCGTTATCATCAAACCTGATGTAGGAACCATCTTTACGACGTAATTTATTTTTTGTGCGCACGATAACCGCTTTTGCAACCGTTCCTTTTTTTATACCTCCTGATGGCAATGCATCTTTTACAGTTACAACAATTTTGTCGCCGATCTTAGCATAATCCTGTCCGCTGTTTCCGAGCACGCGAATGCACAGCACTTCTTTTGCGCCACTGTTATCCGCTACATTTAACCTGCTTTCCTGCTGAATCATTTTAATTACAATTTGAAATTTGAAATTTCAGATTTGATATTACAACCCGAAGAGAAGAATTGTAAATTTCAAATCTCAAATAAAAAATATTTTATTTTGCTTTTTCTACAACCTCAACTAATCTCCAACGCTTTGTTTTACTTAAAGGGCGTGTTTCCATTATTCTCACAACATCACCAACAGTGCACTCGTTTTTTTCATCGTGCGCGTGGAATTTTGTAGTCTTTTTTACAAACTTACCATAGATAGGGTGCTTCACTTTTCTTTCAACGGCAACGGTAATAGTTTTATCCATTTTATTACCTTTCACCACTCCTATTCTTGTTTTACGCAAATTTCTTTCAACCATGATTCTAATTTGAAAATTTGAAAATTTGAAAATTTCTCAATTGATCTCATTGAGCAATTTTCATATTATTTCATTACACTTGTGTTTTTCTTTTTGTCAATTCAGTTTTCAATCGTGCAATATCTTTTCTAGAGATCACGAATGCTCATCGGGTTTTCCAACGGTGAAATTGCATGAGCGAACTGAAGCTTTTTTATACGCAATTCATCTTCATGAATACGCGCGTTCAAATCAACTTCACTAAAATCTTTCAGGCTTCTTACAAAATCATTTTTCTTTGACATGAATTCAATTTGATAATTTTAAAATTTGGAAATATGAAAATTGAAAACTCACAAATCCATTTTTAATTTTTTGTTTTAGATTTTCGCAGTCTTTTCCAATCGCACTACATCCGGACGCACAACGAATTTTGTTTTAATCGGTAATTTCTGCGCTGCCAGTTTCAATGCTTCTTTTGCAACTTGTTCTGTTACGCCATCAGCTTCAAACAAAATGCGACCTGGTTCTACAACCGCTGCCCAATATTCCGGATTACCTTTACCCTTACCCATTCTCACTTCTGCAGGTTTTTTTGTAATCGGCTTGTCGGGAAATATGCGAATCCAAACATTCCCTTCACGTTTCATGTGGCGGGTTAATGCCTGACGTGCTGCTTCAAGTTGACGATTAGTAAGCCATATTTGTTCCAGGGCTTTCAAACCGTAAGATCCAAAAGCTATAGTAGTGCCGCGCTTGGCAACTTCTCTTATTCTTCCTTTTTGCGCTTTTCTATGTTTTGATCTTTTAGGTTGTAACATATAAATTTCTCAATTTGAAAATTTCTCGATTACTCAATGATACAATTGAGAAATTGCGTCATTGATACATTTGCTAATTAATTTCTTCTTCTGTCTCCGCCGCCGCTGCGTCCGCCACCACCACCGCCTCTTCTTTCATTGCGTCTATCACCACCACCACCGCCACGCCTGTCATCTCTGCGTTCCGGGCGATGCTCATCTCCACGACGTTCTCTTCTGTCGCTGACATCACCCTTACCTCCAACAAAATTTGGATTCAAATCTCTTTTCGTTAATACTTCACCTTTGCATATCCAAACTTTAATTCCGATTTTTCCATATACAGTTAATGCAAATACACTGGCATAATCAATATCCATGCGCAAAGTATGCAATGGAGTGCGGCCTTGTTTTATTTCTTCCGTGCGTGCAATTTCAGCGCCGCCCAAACGACCTGCAACTTTTACTTTAATACCTTCCGCTCCCATTCTCAACGCAGATGCAATTGCCATTTTAATAGCGCGTTTGTAGTTGATACGATTTTCAATTTGCCTTGCAATAGTATCGCCAACAATATTTGCATCCAGTTCCGGACGACGGATTTCTAATATATTGATCTGCACATCTTCTTTGCCGGTTAGTTTTTTTAATTCTTCTTTGATACGATCAACTTCGCCACCGCCTTTGCCGATAATGATACCGGGTTTTGATGTATGAATTGTTACAATTAATTTATTCAGCGTGCGCTCAATAATAATTCTTGCAATACCACCTTTGTTTATACGGGCATTCAGATAAGTTCTTATCTTATTGTCCTCAATTAATTTGGTGGCATAATCTTTTTTATTGGCAAACCAGTTGGATTCCCAACCGCGAATGATTCCCAACCTTGCACCAATAGGATTTGTTTTTTGACCCATGTATTTAGTTTAATAATTTGAAAATTTTTCAATAACTCAATTGAGTCATTGCCCCATTTTCACATTTGCTAATTATTTTTTTTGTCAACAATTATTTTTCCGTCAACAATTATTGTTACATGATTGCTGCGCTTGCGAACGCGATATCCTCTGCCTTGTGGCGCAGGACGCATACGTTTTAGCACAGCGCCGTTGTCAACAAAAATAGTTTTTACAACGAGCGACGCATCTGCTGCACTTTTCCCTTCATTTTTCTGCTCCCAATTTTTTACAGCAGACCAAAGCAATTTGTGCAATGGAGTTGCTGAATGTTGTGGATGATGCTCGAGTAACGACAATGCTTTTTCCACATGCAACCCGCGAATTTCATCAGCAAGCAAACGCATTTTGCGCGGCGATGTGGGATAATTTTTCAATTTTGCTACTGCTTCCATTTTATTAATTTGTTGTTTGTAGTTTGTAGTTGGTGGCTGAGAACTATAAACCACGAACTATAAACTACAAACTGTTTATCCTTCTGTAATTTTCTTACTTGAATGCCCTTTGAACTGGCGCGTTGGCGCAAACTCTCCAAGTTTATGGCCAACCATAAATTCGGTTACATAAACAGGAATAAATTTGTTTCCATTATGTACGGCAAATGTATGCCCAACAAAATCCGGCGTAATCGTTGAACGACGACTCCAGGTTTTTATCACACTCTTTTTTATTTTTCCTTCATTAACACCAAGAACTTTTTTTTCAAGCTTTGCTGCTACATAAGGACCTTTTTTAATTGAACGAGCCATGTTTTCTAATTTGAAAATGTGGAAATGTGAAAATTTAAACCTCTATTTATCTCTATGCAAATCTGAAACCATTTCCACATTTTCACATTCGCATATTTCTCACATCAACTTTACTGTGTTATTTTTTTACCGTTCTTTCTTTGAATAATTAATTTATCACTTGCTTTATGCCTGCGTGTTTTCAAACCTTTTGCATACAAACCTTTTCTTGATCTTGGATGACCGCCGGATGCTTTACCTTCCCCGCCACCCATTGGATGATCGACAGGATTCATAGCTACTCCGCGATTGCGCGGGCGAATTCCTCTCCATCTATTTCGGCAGGCTTTACCCATGCTTTGCAAATTGTGATCGCTGTTTGAGACAACGCCAACAGTTGCATAGCAATTGATCAGTATTTTTCTCAACTCGCCAGAAGGCATTTTCAACACTGCATATTTATCTTCTTTATTAGTTAGCTGAGCAGAAGTTCCTGCACTGCGAACCATCTTGCCGCCTTGTCCGGGTTGCGTTTCAATATTATGAACATTCGTACCCAACGGCATATTTTTCATTTGCAAAGCATTCCCGACCTCAGGAGCAATATCATCGCCGGATAATACTGTTGCGCCAACCTGCAAACCTTGCGGCGCGAGAATATATCTTTTTTCACCATCAGCATAATTGACCAGTGCAATAAATGCAGAACGGTTAGGATCATATTCAACAGACACCACTTTAGCGGGAACATTTTTTTTGCTTCTTTTAAAATCAATAACACGATACATTTTTTTATGACCACCGCCAATGTAACGCATTGCTCTGCGACCCTGAACATTTCTTCCGCCGGTTGATTTAACTTTTTCCAGCAAAGTTTTTTCAGGTGTGTCAGAAGTTATTTCCGCATAGGCATTTCCAATTCTCCAGCGTGTGCCTGCAGTGATTGGTTTATATTTTTTTAGCGCCATTTTTTAATCGTTTGTGCAAACTTATCAGCTTTGCGTGCTTTAATAATTAGTTTAAATATTAGAATACAAATCAATTGTTTCACCTTCGGCAATTGTTATCAAAGCCTTTTTGTACGCGGGTTTGCGCCCTTTTACATACCCGGCTTTGGTAAAGCGCGATTTACTTTTTGCAGGCACAACACAAGTGTTAACATTCACCACAGTTATTCCGTAAAAACCTTCAATTGCTTTTTTAATTTCCAGCTTATTGGCTTTGCGATTTACTTTGAAAGCATATCTTTTTAATTTTTCCTGTTGAGCATTTGCTTTTTCAGTTAAAATCGGTTTTATCAAAACGTCTGACTGTTGCATTCCTGTTAATTTGAAAATGTGAAAATTTGGAAATGTGAAAATAATCTTTGATTAATCTTTGTTTTTTATTTTGCAAACATGAAAATTTGAAACCCATTTCCACATTTTCATATTTTCACATTTGCACATTCCTGCTTTTTTTATTCTTTTTCTGTTGAAACTACATCATCAGTAAAAATTTTCGCCGCTGCTTCTGATAATATCAACACATCCGCATTTATAATATCATAGGTGTTCATATCGGCAAGCAACGAGCTCTTTACTTTTGATAAATTGCGCAGGCTGAGATGAACATTATCGTTATAATCGTGCGTTACAAACAAAGTTTTTTTGTCGGAAACTTTTAATGCTTTCAGCACATCTGCGAATTGTTTTGTTTTAGGTTCATCAAACGAAATCTCTTCCACAACAACAATTGAACTATCTTTTGCTTTATGAGAAAGTGCAGACATTTTTGCAAGGTCTTTCACTTTTCTGTTTAGTTTGAAATCATAATCGCGCGGCTTAGGTCCGAAAATTGTTCCACCACCTTTGTACAAAGGATTTCTGATATTCCCTTTACGCGAACCGCCAGTTCCTTTTTGCTTATGTAATTTTTTAGAAGAACCCTTTACTTCCAACCGGGTTTTCACTTTGTGCGTTCCCTGTCTTTGCGCGGCCAAATATTGCTTTACGGCAAGATAGATGACGTGATTGTTTGGTTCTATTCCAAACACTTCTTCGGGTAATTCAACTGAGCGACCAGTTTTTTTTCCTTTTATATTTAATACTTCTACTTGCATTTTCTTTAATTTAAAAACCTATAAAGTTGTAAAACCTTATAGGTTATTTTTGAATGTACACTACCGATCCGTTGTAGCCCGGAACCGAACCGCTGATTAGTATATAATTTTTTTCAGGAAATATTTTTATTACTTTCAGACTTTTTATTTTCACTCTGTCGGCGCCCATTCTTCCTGCCATGCGAACGCCTTTCATTACACGCGATGCATCAGATGAGTTACCCAATGAACCTGGTGCGCGCTGACGATCGTGCTGACCATGCGATTGCTGACCAACGCCGCTGAAACCATGACGTTTAACTACGCCCTGGAAACCTTTTCCTTTTGAAGTGCCTACCACATCAACATCTTCACCTTCTGTAAAAATCTCGACTGTAACAGCGTCGCCTAAATTTTTTTCAATTGAAAAGTCGCGGAATTCTTTAATAAATTTTTTGGGAGAGGTGCTTGATTTAGCGAAGTGATTTTTTTCTGCTGAGTTAGAATGTTTTTCGTTTTTATCGCCAAATGCCAACTGGTGAGAATTGTAACCATCAGTGTCTTTTGTTTTCACCTGTGTTACAATACAAGGACCTGCTTCAATAATTGTGCAGGATGTTTGTTTGCCATCCGGATTGAAGACGCTGGTCATCCCAATTTTTTTTCCAATAATACCTTTCATTTTATTTGCTTTATGCTTCCCGGGTAATAAGGACAATTGATGATGTGCCGCAAACTAATGCAGCAAAACACGATTTCAATCCCCGCTTGCAACCGACCTTTTCCTTTTTTGTTCTTAGCCAGGCTAAGAACTTGGAAGTACCGGTAGTAAACAAACCCGGAACGGCTTGTTCATATTTAATCTTACTTTTTATAACAAGAAGAAAAGATTTATTAAGAAATCCTTTTCATCTTGTTAATCTCAGCGCTCTTTTTTCCGCCAGCCGGCGAATTGAGAGATGAGTGATTTATTTTATTAAGAACTATTTCAACCTAAACTTTCAACCTCACAACCGTCACGCTTTTATTTCAACATCAACACCAGAAGGTAAATCCAGTTTTGATAAAGCATCTACAGTTCTTGAAGAAGAAGTGTAAATGTCTAACAACCTCTTGTGCGTATGCAACTGGAATTGCTCGCGCGCTTTTTTATTTACATGCGGCGAACGAAGCACGGTGAAAACTTTTTTGTTCGTTGGCAAAGGAATAGGACCTGTTACCACGGCACCGGTGCTGCGGACAGTTTTTACGATTTTTTCAGCAGATTTATCCACAAGGTTATGATCGTAAGACTGTAATTTGATTCTGATGCGTTGAGACATATTTCAATTTCCCATTTTAAAATGGGAGTGCAAAGGTATGTGCTATACATCAAACGGACAAAGATTTATAAAATTTTTTTTGCCCAATTTTCAAAAGCTATACCCAATGGCAATGTTCAGTCTGAATTTATATTTTACCTGCCGCCCGGCGGGCAATGTTCGCGCAAATAATTTGTGTATAAAGTTATAAGATGAGTGACGGTGCCGGGACCTTCATTAATATTATGCGTTCTGTTAGGATACGACATAAACTGAAACTGCCTGTTGTATTTTATTAACTCATTCAATAACATTTCCGCATTATTGTAATGCACATTATCATCTCCCGTTCCATGAATGTATAATAAATTTCCCCTGAGATTTTTTGCATAGGTGATCGGCGAACCTTTTACAAAATCTTCACGGCTTTCCTGCGGCTGACCCATATATCTTTCCTGGTAAATATTATCATAGGTGAGTTGGTTGCCAACTGCTGCAATGGCAATTCCGGTTTTATAAATTTCAGGGTGCTGAAACATTAAATTCAAAGTTGCAGAACCGCCGCCACTCCATCCCCAAACGGCAACGCGGCTTGTATCTACAAATTTCCATTTTAAAATTTCTTTTGCAGCCATTGCCTGGTCGTGAATATTTATTCTTCCAATTTGATGACTGATGCTTTTTCTCCATTGCCTGCCTTTTGGAGCCGGTGTTCCACGATTATCTACGCTCACATACAAATATCCGTCGGCAGACATATTGCCTGCATATAAGCCGTTATAGGTAATTCCATCCACATCAAGCACGGTTTGCTCCGCAGGTTCAGTGTACACAAAGAAAACTATTGGGTATTTTTTTGTGCTGTCGAAATTTTGAGGCTTAACCATCCAACCGTCCATCTCAATTCCCTCTTCAGTTTTGATTTTGAAAAAAGATATGTTCGATTTTGATTTGTCTGCCTTAGCTACTTCTTTATTTACTTCGTCGCTTCCATTTAAGCCTTTATTATCCGGTAATGATATCCACTCGCGCGATTCAGGCGTGTAATAATTGGAGAAGCTATGCGAAGCAAATTTTCCGTTCGGAGAAATTGTGTAGTAATGCGTGCCTGTCTGATTAGCCGGCGAAATCCTTTCAGCTTTTCCTTTTCCATTTAATTTTGTGCGGTATAAATATGATTGCGTTGCGTTATCCGGCGAAGCCATAAAATAAACGTAGCCGTTTTTTTCATCAACACAATTAATCTGCATCACATCATACCCACCGGAAGTTATAAGAGTTTCTTTTCCATCTCTGCCTATCCTGTACAAATGACGCCAGCCGTCTTTTTCGCTTGCCCACAAAAATTCTTTTCCATTATTCAGCCAATCCCATCCACCCATTTTATAATCTTCATCCCACTCCGGAAGAATATCTATCCACGCAGAATCTTTATCGGTATAAATAATTTTTGATGAACCGTCTGCAATATTGCAAAGCATCAAATCACTTTGATTTTGTTTTCGGTTAAGATGCTGAACAATCAATTCTTCATTATTATCCGCCCATTCCATTCGCGGAAGATAACTTTGCCAAACAGGATCTGTTGAAATATTCATCCATTTTATTTCAGCATTAGCTATATCAATAACGCCAATTTTAAATGGAGAAGGCGGTTCTCCCGAAACAGGATATTCAACCGGAACAACGTGTGAGTACACAGAGTCCGTTGTGTTCAGCATCAAATAATCTCTTGTGTTTTTTGCATCAATTTGCCAGAATGCGATTTTTTTACTGTCAGGGCTCCAGCGAAAACCATCGCGACAATCAAATTCTTCTTCATAAACCCAATCAAAAGTTCCGTTTATTAATTTTCGGTTGCCATCAAAAGTGAGTTGTTTTATTTGGTTTGTAGAAAGATCTTCAACATATAAATTGTGCTCACTAACATAAGCAGCTTTAGTTCCGTCGGGAGAAAATTTTGCGAACATCAGGGACGACTTGGGTAAAGTTTTCCCCAGCTGAGTTAATGAGTTGCTTGATAAATTATAAACCCAATAATCTCCGCGTGTGTTATATCGCCAAACTTTTTTTGAATTAGTGTAGATAAGAATTTTCTGATTATCGCCGGAAAAAGAAAGTCCCTGGATATTTAATGAAGATGAACTTCCCTGCGGAATTAATTTTTCCGAAGAAACGATTACAGTTCGTTTACCATCGGGCAAAGAATTCAGAACAATGTTTCCTCCGCTTGTTCTGTAATAACCGTTTCCGTCGTTGGTCCATTTTACAGGATGTCCGAATTGAGCAAGGGAATTATTACAAACAATAAGAAAAATAACAGAAGAAATAAATGGTTGAATAAATTTTTTCAGTTTGAGCATGTTTTAATTTTGAAAATGGAAAGTAATAAATTCAGGCGAACTGCAATCAGCCATTAAAATAAAAAGGTGCAAAGCTGCACCTTTTTATTAAGAAAGAATCGTTCACTGTTATTATCTGTGTCTCCAATGCCCGGGAATCCAATACCAACCTCTTCTATGCGCCCAATGTCCGCCAATCCAAATATATCCGCGATGTGGTGGCAAAGCCCAATGACCGCCAACATGAACATATGCACCATTTCTTGGTTCCCATTCTTCACCAATCCAAACATGGTCTCTGCTTGGCGGATCAGTTCGTACGATTACAGGCGGAGTTGGGCGAACATTTACGTAAACTTGTGCTGAGGCGCTGAACGTAAGCACCATAATAATTCCAGATAGAATAGCAATCTTAGCTAAATGTTTTTTCATAAATGTTGTTTTAAATTAAATGTTTGATTGTAAAACGAAAAAAGGTTTAATCAATAATGAAAATAAAATTGTTTAAATCACCAATTAAAAAAACAAAAACCCTGCCTAATAAAGCAGGGTTTTATTTTGATAAGAATTAAATATAATTATACGCTTACTTTCCCTTTCACTTTTGCAATAACTTCTTCCGCAATATTTGCAGGAGCCGGAGAATAATGAGAGAATTCCATAGTTGATGTTGCACGACCAGAGCTTAATGAACGTAGTTGCGTTACATAGCCAAACATTTCACTCAGCGGAACTTTTGCTTTAATTACCTGTGCATTATTTTTACTGTCCATTCCCTCAAGGATTCCGCGACGACGATTCAAATCGCCGGTTACGTCGCCCATATATTGATCTGGAGTTATCACTTCAATTTTCATTATTGGTTCAAGCAAAACTGGTTTAGCTTTTCTCGCAGCTTCGCGGAAGCCGGCTTTAGCACAAAGTTCGAACGACATTGAATCGGAGTCAACAGCATGAAAACTTCCATCGAATACGCGCACTTTCATGTTATCGACAGGATAACTTGCAAGCACACCTGTTGTCATAGATTGCTCAAATCCTTTTTGAATTGCCGGAACAAATTCACGTGGAATTGATCCGCCAAAAAGATCATTTATAAATTGATATTGACCTTTTCCTTCTTTTAAAAATTCCGGGTCTGCAGGTCCGAGTTCAAAAACAATATCGGCAAATTTACCGCGACCACCGGTTTGCTTTTTCAAAACTTCCCTATGTTCAACTGAAATCTGAAAAGCTTCTTTATATGCAACCTGCGGCGCACCCTGGTTGATTTCTACTTTAAACTCACGCTTCATTCTGTCAACAATAATTTCAAGATGCAATTCGCCCATTCCGCTTAAAATTGTTTGTCCTGTTTCTTCGTCGGTTTTTACTTTTAATGTAGGATCTTCTTCAACCAATTTTGCAATTGCCATTCCCATTTTATCAACGTCTGCCTGCGTTTTAGGTTCTACCGCAATAGAAATAACTGGTTCCGGAAAATTTATACTTTCCAAAATGATCGGATGATTTTCGTTACATAAAGTATCGCCGGTTTTGATATCCTTAAATCCGACAGCTGCGCCAATATCTCCAGCTTCAATAAAATCTACTGGATTTTGTTTGTTGGCATGCATCTGCATTATGCGGGAAATGCGTTCATTTTTTCCGGTGCGTGTATTCAATACATAAGAACCCGATTCCAAACGGCCACTATACACTCTGAAAAATGCTAATCTTCCAACAAACGGATCGGTCATAATTTTAAATGCGAGAGCTGCAAATGGTTCTTTTGCATCCGGCTTACGCATGATTTCTTCATCAGTATCGGGGTTGATTCCCTTTACCGCTTCTATTTCAAGCGGTGAAGGCAGATAACGAACAATAGCATCCAATGCAGTTTGAACGCCTTTGTTTTTGAAAGATGAACCGCACATCATCGGAATGATGGAAATATCAATTGTAGCTTTTCTGATTGCTTCATGAATTTCATTTTCAGAAATGCTGTTTGGATCTTCAAAAAATTTCTCTAATAATTTGTCGTCATATTCTGCAACTGCTTCGATAAGATGTTGTCTCCACTCATTTACATCATCAACCATATCGGCAGGGATAGGAACTTCTTTATAGGTCATTCCTTTGGTATCGTCATCCCAAACAATTCCTTTCATTTGAATTAAATCAACAACGCCTTTGAAATTATCTTCAGCGCCGATTGGCAATTGAAGGGGAACAGCTTTTGCTCCAAGCATTTCTTTTACCTGCTTAACAACATTTAAAAAATCAGCGCCCGCGCGATCCATTTTATTTACAAACCCGATACGCGGAACTTTATAACGATTAGCCTGGCGCCAAACGGTTTCAGATTGCGGCTCAACGCCTGATACGGCGCAGAATAACGCAAGCAATCCATCAAGCACGCGCAATGAACGTTCTACTTCAACAGTAAAATCTACGTGGCCGGGAGTATCAATGATGTTGAATTTATATTGTTTTGAATCGGCATTTTTTTGTCCCTGGGTTGTTGGAAAATTCCAAAAACAAGTTGTAGCCGCAGAAGTAATAGTTATACCTCTCTCCTGCTCCTGCGCCATCCAGTCCATTGTTGCAGCGCCATCGTGCACTTCGCCAATTTTGTGGTTAACGCCGGTATAATACAAAATCCTTTCTGTGGTTGTGGTTTTTCCGGCGTCGATATGAGCCGCTATACCAAAGTTTCTCTGAAATCTTAAGTCTGACATTTGTTTATATTAATAAGTTATTTTGAATTTTTATGAACCAGGGTATTGAACCCTGATTGAGCATCGTTGCGTCGCACTCTTGTACGATAACAATTCTATTCATCACATTATCTTATAACGGCTGCATTGGTGTAATATTTTAAAAATTCGGTGTGCAAAGGTACATAAATTTTAAATGAAATTGATATGCTGAGAATACAAAACTAATCAGATATTATTCACAAAAATAAAACCCCGCGAATGGCGGGGCTTAAAATTCATATTGCAATGCTGAAAATTATATTCTGAAGTGAGCAAATGCTTTATTTGCTTCAGCCATACGATGTGTGTCTTCTTTCTTTTTAAAAGCCCCACCTTCACCTTTGCTGGCAGCTACAATTTCATTTGCTAATTTATCGGCCATGCTTCTGCCATTTCTGTCTCTGCTATAGCGAATCAACCATTTCATGCTTAAAGAAATTTTTCTGTCTGCACGAACTTCTGCCGGAATCTGAAATGTAGCACCACCTATACGACGGCTGCGTACTTCAACACTTGGCGTAACATTAGCCAAAGCTCTTTTCCAAACTTCATATCCGTTTTCACTGGTTTGCTTGGCAACTTTATCCAGTGCATCATAAAATATACTGTATGCTCCATTCTTTTTGCCCTGCCACATTATGTTATTCACAAAACGTGTAACCTGGATGTCGTTATATTTTGCATCGGCAGCGAGCGGTAATTTTTTTGCTTGCGATTTCCTCATCTTTTATAAAATTATTTTATTATTATTTTTTTGCTGCAGCTTTTTTATCTCTCTTGGTTCCGTATTTAGAACGGCTTTTTTTACGGTCTTTAACACCGGCAGTATCCAGACTTCCACGAACAATATGATAACGTACACCTGGTAAATCTTTCACACGACCTCCGCGGATAAGTACAATAGAGTGCTCCTGTAAATTGTGACCTTCTCCCGGTATGTATGCAATCACTTCCACTTTATTTGTTAAACGCACTTTTGCAACTTTGCGCAAAGCCGAGTTAGGTTTTTTAGGAGTTGTTGTGTACACTCTTGTACATACACCTCTGCGTTGCGGACAGGAATCAAGCGCCCTTGATTTACTTTTTGCACTAATTATTTCTCTTCCTTTTCTTACTAATTGTTGTATTGTAGGCATTAAAACCTGTTTTATTTTTAGGACGGCAAAGGTAATTTGACTCTGGGGAAAAACCAAATTAAAATGAATAATGAATAATGACAGGCGAATAATTGTGGATAACCGTATTTTAGACTGCCTTACTTACTACTTATTATTTACAACTTTCCATTTACACTTTAAGTAACCAGCTATGGTTATCTTCTCTTTTTCCTTCGCGTATTTCGGTAAGAATTTTTTTCACCTGCGGAGAAATTTTCCAGCTGTGTGTATCAAATTGCATCACATAATCTTTGTATTTCAATTCTTTTATTGGAGAAATAGTTGCTGCAGTTCCTGTTCCAAAAACTTCTAACAGGTTTTTGTTTTTATATGCATCAATCACCTCGTCAATATTTATTTTTCTTTCTTCAACGGTTAATCCTAATTCCCTCAAAATGGTAATCGCACTGTCTCTTGTTACACCATCGAGAATAGTATCTTCCAGCGAAGGCGTGATTGCTTTATTTCCGATTATAAAAAAAACGTTCATCGTTCCAACTTCCTGCAACCATTTGTGCTCAACACAATCCGTCCATAAAACCTGGTCGTAGCCCTGCTGTTTTGCAATTGCAGTAGGGTACATGCTTCCGCCATAGTTGCCTGCATTTTTTGCAAAACCAACGCCACCGGGAGCAGCGCGTGAATATTTTTCTTCTACATAAATTTTCATCGGGTTTGCATAATACGGGCCTGTCGGACTTAACAGAGATTAAAAATTTATAGGTATCCGATGCGTGAACGCCAATCGCTGTGTCGGTAGCAAACATCACCGGTCGTATATACAACGAATAATTTTCTTTGTGCGGAATCCAATCTTTATCAACGTTGATAAGCATACGCATTCCTTCAATAAAAATTTCTTCAGGAACTACAGGCATCTGCATCCTTTCTGCAGATAAATTAAATCTCTTGAAATTATCGTAAGGACGAAAAATAAATGCCTCGCCATGTTGATTTTTATATGCTTTGATACCTTCAAAAATTGCTTGTCCATAATGCAATGCAACCAGCGACGGTTCAAACATTATAGGTTGATATGGTTTTATCGCAACAGATCCCCATTCTCCATTTGCAAAATCTACTTCGAGCATGTGATCGGTAAAATATTTTCCAAAAGGAAGGTTATCAAAATCAACCTCGCGAATTTTGCTGTGTTTTATTTTTGTTATCTGCATATCCAGCGTATCAATCATAAGACATATTTTTACGTTGCAAAGAAACAAAAGATTTTTTGCTGAAGCAAAGAATCTGTCACAATTATACTAACAATCGTTAGCTATGAGTCTTGATAAAATTCGTCTTTCAGAAACTATTACTACAGCATTATATAAAGATGTACTTGTTGATGCAAAAACAATCACAAATAATATTTCCACGCATTATAAATTTTTAGGCAATAATCAAAAGAGAATAATATTTGTTGTTCACTCACGCGATGCGGTATTTGTTCCGGACAGGCATCTTTCTTTTATCACCAAAATGTTAGAAGCATGCAAAATGAACATCGGCGATATAGCTATAGTTAACCATGCAGTTTCGCCGGTTATCATTCAACAATTAAAACAACAATTGCAGCCGCAAATATTAGTTCTTTTCGGATTAGAATCTGTTGATATAAAATTGCCATTTAATTTTCCGCAATTCAAAACACAGGCCTATGATGGTTGCACATATTTGTGCGTTCCATCCTTGAATGAATTGGACACAGAAACAAACGAAAGCAAAATACTGAAAAGCAAATTGTGGGTTTGTTTGAGACAGATATTTGAGATTTGAGATTGGGGATTTGGGATTCGAGGTTTGGGATTTGAGATTTGAAAATTTAAAGTTTTTGAATTTTTACTTTTGAATTTTTACTTTTCATGGTACTAATTTTCGCAACAAATAATCAAAATAAGGTTGAAGAAATAAATTCATCAGTTGGTAATAAGATTGAAATAATCAGTTTGAAAGATGCGGGAATTAATATTGATATTCCCGAACCATATGCAACTTTATCTGAAAATGCATCTGAAAAATCAAGAACAATTCATCAGCTAACCAAAAAAAATTGTTTCAGTGAAGATACCGGATTGGAAATTGATGCATTAAACGGCGAGCCCGGCGTAAAAAGCGCGCGTTACGCCGGAGATGAAAAAATATTTCAGAAGAATATTAATAAGGCGCTGAGTAAACTAACAGGCATACACAACCGAAATGCAAAATTCAGAACGGTAATTTCATTAATATTAAATGAACAGGAATATTTTTTTGAAGGAATCTGTAACGGAGAAATAATCACAACTCAGCGCGGTGAAAACGGGTTTGGATATGATTCGATATTTAAACCTCACGGTTCAGACAAAACATTTGCTGAAATGACGCTCGAAGAAAAAAATATTTTCAGCCATAGAAAAAAAGCGGCCGACAAACTAATAATATTTTTACAGCAATTTTATGATGAGAACTAAAATAGCAATTCCGGACAATTTTTCTTTCATAACGTATATACCTATCCGCATAACCGATTTGAATTATGGCGGACATGTTGGCAATGACATGTTTTTATCTATCATTCATGAAGCAAGAGTTCAGTTTTTAAATCATCATGGTTATAAAGAATTTGACCTGCACGGCGTTGGATTAATAATGAGCGACGTTTCTATAGAATTTAAAAATGAAATTTTTTACGGAGATAAAATAAAAATATCTGTTGCAACCGGCGAATTTTCAAAAGTGCGGTTTGATATCTTTTACAAATTGGAAAAAGAAGTTTCTGAAAAAAATATACCCGTAGCCATCGCAAAAACAGGAATGGTTTGTTATGATTACAAATTGAAAAAGATTGTATCAGTTCCTGGTGCTGTGATTGAAAAGTTGAATGGTTGAAAGCTAACCGAGTTGGGAACTTCAACAATTTAATTTTTAAACAATTCAACAATGTAATCATTCAACTCTCATTCCATATCTTCCAGCTTTCTTCCGCCTGGATGATCAGCATTTCATGTCCGTTTTTAATTGCAGATCCTCTTTCTTTTCCTTTTTTCAGAAATATTGTTTCGGCTGGATTATAAATAAGATCAAACAAATAATGTTTGTCGGTTAAAAATTCGTAAGGTATTTTCGGATAGTCATCAACGTTAGGAAACATGCCAAGCGGCGTTGTATTGATAATAAGCAAATTTTGTTCAATGATTTCTTTGGATAGGTCTTCATAACCCAAAAAAGATTCATCATTGGGTTTTCTGCTTACAACAGAAAAATCAATACCTATTTTCTTCAACACATACTTCACGGCTTTTGTTGCTCCGCCATCTCCTAAGATCAATGCGTTTTTATGATGAGGCTTTAAATCCGTTATCAACGATCTTTCAAAACCGATAATATCTGTGTTGAACCCGGTTAATTTTTTATTTTCTATCCGAATGCAATTGCATGCATCAATCGGAAGTTTTGTTGTTGCTTTATCAAGATAATTAATAACAGATTGTTTATACGGGATGGTAACGTTAAGTCCGGCAAGCTCGGGATTATTTTCAAGAATTTTATGTACCTCTTCGATTGAAGGAATAGAAAAATTTTCATACACAGAATCTGAAATATTTTCCTTTTTAAATTTTTCAGAAAAATATTTTTGAGAAAAAGAGTGGCTCAAGGGATATCCTATCAAGCCAAATTTTCTCATTTCGATTCTTTTTTATCAAGGAATAAATGAAAGGTATCGCCGCGCAAACCGAGACGCATAGATTCCAGCGGAATAACTTCTGAAGGCGCAATATTTCCCAGGTTAACGTTGCAACCTATCAATTCAATAAAATATAATTGCTGTGCTTTTTGCGGAGCTTCCCAAAGAATTTTTTCTTCCGGAATCTGGGTGAGAATTTCCTGCACCAATCCTTCGCGCACCTCGCCGGTTCCGCGATAAATTCCGACGTTTCCGGATTCTCTTGCTTCAGCTATAACATACGATGAGCCTGCATTCAACTCCGCGCGCATTAATTCGATCCATTTGTAAGGCGGAATAATATGCTCTGCGTCTTTGCTTCCAACTTCACTGAGCACAGTTCCATATTTTGTAAGTTTTTCTATGTAACCGCATTTTTCTGCGTGAGGTATATCAATGGAACCATCACTTACTTCCATATAGGTAATTCCATAATCTTTACAAACAGCGAGGTAATCTTCAAATTGATTCCGAATTAAAAATGCTTCAAAAAGTGTTCCGCCAAAATAAATAGGAATATTGTAAGACGCATACACATCAATCTTATCGCGCAAATTTGGCGTAACAAAAGAAGTTCCGAATCCGAGTTTTACAATATCAACATGCGGATGAGAAATACTTAAAAAATTTTTTGCTTCTTCCGTGCTGAGCCCTTTGTCCATAACCATCGTTATACCGCTTTTTCTCGGTTTGGTTATTCGTTTTGGGATTTGAGTTAAATTAAAATTCATCATTTGTCAATTCTTTTAAACAGGTTGGCGGCAAAAATAAGAATATGAAAGCAAGAAACAAGGAACAAGAAATCAAGAATCAAGAGACGAGCTATTGTTTATTTAAAATGATTTCTTCTTTTTATAGCGGGCAATTATATCAACGACCGACTGATACTGCAATATCACGGGATTTAATTCAATCAATTTTTTTAACAGTTTGGGCGATTTAGACATTCCTTTTTCCAACTGCAATAATCCTTCTTTTGTTTTTCCAAGAGCAAAACAAATTGCGCAGGAATAAAAAATAAAAACTGCTTTGCCATTGGTGATTTTGATTGCAGCCTGAGATTGTTCAAGAGCTTCTTCAAAAAAACCACCTATGTATAAGCAACGTATCAAAGCATCCCAGCCGGAAACATTTTTCGGGCGAACACGAACTACATTGGAAAAATATTGCACTGCATCTTTAAAATTTCCCAACTGCATTTTGCATTCACCAATTGCAAGATTATATTCCGGTTGCTTGGGAGAAATGCGCAGCGCGTTTTCCAATTGTTTGATTGCATTTTCCCACTGCGTTTCATTCAAATAAGTGCAGGCAATTTTATAATAAAGTTTGCTGTCGTCTGCATTCAAATGCGATGCTTTACGATAATAAAAACGAGCCTGTGCATAATTTCTTAATTTATCATAGCAATGACCGATAGCTTCATAGATCACATCTTCGGGCCGCGAAAGTTCAATTACTTTTTCAAGAGATTCAATTGCGTCGCGAAACTTACGTAACCGGATATATGCATCGGCCATATTGCGATATGCATAATCGAGTTTTTCATCAATAGCAACTGCATATTTGTAAGCATCGATTGCTTTTTCGTAAAGTTTCAAACCCTGGTATGCTGCGGCAAGATTGAACCACGCCAATTGATTATAGGGATAATCATCAATTATTTTTTGATGAAGCCGGATGCTTTCTTCATTTCTCCCTGTAAAATCCGTCCAAAAACAAATTTTATATAACGCTTCTTCATTGTTTGGATCCTGATCGAGAATTAAATTGAGGCAATCAAATATTTTGTCGAATTCTTCATAATCATCATACACATCCGCCAATTCAAAAAGCAGTTCAATTTTTTCAGCGCCTTCAAAATGTTTTAATGCATTTTCAAGTAAAGAAACCGCTTTCTCCTGCTGGTCGAGCGCGAGATATGCATCTGTTTTGAGAATATAAATATTGATATCACTCCCATCAAGTAATTCTGCTTTTTCAAGTATGTCGAGCGCCTTATCGTAATGCCTGGTGGCAATCATCAAATCTGCTTTCTTTACTAACAAAATTGAGGAGTAAGGATATTGCTCAATACCCAATTCAACAGCTTCTATTGCGTTGGCAAGGTTTTCTGTTTCATCAAAATAATCAATTATTTTTTCGAAAGCATCTTCATTGAGAAATGAATTGCCGCGACCATCCTGCAAGTTTTTGTATTGCTTCAGCAGTTCTTTTATTTCATCGTTATCTGGGTGTAAAGGATTCTTTTTCATCTAGTAAGTAGATTCTAAAGTAAGCCATAAAATGTTTTCTGCAAATTTTTTAAGAAATTTTATCGCTTATTTTTTTGCACCAACAGGATATGCACAATAACTTAAGGTTTGTTGATAAAAAAAATTGGTCAACCCTTAAATAATCAATCGTTAAAGAAACTTTAAAGTTTAGTGCGAGTGGTTAAAGAATACCCAATATTTTTTATTATATTTGTATCCTGAATTGAGTACCATGACTACAATACAAATGAAGAAATTGATGCGGCATGTTTTATTTTTTATGGCTTTTGTTATTACTGTTAGTTTGGCTTTTGGCAGCAAAGGCGGAGACAACAAGGATAAAAAAAGAAATACAAAATTGAAATCGGATTTTGTGCCGGTTAGAATTACCAGCCCATTACTTAAGAATGGTTTCACGTACACCGGAAGCCATATTTTTGGTTTACAAAAAGAAAAATCTTCTTTTTCTCTCAATACTTTGATAACTTATCAAAAAGGAAATACTACCTATATTATGCCTTACAAATACAGAATTAATACTTCTGCATTGAGCATATCTCCCGCTAAAAATAATTTGCAAATGCTTGATGTGAAAATATCAATGCACAAATAAATTTTAGGAACCTGGCTAAGTAAAGATTATCCGCGGACATTTAATTTTTTGCTTTCTTCATAAGTCATTTCGCGATAACCGCTTTTGGGCATATCGAATTTTGATGCGGGAACAGGATTCAGATTTATTTTAGAAACAGTATATTTTATTGTGAAACTTCCCTTACTTAATTCATATTCGAGAGGCAACCCCGCAAGGTTTTTAAATTTTGGATTATACTCCGGATTATCAACAGAAAGTTCATTAGTATAATAAACGCTAAAAGTCGATCCGTCTTTTGTTTTAGCAACGGCCCTGATACATTTATATCCTGCGATTGTTTTTGTTTCATCTGTATTGGTAAAAGCTATTGCCTCATCATCCGAATTCATTTGACGCCAATCCTGTGGCGTAAGATGAATAAGAATTTTTTGTCCGCTCACTTCTTTCAATATTACACCGTTTCCTGTTGTTGCATCATGAATGATTGTGGAAGAAAAAGATTGACTTCCCGTTTCTAACCGGCTCAAATTCCCTTTAACGAAAACAGAATTTGATCCTGTTATTGGTTTGGATGATGGCGCGTTTGCATTGAAAATTTCATAATCGTATATAATGCTGAAATCGGAAATTTTTTTCTGAGCATCAGCGCCAACGGCCGATCCTAAAACACAAAATAGTATGCACTGTAAAATTTTCATTTCATTAATTCAAATCGCTGACTTGTAAATCCTGAATTAGATTACAATAATGAAAGAATGTTTAAGAACAGGAAATTATAAAATTATTTTTTGTTTTTCAACTGTTGCATTTTCTTCTGAGATTCCTGCATCTGATCAAGACGCTCCTGCCATTTTGATTTTGCTTTTGGTTTTTTTCTGTTCTCCGCCAGTTGCGCAATTATTTTATCATGATCTATGATATACGTTTGAATAATCCATTGCAGCATCAGCGTAATTAAATTCGATACTGTATAATACCATGTTAGCGCCGAAGGAAGATTGTTAAAGAAAAATAACAACATCACCGGCATTATATATGGCATGTACTTCATGGTGGGATTGCTTTGATCGGGTGTCATGCTCATACCATAAAGTGTGATCAGAAAACTGGTCGCTACAGCTAATAGCCCGAAAAGACTTATGTGATCTCCATATAAAGGAATGCTGAATCCAAAATTTGCTATTGAATCATACGCAGACAAATCTTTCGACCACAAAAAAGTCTGACTTCTTAATTCTATGCTTGAATTAAAAAAACTGTACAGCGCAAAAAATATTGGTATCTGTAATAATGCGGGAATACAACCGCCAAATTGATTCACACCTGATTCGCGAAATAATTTCATCTGCTCAACTGCTACCTGTTGCTGATCGTTATTCAATCTTTTTTTCAACGCATCTATTTCAGGTTTTAATGCTTTCATTTTGGCGCCGCTCAAATAACTGGAGTATACTAATGGCGAAGTTAACAACCGGATGAAAATGGTAAGAAGCATAATAACAATTCCGTAATTGGCTGTGAATTTTTTAAAGAAATCAAACACAGGCATAACAATAAAAACATTCACCGGGCGAACGAAAGAATAAAAATCTCTTCCAAGATTTATTATCTTATCCATGCCGGCAGCTTCTTTTTTCAGAATGTGATAATCATTAGGCCCGTAAAAAATCTGAAAAGGTAAACTCACTGAATTTCCTGTCGGAATTTTTGATTGAAAGCTTGCATCTGCATTACCAAGAACTATGGATGTATCGGACGCATCGCGCACCCAATGCACATCTCCTGAATTAAAATTATTTTTTGCAATCAGCGTAGTATTAAAAAACTGTTGCGAAACAGAAAGCCATTGCACCGGCTTTTCAAATTTTTTTTCGGTGTGGGAAGATATATAATCAAAACTTCCATCTTCATAAAAACCAATATTGCACAAGCGCTTTTCGTAAGTAATATTTTTCTGAATCCTGATTAACTCAACATGCCATAATAAATTAAAATTATTTTGCGTAAATAATTTATCGGCATTATTGATCTGAACATTCCAGTCAATCAAATAACCCGAAGCAGGAATTGTGAATTGATGTATTAGAGTTTCTCCGCCGGAAGTTGGCAGTCTGAAATTTACAGTTTGGCTTCCGTCGGCATTCTTCACAATTTGTCCGGCGTCAAAATACAAATCGGCAATTTGTGAAGATTGATTTGATGAAGTATTTATTGCGTAAGAAATTTTAGTATTGCTCAAAGAATCCATGATCTTCACCGGCGTACTGTCGTAAGAACTATATTTCTTTAATTCCACTTCTTTGGGTTGCGCTCCTTTGTTTGTAAAAACAATTTTTAAAACATCATTTTCTACTGTAAGTAAATGTTCAGTTCCTCCAATTGCTTTATTAAATCCGGTGGTATCGGCAGCAGTTACAATTTTGGCTTTTACGGTATCTGCTTTTCTTACAATAGAATCCTGGTGCGCTTTTACCATCGCCACAGAATCATCGTATATTTTTTTTTGTTTGGCTAAATCCTGGCTGCTTTTTGTTGAAAGAAAAATATAAGTCAATAAAAGAATTCCAAGCAACACATAACCAATAATAGTATTTCTGTCCGTGCCCATTTTAAATTACATTTTTGAGAAGTGCAAATATAGGGTTTTGAAGTTAGTGAGAAAGATGAGATGCATTGAACCCGGTAAGAATTCGGTGTATTTAATTAACCGGCGGCTGATTGCCAATGTATGTTAATTTATTTTGAATTTATTTTATTACAAACTGCTTACCGACATTTTCTCAAGCGTGCTTTTAACGGTGTTTCTTTTTTCTGCGAATTGTTTTGCTGCTTTAATAAAATGAACAAAGATCGGATGCGGATTTTCTACTGTGCTTTTTAATTCGGGATGATATTGAACTCCGATAAAAAATGGATGATTGTTCAATTCTATTATTTCTACCAATCCGCTTTCCGGATTTTTTCCGCTCGGAATCATTCCTGCGTTTTCAAACTGCTGCAAATAAGCATTATTAAATTCCCAGCGGTGACGATGACGTTCGCTGATTTCTGTTTTACTATAAATTTCATTTGCCAAACTTCCTTTTTGAATTACGCAAGGATAAGCACCTAAACGCATTGTTCCGCCTTTTGTAGTTATCTTTTTTTGTTCTTCCATTAAATCAATCACCGGATCGGGAGTGTTTGGATTCATCTCTGTTGAATGCGCTTTTGTTAATCCAAGCACATTGCGGGCAAATTCAATCACTGCCATTTGCATTCCCAAACATATTCCGAAGAAAGGAAGATTATTTTCACGCGCGTATTTAACTGCAATTATTTTTCCTTCCACACCACGATGCCCAAAACCGGGCGCAACAAGCAATCCATCGAGGTTAGCAAGTTTTTCGCCAACATTATCTTCATTAATAAATTCACTGTGCACATTAACCACCTGCACTTTGCATTCATTAATTGCACCGGCATGAATAAATGATTCAAGAATTGATTTGTACGCGTCCTGCAATTCTATATATTTTCCGATCAACCCTATTGTCACTTTTGTTTTCGGATATTTTAATTTATCAAGAAAGCCTTTCCATTTTTCCAATTCCGGTTCATGATAATTAGTGATGTTTAATTTTTTCAAACAAATAAGATCAAGCTTTTCGTGCATCATTATTACCGGAACTTCATAAATAGTTTGCGCATCTATAGCTTCGATCACTGCTTCTGGTTTAACATTGCAGAACAAAGCGATTTTTCTTCTGAGCTCCAGGTTCAACGGCTCTTCCGTTCTGCAAACAATTACATCGGGGTTCACTCCTTCCTGGCTTAATAATTTTACGCTGTGTTGTGTTGGTTTTGTTTTTAATTCTTTCGCAGCTTTCAGGTAAGGAATCAAAGTGAGATGCACAACAACGCAATCTTCTTCCGGCATTTCCCACTGCAACTGACGCACAGCTTCAATAAACGGCAGAGATTCTATATCACCAACAGTTCCGCCAATTTCAGTGATGATGATATCGTACTTCTGCGTTTGCCCAATCAACAGCATTCTTCTTTTTATTTCATCGGTAATATGCGGAATTACCTGCACGGTTTTACCAAGATAAGCGCCTTCTCTTTCTTTATTTATAACTGTTTGATAAATTCTCCCGGTAGTTACATTGTTCGCCTGCGATGTATAGATGCTCAAAAATCTTTCGTAATGGCCAAGGTCGAGATCGGTTTCAGCGCCATCTTCGGTAACATAGCATTCGCCATGTTCATAGGGGTTCAGCGTTCCCGGATCAACATTGATATAGGGATCAAATTTTTGGATGGTTACACTAAGCCCGCGCGCCTGCAATAATTTAGCGAGCGACGCAGCAATAATTCCTTTACCTAATGAGGAGGTAACACCGCCGGTTACAAAAATATATTTAGCCATAAAAAGATATTAATCCCTTTTTTTAATACCCACAAAAAAACTCAAATCAACATCGTTGTGTAACTCACTTCGACGCCAGTCTCTTTGCCCAACAATTTCGTTTGTAAATGTTTTAGTTTAATGTTTGCCGCTTCTGACCTGAGGAAAATAATAAAAACAATTCCGAGAGGTCATACAAAACTACGCGAATTTTTTCTATCTCAAAATTCATATTACCTGCATGTGGATAAAATATGTTTAAAAAGAAATTCTACAGAACTTTATATTGCGTATTAATTATTTTACAACAAAAAACTTCTGTATGAAAAACTGGTTTCTCTTTTTATTAGCTATGGTTTTCGCATCAGCCACACAGGCTCAGCAAAAAATGAGTTGCTGCGCTGCATCTGCTACAGAATCTTTTGCGCAACTCGCTTCCGACAAGAGTTTTATTGCCAGTCACCCATTGCCACTTCCTTTTCTTTTTAAAAGCGATAATGGCAAATCAATAACTTTTAAAGCCGCCGATGGTTCTGATTGTTATGGCTGGGAAATAAAAGCAAAAACTCCTTCTCACAACTATATTTTTGTTATTCACGAATGGTGGGGACTAAATGATTATATAAAAAAAGAAAGTGAAGCTCTGTGGAATGATGTTGGTAACGTAAACGTAATTGCCCTGGATTTATATGATGGCAAAGTGGCCTCCACGCGCGAAGACGCAGGCAAGTATATGCAATCTGCAAAAACAGAAAGAATTGAAACCATTATTAAAGCGGCTATTTCTTATGTTGGTGAAAATGCAAAAATTTATACCATCGGATGGTGCTTCGGTGGTGGATGGAGTTTACAAACTTCTCTACTTGCAGGCAAACAGGCTGCGGGTTGTGTGATGTATTACGGCATGCCGGAAAAAGATGTGGATAAATTAAAAACATTACATGCCGATGTGCTGGGAATTTTTGCCAATAAAGATCAATGGATAAATCCAAAAGTGGTTGATGAGTTTGCAGAAAATATGAAAAAGGCTGAAAAAAAATTAACGGTGAAAAGATATGATGCCGATCATGCTTTTGCTAATCCAAGTAATCCAGTTTACGACGAAGCAGCAAAAGAAGACGCATACAAAAACACTCTTGCCTTTTTCAAAGCAAGGATAAAATAAGCATCGGCGGTCAATTCTACTTTATACTTGAAACAATATACGGTCCCCTTAAGATGTGAAGTTTATTTATATCACTAAACTTTTGGGCAAATGAGGCAATACCTTTGTCGGAATGATTTGTTTTGTAAGAATGAAGTATGATAATACATGCAATCTCTGCAATAAGCACTATAAGATTCAGGCGCTTTCTCATTGGGGATTTGGATTTACGGTTTATTAGAAACGGGCTAAGTACATCTACTTATATAAAAACGCCGGACCGGGCAAATTATTTTAATTTTCTGAAAAAAAGTTATGCACTAATCTTTCGCAATTTTATCATAACTCGCTACCAATCCTTTAATTAATGAAGAACTGAAGCCGCGATGCTCCATTTCGTTCAAACCTGCAATAGTGCAGCCTTTGGGAGTAGTTACTTTATCAATTTCCTGTTCGGGGTGAGAACCTTTTGTCAATAATAGTTCGGCTGCGCCTTTAACTGTTTGTGCAGCTATAAGATTGGCGGTTGCAGCATCAAAGCCAATTTCAATACCGCCCTGAATATTGGCGCGAATATATCGCATCGCAAATGCAGTTCCGCAAGCGCCGAGCACTGTTGCCGCATCCATTAGTTTTTCATCAATTTTTACAGATTTGCCAAGCTGATTGAATAAATCCATTACGTATTGAAGCTGATCTTCGCTGATATCTTTTGCTGCAATGCAGCTCATGCTTTGCTGAATTGCGATAGCCGTGTTTGGCATTGCCCGGACTATGGAAATTTTCTTTCCAAGAATTCCTGCTATATGTTCTATACTGATGCCCGTTATAACGGAAACCAATATGTGTTTTCCTTCTTTAAATTCTTTTTTCAAACTGCCTAATACATCATCAACCTGGAAGGGTTTTACAGCAAGAATAACCAAATCTGCATAGCGAACCGCTTCTTCATTTTTATCGCTGACCAAAACTCCTTTCCGCTCCAATGCATGAAGTGTTTGGATATTTCTTTTGGTGATAAGAATATGCTTCGGTAAAACAAAACCGCTTTGTATCAAACCTTCTGCTATTGCAGTTCCTAAATTTCCGCCGCCAATGATTCCGATTTTTTTATTCATGATTAAAGTTTATTAATAAAACTAAAATTAAATAAAAAAAACCGACATGCTTATAATTGCAATTATGCGTGAGGAGGATTTGTTTGAAAGAATTAATAATATTTTTCTTTGACGAGATAATTTCTCACATAATCATCAACTCCCTGTTCGAGAGTGTAAAATTCATCTATGTAACCTGTGCTGCGGAGTTTATTTATATTCGCCTGGGTAAAATATTGATAGGTGGAGCGAATATCGTCCGGCATATCTATGTACTCAATTTTGGGATGTTTATCCAATCCTCCAAATGTACATTTTGCAAGATCATAAAATGATCGTGCATTGCCCGTTCCAACATTATAAATACCCGATGCAGGTTTGTTTTCCATAAGCCAGCAACATACTTTTAAAATATCTTTTACATAAATGAAATCGCGCAATTGCTCACCATCTTTGAATTCGGGCCTATGCGATTTGAATAATTTTACAACCCCGGTTTTTTTTATTTGATTATATGCATGAAGAATTACGCTTGCCATTCTTCCTTTATGATATTCGTTCGGACCGTAAACATTAAAAAATTTTAATCCGGCCCAGAAAGAAGGATGATTTTTTTGATGAACAACCCATTTGTCAAATTCATTTTTTGAAATGCCGTAAGGGTTGAGCGGTTTTAAAATATTGATCACATCGTGATCATCTTTATAATCCAGTTCGCCATTGCCATAGGTTGCCGCGGAAGATGCATACACTAAAGGAATATCATAGATAGTGCAGTAATCCCAAACTTTTTTTGAATATTCAACATTTAATTTCTGATAAACGGAATAATTAAATTCAGCTGTATCCGTTCTTGCGCCGATATGAAAAAAGAAATCTATTTTGGGTTTCTCTTCAAAAAGCCATTCAAAAAATTCATTACGTTCGATCACTTCAGAAAATCTCTTGTTTTCAAGATTAGGCAATTTATCCTTCCGGCTGAAATCATCTACCAATACAATATTCGAATATCCGTTTTGATTAAGATAACCAACAAGACAACTGCCTATAAAACCGGCAGCGCCTGTTATTACTATTCTTGAATTTTTTTGCATGTAGTATTTGGAATTAATCGGTTTTTAGTTGGCCGGACGGAGACCGTCAGACAATATCCGCATTAATTTTTACAATGAACTTAATGCGTCTTCTATTTCAAAACCGGCAAGCAAATTTTCAATAGCAGAATCGTATTTTTCTTTCCAGAAGAAAATATTATCCCAGTTCATTCCATCCACTTCCACAGAACCATCTGTTACAAATCCCAATTCTTCGTATGGGTGAGTTCCAAGTACTTTTTTAAATTCATTTATATTTTCAGGCTGCACACTTGCCACAACCCTGCTTTGTGATTCACCAAACCAATAGGCATCTTTCCGGATATTAAAATCAGCGGCTACAACATCAAATCCAAAATTATTCGTAAACGATGATTCAGCCAAAGTTATAAATAAACCGCCTTCACTTACATCATGAGCGGATTCTATCAGTTTCTTTTTTATTAATTCAGCAATTTTTTGCTGAAGTTGAAATTCCTCATCAATATCAAAACGCGGGGCGGGGCTATATTCCACATCATGCACTTTATGCAGATATTCCGATGAATTAATATCCGTATTGCTTTTGCCGATAAGAAAAATAATATCGCCTTCTTCTTTAAAATCCAGTGTCATTTTATTTTTCACATCATCGAGCAAACCAACCATTCCTATTGTTGGCGTCGGATATACGGCACCGTTAGGGTTTTGATTATAGAAACTTACATTACCTCCCGTAACAGGCGTATTAAATTTACGACAAGCATCACCCATTCCTTTAATAGCTTCAACAAACTGGTAATAAACTTCGGGCTCGTAAGGATTACCAAAATTTAAACAGTTGGTAACGCCAAGAGGAGTTCCGCCACTGCATACAATATTACGCGCAGCTTCAGCAACCGCGATCATTGCGCCTTTGTACGGATCCGCAAAAACATAACGGCTGTTGCAATCTGTAGTTATAGCTAATGCTTTGCCTGCTTCTTTTGCTAAAATAATTGCAGCATCGCTTGGTTGATTTGTTGAAGAATTTGCTGTGCCAACAGTGCTGTCGTACTGAACTGCTATCCATTTTTTTGAAGCGATGTTTGGTATTGAAATAATTTTTTCGGCAACTGATTTCAAATCATCTGGCACTTCGATTTTATCGGGACTGAATTTTTTTATCTCGTCAAAATATTTTGGCATTTTATATTCCCGTGAATATTGCGGCGCTCCTCCGCCAAGAACCAATTCTTCCGCCGGAATTTCTGCTTCCAATTCTCCGTGCATATAAAATTTCAGCAAGCCATCATCTGTAACTTCTCCAATGTTAGCGCAGGGTAAATCCCATTTTTCAAAAATGCTTGTCACTGCATTTTCTTTTCCTTTTTCAACAACCATCAGCATCCGTTCCTGACTTTCACTCAATAATAATTCCCACGCTTTCATATTTTGTTGCCGTGCCGGAACTTTGTCCAAATCAATTCTCATTCCCACATTTCCTTTCGCGCTCATTTCTGCTGTTGAACAAATAATGCCAGCCGCGCCCATATCCTGCATTCCAATAACTGCGCCGGTTTGAATCACTTCCAAACAAGCTTCCAATAATTTTTTTTCCTGGAAGGGGTCGCCAACCTGAACTGCAGGTAAATCTTCCGCACTTTCTTCGGTAATATTTGCAGATGCGAACGACGCGCCGCCAATTCCATCTTTACCCGTTGCGCTGCCAACAAACATAACCGGATTGCCTTTCCCGTTTGCAGTTGCAGAAATAGTTTCGCTGCTTTTTACAATGCCAACACTCATTGCGTTAACGAGCGGATTGGTATGATAGCATTCTTCAAAATAAATTTCACCACCGACAGTTGGCACGCCAAAACAATTTCCGTAATGACCTATGCCATGCACAACGCCTGCAAGGAGGCGATGCGTTTTTGATTCTTTAAGATTTCCAAAACGTAAAGAATTTAATGAAGCTATAGGCCGCGCGCCCATTGTAAAAATATCGCGGTGAATGCCACCGACTCCTGTTGCAGCGCCCTGGAATGGTTCTATAGCAGAAGGATGATTGTGTGATTCAATTTTAAAAACAACACCATAGCCGTTGCCAATATCCATCAACCCGGCATTTTCTTCTCCGGCTTTTACTAACATTTTTTCTCCGTCGCGCGGCAATGTTTTTAACCACTTGATGGAATTTTTGTAGCTGCAATGTTCGCTCCACATGGCGCTGAATGCGCATAGCTCCGTAAAATTTGGAGTGCGGCCAAGTTTTTGTTTGATGGATCCAAATTCTTCTGCAGTAATTCTTAACTGTTCGGCAGTTTTAACTGTTATTTCCATGTTCGTTTACTAAAAAACAAAAGTACGAACGCGGCATTAATCTTATGTATAATTTTATCACCAGTTAATTCATACAAATGACAATTGCCTTTGTTCATCCGCACATAGCGTTTTTACCTGAAATTGATACTTACCAAATCTTTTTTTCCACTTTTTCAATTAAAACAATTGTAGTTCGGCCGGAAGAAATTAAAAACATTGATGCAGATGTAGAATGGCATTTTATGGGAACTGATTTCAGCAAGAAAAAAAAAGCTATAAAAATTCATGAGTACGCATCTGCATCCATATCTCCATTTGGTAAAGGGAAAAATATTGCAAAGAAAATATTAAACATTGCGCCTGATTATCGTTTGTTTCTGAATAAATATGTAGAAGAAAAATTTGCTTTTAAAGATGGAATCCCGCACGGATACAGAGATATGGGAATTGATGATTCTTTTTTTAAACCCATTAAAAATGTAAAAAAAGAATTTGATTTTATTTATGTCGGAAGCATGAGCAAAGAAAGAAAAATTGAAAAACTGTTAAACTGTTTTACAAATGGAAATTTGAAAGAACATTCGCTGTTGATATTGAGCAATAATTATAAAGAAATAAAAAACAAATTGAAACCGTATCAAAACATTTTTTTTGCAGGACCGGTGAAGCACGATGAAGTGAAAAATTATATAGAGAAATCAAGATTTGCCCTGAATTTTATTTTGGATGAAGAACCGTTCAATCAACAAACTTCAACAAAATTTCTGGAATATGTCGCGTTGAAAATTCCTGTCATTTCTACCGGCTATGCGTGGGTAAAAAGTTTTCAACAAAAATATGGCGGCAATTATTTTTACGTTGCTAATGATTTATCTAACCTAAGCTGGAAAAATATTTCCGGTTTCGATTATTCATTTCCCGAATTACAGGAATGGACATGGGAAAAACAGATCAGAAGCTCGGGAGTTTTAGAATTTCTTCAATCAAAATTTCCGGAATTATCATTTTAATATTTTCGCAAGAGTTCTTTCATATTCATCTATCACTTGCTCTACACTAAATTTTTTAATAACGAGCTCACGGCCATTTTTACCCATGCGTAACCGTTCTTCCGCAGAAAGATTGATCATCTTTTCCATTTTATCAGCCAAATCAAATGGATCGTTCAAATTACAAATAAACCCGTTGGAATTATTATACACCACTTCCTTGCAACCGCGGTTAAACGAAGTAATAATCGGCAGTTCCATACTTGCAGCTTCCATCAAACAGCGCGGAATGCCTTCATTATAAAATGACGGGAAAACAAAACAATCTGCATTGATCAAATGATCGCGTACATCTTTTGCAAAACCTTTATAAATGATCAATCCTTCCTGTTGCCATTTTTCAATTTCTTCTTCGGTAATTGAATCGGGATGATATTTTTCAAAAAAACCGATCAGCTCAAAATTCAGATCGTAATTTTTCTTTCTTAAAATCCTCGATGCGTCGGCATATAAAGCAACGCCTTTGCTTTTAAGTAAACGCGTGCTCATCAAAAACGTAAATTTTTTTTCCGGCAAAAATTCTTTTTTATCATCTGGGAAAAAATATTCTGTATTCACTCCTTCGCCCGGCAGCACTTTCATTTTTTTTACGCTTACAATTTTTTCGTTGATGAAAATTTTCGCGTCCTCATTATTCAAAAACCAAACTTCTTCTGTTTTTTTGAGCGCTCTTTTATACAATGCTTTTGTGAGTTTATACAACCAGTTTTTCTTTGCAAAAGAATAACCTAAGCCCGTTATTACTGCAATAGATTTAGCGGATGTTTTTGCAGCCGCAAGCGAACCGTAAATATTTGGTTTGATAACATAATGAAAGATGAAATCAGGACGATGTTCTTTGTAAATTGTTTTTAACTGCCGGTAAAGATTCAGATCATCCAAAGGATTTTCTGAACGATTATTAAAATCGATAGAAATATACGTGCACCCTTCATTAATTAGTAAATTTGAAAACTCATCATTCGGAGCAATAACAAGAATTGCATAGCCGCTTTTATGCAAATGCCGAATAACATCAAGCCTGAAATTATAAACAGACCACGCGCTGTTTGATACAAAAGCAATCAGTTTTTTATTTCCGTTCCGGTTATCACTCATGCATTAATATTAAATTCAAATTTATACATTTGAATTATTACATTGCTTCTGAAAATTAGTTTATAATGGCGATTTTCCTTTTTGTTTTTTATTTTGTCGTACTTCTTCTACTTGCAAACGCGATAGTAAAAAAAACTCAGCCTGGAATTGGCTTCGCCACTGTAACTGCAATGTTTTCTTTTAAAGTGCTGCTTGGATGTTTGTATGGTTATGTTTTTTTGCATTATTACGGCGGCGATGATACATGGACTTTTTTTCAGGACTCACTTACTGAATATCAAAAAATGCTTCATCATCCTGCACAATTTTTCAAAGATATTTCCCCGGTTGATGATTTTAAACAAACTCGTAATTTTATTCAGTTCGTAAAACAATACTTATACGATTCAGAATATTGGGGGATGAGAAAATTGCTGGCAGTATTTAATATTTTCAGCAGGGGGAACTATTATATTGATTCATTATTTTTCAATTTCATATTATTTTGGGGGCCGTTTCTTTTATTTAAACTTTTACTTTCTCAATTTCCCGCCAAAAAAAAATTATTTATTGTTGTTTTGTTTTTTATTCCGTCGGGAGGTTTTTGGTTAAGCGGCATCCGTGCGGAAGGATTGATATTTCTTTTTATGGCGATGGCAATCTATTACTCTGTTAAATGGTTCAACAAACGCAGGTTATCTTACTTAATTCTAACAGTAATAGGTATTGCAGGAATGCTTGTTTTCCGGGGAGTATTTCTGCTGGTTTTTATTCCTGCATTTATCAGCTTCATACTAACGTTGATGCTTAAACGAAAAGCTATTTTTATTTTTATTATTGTTTATCTAATATCGGTAATCATATTTTTCGGAAGTTCATTAGTATCTGAGAAAAATAATTTGCCGGCAGCAATAGTTTCCCGTCAACAGGAATTTTTTCAATTGCACGGCAAAACTGTTTTACAATTAGATTCATTGCAGCCTGCTTTTCAAAGTTTTTTAAAAATATCTCCGCAAGCTTTCTCAAATATATTTTTTCGTCCGTTTATTTGGGAAGCAAAAGGGATTCTTCAAATAATTTCTTCACTTGATGTTGTTGCGTTTTGGATACTTATAATACTAATGTTCATCTTTCACGAAAAAAACTGGCGTGTTCTTTCAAATAATCCAACGCTGCTTTTATTTTTATTTTATGGTTTTACGCTAATGTTTTTAATTGGTTTTATTGTTCCCTTTCCCGGTGCAATCGTCAGGTATAAGGCAATCCCTGAATTATTATTAATTATTTTCGTTGCAGGAGCAACAAACTACAGAAAGATTGTCAAATTATAATTTTTGATAATTTATATGATTGATGCGACAAATCCATATCATATGTATAAATCGTCTAAAAAAATCAAAAAAATATTAGCTATACGCACAATTTATTCACATTTTGTAAAAATTTTTTTTATTAATTGCAATCCATTAGTTTCGCGAAAAAACAATTAAGCATGTCATCCTTACGATTCAAATCAATTGATAATTTAAGTACAACGCCGGAAGGAAATGTTGCCGGCTCTGCAAAAATCACTGCTATTTTTGGCGAGAATGTATTTACACTAAAAACTGCCCGTGAATTTTTAAGCGACGAAGCTTACAAAAGCCTGGCTTCATCTATAAAAAGCGGAAAAAGAATTGACAGAGCTGTTGCAAACCAAATATCTGCCGGACTGCGTCAATGGGCAGAAGGAAAAGGAGTAACGCACTTTACACACTGGTTTCAACCACTCACAGGGACTGCTGCTGAAAAACATGATTCGTTTTTTACTCTTAAAAGTGATGGCACCGCAATTGAAGAATTTGACGGAGCTGCATTGATACAACAGGAGCCGGATGCATCATCATTTCCGAGTGGTGGTTTGCGTGCAACATTTGAAGCGCGCGGTTATACGGCTGGGATCCATCTTCTCCAATATTTATTATGGAGATTGGAAAAGGCAAAACACTTTGCATTCCTACAATATTTGTTTCTTATACCGGTGAATCTTTAGATTATAAAGCTCCTTTATTAAAAGCCCTCGCTGCTTTGGATAAAGCTGCTGTAGACGTTTGTCATTACTTCGATAAAAATGTAACCAAGGTTACTGCAACATTAGGTTGGGAGCAGGAATATTTTGTGATTGATGAAGGATTGTTCAATGCCCGACCGGATTTAGTAATGAGCGGCAGAACAGTTTTCGGACACTCACCCGCTAAAGGCCAGCAATTGGAAGATCATTATTTCGGTTCAATTCCCGAAAGAATTTATGCATTCATGAGAGATTTTGAAGAGGAAGGCTATAAACTGGGAATTCCATTACGCACGCGTCATAATGAAGTTGCTCCATCGCACATTTGAGTGCGCTCCTATATTCGAAGAAGTAAGCGTTGCGTGTTGATCATAATTTATTGATGATGGATATCATGGATAAAGTTGCACGCAGACATAAGCTCAGAGTTCTCCTTCATGAAAAACCATTTGCAGGAATTAATGGAAATGGTAAGCATAATAACTGGAGTATGGCTACTGATACGGGTATTAACTTATTAGCTCCCGGAAAAACGCCAAAGACAAATTTAATGTTCCTTACCTTTTTTGTAAATACAATCAAAGCTGTTCATGATCATTCAGATTTGCTCAGAGCAGCTATCGCTTCAGCGCGAAATGATCACCGTCTGGGTGCAAACGAAGCGCCACCTGCAATTATTTCTGTTTTCATAGGTCAGTATCTTAAGCAAAGTTTTGGGTGAATCAAAGAAAGAGTCGGAGCAAAATTTGACGAACAAGACGAAGCTATATTGAAATTGGATTTGCATAAAAGCATTCCGGAACTTTTATTGGATAATACAGACAGAAACCGAACATCACCATTTGCATTTACGGGAAATAAATTTGAATTCCGTGCCGTTGGTTCTTCTGCAAATTGCGCCAGTGCCATGATTGTTCTCAATGCTATTCATTGCAGAAACTTTGAAAAATTTCAAAAAAGAAGTTGATGCTTTGGTTGATAAAGGAGAGAAAAAAGAAATTGCTTTGATGCATGTCATCAGGGAATATGTTGTTGGCAGCGAAAAAGTTTTGTTTGAAGGAGATGGTTACAGCCAGGAATGGCATCATGAAGCGGAAAGACGCGGTTTGCCAAATGTTAGTACAACCCCGTTGGCTTTGGATGCACTGACCACAAAAAAAGCGTTGCACTTATTCGAGGACAATGGCATTTATACTCACGCAGAACTTGAAGCTCGTCACGAAATTGAATTGGAAACTTATATCAAGAAAGTTCAGATTGAAGCAAGAATAATGGGAGAATTAGCAACAAGCCATATTCTTCCACCTTCAATAAAATATCAAAATACTTTAATCGAAAATATCAAAGGTTTAAAAGAATTAGGGTTGAAAGAAAGCACCTATGTCAATCAGAAGCAAATTCTGGAAAAAATTTCAGATCATATCGGCAAGGTTAGCGAACTGGTAGAAAAAATGATCGAAGCAAGAAAAATCGCGAATGCAATGACCGATACAAGAACTAAAGCTATTGCATATTGCAGCCAGGTTAAAGAAAAATTTTTTGATGATATACGTTACCATGTTGACAAACTGGAAGTATTAGTTGATGACCAGGAATGGCTTCTTCCAAAATATCGCGAAATGCTGTTTTTAAGATAATTTATTTTTTGTTGAAGAATAAAAAAGCTGCCGGAGTTTTTCCCGCAGCTTTTTTATTTAATTATTACTATCATCTTTCTACAATATAGTTAAGTGCAATTTCGCCGTTGGCAAATTGTTTTGTGGTTAAAAGCTTAAGATTTAATTTATTTTTTAACTCTGCAAATAATGGAATTCCCTTTCCAAAAATAACTGGATTAACAAAAATCCAATAATTGTCTATCAAATCAAGTTGCATGCATAATTGAGAAATGCTTGGACTGCCGAAGATCAAAATATTTTTAGCTGTCTCTTTTTTCATTTTAATAATTTCATCAGCAATATTTTTATTGATCACGATCGTATTATTTGAATTTACTTCAGCCATAGTTTTTGAAATGATAATTTTTGTCGCACTGTTGTACCAATTGCAATATGCAATTTCTCCTTGTGTAGCATTGTCTCTATCTTTTGCAGTTGGCCAAAAACTATTCATCATTTCATAAGACTTACGTCCGAGTAAAGCCGTATCCGCTTCATCCGTCAACTCATACACAAATCGAAGATTTTCTTCGCTTGCATCAAAATCATCTAATTCACCTTTTGTTCCGGCTACAAATCCATCGAGGGATATATGCGCGATTAAAATTAATTTTCTCATTTTGTTTGCAATTATATTCTGTACGTAACGCCTTCCAACGCTAAATCTGATTGAGGAAAAATTTCTCTTGCTTCCTGTTCAAAACCTTCAAGCGTTTCATATTTGGAGCTGAAGTGACCTATCAATAATTTTTTTACAGAAGCTTTTTGTGCAATGGTTGCAGCTTGTTGAGCAGTGGAATGAAAACGCTTTGTTGCGCGATCTTCCAAATCTTTCAGATAGGTTGCCTCATGATATAGAGTATCTGCTCCCCTAACTTTCTCAACAATACGTTCATCATAAATTGTATCGGCAGAATATGCATACATTTTTCCTTTCGGCAATGGATCAGTAACCAAATCATTTTTAATAATTGTTCCGTCTTTGTTTATATAATCTTCTCCCCATTTTAATTTATCAAAAAAAGAAGATGGAACTCCATAATTTTTTGCTTTCTCAGGAATTATTTTACGCAGTGGTCGTATTTGTTTGAAACAAAATCCCCAGCATTCAATACGATGGCTAACTTTAAAACAACTCACTTCAACTTTATTATCTTTCATAATAATGCCTTCGTTTTGCAGGCGATGAAAATGCAACGAAAACGGCAGTTGCGTGTCTGCAAATTTTAATTGCATGTCAATTAAATCTTTTAACGGAGGTGGCGCATACAAATTCAATTCCTGGATACGTCCGAGCAAACCCATGCTGGTAATGAGTCCTATCAAACCGAAATAATGATCGCCGTGAAGATGTGAAATAAATATATGGCTGATTTTGCTTCTTCTGATTTTATATTTCGTCATCTGCATTTGTGTTCCTTCGCCACAATCAATAAGAAAAATATGTTCATCCATAGTTATTACCTGTGCAGTTGGATGACGATCAAATGCAGGTAATGCAGAGTTGTTTCCTAAAATTGTAACGGCGAACATGGAATGAAAGTAAAAATTAAAAAGTGAATAATCAAAAGTGGATTTTCTTTTAATTTTTCCTCTTGACTTTTACTTTTTCACACAAATTAAAAACGTTTAATCGTCTGCAGAATTTCGGCAAGATAACTTTTACCAAAAAGATTCAGATGAATTAACAACGGATATACATTACAAACTTCCCATTGCTCGCGATAATTGCCGGAAAAAGGAAAGTGATAATTATAGGATTCGTAAAATATTTTATCAAAACCGCCGAATAGAGTTGTCATTGCAAGATCAGCATTGCGATTGCCAAAAGATACTGCAGGATCAATCAGTATAGGTTGGGAGAAATTACTGCACAAAAAATTTCCGCTCCACAAATCGCCATGCAATAATGAAGAAGGTTCTTCCTGAAAAATATCGGGCAATTTTTTATATAGGTTGGAAAAATGTTTTGATGAATTTTTTTCCAGCAAAGAATTTTCAAGCGCCAATTTAATTTGCGGTTCTAATCGCTGATGAATAAAAAAATCAATCCAACTTTTTGACGGCTTGTTCGATTGATGCAAAGCGCCCATGTAATTATCTTCAGAATAAACCAAATATGGATTTATCTTTTTCAATCCAGTTGATTATATGCAACGCGGCCAATTGCTCACCAAAAATTTTCCAGAAATTTTCCGTTCTTAATCCTTGCTCAATCCATTCCAGGATTAAAATTTGCTTTTCATTTTTCTCTTCATAGGCTATGACCTTTGGCGTTTGAATTACATTTCGTTTTGTCAGCAACTCAAGTCCTTTCTTTTCTTTTAAAAAAGAAAAGGATATTTTGATGATGAATTTAATTTGCAAAAGAATTTTTGGTTTTGATTTATTGTGATTTGATATGTTTCATTAATCGATCCGCCGCCAACTGCGTTAAACTGAATTGACAATATTTTTTCATTGATAGAATGAAAAATGATTTCTTCAATTGCTTTTTTGAGATTGTTGTCGACCATTTTATTTTTTTCTTCGCCACTAAATCACGAGGACGCAAAAAAACGGAAAGAATTTTTTTTTCGCAAAGACGCGAAGTTTGGCGCGATTTCTTTTATAAACCTAAAGCTCAATAGTAGTACAACCGATGAAAGGATTGCGACGCAACGATGATGCTATGAAAACTGATGCTGGTATTAAAAAAGAAAAACTAAAAATAAAGAAACCAAAAAATAAATTTACTCTTCATCAAAAAATTCCCGCTCAATTTCTTCCATCATCACAATATCCGCGGCTTCACTTTCGGTTGGAGTTATATTCATCAACTCGAGTAGTTCTTCTTTTTCGAGAGTTTCTTCAACTTCTTTTTTCAACTCGCAAACAACGAAAGAAGCATTTTGTTCGTAATACATTTGCTGTAGCTTTACTAAATTTTCAGCAGCAGCAATATCAATGTTTTTAATGTCTTTTAAATTCAGCACTACGTTTCTTACGTCATTTTGCAGCAGCGGAAGTAAACAATTGTTCAAATCTGCTGTCATATTAGCAGCGAACGATGATTGATTGATAGTAATGACATGGAATTTTTCTCTGGTATCAATTTTGACTTGCATAGATATAAATGATGAAATCAACACACCGTTGATAAGATTCTGAAAATAGAAATCAAAAATATTCGTTATTATTGTATAAAGCTCAATAACTTAAAAATGGATAATAATTTTTCAGCACAGGTAAAGGAAATTATTTCGTTTAGCAGGGAAGAAGCTTTGCGGCTCGGAAATGATTTTATTGGCACTGAACATTTATTGCTGGGTTTGATTCGCGAAGGAGATAATACAGCAGTGCGCATTTTGAAAAGCTTTAACGTGGATTTGTATGAACTGCGCAAAGAAGTGGAAATTGCGGTGAAAGATAAAACCGGAAAAAATATTGCAAACATAAACAGCCTTCCGCTAACCAAACAGGCAGAAAAAGTAATTCGTGTAACAGTGCTCGAAGCAAAAGCGTTGAAAAGCCCAACTGTTGAAACCGAACACCTGATGCTTTCCATATTAAAAAACAAAGAAAATATTGCAACACAAATTTTAAATCAGTTTGACGTGGATTACGATTTATTCAGAAACGAATTAGGCGTAGTAAAAAGCAACGAGGTTCGTAGCGAATACACTGAAGAAAACGATGACGATTTTGATGAAGAGAAAAAATATTCACAGCAAAAAGCCCGTGCCGCCGGAACTGCAAAAAGCAAAACACCTGTACTTGGATAATTTTGGCAGGGATATTACCCGTCTTGCAGAAAATGGTGCACTTAGACCCGATTGTTGGTCGTGAAAAAGAAATTGAAAGAGTATCGCAAATACTTATCGCGCACGAAAAAAGAACAATCCCATTTTAATCGGTGAACCCGGTGTTGGTAAAACAGCCATTGTAGAAGGTTTGGCTTTGCGAATTGTTCAAAGAAAAGTATCGCGCGTATTGTTTGATAAACGAGTTATTTCACTTGATCTTGCAGCATTGGTTGCCGGAACAAAATATCGCGGTCAGTTTGAAGAACGAATGAAAGCGATCATGAATGAACTGGAAAAAAATCGCGATGTAATTCTTTTTATTGATGAAATACATACTATTGTTGGTGCAGGTGGCGCAAGCGGTTCGCTCGATGCATCAAATATTTTCAAACCTGCATTGGCACGAGGCGAACTGCAATGTATCGGTGCATCTACTTTGGATGAATACCGAATGTATATTGAAAAAGACGGAGCGCTTGACCGTCGTTTCCAAAAAGTAATGGTTGATCCGCCAACTGTTGAAGAAACTATTCAGATTTTAAACAACATCAAAGCTAAATACGAAGATTATCACAATGTAACTTATTCTGATGATGCAATTGATGCTTGTGTTAAACTAAGCGACCGTTATATGACAGATCGTTTGTTGCCTGATAAAGCAATTGACGTGCTGGATGAAGTAGGCGCCGGGTTCACTTAAAAAATATTAATGTTCCTCAGAACATCGTTGATCTGGAAAAGAAGATTGAAGATGTAAAGAATGAAAAAAATAAAGTTGTAAAAAGCCAGAAATTTGAAGAAGCTGCTTCACTTCGTGATACAGAAAAACGTTTGCAGGAAGAACTGGAAAAAGCAAAAAATGAATGGGAAGAAGAAAGCAAACACAAACGCTATCCGATTGATGAAGAAAATATTGCTGAAGTAGTTAGCATGATGACCGGCATTCCTGTAAAACGCATGGTGCAGGCAGAAACAGAGAAGCTTACGCAACATGGCGGATCGATATGACGGAAATGGTTATTGGTCAGGATGAAGCGATTCAAAAAGTGGTGAAAGCAATTCAACGTAACCGTGTTGGATTAAAAGATCCTAAAAAACCAATCGGCACATTTATTTTCCTTGGTCCAACCGGAGTTGGTAAAACAGAATTGGCAAGAGCATTAGCAAGATATATGTTTGATTCAGAAGATGCTTTGATTCGCATTGACATGAGCGAATACATGGAAAAATTTACTGTTAGCCGTTTAATTGGTGCGCCTCCGGGATATGTTGGTTATGAAGAAGGCGGACAGCTAACTGAAAAAGTTCGTCGCAAACCATATTCAGTTGATTCTTGCTTGATGAAATTGAAAAAGCGCATCCGGATGTCTACAATATTTTGTTGCAGGTGCTGGATGATGGACAGTTGACCGATGGTCTTGGGAAGAAAAGTTGATTTCAAGAATACAATGATCATCATGACTTCCAATATTGGCGTACGCCAGTTAAAAGATTTTGGAGATGGTGTTGGTTTTGCAACTGCTGCACGCACGCAGAATTCTGAAGAAAATAAAAAAGCAGTTATTGAAAAAGCCTTGAAACGAACGTTCGCTCCTGAGTTTCTGAATCGTATTGATGATGTGGTTATCTTCAATTCGCTGAACAAAGAGCATATCTTCCAGATCATTGATATTTTGATGAAAGGTGTGATGAAACGTTTGAGTACATCTTGGATTTACGCTGGAATTGACAGAAGAAGCAAAAAATTTTATTGCAGATAAAGGATACGATCAACAATTTGGCGCACGACCATTGCACAGGGCAATTCAGAAATATCTCGAAGATCCTTTGGCTGAAGAAATTTTGAGTATGAATATTAAAAGCGGCGATGTGCTAATTGCCGATTTAGATACGGAAAATTCCAAGATCAAATTTTCTTTGGGAGAAAAAACAAAGCAAAAATCAGAAGTATAATATTTTATTTATAGTATTGAAAAGAAAATGCCAGCTAACAGTTGGCATTTTTTATTTTTGCTAAGCGGAGTTATATAAAATGAAAGCACAGAAAAAGATAATCATTACAATTGACGGTTGGTCATCATGCGGAAAAAGCACGCTCGCAAAACAATTGGCAAAAGCATTGGATTATGTTTATATAGACAGCGGCGCAATGTACCGCGCAATTACCTTGTATTTTTTGCGCAATCACGTTGACTGGACAAAAACAAAAAATGTACAGGAAGCATTAAAAGATATTGTGCTGGAATTTATTTACAATCCGCATAGCAAGCAAAGTGAAATGCATTTGAACGGAGAGAATGTTGAATATGTCATCCGCGATTTGGTGATTGCAGAAAAAGTAAGTGATATAGCTGCAATAAAAACTGTTCGTGAATTTGCAGTTGCACAGCAACATAAAATCGGAAAGAAAAAAGGAATCGTAATGGATGGAAGAGATATCGGCACAGTTGTTTTTCCGAAAGCAGAATTAAAAATTTTTATGACTGCAGATAAAGCTATAAGGGTTGAAAGAAGATTTAAAGAACTCTATGAAAAAAATCCGAACATTACTTTGGAAGAAGTAAAAAATAATCTTGAAATGCGTGATTATATTGATTCGCACAGAGAAGTAAGTCCTTTACGACAAGCCGATGATGCAATCGTGCTTGATAATTCACACCTAACTATAAAACAACAATTGGACATCGCTTTGAAATGGGCGAAAGAGAAATTAGGAATTGATAATTGATAATTGATAATTGTAAAACGTATGTTCATTGCCGTTAGTAAGGCGCTGAATAGTAGCACAACCGATGAAAGGATTGCGACGCAACGATGATGCTATGAAAAACAAATGCTGGTATCAAAATAAGTTAAAAATAAAAAGTCAAAAACTAAAACTGAAAATGAAAAATAAAACTGAGCTCCACTTTTTTACTTTTTAATTTTTACTTTTACTTAAAAAATTCACTTGCTTAACTTTCGGAGTTAGCAAATGCATAATAATCCACGCAAATAAATAAGCGCTGCCGCAAATAATAAAAATGATATTGTATCCGGAATTTTTATTTCCTGCTTCTTTAAAATATTGCAAAATATTACTCACGATAAATGGAAACAAAATACCACCCGCAGCACCGGCCATACCACCTATACCAACCACAGAGCTAACCGCTTTTTTCGGAAAAAAATCAGAAGCCGTTGTAAAAATATTTGCGCTCCATGCCTGGTGAGCAGCGGCAGCAAGACTTATCAAAGCTACAGCCGTCCAAATGTTGCCTGTAAATTGCGCAGTCATTATCGGCAAAACACAAAGAGCGAAAATAAACATTGACGTTTTGCGCGCTTTGTATGCGCTCCAACCTTTTTTTATTAAATAAGATGAAAGATATCCGCCGCCGATGCTGCCAATTGAGGTGGCTGTGTACACAATCACCAATGGCCAGCCGGGTTTTTTTAAATCGAGGTGAAAAGTTCCGCTGAAATAATCCGGCAGCCAAAATAAAAAAAACCACCAGATAGGATCGGTCAAAAATTTTCCGATAAAAAAAATCCATGTTTGCCGGTAAGAAAAAAGTTTTATCCAGGAAAATGATCCTGAGTCCGAATCATTATTTGTATTGTCGCTATGAATATACTCGAGCTCTGCTGCTCCAACTCGTTTTTGTTTAGAAGGAATATCATAAAATATCAACCAAAAAATCAACCATATTAATCCAAGAACTCCTGTAATAATAAATGCTTCCCGCCAACCGTATGCTGCTAAAATTAACGGCACCATAATCGGAGCAACGACTGCGCCAATATTTGTACCCGAATTAAAAAAACCAGTTGCTAATGCGCGTTCTTTTTTAGGGAACCATTCTGTTACAGATTTGATCGCTGCCGGAAAATTTCCTGATTCGCCCAGGCCAAGTGCAGTTCTTGCAATTCCAAAACCAAAAGTTGTTTTTGCAGCGGCATGCAAAATTGCGGCAGCGCTCCAGAAAATAACTGAAGCGGTGTACCCGATCTTAGTTCCTATTTTATCTATCAATCTTCCAAAAAGCAAAAGTCCGAGCGCATAGGCAGTCTGAAAAGCCATTACAATATATCCGTAATCTTTTTCATTCCAGTTGAAACTCTTTTCCAGCGTGGGTTTCAGCAAACCTATAACCTGCCTGTCAATATAGTTAATTGATGTCGCGAAGAAAAGCAAAGTAACAATAACCCATCTGTATTTTCCTATGGCGGTTTGCTGCATTAGTTTCGGTTATATATTGACGTTAGTAATGATCATAATTACTCAATTCGAAAATTACTCAATGGCTCAATTGAGACATTGAGCCATTTTCACATTGATTAATCTTCATCTTTTTTTTGCGGACGAATTATTAATCTCAGCGTCGGATCATTGGTAATAAAACTCCAGAACCAGTTAAAAGAAATTTTTACTTTATTTCTGTAGCCGGCTATCGGAATAATATGAATAAAAAGCCACACAAACCATGCAATAAAACCTTTAAAAAAACCGTGCGGTAAATCTACCACTGCTTTAAATTTCGCAATAATTGCCATAGCTCCTTTGTTAAGATATTTGAAAGGTTGCAACGGTTTGCCTGTGCTGATATTTTTTAAATTCTTTGCCAATAATTTCCCCTGCTGAATTGCAACCTGCGCCAGCTGAGGATGACCGTTAGGATAATTTGCATCGCTGGTTTGATAACATTGATCGCCAATGGCAAAAATATTTTTTGTTCCGATCACTTTATCAAATTCATCAACTAAAATTCTTCTGCCCCGTGTAATGCTTTCTTTTGGCAAGCCCGGAGCTTCACGTGCAATTACGCCAGATGCCCAAATCAAAGTTGCCGAATCCACTGTTTCACCATTTGCAAAAATTACTTTGCCATCAATATAATCTTTAACAGCAGTGTTCGATTTTACTTTCACTCCCAATTTAGTTAATACACGCAATGCTTCTTCCTGGGATTTTTTACTCATAGGTCCGAGCAATGCGGGACCTGCATCAACCAAATAAATATTGCCGGTAACATGCCCAAGTTCCGGGTAATCCTTAGCTATGATATGAATTCCCATTTCAGCAATCATTCCGGAAATTTCAACGCCGGTTGGTCCGCCACCTGCAATAACTATGTTCAATAATTTTTTTCTTTCTGCTTCATCAGTTGTGCGCACCACTTTTTCCATGTTCAGCAAAATATGATTACGCAAATGCAAAGCATCGTCAATCGTTTTCATCGGCAATGCATTTCGTTTTATATTTTCCATTCCAAAATAATTTGTTTCCGTACCCATTGCCAGCACGAGATAATCATAATTCACGATGCCTGTGTCGGTTTCAATATTATTTTGTTCGATATTTATTTTGATTAAAGAGCCAAGATAAAAATGAAGATTTTCCTGGTGCTGAAACATTTTTCTAAACGGATAACTGATATTTGATGGTTCAATAAATGCTGTTGAAACCTGGTATAAAAGTGGAGGGAAAAAATTATAATTATTTCTGTCAACAACTGTTACTTCTATATTTTTATCGCCGGATAATTTTTTTGCAAGATTAATGCCCGCAAAGCCGCCGCCAATGATTACTACCTTCATTTGTGTTTCTTTTTTGAATAAGGTTGAAAACACAAATTTAAAGCCTGTTATGCTTTTTATATTTTATTTTTTAAACCCTATGCGTTCTCTGTCGTTCCATTTTTTTTGAGCAGCTTCGTGTTTAAGGTTGCAAATTGCAACCTTAAAGATTTTATACCGCTGTTTGAGGTTACGAATTGCAACCTCAAATCTAAAAATCATTTTTAAATTGCCGATTATAAACCACAGCTCAATAGTAGCACAACTGATGAACGTAATGCGACGCAACGATGGTGAAAAGAGAACAAAAGCTGGTAACAAAAAATCTACGCAGAATTTCTTGCAGCATTAATAATACCAAATGAACTCCGCATAATTAATTTTTCGTACACTTCTTTGAGTGGAGTATTGATCAGTGCGCTTTCAATTTCTCTATGTTTGGTAATTGCATATTGCTGAAGTGTGCTCAATGGTAATACAATTCTTTCGCGCATTTGAATGGATAATTGTTCCACCGGGTAATCTGCCATCAACTCATTTTTTCCCGAAAGTTTGAAAAGATATTTTTGGGTAAGAAGAAATTCTTCATAGATCATTTTCCAAATTTCTCCATACACCGGGTGAGCTGAAAAGTGTTCTGTTAAAGGAAAAAAACATTTTTTCATTGCCATCTCACAGTTATCAATAAGTGTTCTGAAAAATAATGAATTGCTGTATAAATTTTTTACTTCGCTCCATTTGCCTGCATTATCCAGAACCTGCAATGCGGCGCCCACACCATAATAGCCGGTTACATTTTGCTTTAATTGACTCCACGAACCGACATATGGAATTGCGCGAAGATCTTTAAATTGAAAACGCCCGCCGCTATTGCGTTTGGAAGGACGGCTGGCAATATTTGTTTCGCTGTAAAACCTAAGCGGACTAACATCGTTCAAATATTTTAAAAAATAAGGATGATCTTTTAATAAGGAATACGATTTATAACTTTCGTTGGCCATTTCCTGCAACAATTGTTCTTCATCGGGTTGCAGTGTTATTTTTTTTGAAGAAAATAAATCGTTTGAAATTCCCGCATGCACGAGTTGTTCAATATTAAATTGTGCGGAATCAATTGTTCCGAAATTAGAGCTCACTGTTTGTCCCTGGATGGTAAGTTGAATTTCTTTGTTAGCAATATTTTTCCCCATCGATGCATAAAACTTATGTGTTTTGCCACCGCCGCGCGCTGGCGGTCCTCCCCTGCCATCAAAAAAAATAACATCAATTTTATATTGCGAAGAAATTGCAGTGAGTTCTTCTTTCGCTTTATAAATTCCCCAGTTTGCCATTAAGTAACCGCCGTCTTTTGTTCCGTCAGAAAATCCGAGCATGATCGTTTGCTTATTTCCGCGACGTTGTAAATGCCGGTAATAATCTTCATTTTCATATAACGCCTTCATTATGCCGGCAGCATTTTGCAAATCATCAACAGTTTCAAAAAGCGGAACTATATCAACTGCTAATTCTTCTTTTTTCCATCCGCCAAATAAAAATAAAGCATAAACTTCCAGCACGTTCACTGCAGAATTACATTGACTGATTATATACCTGTCGCATCCTTCCACACCATTTAATTGCTGAATTGTTTTTATAGCCCTGACACTTTGTAAAGTATCTTTTGTCAGGGCATCATCGTACAAATCAGGATTAGCGTATTTATTGATCTGCGTGAGCAAATTCATTTTTTCGCTATCCGGAAGATGATTAAAATTCGACGGAAGAAATTTCTCTTTTTCAATAATGTCTTTTATCACTTTAGTGTGAACGGAACTATCCTGCCTTATATCAAGCGTTGCAAAATGTAATCCGAAAATTTCTACTTTACTAATAAGATTATTGACGAGAGGAAGAAATAAATTATTATGCTGGTAAATAACAATCTCTCTTATCTGTTTTAAAGAAGCAAGTATTTCTTCTTTACTTAAATCTGTTTTTTGATCGGGAATAAAAAGATTATTATAGAGTTTCGTTTCAAGGTCGGCAAGAATAGTTTCAACTCCTTTGAAAGTTAGTCTGCGCTTCAATCTGCGAACATCGAGATAATAACATTTAATTATTCCGCCGCGCAATGCTTCTGCAACTTTCAGTGTAGTTTGCACATTAACGAAAGGATTTCCATCTCTGTCTCCGCCAGGCCAAAAACCCATTTTGATAATCGGGTTTTTTTCATTCACCGAATCAGGAAACTGATCTTTCAGTGCAGTATAGATCCTTCCGGCTGCCTGGTAAAAAACATTTTCAAGATACCATATCAAACTGATCGCTTCATCGTAAGGCGTTGGTTTTTGTTTTTTAAGAAACGGCGTTTTACCAAGCTGCTGTAAATACATATCAATCTGGCTCGAATTATTATCTATAACCGCTCTTGATAAATCGTTGATGATTCCTAAAACTGCGCCGGGATAAAATTGCGTAGGATGCGCCGTTAGCACCAACCGCACTGCATAATCTTTCAATTTTTCCGACAATTCATTTTCTTTATTGGTTTGAATAACTTCCGATGCAAGATGTTTCATACTTCCTGTACCATTCATGTCGTTCACATATTTGAACGCCGCATCTTCCAAAGCATCGAACAACACAATTTGTCTTTCTACATATTGCACAAAACGAAAAAGCAAATCAGCTTTGTCTCTGTCGTTAGTATAAGTTGTGTGCTTGGCGAAAAATTCTTCAATAATTTCTTCAGGACTTTGTTTTTTTTTGTATCCGTCTTCGCAAAAAGTTAGTAGCAGTGATAATAATATTCCTGTCTTTTCAATCCGGTGAAAAGGAAGTGAAGTGAACAGACTATTGTACAATTGAAACTTGATGCCAACCTGGTTTCTAAATTGCTGTAATCCCTGCAACGATTGATACGCCATAATAATTCCATTTAAAATATTTCAATAATCTTTACAGCAAGCAGAAGCTAATCAAATTAACGCTTAAAACTACTTTGTTTTTTCTAAAAAATATGCTGAATATTTAAATTTTTGATTTCTTTCTCTATCTTCGCGGCATACCCAATCAAAGTGGTTTATAAAAAACAACATACCGAATTATTTCCCGTTATTGTTGCAACCAATGCAGCAATATCAACCATCATTACAACCACTACAACCCTGTGAGGGGTTGCACAATTTTTATATTAACCACAGGGCTTTCCAAAGCTTCATCAAAAAATAAAATTATTCCAATAAAATTATACTAATTATTAAATTGGTTCTTATATGCAGGTTTTAAAATTCGGAGGAACATCAGTGGCAAATGCGGAAAATATAGACAAGGTAACGGCTATCATTAAACGAAAAATAAAAGAAGATAAAATCATAGTTGTGGTTTCTGCGCTTGGCGGCATTACAGATACATTACTTCAATGCGGAATGCTCGCTGCTGCAGGCGATGAAATGTATAAAGAAAAATTGCACCAGGCGGAAACGCGACATATTGAAACGGTAAAATCTCTTATTCCAATAACACAACAGAGCAGTATTTTAAGCGCAGTGAAAACGCGTTGCAATGAAATTGAAGATATATGCAACGGCGTTTTTTTATTGAGTGAATTATCCGACCGCACAAAAGATAAAATAATGAGCTATGGTGAACTTTTATCCTCGCAAATTATTTCAACATATCTCTCTGCAATTGGCATTACTAATAAATGGAAAGATGCCCGCGAATTAATAATAACCGACTCTCATTTTGGATATGCAGCTGTTGATTTTTCTATCACCAATAAAAAAATAAATGATTTTTTCAGCAATGCAAACGAATCTCTTTTTATTGTTCCCGGATTTATTGCAACCGACGAAAGCGGCATCACCACTACATTAGGAAGAGGCGGCTCAGATTATACTGCTGCAATTATTGCCGGAGCTGTTAATGCAACATGCACAGAAATATGGACTGATGTTTCCGGAATGATGACTGCCGATCCACGCGTCGTTAGCAATGCAAAAGTGATTCCGCAAATTTCTTACCAGGAAGCGATGGAACTTTCTCACTTTGGCGCGAAAGTTATTTACCCGCCAACCATTCAGCCGGTGATGAGCAAAAATATTCCTGTGTGGATAAAAAATACATTCGCGCCCGAGGATGCCGGAACTGTGATTCAAAATATCACATCAAAAAATGGCAATAGCATTCGAGGAATTTCGAGCATGAATAAAATCGCTTTGTTAAGTTTGGAAGGCAGCGGTATGGTTGGCATTCCCGGATTTTCTAAAAGATTATTTGAAGCGCTTGCAAATAAAAAAATAAATGTAATTCTCATCACGCAGAGTTCTTCCGAACATTCTATTTGCGTTGCTATTGATGAAAAAAACATCAGTGAGGCTAAGATAGCCGTCGACACTGCATTTCAGCATGAAATAGAAACCAAAAAAGTTGAACCGCTGATCATAGAAAAAGATCTGTCAATCGTTGCGCTGGTTGGAGATAACATGAAAAATCATACCGGCATCAGCGGAAAAATGTTTGGAGCATTAGGAAGAAACGGTGTAAACATCAGGGCGATTGCACAAGGTTCTTCTGAAAGAAATATTTCTGCCGTCATAGGTTTTTCCGACGTAAAAAAAGCAATAACTGTTTTGCACGAAGAATTTTTTGAAACCACTTACAAACAATTAAATCTTTTTGTTACCGGCGTTGGAAATGTTGGCAGCCGTTTTCTTGCACAATTACAACAGCAAAAAAAATATTTGCAGGAACATCTTCGGTTACAGATAAACGTTATAGGTATTGCCAACAGCAAAAAAATGCTATTTAATGACGATGGAATTAATCTTGCAAACTGGAAAGAAAATTTACAATCAGGCGAACCTATGGATCTTGAAAAATTCATAGATATCATTCGTACAAAAAATTTAAGTAATTCCGTGTTCGCTGATATTACAGCTAATAACGACATTGCAAATTCTTACGACAAATTGCTGCAAAAAAGTATTTCGATTGTTGCGTGTAATAAAGTTGCCTGCTCTTCAAATTATGCATACTATCAGAAATTAAAAAATCTTGCGCGCGAATTCAATTCCTTGTTTCTTTTTGAAACCAATGTAGGCGCAGGTTTGCCGGTTATCGGAACATTAAATGATCTGTTGCACAGCGGAGATAAGGTTACAAAAATAGAAGCAGTTTTGAGTGGCACGCTTAATTTTGTTTTCAATAATTATAAAGCAGAAAAAACATTTTCTGAAATTGTGAAACAGGCGCAGAATGAAGGTTACACAGAACCTGATCCAAGATTAGACCTAAGCGGAACAGATGTGATGAGAAAAATAATGATATTGGCAAGAGAATCCGGCGAAAAAATAGAAATGGATGATATCACCAACAATACTTTCATGCCACCATCGTGCATGAAAGGAAGCGTAGATGATTTTTATAAAGCAATGACGAAAGAAGAAGATCATTTTAAAAAATTATACAACGAGGCTGCGTCGCTGGGAAAAAAGTTGAAGTTTGTTGCAAGCTATGAAAATGGCAAAGCCACTGTGGGATTGCAACACATCGATCCCGCACACAATCTTTATCACCTTTACGGAAAAGATAATGTAGTATTGTTTTACACAACCCGTTACCCCGAACAACCATTGGTTATAAAAGGTGCGGGCGCCGGCGCAGAAGTTACTGCATCTGGAGTTTTTGCAGATGTGATAAGAACAGCGAGAGTGTGAGTAAGTAATAAGTAGTAGGTAGTAGGTAATAAGTAAATGACTGAAGTAAAAATATATTCACCCGCAACTGTTGCAAATATTGTTTGCGGATTTGATGTGCTCGGAATGTGCCTTTCCGAACCTTGCGATGTAATGCATGTAAAACTTTTGACTGAAAAAAAAGTTATTATAAATAATACAAACAATCACCATCTTCCTGTCGATCCATCACAAAACACAGCAGGAGCGCCACTCTTAGCAATACTCGAAGAAATAAATGACTCAATCGGTTTTGAAATTTCCATAGAAAAAAATATCAAACCCGGCAGCGGAATCGGTTCAAGTGCAGCAAGCGCGGCAGGCGCGGTTGTGGCGGCAAATTATTTACTCGGAAATAAATTCAGTAAAGAAGATATGGTTCGTTTTGCAATGATTGGTGAAAAAGTTGCATCGGGTGTAAAGCACGCCGATAATATTGCGCCGTGCATTTACGGTGGCATCACATTAATACGTTCCATTTTTCCGCTGGATATTATTTCTATTCCATCGCCGCCGCTGCATGTTACCGTTGTTCATCCGCAAATTGAAGTGCGCACTTCCGATGCGCGGCAAATTCTTCGCAAAGAAGTTTTATTAAAAGATGCGATACGGCAATGGGGCAATATCGGCGGACTGGTAGCGGGTTTTCTTAAAAATGATTACGAGCTTATAGGTCGTTCGCTGGAAGATGTAATTATTGAACCCGTGCGCAGCATGCTGATTCCCGGTTTTGATGAAGTGAAAAAAAAATGCAAAGAAGCAGGCGCATTAGGTGGCGGAATTTCCGGTTCAGGTCCGTCAATTTTTATGCTGAGCACAAATGAATCAACAGCAAAAGCAGTGGAGTCGGTAATGCAAAATATTTACAACAAAATGGAATTGAGTTATCACACATATGTAACAACAATTAATAATCGCGGAGTGGAAATAGTGAATGGTGAATAAATAAGCCTGGAATATTTGTGGCCCAGCCGCATTGCTACTATGAAGCATCGTTGCGTCGCACCCTTGTACTTTTAGTTCTTTATTCAACACCTTATTAATTGCAAAATGCATTAAAATTTTACAAGAATATACTAAAAATGTAACGGTGATGTATAACCGAAATTCAGAAATCGTAAATCCGAAATCGTAACTCGTAAATTGAAAAAACTTGCATGCTCTACTATAGTTTAAATAATAATTCGCCAAAAGTAAGTTTCAAAGAAGCTACCATCCGGGGACAAGCGCCGGACAAAGGATTATATTTCCCCGAAAACATTCCTTTTTTATCAAAAAATTTTATTGAAAAAATTAGTTCATTTTCAAAAGAAGAAATTGCATTGGAAGTTATCAATCCTTATGTCGGTGAAACTATTCCGCAAAATGAACTAAAAAGAATAATATCCGAAACCATCAATTTTGATTTTCCTTTAGTACAGGTTACCGATAATATTTTTTCGCTGGAATTATTTCACGGACCTACGCTTGCTTTCAAAGATGTTGGAGCAAGATTCATGAGCCGTTGCCTCGGCTATTTCGTTCAAAATAATAATAAAAAAATTACAGTGCTTGTTGCAACTTCCGGAGATACCGGCGGCGCTGTTGCCAGTGGATTTTATGATGTTGATGGAATTGATGTGGTAATACTTTATCCTTCAGGCAAAGTGAGCAGCGTGCAGGAATTGCAATTGACGACCTATGGAAAAAATATTTCCGCTCTTGAAGTAAACGGAACGTTTGACGATTGCCAGCAAATGGTAAAGCAGGCTTTTACCGATAGTGATTTGAATAAAGAATTATTTTTAACATCGGCAAACTCCATCAATGTTGCCCGTTGGCTGCCACAGCAATTTTATTATTTCTTCGCCTACCAACAATGGAAAGATAAGAATGATGCGCCGGTATTTTGTGTACCGAGCGGAAACTTTGGAAATATCTGCGCCGGATTATTAGCCCATCATTCCGAGCTTCCGGCTAAACATTTTGTTGCAGCATGCAACGCCAATAAAGTAATTCCGGAGTTTTTAACTAACGGTGACTATCAACCGAAAAAAGCTATAGCCACTTTATCCAACGCGATGGATGTTGGCAACCCCAGCAATTTTGTGCGCATTCTTGAATTATTCAACCAAAAATTTCATTCTTTAAAAACTGAACTCAGCAGCTATAGCATTTCAGATGAGGAAACAAAAGAAACTATCGGTGATGTATATGTGAAGTATAAATATCTTTTAGATCCGCATGGAGCTGTCGGTTATCTTTCCCTAAAAAAGTATCTTGAAAATGATTTTTCTCAAAAAGGCATTTTTCTTGAAACAGCCCATCCCGTCAAGTTTTACGATGTCGTTGAACCTATAATCAATGAAAAAATTCCCCTGCCCGTTTCTATTCAATCTATCTTGAAAAAGCAAAAACAAAAAAATATCATTGATGCGGATTACAACCAACTCAAGTCCTTTCTTCTTGAATAAATCCTTCATTTTCATAGCATATTTTATTATAAATAGTTAAGGATTTTTATAATTATTTTCGACTCTTTTCGTTATTAGCAAAGTGAAGTTGGGTACATATAACCCCTTAGCTAATCCAATATCCGTTACTATGAAATTCATTCATTTCGTTATTGCTGCCACTTTTTGTTTTTCTTTCCAATCTCTTTTTGCACAGCCTATTTGCGGTTTTGATGGCGCTCATCAACAAAGAATGAAAACGGATCCTTCTTACAGAAATGATGTACAGAAATATGAGGCCGGCATTTATCAATACATACAAACGCATCCAAATATTGTCAAAGGAAATAAAACAACTAATTCGATCAATGGAATTCCAGGTTCGTCCGGACAAACATTAGGCACAGCGCTGTATACAATTCCGGTTGTTATACATGTCATTCACACAGGCGGCGCGGTTGGAACGATATATAACCCGACGGATGCGCAAATACTCGGAGCAATTGCTTATCTCAACCAGGTATATAATGGCACTTATCCCGGCACACAGGGAGTTGGCGATTTACAAATTCAATTTGTAGTTGCACAGCGCGATCCGAATTGTAATCCTACAAACGGAATTAACCGTGTTGATGGATCATCGCTTGCAGGATATGTAAGCGGCGGAGTTAACCGCAGCACAACATTAGGTACTGATGAAATAAATGTAAAGAATTTAAGTCGCTGGGATCCGACTCAGTATTATAACATTTGGGTAGTTGATAAAATTGACGGCGCAGATGGAACAAGCGGACAGTTTATTGCAGGCTTTGCATATTTTCCCGGTGGAGATCCAAATTACGATGGAATTATTATGCTGGCAACACAAATGATCACAGGACAAAAAACACTTCCACACGAAATTGGCCACGCGTTTAATTTGTATCATCCATTTCAGGGTTCAACTGATGTAACTATTTGCCCGCCAAATACAAGTTGCAGCACAACAGGAGATTTGATTTGCGATACAGATCCTATTTCATATAATCAAACCGGCGGCGTCGTTGATTTTACCTGCAGAAGCGGAACAAACACTTGTACGGGTACTGCATACAGCATTAACACGGAAAGTAATTACATGAATTACACAAACTGCTACACACTTTTTACTGCAGGACAAAAAACAAGAATGCTCGCATCAGCAGCAAGTACATCAAGATTAAGTTTGTCAACCTCGTTAGGCGGAACTGCTCCAAATGCAGGAACAACGCAGTGTTTACCAAAAATTGATTTTGAATTAGCCGGCGATATAGTTACCGAAGCAACTGCAGCAACATCAGGTTGCAGAAGCTATACGGATTACACTTATAATATGGTAATAGGTAATAGCCCGAGTATAACGGCAACGGCTACCCTAAGTGTAATATCCGGAACTGCAACGCAGGGAACAGATTTTGATATCACCACAAACGGAAGTTTTACTTCGCCAAGCATGGTGCTGACTTTTCTTTCAGGTTCAACCACATCGCAACCTTTTACTGTTCGCATTTATGATGATGCAAGTGTTGAAGGCACTGAATTATTCACCTTAGGTTTTACTGTAAATAATGGCGGAGGTAATGCTGTTGTTGGAGATGGCCGTCCTAATCTTACAATTACAATTGATGATAATGACGCGTTGCCATACGGCCCAACTAACGTAACAAAATCTATCGGTTCCAGTCTTGGTATATTGCAAAGTCCGTTTGCGGCATCAAGCGCGCAGGAAAAATCTCAAATATTATATTATGCTTCCGAACTTTCTGCTACAGGAATTGCAGCAGGAAATATTGTTGGTATGGCGTTGAATATTTCCAAAAGCAGTGGCGTCGCTTATGTTTACCAGGGGTTGACAATAAAAATCGGGCAAACGGCGCAAACTTCTTTATACAATGCGTCAACAAATTTTCCTTTGAGCGATGCATCATTCACCACAGTGTATAATTCTAACTATACTACAATAAACGGATGGAACACACTTACGTTTACTACGCCATTTGTGTGGAACGGAACATCAAATATTGTTGTAGAAATTTGTTACAGCAGCGTTTCAACAAGCAGCACAGATTATGCCGAAGCATATGCTGATGGCAATCCGAATTCAAATTATGTTTTCTCATCCATAAATTGCGGCACAGCTTACAGCACATTTAGTTATTATGCAGCTTATAAACCAATAGTTCAATTTGTGTACGCAGATCCGGGCACACAGGTTGACACCGCGCTTAATGCCACTGCACAGGAATATCTCGGACCTAACACTGATATTTATTTCTACAATAAATCCAATAATAAATTGCTCGCGCATATTCAAAACCTAAGCAGTTTCGATTATGGTTGCACGCAGGTAATCATCGACAGATCGGGAACAAGCGCATCGCAATTCTGGAATTCGAATATCAGCAACTACATCATGAACAAAACTTTTCACGTAATTCCAACAAATAATAATTCATCTGGAAGCTATAACATCACTTTATATTATTCGCCGTTAGAAGTGAATGGCTGGCAAACCGCAACAGGACAGAGTTTCAGCAATATCAATTTAATAAAAACCACTAATCAAATTTCAAATGTTACGCCGGGAAATCCTTCAGGCGCAGGAACAATGGTAACAGGCGCGCCGGCAATAAGCGCTCTTGGAACTAATTCAGGTTTGACATATAATTTCACTACAGGGTTTTCAGGATTTGGCGCAGGTATCATTGGTGTGCTTCTGCCAACACAACTAATAAATTTTGAGGGACATTTAAGCAACACAAATGTATTGCTCGACTGGACAACTGCTCCTGAAATAAATAATTACGGATTTGATGTTGAACGTTCTTACGATGGAAATAATTTTACTCAAATCGGGTTCGTTGCCAGCGCAGGTAACAGTTCATCAAACCAAAAATATTCTTTCACAGATCCGAATGTTACGCAGCCAAATAATTATTATCGCTTAAAAATGATCAGCATCGACAGCAGCTATCAGTACAGCAAAACTATTTTAATAACAAGTTCAACAGATGGATTTTTCAAAGTGCTTAATAATCCATTTACAAATCAGCTCAGCATTCAACTTGCAAATCCTCCGGTTGGCGCAACCGACATAAGATTGTTCGATATTATCGGAAATGAAATTTACCGCGTTACCAATGCAGCAAGCAGTAATTCTATAATTACGCTCGACCTGTCTTCAAAAAATCTCAGTACGGGTATGTACATTTTAGAAGTGAATACAAATAATCAAACGCATGTTGCAAAAGTGATCAGGCAGTAAAGAAATTATTTTATTTAACCGGCCAATTGCAACTATTAAACATCGTTGCGTCGCACTCTTGTACTGTACAAATTCTATTCAACTGCAGTTTCAATTTCATTCTGCGTAACTAAATGCAGTTAGCAAATAATAATTACCAACTCTAAAAATTTATTTCGTCATCATGCATTATTTATCCGACGAAATTATCAATCCGCACGACGAAAAAAATACTTCTCCAAAACTCCATAATTCACGCGGCAGATGCAATAACTTTATATCACAAAACCTGCTATTATGGAATTCGATAACGACCGCAAAATTCATCCGCCGTATAAAACGGAAATATTTTTTTGGATAGCTTTCATGATATTGAATCCACTTGTAAACACAATCACTTTTTTTTGGTTCGACAGAATATTTTTCATTGCATTATTATTCATCAATGTGATCGCTTTTCCATTTTACGTTTTATACGCAAGATTGATCGTTCCAAAATTTTTTCTTTTAAAAAAGCAAATCTTTTCCGTATTGATCAGCATAGCATTTTTTATTTTTATGCTGCTGCTCGTAACAAGCCTTAATGCACTCATTTCAGCATTTTCATTAAAATCTGCAGAGAGTTTTTATTTATCATGGTCAGAAAGATCTTTTACACGCGACGGTTTGTGGATCGTCATCAGCATGCTGTTATGTGTGATGATAGCTTTTCTAAAAAAATCATTCGACGAAGAAGAAATAGTGATAAGTCTAAAAAAAGACAATAATCTTTTCCGGTTAAAATATCTTCAATCGCAATTAAATCCGCATTTCCTTTTCAACACACTCAACAGTATTTATTCACTCAGCCTGCAAAAATCCGACCAGGCGCCGGATGTTATTATTAAACTTGCCGACATCATGCGATACCTGATCTATGAATGCAATGAACCAAAAATTTTGCTCGATAAAGAAATAGAATTCATACGGAGCTATATAGAAATTGAAAAGATAAGATATAAGGCAGACGTGCGTTTCACGATAGAAGGCGAAACAAAAAATATTATGATTGAGCCATTTTTATTTATTTCATTTATTGAAAATGGTTTTAAACATGCGATGAATGATGGTTGCATAAATCCTTTTATTTACATTACCATAAAAATAAAAGACAGGCAAATAATTTTGAATGTTGTGAACAACACAAATATTGATTTGGAAACACAGGCAAAACGAATTAACGGCACGGGAATCAAAAACAGCAGAAGCCTGCTTGAACTTTTATATCCTGAATCATACGCGCTCAATATTATTCAAACCGATGTGCAGCCAAAACAAAAAAGTTCGCTGCGAATTAAAAATGCACAGGAACGATTGAAAATGTTTTATCCCGATGCGCACACTCTCGATGTAATTTTAAATAATAATGCATTCACAGTTTCATTGGTTGTAAACCCTGCAAATTCCTGATGATAAAATGTATAATAGTAGATGATGAAAGACTTGCTCAGCAAGTTATCCAAAATCATTTGCAAAAAATTCCCGGCTTTCAGATTATGGCTGTTTGCAATAATGCAATTGAAGCTGCAACCGCGATAAGAAATTTTGAGGTCGATCTTATTTTTCTTGATATACAATTACCGGGAATTACCGGGCTGAATTTTCTTAGATCATTATCAGATCCGCCACTTGTAATTCTTACAACTGCCTATGCAGAATATGCTGTAGAGAGTTATGAATTCAGCGTTATAGATTATTTATTAAAGCCAATTTCGTTCGAACGTTTTAAAAAAGCGATTAATAAAATAAATGATGGCAGATTATTCGTTCAAAATAATTTGGAAAAAGATAACACCTCTTCTGAACATATCTTTATAAAATCTGGCAATAAATTTTTCAAAATAAATTTTCCGGAAATAATTTATATAGAAGCAATGAAAGATTACCTGAAAATTCATACCGGCGAATATAAATTAGTAACACTGCAAACGATGAGTGAAATGGAAAAAATACTTCCACCAAAACAATTCATCCGCGTTCATAAATCATTTATAGTTGCAGTTGCACACATTAAAAGCGTTTATGGCAACAGCATTGAAATGGAAAAAACAACTATCCCAATCGGCATCAGCTATAAAAACAACGTAATGAATTTTATTGCCAGAAAATAAATTCATTCAAAAATTACCTTCTTAAAATAGAATACATCAGGATCGATCAAAGGCAGCGTTGTACTTTTTATTTCAACGCCTTTTTTATTTAAAAGAATACGTTGTTTATTTCCATTGTCAGAAACGATATCCATCGGCAATGTCATATCCATATTTTGCAGTTGCACTAAATATCTGTTTGGCCCTTTTCGCTGAACATGTACTTCTATTTTTTCTGTGGTATTTAAATATAAATGAAATAATGGTTTAAGATCTTTTCCTGATGCTTTGCTGAAAAATTCTTCAACATCATCGCTATTCACCAAATTGCCATAGGTATATTTTGGATCCGTTATAAAACTTTTCAGCGCCGGAAAAAAAACAGAATCTCCAAGCACGTAACACAAGGTATGCATGAAAAATGCGCCTTTCGAATATATGTCGTCGTTATATGCAGCTTCTTCATCAATATCTTTTCCCAACACAACTGGTTTATCATTTTTAATACCTAAGGCAGTTTGCTGAAAATATTTTACATAGGCTTCTTCTCCTTCCATTTCGCGAGTGTACAATGCGTCGCCGTAACTGCAAATGCCTTCGTGTATCCAATAATCTGCCCAATCTTTTGCAGTCATTTTATTTCCCCACCATTCGTGTCCGAATTCATGATGCATCAACCAGTCATAGTCTTTTCCGCCAATTTTTGTGTAATGAAATTTATTTCCGTAGGCATTCATCGTCTGATGTTCCATGCCAAGATGAGGTGTTTCGGCAATCGCAATTTTTTCTTTCACCCATGGATATTCGCCAAAATATTTTTCCTGCTCGTGCACTGTTTGTTCAAACACATCAAGGTGATGTTCCGCTTTCGACGCATGTTCTTCCAAAACATAAAACTGCATAGGCACTTTATTTCCATTGATGGTAGTATAGGTTCTGCTCACCACTTTATATTTACCTATGTTGAAAATGATACTGTAATTATTGATCGTATAATTGGTTTTCCAGTGATAAGTGGATTTGTTTTTTTTAGTAACCACACTTTGTAATAAACCTGGTCCTGCAACTACAAGGCCTTTCGGAACAGTGATGATCATGTCAACGCCTTCATCAGGTTCATCAGAAGGATGATCTTTGCCGGGAAAATATAATTTGCATCCGACACCTTCTGCAGTTATAGCTATCCATGGATTGCCGGAAGAATCCGTTGCCCAAATAAAACCATCATCCCACGGCGGACGAATTGCCACATGCGGCTTTCCATCATACACCACTTTTACGGAAACTCTTCCGGCGGGTAACGCAGCAGGCAAATCAACTGCGACAGCATTATTATGATAATCGAACGCAGATTTTTTGCCGTTCACAAAAACATTTTTCACATTAAATGAATCGAGCAGATCGAAAAGCAATTTGTCTGACGGCTGAAGCAAATCAAAATCAATGATCGTATATCCATCAATACTTTTTTTAGAAACATCAACATCCAAAGCAATTGTGTAATGACGGATATCCATGTTTGCCTGCACAGGTTTTATTTTACCTCCTGATGTGAATGTTGATTGTGCAATTGTGCAGCTAAAAACAAAAAGCGAAGCCACAAAAAAAATGGAGCGCATAAAACTTTATTTTAAAAATAGATTTTTATGCGGAGATCTTTAATACAATTTTATCAACGGTAAATGCAGCTGAAAGCAATTGAAATGAGCCTAAACCAAAGCCCGATCCTGCGTTTGCAGAAATTTACTAAGCAATTTTAATTGGAGTGTGGTGCACATAATGCCATTCATCTGGTATTGAATTATTCTTTTCAAACTTGCATTCAATAAAGGTTGCCGTAAAATTTTACGGTATAATTTAATAATTGGGTATTCAATTTTAGTGCAAATATTAAGCGCTTCCCTTTTTACATTAATTTTAGTTTCGCCCGAATCAGGTGAATTTTGCGCATTAAAAAGTGTAGTGGAACTCTTAAGGTCTCCACCAAGACTTTGTATTTGTGCATCCAACTCATGTGCGTATTGAATATTTAACTGCTCCAGCGTGATTATTGTTTTTTGCAATTGTTCGTTACTAATTTTACTGGCAACTTCTTCACATTTTCTTTTACTTTCTATTAATGCGCTGCGTAGCTCGCTTAAACTGGTAATTACTAATGTAACGGGATTGTATTTCAGTGAAGCTTTCATAAAATTGATTTGTGTGAATAGAGTAAATACAGACCAAGTTTGAAGTACAACAGTTATACCAATCTCTGCCGGAATTATTAATTCAACGTCAAATGTGAAAAGTTTAAGGTTTTGTTTCGGTGTTCAATTAAATGCAATAAAATCCGGCTTTTTTTAATTTTTTTACTGGATTTATCATTCTACGTATTAAACTATAAAGAGCCGTTAACAAGCAATTAGCATTCAAACTTCTCACAGGTATAATTTTACAGGATTATCTTCGTTTAAATAAAATTGCTGGTATTCTGTGATAGCTGAGTAGCAAATTATTAAGTAATATTGTGTAAAATAAAATTGCTCACTTAAACCCTAACCATTGTTAATCAAAGTAATTCTTCTTTACATTGATCCCGGAAGCGGTAGCTACCTGGTGCAAATGATAATTGCAGGCGTATTAGCCGGGTTGTTTTACTTTAAAAACTTATGGTGGAAGATTAAATCCTTTTTTACAAAAGGTAATAAAAACAAAGACGCATCTGAAAAAGACGACGATTCTAACAGCTGATTTTTTTATTTTGACCAAGTGAACTTGCGACACCTGCTCCTTTGATAAATTTATTTACGGGCATAAGTAAAGACCGAAATAATAAAATTTCTCTTAGTTATACCTTAAGCTTATAAGACAACTCTGAAATATATGTTGATGTTAAAAAAAAATGCGCTTATCGCATTGCTATTATTGCCGGCTTTTTTTCTTCTTCATAATTACAATGAATTATTTGGATTCATAAATATTCATCAAATAATAAAATACAGTCTCATTATTTATGCATCGCTTGCAATAACCTTGTTGGTTCTTTTCTTAACAAAAAAATGGAACACAAAAAACTCCGTAATATTATTCAGCCTTGCAATTTTTATTCTGCTTTTTGGTCCGATAAATAATTACATAAGGCTGATAATACATTCGCGCATTTTAAGTAGCTATTATATTGTGTTTAGTGTTTGCATTATCATTCTTATTTTAATTATCAGAAAAATTGCAAAGACTGCAGTCATTGCTTCAAAAACAATTTTGTTTATAAACCTTGCAACAATTTTTATTACCGTTACTGAATTAGGGATGATTTTCGTTAACCTAAACGAGTTTAACAGAACAAAAAATCTTATCTACCCCGAAAAACCTCTTTCAGAAAAATTTGTTTCTCCTAATTTGACTGACAGCAGCAAACCGGATATTTATTTTTTTTGTTTCGATGCTTATACCAACAACCAGATGCTGAAAAAGGTATGGAACTTCGATAATAGCCAACTCACCGATTGGTTGAAAGCGAATGGTTTTGATATTCCAACAGACACAAGATCGAATTATAATTTTACTGCGTTTTCGATCAGCTCTACTTTTAATATGAATTATATTGATTCAAAAAAAGGAGCGAATGCAGGAAATCCTAAAAGTATTCTACAGGCGAATGAATCTTTAAGCAACAATGAAACTTTCGATATCTTAAAAAAAGAAAATTATTCTATCAATTTTTTAGCGCCGTTCAAAAATAATATCCAGGAAAATAATCTCGGCCATTTTTTTGAATATCTCAGCGATAAGCAAGTTTCAAGACAAACATTGGTTGGCAGTTTATACGACAGCAGGATATGGCATTATTTATCTAACAAATGGACGAACACGAGCGATAGCATAACTTATAAAAAACCATTGTTAGAAAAATTCAGATTGATACGCAGCACAGTTGACAAAATAAAAAGCACAGTTGACAGCACAACAAACAGGGCGCCGCATTTTGTTTACGGACATATTATGGTGCCACATGAACCGCCGCTGTTCGACTCAACAGGAAATTTTCTCTCGTATAACCAGGTATTACACGCTTCAATGTTTGATACCTATACAGATCAGATCCGTTATGCAAACACAGTCATAAAAGAAATAGTAGAATATATAAAAGCCCATAACAAACCCAACACAATTATTGTTATTGAAGGTGATCATGGTTTTGGATTTTATTCGCACGATTCCATTCCAAAATTTGCATTCTCCAATTTTGATGCTATTTATTTTCCGGATAAAAACTATTCGCGGATCTATGACACAATGAGTCCGGTTAATTTATTCAGAATTGTATTCGATCAGTTTTTCAAACAAGATTATCCTTTGTTGAAAGATTCCAGCACAGTAGTGAGTGAATAATTTTTTTTTCGCAGCCTGTTATATTTATTTCTTTTTCAGAAGAGAATCGTAATAGTAAATTTTAAAATTTTCTCCCAGAATTTTTTGCTTGCTGTCTTTAAAAAAATCACGATCAATACACTTTGCAGAATCCTGGTGCAGGAAATGAATATTACTGATGTCTGTTAGGGTATGAATAATATCTTCCACTCCTATTTTATTATTTGCGTGTTTGATCAGCCAGTCAATTTTTTGCGGAAAAATATTTTTCAATGAATCACTGTACCAGATAAAGAACGGAATGTGCGCTGTGTAGATTGTTGGTATCACTTCTTCATGCAATGTAGTGTGCAAAGAGTCGTCAAATAAATTTTCTCCATGATCAGACAAATAATAAACCGCTGAAATTGCATCTTTGTTTTTCACACTCGTAATAACGCTGTCAATTACTGCATCTGTAAATAAAATGCTGTTATCATAACTATTAATTAAAACATCTTTTTTTGAATAATCGGATGGTCTTGCAAAAACACTTTTCGCCGAAGGTCTGAACAGATCATAGCTATTGGGATAACGCTCGCCGTAATCAAAATGACTTCCCCATGTATGCAACACAATAAATTTTTTATTGCCGGTTTCTTCAAGAACCTGGTTAAGCACATTAACCAATTGCATATCGGTATTTTGCATTTGCACATTTTCGGATGGTTTTTGTCTTTCAAGATAAATATGATCCGCTTCCAACTCATGAATTCGTATATGCGCTTCGTCTTCCTGGTCGGTGATCCAGTATGTACTGAATCCAGCTTCCTTAAACGCGCTGACAATACTTTTTTGTTTAAAATGCTGTTCAAAGTTTTCTGCAGTAGCACAGGTGATGATCTGCGGAACAGCAAATTCAGTAAACGTTGCACCTGCAGCTGTATTAAAAAAAGAAATTAAATTTTCACGTTTAAGAATGTGCGGCGACGTCATTCTATCATAACCATTAATTGCCCAATGATCTGCGCGTGATGTTTCGCCAATTATGAGAACATAAATTTGTTTTGAAGAAGATGATGCAAATGGAATTTGTTCTGCATTAAACTTAAAATTGCTTCTTTCTTTTTCTGCCGTTTTTATTAAATGATATTGATTATAAACGAGGCTGCTGCAATACGCAACAGAAAAAGGAAATGTTGCATACAGGTTAGCTTTTATGCGCGTAAAATATCCGCGGCGAACAGTTTCCGGGTTCTTATCAAAAGACGGCAACGTTAAAAAAAGAAAAAAACTCCAAACGCTTATTTGCAAACTTGATTTTGCAGATATTTTTGAAGGAATTCTTTTAAGCAACACAACGTAGACTATTATTATCAAACAGGCAATCGACAAAAAAAACAAAATATAATGGCGAACTAATTCGGTTGCTTCATTTTTTGTGGTATTTGTAATTGATAGTACAAGCGTTTCATTTATAGGCAAATTAAAAAATACAATCGCGGAAATCGAAAAAGGAATTAAAATAAAAACAGGCAACAATAACCAGCTGTACAATTTAAGATGATTTCTAAAAAGATACAATGGAGTAAGAAAAGCGCTGAAACAGGTCAAGAACCTGAAAACGGCATCCGAATGCGGAGCATTAATTATGAAATAAATCAGGTCGGAAATTGAAATAATAAAAATAATCAGCAAAAAAGCCAGAGTTGAGTCTTTGGATCGTTTAAGATTAGCAATCATACCTTTTGTAAAATAATAATACAGCAAGTTAAACGTTAATACTACAGATATATTGAGTTAAAATTTGCTGCTTTTAGCAACAGAAGATACCATTTTATCAGCCTGTAACCAACAAATTAAAATCAGCCATTGACGTTTTAATTTATTGAAAAGTTTAATTATCTTAACCGACTAATTAATTTTAAACCCGCAACTCTAATGAAACTATTATTGCTTTACATCGACCCAGGTAGTGGCAGTTATCTTGTGCAAATGATTATCGCCGGTGTTTTAGCCGGATTGTTTTATTTTAAAAATCTATGGTGGAAAGTCAAATCCTTTTTTACCAAAAGTAAAAAAGCCGATTCACCAGATAATGAAAATTTAGATGCCTGATTTTCTTCAACACGCTGCTTCTTTTAAAGATCCATCTGGTTTTATATTTCGTGTAAATAATAAATATTACAGACAGGTTAATCGATCCTATGCGAATGATTATGATCTTCTCATGTCATCGGGTTTGTATAAAATTCTTACCGAAAAAAAATTAATGCTTCCGCATGAAGAGGTGAATGAAAATTTTACTCAGTCAAAAGATTGGTATAAAACATTGCTTCCTGAGCAATTGCCATTTATAAGTTATCCCTACGAATGGAGTTTTGATGAGCTGAAAGATGCGGCCATGCTCACTCTCAGGATTATGAAAACTGCCGTAAAACATGGAATGATTTTGAAAGATGCAACATCATTTAATATTCAGTTTTACCAGGGCAAACCTATTTTTATTGATACTTTGTCTTTTGAAAAATACGACGCGTCGCAACCCTGGATCGCTTACCGCCAGTTTTGCGAATGCTTTTTATTTCCATTGCTTATTGAACATTACCGCCAAATTGATGTGCAAAAATTGCTTAGCGTTTATCTTGAAGGAATTCCTGCACAAACCACTGCAAAATTATTGCCGCGCAAAACAAAGTTTAAGTTGAACATATGGTTGCATGTATTTCTTCAAAGTTCGGTTAGTGCAAACAACAAACCTTCGAGCCGCAAAATCAGTTTCAGCAAAGAAAAATTATTGCGGTTATTAGATAGTCTTGAAAGCACGATCAAACCGCTCCGCATAAAAACATCCGTGCTAACAACATGGAATAATTATTACGACGAAACGATTCTCAGCAAAAATTATCTCAACGAAAAAGAAAAAATTTTCCGGGAATTTGTAAGCGATATTAATATTGGCAGAGTAATGGATGTTGGTTGTAACGATGGATATTTTTCAAAAATTCTTGCAGAAAAAAACCCCGGAGTTATTGCCGTTGATTTCGACAGCCAGTGCATTAACAGGTTGTACGTTGAAGCAAAAAGTAAAGGAGATAAAAATATTCTTACCTTTTGTATAGATCTCACCAACCCCTCGCCTGCCGTGGGTTTCAACCATAACGAAAGACAATCTTTTGCAGACAGGGCGAAATCGGATATGGTAACAGCTTTAGCGCTTATTCACCATTTGGTTTTGAGTAAAAATATTCCGTTGGCTGACGTTGCAAAAATGCTTTCCGATCTCACCAAAAAATATCTCATTATTGAATTTGTTCCTTTAAGTGATGAAAAATCGCAACAACTTATTGCTAACAAAACAAATTATCATACTCCATACGATCCGCCTGCATTTGAAAAACATTTCTCTCAATTTTTTGAAATAGAAAGGCAACAGGTTGTTCCAACTACCGACAGGATTTTATACCGGATGAAGAAAAAATGATGAAGAAATTTCCCGGAAGTTTATTTTTTTTATAAGAGGATTGAACGAAACGCTACCTATATAATTTTCATCTGCTTCAAAGCTATTTATATTCCATACATTTTCAGAACCGATTACCTGTTCGTTAATTTCATTCAAACCGTCGAGCGCTGAAATAGAATTTAGTTTATCGTCAATACCTTTTGCAGTTGCCTTCATCAGCGATTCTTTCCGTGTCCATAACAAATAAAAATTGTTTCTCGGCTGGTTTGAATTTTTTATAAATTCTATTTCTTCTTTGCTGAAGTTCAAGGAAATAATTTCCCGGTAAGAAAAGTCGTCTCAATTTTTTCAATATCAATACCAACCGGAAAATTGCTGATAGCAATCAAAATCCAATCCCCGAATGCGAAATATTAAAATGCAAATTTTGTTCGCGTTCAAAAAAGGTTTTTTATTTTAGATCAGTCGACAAACTGAATTTTATCCGGAGATAATTTTAAATATTTTCCCAATAAAAAACGCAACACTCCATGGCTTGTAATAAATCGTTGCTGATCTTTTTGCTGATGAAAACGTGATAATTTTTCTATCTCGTCTTTGTGAAGTGTCTCTTGCAAAAAATATAGTAATGCCTGATCTGTAAAAACGGGAATCTTCCAAACATCAATTGCAGAATCGAAATTAAATTCTTTATTGAATTCATTCTTCCATTCAACATTCTCAATATTATTACAATAAACAGCCGGCATATCAAACTGCTTTTAACTTAAACTGTTTGCGTGAAGTTTCATTTTGAGAAGTTCTTTCGTCAAGCACTCTTTGCAAAATTCTTGCAAAGTCTCTATCGTAAGGCGAGTATAAAAATGTTTTATGATCTCCCGGAGTTACATGAACATGCACTTCTTTTTTTGTAAAAGGTTTCCATCCTAAATATTCCTGGTCATCTAAAAAATATAATCTGGTTTTCACTTTGAACAAATCAATTGGTCCGTCATAAGGAGTCATTTTATAATGATGATATGCGGAGTCATATCTTTCGGCAAGTATATCTTCGTTAGTTTTATTTTGTGCAGATTTTCTTTTGCTGGTAAACAATTTTTTTATCTTGTTTGAAAAAAATTCCGACTGGTATGAAAATGTTTGTGCCGGACGTTTAATAAACGATTTTAAAATGAACAACATTTTCGGAAACTGTCGGCTCAATTTTCTTTTTATTTTAGTTGTTCTGTCATCGAAGTAATCAGAATTATCTGCATTCGTATCAAACATCGCGAGCATTTTTATTTCTTTACCCATTGCTTTGAGTTGCTTCGCCATTTCAAAAGCAATAATGCCGCCGAAAGAATAACCGGCAAGCGCAAAAGCATTTCGCGAATCGTTGGCTAATATTTCAGAAATATAATGCGCCGCAATATCTTCCATCCTGTCGAATGATTCATCTGCAGATTTGAGTCCGCGCGCCTGCAACGCATAAACTGGCTGATCGGCATCCATATTTTTTGCAACATTATTAAACAGCAGCACATTCATTCCAATTCCATGAACAATATAAATCGGAATTTTATTTCCCGTTGTTTTTATCGGAACCAAAGAATCCCATGTAATTGCTTTATCATCTTTTTGAACGAGCAAAGATAATTTTTCAACTGTCGGCGCTTCAAGCAAACTGGCAAGTGGCAAGCGTTTGCCGGTTTCTTTTTCCAAACGTGTCATCGCCTGAACCGCAATTAATGAATGTCCGCCAAGTTCAAAAAAATCATCATTCACACTCACGCGATCAAGTTTTAAAACATCACACCAAATATTTGCGATCATTTTTTCTATATCCGTTTGCGGAGCAATATATTTTTTAGAATTGCTGTTGCTCATGTTGGAAGGTTTCGGTAATGCGTTTCGATCAATTTTTCCATTCGGTGTTAATGGAAGTTTTTCTATCAAAACAAAATCCGACGGAACCATATAATCTGGCATTGATTCTTTCAACCCTTGTTTCCACTTTGCAAATTGCTCGGATTGAAATTGCAGATCAGAAATAATTTTTCCCATATCCGTTGCAACAACATACGCAACCAATCTTTCATTGAGTGCAATAACAACTGTTTCTTTAATTCCTTTTTGCTTGAGAAGACTTTGTTCTATTTCTTCCAGTTCAATTCTGTACCCGCGAATTTTTACCTGGTGATCAATTCTTCCCAAACATTGAATTTGTCCGTCTTCTAAAAATTTACCAATATCTCCGGTGCGATACATTTTTGCAGAAGAATTTTCAGAGAAAGGATCAGTAAGAAATTTTTCACACGTAAGTTCATCGCGATGCAAATAACCTCGCGCAACTCCATCGCCTGCAATAAAAATTTCGCCGACAACAGTTTCAGGCAAAGGATGAAGATGTTCATCAAGAATATAAACCTGTGTATTATCAATCGGTCTGCCAATAGTAATTATTTCATCATCGGCTCTTATATGTTTTACTGTTGACCAAATTGTTGTTTCTGTTGGTCCGTACATATTCCACAAAGAACTGCAACGCGAAATTAATTTGTTGGAAATATCTTTCGGAAGCGCTTCACCTCCGCATAATATTTTCAACTCAAATTGTTTTTCCCAGCCTGCATCGAGCATCATTCTCCAAGTTGAAGGCGTTGCCTGCATTATGGAAATATTTTCGTTTTCAATTGTCTCAAGCAAACGTGCGCCCATCTTTTGCAGTTTCCAGATCTGCAATAATTATTTCCGCGCCGCTGATGAGAGGAAGATATAATTCCAATCCTGCAATGTCGAAAGAAATAGTTGTTACCGCGAGTAAGCGATCGCTTGAATTTATTCCCGGAGATTTTTGCATGCTAAGCAAAAAATTTACAAGATTGTGATGTTCGATCTGAACTCCTTTCGGATTGCCGGTAGAACCTGAAGTGTACAATACATATGCAAGATCTTTCCCGGAAACTCCTGCATGAATTTCTTCAACAGGATAAGAAGCTAATTTTTCAAACGCATCTTCAAACAATATTTCTTTGGCTTTGGTATGAAATCTTCCTCTATATTTATTAGATGTAATTAAAATTTTTGTGGAAGAATCGTTGAGCATGAACTCAATTCTTTTTTGAGGAAATTCCGGATCGATCGGAATATATGCGGCGCCGGATTTCACAATCGCAAGTAATGCAATTGCCATTTCAATTGATCTATCCACTGATAAACCTATAAGATCACCTTTTTGAATTTTATTTTCTAAAAGCAATGCAGCAAATTGATTGGATTTATTTTCCAACTCTTCATAGGTAATGCTGCGGCCATTAAAACGAACCGCTGTTTTATCCGGATATTGGCGAACTGCTTCGGCAATTAAATTTTGTAAAGTTTTTTCTTTTGAATAATAAGAAGCAGTATCATTCCATGTTTTTAATTTTTCTTCCAGTTCATACTGCATGCTTCTCGGAATATCTTTTATTTTTAACTGCGGATTTTGAACGAATGATTTTAACAAAAATTCAAAATCATCCATCATTTTTTTTATGGTGGAAGATTTAAATAATTGCGTGTTGTACGACCATTCGAACAAAAGCGATTGCTCGGAACCGCTTGCATTTAAAAATATTTCGAAGTTTTCGTATTCTCTCGGGTTATAAACTAATTTATGTTTGAGTTCATAAAAATCAACGCCGTCATCCAAACCCATATCTATATTAAAAATTACCGGAACCAATGGAACGCGTGACGGATCGCGCGGAATATTCAACCTCTTTAATAAACTGCCAAAAGTAAATTGCTGATGATCGTAATCGTTAAGAATTTTTGTTTTCCTGGTTTTCAAATATTCAACAAAAGAGGTTTCGCCATTGTGATGACTTTTTAACGGAAGAAGATTTACGCAATGCCCAACCAGCGCGGTATGACCAGTTGCTGATTGCCCCGCCGCAGGAAGTCCGAGAACAATATCATGCTGAGATGTTAGCCGATATAAAAAAACTTCAAACGCTGCGAGTAAAGTTGTTACAAAACTGCAACCGGCTTTCGCTCCCATTTTTTTTGCAGACGCAACCAATTCGCCGCTTAACGGATAATCATCGCGCTGACTTTTATAGGTTCTTAATGAAGGTCGCGGAAAATCAGTTGGCACATTAAGTACAGGAACATTATTTTTATATTGATCGATCCAGTAGTCCTCAATTTTTTTATACTCTTCTGTTTCAGAAAAATCCCATTGCTCAACTGCATATTTGCTGAACGGAAATGCATCCGGTAAATTTGCATAGATATTTTTTGCGTGAGCAGAATAAATCTTACTTAGATCCTGCAACAAAATTCCGAGCGACCATCCATCGCAAATAATATGATGCGCAGTTATTTTTAGAAACTGTTCTTTTTCTGAAAGTTTAAATAAAGCGATCCGGAACAAAGGCCCGTTGATTAAATCGAATGAAGTTGATGCATCTCGTTTGGAGAAATCGACAATAAAAGATTGCTGATCTTTTTCGTTTTGAAAAGAAATATCTTTTACAAAAATATCCGAAGGCAATTCTTTGTAAATGCAAATTTGTTTTCCGTCAGCGCTAAAAGAAGACCTAAGCGCTTCGTGCCGGTTAATAATTTCTTGCAATGCTAATTTCATTGCGACCACATTAAATGATCCGGACAAACGAAGCGAAACAGATTCATTATAAGATCGGTTTGCATCTTCTCCACCCATAACGCAGGAAACCCATATCTCTAATTGAGATTCTGTTACTGGCGCAACGCGAATAATTTCCGGGCCGCCAAACGGATCAAATTCAATAGGCGTAAAATTTTTTATGGTAGAGTTTTTTTCCAAATAATAATCTGTTTAGTTGACCTGCAAATATTTTCCAGGCCTGTTCGGATCACTTATAAACCACGATGGATTGCCATCCTTATCTTTTCCAAGTTTTGCACCGGGAACCGGAGGATTTTCCTGGATGGCATGTGTTCCGTTTCCGTTTGTCTTTGCAATTTCTCTATACGATGAAAAAAATTCCGCGTCTATCAATTCAGTAATACTTTCTTCAAATTTTTCCACAATCGTGTCTATATCTTTTTCTGTATGCGCTTCTGTTAAAAAACATGGAAATAAATCCTGGATGTGAATTCCTTTGTAGCGCATTAATGTAAACAACAATTCGCCATAGGGAATTTCTTCTTTAAATTTTACTTTCCATAAAGAACCAAACTGCGGAATAAAAATCGGCAATTTATATTTTGAACAAATTGCATTTAACCTGTCGGCCATTCGTTTTGTTTTATCATTCAGATTCTGTTGCAAAGATGGACCTTTCGCTTTCATATATTCCAAAGAGGCTTTAGCAGAAGCTAACGCTAACGGATGTCTAACAAAAGTTCCCGCAAAATAAGTAACACCCGATTCGGGAGTTGATGCATCACCGAATTTCCAAAAGCCACCATCAAGCGCATCCATGAAACGTTTTTTTCCTGCAATTATTCCAATAGAAATTCCGGCACCAACAACTTTTCCATAGGTGCCAAGATCAGCCTGCACACCAAACATTGCCTGCGCGCCACCGGGATGCATTCTGAAACCGGTTATCACTTCATCAAAAATTAATGCAGTTCCCGATTTTTCGGTAATCTCTCTGAGTTTTTTTAAAAATTCAACAGGCTGAAATTCCGGTCTTCTGCTTTGCACTGCTTCAACCATTACCGCAGCAAATTCATGCGCTCTTTCTTTAATTATTTTTAAACTTTCATCAGTTCCGTAATCGAGTATCAACATATTTTGAACAGCTTCCGGCATAATTCCCGGAGCTGCCGGAAAAGATTTTAATTTTTTTGTTCCGCGAACAATTACTTCATCAACAATTCCATGATAGGAACCGGAGAAAGCAACAATTGTTGAGCGACCAGTGACTGTTCTTGCGATACGCATTGCACCGAGCACAGCTTCGGAACCTGTGTTGCATAATCCAGCTCTGTCGGCATTTGTAAATTCGCAAATTAATTTGCTTACATCGCCGGCTAATTCATGTTGCGGACCAACTTCATATCCGTTTTCAATTTGTTTTTTTAGTGCGTTGACAATAAACTCGGGTTGATAGCCAAACATGTTGGAACCAAAACCATTCAATGCATCAATATATTCGTTGCCATCAATATCCCATAGACGTGAACCTTTCGATTTATTTACAACAAGAGGATAAACAATTTCTTTTGTGAGCGGACGAAAGCCTGAAACCACGCGCGGGTCTGCCATGTACGCGCGATGCTTCTGCGTATATTCTTTACTCGCTTTTGTTTTTTTGTTATACCGATTAATGAAATCTTCAAGAAATGCTTTTTGCTTCGCGCTTAATTGCGATGCTTGTTTTTCAATTCGTGCAGTTGCGCCGAATGGTTTTTTTAATTCTACAACTTCATCTGCTGATAATCCTGCTGATTCAATTTTTAATTCCGTTGATTTATTTGCTGAACCATTAGATGGCGGAACCGGATTTGCGGGAATAATATTTGCCGGAGCAACAGGCGATCCGTTTTGCAATATCGCAATCTGTTGTGCGAGTAATTGTATTTGTTGAGAAATAAGTCCGATAACAGAATTATTATTTCCGGCCGTCATTGCAGAAAGATTAGGCATGCTTATAGCCTGAGGTTGCTGAAACGCTTGTATGTGCTGCGTTTGCTGCTGCGGCTGAATTTTTTCTTTCGGAAGATTAGCATCAAGATAATCTGCAAGAGAATCCAAACTTCCATATTCTTCGGTGAGTTGTCTGAAAGTAATAGGCAGGTTAAATTCTTTTTTTAGATTTAATGCTATTTGTGTAAGCAACAAGGAATCGAGTCCGATTTCAATAAAACTCATATCCGGAGTAACGCCTTCCATTTCGATGCCGGAAGCATTCTCCAATATTCCTTTTACCTGTTCAATTAATGCATCTTTTCTCATAATATTATTTTGTACGGGTAGAATTTCTGTTTGATTAGTTTGAATTATTTCATTATTCGGCAAATAATTTATCGGTTGTTCATTACCGTTAGTAGCTGTGTTCACAACCGGATTTACCCAATAACGTGTTTTATCAAATGCATAGGTCGGCAAATTCAATTTTATTCTTTCCTGAGCTGCGTAAAATAAATTCCAGTCCAAATTAATTCCGTTGAGCCATAATTGTCCGGCAGCTTTTATAATAGAATAATATTCGGATTGACCTTCTGAAATATCCAGGCTTGGAATTGACACGGATAATTTTTTTGCAGCTTGCTGACGAACCAAAGAAGCCGTAACATTCTTAGGACCTGTTTCTAAAATTATTTTATTATCTTCTTCCAAAAGAACAGCTATAGCATCTGCAAAACGAACTGTTGATCGAAGATGAGCAGCCCAGTAAGATGTGTTTGTTGCATCAGCATCGGTCATCCATTTTCCCGTAACTGTTGAAACGATCGGAATTTGCGGAAGACTTAGCTTAACAGATTTCACCACTTCTTCAAATGGTTTTACAATTGAATCCATCATGGAAGAATGAAATGCATGACTCGTTGCTAATATTCTGTTGGAAATATTTTTTCCTGATAAAATTTTTGAAAGATTTGCAATAGAATCAATCGGCCCGGCAATTACACATGAACCCGGGCTATTAATAACCGCAAGAGATAAATCACCAGTTAAAAAAGAAGAAATTTTTTCATACTCCGAACGAACGGCAAGCATACTTCCACGAGGCAATTCCGACATCATACGTCCGCGTGTTGCAATTAATTTCAATCCATCTTTTAAATTAAAAACTCCGGCAAAATGCGCAGCAACAAATTCACCGATGCTATGACCTATGAATGCAGTTGGTTTCAAACCCCAGCTCATCCAAAGTTTTGCCGTTGCATATTCAATTACAAACATTGCCGGCTGCGTGTAATATGTGTTATTAATATTTTCTTCAGCTTCCGTGTTATTTTTTTCAGGGTAAATAATTTTACGGATATCTTCTTTCAAAATTTCATTTAATAAAATTGCACACTCGTCAACTGCATCACGAAACACGGTTTCATTTTTGTATAGGTCAATTCCCATATTCACATATTGCGAACCCTGACCAGGAAATACAAAAACAAGATCGCTGAAATTTTCTTTCAGCTGTTTCGTTTCTGTTGGAAGAATAGCAGCATTTAATTTTTCAACCAGATCTTTATTATCAGATGCAATTACAAAACAACGAAATGAAAAATCCTGCCGCGTTGTTTGCAAAGTGTATCCAACATCAGCTATATTAGCGTTGGGATTTTTTTCAATCCAATGAGAAAGTTTTTCTGCATAATTTTCCCTGCTTGTTGCAGTTTTTGCAGACCAATTTATTAATTGAAGACTTCTCCCTGTTCCGGATTTTTGCGGAGCGTTTTCAAATTCTTCCAGCACAACATGCACATTAGTTCCACCAACACCGAAAGAACTTACGCCTGCAATTCTTTTATCAGCATTCCAATCTTGCAATTTATCATTCACAAAAAACGGGCTGTTTGCAAAATCAATATTTGGATTCGGCTGTTTAAAATTTATTGAAGGAAGCAATTTTTTATTTTGCAGAGACAAAACCGTTTTGATGAAACCCGCTACACCAGAGGCTGCCGTGAGATGACCCATATTGCTTTTGACAGAACCAATTGCGCAATATTGTTTTTTTTGCTGATTGCCGAAAGCAATATTCAACCCTTCAATTTCAATCGGGTCGCCGAGCGGCGTTGCAGTTCCGTGCGTTTCAACATAAGTAATATCTGCAGCGGCAACTCCTGAATCCTGTATTGCCATTGCAATTGCGCCCGCTTGTCCTTCTGCACTTGGCGCAGTAAAACTTCCTTTTCCGCCACCATCATTGTTTACACCAACACCTTTTATGATCGCAAAAATTTTATCACCATCACGTTCCGCATCTTCTTTACTTTTTAATAAAATGGCGCCGGCTCCATCGCTGAAAACAGTTCCCTGCGCATCAATATCGAATGAGCGGCAATGACCATCGCGACTAAGCATCGCACCATCCTGGTAAATGTGTCCGCTTTTTAGCGGAACAGTAATTGCAACACCGCCGGCAATTGCAACATCGCATTTGCCATTGCGAATATTTTCGACCGCCTGAGCTATAGCAAGCAAAGAAGTTGAACATGCAGAATATACACTCACAGCAGGTCCGTTGAGATTTAACTGGTATGCAGTTCTCGAAGCAACATAATCTTTTTCATTAAATGTCATTACCTGGAAACTTCCCATTCTGTCAATAAGAACTTTATTCGACAGAACATTATTCAGGTAATAAGAATTATTTCCCGAGCCTGCGAATATTCCAATAGAACCAGAATATTTTGATGGCAGATAACCACTTTTTTCCAAAACTTCCCAAACGATTTCTAAAAATATTCTCTGTTGCGGATCCATCAGCTCTGCTAATTTTGGATTGATGCCAAAAAATGCAGAATCAAATTTATCAGCGTCTTCGATCAATCCGCGCGCGCTCACATAGTCAGGATCATTTTTAATTTCATCAGGAATATAAGGATCCAATTCTTCTTTCGTAAAAAACGAAACTGTTTCTTTTCCATCTTTCAATAAATTCCATAGCTCATCAATTGTATTAGCGCCGGGAAATCTTCCGGCCATTCCTATCACAGCTATATCTCCGTGATGAGTTGAAGTTTTTTTCTTTTTTGGAATGGATGATTCTGCTTTTTTTGTTCCGCCAACAAATTTTGCAATTTCTCCAACAGTAGAATATTGATATAATTTGGTAACAGGCAAATTAATCTGATGATGCAATTTCAAATCTGCAACTGTTTTTAGCGCAAGCAAAGAATTGCCGCCGAGTTCAAAAAAATTATCATCAGCTCCTACTCTATCCAATTGCAATAATGAAGTCCACAACGATGCAATTATTTTTTCAGTTTTATTTGAAGGAGATTTATAAAGAACAGATAATTCCGGGCGTTTTATTTCAGGTTTTGGCAATCCTTTTTTATCAATTTTTCCGCTCGTTGTTTTTGGGAGAACATCCATCCAAACAAATGCAGATGGCATCATATAATCCGGCAAATGTTGTTCGACAGATTTTCTTAAAGCTGCTGTATCTTTTTTATCGTTTGAAGAAACAAGGTAAGCAACCAAACGTTTTTGCCCGGGAACATCTTCACGGGCTATAACAACAGCCTGCTGAATATTTTTTTGATGATTCAACAAAACTTCTATTTCTCCCAATTCAATTCTATATCCTCGAATTTTTACCTGGTCGTCTTTTCTTCCTAAAAATTCGATGTTGCCATCCGGCATATAACGGGCATGGTCACCTGTTTTATAAATTCTTTGATCGCCTTTTTGCGGATGATTCCAGTTCACAAATTTTTCTGCAGTTAATTCCGCGCGATTCAAATAACCTTCTGCCAAACATTTTCCTGCAATGCATAACTCACCAATTTCCCCATCCGGCAGCAGTTTCATGTTTTCATCTAAAATTAAAATCTCTGTGTTGTCAATTGCTTTTCCTATGGAAGGCAATGCAGGCCATGATGCAGGATCGCCGTCTAATTTTAATTCAGTTACAACATGGCATTCCGTTGGTCCATATTGATTGTACAAAACTGCATGCGGTAAAGCTTTGAAAAAACTAACAACCTGCGGAGTAACTTTTAATTGTTCACCGGCTGTCATCACTTCCTGCAATGACGATGGATAATTTTTATTTGCATCCGCAGATTCTGTGAGATATTGCAACGCAACAAAAGGAACAAAAATTCTGTTTATGTTTTCCTGCTGAATAAAATTTAAAAGACTTTGCGGATCCAACCGAAGATCATCTTCTATCAAAACTAAAGTTCCGCCGGTGGTAAGCGTTGCAAATATTTCCTGGAATGAAACATCAAAACTTAACGGAGCAAACTGCAAAGTTTTAGTTCCTTTTCCGGCTACAGAATGTTTTTGTTGCCATAAAAGTAAATTCACCAACGGAGTGTGACCCATGCAAACACCTTTTGGTTTTCCTGTTGAACCGGAAGTGTAGAGAACATATGCAAGAGTGGGATTCGATTCTTGCTTAGCTAATTTTGTTTCGGAATATTTTTCATCCAAACTCAATGCTGTTACACCAAACGATTTGAATAATGCTGATTCTTTTTTAAGAGATAAGCAACAATCAATTCCAGAATCGCTCACAATTTGTTGCAACCTGTCTTCGGGGTAAGATGGATCGAGCGGCAGGTATGCTTTGCCAGATTTTAAAATTGCGAGTACGCCAACAATAGTTTCGATACTCCTGGTTGTGCTTATACCTATGATTGAAGAATGCGGAGAATTTTTTAAAATATTTTGCGAAAGATAATTTGCTTTTTCATTCAGCTCACTATAGGTTAATTTCTGGTTGCCAAAACAAATCGCATCAGCATTTGCATAGTCGTTTAAGCGATGTTCAAAAAGCTGATGGATGAAGAAAATATTTCCATTAATACCGTGGTATGTTTTATCAGATGCACTATTCATGGACGACCGAAATAAACGGGTTTAGTGTTTGGGTAAAATGGTCAACTAAAAAACTTATAAGTAGCTGATATTATTGCGCATAATCTCTATTAGATCAAAAAAAATATCCCCAATTTATCATTTCTCGATTTTGTTTCAGTGTAATCAATTTAAGCAAAATTACTGTAACATTCACAAGTGTCTGTAATGCTAAAACTAAAAAAAATAAAATACTGGTGTACAGTGTTTTATTAAAATATCTGATTGAAGTATTTATAAAAAGATAAGTTAGCAGGATCAAAAATCCAAGAATCGTTTTTAAGTTGTGCCAACATTATTTATCCAATCAAAAATTTAGTTAGCTGAAACGCGATTTTAAAAATCCAAAGCTTTTTAAGTAAACAGAAAATAACGAAGCAAGTTTAGGATGATTGCTATTATGTTTTAAATGATTTACCAATTCATTCCAATTAGACGAATTGGAAAGACTGATAACAGTTGATAATGATGTGCCGGGCACCTTTGTTGTATGCCACCATCCGCAAGGCATAAAAACACTCTCGCCGGCATGCAAAACTATTCGGATAGCTTTTGCATTTGCAAATAAAGGAAACTTATCTAAATCCGGATTATCTACATCTTTTATTTGAGAAAAACGTTCATTATTGAGCCTGTACAAATATTTTTCCTGGCTGGGATGATAAACAATGAATTCCTTATCGCCATAATGCTGAGTTATAAAAGCGTGCACACCTAAATCATCAATATGCAGGTATGGAAAAATTCTGCGGCCGCAAAAATTTACTTCGATGTAAGACTCTCTGTTAAGTCGTTCGTTAATAGGATTTAAAAAATAATTGCCTCCAAGCCAGTTGGGCAGAACATAAGCTGGTGTTGGTTCTACATTATCTATCAAATCCGGAAAAATATCTTTCAAAGGTTGTTCGCGTAAAAAAGGTCCGGGTTCATCCGTATCTGCAGTAATGGCGTCAATAAATTTATCCATCCGCATTTCACCCTGGTCAGTTTTTACAATTTTATCCGAATAACGTTCTTTGAACCATTGTGGAGTCCACTTGGATGCTTTCCATTTGGCAGTAGCATCGGTAATTATAACCGGTTTTCTTGGAAAGAGATATTTGTTTTTGAACTCATCGTACGATAAATTATTTCTTCTTTCTATTACAATGTCTTCAACATCAGCAGAAGATACTTCAGTATCATAATTAATTGAGGTGCTCATTTTATACCTTGGTTTTAGAAATAATTTTTAATTATGGCTAAGCTTACAACTTTGTCCGGCTAACCAGGCATAGCTATAAAATGCTATCGCCTTCATTTTACTTTCGCGGCTTTTGAACGTCCACACATCTTTCATAAAATCTTTGAAATTCTTTTTATTCAATTGATCAAAAGCAACGGAAATAGTTGGTGTTAGCGAGTATGCTGTGTGCCATGTGCCGAAAGGAATAAATAATGTTTCGCCTGCGCTTACTGTGAAATTTATAGGCGTGGCATTTTTATATTTTGGATATTTTTCGTAATCAGGATTAAAAATATTTATATCCGATTGCCACGGATCATCTGCTTTTGGATAAAGAAATTCTTCCTGACCTCTTGGAAAAACAGTAAATCTTTTATCGCCATAAAGTTGTGTTACCCATGCATTCAGATGATAATAATCAAGATGCAGGTAAGGAAATTTACCTCCCGGTCCACCAATAAAAATTTCTGTTGCGCTTCCCCAATAACCGCGCTGAAACCATTTACTTTCAATCCAGTTTGGACGTGCGTAATTCAAATTCAGCGGACTAATTAATGGTAATACTTCCGGTATTTTTTCGGGAATGTTATAAATAAATGGATATGGTGCAGGATTGCTTTCTGTACTTTTTTCAACCATATCTAAAACTTCAGACATGGTATAGGTTTTGTCTCCTTTTTCAATTGTTCTTTCTCCAAAATTTTTTCTGAACCAATCAGGAGTAAAAAGACCGTTTGCTTTCCAAACTTTTGAAGCATTTTTAAACACCACAGGAATTCCAGGATTGTAAAACTTCTCCATAAATTCCTCGTAAGAAATATCGCTGACTTTTTGAATTTCAGGCATTGACATAGAGTTGGGTTGAATGGGTTACAACTATCAATTAATAAAAACAATTACCTTTCTTCCGTTTGATGAAAGGTAGCAATAATAATATAAAAATGCAGCAAGTCCTATTTTTTTACTGAAATTTTACTAAGAAAAAACGCTTCCCGATTCATTATTATTGTCCGATAGATCGCAGGTATTTTCATATCAATTTACAGATTGGCTATTTTAACTTACAGTTTTTTATTTTAAATTTACGGGCAATGAATAGCTGATAATTGCGTTGATTATTCAATTGTTGCCGAAAATTTATTCTTACTACTTCTACACTATGATTATATGATTACAGAACAACTGCAAGCTAAAACTGCAAAAAAAAATATCAGTTCAATTGACAGGCGTGAAAAATTATCACGAAAAGAATTGATAAAAGAATATGTTGAACCGGGAATCCCAGTTATTATTACCGATGCAGTAAAAGATTGGACTGCACTTGGCAAAATTACTCCAGAGTTTTTCAAAAACAATTATGGCCATTTCACAAAAGAAATTAAAGGAGTTACCTACACATTTTCTGAATTCATTGATCTGATGTTGTCTGCAACCCAGGAAAATCCTTGCCCCTATCCATTTAATTTGAATATCGAACAATATTTTCCAGAGCTGAGAAAAGATCTGAAACCGGAAGTTGTGTATGGAAAGATCGATCGGGTTAATCATCCGTTGCTTCCAAGATTTATGATGCGCCAAACAGAAGTGTATGAATTTTTTTTAGGCGGCGCCGGTTCTGCTTTTCCATTTTTGCATATAGATGCATTATATCTTCACAACCAGGCTACACAACTTTATGGCACAAAAGATTTCATTATGTACGGCCCGGACCAGGTAACATTTTTGTATCCAACAAAAGAAAATCCAAAAGTTTCACCGGTAAACATTTTTAATCCTGATTACGATAAATATCCTTTATTCAGAGAAGCGCAGCCTTTGCGGGTTACTTTGAAAAAAGGAGAAACGCTTTTATTCCCTTCGGGATGGTGGCACTCCACACAAATTTACGGACCGAGTATTTCCATGGGAAGAATTCAACTGAACGCTTCTAACTGGGATATGTATGTAGAGGATGAATCAAAATCATGGAAAGACAGATCTAAAATAATGGCGGCCCTTGTATTTGCCTATGGTAAAGTGTTAGGTAAGGTTATGGATTTCCAGGAACTGTTTGTATAAGAAAAATATTTTCTAATTCTATTGCAAAAAGTGAAGCGCTATTGCTTCACTTTTTTATTTGAATATTCTTTCAGGATTCTTTTTTAAAATAACTTTTGTAATTTTTAAAAAACTCGGGGTAAAATCTTACGGCGTAAATAAAAGTATGGAGCATATTAACGGAGAGTTCTTTTTTCAAAATAATAGTCTGGACTATAAAAATAAATGCGTCCGCAATTAATGTAGCGTACACAGCTCCCATAATTCCATAAGCTTTTATCAAAACAAAATTCAACGTCAGTTTTAAAATGGTGAATAATACCAGTATTACGAAATTCACTTTGGGTTTACCTATGGAATCTAAAATGGTTCCGAATAATAATCCGAATGGATTAAATATGCAAGCCAAAGCAATAAGCCTTACCATCGGAATTGAATCATTATACTTACTTCCGGCAATAATATGCACTGTTAACCCCGGAAACAATACTAAAAACAACAAGCAAGGAATCAACACTGCCAAAATTGTTCCTACAGATTTTTCATACAAATATTTTATTGCATCATTCCCTTCAGCCGCGAATCGTTTTGCACTTTGCGGAAAAACAATTGTGCTAAGCGCTGTGGAAGGAATATCTGCAAGATTACTTATTCTTGCCGCAACATTAAATACGCCCGCTGCTTCCGGTGAAAGCAATGCGCCTAACATCATTTGATTGATTGTGTTTGCAAGTATGGAACTGATGGAAGTTCCAAAAACAAATTTTCCGTAATTAAATAATTTTTTTACCCAGTACATATTTATTTTTAAAGAAAAGAAAAGATATTTCTTCACAATAAAATATTGCACTGCTGCACCCGACAGCGCACATATTGCCTGTACGTAAATTAAATTCATTAAAGAAGTGTGAATATGAAATACAAAACATGCGAGAACATAAAAAAAGAAACCGCCTTGCTTAATGGTGTTGGTAATTAAAATTCCTTTAAAACTGAGGTTGGCCTGTTCTATCCATTGAAATTGAGAAAGCATTCCCTGCAAAAGATAAACAATGTTGTAAGTATAGAACATTGTAACTAATCCTTCATAATGCCAGAGGTTTGCAAGATAATGTGCGAGACTGATATTAATTATTATACACGCGATCATCAAAATGCCGCTCAAAAAAAATGAAGCAGAAACTATATCATGTTTTTCTTCATTAACGCTGTGAGATAAAAATTTGATAAGCGCGTTTTGAATAAGCCCGCTTCGCGCCATGTCAAAAATTGTAGTGGTAACAATAAAAAGAGTCCAGATTCCAAAACTATGTTTATCCAAAATACGTACGAGCAAATAAAAACCGCCAAAGCCAAATAAAAGAGTTTGAATATTCGTCAGTAAAGTGTACGAACCGGATTTAAACCAATATTGACGATTTGCTGTGGGCATATAATTGTATGAAGATAATACCTGTTCATTAACCTATAATTATAAAAATTATTATTCAGGCAATAAAAATGTTATTACAATCGCAGAAAAAAATGAAATGAAATTTATAAAAAACCAAGTTCGAGTTTGGCTTCTTCGCTCATCATATCTTTTTTCCAGGGCGGATCGAAAGTGAGCATTACGTTTACATCAGTTACTCCTTCCACTGCGCGGACTTTGTTATCAACTTCCATAATAATTTCTCCGGCAACAGGGCATCCCGGTGCAGTCAGAGTCATTTTGATATTTACATACCCGGTATCTTTTATATTGATGTCGTAAATCAGCCCGAGATCATAAATGTTAGCAGGTATTTCCGGATCGTGAACTGTTTTCAGAACATCAATAATTTTCATTTCCAAAGTGATCTTATCAATCATTACATATCAGTTAACGTTAGTTTTTGTGTGCAAAGCCATTGCGTACATTTTCATTTGCTTTATCATAGATAACAAACCATTCGATCGCGTCATCGAAAGATGTTCGCGCAAACCAATCTTATCTACAAAATATAAATCAGCGCGCACAATTTCATCCGGCGTATGCCCCGACAAAACACGAACAACCATACTCACTAATCCTTTTGTAATAATCGCGTCGCTGTCGGCAGTAAAAAAAATCTTGCCATCTTTGAAATCCGCGTGCAGCCACACTTTCGCCTGGCATCCTTTAATCAGGTTTTCTTCTTTTTTATGTTGTTCATCAATCATCGGCAATTCTTTTCCCATCTGGATAATATTTTCATATTTCTCCATCCAGTCTCCAAAAAGAGAAAAATCATCAATTAATTCGTCTTGTGCTTCGTTAATCGTCATTTGATTTACGATTTTAGATGTACGATTTCTTTAATTGCATTTTGCTTAACAAATTATCAATTCTCAATTATCAATTATGATTTTTTTTGGTAACCAGCTTTAGTAATTCTATTCATCATCGTTGCGTCGCACTCTTGTACGGTTGAAGTTCTATTCAGCTATGGCTTAAATCAGCATACTCACTGCTTTTTGTACAGCTTCTGCAAGTTTGTCAATTTCTTCTTTGGTATTATAAAAAGCAAATGAAGCTCTAACGGTGCCGGGTATGTCAAAAATATCCATCAGCGGCTGCGTGCAATGATGCCCGGTGCGGACTGCTATACCTAATTGATCGAGTATCACGCCCACATCATATGGATGCGCACCTTCAATATTAAAAGATATAACACTCGCTCTTTGTTCTGCTGTGCCAACAAATTTCAATCCTTCAATAGCTGATAATTTTTCGATACCATATTGCAGCAACTCATGTTCATACTCCTGAATTTTTTCTAACCCTATGCTATTTATATAATCAACCGCAACGCCGAGACAAATAGCCGCTTCAATATTTGGTGTGCCTGCTTCAAATTTAAAAGGCAATTCATTATACACCGTTTTTTCAAAACTTACTGTTTTTATCATCTCGCCTCCGCCTTGATATGGCGGTATTTTATTCAACCATTTTTCTTTGCCGTATAAAATTCCAATACCTGTTGGTCCGTACATTTTGTGACCGGAGAAAGCAAGAAAATCAACATTGAGTTCCTGCACATCAACTGCAATATGCTGCACAGCCTGCGCTGCATCGAGCAATACCGGAATATTTTGCTGATGAGATAATTCAATAATTTCTCTAACGGGATTAATTGTACCTAAGGAATTAGAAACATAATTAACAGAAACCAATTTCACTTTTTCATCCAGCATTTCTCTGAAAGAATCCATCAATAATTCTCCTTTATCATTTATAGGAATCACTTTTAGCTTTGCGCCTTTATCTTCACAAAGAATTTGCCACGGAACTATATTGGAATGATGCTCGAGTGAAGAAATAATAATCACATCATCTTTCTGCACAAATTGTTTTCCATAGCTCGAAGCAACAAGATTGATACTTTCTGTTGTTCCTTTTGTATAGATCACTTCATAATCGTGCACAGCATTAATATATGCAGCTATTTTTTTTCTTGATGCTTCAAATGCATCCGTTGCGAGCTGACTTAAATGATGCACGCCGCGATGTACATTGCTGTTGAGTGTTGTGTAGTAATTTTCAATTGCGTGAATTACGCTCCATGGTTTTTGAGAAGTTGCAGCATTGTCAAAATAAACCAAAGGTTTTCCATTCACTTTGGAAGAAAGAATAGGAAAATCATTTCTTATTTTTTGTACGTCGAGTACAAGGTCTTCTATTGCAGAATTGCTTTTCATTGTTCATAAATTATTCTTCACTATTTCAATCCTTCTTCAATCAATTTATTAATATACGCTTTAACCGGAGCGAGCGGCATTTTTTCTATTACATCATATGCAAATGCATGAATCAATAATGCTTTTGCTTTTTCTTCGCCAATTCCTCTCGACTTTAAATAAAACAATGCATCCTCATTAAATTGCCCGACCGTTGAACCATGACTGCATTTTACATCATCAGCAAAAATTTCCAATTGTGGTTTTGAATCTACAACTGCTTTTTTGCCCAACATCAGGTTATTGTTTTTTTGAAATGCATTTGTTTTTTGCGCATCTTTTCTTACAAAAATTTTTCCGTTGAAAATTCCGGTCGCTTCATCTTTCATCACGCCTTTATACAATTGATTGCTTTGGCAATTTGGTTTTAGATGATCAACAATTGTGTGATTATCTACAACCTGTTTTCCGCCGGCAAGATATAATCCGTACAAATGACTTTCAATATTTTCTCCGTTCAAAGCTATGTTGAGATTATTGCGCAAGAAAGCAGTTCCGGGAAACGAAGCTTTGTAATTATTATAAACACTTGCTGCAGATTGGTTCACTTCTGTATGATGAATATATCTTGCATTTTCGTTTCCACTTTGAATATAATAATGCTGCACATGCGCATTTGCGCCAACAATTATTTCAGAAACATTATTTACAAAAACTTCTGCATTATCATTTGCACTTACATAGCTTTCAATAATGCTGAGCTGCGCATGATTGCCGATCACGAAAAGATTACGAGGCTGCAAAAACAAATTACTTTTTGACGAAACAACATGAATGATGTGCAAAGGTTTATCAAGAATAATTTTGTCTTTGATTTCTAAAAATAACCCGTCGCGAAACAAAGAAGTATTTAATGCTGCAAAATGATTTTTTTCAGTATCCGTATATTTTCCGAAATGTTGTTTGAAAGTTTTTTTAGAAAAAGATGAGTCGAGAGAAGAAACGAAAACGCCTTCATCATTAATAATATCAGAAAATTCTGAACGATACATTCCGTTTACTAAAACAATCCGGTAACAATCCAGGGATTTGATATGTAGTTTTGAAAAAAAATCTTCATTAACAGTCAACAAATCATTATCTGCCGATGTTGCAAATTCTTCTTTTAAAAACGGAGCAAAATGCGTGTATTTCCAGTCTTCTGTTTTTGTTGTAGGAAATCCCAATCTTTTAAATTGATCAAATGTTTTTTTTCTGAGCAGATGTAATTCTTCAGGTTCAGCAGATGATGACAAAACAGATTGCGTTTCGAAATCAACGATGAATTGTTCGTATAGCGGAAAAGTAACGTTCGCGATCATGCTTTGCATTTTAAACCAATTCTTTTTCTTTGGATTCTTCTTTGAGCCAATCATAGCCTTTTTCTTCAAGCTCCAATGCTAATTCTTTACCACCCGATTTTACAATTTGCCCGTTATATAAAACGTGCACAAAATCAGGAACAATATATTCCAGCAGGCGCTGGTAATGCGTGATTATTATAAAAGCATTTTTATCAGTGCGCAATTTATTTACACCTTTGGATACAATTCGCAGCGCATCAATATCCAAACCGGAATCTGTTTCATCAAGAATTGCGAGCTTAGGTTCGAGCATTGCCAGTTGAAAAATTTCATTTCTTTTTTTCTCACCGCCGGAAAATCCTTCATTCAAAGAACGGTTGGTGAGAGCAGCATCGAATTCAACTAATTTTTGTTTTTCTTTTACTAATTTCAAAAAATCTTTCGCTTCAAGCTGCGGAAGATTTCTATAATTTCTTATTTCATTTAATGCCGTTCTTAAGAAATTGATATTTGAAACTCCGGGAATTTCTACCGGGTATTGAAATGCAAGAAATATACCTTCACGTGCGCGATCTTCGGGTGAAAGTTCTAAAAGATTTTTCCCTTCAAACAAAACTTCGCCTCCGGTTACAGTATAATTATCTTTTCCTGTAAGAGCCGCAGCCAGCGTGCTTTTGCCGGAACCATTCGGTCCCATGATAGCATGTACTTCGCCAGCTTTTATTTCAAGGTTCAATCCTTTTAATATTTCCTTTTCTTCAACCGATGTCTGTAAATTTTTTATGCTTAACATCCTGAGAATTTACGATTTTAGATGTACGATGTAGGATTTCTTAATCTCATACATTCGTTATTATTTATTATTTTTCTTTCTATCAATTATTAATTCTCAATTAATAATTACCCCACGCTTCCTTCCAATGAAATTGCTAATAGCTTTTGCGCTTCTACTGCAAATTCCATCGGCAATTGATTCAGCACTTCTTTGGCATAACCATTTACAATTAATGCAACTGCTTTTTCGGTATCTATACCCCGCTGTTTCAGATAAAATATCTGGTCTTCACCAATTTTTGAAGTGGTGGCTTCGTGCTCAACAATAGCTGTATTATTTTTTGCTTCGATGTAAGGAAATGTGTGAGCGCCGCACTCATCGCCAATTAGCAACGAATCACATTGCGTAAAATTTCTTGCATTTTCTGCGCCCGGACTAACCTGCACCAATCCACGATAACTATTGTTGCCATGACCGGCAGAAATACCTTTTGAAATAATTCTGCTCCTTGTATTTTTTCCGATATGGTGCATTTTTGTTCCCGTGTCAGCGATTTGCATATTCTTAGTTAATGCAACAGAATAAAATTCACCAACGGAATTATCTCCGCGCAAAATCACACTCGGATATTTCCATGTTATAGATGAACCAGTTTCAACCTGCGTCCAGGAAATTTTTGCATTATCTCCTTTACAAATCCCACGTTTTGTAACAAAATTGTAAATACCTCCTTTGCCATCCTTATCTCCCGGATACCAATTCTGCACAGTTGAATATTTTATTTCTGCGTTTTGCAATGCGATTAACTCCACCACTGCAGCGTGCAATTGATTTTCATCCCGCATAGGTGCCGTGCAACCTTCGAGATAGCTTACATAACTGCCTTCATCCGCAATAATCAGTGTCCGTTCAAACTGGCCGGTGTTTTGCGCATTAATCCGGAAATAAGTTGATAGCTCCATCGGGCAACGCACGCCTTTGGGAATGTATGCGAATGAACCGTCGGAAGCTACAGCAGCATTCAATGCGGCAAATACATTATCTGTATACGGAACAACTGATCCTAAATATTTTTTTATAAGTTCGGGGCATTTTTTTACGGCTTCGCTGAAAGAACAAAAAATAATTCCAAGCTCTTCTAATTTTTCTCTGAAGGTTGTTTTTACAGAAACACTGTCGAACACAACATCCACAGCTACTCCGGATAATATTTTTTGTTCGTTTAACGGAATGCCGAGTTTTTCAAAAGTTGCTAATAATTCCGGATCAACTTCATCCAGACTGTTATACTTTGTTTTTTTTGTTGGAGCTGCATAATAAGATATTGACTGAAAGTCAATTTTTGGCATTGGGAAATTTTGCCACGAAGGCATTTCGCATTTTTGAAAATGCCGTAATGCTTTCAATCTCCATTCCAATAACCAATCTGGCTCATTTTTCTTTTGAGAAATGAATCGCACTATATCTTCATTCAAACCCTTAGGTGCGATATCCATTTCTATATCCGTAACAAATCCGTATTCGTATGCCTCGGTGGTTAGCCTTTCTAATATGTCGTTATTATTGCTCATTTGATTTCTTTCCACGCGAATTTATACTGCAAAACTTTCTCCACAACTACAAGTTCTTGATGCATTCGGATTGTTGAAAAACAAACCTTTTCCATTAAGCCCGTCCGAATAATCGAGTTCGGTTCCGTATAGATAAAGCAGGCTTTTCATATCCACTATCACTTTTATTCCTTTATCTTCAAAAACCTGGTCGCCTTCTTTTAAGGTTGAATCAAAATCCATTTGATATTCCAGCCCTGAGCATCCACCGGCTTTGATGCCAACGCGCAAATAAGAACTCAAATCCTTATGTTCTTGCATCAGCATTCTGCTTATATAATCTTTTGCTTTTGATGACACAGTAATCATATCTTATAATTTGAATAAAAAATTATTACTAAAACATACAAATATAACAAATAAGATGCCTGCTGGTTACATTCAAAGCTTTCGAAATCAGTAAAAAAATAAAAAGACATTGAAAATAGCAGCTTTGATGCTTTTTAAAGTAAAATTTGAATGAAGATTTTAGAAAAAATATCCTATTATTTGGTTTGATAATGAAATCTTGAGATAGGTTTTCCGACATAAAACGCACCGAATAATGCCTATGCTCTATTTAAAATTGTTACTCAAAAAGGCATTTTGAAAGTTATCAACATTTTATTAAATTAAAAATAAGAATATCTAATTATTTACGAAGTATGTACCGAATTTTAAATAATTTCGCCAAAAAAATAGAAATAATTAATATCGGGCTTGCTAAATTCAAACTAAATCATGAAAAAAAATCGGCTAAAATCTGCTGCGCCATTTCTGGTACTTGTTGCTGTTGCTGTTATTTCTCTATTTATTCCTGCCCTGCCAATTTTTGATAATGGCAAGTACAATTCTGCTGATATTGCCTGGATAGTTGTGGCAACTGCTTTGGTTTTTTTAATGACGCCGGCATTAGCTTTTTTTTATGGCGGAATGGTAAATAGAAAGAACGTTCTTTCTACTATGATGAAAAGTGTTGTAGCTGCGGGTTTGGTTGGAGTTTTATGGATCGTTGTCGGTTATAGTTTATGTTTCGGACCTTCAATAAAAGGATTCATCGGCAACCCTATAACGCACTTTTTTTACAAAGGTGTTATATCCGGTGAGCCATGGGTTCTCGCCCCAACAATTCCGAAAGGACTTTTTTCTATGTTTCAGTTGATGTTTGCTATTATAACTCCCGGACTTGTGGTAGGTGCAATTGCCGAACGGATGCGCTTTACTGCTTACGTTTTATTTACAGTTCTTTTTAGTTTATTAGTATATGCGCCTCTTGCTCACTGGAGCTGGCATCCCGATGGTTTTTTAGCAAAAATGGGTGCGCTCGATTTTGCCGGCGGCACTGTTGTACATATTTCTGCAGGCTGTGCAGCATTGGCCGGAGCGCTGGTATTAAAACGGCGCAAAATTCATTTGCAAAACATTGAATCAACTCCAGCAAATATTCCTTACATTTTAATTGGCACCGGCTTGTTGTGGTTTGGTTGGTTCGGATTTAATGCAGGTTCTGCCTTAGCTGCGAATTCACTTGCAGTATCTGCGTTTTCCACTACAAATACTGCAGCTGCAGCAGGCGGATTATCCTGGATGTTTTTTGATGTGCTTAAAGGGAAAAAACCATCAGTAGTTGGTTTTTGTGTGGGTGCAGTTGTAGGATTGGTTGCCATTACTCCGGCAGCCGGCTATGTTGCAATACCACAAAGCATTTTTATAGGTTTTACTGCAGCAATCATTTCAAATATTGCTGTGTTCATTAAATCAAAAACTCCATTGGATGATACATTGGATGTTTTCCCTTGTCACGGTATTGGAGGTATGGTAGGAATGCTGATGACTGGAATTTTTGCAACAAAAGCTGTTAATGCAGCAGGCAATAATGGATGGGCCTATGGCAATCCGGATTTCTTTTTTATACAACTTAAAGCAATGGGTTGCGCTGTTGGATATAGTTTTTTTGTTTCATTTCTCATTTTTAAATTTATCAATTTTATTGTGCCCTTGCGTGTTAGCAATGAAGAAGAAGAAGCTGGCTTGGATGCGAGTCAGCATAATGAAAAATATGTGCAGGGAACATTATTGGTGGCTACATCAAGCGGACTGGAAGAAAAAGAAATTTTCACTAACGAATGAGATCAATTAAAAACTTGTTACAACAAGAAACAAGTGTTGCCTGTTTTTTTATTCTTATTTAAAAATTATTGAATCGCAATTTCGCCGGCATTATCAATTTGAAGGTTGTTTTTATTTTGTGAGAAGATAATTATTGAAAAATCTTTTTTAGGTAATCCATCCGGGAAAATAAAATTTACAGAAGATTGTTTGTTTGAAGTGTCAATTGTTTTTAAATCGCGCACAACGTTTATGTGATGCAATTGCTTGCCATTATTTTCTCCACGCTTAACATCGCTTTGCGCCTGCAGTTGAATTAGCGCCACATTAATAATATCATTTGGCAGGCGTTGAGGATTTTACATTAACAACAACAGTTTTTTCATCCGTGCTTTTTGCCGATGCATCAAATGGCTTAGCTATATTATTATTCAACTCTTTGGTAATTGTTTGCTGCAATTTATTTTTGTCTGAACCAACAAACTCTGTTTTTCCGTTTACAACAATTTGCGGAGTGTATATGCTGTTTAATTGAAAAACAGATGCATACTGTTTTTGACGATTTGAATACGCGCTGCTGCTATACATATCTTTCCAGCCTAAATAATTCCAGTAGTCAACGTGGTAACCTAAAATAAAAACATTGCTTTTATTTTGTTTGGCAATATCTGCAACAGCTTCATCTGCGGGCGGACAACTGGAACATCCTTCGGAAGTAAAAAGCTCAACAACAGCAAAGCCTTGCGCAGCTTTGGTTTCAGGCTTTTTTATAAAACTGATTACTGCAAATGCTAATCGCCAATAAAATAATTGCCGCAAAAAAATATTTTTTCATAATAATCACTTTTAGAATTAATAAACCATAGCTCAATTTATATTCTACCGATGAACGGATTGCGACGCAACGATGATGCTATGAAAAACCGAAGCTGGTATCAAAAAAAATCATCGTCAACAATCCTATACAAAGTTAACAAGAGAATAAATGGAATTTGTCAGTTTGACGACAGCGTTTTGTAAAGAAATCTTAATTGTATTTTACTTTATAAACGAGGATGATGCTGGCAAACACCAATGTGATTGCGTTTGCGATGATAATCGGAATGTTGAGACTCAGTAATCCGTAAACGAGCCACAATAATGTGCCGAATGCAAAAAGAAAATACATGGAAAGCGAAATACCGGATGTGTTTTTTGTTTGAATGGTTTTAATTGCCTGCGGCAAAAAAGATATGGTTGTGCAAAATGCTGCAACGAGACCTATGATTGTAATGTATAGACTGTTCATAAAAATAAAAGGTAAAAAATATTGATTGCAATTTAAAAGAAACAAATCCATAATAATTTTCTATTTTCAGAAAACCAAATAATTGCTATGAACCGATTGCATACGCCAGATTATATTGTTTTTCTGATCTATTTTTTTGTTGTTTCCGGCTACGGATATTACATATATCACAAAAAGAAAAAATCGCAAACAGATTCAAAAGATTTTTTTCTTGCAGAAGGCGCGCTTACATGGTGGGCAATCGGCGCTTCATTAATTGCATCAAATATTTCAGCGGAACATTTTATAGGTATGGCAGGTTCGGGATTTGCATTGGGCTTAGCAATTTCCACTTACGAATGGATGGCTGCCGCAACATTAATTATAGTTGCTGTTTTTTTTATTCCGGTTTACCTGAAAAATAAAATTTACACCATGCCGCAGTTTTTAGCAAAGCGGTACAACGATAAAGTAAGCACTATCATGGCGGTTTTTTGGTTGTTGGTTTATGTTTTTGTAAATCTCACTTCTATAATTTATCTCGGCGCATTAGCTGTGTCGTCAATTTCAGGAATAAGTTTTGAATGGTGCATGGTTGGCTTAGGATTATTTGCAATTTTTGTTACTCTCGGCGGAATGAAAGTTATAGGTTACACCGATGTTATTCAAGTGGCCATTTTAGTTATGGGTGGATTAGTTACAACTTATCTTGCGCTTACGTTATTATCAAATCATTTTGGATTTGGAAATAATATTTTGAAAGGATTGAGTTTGATCAGAGAAAAAGCGCCGTCGCATTTTCATATGATATTTGATAAATCAAATCCTTTTTATAAAGATCTTCCCGGACTTTCCGTTTTAGTCGGCGGAATGTGGATCAACAATTTGAATTATTGGGGTTGCAACCAGTACATCACACAACGCGCGCTGGGCGCGGATTTAAAGACAGCGCGCAGCGGAATTTTATTTGCGGCATTTTTAAAATTACTTGTTCCCGTTATTGTTGTTATTCCCGGCATCACCATGTTTGTGATGCATCAAAACGGAATGTTTCAGCATGAGATGACTGATGCGGCTGGTATCATCAAACCCGATCAATCCTACCCTACTCTAATGAATTTATTGCCGAATGGTTTAAAAGGTTTGGCCTTTGCTGCATTGACAGCTGCAATTGTTGCATCGCTCGCCGGAAAAGCAAACAGCATCTCCACAATTTTTTCTCTGGATATCTATAAAAAATATTTTCACAAATCCGCAAGCGAAAAACAATTGGTAAAAACCGGCCGCATAACTGTTGTTGTTGCGATGCTGATTGCAAGTATTGTTGCGCCGGCATTAAAATCTTTGGATCAGGCTTATCAATTCATCCAGGAATATGTCGGTTTTATTTCTCCCGGCGTGCTCACTATTTTTTTACTCGGCTTTTTTTGGAAACGTGCAACAGCAACAGCAGCGTTAACTGCAGCATTACTCACCATTCCGCTTTCCGTTGTTTTAAAATTTTTACCCGTTTGGACAAACGGCGCATTTCCCGATTATCCATTTCTCGATCGTATGAGTATTGTGTTTGTAATTCTCGTTGCGTTGGTAATTATTATTAGTCTTGCGGCAAAGAAAAAAGATTACTCAAAAGCATTGGTCATAGATACAAAAATGTTTCGCAGCTCAACAGGTTTTATAATTGGTTCAGTAATTATTGTTGGAATATTAACTGCGTTGTACACGGTGTTTTGGTAAATTTTTTTTATGTAACCAGCATTTGTTCTTTACTCATCATCGTTGCGTCGCACTCTTGTACAGTAACAATTCTATTGAGCGCCTTACTAACGGTAAAGTGCATACGTTTTTAAATTAATCCTGCAGTTTCTCTTCCCATTATTCGCGTTGCGCACAAGCTAACGCTCATGGCTATGCAAACAACAACAATTGCCCAGGATTTTTTTCTCATTGTTTCAGGTACCGAAGCACAACACACGACTTAAAAACCGTCGTCTCAACAAGTTTTAATTGTAATTTCTCCTGCAGGTTGATACCGTCAAACAACCGTCTCCCTCCTCCTATAACAATCGGGTGAACCACAAAATGATATTCATCTATCAAACCAAGCTCTGCAAGTTGCGAAGGAATGTTTACTCCTCCGGTTAAAATATTCTTGCCTTTTTCTTCTTTCAATTTAAGTATTTCGTCGTGAAGGTTCGTACGAACAACTTTCGTTTTTTCTCCTTCGGGATTATCTAATGATTTGGAGAAAACAACTATTTTGTTGACGGCGACAAATGCCTGTGCAAATTCGTCCTCCGGAGAGTTTTTCGCCTCATCGGGCCAATAAGGAACCATCAATTCATAAGTTATGCGGCCATAGAGGAATGTATCAGCACTCCGCGTGAGGTGTATAAAGTATTCAAACGTTTCTTCATCGGGATTGAATTTGGTATGGTCAACGCAGCCATCTAAGGTGATGTTGATGGCGTAGATTAGTTTTCTCATATAATTGCTTTTAGTTTTTAATCTTCCTCAAAATTATAAATTTAAAGTTTCCCATTGTTTTGCTGTTAATCTAATATTTCACACTTAATTCCATGCTCTTTTACGAGTATCATTATTCTTAACGCTTCTATATTGTCTCCTTCAACTCTAAGCACTTTATCGCAATCTGAAAAATCAAAATTAATTTTGAACGATGGGAATGCTTCAGACAAGACACAAAGCAGCATTTTGCTTTGTGTCTTTTTGTGAACATTTGTTTTGAAAACTTCAACCATACTTTTCAGAATTCTATTTATGTTTTCTAACTTTCAGCAAGCGGTAAATTTTAAGCCAGCGTTTATCCGTCGAATCATTCTTAAGACTTTCTTCAGCTACGCTTGCCCGTTATTTTTTCGCGTCAAATTCCACCATCCATTCAATGCCGTATTTATCTCTGAACATCGCAAAATATGTACCCCATGGACTGTCGGCAATTGGCATTTCAACATTTCCGCCTGCTGATAGCCCATTATATAATTTGTCTGCTTCTTCTTTACTTTCTGCGCTTATTACAATTTTACTTCTGTTCTCATTTTCATTTGTTTTGCCCATAAATTCCGGAACGTCATTGGCCATTAAAAAGTTTTTGCCAATTGGCAAAGCAATGTGCATTATTTTATTTGCTTCCTTTTCTGCTATCGGAAATTCTGCGCTTGCGATATCTTTGAAACGGATGATCTTTGCAAACTCTCCGCCAAATACCGATTTGTAAAAGGTAAATGCTTCTTCGGCATTTCCGTTAAAGTTGATGTGAGGATTGATAAGTGCCATGATTTTTATTTTTTATGATGTTAAATTGTTTACTTTCTTAAAACTTTCATTTTTTCGATAAAGCTTCCAATAGTTCTTCCAGGTTTTTCATCGACATTGTAAATCCTATTTTGAATCCCTCACTTATCTTTTCCAAACGTTCAAGAGATTCATTGTAAATAGTAATACTCACTTTTGTTATGCTGTTTTGTTCGCTGAAATTATGATTCCAATCAGAGCCGGGCAATTCAGGATTTTCATCTTTGTCTGCAAAAGCATTGTACATTTTAAAATTGGTCTTTGGAGTAATGGAAGTATATTCCTGGATCGCCCAACGCTCCTGCTCCTTCAGGACTTACCATAGCATAAAATCTTTTTCCGCCAACTTTAAAATCCTGGTATTTTGTTTTAGCTACAAAAGGTTTAGGTGCAATCCATTGATCAAGCAATTCAGCTTTGGTAAATGCATCCCATACCAATGAAAGTTCGGCATCAAATTCCCTGTTTATGAATACGGTTTTTATTGATTTGTCTACAGTAAAATCGAATAACAAGTTGTTCATTTTTTTTGTTTTTTAAGTGTTGATAATACTTTGTCGAGTTGATTGAAACGGGTTTCCCAAATCGTTCTGAATTGTTCAATCCATTTGTCTATTTCTTTCATTTTGTTAATTTCAAGTGAGTAGTAAATTTCTCTGCCGTTATGTTCCTGTTTTACCAGTTCGCATTCTGTGAGTATGCGAAGGTGTTTGGAAACGGATTGCCGGGTAGTATGAAAGTTGTCGGCAATGGCATTGGGTGTCATTGCCTGTAGCGCAATTAAAGCAATAATTGCGCGCCTTGTGGGGTCGGCTATTGCCTGGTAAATGTCTCTTCTCATATTGTTATTTGCGTTATATGAAGCCAATCGGTTGCAAATATATGCGCAACTGTTCGGTTTCGCAAATTTTTTTTTGTTGGGGGAAAGAAAGTGGGGATTGCTATGCAAACACTATCAATTGCCGGAGCAAAATATTTTGTTCTTTTTTGTTTGTCCAAAAAAGAACCAAAAAAGGACACCCGAAAACGAATACAACCCGTTTTCGGGGAGGAGCTTTGATTTAACTTTTGTACTACTGTGAACTGTGCATTGGTAACATTATTGTACGCTTTAATTATGATTTTCTTGTGCTAATAGCGTTGTTGGTTTTGTGCGAAGCTAACGTGCATGGCTATGTGAACAACAACAGTTGCGGGAGCAACATCACCCCAACCTATGGTTATGCGAATAATAACAATGGTACAAAAGTTTGTTGGATTGACCTTGTGAGAAAAAGGCCAAAGTGAAGCTATGATTGTTTATAGAAATGCATCGACGCAGCAACGAGTTTCCATTTTTTATTAATTTTTTCAACCATCCACATTTCGTAGGAATAGGATTTTGTTCCGTCTTTGGCGGTAGATACTTCGTCGAAGCTTGTCCATCCACAGTTATTATGAATGCTCATTCTGTAATTTGTTGCTGTAGCAAAGCCGCCCTGTCCCATATACTTAGAAGAATGAGCCATCATTTCCGCAGGTATCGACATTGCTTTACCATCAGCCGTGGAAATGAGGATAACACTATATGGTTGTATCTTCCAGCAATCCGCATAAGCGTTTGCATCACCTGATCTAAAAGTGGTTGCTGCTTTTTCAAGCAACTTTACAATTGCTACAGAATCATTATTAGTTTGGCTATGACCGTATGAATAAGCTAAAAGCAAACAAAGAGTAATCGTACATTTCATATTGGTTTCTGCTTTGGTTATAGGTATGAATATAGCGTTTATTTTGTTCTTTTCAATTGTGATTTTCTTGTGCTAATAGCGTTGTTGGTTTTGTGCAAAGCTAACGCTCATGACTATGCAAATGCCAGCAATTGCAGAGGGTAACCTCACCCTAACCCTCTCCACAGGTGGAGAGGGAATAACTACGCAACTAAATATTACTTTTGTAATTGTTGTTGTTTGCGTACGCATGAGCGTTAGCTATACCAACAACAATATAAAAGTTAGTGCATCCTAAGTTGTTGGTGCGGCTATGCAGGTAGCAGGACAAAAGACCAACAATGACAAGAATTCCTGAGCTTATAGATTGATAATATTACTTAGAGAGTTATTCCCTCTCCACCTGTGGAGAGGGTTAGGGTGAGGAACTCTTGCATTGTTGCTGTTGTGCAAAACTAATTGCATAGCCACTAACTTTTATAACGTTTTTTGCACAGCTAACGCTCATCACTATGCAAACACTATCAATTGCCGGAGCAAAATATTTTGTTCTTTTTTGTTTGTCCAAAAAAGAACCAAAAAAGGACACCCGAAAACGAATACAGCCCGTTTTCGGGGAGGAGCTTTGATTTAACTTTTGTGCTACTGTGAACTCTACATCAGTAATTCTATTGTGCGCTTTAATTACAATTTTCTTGTGCTAATTGCATTGTTGGTTTTATACGCATCTAACGCTCATGCTATGCAAACATCATCAATTGCCACACAGTAATTACCACTCTGTTTTCATCTCATATAACATACCTAAAGTCTCTTCCTTTGGCAACGGTATATTTTCAATTTGATTATCAGGAAATCCTAATTCTCGCGTTCTTTTTGCATATTCATTTCTGAAAGCCAGGAATGATTTCGCTGTTAAATCCAAAAAATCTGTTTCAGAAATCTGCATGATATCTGGTTCATCAACCTGGTATAAATCTTCTGCTATGTAACTTGAAGTATCATCCATTAATCGCAATGTCCACCGCATTCCAAAGCCATCCAATTTCGTTGTAGTTTTATTACGTATCGGAATTCCAAAAAATTCAATGGATGCACTCAAATTCGCAAGAATATTTTCTTTGGTAATATTCCAATGAATCACTCTGAATTGATGATGGTTAATTCTTATCATAAAAAATAATTTTGATAAACAGGTTTTCAAAAATGAAGAAATCAAAAGCCTCACTTCCTACCTCTTCATGAGGCTTTTTTATTTTACAATGCATCACGCTGTTGGTAACAGTGCCCTCCATTTACTTGGTTGGCGTGCCGGGGTCAACAATACTGCGGTTGCTTTTGTAAGCAACATAAAAAGGCGCATCCGTTGCTTTGATTTGAAGCGCCATTTTATCCATCTGGGTTTTTAAAATTGTAGTTGCCAGTTTAAATAAATTTTCGAGCGTAACAAGATGCGCCGCGCGTTGGCTCACCGCATTTCTCGGCGATGCAATTTTCGACTGGTAAACGTCTATTGCAGTTTGAAAATTGGTTACCATTGCCGCGGTTACGCCATAGGGCGCAAGCGCAGCGATATTTGCATTTAATGCATCGTGAATATTTGCGCAGGTAGGCACCAGTTTTTCATCGTTGAAGCGTTTAAATTCCGAGGGCGAAACACTCGCCTGGTTTTTGAGCTGGTTATTATTTGTGGCAGATGCAAATGCAAAAAGCGCGGCGCTCAAAGTGGTAGCCTGTTCGCACAATGCCAGGCGAACCTGCGATTTATCTGCCGCAACGCCGCTGATAATGGCGGCTTCCATTTGCGCCGTGTTGTGAATTTGCGTTACTGCAGCCTGGAAGGCGGTAAATGCTGTTTGAAAAGCTGCCACCGTAGCAATGGTTGTGGCGTTTGTTGTACAAAAGGAAATCATGGCGTCAAACATGTTGAGCCGGGATTCTTGTCGGCGATTCATTGGATAAGATTTAATTAGGAAATAAATTTTTCACCATAAAATTAACTGCATTAATTACTAATTGCAATTATGGCGAACATAATTTTTATAGAATTTTTACTACAAAGTTATCGAGCTAACGCGGATGTGTATGTAGAATAATCCAATTATCAATTCTCCGTTATGGATTATCAACTAACTCTTTTTGTTCTTTTTTGTTTGTCCAAAAAAGAACCAAAAAAGGACACCCGAAAACGAATACAGCCCGTTTTCGGGAAGTAGGTTTGATTGAGCTTTAGTACTACTGTGAACTGTGCTTTAGTAATACTATTGTGCGCTTCTATTTCATCATGAAGAAAATATGTTACTGCTCTTCATTATCAATTATCAATTATCAATTATCAATTAATCGCGTGGATGCGTATGTAGAATTATCCCGTTTTTAAAAAGAAAATGCCCGCTGCAAAACTGCCAGTTGTCGTTGTTGCATTGTCAATTACGATTGATGGAATGTAAATATCGATCCCATACCGGCCATTAGGTTTCGATTTAATGTATATCGTCTTTGTAATACTGGCAATATTGTTCCGGTAAATGTCGATACCGTTCCCACAACGACCATTAAGATTCGATATAATGCAGATGGTCTTTGCACCATTGTCAATCCCGATCGAGTGCATGTCAGTACCGATCACCCAACGGCCATCAGGATTTGATTTAATGTATATGCTCTTTGATTAACTGACGATGAGATTGCTTCAGCGGAACGGAGCGTTTTGGTGATCCCTCACCCTAACCCTCTCCACAAGTGGAGAGGGAACAACTACGTAATTATTTGCAGCATTCTTAAGTATTCAAACATTTTTATGTAACCAGTCCCGCTCGAGTCATAATAAATCAGTATTTTATTTTATCTTTTTTATACAGGCGCCATCTCCTCAATAACTTCACGGGTTACAAGCCCCTCTCCACCCGTGGAGAGGGGTTGGGGTGAGGGCTCCTGTTCAAAAATTTCCTTCTCTCTCCAAAAATTTGTAAATTTATCTCCTATAAACATTGCCTGTAATGAAAGATCAATCTGCATTTTCTGCAAAAGAAATTAACCCGCTGCATAACATTGAAGAATGGGACGAAGATGTGTTGCAAAGATATCCTGAACAAGGTAAGCCCCAGCAGGAATTCCGTAATTACGAAACTCCGCAAAGGGAAACCGTGCGTGAGTTTTATCGCCTGAACCATACATACCAGACCTACGAGTTTGTGCAGGAAAAAAGAAAAGAATTTTTGCAGTTTAACCGAAAACAAATGCGTGTTTGGGATGCTATGGATTTTTTAAACACGCTTGTTGATGATTCTGATCCGGATATTGAATTGGATCAGCTGCAACATCTATTGCAAACCGGCGAAGCTATTCGTGCAGACGGTCACCCGGATTGGTTTGTACTCACCGGTTTTATTCACGACATGGGAAAAGTGTTGTGCTTATTCGGCGAGCCGCAGTGGGCCGTTGTTGGAGATACTTTTCCGGTGGGTTGTAAATATTCCGGCAAAATTGTTTACCCGGAGTTTTTCGAAAACAATCCGGATTTCAGCGATGCAAGATATAACACAAAATATGGTGTGTATTCCGACGGTTGTGGATTACGCAACGTTACGATGAGCTGGGGACACGATGAATATTTATATCACATCATGAAAGATTATTTGCCGGAACCTGCGTTATATATGATTCGCTATCACTCTTTTTATTCTCAGCACCGGGAAAATGGTTATGAACATTTATTAGATAACCATGACCGTGAGATGTTTGAATGGGTAAAGAAATTCAATCCATATGATCTGTATTCTAAAAGTCCGAAGCCTCCGGTAGTTTCGGAATTGAAACCATATTATGAAGGGTTGATAAAAAAATACCTGCCGGAGACAATCAGGTTGTAATAGCAATTCAGAATAAATCATCAAATATCATCGCTTTCTTCTTTTTCATCTTCCTCAATTTCTTCATGCTTTAGTTCGTGCAAATAAAAATGTTTGAGATGATCGTAGAAAGAATGCCTGTCTATTGCCATCGCAACGAGAGATGCAACCATGCCTGCGAGCATTAAATGAAAAATCACGTTATGCCTGTCGGTCATTTCCAAAACAAGAATTGCAGAAGTGAATGGTGTACGTGTAACGCCTGTTAAAAATGCAACCATTCCCGATAAGATAAGAAGATTTGTATTTGCATCAGATAAATGAAACCATTCGGAAAATACAGCGCCAATACTTGCTCCTGCACTTAACGATGGAGCAAAAACTCCGCCCGCTGCACCGGTGGTGAAGGATAAAATTTGTCCGCCGATTTTTAATAATGGCATGTACCATGGCAAAATTTTATTTGGCGTAAACAAAGTTGTAGTCATTAATTCTTTTCCTGAACCAAACATTCCCTGGTTAATAAAAAAAGCAAACGTTACAATAAAAAGCGCGCAGCCTGTTACATATAATACGTGCTGGTAATTAAATTTGAATTTACTTTTCCATCTAAAAATCTTCAGTATCAGTTTCGCCATGATGCTTCCCAGCAATCCCGCAATAATTGCAACAGCAATCACTCCTAAAAAAATATATGAAGAAAGATTATTCATGTTTGGATATCCGAGATATAGGTATGGACCTAACAATGCCTGCGCTGTTAACCCTGCAATAATTACAGCAGTAAAGAGCGCGGTCTTAAAATAACTGATATGCGTTTTTGTTAATTCTTCCACGGCAAAAACAATTCCTCCAAGCGGTGTATTAAAAGCTGCGGCCAACCCTGCAGCTGCGCCGGTCATTATCATATTTCTCCTGGAAATATTCGGCCACCATTTAGGCAGCCACTGATTTATTTTTCTGAATATAGAACCTGCTATTTGAATCGTTGGTCCTTCTCTCCCTATCACTCCTCCTCCAAAAACCATTACAACGCTCGACAGTATTTTAACAACAATAATGCGCAGGCTTAGCAGTTTATTTATTTTCACATGCTCTCTCGGCGTTGCAAGTTCAATAGCTGCCATTATCTGCGGTATGCCGCTTCCGCGGGCGTATGTAGAAAACTTTTTGATCAGCCACCACGCAATAATAAAACATGCAGGTGTTATAAGAAAAAACAGCCAGCTTGTATGTTGAAAAATAAGCGACCGTTTGCTTTCTGCATAGGCAAAAAGCTTTGTGTATGCTACAGCAACGAGCCCGGTTAGTAAAGATGCTACCCAAAAAGGAATCGCCTGTAATAAATTATTTTTAAGACGTTCGTTTGAAATGTTATCAAAAAATGATTTCGATTGCCGTCTTATCTTTTTTATTAACTCTAACATAGTTGCAAAGAGGTTTTGCTGAAATTGATTTCTTAATACAGGTGTTGCAGGTTAACGAAAGTTGCGCAAAGATAAAGATTGAAAAATAAATACTGCTGAAAGAAATTTCGGACGCCTCTTATGCTTCATAAATAAAAAACGTCAACAAGACATTTAATAATAATCCTTATCTTTCAGCTACAATTTATTTTATGAAAAGAAGAAAATTTATCCGAAACACTCTCGGTATTGGTGTGGGCTTATTACCTGCAACAAGAATAATTGCCAAGGAATTTCATCCTTCAAAAAAATTTCTTATCACAAGCGGCCCTAAAAAGCCAATCACCATTTATAACAACTGGTCTTCTTACGATGAACTATCGGATAATATTCCGCTTACAGAAGAATTATCCATGCGTGAACTGAATGAATTGATCCGCTTAAAAAATAATGGACTTCATGTAGATTATTACCTGATGGATGCATTTTGGTTTGATAAAACAGGCGGGTACAGAACGTGGCACAAACAACATTGGCCAAATGGCCCGGATAAATGGCTCGATGCATGCAAGGCAAATGATATTAAACCGGGAATGTGGTTCTCTACAAATCTTGTTGGCTTGCATAACGGACCTATGCTGGATATAATTCCAGAGTGGAAGGATTCCGTAACGAGCGATCCAAATCTTTTGTGTTTGTACAGCGGCGGATATTTGAAACATTTGGCGGGTTCTTTGCAACTATGGTATGATAAAGGCGTGCGCGCTTTTAAATTTGATTTTGCATATTTCTATGCCGGCGTGTTAGGCGCAGAAAAAATTCATCTTGCTTCGGAAATTGAAGAGATGAACAAGGTTGCATTCATGGATATGCTAAAACAATTTCGAAATAAAAACGAAGATATTATTCTGCTCGGCTATAATGGTTTTGGCGGAGATATGAATGACAGCGTAACGCCGTTTCGGAAAACGGTTGATCCCCGCTGGCTCGAAGTATTCGATACATTATATTCCGGCGACCCGCGAATTTCCGATGTGCCCGCAATGAACATCTGGCGATCGGAAGATATTTTTTCTGATCACATGGTTCGGCAATTTGAATTTAACGGATTGCCTTTGCACAGGATCGATAATTGCGGATTCATGATCGGTACAACAGGAACCTGTTACAGTCGCGCAAAACATGCGTGGAAAGGCGAATTGATTTTATCTCTCGCGCGCGGAGGATGGATGAATGTCTATCACGGCAATCTCGAATTGCTGAATGATGATGACGCAAAATGGTTTGCAAAAACGCAAAGAATGTATCGCGCTTTGCAGGCCTATGGATTAGAGAGCACATTCGGCGCAATTCCCGGCACCCGCAAACCGTACGGATTTAAAGTGCAGGGAGTAAATGGCACAGTATGCACTGTTGTTAATCCTTCGCAGGAAATAGTTGAAATAGATTTGCCTGTAGAAAATTTTACGCACAGTAAAATTATTTATACGGATGGCGGATATTCTCCTAAACTAAATGGAAAGAAAATAATTGTCGGCGCAGAACAATTAGTGGTGATCGGTTTTGATGAATATGCAGATGATAAATACAATTTAGGAATTGATGATACCATTAATATTCCTGTTTCCATAGAAGAAATAAAAGCAGACTTTAAAGAAACCGGAATGAATAAAATTGAAGCGACAGTAAAAGGAGTTGCCAGAAAAAATATCAGGATATTTATGCAGCAATTTGGCGATAATGGATTAGCAAGTCGTTCATGGGGCGGCGCACCTCCCGATGGCAAAAAGATGAATGAGTTTTTAAAAATAGAAGTAACGCAAAATAATAAAGTCATTCCTCTTTATATCGAGTACGATAAAATGTTGTGGTGCGGATTATCCTGGGGCGCAGGGAGAAATCAGCTATAGAGATTACGATATAAACAAACCGTTAACAATCCGTTGCTCATCAACTGAAAATTATAAACTAAAATTGCGTGGCGAAGTGTATGCAACGATGTACAAATGATTTTTATCGTTTGCATATTGAAATAAAATTTATGCTAAAAGCATTCTGAACTAATATGAAAAGAATTGTTACGTTTTTTATTCTCACTTTTATTTTTACGCATCTTCATGCACAACAAAAAGATATAGATGCAGTAAAAAAGATTGAGCAAACACGAATCGCTTCATTAGTTACAAAAGATACCGCTGCGTTAAATAAAATTTATGCCAATGATGTTGTTTTTGTAAACGCCTTAGGCGAAACGCTCGACAAGAAAAAAGTTTTAGAATTATTAATGCAACCCGATAGAAAATACACAAGCGCTACAATTGATTCCATAACAGCTATCCGAATTATTGGAAACACAGCAGTATTAATTACAAAAACAACTTTAGTACGAATTCTGCACGATGTAGTATCCATTTTGCACAACGGCCAGATGGCAGTTTATGAAAAAAGAAAAAATAACTGGGTTGTTATTGCGCTGCACACAACTTTGCTTAATGCGAAATAGCTAGATGAGCTATTTACGATTAGCTCGAGTAGCTATCTTAAATTCAGTTTTCCTTTAGTTTTATTGTTTTCTTTTTAGTTTTTTCTTTTTAGTTTTTAGTTTTTAGTTTTTTCTTTCTTGTTTTTATTTTTAATTTTTACTTTTTACTTTCAATTAAAGTAAATTTGCAAATAAAACTCTCTCTTGCGTTATCTAAAATCACTCAATAAATATTTTTGGAAGTACCGCTGGCATTTTTTGCTTGGTATCGTCTTCATTGTTCTTTCAAACTACTTTCGCATACTTGCGCCGCAGGTAACGGGCTATGTAGTTAATCTTGCAGAAAAACAAAATACATCTCCGAATAACAATCCGCAACCCCAGGATGCTGCAAATGCAAAAAAATTACAACAGTCGGAAAAGAAAGACAGCGCCGATTACGATATCCTTGTAAAAAAATTTATTCAGCGGATTGACAAAACAAAACCATCCTTTGGACAAAAGATATTGATCAGCGGAATTACCTTGTTGGTGCTTGCATTGATCAGCGGCTTCTTTACTTTTCTTATGCGGCAAACAATCATTGTAATGAGCCGTCACATTGAATACGATCAAAAAAACGCAGTTTACGCGCACTATCAAAAACTTCATGCAAACTTTTACAAAACACATAGTACCGGCGATTTAATGAACCGCATAGCAGAAGATGTAAGTCGTGTGCGCATGTACACCGGTCCGGCAACAATGTATCTTATCAATCTCATCGCCGGCATAGGCTTTAGTTTATTTTTTATGTTGCGAAAAGACGCGCTTCTTTCTTTATATATTCTTACGCCGTTGCCAATACTTGCAATTACCATTTATTACGTAAACAATATAATTCATAAAAGAAGCGAGCGCATACAGGCTTTGTTAAGTAATCTTACAACCAATGCGCAGGAATCGTACAGTGGCATCCGCGTAATTAAATCTTACGTGCAGGAAAAAGCAATGTTGCACGCGTTCGATACTAACAGTGAAGAGTATAGAAAGAATGCAACCAATCTCGCCAAAGTAGAATCTATTTATTTCCCTTCGATGGGATTGATGATCGGGCTAAGCACATTGCTTACGATAATGATCGGCGGGTTTTATGTAATTTATGGAAAGCACAACACAGATATCGGAACAGTAACGGAGTTTGTAATTTATATTACGATGCTCACTTTTCCGGTGAGCGCCATAGGTTGGGTGGCAAGCATGATTCAACGCGCAGCAGCGTCGCAAAAAAGATTGAATGAGTTTTTGCATACTGAACCTGAAATTCATAATCCTGCTGAACCGGTTTCAAAAAAGTTGGACGGAAATATTTCTTTTAAAGATGTTGAATTCGTTTATCCGAACACCGGAATTCATGCACTGAAAGATTTTAATCTCCAAATCTCCAAAGGACAAAAAATTGCAATCATCGGCAGAACCGGAAGTGGAAAAACAACTATCGCGCAACTATTATTGCGCATGTACGATCCTACAAAAGGAAGCATCAGCGCCGACGGAACAAATCTCACACAATTTGATTTACAAAATCTGCGCAAACAAATCAGCTACGTTCCGCAGGATGTTTTTTTATTCAGCGATACCGTTACCAACAATATTCGTTTCGGAGTGGAGAATGCAGATGATAAAATGGTGCAGCAAGCTGCTAAAAATGCCAGCGTTGAAAAAGAAATACTCGGCTTCTCCGATAAATATGATACGATGATCGGCGAACGCGGCGTTACACTAAGCGGTGGACAAAAGCAAAGAATATCCATCGCACGCGCGCTTATCAAAGATCCCGAAATAGTTATTTTTGATGATTGCCTTAGCGCGGTTGATACAAAAACAGAAAAAGAAATTATCGAGAACCTCTACAATTATCTTCAGCATAAAACAGCTATAATCATAACGCACCGCATTTTTTCTTTGTTCAACTTCGATAATATAATTGTACTGGACGAAGGAAAAATAATTGAAACCGGCACTCACCGGCAACTACTTGCAAGTAATGGCTATTATGCATATCTTTATGAACAGCAGCAACAGGAAAAAGAACAAGATGTTGAAATGTAAAACCACAAGTTGCGCACGCTTATCCTCCAAACAATCACTAATCGAAATTTTGCCAGTTCAAAAACAATATTATATTTGTGAACCTAAAAACTAACGAATTATAAACCCTAAAAAATTTATTTGTGGCGTACGATAACAATGAAAAAAGAATGGAAAGCGTTTTCAGCAAACGCATAAGGGCCGGGAAGAGAAGAACATATTTTTTTGACGTAAGAGCAACAAGAGGTAATGACTACTATATTACCATTACAGAAAGCAGAAAAAAGTTTAATGAAGATGGTTACGACAGGCATAAAATTTTCCTGTACAAAGAAGACTTCAACAAATTCATTAAAGCATTAACGGAAACTGTAGACTACGTTAAAACCGACCTGATGCCGGATTTCGATTTCGATGCTTTTAATCACGATACATTACCGGAAGGAGAACATGTTGCAGGCGAACACACAGTTCACGAAAGCTGTTGTTGCCGAAACTAATGGCGTAGAAGAAAAAGAAGAAGTTGCAGAAGCTATACATGTTCCCGAAAAAGAAATAGAAGCTCCTCCCGTTACCAATACAAATGCAAGCGCAGGAGAAGAAGTGGATAAATGGTAAAGGACTAAAAAACTAAAGCTGACTAAAGACTAAAAAACTAAAAAACTAAAGACTAAAAAGTAAAAAACTAATTTAGTAACATTAAAAGACCTGGCAGATTTTAAGAACTGTCGGGTCTTTTTATTTAAAGTTATTGCTGCTTAAAGTTACTCACGCACTCACCGTCATTCCCGCGCAGGCAGGAATCTCTTTACGAATCATAAATAAGAAATGAGAAAGTAATCGCTCTCCACACTTCCTCATTTCTCATTCCTTATTTCAAATTTCTTATTCCCTGTTTCTTGTTCATTATTCCTTCTTCCGTATATTTGAGAATTGTAAGTAAACATAAACCTTATCATGAAAAAGACATTACCCTTTCTTTTTTTATTGCTATGCATCGGCACAGTTGTATCTGCTCAGAACTATGAGGACGGACTTGATTTCCGCTACGACTTAGCCTCCTTAGGTTTACAACCCAAAGACATAATAACCTTCTACAAAAAAGATACTTCCGCATTTATTACCAAATGCATACTCGACACGGTTCACAAAAAAATACATTATTTCCATTGTTACCGCGGGCTGTTCGCTACTATGCACATTTCAACTCCCGACATGCAAGCCGTACTCGAAAAAAAAGTTACTCCCTTCGAATATTTTAACCTCGTAAAAATCGCCAATGCCAACTTCATTGAAAGTGTAAAAGAAAACTTGCAGGATAATGGCAGCAACGCAAAATTTACTGCAGAAGAAAAACAATATTTACAAATTGATGACTCCGTAAAATTTCCCAGCACGCTTAAGCAAATTATTAAGCCTGGATAAACGAATAGTAGACCTCGAAACCCAGCTTTACCAGTTTAACAGCGTGCAGCCAAAATACATCAAGAGAGAGCGGATTTATTACAACACCTTTTTCTGCGAATATGGAGAAATGATTGTTGGGCATGTGCGCGATAGCATCGCCACATTTTATAATAAGATAGATGCGCAACCGGTGTACAAAGCAATTCTCGACATCAGAAAAGCAACAATTGATTATTATAACAGAAGCAATGAAATTGTTGATGAAATAGAAATAAATAAAAACAAAGTTGTTTTACTGGCAACGGAAAAGTTTGATGTATTTGCAGTCTACAGAACCTGGCTGGAATGGAAAAGACAAAACATGATAGACGCCATTACACAAACAAAAAAACAGGCAACCGTACCTGCAATAAAAAAATATGCCATAAACGAATTGATTTCTCAAACACAAACCTTAGCGCCATTGATTACAAAATAAATTATTTTACCAATGCCGACGGACAGTATGTGCTGCAAAGATTGCGAAGAAAATTTGGGCCGCTCTTTGCGCCGTTCGACCCACAGGAAACTGCAAGGATGACTTATGAAACAGTTGGCGAAAAGACATACGAACTAAGAGACCATCGCGGCAATGTGATGGTTGTGATATCAGATGCGAAAAGAGGCATTCCGCGAAAAGACGACTCCACAAGAGTAGACCATTACGAAGCTATTGTTGTAGGCGCAACCGATTATACATCCTTTGGCAAACCAATGGAAGGAAGAAGTTTTAACTCCGGCGATTACCCCTATGGCTTTAACGGAAAAAGAAACGATCCCGAAACTGGCTACCAGGATTATGGAATGCGAATTTACGATCCGCAGATTGCGAGATTTATAAGTGTTGATGCAGTTACTAAAAAATATCCTGAATTAACGCCGTATCAGTTTGCGAGTAACACGCCAATACAGGCTGTTGATTTAGATGGGCAAGAAGCCTTCTTTGTACATGGGACTACAATCAGGTCCTGAAACATGGACTCTAGTTTTAACCAATTGGATTACAAAACAACCTTACAAATAATATTCATCAGGATGCAACTTTCAGTTGGAAGGATTTAGTAAATGGACTATTTAAATAATGAAGATAGACAGAAAAAAAGCGGCGTTTGATTTGGTGAATCATATTATAGATTATCGCAGGAAAAATAAAATTACTGATGAAGAAATCACCTTGATTGGCCATAGCCATGGTGGCAATGTTGCTATTCAAGCTGCTCGATTATCTTAATGACATTTATGGAATAACTGTAAATATCATTGACTTTAATACACCTGCTTACAATGGCTCAAAAGATATCCTGAAAATCCAGGCAAGTAGGTTATGGAATACATCAGCTAATACATTTTTGGACAAAACAAGACGGCATTGCAGGCGGAGCAGCTGGTGATGATAAATATGTTGATGAAGTACTGAACCAATGTTACAAATATTGAGTTAGAAAATCCAAGAGGAAAGAATTTCTTTAGAATCACATTATTTGGAAAATATTAATCTTGATGAGCTTAATTCAAAAAACTCAAGCTATCACCAATAACACCATCGCAAGCTAATCCCACAAACGACAAATATAATCCAAACTGGAGACACTGAACAGATAATAATACAAATACACAATCAATACAACACAACCACAAAATGAAAATTCTTAAATCAGCAATCATTTATGAATTATTTATTGCTAATACTTCGATATTTATATTCTATACGATGGAATTTTGTTCCTTGGGGATTCGGTATTAGAGATGGTTTGTTATTTTTTGTTTTTTTTCATAGCTGATATTACCATTACTTATAGTTACTTACAATTGTAAAGATTTTTATTTAAAAGGCAACAAAGCTTATTTTTAAAATGCAGCTATCTTTTTATCTATGCATTTACTGCTATTACAATTCAGTTCATTTGGATTATAGTATAATGAAGAAGAAAACAACTTGATCTGATTTATTATGCGTGGAATCTGATAATGCTGATCTTTAATGATTGCACGAATATATTATTAGTTATATAACAAGGATAGATAAAACCATATAGATGTCCTGCCTTCGCAGGACATGACGGAAACTCTCTAATCAATTATAAAATCCCTGCAGCTTAAAGTTACTTATGCACTCGCCGTCATTCCCGCGAAGGCGGGAATCTCTGCCACATCAATTTCAAATCTTCAACACCCAACAATCAACATTCAATTTTCAACTTAGAGAATAGGCGCTCAATAATATTCCAATGCTGAAACCACAGTAGCACAATTGCCAAATAGAATTACCACCCCGAAAACGGGCTGTCTTCGTTTTCGGGTGTGCTTTTTTGGTTCTTTTTTGCACAAACAAAAAAGAACAAACTAACCTGAGTTTTGTATTTTTTTGGAAGATCGCAACGCAAGCCTCACCAACATCACTATTGCCCACACTATTGAAAAAGCAATTAAGCCCCGAACATTTGCTTTCACATCTTCGGGATCAAAACGCCCGTGAAATCTTACGTGAAACACCTTGTTGTAATTTTCCTGCGCAAATTCAATACCGATGCCGAATAAAAAAAGCGCAACTGCTATCACCAGGTGTTTGAACAGGCTGACTCACATTGAATAAAACATTCAGAAATGCTGCGGCTAAAAAATAATATGCAAAATGCAGTTGCTTATCGATGTGATGGAAGGCAGATGGCAGTTTAACAAGAAAGCCGATCACAGATGCAATAAAGCATCCGATCACTATAATAATTTTTGTGCTGTTGCTAAGTTTAAAATTCATTTTTCAAATTTCATATACTCCTACACGTTTGCCATTGTTGGCGTTTGCATAGCCATGAGCGTTAGCCACGACAACAATAATGAACAGACGTCCCGCCTTATGCGGGATATGACGGTAACTCTCTAAGCTACTACAAAATTCCTGCTCTTTAAAATTACTCACGCACTCGCCGTCATTCCTGCGAAGGCAGGAATCTTTATGCAAATCAGAAATAAATAATAAGAAATGAAAAATGAGAAAGTAATCGCTCCGCACTTCCTGATTCCTTATTTCAAATTTCTTATTTCTTATTCTTTGTCAGTTTGCCGAAACAATAATTATATTTTTGCATAATGGCAGATGTGCACAGCAAAGAAACGCGTAGCTATAATATGTCGCAGATAAGAAGCAGGAACACAAAACCGGAACTGCTTGTGCGAAAGTTTTTGCATGCACATGGATTTCGTTACACGCTCCACGATAAAAAATTACCCGGCAAACCGGATATTGTTTTACCAAAATATAAAACTGTAGTATTTATTCATGGCTGCTTCTGGCACGGACATAACAACTGCAAATATTTTGTTGTGCCCAAAACAAGAACAGCATGGTGGCTCAATAAAATAAATGCCAACAAAGCCAACGATGCAAAAGCATTGAAAGCATTAAAAAAAGATGGATGGAAGATCATTACATCTGGGAATGCAAATTAAAATCTGCTACAACTGAAAAGACGCTTTCCTGCTCTGCTGAAAAAACTTTCCTGAAACTTCTTAAAGTTTCAAACGTGGCGAAAAGACATGTACTCAGTCGGAATAAGATAGTACTGCCAAAAAAATCTTATTCACTATTCACATTGTGTCCTAAAGCATACCGCTTTTTAGGACACACTAAAAATATGTTCGTGTATGGACTAAAAGAAAAAGTCGGCGAAGCGAATAACTCAATTGCGAAAAGATAAAAAATTATCGCAACAAAAATTTGCTTACGAAGCTGATATTGAAAGATACGTTACTCTGACGCACGTTGAAAAAGGAAGGAAAAATATTTCAATAGGAACTCTCGAAAGAATACTTAATGCGCTTGAAATATCTCTAAAAGATTTTTTTGATTCAGAAATTTTCATAAACGGAAAAAGGAAGAAAACATGATTGGCACAAAAATTAATATTAAAGCTTACCAGGCAAAAAAGGAAAACAAAAAACAAAATGATTTTTCTATCGGAGAAACTTTATTGGATCACTATGATACTTTGTCAAATGACTCGAAGAAAATTGCGAAAACCTATTTCAAAAGTTCACCACATGAATCTGAATGGATTTTGGTAAAGAATTAAAGCGGTTACTGAAGAAGCTATACAGCAATATTTGTTTGAGATAAAAGCACATGTTCCGTTTCCTGGTCCAAAAGGGGGAGAAGAAAAATTTACTTTCATTGATCTGTTTGCAGGAATCGGCGGATTCAGAATAGCGCTTCAGAGTTTCGGGTGGAAAATGTGTGTTTAGTTCCGAGTATGATAAGTATGCGCAACAAACATATAAAGCCAACTTTGGTGAAATTCCATTTGGTGATATTACAAAGAGTGAAACTAAAAGCTACATCCCAAAAAAGTTTGATTTATTGTGCGGCGGTTTTCCCTGTCAGCCATTTTCTATTGCGGGAGTAACAAAGAAAAATAGTTTGGGAAGAAAACATGGCTTTGAGGATATAAAACAAGGGAATTTATTTTTTCACGTTGCCGAAATAATCGCAGCACAGACCAAAGGCTTTCTTTCTCGAGAACGTTAAAAATCTTATTTCACATGATAAAGGCAATACGTTTAAAATTATCAAAAACTCTTTAGAAGAATTGGGGTATTCATTTAATTCAAGAGTGCTGGACGGAAAACATTTCGTGCCACAGCACAGGGAAAGAACAATAATGGTTGGTTTTGATAAATTATATTATGGCTGAGAAACTTTCTTTTGACTTTGATAAAATTATTCGTTCCAAAAGCTAACCATAAAGCAAAAACAATCTTAGCAAAAAAAGCAGATCCCAAATATACATTGTCAGATCATCTATGGAACTATCTTCAGGACTACGCAAAAAAGCATAAAGCAAAAGGAAATGGCTTTGGTTTTGGTCTTGTTGATTTGAATGGAATAACCAGAACGATGAGCGCAAGATATTATAAGGATGGTGCGGAAATATTAATTCCGCAACAAAATAATAATCCCCGCAGACTAACTCCAAAAGAATGTGCAGCATTGCAGGGATTCCCTCAAAATTTTAAAATCACTGTTTCAGATAATCAGGCCTACCGGCAGTTTGGTAATTCTGTGTGATGCCATTGATACGAGCAGTAGGAAAGCAAACAATGAGATTATTTGATTATTGATTATCAAATATTTTAGTGGTATTGGTGCGAAAAGACTTAGTGAAGTTGAAATAAAAGCGGATTCATCGAATCAACATGAGTTTAATGGAATAGCAGGATTCAAGGCAATCTTCGGTTCTGAAAAAATTAAGTTTAAAGCAAAATTTATTTTTCTCTCCGATGAAGAAGACAAAGCGATAGAAGATGAAGGAAATCTAACCTGGTATGATGCAAGAGAAAATCATGCAACGAGAACAGAATATAGATTATATTATTCAACAAACGATGTTATAGAAAATTCATCTGCGGGTGATTTGGTAATAATAGCAAGAATAGATAAAGATAACGTAGAAGCTCTAATAACACCGGCTAAATCAACTGCAGAGCACCAACTGTTATGGCTTTTCGGACTATCAGAAGTAGAAAATAAATCTATTGTAAAAGACTTGAGAGGTGAGAAAGGGGAATTGAATTATGCTGGTTAGTATATCATTTCATCATTAGGATTTGAAATTGAAGAACCGACGCAAGATTATCTTGAAATGATCCGGAAAAGGTTTGGCGAAAAGTTTCCGCCAATTCTTCTCTTTTCTGAGTTTGCGCGATCAACGATAAAAGATGTTTCACCAACTGAAGCGCCGGATGAAGCTCTTTTAAAATGGATGGAAAGGGAAGAATTGTTATTTAGAACACTTGAGAAATATGGTTGAAATAGAATTAAAAAAGGGTTTTGGAAAATCTGGTTTTGATGTTGATGTATTTGTCCAGTTTTTCACTCAGTGTTCAGAACAGAAGAAAAGCAAGAGCTGGCTTTGCATTTGAAAATCACTTAATGGTAATATTTGATGAAAATAAAATCAACTATGCAAGAGGGAAAGTTACGGAGTTGAATAAAAAGCCTGATTTCAATTTTCCCGGAATTGATCCAATCATAACGCAATTTTTATTCTGAACTATTAGCTCTGCTTGGATTAAAACAACGGCTAAGGATAGATGGAGACAAATTTTATCAAGAGCTGTAAATCAAGAAAAAACATTTGATAACTTTCGAGCCATCCATATGCAAGAACCATTACATACGAAATGATTTCAGAAAATCTTCAACTTGGTAGATTCCGAAAGGAATTTTTGAAACATATTCCGCCGAACAGCAAAAGCAAAAATCGATTTGTCAAATTTTATCAATGCTTGTAAAAGGTAAACAGAAAAACAATTAAAATGATCGAATGGCGTTTTAAACCCAACTCCCGTGATGATATGGATGTTGATCCCATCCAGGGAGAATTTCTACTACAAGGGACATAGTTGATAATATTTCTACGGCTGTAGTAAGAGAAGGGATTCAAAATGCACTTGATGAAAGAAACCGTGGAGAGCAAACAGAAACCGTTAAGGTCAGAATCTTTCTTTCAGGTGATAAGTATGCATTGGCAAGCAAGGATTATCTGCCGATGCTTGAAACATTACAACCGCATTTAAAGGCCAAAAGTTCCGGCTAAATCCTCTTCCTGATTTTACTTCGCCGATGAAGTTTCTGGTATTTGAAGACTTCAATACCAAAGGGCTTGGAGGGAAATCCTGAAGAGTTTTACGTAGAAAATAATAATGATAACATCCCCATAATTTTTATTACTTCTGGCGCAATGTGGGTCGTTCAGGAAAAACAGATGATAAGCTAGGACGATGGGGTTTGGGGAAAACCGTTTTCCCTGCTTCATCAAGATCAATACATTCTGGGGTCTTAACAGTAAGAAAAAGCGATCAGCGTAAAATGCTGATGGGTCAAAGTATTCTCCGAATTCATAACCGGGAAGATGATAAAAAGGAAGAATGCGGTTATAAGCCTTATGGCATGTTTGGCAATTATAAAGAGTGAGGATTACTTTGCTGTTCCGATAGAAGAAGAGCAGAGATTGCAAAGATTTGAAAGCATTATTCAGGCTGGAAAGAAAGCATCAACCAGGATTATCACTTATAATTCCTTTTGTTACGGATGAAATAACAATTGATCACTTGCTTATTCTGTTATTGAACAATATTTTTATCCGATTCTTGAAGGAAAACTGGAGGTTGAAATCGTAGAAGAAGATAATAGATTATTTCTTGAAAAAAATTCTATTCAGGAATCAATTGACAAGATTAATTTTCAGAAACTGACATAATGGCGATGAAAGAAAAATAAAAAGCAAAGAAAGTCTTATCAGGCTTTTTGATTTTGCAAAATGGACATTTCAGTTACAGGACGAAGATTTTTTTAAACTTAAAGGAACTTGATCTGAAATTAAAACCACGATGGAATAAAAGTATGTTTGCAGATGAAGAGGGTTTGAATCTTTTCCGTGATAAATTTGACGTAATGAAAGAGTTGCTTTCAAAGTACCACTTAAGTATCATCCGTAAATGGGATCCTAAAACATGCTGGTTCAATGCTTTTCTTGAAAAAGATACTTCACTTACAAAACCGGAGAACCTTTTTGTAAGAGATGGAATTACCATTTCAGGAATTACCTCGCTTGATAAAGGCTTGGTAAGAGGCGTTGTGATTATTCATGATACCAATTTAGCAAGAATGCTTGGAGATTCAGAAAATCCGGCGCATACAGAATGGCAAGCGGATTCAAGAAATTTTAAAGGCAAATATGTTGATGGCAAAGGAAACCCTTGTTTTTGTAAAAGGAACACTTAAAGCATTATATGAACAATTACAAAGACCAATTGAAGGAATACAGAAAGATCTTCTGATCGATTTCTTCTCCATTCCGATTGAAACACCGGAAGAGAAAAAGACAAAAAGATTTGCCGGACCATGATGATGCAGGAGAGGATGAAACGAACGATCCTGGAAATTCCTGTGCAACCGGAAGAAAAAGACCTGTGCTGATTCGAGAAAATTTATTCAGGATTGAAGATTGTTTAAAAATCCGAAAGCAGATGAAATTCCCGAAAGCATTACGATTAAAACTTGGTTATGATGTGCCAAGAGGCAATCCGATTAAGAGTTATCAGGAACTTGATTTTGATGTTTCAAAGTCGCCGATAAGTATTGAGTCATCACGGAGTTTATTTTACAAAAAAGGAAAAAAATGAATTGGAATTTGAAATTGAAAACAAATCGGATTTTGAAATTAAACTGACTGGCTTTGACGTAAAAAGGGATTTGTTTTTAAAACTACAGTAAATGATCCGAAGATTTAATTATACAGGAAGAGTAAAAATTCCCCGAAACAGGGTTGATATTTCCTTATTCAAAGACAATGAAGGAAAATACTTTCAAGGCTAAAGGTCAATCTTGACGGATTGAATCTTCCACCGGATGCTAAAATTTATATTGAACCAAATTATAAAGGGGTTTATCAACGATTTTATTTTGGAACAGTTGCACATTTTATAGAACCAGAGAATACAAGACTTAATGAATTACCTGAAACTGAGCTCGCATATTTTGATATTGTCAGTAGTTGATGAAACAGAAAAAGTCGGTTTGCTATTAGGCAAAGCAAAAGGAATTGCTGTAAGTACAGATGGAGTGCCGAATGACAGAATTCCATTGCTGCCAGTTAATCCCGACAGACTTAAAAAATCAATTCTGGAAACTAAGCTTTGATTCCAGCGATGACGGTAGACCAATACTGGAAATAAATAAAAACATTCCGGATGTTTTTGAAAAGGCAAGAAATGATATAAATTTCATAAGCCTTGTATATCCGGCAGCATTCAGAGGTGTCTTCTAAAATTACTTGAACAGGGAGATTTTGATGCGGATGAAGATTCATGGATTCAGCACTGGTTGAAGTTTATTAATTCAGTTCTGGGAATTAAAAATCTGCCTGATACAGATACTGAAAATGGAACTATAACACCTGAACAGGAAGCATGGATTGATGACTGTGTAAATGAATATTGTAAAAAATTTCAATTGTTCGAAAAATTCATCGCACAATGAGTAATCAGTTTTCAATAAGAACTTTTAATGAAGAAGGACTTAACGAGTTTGAAAGGATTATTGGTGAAATAAGAATGTAATACTTGAAAGAAATTCCGGAAGATTTGCTATTAAATGAACATTATTCAGCAAGTTCATGAACCAGTAATAAATATTGAAAGAGTTGAATTTAAAAATAAAAACGAACTTATTCCTTATCTTGTTGAGCAATTGAACTTAAGAGCAAATAAAGATCTTTATTTTGATAAAGGTTTGTGGTCATGGCTTACTGCTTTTTATTTTGATAACATTTGCCCGACTGACGGAAATGGAAAAAGAAAAGTAAACGAATCTGCTTTTTATATTTTGAGAGATCCTAAAAATTATACAAAGTATTACAGACATCTTTTGGCATATCCAAGCAGACTTTATTCTGAACTTGATGAATCTTCTAAAATATTTCTAATTGGTAGCATTTTCAAAACAGAGGTGAAATTACAGAACAGTTTGGAGCTTATCAGGAAATAGCTCTAAATAAAGGAATTCTTGATGCTGCAAATATTATGTATTGGGATGATACTGCAAAAAATCTTAAAAGAGGCGCAGCTGGAAAAGGTGGCGGTTCAGCAAGAAGATTAGTACGAATTATCAGACAATATCAACTTACCTATGATTTGAATTCAATGAACGGAAATGAGATTGTTGAATTACTTCCAGATGAGTTTGCAAAATGGAATAATTAATTAATTCTCTTTATAAGTTAAATTAATCTTTCACAGTACTCTCTCGACTTTTCCCTACCCCACCTACTCACCCCATCCTCACTTCTCATCCACCCTCACCCCCCTCACCCCCACCCCGCCTGCAACAAAGGCAGCCGCGGTTTTCGCATTTACCACACACGTTCATTTTTTACTGCGCATGGTCGCGCAATGGCAAATGATATTAGCGCATACTCTAATGTATGTTTGCAAAAACGAAAATGATGATAGCGCATGAGTCATAAACGGTGACGCATGAGTCATAAATGGTGGCCTATTTCCAAAAATATTTTAGTACGAGGCAAAAATGGTCGCGCATCGGGCAAAAATCGGAATTATTGTCAGCTATTGGTTGCGCAAGAGCGGCTGTTTGTTTCGCAACGCATATTTTTACCTGCTCATTACCGTTAGCCGCCGTTTTGTAGTACAAATTCTATAAACAAGTAGTTCATTTATTGTTGCATCCGCAGATTTGGGCTATTACTTTTATTGCGTTAATAATTTTTTTCACTTAAATCCATACCTAATGAATAAGGTAAATGTATCCCGACTAACCATGTTCGATACCGTTATTGCTTATTGCAATAACAACTCCGACACTGTTGCCTCAGTGCCCTCATTTCAAACTGCGTTTACAAATTTTGAAACAACAGTTGGCGAAATTCACGAAACGGTGCAATTAGAAGCCAATATTATCAGCGGCATCGCCACCGACAAAAGCGAACTCAAAGCAACACTTTGCCAGCAGGCTGCCGACCTCTGCTCAATTATTTTTGCATATGCATCCACCACAGGTAATAATCAACTAAAAGACACAGGTTAGTTTTTCATTCTGGGATCTTAAACGCCTTAATGATGAAATGCTGATACCTGCCTGCTCCAACATTTACAATGCGTTAAATGATAATAGTAAAGTGCTGAAAACTTTTGGCATCACTGCCGGTAATATCAGCGATTTACAAACTGCAATTGATGATTACCAGGCAATACTTGTTTCGCCCCGCAATGCAATAACGCAACGCTCGGCTCACGGCGCCGCAATCAGTAATTTATTTAAACAGGCAAATGATATTTTAAAAAATCAGCTGGATAAAATGGCCGTTCAATTTAAAACAACTGCGGAAACATTTTTTGTTGCGTACAAAAAAAATCGCGCGATAGTTGGACCGGGAGCGGTGAAAGCAGTGAGCAATTGATAATTGATAATGGATAATTGAGAATTGATAATGGAGAATGGAGAATTAATAATGAAAAATAAATAATGAGCATTATCAATTCTCAATTATCAATTCTCAATTGCTCTCTGTATCTTTGCAATATGAATCCTCAGCTTCCATGAAAATAAAACGATTAGAAAAATCTGCAAACCTGGCAATAAAAAATTTGCGGAAGACTAAATTAAAAAATGGTCAGCCGTTTATGATAAACTCAGACACATTGCCTTCTGATCAATGTTACCTTGAATATCCTGATGGTAAAATAGCTCTTGTTTCTTTATCCAGGAAGAACAACGATTTTAAAACTATTATCAAATATTCTTCTGAAGAGGGTAATTTAATAAGAAAAAAATTCAAGCTTGCTTAAATAACGATGCCTGATTTATATATTATAACAGGCGCAAACGGTGCAGGGAAATCTACACTTGGATTTTCTTATCTTCCAAAAATTATTCAAAACAATTACGAGGTTTTTGATGGCGATAAATTAGCTATGCAGAAACGAAAAGAATTGTATAAAGCAAAAACTCCTTCATTAAGAGAAGCTACACGGATGGCTGATGAATGGCTGTTTGAACATTTTGAACAATCTGTAAAAATGCATTGGAAACGAATGACGATTTTGTTTATGAAGGTCACTTCCCTGTAAACGATAACTGGAAAACGCCTAACCGTTTTAAAAAAGCAGGGTATAAAATTCACCTGATCTTTTTTGGATTAAAAGATACAGAGCTTTCTGAATTGAGAGTAATGGATCGTGCGAAACAAGGCGGTCATAATGTTCCGCCTTATGAAATAGAAAGAAATTATTACGGAAATCTATCTCAACTTAATAAACGATTTAAAGAAATTGATGAACTGCAGATAGTCGATACCTCTGCAAGCAACAGTCACAAAGTATTAGCTCTTTTTAATAAAGGCGAAATAGATTTTGCATTGCATCATGGAAAATTATCCGAGTGGTTTGAAAAAGGATTACCCAAACTTTACAAAAAGATAATGCATAGAGATAATGACGAACTTTTTAAAAAGAACGAGAGAGGAAAATGAACAGAGAACAGAATCAATTGAATAATGAACAAAGAATAATGAGCATTAACAATTATCAATTATCAATTTTCAATTATCAATTATCCATTCCCTACGTATTCTCTTCAATATTTTCCGAAGCTCTTGCTTTTAATTCTTCCAATTCTTTTTTGCCGTAGGATAGTCGGGTGATTACAACAAACAAAACCGGCACAATAAAAATTGCTAACCCGGTTGCGGCGATCATTCCACCCAAAACGGTAAAACCAATTGTATTACGCGCAACGGAACTCGCGCCGGTAGCCAATGCCAGCGGCAACACTCCTAATATAAATGCAACGGATGTCATTAATATAGGCCGCAAACGCAACTTCACCGCATCGAGAGTTGCAGTTATAACGTCCATGCCCCTGTCAACTCTTTCTTTCGCAAATTCAACAATTAAAATTGCATTTTTTGCAGAGAGACCTATCAAGGTGATCAATCCAATTTGTGCGTACACGTTATTTGATAATCGTGATACAAAAGTTAATGCAGTAATTGCGCCAAGCACACCAATCGGCACTGCAAGTAAAACGGAAAAAGGAACAGACCAACTTTCGTACAACGCAGCAAGAAATAAAAATACAAACACAACCGACAATGCAAAAATATACACCGCACTTGAGCCTGATTTTAATTCCTGCAAACTAAGCCCGGAAAATTCATATCCATATCCTTCCGGCAAAACCGCCGCAGCGCGCTGCAATGCCTGTATGGCTTGTCCGCTACTGTAGCCTTGTTTTGCACCGCCATCTATTTCTGCGCTTCTGTAAATATTGAAATGAGAAATGAGCGGAGCGGATTCCGTTAATTTATAACTAACAACAGAACTAAGCGGAATCATTTCACCAGCCATATTCTTTACGTAATATTTACCGATGCTTTGTATATCGTTTCTAAAATTTGTATCGGCCTGCGCAACAACATAAAAATTTCTTCCGTAAATAGTTAACTGATTAATGTAGGTGCTGCCCATATACATTTGCATGGTGTTGTACACGTCGGCAAGATTTAGTCCGAGTTTTTTTGCTTTGTCCCTGTCAACATCCACTTCATAGCCCGGAGTGTGCGCGGAGAAAAATGTAAATGCTCCGGCAATTTCCGGTTGCTTGTTTGCTTCCGCAACAAAACTATTTACTACTCTTTCAAAAGTCTTAATATCGTCGTTGGATTGTCGCTGTTCTATCTGAACACTAAAACCACCTGCATTACCAAGCCCGGGAATTGCCGGCGGCGGAATAACTACAATCCGCGCTTCTTTAATAACAGAAAGTCGTTTGGTTAACTCTGCAATAATTTGCGTTTCATTTTCTTTTCTTTCACCCCACGGTTTTAATTGCATGAAGATACTTCCGCTGTTAGATTTAATACCGAAAGTAAGAACGTTCAAACCACCAAGCGCAGCGTAATGACCAACACCCGGAACATTTTTAATGATGTGCATCATGCTGTCCATCACATTTAAAGTTCTTGTTGTTGCACTTGCTTCGGGAATTTCGAAAGTTATATACACGCGGCCTTCATCTTCCGTAGGAATAAATCCTGTTGGTTTGCTTTTGAATAAAAAAATATCGCCAACAATAATGCAAACGAGTAATATAATTACGAGCGGCGCTTTTTTTATCCATCCTCTTACACCGGATGTGTATTTATCATTCATTTTATAAAATGCCTTGTCGAACAAAAAGAAAAACCTGTTGAGTCCGCGCGATTTTTCACTGATATGCTGTGGTCTTAATAACAACGAGCACAAAGCCGGAGTTAATGAAAGTGCAACGAATGCGGAGATCAAAACAGAAATAGCAATGGTGATGGCAAATTGCTGATACAATCTTCCAACGATTCCCGGAATAAAACCTACGGGTACAAACACCGATGCAAGAATTAACGCGATTGCAATTACAGGCCCGGTTATATCCGCAAGAGCTCTTGATGTTGCTTCTTTGGGTGATAAACCTTCTTCATCAATATAATGTTGCACGGCTTCCACAACAACAATGGCATCATCCACAACAATACCAATTGCGAGCACGAAGCCGAACATCGTTAGCGTGTTGATGGTAAAACCAAGCGGAACGAAAAAAATAAATGTACCTATGATGGAAACCGGAATTGCCAGATACAGGAATTAATGTTGAACGCCAGTTTTGTAAAAAAAGAAATACAACAATAGTTACGAGCAACAATGCGATCAATAAAGTTCTTACCACATCCTGGATAGAAACTTTTACAACAGATACAGATTCGAAAGGAACTTTATAGTCTATATCTGCAGGAAAATATTTTTTCATGTCGTCCATAGCTTTGTAAACGCCTTCTGCTGTTGTGATGGCATTGCTGCCCGGCGCCTGGTAAACCAATAAATACGATGCACGTTTTCCATCAACAAAAGAATTTGCTGTATAACTTACTTTACCTAATTGTATTCTTGCAACATCTTTTAAGTATACGATAGAACCCGCTTGCGGATTTGATCGCACAACAATATTTCCAAAATCACTTTCTGAAGTAAGACGGCTGTTTGTAAATACAGTGAACTCAAATGATGATGATGAATTTTGCGGCGGCGATGCAACGGAACCCGCAGCTACCTGCAGGTTTTGTTCGTTGATGGCATTTTGCACATCGTTCACCGTTAGTCCGAGTTGTGCAAGCTTATCTGTTTGCAGCCAAACGCGCATACTAAAATTATCTGCACGACTGAATACATCTCCAACGCCCGGCACACGCAATAATTGATCACGCACATAAATGTTTGCATAATTATCCGTGAAAGGAATGCTATGTGTTCCCTCCGGCGAATAAATTGCAACAAGCATTAAAATACTCGGGTTACGTTTTAATGTTGTTATACCTAAGCGTTGTACCTGGGCAGGCAAAGCAGGCGTTGCAATGCCAACACGATTTTGAATATCGAGCGCAACAACATTCGGGTCGGCATCAACATTTAAAGTGGCGGTAACAGTAGATACGCCATTATTAGCGCTGTTGCTTTGCAGGTATGTTATTCCGGGAACACCATTCACCTGCGTTTCAATTGCAGTGGTAGTTGTTTGCTCAACAGTTTGCGCATCAGCGCCGGTAAAATTACTTGTTATCTGAACCGTAGGCGGCGTAATATTCGGGTACTGGCTTATCGGCATGCCGATAATTGCCAGCGTTCCCACCATTACAATTACAATGGAAATTACAATTGCTGTTACCGGTCTTCTGAGAAATATGTTTGACGACTTCATTTCTGTATTTACGATTTACGATGAGCTATTCATGTACGATTTACGATGTACGATGTACGATTTCTGTAAATCACACATTCATTATTAATTAGTAATTATCAATTATCCATTTTCAATTATCAATTATCCATTACTTCCTCGCGCCAACTTGAATCGCAACACTGTCGCGCAGTTTCTGCACTCCTTCTGTTATAACACTATCGCCGGCCTGCAATCCGCTTTTCACAATTATGTTAGCATTAATTCTTGTTCCTAAACTTACCTTATGTTGCTTAGCCCTGTTGTTGTTTGCAGTGTACACAAAATATTCCCCCAACTGTTCCACGACAGCTTTGTAAGGAATCAACAAACTATTTTCATTCGCATTGTGCTTAACGCGGATATTTGTAGTGATGCCGGCTATCAATAATTTCTTCTTGTTAGGAAAAACTAATCTCGCTTTGATAGTTCCTGTTTGCGGATCAACAGAACGATCCAACAAAACAAGATGCCCGGGATTTTCATAGATAGAACCATCCGGCAAAACAAGCGTGAAGATGGAATCTTTTTCATTAGTTCCTTTTTGCAGGTATTGTGTGAATCGCGGAATTTCAACCTGGTCAATAGCAATATCAACAGCCATAGGATCATCAGAAGAAATGCTGTTCAATAATGTTTGCTGGTAAACAGATGTTCCGATTTTCACTTGAGAGATTCCAATTGTTCCATCAAACGGCGCACTGATGATAGAATATTTCAAATTCGTTTCCACGCTGGCAACATTTGCTTTTGCTGCGTCAACCTGTTTCTTGCTGCTTTCCAAATCAGCAACCGCATGATCTAAAACTTGTTTGGCAATGGCATCATTTTTTGCAAGATCAGTATATCGATCAGCATCCTGCTGCGCTTTTGATTCGTTTGCTTCAGCAACCTGCACGTTAGCCTTAGCTTGCTCATAGGCCGCTTTATATTGTTGTTGATCTATTTCGTATAGCTTCATTCCTTTGCGCACAAATTGTCCGTCTTTAAAAAAGATGCCGGTAATATTTCCGGAAACCTGCGGTTTAATATCAACCTGGTTTAATGGAGTAACTGTAGCCGGATATAAATCGTAATAAACAGCGCTTCCTTCTTTCGCAATCTGCACACCAACACCAACCGGCGGCGGAGCTTGTTGCACAGCTTTTTTATCTCCGCAAGATGCGAGTTCTGCTGCAAGAATCACGATGCCAATCCAGCGTATATTATTTCTCATAAAAAAAATTTCCTTTTAATATTGAATTGTTCCCAAAGATTTTTCTACATCTAATTTGCTGCTCAATAATTGAAACAATGCATTTATATAATTTACCTGCGTTACACGCAAATTTGTTTCAGCAGTAATCACATCCAGATAAGCTTTAACACCCGAACGATATTGCAATTCCACTGTGTTGTACACTTCTCTTGCCAAATCAAGATTTTCTTTCAGCGCATCATAATCAATCAAATTACTTTTATAAACAGCAATTGCCTGCGCGTACTGCGAATTAATATTTGTTTTTAAAGATGTAATATCCCAGTCAACGCTTTTCACCTGCAACTCTGCAGTTCTTATATCGTGCGTTCTTTTTCCACCCTGGAAAATCGGAAAAGATAATTGCAACCCGATGTTTGATGTCGGGAAATTATTTGAGTACAACGGAGAAAAGTCGTTGTTAAGGTAATTGAGATTATAATTTCCGATTGCAGAAATGGTTGGAATGTAACTCCATTTGTAATACTTCAAATTGTCTGCTTGTAATTTCTTTTGTGTTTGCAACAACTGGTATTCGATGCGGCTATTGTAATTAACAGATTGGTTTGTGTCGATGAATGCTTCGCGTTCCATTTGTGTGCTGTCGTAAATAATATTTATTTGGTTATCGCCGAGATAACCCATTTGTTGTTTTAAATAAACCAGTTTCGCCTTTTCGCAATTCCAAATCCGATTTTCTTTCTGCTTTGGAATTATTTAAAGTAATCGTCGCAGTTTTATAATCCGTTTTATCCACTATACCTCCGCGATATTGATTATAGGCATCTTTCAGGTTACGTTGGAGCCGCACAATATCATCATCGAGCAATGCGATTTGCTGCTGCGTAAGCAAAACATCATAAAAAGCTTTACTAACGTTAACAACTACGTCAATTTTATTACTCGCAGTTGTTTGTTTTGCCTGGTTGCGCACATCATTTGCAGAACTGCTTGCGAGCAAAATATCGCGGTTAAAAATATTTTGCGTTAATCCAAACCCGACCGTAGAAACATTATGCGTGCCGCTGTAAGAAATAGAATTATTAAAACTCACCGCCTGCAACTGAAAATAATACTGATAATATGCATTCATATTCAGTTGCGGATACCATTCCGACAATTTACTTTTTATCTGTTGCTCGGTTATCTGTTCATTAAGGAGTGATTGCTGAACAAGCGGGTAATGCTTTAGCGCATATTGAACGCAGTTTTGCAAAGTGGCATCCTGAAATAAAGTATCCTTATCCGCAGTTTGAGCATATGCAAATGAGAAGAATAAGCTAACAATAATTCCGGCCGAAAAGAGATATAATTTTTTCTTTTTACAATTATTCATCATAAAAAATTTATTGAGACTATAGAACAGTCCAAAAAAGTTAAGGAGGCAAAAATCGTTAAAAAAATATTATCAAGGATAGCAGTTTATCTGAAATATTTCCACAAAGATTGTTTTGATCACCCTATTGCTATGCACTTATATAAAATAATTTCGGGCACGAAGTTAAACAAACGTTTGAATTAAACAAATGTTTAATTTTCTCAAAAATAAGTTCAAATAAACAGACTGATAAAAAAAATGGATAAGCGGGCTAATGAGAAATAATAAAGAAATAATAAAAGGATTATTCGCAGGAAGCCGGCATCACTGCATCAACCGCTTCTTTAAATTTTCTGTAAAAATCTTTAGGCGGTTCACTCAATATATTTTTTGTAAAAAAAACCGCCGCATAATTTCTGCATTTATCAATGTAAACAAACGAGCCCGCAAAATTTATACAATTCAATACGGATGGTTCGCCTTTCGAATCTGTTTCCTGCACCCACTCTCCTAACCCGTAATGCCAACCTGTTGCAGGTTTTGGCATATACTTGACCGGTAGTTCGGGAAACTGAATTTTTTCCATTTCTGAAATTGCCTGTTCGCTCAAAACTCTTTTCCCTTCAAACATTCCTTTGTTCATGAGCATGGATAAAAAATTCAGGTAATCATTCATTGTTGATCTTCCGCCCAAAGATGGATCAATCGCACCGCCATCATCGTTGGTAAAAGTTGTTCCTCGCATTTTTAACGGGCGCGTTATTCTTTCCTGCATCAACCTGTCGAAACCTTTTCTTCCCACAATTTCTAAAACACGTCCAACAATATTCGGACCTATATTGCTGTAAAAAAATTGCGTTCCGGGGTTTGCTTCTATTTCATGTTTCGATGCAAAAGTATTCACCTGGTCTTCGAGCGCATCAAATTTACTGTTCCTGAACGCTTTCATTCCGGCATCCGCTTGTATGCCTGTTGTGTTGGTGAGGCAATTTCTTATTGTGATATAACTTTTCATATAGGTAGAAAAAATCGGGATGTATTTACTCACTTTATCATCAAGCGATAGTTTTCCCTGGTCAACAAAAGTCATTACCAAAGCTGCGGTAAGCCAGTTGCCACAATTTTGAATCGGCGCCTGGGTCTTCGCGTTGAAATCTCCTTGTTCTTTTTCTACCTGCTTCTGAAAAATTATTTTTCCATCTTTCCAAACTCCGGCAACAAGATTATTGCCGAAAGCTTTTTGATTTTGTTTGATCAACTGTTCAACCGCGCTAAAATCGCTTTGCGCCGAAACCGGCAGCCAGAATAGCAGAAAAGAAATTAACATGCTGCATAACAGGCAGATTGATTTAATTTTGTGTGACATTCTTACTAAATTATTTTTTTGGTTTATTGTTTGAGCATTATTGAATCATTATAAGGAGAAAATTATTATGAATTTAAACAACTTTACCATAAAAGCTGCCGAAGTTATTCAGCAGGCACAGCAACTCGCTTTTAATTTACAAAATCCGAATATAGAAACGGAACATATTTTAAAAACGTTGCTTGAACAACAGGATTCTCCTGTTGAATATTTATTGAAGAAAAATAACGTCACCATTAATTTGGTTGATACAAAACTGGATGAACTGATAACAAAGCTCCCAAAAACTTCTGGTGAGCCGGCGCAAAATATAAGCCGCGATGCAAATAATATGATGCTTCGCGCGGGATCTGTTTTAAAAAATTTCGACGATGAATTTGTAACGCCGGAACATTTATTACTTGCCATTGTTCAGGGAAATGACAGTGCAGCAAAATTGCTTAAAGATGCGGGACTTTCGGAAAAAGGATTGATAACCGCCATTAAAGAATTACGCAAAGGCGATACGGTTAAATCGCAAACACAGGAAACGCAAACGCAGGCATTAAATAAATATGCGCGCAATCTTAATGAATTGGCGCGACAGGGAAAACTCGATCCGGTTATAGGCCGAGATGAAGAAATTCGCAGAACGCTGCACATACTTTCCCGCAGAAGTAAAAACAATCCGATACTTGTTGGCGAGCCTGGCGTAGGTAAAACGGCAATCGCAGAAGGATTGGCGCATCGTATTGTAAACGGTGATGTTCCCGAAAATTTAAAATCAAAAGTTATTTATGCGCTGGATATGGGACAACTGATCGCAGGCGCAAAATATAAAGGAGAATTTGAAGAACGTTTGAAAAGTGTTGTGAAAGAAGTTGCCTCGAGCGATGGAGAAATTATTTTGTTCATTGATGAAATTCATACACTCGTTGGCGCCGGCGGCGGCGAAGGAGCTATGGATGCTGCAAATATTTTGAAACCTGCACTTGCGCGTGGTGAGCTGAGAGCAATTGGTGCGACAACTCTAAATGAATACCAGAAATTTTTTGAAAAAGATAAAGCGCTCGAACGCCGTTTTCAAAAAGTGATGATCGAAGAACCGAATGAGGAAGATGCAATTTCTATTTTACGTGGATTGAAAGACAGGTATGAAACACATCATCACGTTCGCATTAAAGATGAAGCGATAATTGCAGCGGTTGAATTATCTCACCGATATATTACTGATCGTTTTTTGCCGGATAAAGCAATTGACCTGATTGATGAAAGCGCTGCAAAGCTTAGGTTGGAAATGAATTCCATGCCGGAAGAATTGGATCAGCTGGAAAGACAAATCCGTCAATTGGAAATTGAACGCGAAGCAATCAAGCGAGAAAATGATGAAGTGAAATTGAGAGAGCTAAGCGCTGAAATAGGAAATTTAAGTGTTGAAAGAGACACGCTGAAATCAAAATGGAAAGCGGAAAAAGAATTGGTTGAAAAAGTGCAAAACGCAAAAGCGGAAATAGAAAATTTAAAAACGCAAGCCGAAAAAGCGGAACGCGAAGGCGACTATGGATTAGTTGCTGAAATACGTTACGGCAAAATGAAACAACAGGAAAAAATTATTAACGAGTACACATCACAGTTAGATCTGATAAGCGAAAAAAGATTATTGAAAGAAGAAGTGGATGCAGAAGATATTGCCGAAGCCGTTGCCAAGACTACCGGAATACCGGTTACGAAAATGTTGCAAAGCGAAAAAGAAAAATTACTCAACCTCGAAGATGAATTGCATAAACGTGTAGTCGGGCAGGATGAAGCAATTACCGCTGTTGCAGATGCTATTCGTCGAAGCAGAGCGGGTTTGCAAGACCCTAAGAAACCGATCGGCTCATTTATTTTTCTTGGAACAACCGGCGTTGGAAAAACAGAATTAGCAAAAGCTCTTGCAGATTATCTTTTTGATGATGAAAGCATGATGACGCGCATTGACATGAGTGAATACCAGGAAAAACATACCGTTTCCAGATTGATTGGCGCGCCTCCTGGATATGTTGGTTATGATGAAGGTGGGCAACTAACGGAGTCGGTTAGACGAAAACCGTATAGCGTTGTATTGCTCGATGAAATTGAAAAAGCGCATCCCGATGTGTGGAATGTTTTGCTGCAGGTTTTGGATGATGGAAGATTGACCGATAATAAAGGTCGTGTGGTGAATTTCAAAAACACGATCATTATCATGACGAGCAATATCGGAAGCACTATTATACAGGATGCATTTGAAAATGTTAATGAACACAATGTTGAAAGTGTGACGGAAAAAGCAAAAATAGAAGTGATGAATTTGTTGCGTCAAACTATTCGCCCTGAATTTTTGAATCGCGTGGATGATATTATCATGTTCCGTCCGTTGCTTAAAAATGAAATCAAAGGCATTGTAAATATTCAGTTGAATGGATTAAAACAATTAATAGCGCCAACGGGAATTCAATTATCCTTCAGCGATTATGTAATAGATTATCTTGCGGAAAATGGTTTCGATCCTCAATTTGGAGCAAGACCGTTAAAACGTCTTATTCAAAAAGAAATAGTGAATGCATTATCTAAAAAAATACTCGCCGGAGATATTGATAAATCTCATCCCGTGCTTATAGATGTTTTTGATGGCGTTGTGGTTTTTAGAAATGAGGCTCCCGCAGCACAAACAGCTCAACCAAAAGCAAAGGACAAAAAAGTTTCATCGAAATAAAATTCTTTCAATGACGCAAAAAATATCTCCGTAAATCTGCGATGTATTCGCGAAAATCTGTGGGAAAAATATATCTTAGAGCCTTAGCAAACGCTAAGGCTTTTGTATTTTTATTTTCAAGAAATATTTTATAGTGTTTCTAATTTTGCAAAGGCATGGTTCAATTCACAACAGTATTAAAAAAATTTGGCGAGCAGGGAGAAAAAACCGGCTGGACCTATTTTGAAATTCCAATTGATCTTGCGCAAAAACTCAAACCAAACAATAAAAAATCATTTCGTGTAAAAGGCAAGCTCGATGATTTTGAAATAAAATCTGTTGCGCTAATGCCGATGGGCGGCGGAAAATTTATTATGGCCGTTAATGCTGCAATGCGAAAAGGAATTGGAAAACGCAAAGGCGCAATGTTAAAAGTGCAATTAGAAGTGGATGAAAAAAAAATACCGTTATCAAAAGAATTAATGGAATGTTTGCATGATGAACCTAAAGCGTTGGCATATTTTAAAAAATTACCTCCATCGCATCAGCGTTATTTCAGCAAGTGGATCGAAGATGCAAAAACAGAACAAACTAAAACAAAAAGAATCGTGCAGGCAGTTAATGCCTTTCCAAAAGATTTCAATTTTGGCCTGATGGCTTCGTGCTTGAAAGAAAATAAAGATGATGAAATGATGTAAAAAAGTATCAACGTATTTTCGCGCCAGTAACTTGAAATGGATGCGCTTCATACCTTTCTCATAAAATAAATTATAGGGTAAATGTGAGAAAAGAATTCTACAAAAAATATCGTTTATTCTACTATCTCTCTAAAAAGAACTAAAAATCTGCTGGCACTTTATTTGGATATTCATTATTGAAGTATTCTTAATAAAAAAATAATTGTATGAATAAGAAATTACCAGGAATACTTTTTGGCTCAACAATATTAGTTTACAGTATAATAATGACTATCTCCTACACTTCCTGCAATTCAGACAACAGTAGTGATAAAGTTTCCACCACTCCTGCAACGGACAGCAGTAATATAACTCGGGTGGCAGACACAACTAAAAAAATATCTGCAAAAAAAATAAAAAAAGGAAAAGCATCTGTTACCATGTCTTCCACAACTAAAAATCATAAATCAAAAATGCAAAAAGATAAAAACGGAGTTTATACGCAGCCGGAAACAATGCCTGAATATCCTGGCGGCGAATCAGCATTATCGGTTTACGTAGAAAATAATATAGACTATCCTCAGCAAGCGCTAAATGATAATAAAGAAGGAACTGTACGAGTATCTTTTATTGTAGATGAAAAAGGAAATGTTACCAATCCGGAAGTGATAGGAAATAAATTAGGCGATGGTTTAGATCAGGAAGCAATAACAGCTATTAAAAATATGCCAAAATGGAAACCGGGAACTGTGAAAGGCAAAAATGTAAAAACAAAACTTGATTTGCCAATTACTTTCAAGGTATCTGAAGAAGAGTCTTAAAATAATTTTACACTTAAAAATTTTGTTATGGCAAAATATTCAAAAAAAAGCCAGGAATATGTGAAGGAAAATATGGAAGAAATGGAAAAAGGCAAATTGCGTAGCGGAAGCGGCCAAAAAGTTACTGATCCAAAACAAGCAATAGCTATAGGTTTGTCTGAAGCAAGAAAAGATGGATTAAAGGTTCCGAAAAAAAATAAGAATTTAGGAACTACGAAAATCGGGAAATCTCATTCCTGAATAATCCGAACAAAAGTAATTTTCTTTGAAAAATTCCTCACAGATTTTTCGGATTGTCACAGATAAGAGAAAAAATCTGTGCATATCTGAGTAATCTTTGAGAAAGGTAAAATTAACTCGGGCAATAAAATATCCGAAAAATGTTTCGGCAAAAATTAAAGAGAAGAAATTATTAGCAGGCTATAGGTTCGGAGATAAAAACAATGGCCCATCAAAGTGATGAGCCATTTTAATTTTTAAATAAACAATCGAAAAGCTATTTGTTATCGGAAGAGCCCAAATAAGCAGTTGCTTTCGGAGTACCTTCGGATATTTTTTTGTTAAATGAAGGCGATATGTTTTTATCTTGCTTTGCACTGAGCGATTTTTTCACCCCAACTATTACGGAAGCAAGTATTACCACAGCGGCAAATGCCGTTAACCCTTTTTTTAGAAAATTATTCTGACCAGTTTTGTAAGAAGATTCAAGGTATGAAGTTTTTCCTTTTTCTGAAATTTGCACCAACATGCCGTATGGTTCAAAATCATCTCCCCAAATATCAATGTCTGCATTATTTTTTAAAAAATAACAAGCGTCTTTTAAAACGGTGATATCGAAACGTTCGGTCGTGAGCGAAATATCAATCAAAGGAATGTAGTGAAATTTTTTTTCAAAGTCTTTCCTGCCGGCTAATCTTACTTCATCATACCACGCAATATTAGTGTAGAGAGATTTGAGTATCCATGCAGCAGCATGCTCCACATGGTGGCTTTTCGGATTGTTATGCGTATTCATAATTGGATTTTACAGCTTGTTAGGGCTGATTAAAAATTAAAACGCAGTGAATTATATTTTATTGCTAATGTGGAAATTTTTGCAATAAGCTTCACACAATTAGCTCTTTTTCAATAAAATTTCCGTCTTTTTTGTAGCTTCACTTTATTAAGTCCATGGCTATTTGCAGAATTGATATCAAAAACAACAACGAGAACTCCATCTTTTTAAACCAGTTTCTAAAAGCGCTGGTGGCATGCTATATAATTTTAGCTTCAGCATTTTTATTGTATAAATTATATTCTTTGCCGCAACAGCAGCACACATCAACAAAAGAATGGCTTGCAGTCATCATCAATTTTATAATCATTATTTTTTTAACACTGCAGTTATTACGAACAAGTATTAAAAGATTTATTTTAATTACGGATGAGTTTGTTAAGTATCGTTTCCAATTTCCATGGACGTTAAAACTGAAATGGGAAAAAATAAAAACGATTCAACTTGGCTATTCGAATGTGAGGTTTATTACAAAATCAGAAAAAAAACACAGATTCTATTTTTCAAAAGCAACAGAGCAGGAAAAATTATTTCTGGAAGAAACGCTTAAAAATATTGCCCAAAAAAATTCGATTGAATTTATGCAGCCATCATAAAATCTAACGGTGATGATTTTGTCAAAACAGACTCTTCAACTTTTACATAATACAATTGACGATTCAATACTGCCAGAAAAAGTTTTGCAATTCGGAACCGGCGTGTTGCTGAGAGCTCTCCCCGATTTTTTTATTGATAAAGCCAACAAGCAAAATATTTTTAATGGCAGGATTGTGGTTGTGAAATCAACAACTCATGGAAACACTGACTCATTCAGCATCCAGGATAACCTATATACAATTTGCGTTAAAGGAATTGAAAAAGAAAAAGTAATTGACGAAACATATATCAATGAATCCATCGGCAGGGTTTTATCTGCAGCCGGTGAATGGCAAGAAATTTTAGAATGTGCTAAAAGTGATCAGCTTGAAATTATAATTTCAAATACAACGGAAGTTGGTTTAACATTACTTCCTAACGATGATGTATATGCAAAACCACCGGCTTCTTTTCCCGGTAAACTTTTGGCATTTCTATACAATAGATTTTTATTTTTTAAAGGAGACAAGCAGCGCGGATTAATTATTATTCCTACGGAATTAATTCCGGATAATGCAAACAAATTAAAAGGTATTCTTCTTACACTTTCAAAACAAAATAAATTAAGTGAAGAATTTATTGAATGGATGATGAACAGCAATCATTTCTGCAATTCACTTGTTGATAGAATTGTTCCCGGAAAATTAAATTCCGCCGACAAAAAAATTGCTGAAGAAAAAACAGGCTATCAAGATGAGTTAATGATAATGGCAGAACCTTATCGCTTGTGGGCAATTGAAACCGGAAACGAAACCGTGAAAAAAAAATTATCATTTTCTCTTTGTGATGAAGGCGTAATAATCGCCACGGATATTTCAAAATTCAGAGAATTAAAACTGCGCCTCCTCAATGGCACGCATACGTTAAGTTGTGGATTAGCAGTTTTGGCCGGATTTGAAATTGTAAAAGATGCGATGCAGAATTTTTATTTTAAAAATTTCGTAACAACCCTGATGCTGGATGAAATCGCAATTTGTGTTGTCAACGATCAGATAAGTTATGATGAAGCAAAAGAATTTGGGCTCAAAGTAATTGATCGCTTTTCAAATCCTTTTATTGAACATCATTGGCTCAGCATAACTTTGCAATACACTTCAAAAATGCAAATGCGAAATGTGCCGATTTTGCAAAAACATTATCAACTATCAAAAAAAATTCCCAAACATATCGCTTTAGGTTTTGCAGGTTATATTTTGTTTATGAAAAGTAAAAAAACTACAGATAATAAATTCATAGGTAATAATGGTATTTCGGAATATATAATTAATGACGACAAAGCAGAAATATTACACGCAAAATGGGATGATCAAAATATATCCAAAACTGTGCAAAACATTTTGTCCGATAAAAATTTATGGAATACAGATCTTACTTTATTTCCGGGCTTTGCTGACGCTGTAGCAAAAAATATAGAGTTGATGATTAGCAATGGCGCAGAAAAAACAATAAAAGAATTATCGGGTAAAAGATAACTAACTAAATGAGCAACACTAATTACATGATGGAGCAAACCATGCGCTGGTTCGGGCCAAACGATCCGGTAGGTTTATGGGATATAAGGCAGGCAGGATGCACAGGCGTGGTAACTGCGTTGCACCAGGTTGCTAACGGTGATGTATGGCCGAAAGAAAAAATAATCAAAAGAAAAAAAATAATAGAAAAAGCCGGGCTTACATGGAATGTAGTGGAAAGCGTTCCGGTGCATGAAGATATCAAAACGCAAAAAGGCAATTATAAAAAATATATTAAGAACTACATTCAAACTATAAAAAATATTGCAGGCTGCGGAATAAAAATTATCACCTATAATTTTATGCCTGTGCTTGATTGGACAAGAACAGATCTTAGCTATCAGCTTCCCGACAGATCAAAAGCTTTACGATTTGAAAAAGCTACATTCATTGCCTTCGATGTTTTTATTTTAAAAAGAAAAAATGCTCACAAAGATTATACTGAAGACGAATTGCAAAAAGCTGAAAAAAGGTTTTCAGAGATGAATGAAAAAGAAAAAAAACAGCTCAAACAGAATATCATAGCCGGTTTGCCCGGAAGTGAAGAAAGTTTTTCTATTGAGCAATTTCAGAAAGCATTGAATCATTACAAAAATATTGATGCTGAAAAATTGCGCAACCATTTATTTTATTTCTTAAAAGAAATTATTCCCGTTGCAGAAAAAGCCGGAGTAAAAATGGTCATTCATCCGGACGACCCTCCGCATTCTCTTTTTAATTTACCAAGAATCGTTAGTACTGCAAGCGACATAAAAAAGATATTCGATGCAGTTCCGTCGCCAAGCAATGGCTTGTGTTTTTGCGCTGGTTCGTTCGGTGTGCGTTCGGATAATGATTTGCCTTCAATGATAAAAGAATTTGGAGATAATATTAACTTCATTCATCTGCGCAGCACAAAGCGAAATGAATTCGGAGATTTTTTTGAAGCAGATCATTTAAATGGTGATGTGGATATGCATGCTGTTATCAAAGAATTACTACAACTCATGAAACGCAGACAGATAGCAATTCCTATGCGGCCCGATCACGGTCACCAAATGTTAAATGATCTGAAGAAAAAAACAAATCCGGGTTATTCCGCAATTGGTAGATTACGCGGACTGGCTGAATTGAGAGGAATGGAAATGGGCATCTATAAATCCTTATTTCAATAACGATGGAAAAATTTCTTGACGAAAATTTTTTATTGAAATCGGAAACTGCAAAACATTTGTATCATGAATTTGCAGCAACGATGCCCATTATAGATTATCATTGTCATCTTAGTCCGGAACAAATTGCAAACGATATTAAGTTTAAAAATCTCACGCAACTTTGGTTGGCAGGCGATCACTATAAATGGAGAGCAATGCGCACCAATGGTGTTGCTGAAGCTTTTTGCACTGGCAATAAAACTGATTATGAAAAATTTCAAAAGTGGGCGCAAACAGCTCCTTACACATTACGCAACCCACTTTATCATTGGACGCATCTTGAGTTGCAGCGCTATTTCGATATCAGCGAAATATTAAGCCAAGAATCTGCAAAAAAGATTTATGACGCATGCAATCAAAAACTTTCAACGCCCGAATTTTCTGTGTGGAATTTATTGAGAAAGATGAACGTGAAAGTAATTTGCACAACCGATGATCCTATAGATTCATTGAAGCATCACGCAAAAATAAAAAAAGATAAATTTGAAATAAAAGTGCTTCCGGCTTTTCGTCCAGATAAAGCTATGAACGTTGATGATCTAAAATTATTCAATGATTATGTCAACGAATTAGAACTGGTCGCAAATATTGAAATAGATTCTTACAAAAAATATTTACGCGCATTAAAAAAACGCCATGATTTTTTTGCAACTGTGGGATGCAGCGTTTCCGATCATGGATTGGAAAATATTTATGCAGAAGATTACACCGAACAGGAAATAAAAAATATCTTCTTAAAAATCAGATCGGGAAAACAATTAAATGAAGAAGAGAAATTAAAAATAAAATCTTCTTTATTATTTGAGTTTGCCCTGTGGAATAATGAAAAAGGCTGGGTGCAACAGTTTCATTTGGGAGCCATGAGAAATAATAATTCACGAATGAAGAAATTGCTTGGAGCAGATACCGGATGGGATTCGATCGGAGATTTTTCACAGGCAAAATCTCTATCAAAATTTCTTAACAAGCTCGATAAAACAAATCAGCTTGCAAAAACAATTATTTATAATCTCAATCCTGCCGACAATGAAATAATGGCAACGATGATTGGAAATTTTAACGATGGTTCTGTTGCAGGAAAAATTCAATGGGGTTCTGCATGGTGGTTTTTGGATCAGCAGGATGGAATGATAAAACAATTGAACACCTTATCCAATATGGGTTTGCTTAGCAAGTTTGTGGGAATGATCACAGATTCGAGAAGTTTTATGTCTTATCCGCGTCATGAATATTTTAGAAGAATATTATGCAATCTTTTTGGCGAAGAAATCGAAAACGGCGAATTACCAAATGATATAGGTTGGACAGGAAAAATAATCGAGGACATTTGTTATTTCAACGCGAAAAATTATTTTAAATGGTGAAAAATGCGGAGCAGCCTAAAGATGAATAACGAACTAAAAGTACAAGAGTGCGACGCAACGATGCTGAGTAAAGAACAAATGCCGGTAACAAAAAAGCTATCAGCCAATAGCTATTAGCTAATGGCTAACATCAATGCATAACCGAAAATAAGAAATCGCACATCGTAAATCTAAAATCGTATACAACCGAATGAATGTGATACTTTGCTTTGGAGAATTTCTGCTTCGCTTTTCGCCGGATTTGCACGGCAATTGGCTTAACAATAATAATTTAAAATTTTTTGTTGGCGGCGCAGAAGCTAATGTGGCAGCGGCTTTGGCAAAATGGGGAATGCCGGTGCAGTATTGTACTGCAGTGCCGGAAAATTATTTATCAAAGCAAATTGTCGAATATCTTCAGCAAAAAAAAATAGACAGTTCGAAAATATTTTACCATGGAAACAGAATTGGCTCTTATTATTTACCGGAAGATGCAGACTTAAAACATCAGAGTGTTATTTACGACCGTAATAATTCTTCTTTTGCTCAGCTTGAACCGGGAATGATTGACTGGAATAAAATATTAAATGGCGTGAATTGGTTTCACTTCAGCGCAATTTCTCCGGCGCTTACAAAAAATGCGGCAAAAATTTGTGAAGAAGCATTAATAGTTGCTGCACAAAAAAAAATCACTGTGTCCGTTGATTTGAATTACAGAAGCAAACTTTGGCAATATGGAAAACAACCGAATGAAATAATGCCGCGCTTAGTTGAACTTTGTGATGTTGTGATGGGCAATGTTTGGTCTGCAGCAACGATGTTGAATGTACCTATAGATGAAAAATTAAAAGAAAAAAATAAAAAGGAATTTTATATTCAGCAATCGGAACAAACTGCAGTGTACATCCAGAAAAAATTTCCTCGTTGCAAAACAGTTGCCAATACTTTTCGTTTTGAAGAAGGAAAAAATTTGAATTACTATGCAACTTTGCTTACAAAAAATAAATTGTACGTATCAAAAGAACATTCATCAAATAAAATAATTGACAAAGTTGGAAGCGGCGATTGTTTTATGGCAGGATTGATTTATGGATTTTCACATAATTTAGCTGAACAGGATATCCTCGAATTTGCTACGGCAGCCGCTTTCGAAAAATTATTCGTTCGTGGCGATTTTACTGATAAAACAGTTACAGAAATTAAAGCCGCAATTAAAGATGAATAAAAAAGAAGAAATAAAAAACCTGATCGTTCAACAAGGATTGCTGCCGCTATATTATAATAACAGCAGCGAAATAAGCATTGGCGTGTTGCACGCATTGTATAAAGCGGGAATACGAATTATTGAGTACACAAATCGCGGCAGCGAAGCGTTGGATAATTTCATTTCGTTGCAAAAAATCGCAAGCGCAGAAATGAGCGATATGAAAATCGGCATTGGCACAATAAAAACAAAAACTGACGCGGAAATTTTTCTCGCGGCCGGCGCTGATTTTATTGTTTGCCCGGTTGTGGATATTTCTATCGCGGAGTTAGTCCACAAAACCGGCCGGCTATGGATTCCGGGCTGCATGACGGCCACCGAAATTAACGTTGCGGAAACTCGCGGCGCAACATTAGTGAAAATTTTTCCGGGAAATATTTTAGGTCCGTCATATATAACTGCTATCAAAGAAATTTTTCCAAATCTTCTATTTATGCCAACCGGCGGTGTGGAAATGACTAAAGAAAATATTCAGTTGTGGTTCAACGCAGGCGTTAGCGCCATAGGCATGGGAAGTAAATTGATCACAAAATCCATCATGGAAAATAAAGATTACAACAAGCTAACAGAAAATTCTACACAGGCATTAGCGTTAGTAAAATCGGCAAAAATATAATTCAGTTCTATTTTTATGATACGGGCATTTGTTTTTCATGGCATCATCGTTGCGTCGCATTTCGTTCGTCAGTAAATCTTTAATCATCTCCGGGTTTATTCTCTGAAATTCTTTCCATAAAAGATCAACGGAAGAAGCAATATCAATCCCGTCAGTAAAAAAGCAGGTAAATGAATAGAAGTCGGATACCGGAACCAAAGTGCTGCGCCAAAGGCTGAAATTATAAATCCTATAAGAACCGCCTGCCACCATGCTTTGCGTTTACCTCTTTTTAAATCTCCGGCGAGAAATAAAATCCAAATAGCAATTAATAATAACAACATTGCGCTCAATATTCCGTCAATCAAAACAGAAGTGGCAAAATGTTTACTGATATCTCCCGTGCTTGCAGCAATTACAATATTGTTAATACTAATTCCATGATATAAAGCAGCGATTATTAACAACGCAGCAGATACTAACGTGCATCTATATACGATTTTATTCTCTTTCACTTTGAATATTTATTTCTTAAGAATTGAACGCAATATTTCCATTTTATCTGTAAGACCTTTATACGCCAGTGTTTCCCGCGACATAGTTTCCAATACCATTAGTAAAAACTTTCTTTCTTCCTTTTCTAATTCATCTATATCATAAAAATAAGTTCTTATCGAAAAAAGAAACGCATTTAATTTATTAAAGCCAATTAAATTTTGTCTTTCAACACGCAAATAAAATTTCGGATTTTGCATGTCAGTTTTTCTACCGTGCCAATAATCTGCATCAACACCAATTGGCGCATCCGGATGATGGTTTAACCGAGTATCAGTCGCAATTCCCCACGCAAATCTTGTAAAAGGTCCTTTTTCTATAACGGACAAAAGCATTTTGAAATAATTGTTTTTTGTTTTTTCCATGTCGGGAACCGGAGCATGTACGGCATCAAATGGTTTACCAATTTTTTCTGCAGCAGCCCAGTGATTAGGGGAACACAAATGAATTGCAGCCAACCAATCTTTTTGCTCATTCAAACAAAAAACAGCAAAATCTTCCTGCAACTGCGAGCAAAGCAAATCAAAAACAGAAAGATATTCCTTCTCACTTGCAGAAATAAAATCTTCATTTATTATAGACTCTTTTTTAGTGAATGCATTTTTTAACGAATGAGTTTGTTCATTATAAATAAAAACGTCAGGATATTCAATTAGCATCTGCGACAACATGTAACGATTAACAGCAGCAATCGTTTCGTCCTTTAATTCATGTTCGAGGTAATATTTATGAATATTTTCTTTGCGACAATCTTCTTTATTTTTTAAATAAGCAGGATAATCTTCATCAATCTGAAAAACAAAACTGTTTTCATTTGCAGTATTTGGCATAGCAATTAATCCGGGCGCAGTTGAATATTTTCCATTTAAGAAAGGCAGATATTTTTGCAAATGATACTTTTGTTTTAAAGATAAATCAGAAAACCGAATTGACAATTACAAGGATTTTGTTACGAATGAATATTGTAAACTTGCAATTATGACAATATTAAATTTCGAGTTCAAAGCGAAAACAAGTGATCTTGAAAAAGCAGAAAAGAAATTGCTTTCACTAAATCCAAAATTTATTGGAGAAGACAACCAAACCGATACATATTTTAATGTACAAAACGGAAGATTGAAATTGCGCGAAGGCAATATTGAAAATGCATTGATATATTATGAAAGACCCAACACAGCATCTGCAAAACAATCCAACGTTCTTTTATATAAACATGATCCGGATAAAACTTTAAAAGAAATTCTTACAAAATCGCTTGGCGTAAAAGTTATCGTAAATAAAAAAAGAAAGATTTATTTCATCGACAATGTAAAATTTCATTTTGATACAATTAAAGAACTCGCAACTTTTTTTATTGAAGTGGAAGCTATCAGTACAAACGAAAAAAATTCGGTGGAGCAACTCGAAGCACAATGCAAAACCTATGCAAGTCTTTTCAATATTCAAGCTGAAGATTACGTTAGCTTTTCATACAGCGATTTGATTTTGGAACAACAAAATGTTTAAAATCATTCAGCGTTTTCTGTTTTCTTATCCCGCACAACTGTTATGTCGCCAATGTTAACGGTCATTGGCATTAACCCGATTTGAACAACCGCTTTTTTATTTCGGATTTCTTTAAGCGTTCCAACCTGGTGATTTTTTTTCATCATCACTTTATCTCCGATCTTCGCTTCTTCACCAGTTTCAATATATTTTGCATCAAACTTCTTTTTCACTTTCTCATTAACCTGTTTTTCTTTCTGTTTGAAAAGAAGCGCCTGCATTTGTTTGATCACTTCATTCTTATTCTCTGCTTTCCGCCAGTCAAAGATTATCTGCTTCAATTTTCTTTCCATCTCCTTCAGATAAATGATCCTGTCTTCTGAAATTTTGTTCTGATGTTTTAACAATTCCACGCGCTGCTCATGCTGTTCTTTGTTAATCAGCGTCTCCATTTCTTTTTTTAATTTCTCATTTTCTTTAAGCAGCTTATGTAATTCTTTTTCTTTTTGCTCAAGATTATGCAAATCCTGTTCAGTCCTGTTTAATAATTTATCTAAACGAAAATGATCTTCATCAACTAAATTTCTCGCGCGTGCAACTAATTTATGATCCAAACCAATTCTTTCTGCAATTGAAAAAGTGTACGAACTCCCCGGCTTACCGATGATCAGTTTATATAAAGGCTGTAAATTTTTTTCATCAAAAGACATTGCGCCGTTAATGATTCCCGGAGTTTTATTTGCCATTACTTTCAGGTTCAGGTAATGCGTGGTAACAATTCCCAAAGCATGTTTCTTCACCAATTCTTCCAATATAACTTCTGCAAAAGCGCCGCCGAGATTTGGATCACTTCCGCTGCCCAATTCATCAATAAAAAAAAGTGTGCGGCCATTTGCATTCTCCATAAAATATTTCATGTTCATCAAATGAGAGCTATAGGTGCTCAATTCAAATTCCAAACTTTGCGTATCGCCGATATGGATCATTATCTGTTTAAAAATCCCAACTTCAGAATCGGGATGAACAGGAATCAGCAAACCGCTTTGCACCATTAACTGCAACAAGCCAACCGTTTTCAGCGTGACTGTTTTCCCGCCGGCATTCGGACCGGATATAACAAGAATGCGATTCTTCTCATTCAACTCAATATTGGTTGGAATAGTTTGTTTATTATTTTTTTTATTATAGAGATATAACAAAGGATGATAAGCCTGCAATAAATGAACATGCGCTTTATCATGCAATAAAGGATAATTGCCCTGCACATCAATGGCAAATTTTGCTTTGGCATTTATAAAATCATATTCGCCGCAAATATTATGATAGGTTAATAACAGTGATGCATATGTAGAAATCTTTTTCGTCAGCTCACGCAAAATGCGGTACACTTCACTACGTTCATCATTCTCCAGGGAAAAAACTTCATTATTCAGACCTATGGTCTCTTCCGGTTCAACAAAAGAAGTTTTCCGCGTATCGCTCTCGCCATGCAGAATTCCTTTCACGTGTCGCTTATGTTCTGCAAAAATAGCAACCACTCTCCTTCCGTTTAAAAATGATTCTTCTATATCTGCAACGTACCCGGCTTTATGAAGTCTTGATAAAATTCTATCGAACATTCTCCGAAGCTCATTTCGTCTTTCTAAATAATTTCATCCTTATATCCGAAAGCGTTTCGCTTGCATTGTCCCGAACATTTCCATTATCATCAAGCACATCATTGATAAGTTCAACAATAATTTTTTCATAGTAAGTGTCAGCTATCACTTTAAAAAGCGCGGGGTAAGCGATGCGTTTATCTTTATCAAACCAGCGAAAAATATTGTGCATATTTTCTGCAAGCTTTCTTATCTGCAAAAAATTTTCTCCGCTAAGTGATGCGCCGGGAATCGATAATAATTTCAATTCTTTTGAAAGATTCAGCACATAATCATTTGGGAAATACTGCGCGTTTTGCAACAACAGTTTACATTCATTTGTTTGTTGCAATTCCACTTCGATGTATTCGAGTTTGGTGTGAATGCGCAAATCATTTGCTTTTGTTATTGCGTAATCTGATTTGCAGCGAGCGGCGAGCAAAGCTTTCACTTTGTCAAATTCAAGTTGCGTTAATGCAGATTCAGGAAAAAATTTCATGTTGAATTAAGCTAATGCACGCAAGTTTAAGAAATTATTTTGTTTGCCGGCGAATGAAAAGAAATTGAGCGTGGAGAATCTATTTGAAATAAGATTCGGGAATGGTTTTCCACAAATCGTGCGAAAGATGACCGATGAGCAATTCATAGATCAAATAAATCGGCCAAAAAATATAGTGTATGATCACCAAAATAATGGAATGATTATAATGCCAGCTTATCATTATAGAATAAAGCCCGAGAATGAAATATAAAATGCTGCTGTCTCTTCCGCGCATAATGGTTGTTTACATTAAAGCTACAAATTTCAAACCGAATCTTATCAAATAAATTTAAGTCCTGAAGTTTCCGAAACCGTATAGGTTTTGGGCGTTCTGTTAACGAACATTTAAAGCTCTTCATTTGTCATATAGATTGCAAATACAGCTTATTTGCGAGAGTAAATTGCATGCACATTTAAAAACAAAACGAAATCATGATCGCATTATCTGTATTAACTTCATTGGTGTTTTTAGGTTCTCCGAATAATCAATCAAACAATCAACATAAATTTATGAGCGAAGATATCATTACTGAAAATGGAAAGAAAACGGACACGGCAACATTTGGCACCGGTTGCTTTTGGTGCACCGAAGCAATTTTCCAGGAATTGAAAGGCGTTATTAAAGTTACGTCCGGTTATAGTGGCGGACATGTTAACAATCCAACTTACGAGCAGGTTTGTTCAGGAACGACAGGGCACGCGGAATGTTTGCAAATAATTTACGATCCGAAAGTGATAAGCTATGATGAATTGCTGGAAGTTTTTTGGGAATCGCACGACCCGACAACTTTGAACAGGCAGGGAAATGATGTGGGAACGCAATACCGCAGCGTTATTTTTTATCATGATGAAGAACAAAAACAAAAAGCAGAACATTATAAAGAAGAACTGAATAAAAGCAAAGCCTATAGCAAACCAATTGTAACAGAGATAACAAAATTTGCATCATTTTTTCCTGCAGAAAATTATCACCAGGATTATTACCGCCTGCATGGTTCGCAACCATATTGCTCCATTGTTATTCGCCCGAAGGTTGAGAAGTTCGAGAAAGTGTTTAAAGATAAGCTCAAGAAGAAGTAAGAAGAATTGAGCCGAATTACACGAATAGATTGCAAGCTGTTGTTTGATCCCGAATGTTGAAATACAGACAAGCAAGGATCAATTTCAGATGGCTATTTTAATTGTACAGAACATCGTATAATTGCAGTTTTGAAAAAAGTATTAATTAGTATGTTTGTACGATAATCGTAAAAATCATGTTTAGAAAGATCAATAGCTTTTGCAAAGACATTTTACTATATAGCAGGTTGTTTTATTTAGTTTATCCTTTTAGAAATTTTTTCTTATTCCTTTACAACTTTTCTGCACTTACTGTGTGGACATCAAGAAACAATAAAAAAATTGAGTCAAACGATTTTTTCAAACCATCGAGAAGATATACAAACAGGATTAACGGATTCAAAATTGTTGTTGATAAGTTCAATCTTTCAAAAGAGAATCCAATAATATATCTTGAATTTGGCGTTGCCTCAGGGGTTTCTTTTCGATGGTGGATAACAAATGTCACTCACGAAGATTCAAAATTTTATGGCTTTGATACTTTTGAAGGTTTACCGGAAAATTGGGGCATGTTTTATAAGAAAGGAGATATGAGCCATGAAATGATGGAATTAAATGATACCCGCCATCAATTCATTAAAGGGTTGTTTCAAGATACACTCCTGAATTTTATTAACGACAATATATCCGGGCTAAAATCATCAAAAAGGAAAATTATTCATCTTGATGCAGATCTTTTTTCGGCCACACTATTTGTTTTAAGTCAGCTATATCCCTACCTGAAGAAAGGGGACATTATTATTTTTGACGAATTTTCTGTTGCTAACCACGAGTTTTTTGCTGCAGAAATTTTTCAAAAAACATTTTACATGGAGCTGGAACCGATTTCAGCAATCAACAATTTCTATCAAATGATATTTCAGATAAAATAGAGTTATCTGAAAATTATTAATGGATTACTTAGAATAATAAATTATCAATTTAGGATGTCGCGTAGAATCAGAATATAAACTTGAACAGAATATTCTTGAATTGTATGTCACTTCATTTTGCATCTCAAGCAAAAAACCATAGTTAGAATTATTCTTAATCACATCTGCAATCAATTTAGTCATATCGACACTCAAATTCAGGAAACTACTTGTAGTAGCAGGAATGGTATCAATATTATTTAAAGAAGTTGATGGCTGATTGAACCATGTTATTGTTGAAGGATCCCAATCTTGAGTTACTTCTTTCAATAATAATGCATTTGTGGCCCCATAATTTGCGTCAACAAGATCTCCGTTTATAGGAATTGTATCAGAATACAATTGCAAATCAGCACTCGTAATTGTTGCAGAAGATGGTATTGAGCTGAGATCAAATTTGAATATTTCTCTTATAGTAAATGGAAGTCCGCCATTTGTCCATGCTTCAACCGGCCATTCTATTGTTGGGGAAGATCCATCAGTTCCGTTATAATTAAGAAGGGTGATTTCGTTTGGATTATTTGCAGGTTGTAAAATCAACGTATCAATTATAGCAGGGTTTACTAAAACCGAAGTTGTGTCTGCTCCGGTTGCTCCCTGGTTATCGGTAACCATTAACTGAAAAATATACGTGCCGGCTATTAAACCTGTTACGGAAGTTGACGATGCTCCCGAATTTGCAATTGTTGGGGTGTTAGGTCCGGATACTTCACTCCACAAATACGCCACTACCTGGCCATCAGCGTCGGTACCCGAGCCAATTAATTTAACGGAATCATCAGGAAGAGTAACTACGATCGAATTCCCTGCATTTGCTATCGGGGCTTTGTTTGTATGTTCTTTTTTGCACGAAGAAAAAAAATAAAAAATGAAAGTTACTGCAAGGAAATAAGATAGAAGTTTCATGATAAAAAAGTTATTCTCAAATCTAATATTAATATTTTGGCTTTCAAAATTACAAGCTTAAGCCTTTAAGGATACATGTAAACTATTATGGAAATAAAAATTAAAAATATTTTAAAACATTTTCTGTCGGTAAGAATCCATATACCTTAAATATGATTGGGAAATTATCAAGTACACGCAGTTTTTTTATAATGATGATTTGATAAGCGTTGATTATAAATGATCCTATCGATTTACATCTCATCGATGCAAATCATTCATTAATACTCAGCAAAAGCAAATAGCACTAATTGGGAAAGAACATGAAATTAATTTCATGTAATTCATGTTATAAAATACTAACGATAACGGTTAACCGAAATCACTTAGCGCAAAAGCAAATGAACATGAAGCAATTTCAGCCGACAGTTTAGCGAAGACCACATACATTAAATCAAATTCTACTGGCCGTTAAGCGAACGATAATGACAGTTATCGGAACGCCGTTGACATTGGTTGGAAGACCATTTACATTAAAGCAAAAACTACTGGCCGTTATGGGAACGAGACTGACAGTTATCGGAACAATACTGACAGTAGTGCAAAGACCATTTACATTAAATCGAAAACTAATGGCCTTTGTGAGAACGATATTGACATTCAATCAATCGACATTTACAATGAAGCAATGGCAATGTGCAGGAGAAAATGAACGAGGTTTGCATTATTGTTGAGAAATCTCATCAACCAAAATCAGCGGGAAAATAAAAGAAATGTACTTAGCATGGGCACAACAACAATTGTACAAATTTTTTTGGGACGAGTCATTTCGGCCGTTAACGTACAACATCTGTATCAAAAGCGTGCAACTCACTTTACAGACTTTTGGATAATTCATTAAGCAACAATCAAAAATGATTTTGGCCTTTATGTTGCTTGGAAATGGTATAATCTTTTCTATATGTTAAAAAACTATTTCAAAATTGCCTGGCGGAATATCAGGAAAAATAAATTGTTCTCTGCTATTAATATTCTTGGCTTATCTATTGGTATCGCTTTGTGCTTTATCATTATGCTGTATGTGCAGGATGAATTGAGCTTCGACCATTTTAATAAAAATGCAGACAATATTGCAAGGATCGTTTTCCATGCAGATATTAATGGCGGCAAAATAGATGAGAGCGTTACAATGCCGCCTGTTGCACAAACCATGAAAAAAGATTTTCCTGAAGTACAGGATGCAACAAGGATATTAAGCTTTGGCACACCAAAAATTATCTATAACAATATTGTTTTTAAAAATGATGGTTTTGCATTGGTTGACCCAAACTTCTTCAGCATATTTACTTTTCCAATGATAAAAGGCGATCCTAAAACTGCATTAACACAACCCGATGCAATTGTACTTACACAAGAAACTGCAGAGAAATATTTTGGCAAAGAAGAACCAATAGGCAAAATCATCGAGATAAATACAGATACCAACCGGGTATATAAAGTAACAGGTGTTATAGAAAACATGCCATCCAGTTCTCATTTTCATTTTAATGTACTTGGTTCTTTGACAAGCTGGGCAGATGCTAAATCAGATACGTGGTTGGGCGGTAATTATCATACTTATCTTTTACTAAAACCCGGAACTGATTTGAAGAAGATGGAGGCGAGATTTCCTGATATGGTTGAAAAATATATGGGTCCACAAATACAACAGCAGATGGGGTTAAGTTTGAAGGCATTTGTAACGAAAGGTAATTCACTTGGATTTGCATTACAGCCATTAAGAGATATTCATCTTAATTCAAACACAACTACTGAATTTGAACCAGGCGGCAATGCAACATACGTATATATTTTTGGAGGAATTGCCGTTTTCATGCTGATCGTTGCATGCATCAACTTCATTAATCTTTCTACAGCAAGTGCATCCAGGCGTGCCAAAGAAGTAGGCATAAGAAAAGTTGCAGGCTCCGGCAGGTTTCAACTCATCAGGCAATTTTTATCTGAATCAATGATGATCGCTTTGATCGCATTGATGATTGCAATCGTACTCGTGCAGCTTGCATTGCCTGCTTTCAACAATTTATCGGGCAAAAATTTAAGCCTCGATATAAAACCGATACTGGCATTTGTTGCATTGGGAATATTGGTGGGAATTGTTGCCGGCATCTATCCTGCATTTTATCTTTCTTCATTCAAACCAATTGCTGTATTAAAAGGAAAATTCACAAGCAATCATAAAAGCTTTGGTTTACGAAGCGGTTTAGTGGTGTTTCAATTTTTTATTTCGGTTGCACTGATCATCGGAACAATTGTAGTGTACCAGCAAATGAAATTCATACAAAACAAAGACCTTGGCTATAACAAAGAGCAACTTGTTACTATTCAAAATTCTTATGCACTCGGAAAAAATGAACGTGTATATGAACAACAAATGCTGGAAGACCCACGCATTGTAAATGCAACTGAATCATATTATAAACCCGCAGGACCGAGCAATTATAACAATGCATTAGCTTATCCGCAAGGCAATAACAAGTTGATTGTTGATGGCGTGGAGTATCATGTTGATGAAAATTACATTCCAACATTAGGTATGACAACGGTTAGCGGCAGAAACTTTTCCAAAGATTTTGTAACAGATTCTTCTGCAATCATTTTAAATGAAACAGCCGCAAAAGCATTTGGATGGAATAATATCACCGCTATTAACAAAACTATAATAAGACAAAATAGTGACAAGGGAACTAATATTCCTTTTCATGTAATTGGTGTGGTAAAAAATTTCAACTTTAAATCACTTCATAAAGCGATAAGCCCCTTGTATATGACATTGCAGCCCGAAGGAGGATTGATCTTCAAAATAAAAACAACTAATATCGCCGGTTTGCTTGCGACCATGAAAAAACAGTGGGATAGTTATAAAACAGATGAGCCATTCTCTTACAGTTTCATGGATGATCTTTTTAGTAAAACATATGCGACAGAAGAAAAAACAGGAACAATTCTCAACATTTTTTCAGTGCTTATCATCTTCGTCGCGTGTTTAGGTTTGTTTGGATTAGCAACCTACACCGCTGAACAAAGAACAAAAGAAATTGGTATCAGAAAAGTGTTAGGCGCAAGTGTAACACAGGTAACCCAAATGCTCTCTAAAGAATTTTTAAAACTTGTGTTCATCGCATCACTGATCGCGTTTCCTGTGTCATGGTGGGCAATGAATAAATGGTTGCAAAGCTTTGCTTACAGAATTGATATTAAATGGTGGGTGTTTGCTGTTGCAGGTTTCGCAGCGCTTCTTGTTGCACTAATTACAGTAAGCTTCCAGGCAATCAAAGCAGCGGTTGCAAACCCGGTTAAAAGTTTGAGAACAGAATAGAAATGTGATGATGTGCTGATTTGGAAATGTGATAATGAAAAAGCAATTGATAATTTCTATTGTTGCGTTTGCATACACGTGAACGTTATATTAAGAACAACAATCAGCAATTACTTGCGCGCAACACCAACAACAAGAGCAGCTTTCATGAAATCAGTTCGTGCAATTGGCTATAATTCGTGTTATAAAATATTTTCCCTGGAAGAATCATTCATCATAGGTCGGTAAAAAAGGAATGGCCTCAAAATCGAGAACTCCTTTTACATACGCATGGCATTGTTCTCCATTAGTTACTACAAGATATTTTACCGGAAGCGCAATATTATAATGCAATACCTGCCACAAAACAACTTTATCGAGCGCAATATTTGTTCCCTTGCATTCAATAAGCATCCAGGGTTTTGCAGCTCTGTCGAAAATAAGAAGATCGAAACGTTTGTTGACTTCCCCCAGTTTCATTTTTCTTTCAACAGCAATATAAGAAGCCGGATATTTTTTTATCTGCAATAAATATTGAATGAAATTCTGCCTTACCCATTCTTCTTTTGTAAGCCGAACCCAAATTTTTCGCAGCTCATCAAAAATATATTCTTTGCCGGCTTCTTCTTCTTTAATCTTAAATGGATATGGCGGATAGTAGATTTTTATCATTAGCGAAAACTATTTGCTAAATTTACAGAGAAGAAATTAATAATTAAGAATGAAAAATTAAGAAGCGCTCACTAACGTTACTGTGTAATTAAAAATTAAAAAGTAAAAATGCAAATTGTTGCAGTTGGTTTTTACTTTTGACCTAACATTATGAAAAGTAAAGAAGAGATTGTAAAAAACTGGCTACCCCGATACACCGGAGAAAAACTGGAAAATTTTGGCGAATATATTCTGCTTACAAACTTTGACAACTATGTGCAGTTGTTTGCAGAATGGCATAAGGTAAAAATGGTTGGAGAAAATAAACCAATGCAATGCGCCACCGCCGGAGAAATTACCATTATTAATTTTGGAATGGGTAGTCCTTCTGCCGCTACTGTTATGGATTTGCTGACCGCAGTTAAACCTAAGGCTGTTTTATTTTTAGGCAAATGCGGCGGCTTAAAAAAAAGAAATAAACTCGGCGATTTGATTTTGCCAATCGCTGCTATACGTGGTGAAGGTACATCCGACGATTATTTTCCGCCAGAAGTTCCGGCGCTCCCGGCGTTTGCTTTGCAAAAAGCGATTTCAACAACCATCAGAGATTACAAAGTTGATTATTGGACGGGAACTGTATACACCACTAACCGCCGCGTGTGGGAGCATGACGAAGTTTTTAAAGACTATCTCCAAAAAATAAGAGCATACGCAATTGATATGGAAACAGCCACTATTTTTTCTGTGGGATTTTATAATAAAATCCCGACTGGTGCATTACTGTTAGTAAGCGATCAGCCGATGACACCCGAAGGTGTAAAAACAGAAGAGAGTGATAAAAAAATTACTATGGAATTTGTAGAACGACATATTAAAATAGGCATTGACTCTTTAAAACAATTAATCAACAAAGGACTAACGGTAAGACACCTGCGTTTTTGAGGAAAGTCGGGAGTCTGATGTCCGAAGACGGAAGTCAGAAGTCCGAAGTTAGTCGCTAAGTCTCTTGGATTCTTCTTCCAACTTCGGAGTTCCGACTACTCATTGCTTCTTCCTAAATAATAATCGTTATCTATATAAAATGAAGCTGCACTTTTGTGCATGGAAAACATCAACTTTTTTAATTGCTTGTCGAATTGTTCTTCTATAGATTGATTTGGTTTTATCTTTTTATTGGTTAGTCGCACGAAATCATTATTATCACTCACAGTTTTTAATGAAGTTGGTTGCATCCCGCTTATTCCAATTTGCCAATCATCATCTTTTTCCGGTTTGTATTTGAAATAATAAACAAAACCTTTTCTTTGCTTAAACTGAATTAATTTTTTATCAACAAATTCTATTGCATAGAAATCGTTTTTTACATGCGCAGCTGCTAACTGACTCCGCGCGATATCCAGCTGCGTTAAATATTTTTTCGGAAATATTTTTTCTTCATCAATTTCTTTAAGTTGTTTGTACAAATCAAACCGGTATTGATCGCTGGCGGCAAGCGATTGAATAATGCTATCGGCAACAGGTTTACTATTGCGCAACAATAATATTGTTGTTTTTAATTTGAGTGATGAATCGCGGCTGCGTAATAATTTGTCGATGAATTTTGGAACGTTTGGATTCTTATCATAAAACGGCATCAATAAAACAGCGTAATCTTCAAGTTCATTGCTTTCGTCATTTTCATCAGCATCGGAATAGCGACTTGTTGAAGTACTATTGTCATTATCATTTTTTTGCAGCTGACTTTCATCTTTTCCCTGCTGTTTTTTCCATTGAATCTTCGCTTCAAAATATATTTTGCCAAAGTAGGATTCGTAATCGGATCCTTTTAAATATCCGCTGTCTACAAGTGTTGTAAGCAACGAATGAATATTTTCTTTGTAATCATCGATGGATGATAATTGCAGTAATTCCGGGAATAAAGATTTTGCGAGCGACAATGAATCGTCAATATCCTGGAACAAATAATTATACTCAGATGAATTGTCGAACACCGGCGGATCCTGAACAAGAAGTGTTTTTAACAAAGAATATGATTCCGAAGTTCTGTTTCGCGCCAACGCTTTGAAAACAATGTTCTGAAATGCATTTGTATCTCCTGCTTCTTCATAAATAAGTTTCAACCCGGAAACAACTTCGTGTTGAACTGACGAATCATTAATATAGCCAAGTTCGTTGATCAGTTTTGTTTTTGTGTCGAAATAATCTTTGTCATTATATGGCAGCGTTTGTATCGCATGCAATAATAATGGAACGCCTTTGGCCCCGAAATAAATATTAGGTATTGAGGTTTTTGCTTTTTGAGAAATTGCAGAATCCCTGCTATTCAAATCATCAAAAAACAAATTGAGCTTGTTGGTAAAAAGAGGTTGTCCTGCATATTTATTCAATGGTTTAATGCTTGCATAAAACTTACTGATAAATTCATCGGGCTGCTCCAATGAATCGTACATATTCATTACGTGATATAATTTATTATTCTTCAAAAAAACCCAGTTATTAAAAAGGCTCATGGAATTTGTGTCGGCAAGAATATAACGGTAACCTATAACCGAATCTTTTGTCTGGAAAGATTGTTTGCTATAGATAATAAAATTCTCTTTTAATTTTTTTTCATTGATTTCATCTTTCCAGAAAAAAGCAGAATCGCGCGGATAATAATATTTAGGATAAGATTGAACCGTTACATAAACTGCTTCGCCGGTGGTGTCATCTTCGAACAAAGCCATTTTATCGGGAGGCCAATAATTACTATATTCTGACGAATTAAAACTGCTGCTGCTTGCTCTTTCCATAAGGTTGCGGATGTTTGCATCAATATCCGGAACAACAGGTGTGGAAACACTTATGTTTACCAATGTGTCGGTGTAATTTGCAAAATGCGGGTAACTATTTTGTGTGAAAGAAAATGAATCAAAAAAATTGCTGAACGATTTGTTTTTATTTTTTGACTGAGCCGCAAGCAAATAATAATGCGCTCCTTTGATAATAAATCTTGCCTTAATAAAAGAGCCATCTTTTAAAGAATAGGTTGCATCAAGACAAGGATAATTTTTATAAAAACCCCGGCGCCTGCTCAATTCCGTATTAATATATTCTGAAAGTCCGAAACTTTCTTCTGCGAGGTTAAGAGAAAATGTATCCTCTTCAATGAAATGATAATTTTGAATGATCTTTTTAATAACGAGATATCCATCACCGTTAGTCTTATCTTTAGCTTCATATTGCCAGCCGGTAATTCCGTCGTAATTGCTGTTATCTTTATCTTCAAAAGGTTTTTCCGGAAATTTTACTGTAAACCCGCCTCTTGCCGGTTCAAAATTTACCCAGGTGTTTGTTGTGTCGTTATTCTTTATTTGAATAGAACCAAAAAACTGGTCGGCTTCTTTTCCGTCTACATAATTATTATTGCCGCTCATTTTAAAAACAAGCACTTCAAACGGGGTTATAAAAATATTATAATGCTGCATATCGCCGCGGCGCGTTTTATTGGTGATGTCAAAACCTTTATAGCCATTTTTTACTAACGGAGTTTTTTTCAAAATTTTTCCGGGAATATTTTCATACAACAAGCTATCCACTTTTTTCAAAACAGCATCATCAGCTTGTCCTAAAAAAGTTGCGTGCGTTTTTACGCGCGTAACCATGTAATATGCTCCGTTGCTCATATCTGCATACTGCCAAGAATCGTTATTGCGGCTGTCAATTCGTTTATACAATTTGCCGGGCAGTTGCACGCTGAATAAATTATCATCGGAAGTAAATGAAGAAAAATTTACCGGCACTTTTACTTTTTCAATATCATCGCGCTGCAACGCATCTCTATCCTGCATAATTATCGGGCGAAGCTTATATCCTTTTTTGCGAAGCAATTCAATAACGCCTCTTTTACCGGGCAAATGCGCGGCACCAACGCCAACAAACAACGAATGTTTTTTTACAATACTGTCGATGGAGTTCGCCTGAATTTCATTTCTTCGGTACAAAAATTTTTCAAGATATGCATCCGATGATTGCAAAATTTTTTCCAAAGAATCCAGCATATCCAAATCACCTTTTCGATAAGCATCCTGTGTTTTCTTTTCCAAAGAATAAGCTCCTTCGCCGTCTGCGTCATAGTTTCTTCTTTTTTTATCTTTCATCATATCCTGCGACGCTTCCAGAATCAATCTTTCCGTTTCAAAAAAATTCTCCACCCCGGTTGTTTGTTTGCCTAATCTTTTTCCTGTTTGGTAAATATAAAGATCGAGATAAGTGTCTTCTTCAAAATCGGCGCTGGGTTGAAAAGTGCGGTACAACAATCCGTTAATGATTGTCGGCTCTTCGCTCAACGCAGCTTTTATTTTGTCTTCGTATTTATCAATTTGAAAAGATTTTTCGGTGATGTAATCATTAGGCGCGCCCTGCGTATAAAAGCGAAGATTGTTTTGCATTTTCTGATAGCGGAACAATTGATCCTGCCACAACTGCGGATCCAGTTCGAGCGCAACAACATCAGCATTTTTTATTCCTACATAAAATGAATCGCTTAAATGAAAAACCATTTTGCTGCTTACATGCATCGTTCCAAAAAGGTAAGAAGGCTTTTTAAGTCCGTTGCCGGTTATCTCCCACAATAAAGCCGGATATTTTTTAACCTCTTTTTGTTGCGCGTTTAGAGGAAAAGAAATTACAAAAAATACCGTGCTTGCTATAAACTGCCGAACCGTAAAGATCAATCTCATCATTTCTGTTTTTCAATTATTATGAAGATGTATTAAAGACGGAAATTCATAAAAATTATTTTCTTAAAGTTTTATTATTATTTGCAGTTAGGTGTTAATACTAAAGTTGAACATTTAATTTCTTTTTTTGTTGGTATTTAATTCACTAATTTTGCACCCTTTAAAAAGAATGTCTACACGTGATATCAAATCGGGTGCCGTAAGACCTGGTTTGAAGCGGAAAACATCCGCATATCTTACCACCTTCATATGGTATCATGTGGCAATAACTCAATTAAAATAATAATTCCACATGAAGCTTTCTCAGTTCAGGTTCGATCTTCCGTTAAATCTTATCGCTCAAAATCCTACAAAAAAAAGAGAAGACAGCCGAATGATGGTTGTTCATCGCGACACCGGTAAAATTGAAAACAAACATTTCAGGGAAATTCTGGATTACTTTGATGATAAGGATGTTTTCGTAGTTAACAACACAAAAGTTTTTCCGGCGCGCATGTACGGCCGAAAAGAAAAAACAGGAGCGAAAATTGAAGTTTTTTTGCTGCGCGAATTAAATAAACCAAACCACCTTTGGGATGTGATTGTTGATCCGGCAAGAAAAATCCGCGTTGGAAATAAATTATATTTTGGCGAAAGCGACGAGTTAGTTGCCGAAGTAATTGATAACACCACAAGCCGCGGAAGAACAATTAGGTTTTTATGGGATGGAACGGATGATGAATTTCGGCAGATGCTGGAAATTTTAGGAGAAACTCCTTTACCAAAATACATCAAGCGCAAACCCGATGAAGAAGATAAAGAACGTTATCAAACCGTTTATGCAAAACATGAAGGCGCTGTAGCTGCGCCAACTGCAGGTTTGCATTTCAGCAAAGAACTGATAAAGCGTTTGGAAATTAAAGGCATCAAGTTTGCCGAAATAACTCTTCACACCGGGCTTGGAACTTTTCGCCCGATTGAAGTAGAAGATCTCAGCAAACACAAAATGGACGCAGAATATTACCGCATTGATGAAGAAGCCTGCAAAATTGTAAATAAAGCAAGAACAGAAGGAAGAAGAATTTGCTCCGTAGGAACAACAACCATGCGCGCAATCGAATCTTCATTCACTGCAGAAAAATTATTAAAACCTTCTGAAGGATGGACCAACACCTTTATTCATCCGCCATATAAATTCAATATCGCCGACGCACTGGTAACAAATTTTCATTTGCCAAAAACAAGTTTGCTGATCATGGTTTGTGCATTCGCCGGTTATAATCTAACTATGGAAGCGTATAAAAAAGCAATCAAAGACAAGTATCGCTTTTTTAGTTACGGAGATGCGATGATAGTTATATAAATTTATGTTGAATGATAAATGTTGAATACGTTTCATGATCTTTCATTCAACATTCAGAATTTATAATTCACAATAATGAAAAAAACATCTCTCTTTTTATTTTTTTTCTATTGTATTCAAATGACAACCGCGCAAATAATAATACCTCTTTACAATAACGACAGCATTCCTAATTCCAAACCAACCAAGAACAACGAAAAATCGGAGTTTGAAAAAGACTGGAATATTTTAATCATCAGCAAAATAACGCGACCAACGCTAACAGCATTCATACCAGAAAAAGAAAAAGCAAACGGAGCTGCGGTATTGATTTGTCCGGGCGGTGGTTACTCTATTGTTGCAGCAGGACATGAAGGATATGATGTTGCTAAAAAATTTAATGAATTTGGAGTTGCCGCATTCGTTTTGAAATATCGTATTCCCGACGACAGCACGATGATTAATAAAGAAATTGGCCCCTTACAGGATGCGCAGCGGGCTATGCAAATAATTCGCGAAAATGCTGCAACATGGAATATTGATGTTCACCGCGTAGGTATTATGGGATTTTCCGCCGGCGGTCATCTTGCATCTACAGTTGCAACGCATCTCAATCAAATTGTTATTGAAAATAAAAACAACACTAATCTTCGTCCGGATTTTGCAATACTGATTTATCCTGTTATCAGTTTTGCAGATAGCATTGCAAATATCGGATCGCGTGATGGGTTGCTTGGTAAAAATCCTTCAAAAGAAAAAATAAAAGAATACTCAAACGAACTACAGGTTACTCCGCAAACACCACCGTCGTTTTTAGTGCACGCAGAAGATGATGATGCAGTGAAAGTGCAGAACAGCATTTATTTTTACGAGGCGCTGCAAAAAAATAATATCCCTTCCGAACTGCACATCTATCCAAAAGGCGGACATGGTTTTGGTTTGAACAATAAAACCGAAAAAGATGATTGGATGGAAAGATTGAAAAATTGGATGGATACGAATGGATGGCTGAAGAAATAAATGGAGATTACAAAATCATCATTACTTTTCTTCATAATCAATTGGCAAATCATTAGCCATTTTTTCAAATCTCCCCCAATAACCGTTGGTAAAAAGTTCCTGCGGCGGAGAGTAAATTCCATTGCTATAAATAATAACGGGTTGAGGAGTTGAAAGAAAAATCATTGATTGTCTTAGTATGAGATCTTTTGGAGTTGTATAGAGTACGTAAATAGAATCCGTAAAAAAAATAGATTTCGTTCCGTCGTTGTTCACGGTAATTATGCTGTCTGGCGAAACCGGAATATACCTCTCAAAAAAATCTGGCTTACTTAAAACACTTTCATAATAGGGAATGGAATCTTTACTGATAAGATCATTGCGATCCATCTTTTTCATACTGCCATCTTTCTGAACCTGGAAAGTATCCGTAGTTTGTGTTGCTATAGTGTATATATTTTTTACGCGTTGCTTTTCAATATTTAGTATTTTCAATTTTCTTACCAGGTTAAATCCCTGTTGTTGCACTTTATTGGCGTAAATAGATTTCATAAAGTGCATCACAGAACCCAAATATGCTTCTTTCCGTTTTTCTTCCCATTGTCGTTCTTTCTTTTTACGACTGGTACTCATTTCAGTAAATAACGGAAACCCTAAATACAAACTAACCTGCGAATGGAAATCACAATAAAATTGCTCGAGTTGATATTTGATGGAATATCCCAAAGCTTTGTTTTCAATAATAAGCGGTTCATCGGCAACAACAGTAAGACGGTTTGCTTTTTTTGAAAAACGAAAATGCAATACGCTGATATTTTTTATTGAACACTCATTTGCATTTTCAGTGCTGCCGATAAAATTAATAAGAAAAGTTTTTCCCCAAATGCGCCATCCATTTTTAACATCGGGCTCTATTGTAATTTCAGAAAGGTCTGTCGTTTTTTCTTTTAAGGAAACATTTAGTTCAAGCGGTAATTGTGCACTGCTGTATTCAAATACAAAAGTTTGATAGCCGATACTGGATATGATCAACTGATGCTTTCCTTCCGGAAGATTTTGCAAAATGAATTCGCCTTTTTGATTTGTAACTGTTCCCCTGGATGTGCTGTTAATAAAAACGCTGCAATTAGCAATTGACGATTGGCTCGCAGCATCTACAACTTTACCTCTTAAAAAATTATTCGTTTGTGCTGATGTAAAAAAAGAAAAGACCAATAAACAAAACCACAAGCCAACATTGATCTTAAAAAATATTTTAATTATTCTTTTCAAATACTAAATATTTTCATTTGCTATTTAACGCGGGTCGATCAACAATTCAACTATTCAAGTCCAAACAATCCGGCATTCAATAACTGCAATGTTTGTGTTTTGTGTGATGATTGAATGAGCAACGAAATATTATGTTTGCTTCCGCCATAGCTCACCATACGAACAGGAACAGGAATTAATGCAGTGAATAATTTACTCAGCACATCTTCCGTTTGCGCTATCTCATTTCCTACAACTGAAATAATGGTATAATTTTTTTCCACTTCAACAGTGCCGAAGGGTTCGAGTTCTTTTAAAATATTTTTCAGATGCACTTCGCTATCAATAGTAACGGACACGGCTACCTCAGAAGTTGTGATCATATCAATTGATGTTCTGTATTTTTCAAACACTTCAAATATTTTTCTTAAAAAACCATAAGCTAACAGCATGCGGCTGCTGCGGATATTAATATCAATGATGCCGTCCTTAGCCGCTACAGCCTTCACTCCTACAGATCCGGCTTCGCCTGTAATGAGTGTTCCTTTTGCTTCCGGTTGCATTGTGTTCAGCAACTTCACAGGCACTTTATAAAATTGCGCGGGCCAAATCGAAGCCGGATGTAAAATTTTTGCGCCGAAATAAGCAAGCTCAGCGGCTTCTTCAAAACTCAATTGTTCAATCGGCATTGTTTTTTTCACAACGCGCGGATCATTATTATGCATGCCGTCAATATCCGTCCAAATTTCACAAACAGATGCATTGATCGCTGCTGCTATTAACGACGCAGTGTAATCGCTGCCACCTCTTTTTAAATTGTCAACCTCACCACGCGCATTGCGGCAAATATATCCCTGTGTAATAAAAATCGTTTTATTTTTATATTTTTTCAGTAACTGCGTCAACTTAACTTTAATACTTCCAATTTGCGGTTCATCGTGCGCGTCAATGCTCATAAATTCCAAAGCCGGCAACAGCACATGATCAATTCCTTTTTCTTCAAGATAAATACTGAATAATTTTGTTGAAAGCAATTCTCCCTGCGCAAGAATATCTTTATTCAATGCCTGGCTAAAAGAAATTTTTAAAATGATATGCAGAAATTCAAAATGTTCTGCAATTACTTCTTTTGCTTTGGAATAAAATTCTCCTTTTTTTACCAGCTCCGAAATAAAAGACTGATAATGTTTCTCCAGTTTTTCAATTTGTTTTTTCGCCAATTCTCTTTCGCCCGTTACAATAGAGTTGCCGATTTCAACAAGCGCATTTGTTGTTCCGCTCAACGCGCTGAGCACAACAATTTTTTCTTCGGGTTCTTTTGTTATCAGTTCACTCACCTGGTGCATGCGCTCCGGTTTGCCAACAGAGGTTCCTCCGAACTTCATTATTTTCATCGCACATTATTTTTTTAGGATTGCAAAGATAGGAGTCATTTGGGATTTAAGGATTTCTGATTTTGTGATGTATGATTTCTAATTGTCTGAACTATGATTTGCCTGATTTATCTGATTAGACTGATTTTTTGGGTTAGCAAGATCAAACTAAAAGTAAGATGAATTTAGTAAGCCGCTGAATAGAATTATTGCTGTATAAGAGTGCGACGCAACGATGCTTAATAGAATTACAAATGCCGGTTACACAAGTATGAACTATAAACTATGAAGAAGTAGGTATTATTAGTTCATACTTCATACTTCATACTTCATACTTCATACCTCATACTTCATGCCTCCCATTTCACATCAAATTTTTCAGCCAAAAATTTCAGATCTTCAGCAACCGAATGCCAGAGCGGAATTCCGCGTTGTAATCTTTCCGTTTCCATTTCTCGTTCAGGATCGCCGGGAATTAAAACCTGTTCTTCGCCTTCAATAGTTTTCGCGCTGCGAAATCTTTTTATCCACTGATCCATATTTTTTTTGAATTCATCTGCAGAACGAAATGCATCAATGCGCATTGCTCCAAAAAAATGACCTATACCTTTTCCGGGCATATTTTCCGGCATCACCACATATGCGGGAAACGGCGGAACCCATGGACCATAATTTGCGCCGCTCAGCACCGCAGAAAAAATATCAACGATTGCACCTAATGCATATCCTTTATGACTTCCGTGTTCACGATCTCCGCCAAGCGGCAACAATGCGCCACCTGATTTTAATTCGTGCGGATTGGTGGAAATTTTTCCATCCTTATCCTGAATCCATCCTGTTGGCGCTAGTTGATTTTTTCTTTGCAAAATTTCCAGCTTGCCATTTGCTGCAGTTGTTGTTGCGAGGTCGGCAACAAACGGAGGTTCTTCACCGGCAGGAATTGCAACGCAAATCGGATTTGTTCCCAATAATCTTTCAACAGAAAAAGTCGGCGCAACCAGGGCGCTGGCGTTCGTCATAGCAATGCCGATCATATTTTGTTCAACAGCTTTCAACGCATGATATCCTGCAATTCCAAAATGATTACTGTTTTGCACGCTCACCCAACCTGTGCCAACATTTTTTGCTTTATCAATGGCAACCTGCATTGCATAAGGCGCAACAACCAAACCCAATCCGCTGTCGCCATCAACAACTGCAGTGGAAGGCGTTTCATGAATGATTCGAATATTTGGTTTTGTATTTGCGCGCTTAGCTTCCCACAAACGAATATAACCTGCAAGCCGTGCCACTCCATGCGAATCTATTCCGCGCAAGATCGGCGCTGAGCAAAGCTTTTGCGGCAGTGCAGGCATCTGTTTCGGAACATCCGATTTTTTTAAAAATATTTTTTGTGAAAGATAATAACTGTGACGTAGCCGAATAATTTTTCCATGAAAACCTATTGATATTTTCGGATGTAAGATAATAAGTAATGAGAAATATTTTCCTGTTGACAGTTCACAAAAAAAATCATCAGCACATCTATGAACTATTAACGATCAACTATCATCTATTAACAATTCCCTAATAAACTTCAGCAAACTTTTTGATTCTATATTACCTGTTATGAATAAAATCAGTATTTACTTATTCATAACCGTTAGTCTTTATTCAACTTAAAATTTGTTAAAATGAAAAAAAGAATTCTGTTATTCGCAATGTTTGCTCTAATCATCGGCGCTACATTAAGCGGATGCTATTGTGAAAGATACCACTCTTATCATCATCATGGTTATTATCGTTAACCGGTAAATTCTTTCATAAAATATCATTTTTACGCAGCCATCTTTTACAGATGGCTTTTTATTTCGCTAATGGGTTTGCATTCGTCGTAATAAGAAAATGCATATTTTTATTCAACCTAAAATATATGAAATCAAAAATCTTTTTATATTTTGTTTCAACGCTCTCCGTCCTTTTTTCATTCGCACAATCGCGGGATATTGATAAAACGATCATCGTTGATGGCCGCGAGCGCCAATACCTGGTTCATCTTCCGCCTTCATTCAATAACTCAAAAAAATTACCGATCATCTTCGGATTGCATGGCGGCGGCGGCACCTATAAAAACACAATTCGTTTTTATAATCTAAATAGTTTGGCAGATAAAAATGGATTTATTATCGTTTATCCCAACGCAGTCAACAAAGCATGGACGATGCCCGGCATTACGAGCCGCGTAAAAAATATAGATAACGGTGTTGATGATGTAAAATTTATTTCTGTTTTGCTCGATAGCTTAATTGCAAATTATAAAGTTGACAGCAACCGTGTTTTTTGCACAGGCATTTCGCGCGGAGGCATGTTCAGTTTTTATCTTGCTTATAAATTATCCAACCGCATCACGGCAATTGCACCGGTTTGCGGAGGAATTTCTCAAACTATTGCCGGCGATTATTCATTTCAGCATCCAATCCCTGCATTAATAATTAATGGAACCAACGATCCACTCGTGCGTTACAATGGCGGCGCAGGAAAATTTAACAAACGTAATGCAGAAAATGAAGATGCAGACATGTTGCCAACCGAAGAACTCGTAGAAAAAATTGTAAAGCTGAATAATTGTGCATCGAATCCCGTGGTTACTAAAATTCCGGATATTGATGAAACCGACGGCTGCAATGCCGTTGATAATATTTATACCTGCAAAAATGTTCGCGTGGAATTTATCAAAGTAGTTAACGGCGGACATACATGGCCGGGTGGCTCACAATACCTTCCCAAATTTATTATCGGAAAAGTTTGCAGAGATTTCAGCGCCTCAGAAAAAATATTTGATTTTTTTATGAAGGTAAAATGATAACCGAAATATTTTTCTTCATTAATATTTTGTCCCTTCGATTTTCTTACATTTACTAATCTTCATTCAGAAACAATTACTGCATCATAATTTCATTGAACATATTAAATCATTATCAGCAAAATAAAATAAAATGAACAAGTTTTCTTCTGATCGTTACCAAAAAATTCCATACAACCGTTGTGGCAAAAGCGGTTTATTATTACCGGCAATTTCTCTTGGGCTATGGCACAATTTCGGAAATGTTGATGATCAAAAAACAGCGCGCAAAATTATTCACGCTGCATTCGACAGTGGCGTTACCCATTTTGATCTCGCAAATAATTACGGTCCGCCGCCGGGTTCCGCTGAAGAAAATTTCGGTAAAATTTTGAAAAGTGATTTCACCGGTCATCTCCGCGATGAATTAATTATTTCCAGCAAAGCCGGGTATAAAATGTGGGAAGGACCCTATGGCGAATGGGGCTCGAGAAAATACTTGTTGTCGAGTTTAGATCAAAGTTTAAAAAGAATGAATCTGGATTATGTTGATATTTTTTATTCTCATCGTCCCGATCCCAACACTCCTGTTGAAGAAACAATGATGGCGCTCGATCATGCCGTGAGAAGTGGCAAAGCTTTGTACGCCGGCATTTCAAATTATGATGCGGAACAATCGCGCAAAGCATTTACTATTTTAAAAAGTCTGGGAACACCATGTTTAATTCATCAACCAAAATATTCCATGCTTGTTCGTTGGGTTGAAAATGGATTGTTGGATGTGCTGGAAGAATTTGGCGTTGGCTGCATTCCGTTTTCTCCGTTGGCGCAGGGATTATTAACGAATAAATATTTAAAAGGAATTCCAAAAAATTCCCGCGCAGCAAAATCAACTGGCTTTTTACAAAAAAGTGAAGTGACGAAAGAAGTGATTGAGAAAGTAAAAAAACTTAATCAGCTCGCAAAAAAACGCGCACAATCACTCGCAGAAATGTCGTTAGCATGGTTGATGAAAGATAAACGCGTAACATCTGTATTGATCGGCGCAAGTTCTGTTGAGCAGTTAAAAGATAATCTCGCTTGTTTGAAAAATACTGCATTTTCAAAAGAGGAATTGAACGCAATTGAGAAAATCTTGTCAGTGTGAAAATGTGGAAATGTGAAAATTGTTGCTGGTTACCGGATTCTGGTTGCCAGACTTTGTGAACAAATTTCAAAACTAAATTCCGACAACTTGTAACCAGCATCCTGCAACAGGCAACTAAAATCGAAACAATAATTATGAAATACAAATCTCTTTTCAAATTCAGCTTTCTCTTTTTTACTTTTTATTTTTTACTTTTTACTTCTTCTTCCGCGCAAGACAGCACCGTGATTTCATTATGGAAAAACGGCGCGCCTGGTTTTGAAAAATTAAAAGACGTGCCTGAACTTGCAAAAGATTGGTGGGTAAGAAATATCAATAATCCTACGCTCACCGTTTTTCTTCCGCCGAAAGAAATTGCGAACGGAACAGCAGTTGTAGTTTGTCCGGGTGGTGGTTTTTTAAATATTGTTTTTAATTCGGAAGGAAGAGATGCGGCGAAATTTTTAAACAGTCTTGGTGTAACAGTTTTTGTTTTGAAGTATCGTTTGTTCCGCATGGAAAATTCTCCATACAAACAGGAAAATCCTACGCAGGATATTTTTCGCGCGATGAGATTGGTAAAAAGTCGCGCGAAAGAATTTAATATAGACACTGCAAAGTTAGGCGTGATGGGCTTTTCAGCGGGCGGAGAAGTTGCGGGTTGGGTTTCTTATCGTTTTAAAGAAAATCATTTGGCAAGTAATGATGATATTGATAAACTCAGCGCACGGCCTTCTTTTCAAATTTTGATATACCCGGGACCGTTATGTGTTCCTGATTCTGTTTCTGCAGATTCGCCGCCAACTTTTTTACTCGCTGCTAACGGTGATGATTGTTGCTCAGAGCCGATAATTAAATTAGTGCAGATGCATCGCAAAGCAAAAGTTCCTGTGGAAATGCATTTGTATGAAAAGGGCGCGCACGCATTTAATATGGGTTATCGCACTGAATTTATCACACTAAAAAATTGGCCGCAACGATTAGCTGATTGGATGAAAGATAATGGTTGGGTGAAGAAGTGAGGAGTCGGGAGTCGATGGACGACAGACGACTGTCGACGAATTGCTATCATTATTCATTATTAATTATCTCTCCAACATCTTCCCAAAACAACCAATGATTATTTAAATTTTTTGCTCCGTGTTTTCTTTAAAATTTTTGCGCGGGAATATTTTCGGCGGCAACATCAATGCAAACTTTTGTGGAGTTTTGTTCAACAAACCATTTTGCTAAATGATAAAGCAATTGTGATGCAACTCTACTTTTCCGATATTCAGGAATAACATTTATCCATTCCAATTCTCCGTTGCAACCTAAGCGTGTTGTGAGATGCCCAGCGATAAAGCCGATTATTTTTTCTTCATGTTCAGCAACAAAAATTATTCTTGGCATTAACGCATGTTGCGGATGATGTTCGCCGCGCATATATCCGCCAATTCTTGTTATCCAATAATTTTCAGTTCCCCATTCGCGATCGCGGATTTCAGCTATCGGTATAATATCATCATCGGTTGCTATTCTATATTTAAAATCATTCATTGAATTTTATTTAATAAACACAGGCAAAATAAAAAATCAAATCGAATATTCAATTGCCATAAAAAATTTAAACAAAATCATTTTCGATGTCTTCTGTTAAATTTAATATTTTGCACGCTATAAAATTCCGGTTATGCAAAAACGATTGATGCTTTCTCTCTTTTTACTTTTTACTTTTCACTTCTTACTTTCCCAAGATCCCTGGAAAATTACCGCTGACAAAATCGATCCATCAAATTATTATGGAATTACTGTTGCCAATGGAATGATCGGCATTGTGTCTTCACCGGAACCATTCAAAGTAAAAGATGTTGTTCTCGCCGGCGCGTACGATCTATATGGAAGAGGAAGAGTGAGCAATTTTTTGCGCAGCTTTAATTTGCTGAACATGTATTTGGATATTGATGAACACCGCATCGGCGATAAAGATGCGTTGAACATGAAACAGGAATTGGATATGCATCACGCGAGTTTCACCACTTCTTTTGATTATGGAGATAAGGCAACAATTTCTTACACCTATTATGCCTTACGCCATTTGCCTTATACCGTTTTAATGGATATTTCCATCACTGCAAAAAAAGATATCAATATCGTTGCGTCGAGTGTAATGGAAGCGCCGGATGCGTTGAAAGATGTTCAGAATTATTACAATGAAATTGATCGTCCGCATGTGGTCATCAGTTTGCTCACTTCTACTGCAAAAAGTCCGACCGGAAAATTACTGATGTGTGCATCAACTACTTTTTTATTCAGCGAACATCGTGGAAGGAGCCAAGAGTGATTCATGAAATGTGGGATAATAATATGCATCTGATGAAATTCAATAAACAAATAAAAGCCGGAGAAACTTATCGTTTTTCTATTGCGGGTTCGTCAATCACTTCTGCGCATCATGATGATCCGTTGAATGAAGCAGAGACGACTAACTATTTTTGCAAAACTGGAAGGAAGAGATCGTTTGATAAGGTTTCATAACAAAGCGTGGGATGATTTATGGAAAAGCGATATCAATATTAACGGTGATGCGCAAGCGCAGCAGGATGTTCATAGCATGATGTATCATTTATATTCATTTGCAAGGGAAGGAACATCAATGAGTTCATCGCCGATGGGATTAAGCGGACTTGGATATAATGGACATGTTTTCTGGGATGCTGAACTATGGATGTATCCTGCGTTACTGGTTCTGCATCCGGAAATGGCAAAATCACTTATTGATTACCGTTATGAACGATTGGATGCAGCAAAACGAAATGCATTTTCGAACGGATATAAAGGCGCCATGTTTCCATGGGAAAGTGCGGGAACGGGTGTGGAAGAAACACCGGTGTGGGCATTGAGCGGACCGTTTGAACATCATATCACAGCATGCGTTGGAATGGCTGCATGGAATTATTATTGTGTAACGCAGGATAAAAATTGGCTGAAAGAAAAAGGCTGGCCTATTTTTTCAGCAACAGCGGATTTTTGGGCAAGTCGGGTGGAAAGAAATGGTCCAGGTCATTATGATATTAAAAATGTGGTAGCAGCAGATGAATGGGCGGAGAATGTAGATAATGATGCATTCACCAATGCTGCTGCAAAAGCCAATCTGCAGGATGCAACAGAAGCTGCAAAAATTTTAGGTATTACGCCAGATGCAGACTGGATGAATGTTGCAGATAATATTCCAATTTTAAAAATGGAAAATGGAGTTACAAAAGAATTTGCAACTTATAATGGTGAAGGAATCAAACAAGCAGATGTGAATTTATTAGCTTATCCATTAAAAGAAATCACTGATGCAAATCAAATAAAAAAAGATCTGGAGTATTATGAAACACGAGTACCCAATGAAGGAACGCCGGCCATGACGCAGGCCATCTTTACATTATTGTATGCAAGACTGGGTGATGGTGATAAAGCATATCATTTTTTTAAAGATGCATTTATACCAAATCTTGATCCCCCGTTCAGGGTGATAGCGGAAACAAAAGGTGGAACCAATCCATATTTTGCAACAGGCGCCGGCGGAATTTTACAAAGTGTGCTCATGGGTTTTGGCGGATTGGATATTACTTCAAAAGGAATTGTTCAGATAAAATCAAAATTGCCGTCGGAATGGAAAAGCCTTACGCTTACAGGAATTGGAGTAGAGAAGAAAACATTTGTGAAGTGAGGATATAGAATATAGAAGTGAGAAGATAGAATTTAGAAGTAGGGAATAAGGAATTGAGAATTAGAAATTAAATAATCAGTCACCCCACACCTCATACCTCCTATCTTCTAAAAAAACCTATCAATTAAAAAAAATTTACTAATTTGCAAGATAGTGAAACAGATTGCGTCCATACTACTGCTTGCAATTTTATTTTTTAACTGGATTGGTTATCAATTCTTCGCTTCCTACATGGAAGGCAAAGCCAATACTAAGTTAGAAGCGCAATTGGATAATAATAACTACGACGAATCACAATTAATTTCGATTAAAGTTCCGGCAAATCATCTCGCGTATTATAATAACTCAAAACAATTTGAACGCGTTGACGGGGAAATTGAAATCAATGGTGTTCAATATAAGTATGTAAAGAAAAGATTGTACAATGATGAGTTTGAATATTTGTGCATACCTAACAATGATGTAAATAAATTAAGAACTGCCAGGGATGATTTCTTCAAATTAGTGAACGATCTTCAGCAACATAACGGACAAGGCAAAAAATCCGGTTCGCATGCAAACTCTTCTAAAAATTTTATAGCAGATTATATTCTTGATAATATTTCTTACAAATTTTCTGCTGCTGCTTCTTTTGCTGCAGAAAAATCTTTATTCAATCTTTCTTTTTTAGCACATTGCTATATTCCTGTTGCAGAACAACCTCCCGATCATTGCTGATATCATCCTTCAGTTTTAAACAATTTTTTCCAGCTATTAATCAATAACAGCATTTACTGTTTTCGAATCAATTTTAAATTATGAATAAGTTTTTATTTGTTGCCTGTTTGGCAATTGGTTTTGCCGCATGCAATTCTAAAAAAGATTACGATAAAATATTTAAGGATCCTAATCTCTATTGCAATACGGTTCATGAACTGAACACTGTTGTGATGGGAAATAATTTCGGACCTATCGTGGCATCACGAAATTATTTATACGCTGCCGTTGCGGGGTATGAAGTAATTGCAGCTGGTTATCCTGAGAAATATAATTCGCTCGCCGGGCAATTGCACGGATTAAAAAATGTTCCAAAACCAACAGCAGGTCAACAAATAGATTTTGAATTTGCGGCTCTGCTTGCTTATTGCAAATTGGGAGAGTCGGTTACTTTTCCTGAAGGCAGTATGAAAGAATATGTTGACAGTTTGAAAAATCTTGCAACCGAACATGGAATGAGTTCTGAGGTTTTTAATAATTCTATCGCTTATGCAGACACCGTTTCATCTGTAATAATGGATTGGAGCAAACATGATAACTATGCGCAAACAAGAGGAGCTCCTGAATATAATGTGAACGATTCTCCGGGTCGTTGGGTGCCAACGCCGCCTGCATATACGCCGGCTTTGGAACCACATTGGAGCGAAATAAGAAGTCTTGTTATTGATAGTCCGCGACAATTTATTCCGGCGCCACCATACAAATTTGATGTTACTGGTAAAAACAGTGATTATTATAAAGAAGTAAAGCTGAGCGAAAATAAAGATGATAGCCTCTCGCCCGAAGAAACATGGATTGCAGATTTTTGGGATGATAATCCATTCAAATTAAATGTTGCCGGGCATTTGATGTTTGGCACTAAAAAGTTTTCCCCGAGCGGGCATTGGATGGGCATTGTAGGAATCGCTGCAAAAAAAGCGGATGCTGATTTTAATGAAACAGTTTATGCTTATGCAAAAACCGCGATCGCAATGTTCGATGCATTCATTCAATGCTGGAATATTAAATATACTTACAACACTATCAGACCGGAAACAGTTATCAATAAATATTTCGATCCAAACTGGAGACCTCATTTGCAAACTCCGCCATTTCCTGAATACACTTGCGGGCATTGCACTATTTCATCTGCAGCCGCGGAAGCACTGACTAGTGTTTTCGGAGATAATTTTTCTTATACCGACACAACGGAATTAGAATTTGGAATCAAAAGCAGATCATTTACTTCTTTTCGCAATGCTGCTATAGAAACAATGCACTCCCGGTTTTATGGAGGCATTCATTATAATTATTGCTGCGAACGAAGTAATAAAATGGGGATTGGTGTTGGCGATCTTGTTGTAGACAGATTGAAGATGAAAAAAAGTTGAAAAATTTTTAACCATAACTAACTAAGAAAAAAAATTTATGCATTTCAAAATCATAACTAAATGTATCGCTTCAGTGATAATTCTATTTGTTTTGTGCAAGCCTTATGTGGCAAATGCGCAAACAGATAATGATGCGATCATGATGAACAAATATCAATGGTGCAATGGCGCAACCTATATGCATTCCCAATGGAGCAATTATTGGGAAGGCACTTTAAAAAGAAATAATGCAAACATCGGCACAGTTACCACACAAACGGTAATGGGTATGTCAAACTACGGCATCACCGATAACTTAAACGTGATGGCCGGATTACCTTATGTGTGGACAAAAGCGACTGCGGGCACTTTGCACGGCATGAAAGGTTTTCAGGACCTAAGCATTTTTTTAAAATGGAAACCCATTACATTACATATAGGTAATGGAAGACTTTCATTTTTTGCAATCGGCGGCTTCAGCACTCCGGCAACAAATTATATTGCAGCTTATCTGCCTTTATCTATAGGCTTAGGCTCAACAAATTTTACCGGAAGAATAATGGCTTATTATAAAACAGGAATACTTTTTATCAGAACTTCAGCATCCTACGTATGGAGAAGCAATATAAAAATAGATCAGTCATCTTACTACTCAGATGTTTTGCATAACACCAACGAAGTGCAGATGCCGGATCTTTTTACTTTCAACGGAAGTGTTGGCATCTATAAAAAATATTTGATCGCAGAAGTGATGGTTGATAATATGACCACACTCGGCGGATTTGATATCAGAAGAAATGATATGCCTTTTCCCAGCAACCGGATGAATAGCACAAGTGTAGGCCCTCACGTAAAATATACTTTGCCTTTCAATACACATTTGTCGATTGTTGGCGGCGCAGATTTTGTTTTAGCTGGCCGAAACGTAGGACAGGCAACAACTTTCAATGCCGGTGCATTTTATGCTTTTTACATCAGGCATAATTCAAAATCATCTAAAAACTAATTGGTATGAAAAAAATAATTTTCTCTTTATCCGTCATAATAATTTCAATAATAATTACGCAGACTTCCTGCAACAAAAGTATTCACGACGTAACAGCAAATATTCCGGCATTAAATCCTTCTAATGAAGATACGAGTGCAGGCACATGGAGATTGATTTTGCTATCGCGCCCGGATAGTTTTGCAGTTGCAGCTCCGGCAGCAACTAATTCGCCCGCATACCTTGCAGATTTGAATGAAATAAAAGGTTACCAGCATAGTTTATCAGATGATGATCGGCAAAAAATAAATTACTGGAATGCAGGCGGCGTATTAAGATGGAACGAAACTATGCGCGACCTCGTGGCGAAATATAATTTGCCGCCTTATCAAAATACAGATGGAACATATCCTATTCCAAGTTCTGCCAATCCTTTTGCGTATCCGTTTTTTCCTTTTTCAAATCCGCCATATGCAGCGAGAGCCTATGCTTACGTAAGCGCCGCGCAATATGATGCGCTCGTTGCATGCTGGCATTACAAACAATTATACAACAGACCAGCACCATATAAAGTAGACTCAAGTGTAGAAGCGCTTGCGCCAAAAACTTCTTTGCCATCTTATCCTTCTGAAGCTGCAGTGCTGGCAGGCGTTACAGCGGAGATGATGAAATTATTATTTCCGGATGAAATAGCAAGCATTGAAGAAAAATTACAGGAAGCAGAATTAGCAGCAATAGAATCAGGAGCCGCAACGCGCAGTGATGTTACCGCCGGTGAAGCTTTGGGAAGACAGGTTGCAGATTTGTTTACAGCACGTGCAAAAACAGATAAAGCAGGAAGCGCAGTTGGCAATCCAACAATATGGGCAGGATTAGTTACACAAACAGAAGCCACCGGGCAAACAGCATGGGTGAGTTTGGAAGTTCCTGCACGACCACCAATGTTACCATTGTTTGGAAATGTAAAACCATTTTTATTTGATTCGGCTACGGTTGTTGCATTGCGTCCAGACCCTCCGCCATCAACCCCAAGCAGCGACATGACACAGCAGGTGCAAATGGCTTACGATCAAATTAAAAATCCAACACGCGAGCAAATACGCATCGTTCAATTTTGGGCAGATGGCGTTGGAACATACACTCCGCCCGGACATTGGAATGCAATCGCTGCGCTTGATTTCATCACACAAAATTTTAGCGAAGTAAGATGGGCGCGAAACATGGCATTACTAAATATGGCGGAGATGGACGCAGGAATAGTTTGCTGGAACACGAAATATTTTTATTTCAATCCGCGTCCAACACAAATAGATCCATCTATAAAAACATTAACTGGTATTCCGAATTTTCCATCATACATATCCGGTCATTCAACATTCAGCGAAGCTGCCGCAACAATTCTTGGGCATATCATTCCGGCAAATGCTTCAAAGTATGAAGCCATGTCGCAACAAGCGGCTCAATCAAGATTTATTTCCGGGATTCATACAATAATTGATTGCAATGTTGGATTACAAGTAGGACAAAATGTTGGCAATTATGCTGTGCAGAGAGCTATGGGTGATGGCGCAGAATAAAAATTTTTGAAATGGTTTTTAAGCAACAGACGCCACGATTCTTCGTGGGGTAATTTTTTAAAAAATATTTAATTGAGATAAAAAATTTTTGATAATGCATTTGACAACTGAACAAAAAATTTATTACACACTCCGCGTTGCAGTGGCAATGTGTTTTATCGGTCACGGAACTTTTGGAATAATCACTAAACCTATATGGTGTAATTATTTCGCAGTTTTCGGAGTTGATAAGAGCACCGCGTATGCGCTTATGCCCTGGCTTGGTTCTTTTGATATTTTACTTGGAATAATAATGCTCGTTTATCCAATGCGTGCAATACCGATGTGGCTTGTGTTGTGGGGATTGATGACTGCATCTTTACGTCCATTGTCCGGTGAGCCTTTTGCAGAACTGATCGAACGCGCCGGAAATTTCGGAGCGCCGCTTGCGCTACTAATACTTGCCGGAGGAATTAATAAGAATTGGAAAAATATTTTTTCAAAAATGAAATCAGATAATCATGTTAATGATAAAACATTACGACGTGTGATTGTTTGTTTGCAAATAATTGTTTTTCTTTTACTCGCCGGTCATGGTTGGCTGAATGTAATCGAAAAGAAAAGTTTGATTCAGCAATATACCTCGCTTGGTTTTTCAAATCCGCAAAACGCCGCAATAACAGTTGGCATATTAGAAATCATAGCGGCATTTGCAGTCTTGATCAAACCTATACGACCGATGCTTTTCATACTCATCATCTGGAAAATAGTGAGCGAATTCTTTTATCCGCATTATGAAATGTTTGAGTGGATAGAACGCGGCGGAAGCTATGGTTGCCTCATTGCGTTGTGGCTCGCAACCAGCGCAAGCTCTCACCGTAACTGGATAAATAAAATTTCTATCAAAAATAATTTCCAGCGCAACACGGCGCAGTTGTAATAATTTTTTTTGGCTATAAGCAAATTGGCAAAAACACCGCGATTCTTCGCGGTGTTGCCGTTTTATAGAGTGAAGTATGAACTATGAAGTATAAAGTATCTAAGTTGCAAAATGATTTACTTCATAACTCATAACTCATAGCTCATACTTCAAAAATCTTTTTATCTTCGGCATAACAAATGCTCTGATATGAAAAAATACGTTTCGCTGTTTTTACTCCTGCTCCTTCCTGTTTTTTTTCTTAGCGCACAAACTATCGTTCAAACTCCGGATAAAATTTACGGGGATTTATTTGTGAAAGTGCAGATGGAAAAAATATTTTCTGATGGAAAAACTTTTGTTGATTGCATTCCGAAAAAAAATCCTTCGGAAATAATGCGCGATTATGCAGCCGCAAAAAATTCTCATGATTTTAATTTAAAAAAATTTGTTGATGATAATTTTGATTTGCCCGCAAACCCAACAGACAGCTATCATTCCAACGCAAACGAAGATGTGGAAACGCACATAAAAAACCTATGGAGTGTTTTAAAAAGAAACCCCGATAAAGTTGTTGAAGGAAGTTCGTTGCTTGCGTTGCCCTATCCATATATCGTTCCCGGCGGACGTTTTCGTGAAGTATATTATTGGGATTCTTATTTCACCATGCTTGGTTTAAAAGAAAGCGGCGAAGTGGACATGATAGAAAATATGGTGAAAAATTTTGCTTACCTGATCGAAACTTATGGACACATTCCAAATGGAAACAGATCATATTATCTCGGGCGTTCTCAACCGCCATTTTTTTCTGTGATGGTTGAACTGCTTGCAGAAATAAAAGGCGACAGCATTTATCAAACTTTTCTTCCGGCAATGGAAAAAGAATATGCTTTTTGGATGGATGGATCAGATAAATTAAAACCCGGAGAAATTTTTCGCCGCGTTGTAAAAATGAAAGACGGAACGATTCTCAACCGTTACTGGGATGATGTTGGTGCGCCGCGGCAGGAAAGTTATCGTGAAGATTTTTTGACCGCACAAAAATCAGGAAGAAATAAAATAGAAATGTATCATCATCTTCGCGCGGCGGCTGAAAGCGGAATTGATTTCAGCAGCAGATGGTTTGCAGACACTTTTAAATTAGCAAGCATTGAAACAACAAATTTTTTACCTGTTGATCTTAATTCATTACTGTATCATCTTGAAGCCACTATTGCAAAAGCAAAATTTATTAATAAAGATGACAGCGCTTCAAAAGTTTTTCATGATAAGGCAAAAAAAAGATCGGAGAACATCGACAAATATTTTTGGAACAAAACAATTAATTTTTATACCGATTATAATTTTCGCACGCACAAACAAAGCAATATGATTGTGCCTGCTGGCATGTATCCTTTTTGTTTTATTAATGAACATCCCGACTATTTAAGTTTTCTCGGAGAAAAAGTTGCTGATGTTATCAGAAAAAAATTATTGCAACCTGGCGGCGTAACGGCTTCTGCATTTGCAGCAGGTCAGCAATGGGATGCGCCTAACGGATGGGCGCCATTGGAGTGGATGACGATTTGGGGACTGGACAGATGCGGGCAAAAAGATTTGGCTGCCGATATCGCACAGCGTTGGATAAAACTCAATATTAAAGTGTATAAAGAAACCGGCAAGCTGATGGAAAAATACAACGTATCGGATATTAATAAAGATGCCGGCGGCGGCGAATATCCCGGGCAAGATGGATTTGGCTGGACGAACGGCGTGCTATTGCATTTGATAAAACTTTATGGAAAGGGTCAGTAGTGAATGGTGAATGGTTTGCAGAAAGTTTTTAATTCACTTTTCACCTTTCACTTTTCACGAATAAAAGCAACTAACATCGATGCATAACCGATAATAAGGCGCTCAATAGAATTACGACAGCACAAGAGTGCGACGCAAGAATGCTTAATAGTAGTACAACCGCTAAGGACATAAAAGAAAAAATTACCCCAACAAGATTATATTTGCGTTTATTTTTTATGAAAGATTGTTTTGTTATTGACGCAATTCGCACGCCAATTGGCAAATATGGCGGCGCTCTTAGCTCCGTTCGCCCAGATGATTTGCTTGCGCATGTTATTAAATTTTTGTTGCAACGAAATCCGGGAATTGATGTAAATGCAATTGAAGATGTGATTGCCGGCGACGCAAACCAGGCTGGCGAAGACAATCGCAATGTTGCGCGGATGGCTGCACTGCTCGCGGGTTTGCCGGTAACCGTTGCGGGAAATACAGTGAACCGTTTGTGCGCAAGCGGCATGCAGGCGATCATGGATGCAGCGCGGGCAATTATGTGCGGCGATGGAGAAATTTTTATTGCTGGTGGCGTGGAAAGCATGACGCGCGCGCCTTTTGTGATGGCGAAATCTTCGCACGCATACAACCGGAACGCAGAAATTTTTGACTCAACAATCGGATGGCGTTTTATAAATAAAAAATTATCAGAAAAATATTTTCCGTATTCGATGGGCGAAACGGCGGAAAATGTTGCGAAGCAATGGAAAATTTCCCGTAGTGCGCAGGATGAATTTGCATTGGCAAGCCAGGAAAAATATTTTGCAGCGCTGGAAAAAAATATATGGAAAGAAGAAATTTGCGCAATAGAAATTTTTGGCGGCAAAGAAGAAAAAATATTTTTTGATAAAGATGAACATCCGCGAAAAACATCCATGGAAAAACTTGCAGCATTAAAACCTGCATTTGAAAAAAATGGAACAGTAACGGCAGGAAATTCATCCGGAATTAATGACGGAGCATCTGCATTATTATTGGCAAGCAAAGACGCTTTAAAAAAATATAACTTAAACCCTATTGCAAGAATTGTTTCAATGGCAGTTGCGGGAGTCGATCCTCCTATTATGGGAATTGGCCCGGTTCCTGCAACAAAAAAAGCATTACAACGGTCAGGCCTATCCGCAAATAATATTGATCTGATAGAATTGAATGAGGCATTTGCTTCGCAATCCATTGCATGCATTCATGATTTGGAATTAGATCTCGACAAAGTGAATGTAAATGGCGGAGCGATTTCTATAGGTCATCCGTTGGGATGCAGCGGTGCAAGAATTTCTACAACATTACTTCATGAAATGAAAAGAAGGCAATCAAAATTCGGATTGGCAACGATGTGCGTTGGCGTTGGACAGGGTACTGCTATAATTTTTGAGTTGATAAATTGAATTGTTGACTTGAGACTTCGCAGAGCAGGTTTTATTTTTTCAGAATATGAATTATTCCCGTATAGTTAAGCAACAATGCAAGTCCGGTTAAAAAAAATATTATCCCGCCGATCAAAACTACAAAATACATTACTGCAAATTTTTTTCCCTGAATCATACACTCGGCAGGGTCATCGGGATTATAGAACACGATTACCTTGGCTCCTTTTCTTGCATTCGAAGGAAAAAAACTTTCTTCACTTCTCTGCGTAAATGCCTTGCCCGATTTTGTTACAAAACTTACAACAGGAGCATTTAAATTGCTGTTTTTTATTTTCACAGATTCATAACCTTGCAAAGTGCCTTCAACTTTTTCGCCGCTTTGCATAAGTTTTTTGTATTTATTTCTTATTGAAAAAACAAAAAGGCTTAACGCCGCGCCCATTATCATTAAAAGAATATATGAGGTCATTGATTGAAATTAAATTGTGTAAGTTTCGATTGTAAAATGGTTTGCTGCTCCCCGCTTTTTAAATTTTTTATAGTGCAGGTTTTTTCTGAAAGTTCTTTACTACCTATGATAACTATAAATGGAATATTTTTTTTGTCGGCGTATTTGAATTGCTTATCAAACTTTGTGTTTTCGTGAAATAATTCGCAGGAAATATTTTTATTTCTTAGGTCTTGCATCAAACCAAAAGCTGTTTCACTTTCTTTTTCTCCGAGATTAAAAAATAAAACTTTTGTGCCAACGTAAATATTTTCAGGAAAAAGTTTTAATTCTTCCATTACATCATAAATCCTGTCCACACCAAAAGAAATACCAACACCGGGAATATTCGGAACGCCAAATAATCCGGTGAGATCATCGTAACGTCCGCCGCCGCTGATGCTGCCGATAGAAATATTTTTTGCTTTCACTTCATAAATAATTCCTGTGTAATAATTTAATCCGCGGGCGAGAGTGAAATCAATTTTGAGTTTTGAGTTTTGAGTTTTGAGTTGGTTCAACACAAATTCGAGATCATCAATCCCATTCTTCTTAGAATCAGGATCCAAATTACTTGATTGAAACAATTGATTTAGCTTTTCAATTTTTTGTTCATTGGTCCCATCAATACATAAATAATTTTCGATTGTTTTAATTTGTAATTCATTCAATCCCTTATTTAGCAATTCTTCTTTCACTTTTTCAATGCCAATCTTTTCTAATTTATCAATTGCGATTGCAATATTTATCATTTCTTCAGTTTCAGAAACATGTTTATTGCTCACAGGCATCCAAACTTTGTTTGGCAATCCGAGCAATCTTATGGAATCAACTAAATTTTGTAATATTTTTCTACTGTTGATTTTTATTTCAACATCAATTCCTAATCTTTTAAAAACATCAGCATAGATATGTATAAATTCAACATCGCTCAACAAACTATTACTTCCAACAACATCTGCATCGCATTGATAAAATTCGCGGTAACGTCCTTTCTGCGGACGGTCGGCTCGCCACACAGGTTGTATCTGGTATCGTTTATACGGGAACGTTAGTTGCCCGTGATTCATTGCAACATAACGTGCGAAAGGAATGGTGAGATCGTAACGAAGGGCTCTTTCTGTAATTCCTTCTGTATTTTTTCCTTCTAATATTTTTTCAAAATCTTCTTTTGCTTTTTCGCGTTTTGCCGGATTATCTAATCCATTATTTAAAATTTTAAAAATCAACCTATCTCCTTCTTCGCCATATTTTCCCATTAATGTTTCGAGATTTTCCATTGCCGGTGTTTCTAAAGGTTGAAAACCGTACAATTCAAACACCTCACGAATTGTATTGAAAATATAATTTCGCTTGCGGACAATTTCCGGTCCAAAATCTCTCGTGCCTTGCGGTATGGATGGTTTCATACTAAGTAAAAAATCAAAAGTAAAAAGTAAAAAATGAAAAAGTGTTTATAAAGTTTTTTGCGTTTTAGTTTTTGCATGCTCAATAATTTTGTCGCACGCTTCATTCATCATTTTATATGCATGATGATAGCCCGGCTCCGGTCCGTACCACGGATCGGGAACATCTATATTTTGTCCGGGAAAAACTTCGTTCATCAGCAAATCAACTTTATTCTTATCAAATTTATTTCTTGCTATATATTTTATTTCATCCAGCACATCTTCAGCCATTGCATAAATTTTATCGAAGCGATCAAAATCTTCAGCAACAAATTTTCTCGCGCGCAAATTACTGATATCAATATTATGCATGCGCGCAACTTTTTGCGACAAAGGATGCGGAGGCTCGCCGATATGATAACCGTTTGTTCCGGCGCTGTCAACTTTCCAATCCAAACCGGTTTGTAAAATTTTATTTTGTAAAATGCCTTCTGCAAGCGGACTTCTGCAAATATTTCCCAAACACACCATCAATATTTTCATGAGCGCAAAAGTAAGGAAAGAAGTATGAATTATGAGGTATGAAGCATGAAGTACGAGTTGCAAGACAAATGAGATAAGAAATAAATCGCGTAGAATCATTCAATAAGTCTGTTTCAAATCTCATACTTCATGCTTCATACTTCATAGTTCATACTTCATACTTTTTATGGAATCTTTCCGCTGCCGCATCTTATCATCAAACTTGCGCGAGTTCATCTTATTATTCTTCACCAATAAAATTTATTAAGATGAATCCCGATTTAATTTTACACGCCAATGTGCTTGATATTATTTTTGAAAACCGCAACAAAGAATATGGCGCTTATGAATTACGCACGCGTTATACCAGGCGGTTTAAAAAAGCAATGCTGATCATGTTTTCTACTGTTATTATTTTTTGTTTGATTTTATTTGTTGATGCACATTTTTTTCATCATCAGCTATCCAAAATAATCACCTATGAAATTCCAGATGTAAAAATTTCAGAAGCAAATGAACCCAACCAACCGATCAAAACAAAACCTGCGCAACCTGTGAGGCAACAGCAAATAGCAACGATAAGAGACGTTACGCCAAGAATAGTTCGCAACAATATACCTGCCGATCATCTTCCAACTGTTGAAGAATTACAATTGAAAGAAATCGGACCGGAAACAAAACCAGGAGAAATAGCGGGCAGCGCAATTCCTGTTTCTTCAACCGGAAATGAAAAAGGCAATCCAACAGAAAAAACAAATGAAGAACCAACTATTTTTGACAGAGCGGAGTTCATGCCGGAATATCCCGGAGGCGAAAAAGCTTTAGTAAAATTTTTGAAGATAAATCTAAAATATCCGACAGAAAATTTAGAACCAGGAAGTCAAATAAAAGTGATCGCAAAATTTGTAGTTGATAAAAATGGAAAAGTAACAGAAATCGAAATCCAAAAAAGTGGCGGAAAAGATTTTGATGATGAGGTAATGCGCACTATGAAAAAAATGCAAACATCAGTAACGTGGATACCGGGCAAACAAAATGGAAGAAATGTTGCTGTATATTTTTATCTTCCTGTTGTTTTTCAATCGCAGGATGATAATTGAAAGCGATTAAAATTACAATCTGCGAATCTGCGGCTAAAAGTTTTAGCGCAGATTCGCAGATTAAAAAATCGCTGGCTATGAATTCTTAATTATTAACAATAACTTACCCGGATTTGATAAACTGATTTATTTTTTACCATGTTATTTGTAAATTGCCGTTCCCATATTCAAAAACAGAACCGATGGAAAATGAAAATTTCGAAGACAGGCGCACGAAAGGTTACATTTTAACGCGCAGAATAATGGACTACGGAATGGGTATTATCATTACTGGAGTTGGAATTATTATTGCTCTCGCGCCTAAACTGAATCTCAATATAAACATGAGCGATTTATACCGCTATAGCATTTCGGTTTTGTTTATTATTTATGGCGGATGGAGGATTTACAGAGGTTATCAAAAAAAATATTTCCGTTGAAACTGATCAATACCTTGTTCTGCGTTTGTTGCATGGCTGTTATGTTTTCTTTTTGCGGAAATCATAACAACAACAAATTTTCGCGGGATACGCCTACCGATGGAACAATTAATATCAGCGTTGACGAATCATTTAAACCGGTTATTGATTCTGAAATAAAAGTTTTTGAATCATCTTTTCCGAATGCCCATATTATTGCACATTATAAACCCGAAGCCGATTGTTTTCGCGATCTCGCCCAGGACAGCACACGTATGATTATTGTAACAAGAGGATTGACGCGCGAAGAAGAAAAATATTACGAAGATTCAATGAATTTTGAACCGCCGTTTGATGTAATGGCTCTTGATGCTATTGCGGTGATTGTAAATAAAGATTCAAAAGATACTATTTTTACGATGAACGATATCCACTCATTACTGAACGGCAGTCCTAAAAAAGATTTGATTCCGGTAATGGACGGCACTTCGGAAACCAGTACGGTAAGATTTGTGATTGATTCTGTTTTACGCGGACAAGCACTCGGCAAAAATGTTGTTGCTGCAAAAAACAGTGAAGGTGTTATTAATTATGTGGCATCTAACAAAAATGCAGTCGGTTTTATTGGCGTTAGCTGGATAGGCGACCGGGACGATCCGCAGCAATTGAAATTTCTTCAAAAAGTTAAAGTAGCGGCAATTCAATGCATAAGTTGTCTTGGAGAAACTTACGTGCAGCCTTATCAGGCAAATATCGCTCTTGGTAGATACCCGATGATTCGGGGGTTATATTATATTTTAAAAGAAAATTACAGCGGCATAGGAAATAATTTCGTAAATTTTTTGCAGTATGAAAGAGGTCAGTTAATTTTCCGCAGATCTTACCTTATGCCGGCACACATGAATTTTGATATTCGGGACGCTCAAATCACAAAGTAATTAGTTAATTAAATACATTTACAAACTCAAAACAGCAAGTTAACAATGAAGAAAATCTCATTCAGTTTAAGTGCAGCCATAGCTTTATTATTTGCCGGCAATTTATTTGCCCAATCGGTTGAGCAGGGAAAAAAGTTTCTATACTATGAACGCTACAAAAGCGCAAAAGAAACTTTAGAAAAAGTACTCCAGGCCAACCCCAACGATCTTGCAGCAGTTTATTGGTTGGGCCAAACTTTGCTCGCACCAAAAGAAAACAGAGACACTGCCGGTGCAAAAGCGCTGTATCAAAAAAGTTTGATGTCGAACGGAACAGCGCCGTTAATATTAGCAGGCATGGGAGAAATTGAATTGCTCGAAGGCAAGACCAGCGATGCCAAACAACATTTTGAAACTGCAATCAGTTTAACCAAGGCAAAAGACATTGAAATTTTAAATGCAGTTGCACGTGCCAATGTAAATTTTGATATGAAAGCCGGCGACCCCAATTATGCAATTGAAAAATTAAATGAAGCAACGCAAATCAAAAAATTCAACGATGCAGAAACATATGTACTTATGGGTGATGCCTATCGTAAATTAATTGATGGTGGTAACGCGGTGCTGAGCTATACAAAAGCATTGCAAATTCAACCTAACCTTGCCGAAGCTGATTATAAAATCGGGAAGATTTATTTAAGTCAGAATAACCGCGAATATTTTTTGCCTGCATTTGAAAAAGCAGTTCAGGAAGATCCGGCTTACGCTCCGGCTTATTACGAGCTATATTATTATTGGTATTATCATGATGTAAATAAAGCCGGAGAATATCTTGATAAATATGTTGCTAATACCGACCAGGGACCTGAAACCGAATATTCAAAAGCAGATTATTTATACGCTTCTTCAAAATTTGCAGATGCTAAATCAAAAGCGCAGGAACTGATCAATAAATACGGAGACAAAGTTGCCCCGAGAATGTATCGCTTACTTGCTTTTGCAGAAGACACGTTAGGAGATGCAGCCGGAGCAAAACAATCTATGCTAACATATTTTAGTAAAGAAACGGATACATCCAAACTTCGCGGATCTTATTACGAACTTATGGCTAAGGAAGATGGAAAGTCAACAGATTCTTTAACACAACTCGAAGCATTCAAATATTACGGTATGGCAATACAGAAAGATAGTATGCCCGAAGATAAAGCAAGATATATTAGTGAAGCAACCGGATTAGCCAAAACCACAGGCAACAAACAAGCGCAGGCACAATTAGCCGAGTTAGTTTACACAACAAAGAAAAATCCAACGCAAACAGATTTATATAATTGGGGGTTTGCATGGTACCAGGCTGGAAATTATAAAAAATCCGACAGTATTTTTTGCGGAATATATGAAACGCAATATCCCAATGAAATTTATGGTTATTTATGGTGCTCAAAAACTAAATTTGCACAAGATGATTCAGTAGGTTCCCAGGGTTTGGCGGTAGATGCCTGGCTGAAATTAATCGAAATGGCTACAAAAATCGATTCAATAAAATACAAGCCTACCATCATTCAAACATATTTTTATCTCGCCGGATATTATAACGATATTAAAAAAGATAAACAAGCAGCAATTGATGCTTTCAATAAAGTTTTAGCAATAGATCCTACAAACACAGATGCTTTAAAATATAAAGCTATTTTAACTGCACCGCCAAGAAGGGTAGCTGCAAAACCAAAAGCAACCGGTTAAATTAAAAATATTAATTTCTTAACAATACAAAACCCACGTTAACAGCGTGGGTTTTTTTATTTTCTCATTTTAATTTTCGTTAGTGGTAATTTGGTTTTGCTGCCTTATTTTTGCTGTGGAATAATATCTATGAAATGAATATATTTTTTCTTCAGGCAACCGCAGTTTCGGAAACAGGCAACAGTTCATTAAACTATCTTCCAATCGGTATTCAACTGATATTTGCATCAGCGTTCGTTGCAGTAGTTCTTGGCGCAACACATTTCTTAGGTCCGAAAAGAAAGACGGCGGAAAAATTAAAAAATTTTGAAAGTGGAATTGAAGGCATTGGCAACGCACGGCAACCAATGTCGGTAAAATATTTTTTGGTAGCTATTTTATTTGTGTTGTTTGATGTGGAAGTGATTTTTTTCTACCCCTATGCAGTAAATTTTCGCGAGCTTGGGTGGGAAGGTTTTTCGGCAGTGCTGCTTTTTGTAGTTTTCTTTCTTGTTGGTTTTATTTATGTCATCAAGAAAGGTGCGTTGCATTGGGAAGACTGATTAATTGAGAATTGACAATTGATAATTGACAATTTTCATAACATTAACTGTTCACTATTCGTTATAGACTATGCAAAACAGAATTATAAATTATCAATTATCAATTATAAATTACCATGTCACGTCCCGTACGATTTAATGTTCACCCGATTCTTGCCGATACCAAAGAAAGCATCAGCATGGTTGATATGCCGGATGGTTATATGGGTGAAGGTTTTTTTGCAGCGAAGCTCAGTGATGTTGTTGGACTTGCCCGCAAAAATTCCATGTGGCCTTTACCTTTTGCAACATCCTGTTGCGGCATCGAATTCATGGCTACGATGGCTTCACATTATGACTTAGCAAGATTTGGCGCCGAACGTTTGGGATTTTCTCCCCGCCAATGCGATTTATTAATGGTGATGGGAACCATTGCAAAAAAAATGGGACCGATTTTAAAACAAGTTTATTTGCAAATGGCAGAGCCGCGGTGGGTGATGGCTGTTGGCGCGTGTGCATCGAGCGGTGGAATTTTTGATACCTATTCCGTATTGCAGGGAATTGACCAGGTTATACCTGTTGATGTATATGTGCCCGGTTGCCCGCCACGACCAGAAGCAATATTAGATGGATTTATAAAAATTCAGGATTTGGTAGGCGAAGAAAGTTTGCGAAGAAGAAATGGCGAGAGATATAAAGAGTTGTTAGGAAGTTATGGAATTCAATAGCTGTTAGCCGTTAGCGGTTAGCAGTTAGTTTTAAAATGCCTTTTGCTAAAAGCTAAAGGCTAAAAGCTAAAAGCTAAAATGGCATTATCTAACGAAACAATTAAAACGAGGCTGAAAGAAAAATTTGGCGACCAGGTTTTTAATTTTGAAGAACCTTATGGTATGCTCACTTTCGAAGCGCCAAAAGAAATGAATTTAAAAGTAATGCAATTTTTATTTGATGATGAAGAATTGCATTTTCAATTTTTAACCGACCTCACAGCTGTTCATTATCCGGATAAAGCAGGAAAAGAAATTGCGATAGTTTATCATTTGCATAATTTGGTTGATAATGTTCGCATTCGCTTTAAAGTTTTCACCGACATTAATACACCCGATATTTTTACAGCAACACAATTATTTTCTGCAGCAAACTGGATGGAAAGAGAAACCTATGATTTTTTTGGAGTGAATTTTATCGGTCATCCGAATTTGAAAAGAATATTAAATGTAGATGAGATGAATTATTTTCCGATGCTGAAGCAATATCCGTTGGAAGATCAAACGAGAATTGATAAAGATGATGCAATGTTTGGAAGATAAAATTTAATGCGATAATGAAGTTGTAAGGTATAGGTTTGAAATTTAGAATCGCAACCTGAAGTTGAATAGAGTTCTTGCGGTACAAGAGTGCGACGCAACGATGGTGGAGAGAGAACAAATGCTGGAAACAAAATAAATAAAATGAAATGTGGAAATGTGAAAATGAATAGCTATCAGCTAAGAGCTAAAGGCTAAGAGCTATTATCTAACAGCAATGCATAACCGAAAATAAGAAATCGTAATTCGTATTTCATAAATCGTATTTAGAATGTCTGAAACATTAACTCACCATATTAAATTACCGGAAGGAAGCATTGAGAAAACTACAACAACGCTGAATCTTGGTCCTACGCATCCTGCTACGCACGGTGTGTTTCAGAATATTTTGGAATTGGATGGTGAAAGAATTGTTGGCGCAGAACAAACGGTTGGCTACATTCATCGCGCCTTTGAGAAACTTGCGGAGCGCAGACCGCTATATCAAATCACCACGCTTACCGACAGGTTAAATTATTGCTCCTCTCCTATTAATAATATGGGATGGCATCTCACCTGCGAAAAATTGCTCGGTGTAAAAACTCCGAAGCGTGTGGATTACCTGCGCATTATTATTATGGAGCTGTCGAGAATTTCAGATCATCTTATCTGCAATTCTGTTGTTGGCGTCGACTCCGGCGCGTACACCGGATTTTTGTACGTGATGCAATACCGCGAATTAATTTATGAAATATATGAAGAAATATGTGGGTCCCGCCTTACTACTAATATTGGGCGCATTGGCGGTTTTGAGCGCAATTTCACAAATACGGCGTTTCAAAAACTCGAAAAATTTTTAAAAGAATATCCCGAAGTGCTGAAAGAATTTGAAAATCTTTTCAACCGCAACCGCATTTTTATGGAACGCACTATCGGCGCGGGTCCTATAAACGAAGACCGTGCGTTGAATTATGGTTTTACCGGGCCTAACCTGCGCGCTGCCGGTGTTGATTATGATGTGCGGGTTCATACTCCATACAGCAGTTATGAAGATTTTGAATTTGATATTCCTGTTGGCAAAACCGGCGATTGCTACGATAGATTTTTAGTTCGCAACCAGGAAATGTGGCAATCATTAAAAATCATTGATCAGGCTTACAAAAAAATTCAGGAGTTCAAAGGCGCTGATGCAGAAATATATCATGCTGATGTTCCGGATTATTATTTGCCGCCTAAGGATGATGTGTACACAAAAATGGAAGCGTTGATTTATCATTTTAAAATTGTGATGGGAGAAACGGAAATTCCTCCAGGCGAAGTGTACAGTTGTGTGGAAGGAGCAAATGGCGAACTCGGTTTTTATTTGATCAGCGATGGTGGAAGAACGCCGTACCGCCTGCATTTCCGCAGACCATGCTTTGTTTATTACCAGGCATATTCTGAGCTTACAAAAGGAAGCATGCTAAGCGATGCCGTTATTGTAATGAGCAGTTTAAATTTGATTGCAGGTGAAATGGATGCGTAATGCAAATGCGATAATGTGATGATTTGAAAATGTGAAAATTGAATAAAAAATTAGTAATGTCAGAAATGAAATTTTCGGAAGAAAAATTAAAAAAGGTAAGCGAACTTATTTCGCATTATCCTGAAGGTAAACAAAAAAGTGCGTTGCTTCCGCTGTTGCATCTTGCGCAGGAAGAATTTGGCAACTGGCTCAGCGTTGACACGATGGATTATGTTGCGGCATTATTACACATAGAACCTATTGAAGTGTATGAAGTGGCTACATTTTATTCCATGTATAATTTAAAGCCGGTTGGAAAATATAAATTCGAAGTTTGCCAAACAGGCCCATGCATGCTGAGAGGAAGCGATGATATTATTGAGTACATAAAAAAGAAATTAAACATCAACGTTGGCGAAACAACTGCAGATGGATTGTTCACTTTGAAAACCGTTGAATGCCTTGGCGCATGCGGATATGCGCCGATGATGCAACTTGGAAAAACATATCGCGAACATCTGACAAAAGAAAAAGTAGACGCCATAATTGATGAGTGCAGAAAAACCGCGGCGATGAATAATTAAATTAAAACTTGGAATATGAAACTCAACCCTTATCTGAATTTTGCCGGCAACGCCGAGGAAGTAATAAATTTTTATAAAGATGCACTAGGCGGAGAAGTGGTAATGCTTAGCCGTTTTGAAGATAGCCCGATCCCATGCGATGATGACTGGAAACAAAAAATAATGCACGCAAGAATTGTGTTTGGAGGCGATAATATTATTATGATTTCCGACGCGATGAAAGGAAGTCCGTTTTCAACAAACGGAAATATTCAATTATCAATTGGGTTGGATGATGAAGCCAAAACACATGAAATTTTTAATAAACTTAGTGAAGGCGGAAAAATTACAATGCCACTTGCAAAACAATTTTGGGGTGATGTTTTTGGAATGTTCCAGGATAAATTCGGAGTGGAATGGATGCTGAATTGCACTGAAAAAAAATAATTCCGGAAGAATGACTTCAAAAGAAGTAATGACTGAATTAAAAAGACTCGGCACCGAGCAGATCAAAAAAATCTGGATGAATCACGGTGTGAAAGGAGATTTTTTTGGTGTGAAGGTCGGTGATATGAAAGTCATTCAAAAGAAAATAAAACATGATCACAATTTGGCTTTGGAATTATTTGATACGCGCAATGCAGATGCAATGTATTTTGCAGGATTGATCAGTGAGCCACAAAAAATGAGCAAAGCAGAATTGCAGCATTGGATTGAAATTGCAGATTGGCATATGCTGAGTGAATGCACTGTTTCATGGGCAGCCGCTGAGAGTAAATTCGGGCATGAGTTGGCGATGAAATGGATTAAATCAAAAGAAGAACATATTGCGGCCGCAGGCTGGAGCACGTATAGTTGTTTGCTCGCTTTGAAAAAAAATGAAGAACTGGATTTAAAAGAAATTGAAACGTTGTTAGAAAACATAAAAAAAACAATTCACTCCATGCCAAACCGTGTGCGGCATACGATGAATAATTTTGTGATTGCAGTTGGAAGTTATGTGCCTGCGTTCACGTCAAAAGCAAAATCAATTGCAAAAGCTATCGGCGAAGTGAAAGTGAATATGGGCAATACTGCCTGCAAAGTTCCGGATGCGTTGGCTTATATTAAAAAAGTAGAAGACGCAGGAAAACTTGGACAGAAAAAGAAAACGGTTTTTTGTTGATAATTCAATATGGGAAATGTGAAGATATGGAAATTTGAAAATGAAGAAATGGGAGAAATCTGAAGCAGAGTTGAATAGAATTGTTACAGTACAAGAGTGCGACGCAAGGATGATGAAGAGAGAACAAATGCCGGAAACAAAAAAATAATAGCTATCAGCTAATAGCTAACAGCCATGCATAACCGAAAATAAACAAATCGTATATCTAAAATCGTAACTCGTAAATCATAAAAGTGTCCAGAAAATTATTATTAGAAAAAGATAAAGTAGAAGGAATCAGGTTTTACGATGTATATCGTCGTGAAGGCGGCTATCGCAGCGTGGAAAAAGCTTTGAAGACGATGACGCCCGACCAGGTTACCGATGAAGTAAAAAAAAGCGGGTTGCGTGGCAGAGGTGGTGCGGGTTTTCCAACAGGAATGAAATGGAGTTTTATTGCAAAGCCCGAAGGAGTTCCACGTCATTTGGTTTGTAATGCGGATGAAAGCGAACCCGGAACTTTTAAGGATCGATACCTGATGGAATTTCTTCCGCACTTGCTGATTGAGGGATTGATCGTTTCATCGTATGCGCTAGGCTCGAATATAACGTACATATATATACGTGGCGAGTACGCGTGGATAATTGATATTTTAGAACAGGCAATTGCCGAAGCAAAAAATAATGGATGGCTCGGAAAAAATATTTTAGGCAGCGGTTTCGATTGTGAAATATATGTTCATCGCGGCGCCGGCGCTTACATTTGCGGCGAAGAAACCGCGCTGATAGAAAGTTTGGAAGGTAAGCGCGGCAATCCGCGAATCAAGCCGCCATTTCCTGCAGTAAAAGGCGCGTGGGAAAGACCGACGGTTGTAAATAATGTAGAAACACTTGCGGCAGTTGTTCCAATTATTAATAATGGTGGTGAAGATTATTCAAAGATTGGAATTGGAAAATCTACCGGAACAAAATTAATTTCATCATGCGGAAATATTAATAAACCCGGCGTGTATGAAATTGATATGACGATTTCTGTTGAAGAATTTATTCATAGTGATGAATATTGCGGCGGGATTCCCAATGGGAAAAAATTGAAGGCTTGCATTCCCGGCGGCTCATCTGTTCCGATTCTCCCTGCTAATTTATTATTGAAAACAGCAAAAGGCGAAACAAGAAAAATGAATTACGAAAGTTTGTCTGATGGCGGTTTTATGACAGGCTCCATGATGGGAAGCGGTGGTTTTATTGTGTTTGATGAAGATCAGTGCGTTGTTAGACATACATGGACGTTAGCAAGGTTTTACCGTCATGAAAGTTGCGGACAATGTTCTCCCTGCAGAGAAGGAACTGGATGGATGGAAAAAATTTTACACAACATCGAATATGGAAAAGGAAAGATGAGTGATATAGATTTGTTGTGGGATATTCAACGAAAAATAGAAGGCAATACAATTTGTCCGCTCGGCGATGCAGCAGCGTGGCCTGTTGCAGCAGCGATACGGCATTTCAGAGATGAGTTTGAATGGCATGTGAATAATCCGGTTGAATGTTTGAAAAGAAATTATGGATTGGCACATTATGCAGAACAAATTCCCCCAACTCCTAAAGGGGAGTTGGCGGGAGCGTGAAAATAAAAATTATTTTGAAACTTAAAATTCCCCTTCAGGGGATAAAGGGGTATGGCTGATACAAAATTATTTAAAGTTACTATCGACAATATCACCATCGAAGTGGAGGCGGGAACAACTATTCTTAATGCCGCGCGAAAAATCGGTGGCGATGTTGCTCCGCCGGCAATGTGTTATTACACTAAATTAAAAGGCAGCGGCGGAAAATGCCGTACTTGTTTGGTTGAAGTTGCTTCAGGCTCCACTGCCGATCCGCGACCTATGCCGAAACTTGTTGCAAGTTGCCGCACAAACGTAATGGACGGAATGGTTGTGAAAAATATTACGAGTGAAAAAGTTATTGACGCACGAAACGGTGTTGTGGAATTTCTTTTGATCAACCATCCGCTGGATTGCCCGATATGCGATCAGGCTGGCGAATGCGATTTGCAAAACTTAGGTTATGAACACGGCAAAGAAGGAACACGATATGAATTTGCAAGAAGAACATTTGAAAAGCATGACATAGGTCCGTACATTCAACTGCACATGACGCGATGCATTATGTGCTTCCGTTGTGTGTACACTGCCGATCAACTTACAGAAAAAAGAGAGCATGGTATTCTCGACCGCGGCGACCATGTGGAGATTGCAACGTACATCCATAAATCTCTCGACCATGATTTTATCGGCAATGTGATTGATGTTTGTCCGGTTGGCGCTTTAACTGATAAAACTTTCCGTTTCAAAAATCGTGTGTGGTTTTTAAAACCGGTTGATGCGCATCGCGATTGTCCGAAATGCAAAGGCAAAGTAACCTTGTGGTATCGTGGCGATGAAGTTTTTCGTGTTACTGCACGCAAAGATCAATGGGGCGAAGTGGAAGATTGGATTTGTAACGAATGTCGTTTTGAAAAAAAGAAAACAAGCGATTGGGTAATTGAAGGCCCGACAATAATAAATCGTCACTCTGTTATTGCGCAGGGGCATTATGTTGGCGTGCAGAAACCGCAGGAAGTTTTGTATGATGTGCTGGATGGAAGAAAACCAAAATTACTGATGGATATCCATAGCGTGAGTGAAGTGAATGAACCGCGCAGAGATCTGTCAAAGATAGAAGGACCGGCGCATTCAACGGATTTTAAAGAATGAGGGAAATGTGGAAATATGCAAATGTGGAGATGTGGAAATGTGAAAATAAGCGAGTATACTAACAGTGATGCGTAACCGAATTTAAACATATCGTACATCTAAAATCGTACATCGTACATGTTATTATCTATTGACTGGTTTTTTATTGCAGAAAAAAGCATTTTGATTGCTGCGATTCTTGGCATATCGTTAGTGGTGGCAATGTATGAAACATGGGCCGAACGCAAAGTTGCAGCGATAATACAGGACAGGCGCGGACCAAATCGTGCCGGGTGGTTTGGCATTTTACAACCGCTTGCAGATGGCCTGAAATTATTTATGAAAGAAGAAATCATTCCTAATCTATCCAATCGTTTTTTATTTGTGTTAGGTCCGGGACTTGCAATGCTCACTGCAATGATGACGAGCGCGGTAGTTCCATGGAGCAGTCATTTGGAAATAAGCGGAAGAATTGTTGAATTACAGATCGCAGATATTAATATCGGTATACTTTACATATTCGGCGTAGTTAGTATGGGCGTTTACGGCGTTATGATCGGCGGATGGGCATCTAACAATAAATTTTCACTGATGGCTGCACTTCGTGGCGCATCGCAAATTATTTCTTACGAACTGGCAATGGGATTATCCGTTATCGCTTTGCTGATGCTTACCGGTTCATTAAGTTTAAAAACAATTGTTGAACAACAGCAGGATGGTATTTATAATTTCTTTTACCAGCCGCTCGGGTTTTTTATTTTTCTCATCTGCGCATTTGCAGAATGCAACCGTACACCTTTCGATTTATCCGAAGCGGAAAGCGAATTGAATTTTGGATATCACCAGGAATATTCTTCCATGAAGCTTGGCTTTTATTTGTTTGCTGAATATGTAAATATGTTTATCAGCAGCGCTGTGATGGCAACATTATTTTTTGGCGGTTACGATATTCCTTTTGTGAATGACGTATCGTTTGGTCAGGCGCACGGACAAAATTTATTAGCAATTTTACAAGGATTAAGTTTGTTTATAAAAGTGGCTATTTTTATTTTCTTTTTTATGTGGGTGAGATGGACGGTGCCGCGTTTTCGTTATGATCAATTAATGAAACTCGGCTGGAAAGGATTGATACCACTGGCGTTGATCAATATGGTTGTTACCGGATTTATTGTTTTGCTGAAACAAAATCATTGGCATTTTTAATTTTAGTGAGAAAGAATTTGTTTGGGGTTGCACAGTGCTGAATAAAGATATAAATGCACAAGAGTGCGACGCAACGATGCTAAATAGTAGCAATGCAGATGGGTTCATAATAAAAAAAACTTTGGATCAATAAATAATTGGCAAGTTGAATTGATAAAAATATTTTTGCAAACTCTTTAATATGCAGGCACTAACAAACAGATCAAAAGCAGTGGAGCGCAAACCGATGACGATGTGGGAAAAAACTTTTATTCCCGGCATCGCAAAAGGAATGTCCATTACATTTGCTCACATTTTTAAAAAGAAACCTACAATTAATTACCCGGAAAAAGAAAGAACATTCAGTCCGGTGTTTCGCGGATTACATGTGCTTAACCGTGATGAGGAAGGTCGTGAACGCTGCACTGCTTGCGGGTTGTGCGCGGTTGCTTGTCCGGCGGAAGCAATTACGATGGAAGCTGCTGAGCGTTTGCCGGGTGAAGAAAATTTGTACCGGGAAGAAAAATATGCAGCAAGATATGAAATCAATATGCTACGTTGTATTTTTTGCGGATTGTGCGAAGAAGCTTGCCCTAAGGATGCTATTTATTTATCAGAAACTTTTACTCCGTCTAACTATACCCGAAAATCATTTATTTATGGTAAAGATGAATTGCTGATTCCTGATCCGAAAACACAACCGGAAGAATATGCAAAAGCAAGAGGAGAAAAAAAAGGAATGTGAAAATGTGGAAATGTGATAACATGAAAATGTGAAAATGGCTCAATTGCTCAATTGAGGCATTGAATAATTTTCAAATTGAGTAATTAAATCTAAAATCGTACATCGTACATAGTTCATGACACAAATTCTATTTTGGTTCTTAAGTGTTCTCGCGATTGTTGGCGCCATTATGGTTGTGGTTAGCAAAAACCCAATCCACAGTGTGCTGTGGCTAATAGTCGTTTTCTTCGCCATTTCCGGGCATTATATTTTACTGAACGCACAATTTCTCGCCATCGTAAATTTAATTGTATATGCAGGCGCCATTATGGTGTTATTTTTATTTGTGATTATGCTGATGAATTTGAATGCCGACACAGAACCGCAAAAAAATAAATGGCTGAAGATAGCGGGTGTTATTGCTGGCGGCGCGTTGTTATTGGTTTTTGTCGGCGCATTAAAAGATGCAGATCTTAAAAACCAAATTGCACAGGTTAATAACGGAGATATAGGTTTGATACATAATTTAGGAATTTCATTGTTCAAAGATTATGTAATACCATTTGAAATAAGCAGCATTTTATTTTTAAGCGCTATGGTGGGCGCTGTTGTGATAGGGAAAAAAGAATGAGTTCAATCGATAATTGAAAATGGATAATTGACAATTATGAATTATCAATTTTCAATTATCCATTATCAATTAAAATTTATGTCAATCAATTATTACATATTTCTTACTGTTGCATTATTCTGCATCGGCGTTGCGGGAGTGCTCACGCGCAGAAATGCTATTATAATTTTTATGTGCGTGGAATTAATGCTGAACGCAGTGAATTTATTATTAGTTGCATTTTCAAAAATGCATCATCTGGCGCTGGCAAAGGTTGATCCAAACGCAGGTATCAACGGACAAATTTTTGTTTTTTTTATAATGGTTGTTGCAGCTGCAGAAGTAAGTGTGGGATTGGCGATTATTGTAATGATGTACAGAAACACACATTCTGTAGATGTGAATTTTTTGAACAGGTTGAAACACTAAGCCCTTTACCCCTAAAGGGGAATTGAGGCAAAAGCATGAGGAAATAATTTTTAACCAATTTAATACAGCCCCTTTAGGGGTTGGGGTTTATGAGCAAATTAGTTTATTTAGTTCCGTTATTTCCGCTGATAGGATTTTTGATCAACGGATTATTCAGGAAGAGTTTATCAAAATCATTAACAGGCATTATTGGTTGCGGAACTATTCTTGCTTCATTTATTGTTAGTCTTCTTATTTTTTCCGACACGAGAAAAGAAGGTTTCGAAACAGTTATTGTAAAATTATTCGATTTTATTAATGCAGATTTCTTACAAATTCCGTTTTCATTCCAGGTTGATCAGCTTTCCATTTTATTTTTATTGATAATAACCGGCGTTGGTTTTCTCATTCATCTGTATTCAACATCTTACATGCACGATGAGGAGAGCGAACACTTCGCCAGATATTTTTCTTACCTGAATTTATTTGTGTTTTCCATGCTGTTATTGGTGCTCGGCGCCAATTACATTATAATGTTCATCGGATGGGAAGGTGTTGGGTTATGTTCTTATTTATTGATCGGATATTGGTTTAAGAACACAGAATATAACAATGCAGCCAAGAAAGCTTTTATCATGAACCGCATCGGCGACCTCGGTTTTTTGATTGCATTATTTTGGATGATAAGCACATTTCATTCTGTAAATTTTTCGGAGGTTTTTGAAAAAGCACCGGGAACTTCTGTTGGCATATTAACCGGAATCACTTTATTATTATTTGTGGGAGCAACCGGAAAATCTGCGCAAATTCCTTTGTACACCTGGCTTCCAGATGCAATGGCGGCCCCACTCCCGTTTCCGCATTGATACATGCGGCAACAATGGTTACTGCCGGCATTTATATGATCGCGCGAAGCAATATTCTTTACACGCTTGCTCCGATTTCTCAAACTGTTGTTGCAATTATTGGTTTGGCAACGGCATTTTTTGCAGCAACAATTGCACTCAAACAAAATGATATTAAAAAAGTGCTTGCTTACTCAACGGTGAGTCAACTCGGATATATGTTTTTAGGATTGGGCGTTGGTGCATACACCGGCGCAGTGTTTCATGTGATGACCCACGCATTTTTCAAAGCATTATTATTTCTTGGCGCCGGCTCTGTTATTCATGCGTTGCATGAGCAGGATATTCGCAAAATGGGCGGATTAAAAAAATTTATGCCCATCACCCACATAACTTTTTTATTAGCGTGTTTGGCAATTGCAGGTATTCCGCCGTTCTCAGGATTTTTTTCAAAAGATGAAATTCTTGCAGCAGCTTACGCAAAAAATCCAATTTATTTTGTTATTGGAATCGTCACCGCATTAATGACTGCATTTTATATGTTCCGTTTATATGCAACAACTTTTCTTGGAAATTTTCGTGGCACGAACGAACAGGAACATCATTTGCACGAAAGTCCCTCGGCGATTACTATTCCGCTGATTATTCTTGCGATACTTGCAGTGGTTGGAGGTTTTGTGGGTATTCCGGATATGTTTGCAAAGAATTCTCATCTTCTTCATAATTTCTTATCCCCGGTTTTTGAAAAATCAGAAAGTTTGCGGCCGGCTGCTGAACAAAGCAGTTCAATGGAACTAACGTTGATGGGTATCTCAGTTTTTATTGCATTGGTTGGAACGATATATGCGTGGAATAAATTCAGCAAGAACCCGGAACTTGGCGAACCAAAAGGATTTGCAAAAATTTTGGCCGATAAATGGTATGTAGATGAATTATATGATGCAATTATTATAAAACCGATCAATGCTTTTGGAAAATTTTTGAGTAATGTTTTTGAAAAATCAGTGGTTGACGGAATTGTGAACGGTATAGGAAGAACAATTCAATACAGCAGCCGCCAGTTGAGGCTTTTGCAAAGCGGACAAGTGGGCGCATATGTATTGATGATGGTGATAGGCATTGTAATTTTATTTGTGATACAAATCATTTTGAAAAAATAATTTCAGAAACAGCATAACACATGATTCCTGTTCTACTCATAGTAATTCCTTTGGTTTGCGGCTTTGCAGGTTTTTTTATCAAGAAAGGCGATGCTGCAAAAAAATGGTCGTTATTCTCTTCCTTAGTTGTATTAATCGTTTCTGTTTTCGGGTTAACATTATCTAACGGTAATGCATACCTGCACTTTGATGCGGAATGGCTAACCAGTCTCGGCAGCAGGTTTTCTGTTAATATAGATGGACTGGGACAGGTTTTAACTCTTCTCACTGCAATTTCTTTTCCTGTAATTTTTATTGCAACCTATCGCGAGGATTATAAAAATGCGAAAAATTTTTATGCCTTGATGTTGTTATCGCAGGCAGGATTAATGGGAGTTTTTGTTGCAACAGATGCATTGCTTTTTTATTTTTTCTGGGAGCTTGCGCTTATACCGGTATACTTTCTTTGCTCGCAGTGGGGCGGAGAAAAAAGAATACAGGCAACATTCAAATTTTTCATTTACACTTTTACGGGCTCGCTGCTAATGCTCGTAGGTATTATCTATTTATATTTTCAAACAAAGGATCATTCTTTTTCTATTGAAGCTTTTTACGGATTGCATTCAAAACTCTCCGCAGCAACGCAAGGCTGGTTATTCTGGTTATTCTTTATCGCATTCGCGATCAAGATGCCCATATTTCCATTTCATACCTGGCAGCCCGATGTGTACGAACAATCTCCAACTGCTGTTACCATGGTGCTGAGCGGCGTAATGGTTAAGATGGGATTGCTTGGAATTATCCGTTGGTTAGCGCCGGTTTTGCCGGTTGGAACATGGGCGTGGGGCGACACAGCATCCGCGTTGTGCATAATCGGAATGATATACGCTTCACTTATTGCGATGCAACAAGACGATTTAAAAAGATTGATCGCCTATTCTTCTATCGCGCATATCGGTTTAATGGGACTTGCAATTTTTGCCACCACTAAAACAGGAATGCAGGGCGTGATGATACAACTGTTCAATCATGGAATTAATATTATCGGGTTGTGGATTGTGGTTAGTGTAATTGAGCGCCAGTTTCACACAAGAAAAATTTCTGAACTCGGCGGGCTTGCACAAAAAGCCCCGGCGCTCGCCATACTTTTAGTAATCGTTGCTCTCGCCAATATTGCGTTACCGCTTACTAATGCATTTATAGGTGAGTTTTTAATGTTCAGCGGCATTTACAGTTCCGCAGCAACATCTTACAATGTTGTATTTACAGTTAGCGCTGCTGTTACTATAATTTTATCTGCAGTATACACACTCAATATGATTCAAAAAGTTTTTTACGGTAACACCAATGCGCTTACGCAAAATGCAAAAGATATTTATCCGAATGAAAAAATAATTCTTGCTGCGCTGGTGATCATCATAATTATCGTTGGCGTTTATCCGCAACCTATTCTTGAACTCACAAAAAATATTGTGGATACGATTATAACCAAAATGAATTTTAAAATTTAGAGTAAGATTTAAAAGATATGAATGCAATTATTTTTTCGGCTGTTTTGGGAGTTGTGATGATGTTCACGGGAGTTTTTTCAAAAAACAAAACCGTAGTTCAATACACTGCAATTGCCGGATTGATATTGCTGTTGGTTGTTGATATTCTCGACATGGGCGGAAATCATTTTTTTTATATCAATGTCCACGACATGTTTTATTTCGACACGTTCGGCTTATTATTTAATGCAATAGCTTTTGGAGCAACGCTTATTTATTTTTTATTATCATCAAAAGATATTTTAAAAGTTGGCGTTAATGGTGCGGAATATTTTGCACTGATATTTTTTGTGCTATGCGGCATTAGCATTGTCACTTCATTCAACACATTGCTGATGCTTTTTTTAGGAATTGAAATTATTTCCATTCCACTATATATTTTAACCGGCGCAGATAAACGCGATCTGAAAAGTAATGAAGCATCATTGAAATATTTTTTAATGGGCGCATTCTCCACCGGATTGATGTTGCTCGGCATAACATTTTTGTATGGCGCAACACCTAATGGTTCATTTTTTTTAGATGATATTGCCATTGGCAGAACAGCAACTTCTCCGCTTTACATGATTGGATTATTACTTTTGCTTTCGTCCATGTCGTTTAAAGTTTCTGCTGCACCATTTCATTTTTGGACGCCGGATGTTTATGATGGCGCTCCAACTGTTTTCACATCATTCATGGCAACTATTGTTAAGGCAGGAATATTTATTGCGTTCATCCGTTTATTTGGCGATGCATTCGGACAAATGCAACCACGCTGGCAATTATTTGTATCTCTCATTATTGCCGCTACATTATTTATTGGCAATATCACTGCAGTATTTCAGCAAAGTGTTAAACGCATGCTTGCATATTCGAGCATTTCGCAGGCAGGTTTTATGTTGTTCGCATTATTAACCTTGAACACATTTGCAAAAGAAGGAATTATTTTATACAGCGCAGCTTACAGTATAGCAACCATTGGAATTTTTGCTGTTCTTATAAAAATGAAAGATTATTCTTTTGAAGGATTTAACGGACTTTCAAAACATCATCCTGTTTTAGCAGCAGTAACAACAATATTTCTTTTATCACTTGCCGGCATTCCGTTAACTGCCGGATTTTTTGCAAAATATTATATGCTTGCAGCAGTTTTGCAAACGGGTCATTTTTTATGGCTGGTAATTTTTGCTGTGCTATGCGCCGCAGTAAGTGTGTATTATTATTTTCGCATTATACAGGCAATGTATTTTAAAGATGGTGAAGCACAGATATTGGAAGTTACTCCCGGTTTTCGTTTCATGCTGATTTTACTTGCAGTTATTATTGTGCTGTTAGGAATTTTTCCGCAGTGGCTGATAAATCAATTGTACGTTATTTATTTGTGAGTGTAGATAGCTAATAGCTATTGGCGAATTTAATTATGCAAATCGTAATTAGGACTACTGATGAATAGAAAATAAAAAGTACAAGAGTGCGACGCAACGATGATGAACAGAGAACAAATGCTGGCTACAAAATAAATGTGACAAATGTGAAGATGTGGAAATTAATACAGCTATCAGCCAACTAGCTATTAGCTGATAGCTAACAGTAATGCATAACCGAAAATAAGAAATCGTACATCTAAAATCGTACATCTCCTTAGTCCAGTCCTACCATTTTATTTTTTTCCGGGTCCCAAACTTTTAATCGCAGGCAGGCGATAATTTCTTTTGGACTTAGTGAAGTGATTTTTGCATTTTGCAATTCTGGCAATTCTTTCATTATTTCGGGCAGCCTGTAAAAAGGAATCCGCGAATTCAAATGATGAATGTGATGATAGCCGATGTTGGCAGTAAACCACGCCATCATTTTATTCATCTTCATATAACTTGATGATTCCATCGCGGCAGTTTCATATTGCCAATCGCGCCTGTCGCAAAAAGAAACTGACGGAAAATTATGCTGCGCATAAAATAAATAAGAACCCAAACCGCACGCAATAAAAAATGGAACGACGATAAATAATATCCATTCCACCCAGCCAAAATAATGAATTATGAGAATAGAACCGGCGATGTGAATGACGAGCGCTATTAAAGAATCGAAATGTTTTTTTGGAGTGCTTATAAAAGACCTGACGCTCATTCCAAACATAAAAATAGTTATGTAACCTAAGAGAATATTTATTGGATGGCGAATAGCGAGATACATGAACTTTTGGCTTTTGTTCATCGCTAAAAATTTCTTTTTTGTAACGATTGGGAAAGAACCTATATCCGCTGAATATAATTTTGAATTATGATTGTGATGATAATCGTGCGAACGTTTCCAGATGCTCGACGGAGCAAGAATATAAATACCGAAGATCGTCATCAAAATATTTGCGGGAACAGATTTTTGCAGAATGCTATGATGCTGATAATCGTGATAAATAACAAAGAACCTAACAATTAACATGCCTGCGAGAATGCTGCACGGAATTTTGATAAATATTGAAGGAGCGAATAATGTTCCCGCTAAAAAAAATAACAGTAATGCAAAAGTGCTTATAACATATAGCCAGCTTTTACGCCTGCATTCTTGTGTGTAAGGTTTCGTTGCTAAAATCAGATTTTTACCGCATAACATGAATAATAGATTTGGGTTTGGGTTATGTTAGCCCGCCGTTTTTTTATACTTCCATCGGCGATGAGACCATAACCAGATTTCGGGTTGCTCAATAATATCTTTTTCCAATCTCCGTGTATGCAATTCAGAAATTTCTCCTTCTTTTGTTTTATCCGGATACTCAACAAGTGTTTCTGCAAAAACATCATAATAACCTCTCTTTACTTTTTTCACACTAACATATACCACAGCATAATTAAATTTTTTTGCAATTCTTTCCGTTCCCCAATAAACGGGAGTATCCTGGTTTAGAAATTTAGTCCAGTATGCGCCAACCGGCGAAGGTGTTTGGTCAGCAATAAAAGCGGTGGCGCTTAAAATATTTTTATTTTTAATCATCGAGCGAAGCGTATCATTCATCTCAAATAATTTTGTGCCAAACCGCGTACGCATCCTGTATATAAATCCATCAAAATATTTATTGGTCAAAGCATGATAAATAACAAACAGTTGATGCCTGCAAACAATGCTAAACGAATTACCCGTCCACTCCCAGTTACCAAAATGCCCCATTACAATAATTATACTTTTTCCTTCGGCCGCATGTTTTGCAAAAGTTTGCAGAGACTGCTGGGTCATTCTGCAACGCTTCAACATTTCTTTTTCAGAAATGGTTAGCGTTTTAAAAGTTTCAAGAAAAAGATCGCACAAATATTTATAAAACTTTTTAGAAAGTTCTTTTATTTCAATTTTACTTTTTTCAGGAAACGCATTAGAAAGGTTTTCCAATACCACTTCTTTACGATAGCCAATTATGTAATACAGGAGCAGATATAGTAAATCAGAAAAAAAATATAAAAGCCAAAAAGGTGATATTGATAGTAAATATAAGAAAGGATAGGCTAAATAATAACCGGCAGCAGATATTATTTTTGAAAACACAATTAAAATTTTCGCGAAGTAAAGTATAAGTTTTGAAAATCCTTTTTATTGGGCAGTCAATTTTAGTTAACATTTGTTTATAATTAAATTGCCTGTTGCAAAAATAAAATCCGAAAAAATAAAATGCGGATTATTAAGAAAGAATACCGCTGGTTTTATGCAAATTCCTTTTATGTAAGATTTGATGTTATTGCCGGCAGAATAACTAATTTAGAGCTTCAGAAATTTTGTTAATGAAAATTATAGACACCTTTTTACTCGCTTTTAATACTGTAAGGGCAAATAAATTGCGCACAGGCATAACCGTTGCCATCATTGCGTTTGGCATTATGGCGCTCGTTGGCATTAACACCGCCATTGAAGCTATGAAACAAAAATTTACGGAAAGTTTTTCTTCCATGGGCGCTAATGGCTTTACCATTCACTACAAACAGTTCAACGTTAATTTTAACGGCAACAGCGATGTAAAAAAAGAAAAAAAAGGCGCGCGCAAAGAAAAGAAATCAAACACCGGAAAGCCTATAACAAAAATGCAGGCGGAAGAATTCAAAAACATGTTTGCATATCCCGCAAAAATATCATTGAACTTACCGGGTGTGCGTGATGCTGTAGTTTCATTAGGAGATAAAAAGACCAATCCAAATGTGCGGGTAAACGGCGGGGATGAAAACTATACAGAATTAAATGGATACACTTTGGCAGCCGGCAGAGAATTAAGCAATCTTGATATTCAATCCGGGCGCAATGTTTGCATTATCGGGACTGAGATTGCTAAAAAATTTTTTGGAACCAACCCGGAAACTCCATTAGATAAAATAATTAAAATCAACAGCATTCCATACCGTGTTATCGGCACGCTGGAAGAAAAAGGCACTACGCTTGGATTTAGCTGGGATAATATGATTCTCACATCTTACAATAATGTGCGCCGCTTTTTTAACTCTAATTCAAATGCATCATTCTCTATTTTAGTAAAAGTGCCCGATATAAAAAATGTTGATGCTGCAATAGATGAATCGGAAGGAATTTTCCGCCCGATTCGCAAACTTGCAATTACTGAAGATGATAATTTTGCTGTTGACAAAAGTGATTTTTTTGTTGAACTATTATTAAAAGAACTGAGCCTGATAACCGGCGTTGCAATAGCTATTGGCATTATTACTTTAATTGGCGCTGCGATTGGATTAATGAACATCATGCTCGTTTCGGTTACAGAGCGCACCAAAGAAATTGGTTTGATAAAAGCAATTGGCGGAAAACAAAAAAGTGTGCGGCGTCAATTTTTGTACGAAGCAATTACTATCAGTTTGATGGGCGCCGTATGTGGAATTATATTAGGCGTTATTGTAGGAAATGTTTTTTCATTGGTATTGAACACAGGTTTTGTGCTTCCCGTTCAATGGCTTGTTTACGGCATCTCCATTTGTTTTATAACCGGACTTTTAGCGGGTCTATATCCTGCATTCAAAGCAGGAAGCCTCAACCCGATTGAGGCGCTGCGATATGAATAACGGTGATGAGTGCGTAAAAATGAGAAATAAGAAATGAGGAATGGAAAATAAGAAAAGCTAACAAAGCAAATCGCCTTCTTACTTCTCAATTCATACTTCTTACCTCATACTTCATTATTTCTCATTTCTAATTTCCCTTCGGATTTAAAATAATATTAATTCTATCCAGCACATCCTGCAAATGATATTTCGTCATTCTATCGCTGATAGATGGCAACGCGGCAGTGATATCTGATTTCAATGTTCGTAAAGTTCCCTTTGCAACAGAAATAATATCGGAAACTCTTATCGTGACACTTGTAATTCCTAATGCACTCGCAGTTCTTCCGGAAATTCCCTGTATTCTTATTCCGCCTTGTCCATTAATAATATTACCTAAGGTTTCAACAAAAGCTTTTTGCAGATTGCGGCGATAAATATCAATAGCTTTTCTTGCATACACTTCACTCCAGATTCCTTTGCGCAAATCGTCGAGCAACTCATCACTTGAATAAGCATCCTTACCTAACTGCGCCATTGATTCAGATATTCTTTCAAGCCGTCCGGGATCTAATACTCCGTTTAAAGTTCCCTGTTGAAAAGCACGTATCTCTTCTACAACCTGGTCCTGGTTAAATTCTTTTAATTGTTTCCAGTCGAGCAGCCATTGCGGAGTTTCGAAAGCATATTTATTTAAAAAAGTCACCGCATCTTTCTGCAAATTTTTTGGCACCGGTGTAAATATTTCTCCCGGCTGATCGTAAGTTTTCGGGTCTTCATAAATACCACCGATGTTAGCGGTTACGTGTCCCATATATCTTCTTAGCTGAATAATAACCTGCTCATACAACTCATCCAAATTATCGAAAGGTTGTCCAGGCTCAAAAGTCCATTTAGATAAATTAGGAAGAATGCGCTTGAGATTTTTAATTCCATATTCACTTGCCTTCATTGCATTGTCGCCAAGATCTTCTGTTTGCGCTCTTGGATCTGTAGGAATAAATCGCTGGCGCAAAAAACGATAACGCGGATTTGAAGCGTGCGCCTTAGCCCACTCATTTAAAATCGATCTTTCTTCTTTTTCATTTTTATCGGGAATTATTTTGTATCCCCATTCTATAGCCCATTTATCGTAATCGCCGATGCGCGGATATAAACCTGCGGGACCAATACTATCTTCCGGTTGAGCAACATAATTGAAGCGCGCATAATCCATAATGGAAGCTGTGTGACCGTTAGCTTCTACCCATGCTTTGTCGCGCAATTTTTCAACAGGAGTTGCAGAAGAAGAACCCATGTTATGCGGAAGACCTAAGGTATGACCAACTTCATGCGATGAAACAAAACGAACTAAATCTCCCATCAATTCATCATCAAATTTTATTTTTCGCGCGCGCGGATCAACGGCGGCAGTTTGAATAAGATACCAATCTCTTAATAAATTCATCACGTTGTGATACCAGCCAATATGGCTTTCTATAATTTCTCCGCTTCGCGGATCGTGAACGTTCGGTCCATATGCGTTTTCAATATCCGAAGCAAAATATCTAATCACAGAAAAGCGCGCATCCTCCAAACTCATTGTACTGTCGTTCTCCGGCCAATCTTTTGCTATGATGGCATTTTTGAAACCAGCTTTTTCAAACGCTTTTTGCCAGTCTTCAATTCCTAATTTTAAATACTTGCGCCATTTAACCGGAGTCGCAGGATCTATATAATATACAATTGGTTTTTGCGGTTCAACCAATTCGCCGTGTTTCATTTTTACTACATCTTCCGGTTTGGGTTCGAGACGCCAGCGAACAATAAATCTTTCCGATTCCGATTTCTCCGCATCCAATCCATAATTAGTATAGCCATCGGAAAAATAAGAAACTCTTTCATCATAAAATCTGCGACGGTAAGGAGTTTTAGGTAAGAGAATCATAGAAGTGTTCAACTCTAAAGTTACTGCGCCGGCTTCTGCTGCTGCTATTAAATTAGCTGTCGGAAATGGAGAAGGAACCGGAGATGGCGGAGATGCGCCATAGGTTTTTGTAACGTGTACTTCTGTATTGATCGGAAATGTTTTTATGTAATTGATAAAACTCCGGTCTGATGAAATGGAGGTAAGATTATACACTCTTTTATAACCCGACGGAAGAGATATGACCTGGTTATCTCCCTTAAAAAAATCTGTGACATCTATCACGGCACCGGTGCTGTCTTTTCCATAAGCTTTCACGTCGAAAGCAGCAGCTATAGGTTCCACATTCGAATTTTTTACTGCCTGGTAAATAGGCAATGTATCAGATGCTATATTCACATAAAAAACAACCCGTAAGAATATTTTATTATCGGGACCTTTTTCAAACCGCAATACCTGTTCATTAACTTCCTCTCCGCCATAACCTGCGCCGGTAGCGGTTTTCGACACGCGCGTTACTGCGAGCACTTCTCTTTCAAATAATGAATCGGGAATTTCAAAATACCATTTGTCTTCTACTTTATGAACCGTAAACAATCCCTTAAAAGTTTGGGCTTTGTCTGTAATGACATCTTTGTATGGCTTAGGTCCGGTTTTAGGTGGCGTTGGGTTTGCCGGCTGGGTTTGTGTGTTTCCTGCAGCAGGTGCAGGGGGTTTTTTGTCTTGGGCTATAATACCTGTATAAAAGACAATTGTAAAAAGAAGTAGCAACAATTTAGTTGGTCTCATACTCGTGTTTGGTTTTGGTTTGAAAATGAAGATAATTAAAACTATATAGCAAGCTTTAGGATATTTTTATAAATGGTAAATAATAGTTCAATGCCCGGCGATATTTCTGACGGATTTTATTTAATATTATTGAACGATTTTATCAAATATTATTAAACAATTAATTCATCTGGCAATTTAATAATTTCCTTATCTTGTGAATCCTAAAAAATTTTTATCGTCGAAATTTGTACATTGAAAAATTTTTTCCTTAGAATTGTAAATTCTTTTAATTGCTATTACATACTTCAAATTTTCTAAACACTAAAAAAAACAAACGATCATGGCTGACACAAAACCAACTGCAACTGTTGCCGCTGCACGAGCATCAACTTCCGTTCAACCAAACAAAAAAGGTAATTCCGTTTCGTGGATTGCCCCTGTTACTTGTATTTTGATAGGTTATATTTTTTGGCGTTTCTTTTTAGGCAACCCTGCTAATTTTGACAAAACAATCGAAGACGGATGGTTTTGGCCTAAATATGATGGCGCAAAAGGCGATTTGTATCGCATGTATCTCGGAGGCATCATCGTTCCAATATTAATCGGCGCTTTGCTGACAGTTCTCACATTCGTTATTGAACGCTTCATGACAATTGGCAAAGCAACGGGCGCGGGCAATATTGCCGAATTCATTCGTAAAGTACAATACCAGCTTGCAAATAAAAATATTGACGCTGCAATTGCCGAATGTGATAAACAAAAAGGCAGTGTAGGCAATGTAATGAAAGCAGGATTGCGCAAGTACAAAGAAATGATTACTGTGCCGGAATTAGACACCGATCAAAAAGTGTTGGCTATTCAAAAAGAAGTTGAAGAAGCTACTGCACTTGAGCTGCCGATGCTTGAAAAAAATCTTGTGTTCCTTTCTACAATTGCATCAGTGGCCACATTGATGGGATTGTTAGGAACAGTGTTAGGTATGATACGTTCATTTGCTGCGTTAGGCGCTGCCGGTGGTGGTGAAGCTGCACAAAGATTATCGCAAGGTATTTCTGAAGCGCTTTATAATACAGCATTAGGAATCGGAACTTCTGCAGTTGCCATCATCATGTATAATATATTCACAACAAAAATTGATGGAATCACTTATGGTATTGATGAAAGTGGATTCACTTTAACGCAAAGTTTTGCTTCGTTATATAAATAAAAATTTCACAAACTTTTAAAAAAAGTTATGGAATTTGTAAGAAAATGAATCTATAATCATACAAATAATTAAATAATGGGCAGAGCCAAATTACCGCGGAAAAGCACCAATATAGATATGACAGCGATGTGCGATGTGGCATTCCTGCTGTTATCATTCTTTATTCTTGCTGCAAAGTTTAAACCGCCGGAAGCATTAAAAGTAACTACACCGAGTTCTGTTTATACCAGGATTGTTCCTGAAAGAATGGCTGTAATAATAACTATTGATAAGAATGACAAAGTTTATTTCTCCGTTTCAGATGCAAACAGCCCGCAGAAATTAGATATCATCAATACTATCAACACCCAAAAGAATCTTGGTCTTACGGACAAAGAAAAAAATACTTTTGCCGCATTGCCGAGTTCTTACATTGGTGTTCCGTTCAGCAAACTAAAACCATTTCTTGATAAAATGGCTGAACCCGGCGGGCTTACCAATGTTGTAGTTGATGGCATTCCGGTAAAAGATACATCGAACAATGAACTGATAGATTGGGTGCGTGCCGCTCAGAGCGCATTTGCAGGAGAACAAATGAAATTGGTGGTAAAGGGAGATGATGATTCAAAGTACCCGGCATTTCAGGGCGTGATATATGCATTCAAGAAAAATGATTTGCTGAAGTTTCAATTAGTAACCAGCCCGATTGCAGTTCCTACAGGATCGGATCTTTGGAAGCTCAATCAAGCCACAGGATCAAAAGGTGTAGCCAATTAACTTGATTTATTAACTTAAAAATATTTTGCTATGGCAGAAATGGATACTTCGGGTGGTGGTGGTCACCACAAAAAAGGGCCAGGCGTAAAAAAAAGTAAAAAACTTTCTACCCGTGTAGACCTTACACCGATGGTGGATTTAGGTTTTTTGCTTATTACTTTTTTTATCTTTACCACAACAATGAGTCAACCCACGGCAATGCCGCTCAACTTGCCAAAAGATGTTCAGAAACCTGAAGATCAAAATAAGGTAAAAGAATCGGCAGTATTAACTCTCATGCTTGGTAAAAACGATCACGTATATTATTACGAAGGATTAGATGCCACTAAATTAAAATCTACCACATTCAAAGCTGTTCGCGATATTATCATCGACAAAAAAAGAAGAACTAACCCCGAAGATTTTGTAGTGATAATAAAACCATCGCAGGATGCAACCTATAAGAATGTAGTGGATATAGTAGACGAAATGAAAATTGATGATGTAAAAAGGTTTGCACAGGTGGATATTTCACCACTTGAATATTCTCTTATTCAAAAAACCGAAGAAGCGAATAAATAAAATTAAACTCATTCTCTATGGATGTAAATAAAATATTAAACGCAGATATTCTGGACATCATTTTCGATGGCAGAAATAAAGACTACGGTGCTTATGACTTGCGCAAAAGTTATAACAGACGTTTAAAAATCGCTGTTATTTCCACCGTTACCGTATGCTTATTGCTTCTTGGCGGGTTTCTTTTAGCCGGAACTATTGGCAACGGCAAAAAGAAACAACAAATGATTGTTCAGGACGTGGAATTGCAGGATGTAAAAGAACAAAAGAAAGATGAGCCGCCTCCGCCACCGCCTCCGCCAAAAGAGCCGCCAAAAGTGGAAATGGCAAAATTTACGCCTCCTAAAATTGTAAAAGATGAGGAAGTAAAAAAAGAAGACAAACCACCTGAACAGGAAAAACTTGAAGATACAAAAATCGGCACAGTTAACCAGGAAGGACAAAAAGACGAAGGTATTACTGCACCCCCGGTTGACCAGGGGAAAGGAGTAGTAGAAACTCCAAAAAATGATGATGAAAATACAATTTTTACAAAGGTAGAAATAGAATCCACTTTTGTGGGTGGCGAAGCCGCATGGACACGTTTTCTGTTAAAAAATTTCCATTACCCCGATGATGCAGTTAATAGTGAAATTCAGGGAACCGTAGTTGTAAAATTTGTAGTAGATAAAGACGGAAATGTGAGTGATGTGCAGGCGGAAAGCGGACCTACTGAAGGTGGCTTAAGAGAAGAAGCGATTCGTGTAATTAAAAAAAGTAGTGGACAGTGGACTGCCGCAGTACAAAACGGTCGTCATGTAAAATCATACAAGAGACAACCAATTCAGTTCAAATTGCAGGATCAATAATCTCCATAAAAAATCATTTCAAAATCCCTTCACTTAACGAAGGGATTTTTTATTTCCTCTTTTTATATTAGGTTTGAAAAAATCTCATTAATGTTTGGCAAATTAGTTGGCTGGGATGATACAATTGTTGCATTAGCCACGCCACCCGGCGTTGGGGCTATAGGAGTAATTCGCCTGAGCGGGAAAAACAGTTTTGAAATAATAGATCAACTATTTCCATCAAAAAAAATATCTGAGCAAAGCTCTCACACTTTACATATAGGCTATTTGCAAGAAGATGAAAAAATTCTCGACGAAGTGGTGGTATCAATATTTCGAAATCCAAAATCTTATACCGGCGAAGATGTAATTGAAATTTCCTGTCATGGCTCTTCATATGTACAGCAACAAATAATGCAGGCAATTTTTCGCAAAAATGCTCGATTGGCAAAGCCCGGAGAATTTACACAAAGAGCTTTTCTGAATGGAAAACTCGATCTGACGCAGGCAGAATCTGTTGCCGATTTAATTGCGAGCAATACCGATGCATCTTTAAAAACAGCTTTGCAAAATATGCGCGGTGGTTTTTCAAAAGTGTTGCAGGAGTTGCGTGAAAAGCTTATTAAATTTTCAGCCCTCATTGAACTCGAATTGGATTTTTCTCAAGAAGATGTGGAATTCGCAGATCGGAAAAAATTTTATGAATTAATAGATCAAATCGCATTTACTACAGAATCATTATTGCAATCTTTCAAATTAGGAAATGTAATTAAAAACGGAATACAGGTTTCGATCATCGGAAAACCAAATGCAGGTAAATCAACGTTGTTGAATACATTGTTGAATGAAGACAGAGCAATTGTAAGTGAAATAGCAGGCACAACAAGAGATACGATCGAAGAAATAATTAATATAGATGGAATATTGTTTCGTTTAATTGATACAGCAGGAATCCGCGAACATTCAACAGATGTGATTGAGCAAATCGGCATGAGCAAAAGTTTTAAAAAAACCGAGCAATCAGATATTGTCATTTATCTTTTTGATCCGCAAGTAACAGAAGAGAAAGAGCTTTTGGCGGTGATTGAAAATTTAAAAAGCAGGAAGAAAAAAAAATTATTGGTTGCAAACAAATCAGATATTGTTGATGAAACACAAATAAAAAATAATTTCAGAAATATTAAAGACATCATTTTAATTTCTGCAAAAACCAATAAGCATATTGATAGATTAAAAAGGAAATTAGTTGACATAGTAATGGAAGGAAAAATTCTGAATGAAAATACTATCATAACAAATTCTCGCCATTATAATTCTTTACAATTAATATCGCAGTCAATTCATAATATCAAAAAAGGATTGGATGAAAATCTATCCGTTGACCTGCTCACGCCGGATATTCGACAGTGTCTTCACTATTTAGGAGAGATAACCGGAGAGATAACAACAGAAGATCAGTTAGATTATATTTTCAGCAAGTTCTGCATCGGAAAATAAACTGACGGTGATGTGTACTCGTTTATACGGAGTTAGATTCAATTTCACGGGATTACAATTGCTTTTTGTTGCTTTTATTTGCCTTTAGTAGCCTTTTTCTTGTTGCTAATCTGGACACTAATGGAGTAGTAACCAGATTTCAGATGTTGATAGGGAGAGATTATAGGCACTAATGATACACAATGATATAGTATGATATTCAATGATGCATGATGATACGATAGTTAACAGCATAAATGACAGAATTGGAAGTTAATTTTTATCAATCGCTTTATTTATTTAAAATGCAACAATATTAAAGTCTTGCCTAATTTGCAGAGCGAAAGCAATAAAATTCTAATCATTTGTCCATTGTAATAATTAAAATAGTCAACTATGACGAAAAGTAAAAACAAAAATTCACAACAACAAAGCGACAAAGATTATCTTACAAAGTCAAAAGAACAATTCAAGAAGGAGCTTTCAGAACGATTAACGCTCGGTGATAATTTATTAGGAAGAACCATCAATACTGCAGATGATCTTGCTAAATTTAAGCTTGAGCATTCTTATTGGAATAATATTAACGAAGAAATTTTAAAACAATCATTTACTAATACAAATAATGCTTACTATCTTGAATATACCCGATCTTATATTAGCACCCCATTTTACAGTAGTGGGCATCAGCAATCTTTTCAAGATTCAGTTAAAAAGGCAAAGGATTATCTTAATGTGAAATATCATCGATTAAAAATGATCTACGAGAAAATCGATCATTTGCAGTTGCTTCCTGAGATCGAAGATTTTAAGATTGAAGAATCAGAAGATATTAAAATGCTTTCCATTTTGGAAATCATCTTAAACAATTTTCATAAAGTTGCTCAAACAATAAGGCAAAGATATAACAATAGACAAACCATTATTATAAATGATGAATATGACGTCCAAGATTTGTTGAGAGGCTTGCTGCGAGTAAATTTTGAAGATATAAGAGAAGAAGATTATGTTCCGAGTTATGCTGTAAGCTCCCCTTATTTTCGGGCCACTTATAATTAGAGGTTTTTTTAGTTTTTAGTTTAATCATGGGAAACGGATTATTTATATTCAATCGGCGGTACAAAACCGAGCGATTGATGTGGTCTTGAACAGTTGTAATCCTGTCTGCCATTCTTCAGCCATCTCTCTTACTTCTGCAAGACTAAAAAACAAATAAGCATCGAGCAACTCTTTTCTTAATCGAACCATTGTTTCTTTCAATAAAAGCATTTTGCACTGGTTTTCCGGGTTGGATAAATTGTAAATGGATTTGTTGATCATCACACCATAGCTGTAATTTGTCGCTGATAAATTCAGGACCATTATCCACTCTGATGGTTTTTGGTTTTCCTCTCTTTCAATAATTTGTTGCAATACTCTGATCACTCTCAGTGATGGCAGTGAAGTATCTACTTCAATGCGCAGTGATTCCCGGTTGTAATCATCAATGATATTCAACAACCGGAATCTTCTTCCATCCACCAGACTGTCGCACATAAAATCCATGCTCCACACCTGATTGATCGTTTCAGGAACCAACAGTGGTTGTTTGATTCGCTGTGGTATTCTTCTTTTCACTCTTCGACGAACATTTAAATGCAGCATCGTGTACACGCGGTACAATCTTTTATGATTGCAGTTGATTCCTTTTCTTCTCAGCCGGTAATAACATTTCCAAAAACCAATCGTTGGATGTTTTGCTACTAACTCATGCAATGCATCTATCAAAGAACTATCGTCCCTCGGTCTTTTCTGATATGACATCACTGATCGTGGTAGCGATACCATCCTGCAGGCCTGACGAACACTCACTTGTTTTTCTGTGACCATGATCATCACCACTTCCCGTTTGTCGGCAGGCCGCCGAATTTTTTTTCAATCACATGTTTGATCGCATCATTCTCCAAAGTGAGATTGGCTACAATTCTTTTTAACCGGCAATTTTCTTCTTCCAAATCTTTCATTTTCTTCACATCACTGATCTCCATTCCACCATACTTTGCTTTCCAATTGTAGAAAGTAGCATCGCTGATGCCATGTTCCCTCGCAATTTCTTTAACTGATTTTCCAGCTTCCTGCTAGTGCAGGATGGAGACAATCTGTGTCTCCGTAGAATCATTTCTTTTTCATAATTTGACCATTTAAGTTAGAGCAATTTCTCTAATTTTCGTGGTCGAATTTTGGGGGAGCTTACAGCGGTTGCGAGAAAAAAATCAGAAGGTATAAAACTGGGGCGCCCTATTGGAAGCAAGAAAAGAAACCCAATACTAGCAAAACATAACGAATATATCATGAAACAATTACAAGAAGGTGCAAAGCAAATTGAAATTGCACGAGCGTTAAAAGTACATCGTCATACAGTAAAAGAGTGGATTCTTAAGAAAGATTTTCAAACCCAAAATATAATTTCTCGTTTTTAAATTTGTATTTAAAACTAGTTTATGGAATCATCAATATTACTTCACTTCATTCCACCAGACGAATTTTTCGAAAAACTTCGAACAATTATCAAAGAAGAATTAAAAACTGCATTGCAACAAGATCAGCTTCTCACGAAAGAAGGAGCGATAAGGATGATTGGCATTAGCAGTGCAGCTTTTACTAGAGCGATTAATGAAGGAATAGTAAAGCCTCAACTTATAAAAGGTCGCAAGAAAGCAATGTACTTGGAATCTGAAATATTAAAAATCGAAGGACGCAAAAGAAAAAGTAGCTGATTACAATTCAATCATTTCTTTTTCTGGCACAGGCACAAATATTTCTTTCTTCTTTGTTATCAGCTCAAGTGCATGATTGGCATAATTGAAATTTTCACACCATCTAATACATCGTTTCCTAATTTGAGGGTCAATATATTTCTGATATGGATACATATATTTCATCATTGCATGGTTGTCTCTATAGATATCGATATATTCCGAAAGTTTGAATTGAAAAAATTCTTCTTTTAATTTAATAAGATCTTCACGTACTATTTCTTGTGATGGCAACGGCGGTGAAGAGGTAGTAATATCTTTCAAATCGTCGGGAATCAGATAAGGGATTTTTCTACGTCTTTTGCTCTTATCAGAATAGATAGCTGACAACTTTTTTTTGAACTCTTGCTCATCCCTTTTCAATTCTATATACCTATCTAAATTCACATTTCTTTTTTTCAATTCATTATTCAGTTTTATTAAATCATTTTTATTGTAGTAGTAATAATGACCTTGTTTAAAAAAATTGGTAAATCCAAATTCATTGCGAATGAATTTACCAGCGTACCAATGTGCGCCTCTTAAAAATCCTCCAATCTTGTGTTCCTCGACCCACTCTCCTCTTGCTATACTCAACTTTTTAAATTCTTTTGCTGCTTTGTCAATCGCATCAATGGATATCTGTTCTCTTTTTGGAAGATCTTCTGAGCCGATTACTTTTGAGAGAATTGATTTCAATTCTTTGAGCTCTTTTAAAATTTCTGTTTCCATTTTTTTTGATATTAATTGTCGCAAATTTATTTTTTTATCGGTTTGTTGAAACTGTTAGCTAGTACTTTTTCTAATATTTTTCAAGGGTATTCTTTTTGAATTGACAGGAACCCATTTGTAAAGAACAGCATTCAAAATTTCAATTTACCATTTGGAATAATTTTAATTAAAAATATCACTTTTAAAGTATATCACATCTACATACAATAAGGGACAAGCACGTATGAATATTTCCTAATTGAAATAAAACCGTTGCTCCCGCCTCATTTGTGATTCTGATATTTGGCAATCAAGATTTCGTGAAGAGAGTCGAGCGAAGACCGTAGTTGAGTTTTTTTGCTTGATTGGATGGATGTTGGCCATATTTTTTGGCGCAACGCTTCTTTCCCTATGTCGCTAACAAATCCAAGTAAATAAGCAAAAATTGCGATTGGCAACCAATATTTTTTTTGCCACGCGATTTCAATATGCTTATTAATATATTCAGTTGTTAAGCTGGCATACACGTCTTTTATTTTAATTCCCAAATCACATCTGCATCCAATAAAGTTTCCCCACCAATATTCGACCCCTTGTCCGGGATTATCTTTTATTTCAATTTTCTTAATCTTGATTAAATAAACTAAGTCTTTATGAACTTCGTTTTTTATTTCCATACTTCTGCCAATATAATCATTCAGCAATTTGCTTACATTGGTTTGATGCCGATTTTCTTTCTTTAATAGTTTGATTAAAGATTTTCTAAATTTTCGTTGTCTATATGTTTTTGGAATTATCAAATCATCTGACACAATTCCGCCTTCTTTTTTCTTAGCTGCGGCATATGGCGTGAGCATATATTTGTCATCGTTTGTTTCTTCAATCAATCCGGTGTCGATCATAAACTTTTTTACTTCTTTATATAATAATTGCCCCATTGTAAAAAGCTCTTTGTATTCATCTTCTTCAGTTGGCAGATGCCTATTAATAATTTCATTAATTTTTTCATTAAAATCGAAATGTTCATTTACGATTTTAATATCAAACAGAATTTTGTTGCTTAAAAAAATCTTAGCTTCTGTTGGTTTTATTTTCATATTATTTTATTTAAAAAATATCTTGTCCCTTATTCATTATAGCTGTGTATTTTCTATGGTAAATGTAATTTTGTAAAGTTCTTTCAAAGCTACTAACTAAAAAATATTTTCATTTATTAACAAAATAAATTAGGTAGTATGTTGGACAAGTATTATATTTGACTTCTAAAGCGTTCATTATGGTTAAGAATTTAAAAGACTTGTTTGCCAAATTCAAAGATGAAGATAGTTGCCGCGCATTTTTAGTGCAGCAGCGTTGGAATGGCAAAATAGAATGTCCCTATTGCGGCAATACAAAAATATACAACATAGAAAACGGCAAGCGTTTTAAGTGTGGCAATCCTGAATGTTATAAAAAATTTAGGGTAACAGTTGGTACAGTCTTTCACGCTTCTAATATTCCACTTTCAACATGGTTTCCGGCAATGTATATTATCGCTTCGCATAAGAAAGGAATTAGCAGCATTCAGCTTGCAAAGGATTTGGGAGTAACACAAAAGACAGCATGGTTTATGATGCACAGAATTAGAAAATCTTTAAACGAAATTCACAATGATTATTGACTGGAATTGTTGAGATTGATGAAACGTATATGTCTAAAAAATATCGTTCTAAGTACGTTGGATTAAGTCCTGAAATGGTTGAGAAAATAGAACGTGAATATAATGAAAGCAAAAGCGGCATTAAAGATAAAGGTGCAGTAATCGGAATAAAGCAAAGAGACGGAAATATTATTGTACGAGCTGCGGACAAAGCATCTGCAAAAACTATTTTTGAACACGTTGAACAAAATGTTGCTGCGGATGCAAAGCTAATGACGGATGAATCTAAAAAGTATCGGAAAGTATTTAAAGATTATGACAGGCAATCGGTAAATCATTCTACAGGTGAATGGGTAAGAGGTGATCGTGCATGTTAACGGAGTTGAAAACTTTTGGAGCGTAATGAAAAGAGGAATTTACGGCATTTATCATCAAATCACTTTCAAACATCTTCAACAATACTGCAATGAATTTTCATACAGGTATAATTCAAGAAAGATGAATGACGGCGAAAGATTTTCAATAGTTTTGCAAGGCTTAGAAGGACGATTAAGCTACAAACAATTAATTCAGAAAGATAATGGCAGCGAAGAAAAAACAGCCGAAAATAAAGCCTAAGAAACGTGCTGACAAATACGATGAAAAGTTACAGATAAAAGGCACGTTTGAGGATTTAGTAAAAGCGTTGGTTACTCCCAAACAGCCAATCAAAAAGAAATAAATCTTATGGAATACAAACACGATTTATTTAAAATTATTCATTTTGACGGAATAGAAAATATCGTAGAATTTGACCCTGAATTAACACCACAGCTTAAATTAGTTACAGAGCCAAGCCCAGTATTTGAAGATAAATTACCTATGACTTTTCTTTGGACATTTAGAATATTAAAAAATGAAGATATTGTTGTTAGTTATATCGCAGAAGATAAATACTTAATTGATTTTGATGATACCGAAGAATTAAAAATATACTTAGAATTAGTTGAATTAATCGACCATTCTCACATGGTATTTTGCAATGAATGGGAAATTAAAACCAAAAACACTTCATGCGAGAAAGTGCAAATCACTATGTTTGATTTTGAAGAAAAACTTAGAGTTGCTTCCAAGATAACGGACTTAGCGAGGATGTTATCTCTATTATAACAGGCAGTTTTTTTGAAAATACTTCTTCGCTTTGTTGTTTCGTAATATTTGTTTTTTTTACTTTATTAAAATTATCCACTACTTTTTTATAATCGTAATTTTCTCTTGCATAGTTGATAGATAGCTCTCTACTATCTTCTTGTCCCTCTTTGTATATACTTGTGAAGTATATCAAATATATAGTTTCAAGTATCCATAACCGTTATACGATAAAATGCATTTTAAAATAATGTATAAAACGAAAATATTTACGCAGATAAAAATTTTTTTGCTAAAGAATTTCATATTTCGATTTGTTATTTTTATGTTTGCACCCGCCCTGCTTATTTGTTTTCTCCCACAACCCTTTCATTACAATAAGTTCAGTTACCAGTAACACACTCTTAGAGATTTTTTTTGTTGCAAATCATTTGCATATATATAAATGGTTTCATCAGTGCAGTTATTGCCCGGGAAAATTATTATTAAACTTAAACCTGTGAATACGTGCAAGTATCTTTTAAACGTTTTATTTTTGTGTTTGTATGCATAACCTTATCCTCAACTTGCTTTTCCCAGGACAGCGTTTCTCTTGCTGACCGGGTTACGAATTTCCCTACCAGTTTCTTCAAAAAAATAAATAATCAAACTGCTGATTTGAATAAGCAGTTAGAAAAACAAACGGAGAATTATCTTTTACGTTTGCAAAAAAATGAGGCCCGTTTAAAGAAAAAATTATACAAACAAGATTCTGCAAAAGCTGCACTGTTATATGCAAACAATCCGGACCAGCAATATTCTGTTCTTCTTCAAAAGTTAAAAACAGATAGCGCAACAGCAGTTCACTCTATGGGATCAGAATATCTTCCTTATGCTGATTCTTTACAGGGTGTGCTAAAATTTTTAAATAAAAATCCGCAGTTACTAAATTCTTCTAAAATATTTCCGGCAGACATTCAATCTTCCCTAACGCAATTGCAGCAGCTTCAAGTTAAGATGCAGGATGCTGATCAGATAAATCAGTTTATCGCTCAGCGTAAAGCACAAATCCAGCAATATCTCTCGCAGTCCACAAACCTTCCACCGGGGGTTTCGGGGATGTTCAATAACTATAAAAAAGAAATGTATTACTACAGTGATCAGGTGAGACAGTATCGTGAGATGCTTAATGATCCGGATAAGATGATGACTACCGCACTTGGTCTATTAAATAAAGTTCCTGCCTTTACCACATTCATGCAGAAAAATTCATTTCTCGCAGGATTGTTTTCTGTTCCGGGCAATTATGGAACGGATAACGGAGCAGAAGGATTGCAATCAAGAGATCAGGTACTCACCATGATTCAAAAACAAGTTGCAGGCGGCGGACCTAATGCAGCTTCAAGTATTCAAACAGGTTTACAATCAGCTCAACAGGATATTACGAGCATGAGAAATAAACTTAGTTCACTTGGTAGTGGAAGTGGTGATATGAGTATGCCAGATTTCAAACCTAATAATCAAAAGACAAAAACATTTTTGGAACGCTTGGAATATGGTACAAACATGCAAACACAGAGCGGAAGTTTTTATTTTCCAACAACAACAGATTTAGGTTTATCAGTTGGATATAAAATCACCGATAAAAATACTATTGGCATTGGAGCGAGTTACAAAATTGGATGGGGAAAGGATTTTCAACATATCAATGTAACAAGCCAGGGAGCAGGGCTCAGAAGTTTTATAGATATACAGGCAAAGAAAAGTTTTTACGTGAGTGGCGGATTTGAATATAACTATCAGCCACCAATTGGATTTAATGGAGTGGATATGCCTCAGGTGAGCAATTGGCAGAAGAGTGGGTTGATCGGCATCAGCAAAATTGTTTCGATGAAAACTAAAGTGTTTAAAAAAACCAAAGTGCAGTTCTTGTGGGATTTTCTAAGTTATCAGCAAATTCCCAGAACACAGCCTTTTAAATTCAGAGTAGGTTATACTTTTTAAAAAATAATGTACATGCATTTCAAAAACAATTCAGCATCCAAAAAAATTAAACGAGGTTTTGCATTATGTGCAATTATCTTTTTTATTTTTTCATCTCCGGTTTTCTGTCAAACCAATTACATTCCAAACATTATTCCTCCTTCGCCCAATGCATCGACACTGACAAAATTCTCTGATGTGCCGGTTAGTCCATACACAGGTACTGCTGATGTCAGCATTCCAATATATACCATTCAGGCAAGGGGAATTGAAGTGCCTATAGGACTTGATTACCATACCGGAGGAATAAAGTTAAAAGAAGAATCGGGATGGGTAGGTCTGGGTTGGGCGCTTAACGCAGGTGGCTCAATTTCCCGCACAATTATGGGGCTTGACGATTTTGGTGGTGAATATTTTAATACTTCTGTTCCTGATATAACAGCAAATCTTGTGGTACAACCTCCCCTGAAGCTTGCTTCTTGGGGTGGTAACTCTCCCGCTAACGCACTGGGTATATTTGGATATGACTTTTTCTGTAATTATACGGTCTACACTGATCAGGGGACAAAAGATTTCTCCAATGCATTTCAATCTCCTACTCCATTTGATGATTTTGAGCCAGACATTTTCAGTTATAATTTTTCTGGCAGAAGCGGTAAATTTATTATTGACAGAAGTGGCAAAGTAATTCTGCAAAAACAGGATAATATTATTGTTCAATATGCATCCGACGGTAGTTCATTTACGATCACTGATGATAAGGGTAATAAATTTTATTTCCTTGATAGGGAGTTTACCAAGTCTACTTCCGGTGGTCCGCAGGCCGCCAGTTCCTGGATGCTTTCAAGAATCGTTACCCAACAAAATGATTCGGTAAATTTTACTTATTTCACTGATAATACCTGGACAGATGTTGCAGGAGACCCTTACGAGATTCTTCGCAATGGATGCGCCCCTAATAATCAACCAAATTTTGGCACGTCGATTCCTAATGCTTACTTAAATCTTACTCTGCAAACCATTGATTTTGCAAATGGAGAGATTCAGTTTTCATTTGATGCTATTCGCAATGATCTGGAAGGCGGCAAAAAATTAAACTCAATAAAAATCTTTTCAAAAAATGCTGCGGGTACGTTAACCTACATCAAAGAAAACCAGTTTTCTTATTCCTATTTTAACGGAGGAGAAACTTTTGCATCGACCCTGGAAGGAGAAAGGTTAAGACTCGATAGTGTCAAAGAAGTTTCCAATGGAGTCTCCTTGCCCCCATATTCCTTCATATATAATTTGCCCGATCCTTCTTATGTTCAACTGACAGCTAAGCACTCTTATCATGTTGATCACTGGGGATATTATAATGGCTATCTAAATGGATTATCACAATTCACTCCAGAATTTAACGGATTTACTACCATTCCCGCTGTAGGTGGTACTGAAATACCGTCTTTTTTGTTCGTACCCGGAGCCAATCGTGAACCCGATATAAACAGCATGCAAGCATTTTCTTTGCAACAAGTCAATTATCCTACAGGAGGACAGACGGTGTTTCAATATGAACCAAATTACTATGATGACAATACTTCAAGAGGTGGACTTCTTCTTGATTTCCCGCAAATGCATCTCGTAGACACACCTGTTTCTTTTGTAATCACTGCACGTGGAACGTCAAATGGAAGCATTGATCTAAGCAAGATTTTTCTTACCCAATATTTAGATCCGAATATCAATTTTACTGTCACTTTCAGAAGTCAGACTAATGTTAGCCAACCAATTTATCGCAACAATAATGGCAAGATATATTTTACTTTTAATTCTACTAACGTCGACATGTCTCAAACGACAGGATTATCCTGTGGTATCAACACCTGTACTACCGGGAAAACTGAATTCGAAGTGCCTGCAAAAGGGGTATATAATTGGACTGCTTATATAGATCCAAGCATTGGCTCTGATTTTGAAGGAATTTATATCACATTTAATTGGCAGGAGCAGGCAACGGATCACTATAATAATCCAACTTGGATTGCAAGCGGTCTGAGAATAAAGACGGTAACCGATTATAGCGCTTCTGGTTCCGTCGCTAAAAAAAGAAGATATGATTATGGTTACTTAGCCGATAAAGGCTTTGGAATTATGTCCTATACTTACGGGAGATTAATCTCCTACCCGCAATATGCAAGGCTCGAGCCTACAATTGTCACAATTGGACCAACGAATGCTGACCCCAATCAAACAGCAAGCTATCAATGTAACCTCTTAACCCGCACTTCCAGCAGCAACTCTGCGATAACCAGTTCTATGCAGGGAAATATTGTTGGATATGATCAAGTGGCGGAATATAATGTCGATCCGATATCCGGTATTGATATTGGTAAAACAGTTTATCAGTATTATAATACATCAGATACTGCGATCTATTATCTTGGGTATAGACTGCCGGGACTTTTAAATTTTGGAAATAATCTAAATGGACTCCTTAGTTCTAAATCAGTTTACCAAAACAGTGGGAATGGCTATTTCAAAGTAACGGAAACAGATAATTCTTATCATACTACTAACCGTATCGTCTATCTCAACATGAAGTATTATTATGTACCGGCTACGGGTTCGATATCAGGTTGCCCGGTATCCTCAGTTCAAAATCAATTTCTAGCTTGTTTTTATCCTTCTATTAAGTCAGAAAGAATATTGTTGGATCAGACTACCGACATATTATATGATCAAAATGATCCAACAAAAAAAATTGTAACAACTAAAAATTTCTATTACAATAACCCTGCGCATTATCAAATAACACTACAAAATTCTCTCGACAGTAAAGGGAATATAATTACCACCAAATTTAGCTATCCGCAGGACTATATTCTCACCGGACAGACGATGACCAATAACACCATTTTGGATGCTATGATTCGAAAAAATATGGTTAGTGAAACAATAGAAAAACAAGAAGGCTTGTATTATCCAGGTTCTTCAACGGGTTATATTACAGGAGCACAGTTGAGTCTATATAAAATCCTTTCCGCAAATAATAACACCATCGTTCCTGATAAAATTTACAAGCTGGATTTGCAATCACCCGTCACTGATTTCCAGCCATTTTCTTTTAACGGGAATACCACAACAATGGATACACGTAACCGGCAAATGATCAGCTTCGACCAATACGACACAAAGAATAATATTCAGCAATACACAACTACAGATCAGAACCCTGTAACCATTATTTGGGATTATTTAAACGTCGATCCGATAGCAAAAGTAACTAATGCAGTTCTTGCAGATGTTGCAGCCACAAGCTTTGAAGCAGATGGAACAGGCAACTGGACAATTTCTTCAACACTCAGGGATGCAGTAACGCCTGCTATTACAGGCAACTTGTCTTATAATCTTTCTAATGGCGCTATCAGTAAATCAGGACTCACTAACAGCAATACATATATAATTTCTTATTGGAGCAGAAATGGAACTTATACAATTAGTGGAGGTAATTCTGTAGGAAACACAATTACGGGAAAAACAATAAACGGCTGGACATATTATGAGCAGAGAATTACGGGAGCATCGTCAGTCATGATTTCAGGAGGCGGAAATATTGATGAGTTGCGCCTTTATCCTTCCACAGCGCAGATGACAACGTACAACTATGCTCCACTCGTTGGCATGACCAGTCAATGTGATGCAGACAACAGGATAACTTATTATTTCTACGATGGAATTGAAAGATTAAAATGGATCAAAGATCAGGATGGCAATATCATTAAAACATTTAAATACCATTATCAAAACCAATAATAAGAAAACATTATTTAATTAAGCGAACCTATCCTAATATGAAATATACAAACAGCCGATCAACGGATTTCAAGAAGGCTTTTATAATTTATTTTCTGTCTGTTTTTTTATGCATGTTTAGTTGCATTGAAATAAAAGCACAGACAGAACCACAGATTTTGGTTGCGCAATGTACCATTTCCGGCGTTTCATCTGTTACTTGTGGTTCCACATCTACTTTTATAATCAGCGGCTGTTCTCCTACTAACTGGACAACAAGTTGCGGCACTATTCAAAGCCATACGACCACCAGCGTTACAATTAGTTTTAACTCTACAACCTGTTCCAATGCAACCATAACCGCAATTGGTACAACAGCTGCTCCTAAAGTGGTAACCATTACTGCTCCGGCATTATCAGCAGGAACAATTAGCAATCCATTACAAACAATAATCTATAATACAATTCCTGTGACAATCACTGCATCAGGGGCAACAGGTGGCAACTGTGCAGGAACTTACAATTATCAATGGCAGCAAAGCACGGATCAAGTCAACTGGACAAATATCAGTGGTGCAACTTCACTAAATCTGAATTTCAGTACCAACGTTACACAACAAACATATTATAGAAGAAAAGTAACGGAAACAAAATCTGGTTCTATCGGATATTCCGCAGTTGCAACGGTAAATATTTTAAATCCGGGAAGCGTCAGCCCATCTACTCAAAATATTAATTATAATACGACGCCTGCAACATTATCTGTTTTGGGAGTTTCGGGTGGTAACGGAACATATGGCTATCAATGGCAGAGTTCCCCGGATAATAGTACATGGACAAATATCAACGGTTCTGATTTACCCCTCTGTATTCCGGGTGTGCTTACTACACCTACTTATTTCCGGGTAATAGTAACAAGTAACGGTGCTTCTGCAAGCAGTTCTTCAGCTAACGTCAATGTATATCCGCCGGTGCACTGGGGATCCTTAAGTTCACTATCACAAAACATCAATTATAATACTGCCCCTGCTGCATTAACCGTTTCCGGAGCATCGGGCGGCAGCGGAACCTACACTTATCAATGGCAACGCTCTCCCGATAATAGTACATGGACAAATATCAATGGAGCTGTATCAACCACTTATTCGCCAGGTGCGCTCACTGCAACAACTTATTACCGTGTTGTGGTAACAAGTAATGGCGCTTCCATAAACAGTGCGAGTATTAACGTTAATGTATATCCGCAAATAAATGCAGGAAGTATCAATCCTTCTTCTCAAAGCATCAATTACAAAACTGCTCCTGCGACAATGTCTGTTGCAGGCGTTTCCGGCGGTAACGGAACCTACAATTATCAATGGCAGCAAAGTCTTGACGGAGTTAACTGGACAATTATCCGCGGTGCTGCATCAACCACTTATTCACCGGGGATACTAACCACGACAACGTATTATCAGGTGGTGATCACGAGTAACGGAGCTTCTGCGGGCAGTGCAAGCAGTACTGTTAATGTTATTTCACCTGATCTGGGCGTTAATTTTATCCGTGTTCGCGATATTCTTAAATCCGGTGTAATGGATTCCGCAACAGCATATGGTTTGACAAGCCCTTATGATGTATCGCAAACTACTCAGTATTTTGACGGACTCGGCAGGCAGATGCAAACTGTTGCAATGCAGCAAAGCCCATTGCAAAATGACTTGGTGAGTATAAATGTATATGATGCTTTTGGCAGAGAGCCAAATAAATATCTCCCTTATGTTGCAAATATCGGGGATGGTTATTTCAAAACTACGGCTGCCGCTGATCAAAATACTTTTAATGCGGCCGAGTATCCCGGTGAGCAATATTATTCTGCCCAAACTAATTTTGAAGCCTCTCCGCTTAATCGTGTTTTGAATACCTATGCACCCGGTATTAACTGGGCAGGCTCATCAAGAGGAGTTGGTGAACAATATTTGGTAAACACCGCAGCCGATAGTGTTTGTATTTGGAATATCGCTTTTACACCAGGAAGCATTCCAACTACTTCTTCCATGTATGCTGCGGGCACTTTGTATAAAAATATAACTACCGACGAAGCCGGTCATCAGGTTGTGGAATATAAAGACATGGATGGAAAAGTTGTGCTCAAAAAAGTACAGTTTGCTGCAACACCCAGAACCGCGCATGTGGGTTGGTTGTGCACGTATTATATTTATGATGATCTCGATAATCTTCGTTTCGTTATTCAACCTCAAGGTGTGGTTGCCATAAACAGCAACTGGATAATTACGCAAGGAATAGCCGATGAACTCTGTTTCCGGTATGAATACGACCAGAGAAAAAGAATGATCATTAAAAAAATTCCCGGCGCCGGTGAAACATGGATGGTATATGATGCAAGAGACAGGGTAGTAATGACACAGGACGCAAACCTGCGTGCGCAGGGGAAATGGATGGTAACGGTGTATGATGATCGCAACAGACCAACCGCTACCGGATTACTAACGGACATGAATAACCGGAGTTATCACCAAAACCTTGCGTACAACAGTATAAGCTATCCGTCGACAGGCACAAACTTTGAACTGCTTAACAGCACCTATTATGATGACTATAGCTGGATAGCAAACACCGGCGCCTCCGTTAGTGGAACCGTGGCAACAAACTACACATCCAACGGTAATTATTTTTACACTGCATATAATGCATCTCCAACGTATGCCGTATCTCCAACACCTTTTAATATCACGCGTGGAATGATTACCGGAACCATGAAAAAAGTTATCGGCACTTCTGCCCAATATTTATACCAAGTAAATTTTTATGACGATCGCGGAAGAGTGATACAAACACAAAGTATAAATTATACCGGCGGCATTGACACGCTTACCACGCAGTATGATTTTACGGGCAAACCTCTCCGCACATTGCTTGGGCATATGAAAAATGGCAACACGCCGCAGGCTCATACCATTCTTACCAAAATGGATTATGACCATGGCTTTCGGTTACAGCACATTTATAAAAATATTGATGGCGCGCCCGCAGACCAATTGATTGCTTCCATGCAATACAATGAGCTTGGGCAGTTGCAAACAAAATCTCTCGGCAATAACGTAGATAATCTTACCTATGATTATAATATTCGTGGATGGCTTACCGGCATAAATAAAAATTATGTCGCAGGAACTACGAGTAATTATTTTGGAATGGAACTCGGTTATGATAAAACAACTTCTGTTGCTAACGGTAATACCTATCTCAACCCGCAGTATAACGGCAATATTGAAGGCACGGTTTGGAAAAGCGCAGGAGATGGCGTTAACCGCAAATATGATTTTGAATATGATAATGTGAACCGTTTTGCAAAAGCAAGTTATCTGCAAAATACAAGCGGAACTACCTGGGATAACAGCACTATTGACTTTAGTGTTTTTGGATTTGATGCCGATAACGGCTATCAACTGAAATATGATGCGAACGGTAATATAATGGGTATGGTAATGCGTGGTGTTAAACTTGGGGCTACAGCCAACGCGCCGATAAATGCTTTGCGTTACACTTATTTCCCCAACAGCAACAAACTGGAAATAGTAAATGATGATGTATCTGACCCAAATACAACCTTAGGGAATTTTCATGATGGAACCAATGCACCCGGAACAGACGACTACGCTTACGATGGCAACGGAAACCTGACGCTGGATAATAATAAAGCAATTGATAAAATCAATTACAATTATTTAAATTTGCCCCAGCTTATCCATATGAACACAAAAGGAAACATCACTTACACTTACGATGCTGCGGGAAATAAACTCGCTAAACTTACCAGCGATAGCACCAGCAAATACGCGACTACTACACTCTATATCGGGCCATTTGTGTATCAGCAAAAAGATACCATAACAAATCCAACCGGCGGCATTGACACTTTACAATTTATCGCACACGAAGAAGGACGAACCCGCTGGGCATGGCATAAATATGTAAACGGATCAACAGCATATGGATTTGAATACGATTTTTTTGAAAAAGATCATCTGGGAAATACAAGAATGTTGCTCACGCAGGAAAAAGATACTGCGAATTATATAGCTACCATGGAAACGGCAAATCGTACAACAGAGGATCAGCTTTTTGCAAACATTGATGCCACCGCTTATCCTGTAAGTTCCATAAGCGGTTACCCCGTTGATAACACTACTAACCCTAATGCATATGTAGCGCGTGTAAATGGCAGTAATCAAAAAGCCGGACCATCATTACTTTTAAAAGTAATGAGTGGAGATGCAATTGATGTTGCCGTAAAATCTTTTTATATTAATAATGGAAGCAACAATGCGCAGAACAGTTCCATTACAGATGTGATTACATCTCTTGCAAATGGATTAGCGGGTGTATCTACGTCGGCACAAGGAAATATTGGGGCAATAACACAAACTAACGGTAACGTGTATAACGGATTATTTAGTTTTCTGCAAAATGACGATCCAAATACAGTACCAGCTAAACCCAAAGCATATCTGAACTGGGTATTGCTCGATGACCAGTTTAATTGCGTAAACACCTATCCGCAAAGCGGTGCGATTCCCGTTGGAGATGCAGGAATATTAAATACAATTGGCTACGCCGGCATCCCGATAACTAAGAATGGATACCTGTATATTTGGGTGAGTAACGAAACCCAAAACTGGGATGTGTTCTTTGACAATCTTTCTGTGCAGTTTAGATCGGGACCTGTCTTAGAAGAAAATCATTATTATCCATTCGGCTTGACAATGGCAGGAATATCTGACAAGGCTGTAAAATTTAATTATGCTGAGAATTTTAAACGCTATAACGGTATTGAATACGACAGCGCTTTTGGTTTAGATGATTACGAAGCATTTTACAGAAATCTTGATCCGCAAATTGGAAGATGGTGGCAGATCGATCCGAAATGCGAGATGAGTATCAATCCAGATGTAGAAGCAATGACCGAAGACCAGGATTATGTCGAAGGTTTGGAAAGCATATCGCCTTATGCTTCTATGAACGATGACCCTGCAAAATATAAAGACCCTAAAGGCGATGCTCCATGTTGCCAAACATTTAACGACGTCATAGAGTGGAAAATACAAACTGAAATGGCAGCTGATCCAGAAGTAGGTAGGCCGATTATTGAAGTGGTTGGTGATGTGGCAGCACTTGGAGCATTGCTATATGATGTGTTTAGCTCAAAACCGACTGCTCCTGCAACAAAAATTAATACTCCGGCAGCAAAACCAATAGCTCCTACATCGCCCAAAGATGTATTGAAGTCAGAAGTAAAAGCAGTAGTAAATGCATCGGGCCAAACAGCATCTGGTCATCCAACAGATGTTCATGGAAATAAATTGGGACCTAGTGGTAAACCCCAAGTAAATGTAAAAAAACATGCATCACAAAAGCGCGCAAAAGATGCTGCCAGAAATGAAGGAAAGGGCGCACCTGAAAAGCATACAAATCCTGAGGAAGGCGATGATCATTATCATGCTACTGATAAATCTGGAAATAAAAAACCTAATAGTACTCATCATGAATATTAATAACAAATATTGTCTTGAAATTTGGATAGGTCTAGCCAAGGTTCAAACAGAAAAAAAACAAATCGAATTTAAAAATGCAAAGAATGCTTATGTAAATGTGCTTGGCTTAGCAAAAAATAAAATAGATTTTAAGAAGAGAATTAAAAAAGAATTATCTATTTTGGATTTCAAGTTAATAAGATTAGAAGAGCCTGAAATTTTTAGTAATCGGATAGTTCATCATAAGATCGACAAGTCGCTTTATCGACTAGCTAAAGAGCTTATTGATGGTGATTCGAAAATTAGGTTTTCTATTTTCCATACTTACGATTAATTTACGTTTTAAGAAGGAATCTTTGATTAATCTCTTCTCCTTCATAATAAGCTAATTTGCCAGGAATACAAGATAAAAAATATGCAATTCCAGAATTAAACATTTTTTGAGTCGAATCAAACAGAGATAAGAATCTCATATCGTAGTTGGAATTTTCTGAAATAATGTAGCATAAATCTAAAGCTCCTTCTGATTTTAATAAATCATATAATTGTGAATAAGATTTAATAGAATTTAATGGGATACAATATTGAATATTCAAATCTTTAAAATGAGAAATATAAGTCCTAAACTTTTTTCTGCCTTTGGCGGTTGCGATTAAATTTAGATATCTACTCTGTCGTTCTTTAATTATAAATGTTTTAATCAGTAATTGTTCATGTTCCATGATCTTTCTTTTTTGCAGTCTCAAGTATTAGCATATGAAATATAAAACAATATTAATAAACTAACAGCAATGTACAACCGATAACTAAGAATGGATACCTGTACATTTGGGTGAGTAATGAAACCCAAAACTGGGATGTGTTCTTTGATAACTTGAGTGTGCAACATAGGCCGGGTGCTATTTTGGAAGAAAACCATTATTATCCGTATGGTTTGACTATGGCAGGTATATCTGATAAAGCAGTTAAGAGTAATTATTCGGAAAATAAATATAGGTTCGGAGGGAAAGAATTGCAACATAATGAATTTTCTGATGGAACCGGATTAGAACTATACGATTTTAATTCAAGAAATTACGATCCACAAATAGGAAGGTGGGGTAGTGATGATCCTAATGCAGATAAAGCACCTTTTTTAACCCCTTATCGTTATGGTTTTGATAATCCCGTGAGATTTTTTGATCCAGATGGAAAATATGAAGAAGATGGTCACTATTGGACAGTTTATTTATTGGCAACACAGCTTAAATTAGGCAATGCACGCAACTTGCTTCAGCTGCAGAATGGCCCGATGCTGCAGCAATTCCTACCTATTTAATTCCAGGATTACAGCAAAAGTATCATGCATTAACAGGTGGTGATGCAGGATATGAAACACGTAAGTCTGAACAAATGATTTATGATGCAGGTGATGATATGAAAGATATTGGAATTGGTTTGCATCGATATGGAGACTCCTATGCACACAGAACACTCGAAGATCCAAATGTTATGTACGGAAATAGCGTCTTTACACTAAATCACGCTTGGGAAGATGGATCTGCACCTGACAAAATATCAAATAGGCCCGGTTTATATTTAGATTATGTTCAGAACTTGAATAGAATATTAGATAAAAAATTTGGGAAAAACGATAAGGCAGATATGTTCACATACAATTATGTTGCCGGTGCAAGCAAAAACACTTCGCAAAACAATGATGATATTTTCAAGAGCGAGATAAGCATACTTAATGGTGTTAGCACGTTTGAAATTGATGGTACTTCAGCAGGTGCTGTTGGTGATTATTTAAAGGCAAGAAGAAATCATGATGCCAGTACACAAGATTATTCTATAAAGACTGTTGAAGTAACTAAATACGAATTGAGCGATGACGGAATGTGGGTTGGTCATAAGGAGAATCAAACATTCGTAACAACAAACCGTTAAAAACCTCAACTATGTACAAGTTTAAATTTACTGACGTTTTAAAATATGCCTTTCTCAAAACAATATTAACATGTATTTTGATCGTAATTACCAATGCTTTTAATAAAGAGGGTAATCAGCAAATGGTCGGATTGGTAATAATTGTAGGTATTTTATCTTTGGTAATAATTTATTTGCTCTTGTTAGCAATACAAAAAATAGGGATTAAAGGTATTTATTATTCTTTCTTTTTAATCGTATTAGTACTTATCATTAATGAGCTTATCGGTATCGTTATAGAAAGAAGCACTAACATTTTTGCAGTAATCATAAATGGAAAACCATGGCAAGTTGCATATAAAATATGTGATATTGTTTCTGTAATTCTTTCAAGTTATGTATGCCTCGTTTTGCCAATGCAAACTCGTCGTAGTTCGTGACAGTTCTAACTGATTTTGGAAGAGAATCATTATTATCCTTTCGGCTTATCCATGGCCGGAATATCCGACAAGGCAGTTAAAGCAAATTATTCGGTTAACCATTACCGTTATAACGGTAAAGAATTACAAAACCAAGAGTTTAGCGACGGAAGCGGATTAGAAGAATATGATTATGGCGCGAGGAATTACGATCCGCAAATTGGGAGATGGACTACTTTAGATCCGATGTCTGGAAAATTTGTTGGATTAAGTCCATTTTCTTATAATGCAGATAATCCCGTATTGCTATCCGATCCAAATGGAAAAGATTGGACGCTTTCACTTACTCGAAATGAAAATGGCAGTTGGACTGTAAATATAAATTTTAAAGGGCAGGTTTTAAATAGTAGTGACAACAAGAATGTAGATACAAAAGGATTGGCAAATTCTATAAAGGAACAATTTGAAAGTGTTTTTACCGCTGCTTTTGCAAAAGATGGGGACGGCCCAGCAATTACAGTGAATGCAACAGCTGATATTTCAGTAATTGATGATAAAAAAGATTTAGCAAAAGATGCTACTTTATTTGAAGTCAGGAATAGTGATGATCCTAATTTTCAAACAGACGACCCATCTACTAGGGTTGTTGGAATGGCTGTGAATGGAAAAGAGATTTTACTAAACGAAGCAGACGTAGGCAGTTTTATAGATAATTCCAACACAAAAACGCTGCCTCATGAGATTGGTCATACAGGTGGTTTACGACACCCCGCGGATGACGAATCGAAGTTAGTAGGACCAACCGTTCCTTATAATCGAAATCCATCTAATTTTATGAATCAGGGTACACAATTCTTATATCCCTATTCAAACAGCAACTTTACAGGAGTTACGAAGGGACAAGTTTTAAGAATTTATAGTCTTTATATGAATGACTATTTAAATGAAAAGAATGGAACTCATCCTATAGAAAGAATAAGTGCCCCTATTCCTTTATTTTAAAATGATTTTAATGAAACAACTATTAGTCGTTATTTGTCTATTTTTTTATACGCAAGAAGGATATTACAATAATCGTAACGATTATTTTAAATTCAATACATGTGAGTTTGGGAAATTTAAAAAAAATATCACAAAAATTAGAGGTGTATCTATAATTAAATATTCAATTGTAAATAATCCCAATAAGAAGAAAGATACTTTAAGTGAATATTTTCTTGTTAAGATATCAAAGGATACTTTTAACGTCATTCAAATTTTTAATTATTCCTCTACTGACTCTTTTATTAAAAAGAGCAGATGGTCAGATAATTGGATTTTTAATCCAATGAGAGATACTTGTATTTATTTTCATTCTCAGATAAATTTGAAACAAGAGATCAATCCCAAATATCCTGTATTATTTGGGCAGATTTATGCCGAGTTGGATTGATACCTTTATATTTGGGTAAGTAACGAAACTCAAAACTGGGATGTGTTCTTTGACAATCTTTCCGTACAATTTAGATCGGGACCGATATTGGAAGAAAATCATTATTACCCATTCGGCCTCTCCATGGCCGGTATATCTGACAAGGCTATGAAATTTAATTATGCAGAGAATAAATATAGATATAACAAAGGTTCGGAATTACAGAATAAAGAATTTTCTGATGGAAGCGGATTAGAGTTATATGATGCTGTAAATCGTATGTACGATCCACAAATTGGAAGGTTCGGGCAGATTGACAAATTCGCAGCTATGTCAGAAAATCTTTCTTCTTATATTTTTGCAAATAATAACCCTATTTCACGCAATGATCCGTTTGGTCTAAAGATAGCATTCCAACACTCAAAACTTTTACAGTTGTAGGATATAGAAATCATGCATCTGTTATATTGGATGATCTTCTGTTTCAAATTAATGAGAATTCGAAAATGCACTCAGATAATTTAAGATCTTTACCTAATATTATTCCTTTAACACCTTCTCCCAGTTCGCTGCTGGGCAAACTAACAATTCTTGAAAAATCTAAGGAGATAGCTGCGAGTGGAGAAAAGGTATCTGATGAAGCTAGAACTATTGCTGATATTCTTAAATCATTATTAGAAAAAGGGAGTTTAGACGCTAAATATCTGCAAACTCTTGAGGATTATGCTGGCTATGGCGGTACTATTGCGGCAATTGCGCAGGGAATTTTAGATTTAGCGCAAGGCGTATCAGGAGAAGTTACCCCTCAGCAGTGTGAAAATTCTCTTTTGAAACTTGGTTTTGTTTATGGCGTTGGTTTTCTTGGAGATGCTCTTGGCGGTCCTCTCGCTGGTTTAGTGCTTTCTGTTGCTGCTGAAAAGTTGCTTGATGCTGTAGAAAAATTAAATGCAGAATCATACCGGCTGAATATTCAAAATTCCACGCCCGCCGGATATGAAAATGTCGATATAGGTAATGGATTTCATCCTTAAATATATATCATGGAACAAAGCACAGTAATTGAAACGCTCGAAACATCTCTACTCGCTAACATTTGGGCAGAAAGGCTCTTTATTATATCATTCATGATAGCAGTCATTATTAGTATTTATGTCCATTTTGACTTTTTCGAGTTTTTTGAATTAATATCAGGTTTTTTTTTATTCGTAGGCATCGTATTTTTAGGTTTTGTTGCTATTGCGGCACATCTAAGATATTACTTTCATTTTGAGCGGCGAAGAAAAGTGGAATTGTATGCAGACAGGATGGTGATAAGTGTGAATGACCAAGTAAGGAAGCAGATCCTTAAAAATGATATCATCAAGATTATTTTATTTGATAAACGGCATGTAGATACCGGCAATTTGTTTCCAACACTATTGGATAGCTTCTATTATTTGGTTGTGATTGGCAAAAATAAAGAAAGAATTATTCTTACTTGTCTTTTGGATATCAGGCTGAAAAAGAAGATCACTGCTTGGTATGGACAGGAACTTGAACATATTTATCAAGTTTTCCCTTTCCCTAATAGTGAATATGTTTAGTGTGCATTTTTTTTGCCATTGTCTGTATTCGCATAGCCGTGAGCGTTAGCCGCACCAATAACTAACAGCAACGCATAACTAAAAAGGTTATGAACACAAAGACGCTCCCTAAGCGTTTTAAAAGAAAAATATGAACTCATTAATGTTTGCCATTTTAATAAGTGTGCTTATCTATTCCACAAACCCAAATTGGACTAACTCAAATTTTGAAAATAAAAATTCGTATGAGATTTCTGAAGCTTCAAAAAAAAATATCAAAAATTGCTTTCCAAAAATATCTAATGATACAACCAAAAAAAATATCGAGGATATAATACTGGATAAAATCTACAACATTCCAGAAGTTAGAAAAAAAGAGCATTTTATTGATTCCCTAACTAATCACAAACATGGTATATCAATGATGATATTAAAAAGACCAACTACAAAGGAGCCATATTACGCAGTTCAAGTTGGCTATGATAACAAAATAAGATTTGAAACGTATTATACTTTCTATGTTTACAGGAAAAACCTAGTAATAAAATTTTACGATACAATACCAGGAGAAGTAATTACTCTTGAGGAATGGCGAAAAAGAAATAGATATTGATAATGATACCCATATCAGAAGAGAATCATTATTATCCGTTTGGGCTCTCCATGGCCGGAATATCCGACAAAGCTGTTAAATTTAATTACGCTGCTAATAAATACAAATACAACGGAAAAGAATTACAGAACCAGGAGTTCAACGATGGAACAGGTTTAGAAGAATATGATTTTGGCGCGAGAATGCAAGACCCGCAGTTAGGTGTTTGGCATAATATTGATCCGCTTTCAGAAAAAAGTAGGAGATGGAGTCCGTACAATTATGCTTACGACAATCCGATAAGATATATTGATCCGGATGGGATGGAAGGAATACAATATGATGAGAATGGTAATATGCTCAATGGACCGCAGCAATTAACTGATTGGGTACATTATCATGATGAATATGGAGATGCACATACAGACTGGGTAAGTAGTGTTCACAATCAGACTGAAGCAAACGCATGGGCAAAACAACAAGGAGTAACAGTTAATGGAGACCCAAAATATGTAGATGTTACTGATATTGGCAAAACAGGAGTTGTGCCGGTTGGGCATACCGAAGATGGACAGAAACCAGAGAGTTATCAATTAAATGCTGATGGAACTGCAACACCACTTGGAACGGATGGTAAGCCCACAACTACTAAAAGCGATGCTTCAAATACGGAACCGGAAGACGAATCTTCGCCAGCAGAAAAAACGGCGACTACAATGGGTTCAGTTTCGTCAATGATAGAAGCTGGATTAAAAAAAGCTGAAAATTTTGCAAACAATGCAGCTAAGGGCGCCGATGCAGGAAGTGAAACAGCAGAGCAACTTAAAGGTTTAGGACAGCAGGCAGGCGCATTGGGAAAAGTTTTTAAAGCTGTTGCGGTTGGTGCAGGTATATATAGTGCTGGTGAGGCTGTATATAATGCCATAAGAAATCCAACAGCTGGCAATATTGCAAAAGCAGGATTTGAATCGGCATTACTTTTTATAAGAGTTAACCCAATAGTTTCCGCCGCAATTGCAATCTCTGATTTAACCGGATTAACTGACAAACTTTTTAAATGGTAAGTAAAATGAAAACAATAAAATTTGTTGCGTATTTATTTTACAGATATTATTCTACTGGACCGCGAAAAGATATACGTTACTTTAGTACGATAGGTGCAATGGTGATGCTTTTTTATTTTCATCTTGTTCAGTTATTAATCATCTTCAACGCAATAAATTTAATTCCAGTCAAGGACAGTGATACGCGAGTTACCGAGTATTTTAAAATAGCATTATTCATGACTCCGCTTTTTTTTATAATAATGCTTTTCATTAAAAAATCAGAGTTAGACACAATGCAATACGACGAGCAAAAAATAAAGCGTGGATATATTTATTTGGTTATTTACATTATTTTATCCTTTTCGTTTATGATTTTTTTGGCATTGCTAAAAAAAGGAAAGTTATAGTAATGAATACACATATAATTTTTAGAAGGGAATTATTTTTGAAAGCAAGCATTTACATAATCGTGTGCGTATTGCTTGGACTGTTGTCAACATACATTTTAAAATCAAAAGTTCTTAGCATCATTATTTTGATCATTCTTGTACTACCGATTTTTCTTATGAGATTATTAATTAAAAGGTTTACAAGAAAAATATCAATCCAATTTTTTTCAGATCATTTTACCATTGAATTGTCAGATGAGTCTAAAAAAAATATCGAAACAAAAATTGATTTAAAAAATATCGCATCATACAATATCCAGTTTCCAAATGAAAAGTTCAATTCTATTAAATTTAGATTGAGATCAAGCAAGTCTATTGAATATTCTTTTTTTCAAAAAAAGGAAGAAGATGGAGACGTTGATAACAAAGAATTATTTAATTCTTTTCATTCTTTAATTAAAGAGTACAACAATAATTTCCCTGAAAATAAAATTATTTTTTTGCCTTCATTTTTTGCAACCAATACCGGATTATATATTATAATTGCATTATCTACCCTTTTTATTTTCACTATTTTGTTATTCTCGTTTGTGAATGAGAAGTCTTTACCAGTTACAATGATTTTTAGCTTTTTATTAATTCTTCAATTAATAGTAAAAAGGAAATCTGATTTAGATTATTATAAAAAGATGCGTCAAAATTATTAATTACCGCACTCAGGGTAGTTTGTAAGGGGTAAATACTAGCTAAGCCGCCCCGCACTCGCCGTAGTTTGTAAGCAGTAAATAATGAAGAATGTCACTCGGTGTACGGCTTGGCCTACGCCGCTGTTTTTTGTAGCTTGCAGCTACTAACGCCAACGCATAGCCGAAAAATAAAATATAACAGCAAAGCCGCTCCCAGAGCGGCTTTATTATTTTTGTTGGTTTTTACAAAATGTATAGATTGCGGGTGTTTTTCATTCAGGTTAGGAGTATAAGCCAGTACATGTCTATGTGAAGGCTTCATTTTTTTTCTGATACCAAACAACGGTAAGCTAACGGTAAGGCATAACCGAAAAGACAAACCGCTCAATAGAGTTTTTACAGTACAAGAGTTCGATGGAGAGATTGAAACTATCTTCGAATGGAGAAAGAAATTGAATTGTTTTATACTAAAAATTCGTGTAACTAATCTGTTACTAATTCCTCTAAAATCCAATGGAATCACGCCCTTAATATTCTGTATCGGAAAATAAGTTTTGTTTCTTTTGATTTCCGATTGTTTTATTTCTTTGACTACTAAAGGTTTTATGTTTCTCATTGTTTCTTATACTTGCATATTCTTTCTTCAAATTTGTTACTCAGATGTTACTCGAAATAGAAAGAGGAACTTCGAGTAACAAGTTGATGCTTTTTGTGTCATGTCTTGTCATAACAGGCTATGAGAAATACAAGTTTATTCCAAATCGTATTCATTTCATATTTTTAATAAATAGATTGAAAGGAAGCTCAGGGAACAACCTTTATAATTCAATTACCGATTCAAATAAGTTAATGATAAAGATATTCGTTGTCACTTTTCTTTCTGCGTTTATCTGCCTTGCTGCTCTCCCGCAGCAAAAAAGAATAGATAGCATCAGGCATCAATTGACAATTGCGAAAGATGACACAAGCCGCGTATTGATCATGGCTGATTTATCATTTGTCTGTAGTTTTCACAATTCCGATTCAGGTTTAATGTATGCAAATAAAGCTATTGAACTTGCAAAACGAATTCATTTTTCCAAAGGAGAAATACGGGCAATTTTTAGTAAGGCAGCAACATTGGAAACAAAGGGAGATATGCCTGGTGCACTTGAGTTAGGATTTAATGGATTGGAAATGGCTCAGAAACAAAATTTGCCGCTGGAAACTTCGATATGTTTAACTCAAATTGGGAATGTATTTTATGATTTAAGCGATTACGCTAAGGCAATTAGTTTTTATCAACGGGCATTTACAATCAATAAAGAAATTCAGGAGCAACCGGGCGCGGCATTTTGGAATTGGCAAACGGAAGTAAATCTGGGAACTGTTTTTATGCTTAACCACCAATTAGATTCATCTTTAGCTCACTTGCAAAAAGCTTTTATTGAAACCTCGCATAATGACTATTGGCACCCGGTCTTCTTAATGTTTTTTGGCCAGCTACAATTTGAAACAGGCAAACAAGACACTGGTTTAAACTATTTACGGGAAAGCATCAAGATTTTTGAGAATAACAATGACCCATATTCCACATCAGACGCTTGTAGAATTATAGCAACATGCTTCAAGGAAAAAAACGAAATTGATTCAACTGCGTATTATGCGAAGAAAGCGCTTTTTAAAGCGCAATCAATAAACTACAAAACCACGATATTAGATGCAAGCAAGTTATTAGCAGAAGTATATGAACCAATGGATGTTAAACAAGCACTTTATTTCCGTAAAGTTTTTGATACAACTAATAATATTTTATATGGCCCGGACAAGGTAAAAAGTTTACAAAAAACTCTATCAGATGAGCAGGATCGTCAACGAAAGACTGAAGCTGAAAGGATCGCTTATCAAAACCAGATCAGGCAATATTCATTGCTGGGAGGATTAGTGGTTTTTATATTGATTGGCTTTATTCTTTACCGAAATAACCTACAAAGGAAAAATGCAAATATTTTATTACAACAACAGAAAGAAAAAGTGGAAAGCACTTTAGCAGAATTAAAGTCCACCCAATCCCAACTCATCCAATCGGAAAAAATGGCTTCCTTAGGTGAACTTACCGCAGGAATCGCACATGAAATTCAAAATCCATTGAATTTCGTGAATAATTTTTCTGATGTTAATAAAGAATTATTGGAGGAATTAAAAGATGAAGTAGATAAAGGAAATATTGATGAAGTGAAATCTATTGCGGATGATGTAATTGATAATGAACAAAAAATAAATCATCATGGTAAAAGAGCAGATGCAATTGTAAAAGGAATGCTGCAACACTCACGGTCAGGCACAGGTGTAAAAGAGTTAACGGATATTAATGCACTTGCAGATGAATATTTAAGATTAAGTTACCACGGACTTCGTGCAAAAGAAAAAGAGTTCAATGCAACAATGAAAACTGATTTTGATGCAAGTATTGGAAAAATAAATATTATTCCGCAGGATATTGGAAGAGTGTTTCTGAATTTATATAACAATGCATTTTATGCAGTGAATGAGAAAATGAAAACTGCTGGTGAAAACTATCAACCTACTGTTTCGGTTCAAACAAAAAAAATAAACGATAAGGTTATACTAACGGTTATGGATAATGGTAGTGGCATTCCTCAAAAAGTAATTGATAAAATCTTTCAGCCTTTCTTTACCACCAAGCCAACAGGGCAAGGAACTGGATTAGGTTTGAGTCTGAGTTATGATATTATTAAAGCACATGGTGGGGAAATAAAAGTAACTACAAAAGAAAATGAAGGAAGTGAATTTATTATTGAATTCCCATTGAGATAATATTTGGGAACAAAAGTTATTGTCACTAAGTAACATCACAGTCCTTTGCAGTTCCTTTTGGTGTTAGCAGATCTTATAATTCAATTTATACTGCATACGAATTACTTAACAATAAAGATAGCGCCTTTCATTATTTACAGCTTGCCAAATCATTGGGCGATAGTCTTAATAATGTTGAAAAAAATAAAACCAACCAGTATCAAAATTCAAACTTAAATGAACAGATCAGGTTGCGGGAAACGGAGAAGGAAAGAATTCAATTTGAAAATAAAGTCAGGATATACGCTTTGCTGGCAGGCATTGTGGTTTTTATGTTGATTGCATTTCTGTTTTACAGGAGCAATCTCCATCGGAAAAAAGCAAATGATTTATTACAAAAACAAAAAGAAGAAATAGAAATACAGAAAAAAAATGTGGAAGGAACATTAGTTGAATTAAAATCCACACAAGCTCAACTCATCCAATCAGAAAAAATGGCTTCTCTCGGAGAACTCACCGCAGGAATTGCACATGAAATACAGAATCCATTAAACTTCGTAAATAATTTTTCTGATGTAAATAAAGAATTGATTGGTGAATTAAAAGAAGAAATCAAAAAAGGAAATATAGAAGATGTAAATGCAATTGCTGATGACATCGAAGCGAGCGAAGAAAAAATAAATCACCACGGTAAACGTGCAGATGCAATAGTGAAAGGAATGTTGCAACATTCACGGTCAAGCACAGGTCAAAAGGAGCTTACAGACATTAACGCATTAGCAGATGAATACTTAAGATTGAGTTATCACGGTCTTCGTGCAAAAGAAAAAGATTTCAATGCAACAATGAAAACTGATTTTGATAGTACAATTGGAAGAATAAATATCATTCCGCAAGATATTGGAAGAGTATTATTGAATCTTTATAACAATGCTTTTTATGCAGTATCAGAGAAACTAAAACAACAACCTAACGGTTACGAATCTCTAATTTCAGTGAGTACAAAGAAGAATGATAATAATATATTCATCACCGTTAGAGACAACGGAAACGGCATCCCGCAAAAAGTAATTGATAAAATATTTCAGCCATTCTTCACAACAAAACCAACAGGGCAAGGAACGGGATTGGGATTGAGCCTGAGCTATGATATTATTAAAGTACATGGCGGTGAAATAAAAGTAGAGACGAAAGAGGGTGAGGGAAGTGAGTTCATTATTGAGTTGCCAATAAAATAATGATTCAAAAGATGAAGCTATCAATCAAAAAGACAATGCAAATCATAAACTTCAAATCAACAAACAGACACGAACAAAATTTCCAGCTTTGTTTTAACAACGTACATAAATGTTTACTAATTTTAAATTGTCAGAAGGGTTTTATTATTTTTCCCATTTAGTTTATGCCGATCAAAACTCCAGATCAAAAGCTTCGTGTATTTATCAGCTCAACTATAAATGAGCTGGCAGAGGAAAGAAGACTTGCCCGTGATGTTATCAATAAACTAAGGTTAACACCCATTCTTTTTGAACTCGGGGCCAGACCTCACCCTCCAAGAGATATTTACTGTGCTTACCTCGAACAGAGTCACATTTTTATTGGTATCTATTGGAACAGCTACGGCTGGATAGGTCCTGACATGGAAATATCGGGAATAGAAGATGAATTTGATTTATCCGAAGGCAAACCAAGACTTATTTATCTAAAAGAACCAGCCCCTGAAAGACAACCCAGGCTAACTCAATTGCTCAATAAAATTCAAAAAAGCGATTCTGTTTGTTATCAAAAGTTTCGCGTGGCAGAAGACCTGACTGAGTTATTGGTAAATGATATAGCAGTTCTTTTATCAGAAAGGTTTGAGACAAATATTTTAAAGAAAGATCAAACGGAAAAAATATCCGAGAGGAACATCCCGGTCATTCGCGGCAGGATATTCGGGCGGGAAAATGAATTAAAATTATTGAAAGATCTGCTGTTGATGCCTGAAGTAGGACTGATAACCATAACGGGTACCGGCGGTACCGGCAAAACAACGTTATCACTAAAATTACTTCATGATATAAAAGATAATTATAAAAACAGAGTTTACTTTATAGCCCTCGCATCTATAAAAGACGCATCCCTTATACCATCTGCCATTGCAGAAGAGCTGGGGCTTTTTGATACAGGCAAACAACCGATCTCAAATACTTTATTGGAATATTTACAGGATAAAAAAACTGTTTTACTGCTTGATAATTTTGAACAGATAGCCGATGACGCCCTCTTCATTAGCAAAATTTTAGAAAGGTGTCCATTGGTAAAAATCATCGTAACAAGTCGTACCCCTTTATATCTTCGTGGTGAACATATTTTTTCCTTACATCCCCTGCCCAACCCGGGCAACCACGTACCCGATTCAAAGTTGACTGACTATCCGTCCATCCAACTTTTCATTGAAAGGGCAAAAGAAATTAATTCCAATTTATCGCAGGATGCAAATAGTCTGCAATCTATTTTTGCTATCTGCAAAAAGCTCGACGGTCTGCCACTGGCTATTGAGTTGGCGGCAGCAAGAACGAGATATTACCCTCCTGTCTTGTTATTAAACAAAATGCAGAAAATGCTGGATGAGCTTTCCCATGGTTCGAAAGATTTGCCGGAGCGACAACAAACACTCAGGGCAACTATCGGTTGGAGTGTAAATCTTCTGGATGAACCCCAACGACGCTTTTTCAGAAGGCTTTCAGTTTTCAATGATAGCTGGACGCAAGAAGCTTCTGAAGTCATTGTTAATTGGGGTCAGCAGGGAATAAATACACCGGAGATCACGGAGAAGCTTGTCGATCTTGGACTGGTTGAATCCTATTGTTTAAAAATAGACGACAAAGATCTTGAAATTCGTTTCAGGATGCTTCAAACAGTAAAAGAATATGCATCCGAAATATTGAGCATTGCCGGCGAATCAGAAAAAATAAAAAAGTATTACACCGATTATTTTATTGGCAAAGCAAATGAATTGGAACCCCTAAGCTGGACGATTGATGACCCTCTCGCAGACAATTGGTTTTACAAAGAATATGAAAATCTCAGGCTGGTTTTTTCTCTCTGCATGCATGACAGAAATTTCAGTAGCTGCTGGCAAATATTTGGTACGCTTACCTGGTTCTGGTTTAGACACGGAAAATCTGGTGAAGCATTTGATTGGATGCAACCGGCAAATATATCCATACATGCAGAAGAGGATATTACTTTTAAAGAACTTATAAGCGCAAAGGATCGTGCAAGAGCTTATTTAACTGCTGGGATTCTAAAGTATTTTGCCGGAAACTATCTCGATAGTGAAGAATACCTCGAATTATGTGTAAAGATATTTAGCGAAACCGGCAACATAAAAGGATTAGCCAGGTCAAAAGCTTTCATGGGAATGACAAAGCTGAGCCTCGGCGACAATGCAAAACCGCACTTTTCAGAAGCCATAAAATTAGGACATGAAACGCATGATGTATGGAGCATTTTATTCGCATCTGTTTTTATAAGCGAAGCCTTTGTGGCGATGGGGCAATCTGAAAATGCAGCGGCTGTTTTGGATGAAGCCGAAAGAAATGCCACCGAAGTTCAAAGCCCATTTTGGAGCGCCATGGTTTCCCTGCAAAAAGGCAACCTGAATTATAACGAGGATCATTTTTCAATAGCAGTAACCCACTACTCAAAAAGCATTGAACTATTTTCAGACTTAGGAATGAATACAATGAACGGATGGTCATTCATGAGTACTGGAGGTTGTTTCATAGAAGCAAGAGAATTCTCAGAAGCCAGGAAATATATTCAACAAGGCTTGGAAATTTCCCGCGAAAGAGGTGAAAAAACAATGACGATGGTCGCTATGCTTTATTTCATCAATCTGCATCTTGCAATCGGGCATAAAGCGAAAGCCATAAGAATATTTTTCGCCATTGAGACATTAAAGAAACAGCCTGAAATGCAGGGGAATTTGCACAGCGGGTGGAGCACGACTGCAAAGGTTTATGGAAAATTAAATGAAGCCATTACCGAAGCGCTCAACGATCCGTCATTCACAAAAGATGTGGATGCAGGAAAGAAATTGACCCTCGAACAACTTCTTGAACTGGTTACGGAAAAAGAAAATCAGGAAGCATTAACAGACGACAAGCTTGAGGTATGAACTCGCAATTTCAGTGAGCACAAAAAAGATAAATGATAAGGTTGTACTAACGGTGATGGATAACGGAAACGGTATTCCGCAAAAAGTAATTGGTAAAATTTTTCAACCATTCTTCACCACAATACTTTCTTGCTCGAATTACAAGTTTCTCCCAAATCGTATTCATTTCATATTTTTAATGAACCAACCAAAACTGAATCTGCTATATGGAAGTACATCATCATCCCGATCTTCATCACAAGAAAAAAAATTTCAAAGAATATTTTTTAGAATTCTTAATGATATTTCTCGCGGTGACTATGGGCTTTTTTGCAGAAAATATTCGCGAAGGTTATGCAGAGGCTGATAACGCAAAACAATTTCTTGAAGCTTATAGAGATGAATTGATACAGCAACAGCATGTTTATAACACCTATAAGAAATCCTTCCAAAATAAAATTGTTGTTTGCGATACTATTAAAACCATTTTTTATAATGGTGAAGAAAATAAAAAACTTGATGTGCTTGAAAGGTTATTTGTACCCGGTATAACGGTTATAGGAATTCCTTTTAATACCTCTTCGTACGATCAAATGGTAAGCTCCGGCGCTTTGAGATACATTCGTAATATAGCGCTGCGCGATAGTATGGGCGCTTACAGAAGTTCAATTGAAACAATAAAAGATTATAACATGCACATTGAACAAAGTATAGGTGGCAATATATCACAGATTGGCAAACTTGAAGATTTTCACGATCTAATTTCTACTGATACTGCTATTTCTTATGACCTTTCTCATCATATACCAAACATGAAACCTTTCCGCATGTTATCCGACGAAGAGAGAGCATCTCTGATATTTTTTTATGAGACATACATTGTACAAGCACAAGCTAATTTACGACGCATACGTTTGCTGTGCGCATCCAATCTGAATTTGGAAAAAATGGTAAATAAAGAACTTGGCAAATAATTTTTTAACCATTTAGTAATAAATATGGAAGTACATCATCATCCGCATGTAGAGAAGAAAAATTTCAAAGAATATTTTTTTTGTTCTAATTGGATATCTGCCCATTCGGTTATCCATTAACGTTAGCCAACAAATAAAAAAATTCATGTCACTAATCTGTTACTAATTCTTCTCAAACCCACTAAAATCGGCACTCTTCGTTTTCTGCATCGGAAAAATAAGTTTTGTTTCTTTTAATTTCCGATTGTTTTATTTGTTTGACTACTAAAGGTTTTGTGTTTCTCCTTGTTTCCTATAGTTGCACATTCTTTCTTCAAATTTGTTACTCAGATGTTACTCGAAATGGAAAGAAGAACTTCGAGTAATAAGTTGATGTTTTTTGTGTCATGTCCTGTCATGACAGGCTATAGGTGGAAAAATGGAAGCATTCGTCGAAGTAAGAAGAAGTATCTGTATAAATTATGACTTGGGTATACTATTCAGTTTACATACACTGTATCGGAAAATAAACTAACGGTGATGTGTACTCGTTTATGCGCAGCTCTGAAAAAATAGAAGAGCACCTTAGAATTTAAGAGTATACGAAATATATGGAAAGAAATTATAAGCAGTCCGGTTTGTTTGAGCTATTAAGTCTTTTGAATTCAAAGAACCTAATAAATCGTAAGCGTATTGATCGCGTGCGCCCCCAATATTATAAACCCCTGCAGTAATGATGGATTGTATTCTTTTCTCCATTGAACTATGATATCTAAGGCCAAAATTAATACGATAATAAGGTACACTTCGATATTGGTTTGTATCTGCATATTGATAATTGAACTGGTAGTTTTCTGAAATATCATCTTCCCCGTTATTTTGTTGTGCTGCAGGATAAATAATCCCAGGCTGTAAAACCGCTTCTCCTGATGAAAACGAAAATGAGCCATAGACGTCAATACTCTTACCCAGGTGGTATGCAATTGCAATATTAAATACATGTCGGCTATCGTATTTGTATGGAAACTGTATTCCATTATTTATGTCGGCAAATTGTCGCCAGCTCCAGGAAAGCGTATAAGATAAGCGAATTGAAAATCTGTTGGGAGACCATTGTAACATAGATTCTATTCCATAACCCGATCCGTTACCCGACTCAATATTTTGTTGCCAGCTCGTATCGTTAATAAAATAGCTTTTGCCATTTTTGTAGTTAGTAACATTGTGCAGCAATTTCCAATATGCTGATAAGGAAAAAATAAATTTTTTGTTTGTTCTGAATTCATATCCCAGTGTATAAGATTCACTTTCTTCTGGTTTCAAAATGGCTGTGCTTGGCACCCAAATGTCTGCATTGAGGCCTAAATAAGGATTTGTCACAAAGTGCAAGTATTGTGTCATTTTATTAAAAGCGACAAATACCTGATGATTATCATTGAACTGAAAAGCTGTATAAAATCTTGGTTGAAAAGAAAAATATTGATACCCATCAAATTGATAATACGAAAGATGGGTGCCTGGTCGAATGATGAAATGATGATTGGGTTTATATTCCATCTCTGCATATGCTGCTAATATTTCAAATGGCAAAGGCTTGAAAGCAGTAAATATTTCAGTGTTATCAGTTAGTTGCGCTGTGGTTTTTGATTCAAAGGGCTTAACAAATGTTTGATTAAACTGAACACCGGTATTGAACTTTGTTTTGCCGGAAGCATACAACTCTCCCTGAAGCTTGGCGTTATATTGTTCAATAGAAGAGAACATGCCAACTGATTTTGTTTGCACGGTATCTTCGTTGTCATTCAATAAACTGAATTTGAAACCGCCGAGATCTTGATATTGGCTGAAATCTATAGAGGTATAAATAAATGATTTTGCGCCAAGCAAGTGACTCCATCTGAGAGAGCCAAGGATATTTTCCCATTGATGCAGGTTATTGATATTTGTTCCGGTTTCATTGATTTTATCATGACCTGTATAAAAGTTTAGTATGAGCTTATCGCCCTTGCTTATGAGTTGTGTAATCTTAGTATCAATGTCATAGAAACTTGGATTTAGATTTTTTTCAAATTGTCCCCAAAATGAATTAACCCAACTATGCCTGAAGGAAACCATAAGTGCGGTTTTATTTTTTATAATAGGCCCCCCAAGTGAAAAAGCTCCTGATAATATTCCCAAGTTTGCTTCACCCTCCCAGTAATTCATATTGCCATCTTTTGTATAAACATCAATTACAGAAGAAAGTGAACCACTGAATTTTGCCGGAAAATCGCTCTTATACAACCTCAGGTTTTTCAATACAGTTTCGTTCACAATTGATAAAGCCCCAAGAAGATGTGTTGGGTTATATACCTGTGTTCCATCAAGCAGAAAAAGATTTTCGCCCTGTCCTCCTCCACGCACCTGCATGTTACTGAAGTTCTGATACATGTTTGATACACCAGGCAGCAAACAAATGGAGCGGAGAGGATCATTTTCTCCAAGAAAATAATTATTAGCATCATCAGTCTCTGTATCGGAAACATTTTTTTTTAGCAAGCCCCCGGATGTTACTGTCACTACCGGCAAATCTGACTTCATAGATAATTCAAAATCCAGCCGCATATCCTTGTGCAATGAAACGTCTATCGTTTTTGTATCAAAACCACTATAGGAAATCTTTATCCTGTGATTTCCTTCCCGCAATGAAAGACTATAATATCCAAACGAATTGCTGACAATTATTTTTTGATTGTTCAGATCAATAATAGTAGCATCAATCATCGGTTCTTTACTCATATCTTCTTTCACAAAACCAAACAAGTTGTAAGAAGCTACCAGGTTATCTGTATTGATTGGAGTTAAAGAAGCAGCGAGGATAATCTTATTATTTTTTTCAAGCAATTTTACATGTTGACCGCTTAAAATTTTTTGCAATAGCAATCCGAGAGATGTTTCACTGCCATCCAGTTCAACGATGTTTTGTAATTGTAAACTATTAGAAGAGTATTCAACCACCAATTCGCCACCTGAGTTGAGTTCATCTAAGTAGTTTTTTATTGTGCCTTTTTTTATTGATGAATGATACGGGCGGGAGAAAATTTCATTTTTTTGTGCAATACAAGTTTGTATCCAAAGAATACAAACCAGATTAGCTATAAATAAATGTGCCCTCATGAACGGTTCCGACTGACTGTTTTTACGGTAAGCAACAATAACTCTTTACATTTTTAAAATCCGGCTACTTACTCTCACCGCACAAATCACATTAGTGCAAAATGATGCTATCATTTTTTTGTTCAGCTTTTAAACCGGTAATAAGCTGTATCTCTTCCAAAACCTGTGACAAAGTATTATTATCAAATCTCAATGTTACTTTCAATGTATCACTTTTAGCGGCCAATGAATCTGACATTATAATGTTTGCATGATAATATTGATTGATTGATGCTATCATACCTTTCAGCGGTGTATTTTCAAACTTCAATATTCCGGTTTGCCACGAAAGATAATTGTTGTTAGTGATTGTATCTTTGGCAAATACTTTGCCAACAAGAGAAGCTTTTTGTCCTGCAGAAAGAATAACCATTTGATGCTCGTCTTTAATGTCAACAAATTTAACGATGCCTTTTGTTACAAAAACCTGATCAGAATCATTGGATGTGATGACTGTAAACGAAGTTCCCAGAATTTCAATTATGGATCTATTTGTGCTGATACGAAATTCCATTTTTTCATTGTGCACAATATCAAAATTGGCTTCACCAGATAACAGCACATTACGACCTGAGGAATTAAAACTGCGATCGTATTTTAATGTACTTCCTTTCCTTAGCAACACAGATGAGCCGTCGGGTAATTGAATTGGTAGATTTGCTTCAGATGCAATGATAGTTACATTAGTTGATTGCCTGGAATTAATAAAATAATAAACGAGACCTACGTTCAATAACACTAAAGCAACTGCTGCTGCAATTGCTAAAGGATTACGAAACAAATTGCGGGATTTTGAATTTTTGTTTTCACTGTTCAAAGAATTGAATTTATTTTCCAGAGACTTCCACGCTAATTCTTCATCAAAATGCAGTTCATTTGCCAACCCAGAGCTCTCATTCCATAATTGCAATAAGGCTTCATATTCAATCTTGTTTTCCGGATTATCTTCCAGCCATGCGGACAAAGAAGCTTCTTCCAGATCAGAAGCTTCTTTGTTCAGGTGCCTGTAAATTATTTGTTCAATGTATTCTTTTTCCTGCATGTCAACCATATTAATAGAACAGGAGTTTAGTAAAATCCCCTATGCCGTTTTTGTATAAAACATGAAATAATACTATTCCACCCAATAATGAAATTACTTTTTGTTCTTTCATAAAATCTCTAAGTATTTTAATAGCCTTGCCAATTTGATTTTCTACTGTTTTTACTGAAATGCCCATCGCATTCGCAATTTCTTTGTAAGAAAGTTTTCCTATCCGGCTTAGTAAAAATGTGTCCTTGCATTTCGGAGGCAGCAGCGATAACCCTTTTTTTATCAGAGCGAGATTATCTGCGGGCTCGTCTTCCTGTTTTTCTTCGGCCAATGTTGCCAGGATTGATTCCCTGTCGCTATCAGGTATTACCGAATATTTTTTTTTATTTTCAATAAATGATATCGAGTTATTTCGAACTGAAGTGAACAAATAAAAACGTACTGAATCAGATGTAATGATGTCAGGCCTCTTCTCCCAAACTCTCAAAAAGATTTCCTGTACGATATCTTCAGAAGCTTGCTTTTCTTTAATAAATGAATAAGCGTAGTTGCACAGGGATTGATAATATTCATTAAATATCGATTTGAATTGATCGTATAGCTTTTCCTTTTCAGTCATCGTCAGAAAATTGCACAGAAGATTTTGAGGAATAGAGTAAAAACCGCAGCAAAAGTATGTTTAATATAAACGATAATCAAGATAGAAAACCATCATTCGCGATATATAAAATTTCAAATCAGCAGATTCGATTTTCTTATCAAAATATTTTGAAAACAGGAATAGGGGTTTTTAAATTATTTCAGTATTAAATAGGAAGGTGGTTAGATGAATGATCTAATAGCAGAAACTTTTATGTTAAAAATGAAAAGGCGGATTGGTACCATCATTAGGGAACAGCTAACGATAATAAAATATTGTGTAACGATTCGTAGCAGTTTTTGATAATTTCTGTATTCATTATGTACAGTCCAATCCGATCACTATTAAAATTTATTTTGTATGAAAGCAAACTTTGTGTTGCTGATTTTTTTTGTAATAATTGATATTTTATTTTTGAGTTGTCAGCATGAAATTCAATTTCCGAAAACGTCCGGAGGTGGCGGCGTTAACGATACAACAGTTACCCCTCCAACTGTTGCACCATCATCCTGCAGTATAGATACAATTTATTTTGCCAATACTATTCTTCCTCTTTTAACTTCCAACTGTGCAATGAGCGGATGCCATAATGGTATTTCGGGTGGAGATGCTGGTGAATATACTTTAAATACTTATTCAGGAATTCTTGCTATTGTCAGGCCGGGCAACCCAGTCAATAGCAAATTGGTGGAAGTTATTTCAAACGGAACGATGCCACCTGGTGGGCGTACGCCAATTTCTTCATCACAATTGAGTGCAATTGAGACATGGATTAGCCAGGGCGCCTTGAACAATGGTTGTACTCAAGCTTCTTGCGATACAAGCAATGTTACTTTTTCGGTTTCCATAACAAGCATATTGCAAAATAATTGTACCGGTTGTCATAGCGGAGGATCGCCATCAGGAGGAGTCAGCCTTACAACTTATTCCAATGTACTGACTCAGGTTCAGAATGGTAAATTATGGGGTGATGTGAGTCATGCTTCTGGTTATAACGCCATGCCACTTGGAGGAGCGAGCCTTTCTTCCTGCGATCTAAACACCATTAATAGCTGGATTAAAAAAGGAGCGCCGAATAACTAATCTTAATGAAAAAAATTGTAAGCATATCATCAATTGTCTTTATGTTTTTGATTTTTCATTCGTGTTATAATGACAAGGAGCAATTATTAGTTCCTCCAAAAACAGATACAACAAACTGTTTGAGTTATAGCTTTATCAATAATGTCAATCCCATCATTCAATCCACCTGTGCAAATGGTTCTGGGTGCCATGGTTCTGGAAGTACAAACGGCCCGGGCGCACTGACTACTTATTCAGAGATTCAAAATGCATCGGCACAGATACAAGCATCAATACTTGCCGGGCGAATGCCTTTGGGTTCAAGTCTTCCAACAAATGAGATTCGGATAATAACATGTTGGATTAAAAATGGCATGATGAACAATTGAAAAATGGAAAAATGCAAATGAAAAGAAAAATATTCATATGGGCAATCACGGCTACAGGATTTATTATTGCAGGCTTTTATGGAGTGCATGAATATTTTCGACCCAATTCAGACATGCACATGCTTAAAGAAATGTTTCGTACAAACTCAATCAGTCTCATTCATGAATTCTGCAATAACGATTCAATTGCAGGCAAAAAATATTTCGGTAAAATTATTATTATGCAAGGCAATCTCAAAAATATAGAAATAGATGAAAAAAAATATTACACTTTGGTGTTGGGTGATGATAGCAACATGTCATCAGTTCGTTGTAATATGGATACCTTGTACACTAAAGAATATACAGGTTTACAAATAGGAAAGATTGTTTTTATAAAAGGAATTGTGATCGGATATAATTCCGATCCAACAGGATTGCTTGGTTCGGACATTCAATTAAATCGTTGCATTTTACAAAAATAAAAAGCAGAGTAAAAATATACTTAAATCATTTTATTATGAAGAAGCGAACATTTTCATCATTAATACTTTTATTGTTTTTTATATCTCAATCGCTGGCACAGCAGGATAAATATTTTACAAAAAAAGGTATAATATATTTTGATGCTTCGGGAAAAATGGAGAAGGTAGAAGCTACAAACAGGACTGTGATTGCTGTAATTGACACCAAGTCTGGGAATATTCAGTTTGCAGTTATGCTGAAAGGTTTTGAATTTGAAAAAGCTTTGATGCAGGAACATTTTAATGAAAATTATGTGGAAAGCGATAAATATCCCAAATCAGAATTCACCGGACAGATAATTAATAATACAGCGATCAATTACTCAAAAGAAGGCGTTTATTCCGCAAACGTAAAAGGTAAATTAATCTTGCATGGTGAAGCAAAAGCTGTGGAAGCAAATGGGAAAATTGAAATGAAGAACGGAAAACTTTTATTAAATGCAGATTTCAACATATTGCTCTCTGATTTCAAAATATCCATACCTGCCTTGGTAAAAGAAAATATTTCCGACCAGACAAAAATTTCTGTGGAATGCCAAATGGAGCTGCTTAAATGATGAACAATTTTTTTTAAAAATTCTAACCTATTAACATCATTTTATGAAAGGAATCAAACTGGCTTCTCTGCTTAGTTTTTTAATCTTTTCAGGGCTTGAAAAAGTTTTTTGCCAGCAACAGGATCTTTTAAAATTGGTTGATACGGATAAGCCAACAAAGGAGCATGTATCAAATGCTTTTAAATCGACCCGTGTTATCAGCGGGCAATCTATGGAATTTCTTGGCAAAGGAATTCTTGATTTCCGTATTCTTCATCGTTTTGGGTTAATTAATGAGGGAGCCACAAATCTCTATGGATTGGATGAAGCAAAAATGCGTATCGGGTTAGATTACGGGCTTGGCCGTAATCTGATGTTGGGAATAGGAAGAAGCACTTTGGGGAAAGAGCTTGATGGATTTATCAAACTAAGACCAATTTGGCAATCCAGAGGACCAGGTTCATTTCCATTTTCAATTGTTATTGTATCCGGTATGACGCTTGATCCGACAAAATCTCCTCCATCTGATACGCTCAAGTTTCATTTCTATACTTCGCGTTTGTCATTTTACCAGGGGTTAATTATCGGCAGAAAATTCAGCGATAGATTTAGTTTGCAACTTACTCCTGAAATGGTTCATCGTAATCTTGTAGATTCTGTGTGGCAATCCAATAATGTGTTTGCTCTGGGAGTAGGTACAAGATTTAAATTGTCACGCCGTATTGCTTTCGTAATAGATTATCACTATATTTTTTATGGACTGAAATCGGGCACTTATTCAAACCCTCTTTCCGTTGGATTCGATATCGAAACTGGTGGGCATGTTTTTCAATTGCATTTTTCTAATAGTCAGGGCATGAATGAACGGGCTTTAATTATTGAAACAACAGATAAATGGAGTAAGGCGGAAATCAGGTTCGGGTTCAATCTGTCAAGAGTATTCACTGTCTCCAGACCAAAAAAGTTGAATTGATAAAATTGCCGGTATCGGTTAAGCATGACATACACGTTTATACTGAGTTAGATTCAATTTCACGGGATTACAATTGCTTTTTGTGCTAATAGAGATTAAAAAATAATTAGGCATTGAGCAACTCTTCTCTTAATGAACCATCGTACCCTTCAATAAAAGCATTTTGTGCTGTTGATAAACCCTTTTTCAAATCATTTTTCTGAAGCAATAAATTTAGCCTTGAAAATTTTTCGGACTAAACTTATTTATCTTCTTTATTTTAAACTCGGATTTTGAAAACCGCACACCTGCAAAAAAATCTGACTACTGTTTTGCTATGAATATAGCATTTGCCGCTGCACCAAGAATTGGCTTGCAAGCAGCGGTTATTTTTTTGAAATGAATATCGCGATGCCTTCTGCAACATGTGAGCCATCGGTCAGATCCGCCAGTTTGCCGTTTTTCCAATAAGCAGCAATATTATTAGTTGCACTGCCGTCATCCCCTGCTATATATATGTCATTTTCAAAAACGGCAATTGCATTGGCCGCCCCCAAACCTATTGTGCCTGTATTAATTCCTTTTGAAGGCAAATAATTAATTGAATCATTCTTCCAGAATACAGGATGGTTATAAGTTTCATCAAAACTAAATCCGGCTACATAAACATCATTTCCTAAAATAGCGATTGCTTCCCCGTAAGTCGCATTTGTATTGTCTAAGAGATATGTTGGTGTAATACCATTTATCCAGATCCTTGCTTTCACTTTAGCCCGAATATTTGGCGGAGGAAGGACAAATCCTGTTGTATATACATCATTGCCTGAAATGACTATGGATCTTACCAAAGCATTTCCTTGCAGAATCATTATGTTCCCGTTTTCCCAATATACTGCATTGCCATAATCATCATTTCCCGCTACATACACATCAGCTCCCGAAACCGCTATTCGATAAGCGCCTCCGTAATTACCTGCCGAATCAAGGTAAACGGGAGTGCCGTTTTTCCAATAAACTGCTTTGGATATGCCAAGGTTGCTATCATACGAAGTTCCTGCCACATAAACATCATTGTTTGAAACAACAATCGACCATGCCAGGGTATTTATCGTGCCATCACCAAGAATAATCCTGGTGCCGTTTTTCCAGTACCCGGCAACATTGTTACCGGCCGCGTTATACTCATGCCCGGCTACATATACATCATTTCCTGAAACAAAAACAGATGTGGCAACGGCAGAATTTGAACCGTCGGTAAGTGAAACCGGGGCGCCATTTTTCCAATACTTTGCCACATTATTATTTGAGGAGTTTGCCTCGTATCCTGCTACATAAACATCCACCTTTGTATTGGAAGGAGCGCTATTGTTTTTATTACAGGAATATAATGCGGCTATGCATAGCATCATTATTGATAAACTGTTTTTTTTCATAAGCTTTTTGAAATTTCTTTATTAACTTTTTTTCTTTTGCACTAATCACCTCAGAACAATTAATTTTTTTGTTTCAGAATAATTCTCGGTTTCAACTCTTAAAAAATAAATCCCTGTGTTCATTGTATTTCCTTTTTCATCTTTTGCATTCCATGATAGCTGGTGAGGGCCCTGGAGCATTTGTTCGGCTTCCGGTTATTTGCTGAAGAATACAACTCCTTCCAGATTGTTACAATCGATAATTGAAGTGTATGAAGGAGGTGCGCCGATGACTCCTTCAATTGCGCAAAAAGTACTTGAAAAGTTTCGTATCAATTCTCCCGAATCATCAAAAGAAGTAAACGATCTTTCTCATCGGGAAAAAGAAATTTTAGAACACCTGGTTGAAGGAATGAGTTATAAAATGATCGCATCCGAATGTAAAATAAGTATTGATACCGTGCGGTTTCATATCCGGAATATTTATGAAAAACTTCATGTAGGCTCAATATCCGAAGCGGTAGTGAAAGCAATAAGAGGGAAAATAGTTTAATGACCAGCAGTCTATTGCATTAACCGAGGAATATCTGTATGAAATGGCAATTACCCATTCAATAATTTTTTACGGTTATACATACCAGTTAGTCTGCAATAACAAAAATTCTTGTCACTAATCTGTTACTAATTCCTCTAAAACCCACTGGAATCAGCACTCTTCATTTTCTGCATCGGAAAATAACCACCTTGTTTTTTATCTTCTTTTGTTTGTTTGAGAAGGAGATAAAAATATTACTTCCAAAGTGCCTTTCGGATCTGGGCTTATACCATCACAATTTATCACAGTAGATTTAAGTTCGGCGAACAATCACATCACTAAAAAGGATGATCATTTTCATGATAAAAGGCGGATAGATCCAGGTGCAACATAAAAACAAAAAAGGGCATAAAATTATTCCCGGTTTTGTTGCCTTACGTCATGACCCGCTATTTTAGCATATCCATCACCGTTAGTTATAAGAATCTTGCAGATAAAGGATCTTAATGACTATCTCTGGAGTAAATCTATCCATTACAAAAGCCCCGTTTGTTGTCGGGGCTTATTCAATTTTATTATCAGTCTTCTTTTTAAGAGATCTGAATGAGTTTGTGCTGCTTTTGTTTTGCTTCTTCTTTTTTCGGAATATGCAGTTTTAATATTCCGTCTTCATACCTTGCTTTTATGTGTTCCCCGTCAACGACTTCTTTGGACAAACTGAGTGAACGTTCAAATGACTGATAACTGAATTCCCGCCGTGTGAAGCGGTCTCCGTCCTTTTCTTCCGACTGATTATTTCTCTCTGCTGCAATGGTAAGCTGATTTCCTTCGAGCTCCACGGTAAAATCTTTTTTTGTCATTCCGGGCGCAGCCATTTCCACTTCAAATGCGTCTTTGGTTTCTTTGATGTTCACCGCCGGCAGCGTTGCCCCCGACCCCGAAAAATTAAACCGGTTCCATTCAGCAATATCCCTGTTCAAAAAATCATCAAAAAAGGTGGGAACTGAGGGAATAATGTTCCCATTTCTTTTTATGAGTGTCATAAGACCTCCTTTTTAAAATGTGTGATGGAAAAAATGTTTACTTCATTGTATTTTCAAGTAATATGCCAATTGATTATTTAACAACCATTCCCGCTTCGCTTAAGAAATCCTGAATTAAAGTATAAATAGATATTTGAGAATTTAGAAAAAGTAAATGAAGCTTTTGCAAGAAGAACAAAAAGATTATCGTTGAATAAAAAATTTATGTTATTTTTTTTTAGCTTCAAAAAAAACGCGAGCTAATTTATTGCCCACGTTAGTACACTCAGATTAATTTTGAATCATCCATTCATCAATTTTTCCGAGATGATCAAACTTCAAATTTTGAATACAAAATCCCGTATGGTAACGGTAACACGGTACTCGCGTTTTTATTTGGCAAATATTGTAAATTTTTTAATGGCTTTTCTTATTCAGAAAGTGCATAATAAGATTCATACGCCATTCAGTTAAAATTATTGAGAAAAGATCAACAAATAATTTGTGGCATTTCAAAATGTAGAAATTTTTTACCTCAAGGGGAAATTTTTTCACTGCGATATCTTATCTAAAATATTTTTTTATATACTTTTTAACTTTTGATTTCGATTTCCCGTTTATTGAATCTTGAGCAATTTTTTTTTTAAAAATTTTATTAATGGCATATTTTTTTCTGCGCTTATTTAATAAAGATTGCGTGCTATGCCTCAATTACCCACACTCCTGCGAGAAAACAGAATGAAAGAAATTGATTTGCTTATTCGTAAAGCTATTTTTGCTGACCAGCAAATAAGAAAAGCAAAAAATCCTGATCAAAAAAAAACTTTTGAAGATTGGAAGATGCCCTCCCCACCGGAAAGATTTATCAGGTATAAAAAAAATGATCCTTTATAAAATATTAAGCCGTAACAACTTTGATATTCATCAATTGCTCCAATGAAAGATCTAAAAGTTTATTTACGCCGGGAACGGAATCAGCTTGAGCACTCAGCAAAAAAGGGCGAATAAAAAAAAGAATACTGTAAGTATATTATTTCTCACTAACATAACAATCTTATTTTCCTGAACATGCAGTTGTATGATTTGTTTTCACAAAAAGCCTACCATTTCTCCTTTTTGAAATTGCGCGCTCTTTAGCTGCTAACCACTCAATATCCGAATGCGTGATTTTTATTGCGGGAGAATTTTTAATTAATTTTCACATAAGAAAGAATCTATTTCTATCCGTTTTGCCGATGATGTAAGATTAAATGACTTAATAAAAATACTTAGTCAAAAACATTTGTTCTTATAAAATCGATCAGCCACATGTGGAAACTTTTGTACAAATTGGGGAACAATCATTACCGGAAACATTCGAAATAAAATATAAAAAACAAAGCCGCATTTCAAAAAATGGAATGCAGCTTTTGTGAACGCTTACTCTTTTTGCGTTTTATTTGAATCCTGTAAGAAAAAATAATGATTAAAGAATATCTACGCTCACAAAAAAATATATCCCAACAGCGTGCCATTTTATTTTGAAGCTGAATTTTCTTTTAAAACAAAAGATTGCAGAAAAATTTACACTTCAATTGAGAAAAATATTCCATTATGTTTTTCCATTCACCATTTTATTACACTAAGAATAAACCTTCGGAGGATAACAGTTGGCAATAATTTTGGACTATCAGCATAGAAGGTTTTTAAATAAAATGCAGGAACTTAGATCATTTATAATTGAAGAAAACTGTAACAGCAGGATCATTTCTTTAAGAATAACAGAAATAGATATGGATGATTCGATCATTTATGAAGTGTTTGAAAATAATAATTATTTATTCAGTCTTTCAAAAGATGGAGAGATTATTTTTAATAATCTCAACAATAACGAACTTGGAAATTGTCTTGATTCAATAATCAACCAAATCAAAAAAGGAATTTAATACTACCCGCTAATTTTAAAATTTATTTTTTATGAGATCGATATGGACAGGCTCAATTGGTTTCGGACTTGTAAATATTCCGATAAAACTTTTCAGCGCCACTCAGGAAAGCTCGCTCGATTTGGATATGCTCGATAAAAAAGATCATTCTAACATTCATTTCATGCGCGTGAACGAAAAAACCGGAAAAGAAGTGAGCTGGGAAAATATTGTGAAGGGATATAAAATTGATGACAGGTATGTTATACTAACCGATAAAGATTTTGAAACTGCAAATGCTGTTAAAACAAAAATGATTGAAATAACGGAATTTGTTAAGGCTGATGAGATAGACAGTATGTTTTATGAAACTCCATATTATATTGTTCCTGAAAAATCGGGAGTGCGCGCTTATGCATTATTGCAGGCTGCTTTATTAAAAACTAATAAGGCTGCTGTTGCTACTTTTGTAATGCGCAACAAAGAAACGCTCGCTATTCTTCGTGCAAAAGAAAATGTGATTGTTTTAAATCGAATCCGGTTTATACAGGAAATAAAAAGTACAGACGAACTTGATCTTCCTAAAAAAACTGAAATAAAACCTGCCGAATTAAAAATGGCCATATCACTTATCAATTCGCTTTCAAAAAAATTTAACATCCGCAGTTACAAAGACACGTACACGGAACAATTGATGAAAGTGATCAAAGCAAAATCAAAAGGAACAAAACCTGCGGTGCCGCATTTACGTGTTGTGCACAACAGAGCAACGGATCTTATGTCGCAATTAAAAGCAAGCCTGAAAAGCAAAACAAAAAAAGCATCGTAATATGAGTTTATCAAAAAATAAAAAGAAAATAAATTTTTCTTTCACTTCCGAACCGATATACCGCGAATTTTTAGTTTAGTGTTTAATAATTCCTGAACAGATCAATAAACTTTTCCTGACCATCGGCATTTATCCAGGCAACTCAGTTTGTAAATGCAAGTTACAGAGCAGCAACATCCATTTTAATTTTTGCTTGTGGGTTTATTATTCATCAATCATACTTTATTTCGGTTCGTTGTTCACAAAATTTTTAATAGATACAAGAAACGATCTTAAAAAAAATCAAGTGTAAGACAGGAGACGCGAGTAAAAAAATCCCCACTTTGATGAATTTATTTTGAGATAAGAACCTTAAAACTCTTTTTCACAAACAAATTCTTATTCAACTCCCTGATTTTTATCAGTCAATTTTTTTGGAATAGTTTTTATCCTTCTATATACAACTGATGTATATGTTGAAATATTTTTATCAAATTATTAAAAACAGTTTATCACAAATAGGTGAGCAAGGTAATTTTCTGATCTTATTTTTAAAAAATATTTTCAAAAAAGGATTTGAGTGGAATGAATTAGTAAGGCAGTGTTATCTTCTCGGATACAAATCTTTTCCCATTGTTGGGGTTACCGGTTTTGTTTTAGGGTTTGTTCTCACGTTGCAAACGGAGCCTTCGATGAAAGCATTCGGAGCGGAAAGTTTAGTGCCGGGAATGGTTGCAATTTCTGCAATAAGAGAAATTTGCCCGGTGATTATTGCATTGATATGCGCAGGAAAAATTTCTTCCGGCATCGGCGCAGAATTGGGAAGCATGAATGTAACCGAACAAATAGATGCAATGGAAGTTTCCGGGGCAAACCCGATGCAGTATCTCGTCGTTACACGCATACTTGCCTGCATATTTATGGTTCCGTTGCTAACATCGTTTGCAGATGCAGTTGCACTCACCGGCGGATACATCGGCACAAGCATTTCTGGCGGCATGAGTTTTTCGCTGTACTTCAGAAAGGCAATTGCGTCACTTAGTTTTTCTGATCTTTTTCCCGCGGTGATCAAAACAATTTTTTTCGGATTCATTGTCGGATACATCGGATGTTTCAAAGGCTATCATTCAAACCGCGGAACGGAAAGCGTTGGCGTTGCTGCAAATTCTGCAGTAGTTACCGCGTCTGTTTGGATAATTATTATTGATGCTATTGCCGTGCAAATCACCAGCGCATTTGTATATCATTAAAAATGGAAAAAGTTATAGAAATACAAGGATTGAAAAAGAGTTTCGGCAACAACGAAATACTCAAAGACATTAGTTTTTCTGTGTGTACAAATGAAAACGTAGTTGTGCTTGGAAGATCGGGCGAAGGAAAATCTGTTACCATTAAATGTATAGTTGGTTTGCTGGAACAGGATGAAGGCTCTATAAAAATTTATGGCAAAGAAGTGAAAGATATGAACAACAATCAGTTAAAAGATATGCGAACTACAATAGGTTTTCTTTTTCAAAACGCCGCGCTGTATGATTCGATGACAGTGAGGGAGAATCTTGCTTTTCCACTCACACGGGTTTTGAATATAAAAAATGAAAAAGAAATTGAACAAAGAATTAATGAAGTTCTTGAAAGCGTGGGATTGCTTGATGCTATTGATAAAATGCCTTCAGATCTTTCCGGTGGAATGCGCAAAAGAATCGGGCTGGCGCGCACACTCATCGTGAAACCAAAAATTATTTTGTATGACGAACCGACCACAGGATTGGATCCGATCACTTCCCGCGAAATCAGCGATCTGATTATGGAGATCAAGAAAAAATATCAAACATCTTCAATCATTATTACTCATGATTTGGAATGTGCAAGAATCACATCAACAAGAATTGTAGTCATACATGAAGGAGAATGTATTGCTGAAGGCACTTATGATGAACTTGAAAATTCGAATAACAACTTTATCAAATCATTTTTTAAAACACACTAATGAAATATGAGACGGGAAAGCTGAAACGTGAAATTTATCGTGAAACCTGAAATGCGAAAGATGCGTTTGATGGTAACATCTTACTTCTTCTGTTTCACGTATCACGAAATATTATCTCATCCGCTAAAAAATATTATTCAGATGAAACCTTCAACACCAGAAAAAATAAAAACAGGCGCATTTGTAATTGTAAGCTTACTCATCTTGTTTGTAATCATCATACTCATAGGCAAACAACAAAAATTATTCAGCAACAATTTCATAATGCGCGCAGATTTTAAAAATGTAAACGGATTAATTGTTGGCAATTACATAAGATTTGGTGGAATTAATGTAGGAATTGTTGACAACATCATCATAAAAAATGATACTATAATTCAGGTTGATCTCCGTTTGGAATCTAAAGTAAAACCATATCTGCGATCAGATGCAGTCGCCAGCATCAGTACTGATGGATTGATGGGTGATAAACTTATACAAATATCTCCGGGTAGCGACAGTTCAAGTTTGTTAAAAGAAGGAGATCAGATAAAATCAGTTGAACCGGTAGATATGGATAAAGTTGTTTCAAAATTTGCGCACATCGCCGACAATGCAGAATCCATTACCGGAAGTCTTGCAGATATAGTAGGAAGAATAAACAGCGGGCACGGCTCTCTCGGAATGTTGTTGAAAAATGATACGCTCGCAAAAAAATTACAAACAACCGTTACTTCTGCTGATCAAACAGTGAAAACAATAAAAGTGAGCGCCGAAAAATTCAATGAGAATATGGAAGCGGCAAAACATAATTTTTTGCTGAGAGGTTTTTTTAAGAGAAAAGAAAAAAAACGAATAAGAGACTCTACAGAAAATGCAAAACGAATTCAGGATTCAATTGAAAATAAAAAGGAGCCTGCAAAAAAATAATTCACTACCTCATTTTGCGGAATTGTAAAATTAAACCGAAAATAAAAATGTCGACCTCAAGCAGGTATTTTGTACATTTATTAATAGTGTTTCCGGTCTTAATTTTTTTAGACATTTCGCAAACCGGATTCTCTGACATTTTTCCTGAAATTATATGCACATGCGTTTAGTGAAAAACCTTTCTATAATTGTATTTCTATTCTTTCTGTATTCTTGCCATGCCCTTTCCTTTTATGGGGATGTCGACAAACCCTTTTTTTATTCCGGCAAAAAAATTATATCGGGGCAGGAAGCATCAGACTCGCTTACCGTGGTAACATTTAATATCAAAAAAGCCAGAAAAATTCAAATGGCGGTTTCGGAGCTTCGGCAGTTAGAGAAAAAATCGACAGTTGATATTTACCTGTTACAGGAAATGGATGAAAAAGGCGTTGAAACTATTGCAGCAGATTTAGATTTGAATTACCTGTACATTCCCATCGCGTATGACAAGTCGGATAGAAAAAATATAGGTAATGCTATTTTAACGAGAGGTACAATAGAACATCCCGAAAAATTGATACTACCCCACGCCAAATGGCAGAATCAGCAGCGGCGTGCGGTTATCATTGGCGAAGTGGATATTCATCAAAAAAAAATAATGGTGTTCAGCGTTCACACGGAAACCGTGGCGATGAGCAGGAAAATGCGAATGGACCAGGTTGATTCCATTGTTAATTATGCTAAGCAGGAGTCCGCGCATTATAATTATGTTTTAATAGGCGGAGATTTTAATACTGTATTTCCAAAATATGCTCAGTCGGTTGTAACAAAATTTAAAGACAATGGATTTGATTGGCAAACATCAAAAGTTGGCAGCACCGCTAAGGCAATGTTGGGACTCTTAAAACCAACAAATGACTACTTGTTTTCCAAAGGATTTACGACAATGAACGCCGATGTGGTACGCAGCTCAAAATCAAGTGACCATTACCCTGTATTTGCGACATTAAAGTTTTGAGATTATTCAAATCCCATGGAAAAGTTTTGATGGTCACCGGAATAAAATGAAGCAAGTGAATTTATCATTGAGTTGCCTTTAAAATAATTATTTGCGAAGAAGGATTTTTGTTACTAATCTGTTACTAATTCTCCTGAGACTCACTAAAATCCGCAATCTTCATATTCTGTATCGCCACACGATGTTATGATTTACTTTCAAAATCGAATTGAATATTAACGAGAGAAATTATCGGAGAGCGGAGAGAAATCAATTCATATTCTGGACAAAATATGAAATCACCAATTTCAAATTAAAATTTCATTAGGATTGGTTTAATGAAAGCGACACTTTGAAAATAAAATTCAATAGCCCATTTTGTTATTGATAGTTTTTCTTACCTTTTCTCTGCTAACCCATCTAAAATGAAACAGCTGGTTTTTAAGTTCTCCGCTTTTGCTGCAATTCTCATTTTTCCATTCATTGCACTTGGGCAAAATAGCAACATTGCACAACCGAATTATGTTGATAGTCTGAAAACCAAATTAAAAACTGCAAAAGATACTCTGCGCCCTTCCATCCTGAATCAGCTTGCTGAAAAATTAATTGATTCCGCATCATCGTCTGCTCCTGCACAAAAGGATTCACTTCTTAAAATTGCAAAATCTTATACCAATGAGGCAGAATCACTATCCCGAACTCTGCATTATAACAGGGGCATTGGCGTAGCAATTTATTTGTCGGGCGCGATTAAGACAGAATACGCTTTGAAGAATATCTCTATCTCATTATCAGATTATATAGATGCATTACATTATTTAGAAGTTGCCGGCGATAAGGTATATATTTCAAATTGTTTTTACAATATTGCAACCGATTGTCATTTTATTGGCAGGTTGGATTAATCCATTACTTATTATGATTCTGCCATCAATTTATTTTTGCAATTAAAAGATACTCTCACTGCAATTGAATGTATGATTTGGCAGGGACATAGTTATTTTGATAAAGGCGATTATAAAAATGCATACTTGTTCGGAACGAAAGCATTAAAATGGTCAGAAAAAACCGGCGACACTGCATTAATGGTTTTTGCTAATCTCCAGTTAGCTAATTTATTTTTGGGTGCAGGATTACCCGAAACCACTATTGATTATATGCATAAAATTTTCTCACTTTATCCATTAACTGCGCCTCATCAAGGTAAAAGCACTTTGCCTTACAATATGATTTGGGCTCTGTGGGTTGCAGGCGAAGCTTATTTAAAATTGAATGAGGTTGATTCAACAGTTTATTTGTCGCAATTTATTCCGGAGGATACAACCGATGGCGATAGTGAACGTTTTTATGGGCAACTTTACACTGCTTTGCACCAGGAAGATAAAGCATTGCCAATTTTCGTTAAAGGATTTCAATTAAAAAAAGAAATTGGACATGAAATAGGAACCGCAGGTAATGCAATTGAATTAGGACAAATTTATCTCAAGCGAAAAGATTTTAAATCGGCGATTAACTATACAGATTATGGACTAACTCTCGCCGAAAAAATTCATGCATTGCTGGAAATGAAAAATGCAGTTGGTATTCTAACGGATATATATAGCCAAACAGGAAATTACCAGCAGGCATACCATTACAGTTTGCAATATAAAAAATTGAATGACTCTCTTGCATCGGAGCAAGACAGGCGTAAATTATCACTCGCCCTGATACAGTCGCAGTTAGATGACCAAAAACAACAGGCATTACTGCTGAATAAAGAAAATCAGATAAAAGACCAGCAATTAAAAACGGAAAAACTTTTAAAAAAGATCTTTATTTCAGGTATTGTTGCAGTACTATTGGTTGCTGTAATTATTTATCGCAACTACAGGCAAAAACAAAAAGCAAATGCTTTGCTGGAAAAACAAAAAATAGAAATACAAAATACTTTGCAGGAGTTAAAAGCAACGCAGGCTCAACTTATCCAATCAGAAAAAATGGCTTCTCTCGGTCAACTCACAGCAGGTATTGCACATGAAATACAAAATCCATTGAATTTTGTAAATAATTTTAGTGAAGTGAATAAAGAAATGCTGGAAGAGCTGAAAGCTGAACGCTTAAAGTCAAACGCAGAGAGAGATGATAATTTGCAAAATGATTTAATCAATGATGTAATAGCTAATGAAGAAAAAATAAATCATCACGGCAAACGCGCAGATGCCATTGTAAAAGGAATGCTGCAACACTCACGGTCAAGCACAGGTCAAAAGGAACTGACAGACATCAACGCACTTGCCGATGAATATTTACGATTAAGTTATCACGGGTTTCGCGGAAAAGATAAAGCCTTTAATGCAACCATGAATACAGATTTTGATGAAAGCATCGGAAAAATAAACATCATTCCGCAGGATATCGGAAGAGTGTTATTGAATCTTTACAACAATGCGTTTTATGCAGTGAATGAAAAAGCAAAGCTATCGGCTAATAGCTATCAGCCAATAGCTAAAGTATCAACAAGAAAACTGAATGATAAGATTGAAATAAAAGTAATTGACAATGGGGGTGGCATTCCGCAAAAAGTAATTGATAAAATCTTTCAACCATTCTTCACCACAAAACCGACCGGGCAGGGAACTGGATTGGGTTTGAGCTTGAGCTATGATATTATCAAAGCGCATGGTGGTGAAATAAAAGTTGATACTAAAGAAGGCGAGTTTACAGAGTTTGTGATTCAATTACCTATATCTGCATAGGAAATAGAGACTATCAAATTAAAATATGGAAGTACATCATCATCCCGACGTTCATCACAAAAGAAAAAATTTCAAGGAATATTTTTTAGAATTCTTAATGATATTTCTTGCCGTAACAATGGGTTTTTTTGCGGAAAGCTTTCGTGAAAGCATAGTCAACCATGAAAAGGAAGAAGACTATATTAAAAGCATGGTTGTTGATTTAAAAGCTGATACTGCCGAATCTGCTGAAAAAATAAAATCTTTTAAATTGATAAGTCAAAAAATAGACACAATGTTAATGTGCTTGAAATCAGACAATGCAGATGTTTCAATTATCAATCGCATTGTTTCAGAAGACTTTTGGAACTATACTGGTTTTAGTTACAACGACCGCACCCTGGAGCAACTAAAAAATTCTGGTAATTTCCGTTTGATTCGCAATAAGGCTGTTGCAGACAGTATTCTATTCTATGATGACATCATTAAAGCATATGTACTCAATCAATATAATGATCTTAAACTTACAATGATGTCATATAAAGATGCAGAAGCAAGAGTTATACACTATAACGAACTAAAAATACCATCTCCTAACTTATTTGACCCCGCTGATTTTAAAAAAAATGATAACCCAACATTTATTACTAAAGACAATGAACTCATTGCAGTCTATTACAACAAACTTTTTACGCATGCGGCTTTAATTCAAACTTTTATTCGTACTCTAACATGGTCTCGTATTATAGCTACGAGATTAATAAATTTTATACAAACCGAATATAAATTAGACTAGCATAATAGACGGACAACCGAAACGGCATTCCGCAAAAAGTAATTGATAAAATCTTTCAACCATTCTTCACCACAAAGCCAACAGGACAAGGAACGGGACTTGGTTTGAGTTTAAGTTACGATATTATTAAAGCGCACGGCGGAGAAATAAAGGCAGAAAGTAAGGAAGGTTATTATTGTGTTAAATGATTTTATCCTTATTTGTCTGATTATTCTGATAAAATCGCGGGGAAATAATCATCAGTTGAATAAAGAAAATCAGCAAATCATAGTTCAGACAAGAGCATGAGTGAAATAAAAGTGGAAACTAAGGAAGGTGAAGGAACAAAGTTCATAATCCAGTTACCTACCTAAAGGTCTCATGAAACTAAAAGCAGGAGAATTCCGATTGCTTAATTTTATTTAATAAATTTATTAAATGAAGCGATCTACATTAATCTTCTCTCTCTTTCTGAATGTTCTTACTGCAACTGCTCAAAATACAACAATCGAACGACTAAGAAATAAATTGGAGTCGGAAATATCCGATACAGCCAGGTGCAAAATTCTCGACAGTCTTTCCATGTATAACATGTTTTTCAACAACAGGTCAGACAGCACATTAAATTATTGCAATGAATATATCAACACTGCATTTCAGATACCTGATAAAAAATATCTCGTCCTGGCCTATGCGCGCCTGAGTTTTTATTATAACAATACCGGACAATACAAAGAGTGTTTGAGTATGGCTCTTAAAGGGCTCGACCTCGCGGAGCAATATCATGTTCAGGATTACCTGTCGGCATTATATTACGACCTGTCATGGTTCTATCTGAATTCGGATGACTTTAAAGAAGGATTGGCATCAGTTCGAAAAGGGATCGCTTTTTTAAAGTTCAACAGAGATCCCTTTTTCGATGAGGCGCTTCATCTTTACGGAATGACGGGCAATTATTATCTCCATATAAACAAAACGGATTCTGCCTTATTTTACTTTAACCGGATGGATTCAATTTCCGCTGCATCCACAGAATTAGCAGCAAAAAACATCACCGACTGGCACTGGGTCATATACTACTTATATTATAAAAGAGATTATCAAAAAACGGATTCGTTATGCGATGAAGCAATTGTAGAATGCCGGAAGTATGGAGAGTTCCTGCTCAACTTTTTTTATCTTTTTTCATCAACCTCTTATCTCAACCAGGGCAAAATTGGAAAAGCGATCGCTGAAGCCCGTGAAGCATATGCGCTTTCGCTGCCCATAACTGATCCGGCAGCCGAAAGATTTGCCGCAGATTTATTGAATACCTGTTACGAAAAATCAGGTAATCTCGACAGCGCGTATCATTATCTGAAATTAAAAGACAGCCTCAATAACGTGATCCAGGCACATAGCAATGCAATTGAAATCCAGCAATTCCGGTTCGACCAGCAGTTCAGCAAAAGAGAGCAGGAAGCCGCAGCTGTTTTACAGGGACAAAAAAACAGGAACAGAATATTGATCTACGTATTTATCACCGCAGTATTCTTTTTTTTGTTCATTGCAATTATTCAATGGCGCAATAGCAGGCAAAGGAAAAAAGCAAATACAGTATTGCAGCAACAGAAACAAAAAGTAGAAACCACATTACAGGAATTAAAATCTACCCAGGCACAATTGATTCAGAGTGAAAAGATGGCCTCACTCGGAGAACTCACCGCCGGCATCGCCCACGAAATTCAAAACCCGTTGAACTTTGTAAATAATTTTAGTGAAGTAAATAAAGAGTTGATTGAAGAATTACAGGAAGAAGAAACAAGGTACAAGGTACAAGAGATGAGAAATTGGAAAATGAAATATTGAATGATATAAAAGAGAATGAAGAAAAAATAAATCATCACGGCAAACGCGCAGATGCAATAGTAAAAGGCATGTTGCAACACTCACGGTCAAGCGCAGGTCAAAAAGAACTGACAAATATCAACGCGCTTGCCGATGAATATTTACGCCTGAGTTATCATGGGCTGAGAGCAAAGGATAAGTCTTTCAATGCAATAATGAAAACTGATTTTGATGAAAGCATCGGAAAAATAAATATCATTCCACAGGATATTGGAAGAGTGCTTTTGAATCTTTACAACAATGCGTTTTATGCGGTGAATGAAAAAGCAAAGCTATCAGCTGATAGCTACCAGCCAATAGCCAAAGTGTCAACAAGAAAAGGGTATGCATAAGATTGAAATAAAAGTTGAAGACAATGGCAATGGCATTCCACAAAAAGTAATTGACAAAATCTTTCAACCATTCTTCACAACAAAACCCGCAGGGCAGGGAACTGGTTTAGGTTTGAGCTTAAGCTATGATATTATTAAAGCGCATGGCGGAGAAATAAAAGTGGAATCGAAGGAAGGTGAAGGAACAACATTCATTATTCAGTTACCCATTTAATAAAATCGCAACGATCTATTTTCTGCAGAATGAAATATAAAGCATAGCAATATGAGTTTAGCGAAATATAAAAAGAAAAGAAATTTTTCTCTCACTCCCGAACCAACCGCGGTAATAAAAAAGAAAACAGATGCTCTGAGTTTTGTTGTACAACGGCATAAGGCAACACGATTGCATTATGATTTCAGGTTGGAAATGGATGGCGTGCTGAAAAGCTGGGCTGTTCCGAAAGGTCCATCAATGAACCCCGAAGATAAAAGATTAGCGATGATGGTTGAAGATCATCCCTACGATTATAAAGATTTTGCAGGAGTTATTCCCGAAGGATATGGCGCAGGTATTGTTGAAATTTGGGATAATGGCAATTACACCGACATTGAAAACGACGATAAAGAAATAGCAGAAAAAAAATTGAAAGCAGGATTAAAAGCAGGCAATTTGAAATTTACATTATCAGGAAAAAAATTGAAAGGTGAGTTTGCATTGGTAAAAATAAAAAGCAAAGAAGATAATGCCTGGTTGTTAATAAAACATAAAGACAAGTACGCAACAGACAAAAAATACGACAGTGAAAATGAAACTCTTTCTTCATCACCAATTAACAAATGGCTTGAAAAAAATAAAAATCCGGTAAAAAAAAACTCCACACGCAAGTGACAAGCAAAGAAAAAAAACTTAGCTATTTTATTCACCCGATGCTTGCCAAAGAAGCAGAAAACGCATTTGATGATGATAACTGGATATTTGAAATTAAATGGGATGGATACCGCGCAATTGCTGAGCTCACTGCAAACGATGCAAAATTTTATTCCCGCAACGGAACCAGTTTTAAAAATACATACCCTGTAATTTTTGAAGAATTAAAAAAGATTAAACATAAAGTTGTTCTCGATGGCGAGATTGTTGTGCTGGATGAAAAAGGGAAATCTGATTTTCAAAAACTGCAGCACTATGCAGAAAATACGGAATATCCTTTGTGCTATTATGTTTTTGATATCTTATCTTATAATGCAAAAGACATTTGCAATGAACCACTCATCGAAAGAAAAAAATTATTAAAAAGGGTTTTGAAAGAAACCAATGTCATAAAATATTCAGATCATATAATTGGAAAAGGAATAGATTTCTTTAAAGCAGCAGAGAAAAAAGATCTGGAAGGTATAATGGGAAAAAAGGCTGACAGTTTTTATCACAAGGGAAAAAGAAGCGGTGATTGGTTGAAGATAAAACATCATCATTCGCAGGAAGCAATCATCGCAGGATTTACGCAGCCAACAGGCGCACGAAAATATTTTGGAGCATTAGTCTTAGCAATTAAAGATGGCGACAGGCTTAAATATGTAGGGCATACAGGATCGGGATTCACAGAAAAAATGCTGAAAGAAATATATAACTTGCTAAAACCATTAATTATAGTTGCATCTCCGTTTGATGAAAAGATAAAAACAAATTCGCCGGTAACATGGATACAACCGAAATATGTTTGTGAAATAAGATTTACCGAATGGACAACCGATCACAAAATGCGGCACCCGATTTTTTTGCAAATCAGAAACGACAAAAATATAAATCAAGTTACAATGGCAGCAGTAACACCAATTAAAAAAGAAAGTAAATCCGCGACAGAAAAAACCGCATCTTCCAAAAATATAAAAAAGGAAAAAAAAACGGGCTATGAGGAAATGACATTTGGAAAAATAAAAGTAAAAACGAGTAACGTTTCAAAAATATATTTTCCCGAAGAAAAGATAACAAAAGGAATGGTAATTGATTACTATCAACAAATTTCCGAGTATATTCTTCCTTATTTAAAAGACAGACCTGAATCATTAAGAAGAAACCCCAATGGAATTAATGATCCCGGTTTTTTTCATAAAGACGCAGGCGTTGACGCTCCCGGTTGGATAAAGACTACAAATATTTATTCTGAGTCTGCAAAAAAAAATATTGATTATATCATTTGCAACGATAAAGCAACACTTGCCTATCTGAATAATTTAGGATGCATCGAACTAAATCCATGGAACTCTACAACAAAATCTTTAGACAGACCAGATTATATGATCCTTGATATTGATCCCTCTGAAAAAAATAATTTCGACCAGGTTATAGAAACTGCAATTGCATTTAAAGAAATTTTAGATAAAGCCGGTGCAGAAAGTTTTTGCAAAACATCCGGCGCAACCGGACTTCATATTTATGTGCCGATGGGAAAGAAATATACCTATGAACAAACAAAAGATTTCGCACACCTGCTTGGTACGTTAATAAGCGAACAACTTCCATCGCTTACTACGCTTGAAAGAAATTTGCAGAAAAGAGGGAATAAAAAAATTTATCTTGATTATTTACAAAACAGAAGAGGACAAACACTTGCATGCGCATATAGTTTAAGACCAAGATCCGGCGCAACAGTTTCCACACCGTTAGCATGGAAAGAAGTAAAAAAAGGATTAAGACCCGGAGAGTTTACGGTCACTTCCATTTTTGAAAGGTTAAAAAAAACCGGCGATCTTTTTAAAGGAGTATTCGGCAAAAGTATTGATCTTAATAAAGCGCTTGATAAAATCAAACAACAATAAATAATTTCTTATTACCAATATGAAAAGCGCATTGTGGAATATAATTCAACTGATATGAAACATTTCGGTCAAAAATCATTTTAAATGAATTTCAACATCAGGCATCTTTAATAACATTTATTGCAGAGGATTTATATTTCCGGAGAAATTCTTTTTTGGAATCATGATATGAAGACACCACGCCAATTTTATACATCGTGAAAATAAAGATCCATGCCAGATCAATTTGATACGGCAAAAATCCTGCGCGTGCGCTAACAGGAAAAAGATGATGATTATTATGCCATTCACCGGAAAATAATCCTGGGCGCGTTTGATTGATTGATAAATTTCTCCGATCAAAATCAATACCATCAACATGTTTCATTTTACCATTACCATGGCCGGTATAATTAAAAGCACGCACAAAAATAGTCCAGGCAAGAGTTGCGCCGAATAAAGTGCAGGCAAGTGCATTCCCGCCAATTAAATAAAATATACTGTACCAAAAAATCCAATTGGCAAACCAAAGTGCAACTGTATACAATGGCGATGCTATGGATCCCCATTTAAGGTATTGGGTATATGAATTGATCTTCACACCCGAATTGCGCATAAAATGAGCGGCCTTATTATAATTATTCTCTGTAAGGTTTTTAGAAATGCTTTGATGATTCACTTCTGCAAGCATACAATACATAATGCCGGCTTTGGGATTATACGGATCGCCGGGTTCATCCGATTTAACATGATGAACATGATGCGATACTACATACATTTCTTCCGGAAATGTTTTGATCACTAAATTCTGTACCATAAAACGCCAAACGGAATGACTGAAAGTATACGCATGATGTGTGCAAAACCTGTGAAACCATATCGTTCCATGTGTACTCATAATTATCATGCTGTACACAATGAATACAATTAATAATTTGAAAGAAAAAAAATGGAAAATAAATAAAACCAAAAATGGAAGCATGCAGGCAGCCATCAGCCAACTCATGAGAGATATCCAGTTTTTCTTTGTAGAAAAAATATTGATGCGGGAAAACGCTTCAGAATATAATTGTCTTAATGTTGGTTTTATCAACTCGCCCCTCTCATCTTTCCAGCCGTATGAAGGTTGCTGGAGCACCTCATCAATAAATGGCATGCGTACAATGTACGGCAAAATACTTTACCCGAATAAACTCTGTCATTAATTTTTGAAGAATTGTCAATAATCACCAACTTGTCATCATCAAACAGGTGCAAATAAATAAAGTGCAAGTGAAGAAGACAGGAGATCGCAGTCATGATTAAATTGACAATAGCCTACTTGAATTTGTGGAAATAATTAGACCTGTGTAAATATGTGTTATCAAATCACACGGAAGTGCGTTAACTTCGAAATAAAAAAGTAAGAGAAGGCTTTAGCAGTTGTGTTATTTTTGTCAACGTCATAAAAACACCATCATAAAAAAACAGTTATGCCAAAATTCATCATCGAAAGAAATATTCCGCAGGCCGGAAATTTTGATATTGAACAGCTAAAATCAATCTCAAAAAAATCGAGAGAAGTGATTTGCTCCTTAGGTACCGATATCCAATGGATACATAGTTATGTAGCCGGAGATAAAATTTACTGCATTTACATGGCAGTAAATAAAGAGATTCTTTTGGAGCATGCCAGGCTCGGAGGATTTCCGGCTAACAGCATTACAGAAGTGTCCAACATCATAGATCCGGAATGGGGAGAATAACGGTTGTTATAATTAGTCTTATTGCAATTATTGAATAACCTTGTCTATGATAATTTCAAACAAACATAGTTTTTATAGTCGGCCGGAAATAAGTAAAAAATCTATCGATGGTTGAAAGAAACGACTTTCTTGAAAATGAATTAAAAAAATTAGAAGACGAACTGGCGCAAAAAAATCGTGAAGTTGAAGTTGAGAAGGCATTAGAAAAAGTAAGAGTAAAAGCGCTGGACATGCGCAGCAGTTCCGAACTTTCCGAAACGTCCACCATACTTTTTCAACAATTAAAAGAATTAAAAATTGATGCCATCAGGTCTGGTGTTGGAATATTTGACGACGATGGTAATGCTATTGAACTATGGGTCACTTCTGTTTCCAACGATGGACGGTTATATTTTGTACTGGATTATATAAATATACATGTTCACCCGGTTTTTGAAAATATTACTGAAGCCTGGAAAGCCGGGAAACCTTTTGTAGTTACTAATTTAGAAGGTAAGGACCTGTTGCATTACTACAAAACAATGTCTACCTATACAGGCATACCAAACAGGCGTGAAAATAGTTACAGCGAATATTTTTATTCTTTCTTTTTTTCAGCAGGCACCATCAATGTGATCGCGGGTAAAGCTTTAACCGATGAAGAGTCGAACATTATGTTGCGGGTAGCAAATACATTCGGGCTTTTGTACACACGTTTTCTCGACCTTAAAAGATCAGAAGACCAGGCAATTTTAATTAAAGAAGAAAAAGAAATACTGGAAACAACTTTGGATAATTTAAAAGCAACGCAATCCCAGCTTATCCAATCAGAAAAAATGGCTTCGCTCGGAGAACTCACCGCGGGCATTGCGCACGAAATTCAAAACCCGCTGAACTTTGTAAATAATTTTTCGGAAGTGAATACAGAGTTGATTGATGAATTGCAGAGTGAATTAAAAGCCGGTAATAATGATGCGGCAATTGCAATTGCAAATTCCATAAAAGAAAATGAGGAAAAAATAAATCATCATGGAAAACGTGCAGATGCCATTGTAAAAGGAATGTTGCAACACTCACGGTCAAGCATAGGTCAAAAAGAACCAACAAATATCAATGCATTGGCCGATGAATATTTACGATTGAGTTATCATGGGCTTCGTGCAAAGGATAAATCTTTCAACGCAACTATGAAAACCGATTTTGATGAAAGCGTTGAAAAAATAAATATCATTCCGCAGGATATCGGAAGAGTACTTTTGAATTTATACAACAATGCATTTTATGCAGTGAACGAAAAAGCAAAGCTATCAGCTCATAGCTATCAGCCAATAGCCAAAGTGTCAACAAGAAACCTGAATGATAAGATTGAAATAAAAATTGAAGACAATGGCAATGGCATTCCTCAAAAAATAGTAGACAAAATCTTTCAACCATTCTTCACAACAAAACCAGCAGGACAAGGAACCGGATTAGGATTATCGTTGAGCTATGATATCATAAAAGCTCATGGCGGAGAAATAAAAGTGAACACAAAAGAAAATGAAGGAACTGAATTTATTATTGAATTGTCATTAAAATAATTACCCAAACAACAAACTAATTTTTTCTATTTCAGCCATGATAACATTCCTGTAAGAATTATGGTTATTTTTATGAGATCGAATACGTACTTTAAAAATACCAGTTATTGCAATTCCGTAACTTTTTTTTACAACGACTGCTTTGCTTTTGCATAATTATTTTCTTCAACAAAAATATTTTTTGCCAGAATTATATATTCGCGCAACTCAACGGCTCACCGCTTAATACAACCGGATGGAATTTACAGGGCAATGCGCAAGTGCAAAATGTTACAGGTGCAGGAAATTCTGAATTGGTGCTTTGCGAACCTTTTTTATTTGATAATGGCTCTATATTTTTTAATCAGCCGATTAATCTTTCCCGATGCGTTAGCTGGATTGCTGAATTCGATTTCCGTATGTTTGACGGAACTGGCGCTGACGGGCTCGCTTTTTGTTTTCTTGATGTTCCACCCTCGGGATATGTCCAAGGTGGCGGATTAGGAATACCCGATAATGCCAACGGTTTAAAAGTTTGTTTTGATACATGGAATAACTGCATACCTTTTGATACAAATACCGTGCACCAGGATATGCCGAAGATAGAAATAAGATGGAATAAGGGTTATGATAACGATGAGGACCCAAACAATATAATATATGGTGAATGTCTTGCCGGACCAACAAGAACTAATTACGACGGAAAGCTTTCATACATACGATCTCCAAATTATAATCACGCTAAAATAACTTATGACAGTGGTAACATTAAAGTGTATGTAAACGACACTTTATATTTAACCGGTTACAAGCAATTTAATTTTACCGGCTATATGGGTTTTACTGCAAGCACCGGCGGTTACACAGACAGGCATTCTATAAAAAATGCAGTTATCTATACTCAAATGCCGCCATCATTTGCGGGAAACAGTTTGAGTTTTTGTCCTTATGATACTGTTATGCTTGGAGGTCCTTCCAATCCTTCTTATGCTTATTCGTGGTCGCCTTCAATTGGGTTAAATGATTCATTATCGTCGTCGCCATTATTGCATATTTCCAATGATTCAAGCAATTCGCAGTATCATACTTACTATGTAAAAACTTCATTCAATAATAAGCCGGGTTGCTCTTCCATAGACAGTGTAACAGTAAGGGTTTATCCTGATCCGAAAGTTAATTTTATTACACCAAAAATTTGCCTTACAGATGCTGTTGCACAATTTTATGATAGCAGCTATACCGGCGATAACTCAACACTCCCTTTTTCATACCAATGGAATTTTGGCGATCCCAATGCGCAAACAGGAAATACAAATAATTCGGCCGTGCAAAATCCAACACATCATTACAGCGCTGCCAGTAATTATTTGGTAGATCTGAAGGTTACTAACAGTGATGGATGTGTAGACAGCGCTTCAAAAATATTTACAGTAAATGGTGCAGTTCCCAAAGCAGATTTTATTATAAGCAATCCATCCGGTTTGTGCAGTAATGAAGCAGTGCAAATTACCAACACAAGTTCTGTCGATTTTGGATCAATTGTGAGAGTGCAAATATTTTGGGGAGATACATCCGGAGTATCCTATACCGACAGTTTACCCTATCCCGGTAAATTGTATTATCATAATTATCCCAATCCTGTTTCTGCAAATTCTTCTGATTACACTATCCGGATGCTTTCATCATCGGGTATCACCTGCGAAAATGAAATGGATCAGCAAGTAAATATTCAACCAAGCCCGCATGTACAATTTGCTGCAATACCAACAGTGTGCGACTATGATCCGCCATTTAATATTACCGAGACTTCAGAGCTTACCAATATGACAGGAACCTTTTTATTTTCCGGTAAAGGAATTACAACAACCGGTTTGCTTAATCCGCAGCTCGCAGGAGCAGGAATAGATACTTTGCTGTATAAATATATTGGAACAGATGGATGCACGGACTCTGCATTTCAAACTATCAATATACAAGCGCCACCAAATGTATTTGCAGGAAATGATACGTTCATTGTAATTAATCAGCCATTGCAATTGCAGGCAACATCAACAGATGCTTACCCGGATTCTTTTTTGTGGTCGCCGGCAACGGGACTGAATGATGTTGTTATTGCAAACCCGGTTGCCATCCTCGGATCGGATATTGATTCCATCAGGTATTTTGTGAAAGCAACCGATACTGCCGGATGTTATGGTGAAGCATCTATTGAAGTAAAAGTATTTAAAACACTTCCGGATATTTTTGTACCAAATGCATTTACCCCGGAAAAAAATATTAATAATATATTTAAGCCTATTCCGGTAGGAATTTCTTCTTTGCGATTTTTCCGCATTTACAATCGCTTCGGGCAATTAGTATATAGTACTTCACGTCTTGGAGATGGATGGAATGGCTCCCTCTCCGGCAAACCTCAGGATACCGGCACCTATGTATGGATGGTTCAGGGAACAACTTATACAGGCCTAACAATTTTCAGAAAAGGTACGATGACTCTTATCCGATAAATACCAGATGCAGCATTATACAGGAAAAACAAAAGAAATCATCTCGCTGCTCCGCCATCAATGGTTAAACAAATTCCGTTGACAAACGATGCTTCATCAGACGCGAGATATAGATAACCGTTAGCAATATCATCCGGAAATCCCCATTTGCCAAGAGGTATATAAGCAATACTTTGTTTGCGCACTTCTTCAGGCATGGCATCGGTCATAGCTGTATGAATAAACCCCGGAGCAATACAGTTTGCGGTGATTCCGAAACGACCGAGTTCCATTGCCCATACTTTCGTCATGCCGATGATTGCGGATTTAGTAGCAACATAATTTGTTTGTCCATAATTTCCGCGAATTGCAACATTGGAAGATGCCGAAACAATGCGACCATAATTTTGTTCTTTCATAATCGGCGCAACCGCTTGCGTGCAATTGAAAACACCAGTCAGATTCACACCAATTACATCATCCCATTCTTGTTTAGACATTTTAAGTAAGGTTCTGTCTCTCGTAATTCCTGCATTGTTGATCAGAATATCTATGCGACCAAAATGCGCGTGCGCTTCTGCAACTGCTTTTTGTACTTCGTCTTCATTTGTAACCGATACTTTTTTAAAGATCGCTTCATGTCCTTCTTTTTTTAATCGCTCCACAACATCATTTCCTTTTTCGGATACATCCCACAAAATAATTTTTGCGCCTTCTTTGGCAAATCGTTCGGTGGTGGCAAGACCAATTCCATTCGCTCCTCCGGTGATCAAAGCAATTTTTTCTTTTAGTCGCATCGCTTTCTGATTTTAAAAATATTTCGCTGCAAAGTAATCATTCAATGATTTGATTGCAGAAAAGATCACTAAAAAATTATTGATCATCTTTTTTGATAAAGACCATTTGCACTTAATTCATTTAATCTTTTATATTTGATGACCAAATTAAAGAAGCTATGAATCGCCATATGATCTCTCTGCTGATGTTGTTTGCATTTATTGTTTGCATAAATAATACATCCGCACAATCAAAAGTTTTAATGGAAGCAGCTCCACAGGCTGGTGGGTTTTCTGCTGCGCGACTTACACGCCTCGATTCAGCTATGAGCGATTGGGTGAAAAAGAAATGGGTAAATGGTTCTGCTGTGCTTATAGCCCGTCATGGTAAAATTGTTTTCTATAAGGCACGTGGATATAATGATCCCGATACAAAAGCGCCCCTCAATAAAACCGGCATCTTTCGCATTGCGTCACAAACCAAAGCGCTAACCGTGGTATCTGTAATGATGCTTTGGGAAGAAGGAAAATTTTCACTCGACGATCCTGTTTCCAAATTCATTCCATCTTTCGCCAATGAAAAAGTTCTTGAGACCGTTAATCTCAAAGATACTTCATATACTACTGTTCCGGCTAAGCGGGCAGTTACCATTCGTGATTTACTCACGCATACATCGGGTATTGGATATCCTGCAATCGGCACTCCGGAAGAAAATGCTATTTATGCAAAAAGCTATCTTAGCGGAGGAGTTGGTGTACACAACCAAAAACTTTCCGATGCAATGACGCGCTTAGGCAGCCTTCCACTTTTTTTTCAACCCGGTGAAAAATGGAAGTATGGACTGAATATGGACATACTTGGATATTTGATTGAGCTTTGGTCGGGCATGTCGCTGGAGGATTTTTTTGAAACCCGGATTTGTAAACCCCTCGGCATGAAAGATACCTGGTTTAATTTGCCGAAAGAAAAAGGCGCAAGACTGGTTAATTTTTTCATGGGCGACTCTTCAGGAATGATAAAAAAACAAGGATATACTTTTGGAGGACTTCTCGATATGAATTATCCTCTTCAAAAAACAGATTATTTTTCCGGAGGCGGTGGTTTGGTTTCTACACTTTATGATTATGCCATTTTTCTGCAAATGTTATTGAATAATGGAGAATACAATGGCGTGCGACTATTAGCACGCAACACAATCCGCATGATGACGATGAATCAAATTGGCGATCTGCATCCAAATATTGGCAGTCATGCCGAAGTGAATAAATTCGGGTTCGGGTTTTTTATTGTTTCCAAAGAAGGAAGCAAGTTCGGTCCTATCCAGGCTGGAGCTTATTCCTGGGGCGGAGTTTTTTCAACCGGTTATTGGGTGGACCCGAAAGAAGATATGCTCGTACTTATTTACCGGCAAATGTGGGGACCCTATGTTGTTAATACCGACAAAGCATTCACGCCGTTGGTTTACCAGGCAATCAATGATTGATGCAACATGCAATATAAGTGCAAGCAAAAATCTAATCAAAAAATTTTCTGTTTGATCATGGATGCTCGCGGATATATTTATCTCTAAGAGCAGATTTTAGAAATTTACCTACTGAAGTTTTAGGTATGGCAGTAACGATGGCATACCCATCGGGAATCCAAAATTTTGTAAACTTGCCGGCAAGAAATTCTTTAAGTTCATCAGCAGAAATCGTCTTTCCTTCTTTTGGTACAACATAAGCAAATGGACGCTCCATCCATTTCTGATCAGGAATAGCAATCACCGCAGCTTCAAGCACGGAAGGATGACCCATCAATGAATTTTCCAGGGCAATGGAACTGATCCATTCTCCGCCTGATTTAATTACATCTTTGCTTCGATCTCTTATTTCAATATATCCATCCGCACTGATGGTAACCATGTCGCCAGTCTTAAGCCATCCATCAGCAGTAAATTTTCCGCCTTTTTCTTTTTCGAGATAATAAGAAGAAGCGATGAATGGTCCGCGCACTTCCAATTCACCAACGGTGTTTCCATCCCATGGTATCAATCCCGATTCATTTCTTCCGCGAATTTCTACAAGAGGCACAGGCAGGCCTTGTTTTGTTGCATGATCGTATTGTTCTTCCTTAGGAATCTTTTCGAGTTTAGCATTCAATACCGCAGAGCTTCCCAAGGGAGACATTTCCGTCATTCCCCATGTATGAAGAACATTAATGCCATAGCGTTCATCAAAAGATTTTACCAAAAAACGCGGCACTGCTGAACCACCAACTATAACCGTGCGCAAAAAGAGTTTGTATTTGTCCTGATCCACTTCCATCTGGTTTAAGATGCTGAGCATAACAGTAGGCACGCCTCCCGTTACAGTAACTTTTTCCGATTCGAAAAGCTGAAGAAGATTTTCTGCATCTAAATATGGACCCGGAAAAACCTGTGTTGCTCCAACAAATGCGCAATTAAAAGGGAAACCCCACGCACATGCATGAAACATAGGAACTATAGGAAGTACAATATCTTTTTCCGTGATACCTATTCCGCTGCAACTTAACAGCGACGACATAGTATGCAGCATGATGGATCGATGTGAATATAAAACACCTTTGGGTTTTCCGGTTGTTCCTGATGTATAGCACATAAATGCCGCGGCATGTTCATCTTCTTCAAATGGTTTGAATAAAGATTCATCGCCACTTGCTACAACATCTTCATAATTCAAATATCCTTCGGGCAGCGGCTCGTCGCTTTGCGCAATGACAATAACCTCTGAAACACCTATACCTGATTGAAATTTTTCAAACAAAGGCAACAGCACCTCGTCAACAATAATGATTTTATCTTCTGCATGATTAACAACATAAGCAAGATCATCCGGACTAAAACGAAGATTAAGAGGATGTACAATTGCTCCTATGCACGGAACAGCAAAGTACGCTTCCAAATGCTGATAATGATTCCATGCAAGAGTAGCCACACGATCTCCGCGGCGAACGCCAAGATGATGAAGCGCTGCTGCTAATTTTTTTGTGCGCCTTGCAAAATCCTTGTACGTGTAACGATGAATACTTTTATCGGGAAGACGACTGATGATTTCTTTTTTTCCAAACAAGGTTTCCGCCCTTCGCAAAATAGTGGGAAGCGTTAACTGGTATTCCATCATTAAACCTTTCATGGCATTGGTGAATTGTAGTAATCGTTAAATAGTTTTCCTTGTTGGAAGATAATAAAAACCATGATTCTATCCTTATTTATCTGATTATTCTGAGAAAGATTTCTTTGCCGTTATTGGTCTTATGCACAAGCTAAGTGCATTGCCTCACCAACAACTTACGACGCACTAACTTTTATAATTGTTGTTTGTTCGGCTAACGCTCATGGCTATGTGAAACCAACAATGGCGGAACATAAAATAAAAATGTAACAGTTCTTCATTATCGATTATTCATTATTAATTATCAAATAAATTTTTATTTGTTCTTTTTTTTCTGTGAAAAAAGAACAAAAAGAAAATATATACACATGTTAAGTTATTTGTGCGGCTAACGTTTATGGCTATGTGACACCAGCAATGGCGGAATCACATTTTTAGTCTTCAAAGAAATATTTTTGCTATTCTTTTTCACGTTTTTGATATTCAAAATCGCGTTCTTGACCTTCAAAATCGCGTTCTTGATATTCAAAATCGCGTTCTTGATATTCAGAATCGCGTTCTTGATATTCAGAATCACGTTCTTGACATTCAGAATCACGTTCTTGACATTCAGAATCACGTTCTTGACATTCAGAATCGCGTTCTTGATGGTCAGAAATTCGTTTTTGATGATCAAATTTTGACATTCAGTATTTAGTTTTTAGAATTTTGTCTTTAAAATTTAGTTTTTCTCAATTAGAAATCAATCACTTAAAATTTTTTTGTCATAGTTTTTTCTACAAAACTGCAAACAATGAAGTAACCTTACGCCATCGTTAGTGTTCACATAGCCATGAGCGTTAGCCGCACTAACAACGAGGATGCTAATTTAAGTTGTTGGTGAAGCTATGCACCGGGCTTACACACAACACCAACAAAGGCAGTGTAAACATCTATATCATTGCCTTTTTTACTTATTTTTTATTTATGAATTTAAAAACCATACATACCACCCGAAACTGAAATTTGTTCTCCGGTAATCCACGCTGCGTCATTGGAAGCAAGAAATACGGCAGCTTTCGCTATATCTTCCGGCTTACCTCTGCGGCCAAGTGGTGTATTGGCAATAAACATTTTTTCATAATCACTTCCCTTAGTAACGCCTGCACTTGTTGCACCCTCTGTTTCTGTAGCGCCCGGCAAAATAGAATTGATACGAACATTCTTTGAACCCAATTCTTTCGATAACGCAATGGTGAAGGCATCCAATGCCGCCTTAGTTGAAGAATACAAAGAGGCATTCGGAAGAGGATATTTGCTTGCACCCGAACTGATATTAATGATATTGCCACCCTTATCGCCAAACAATTTCAAAGATGCCTGGATTGTCAATATAGGCCCTAACACATTAACATTGAAACTTTGATGAAAAGCTTCTATCGATATTTGCTCAATAGGTGCATATCCTTGAGCAACTGCATTATTTACTAAAATATCCAACGTGCCAAAAGCCTTGTTTGTTTCTTCAAACAGTCTTATTACATCAACTTCTTTTGATACATCTGCCTGTACTGCTATGGCTATGCCACCATTATCTGTTATAGATTTCACTATGTTATCAGCATTTTCTTTGCTTGAAGCATAATTTACAACAACCTTTGCACCTTCTTTGGCAAATGCTTTTGCAATTCCTGCACCTATTCCTTGTGATGAACCTGTAACTATTGCTACTTTGTTATTTAATTTACTCATTGTTTCTTTTATTTATTAATATTTGGAATTACGATTCATTAGTTGAAGCTGAACAAGTCCTTAAAGATCAGTTGTCCCCAACTATTTCCACGTGCCTGCACAAGCAAACCGCCTTCCGATAGCCCGCCAAGCATGATGGGTGAAAAACCGAGATTTTCTGCAAGCACACCTATCTCCGCTGCCGCCTGGTCATCATCGCTTGCCAGGAACACCACTCTTTTGGCTCCATGTACGGCCGGATCCTGACCAAGAATGGCAGCGCCCAAATGGTTGAAGCCCTTAACCAACTTTGCACCAGTGAATGCTTGTGCAACGACTTTTGCGGAAGGCTGTCCATTCAATTGCTCAAGCGGTACGCCATAGGCATTGGTTACATCTACGATGATCTTCCCCTGCCAGTCAGGCAGCGCCTTCGCTACATCCGGGTGCGATTCAAAACGCACAGCCAAAAAGATGATGTCAGCCTTAACGGCTTCAGCCAATGTTGTGGCTTTAATTTCGGGGCCGATGGCGGCAGCCCCGGATGCAAAGCTTTCCGGTTTGCGTGTAGTAGCAACGGATACTTTGATGCTATTGCGGGCGAATGCCCTGGCTAAAGCCTGGCCGATTTTGCCGAAACCGATAATTGCATAGCTGACTGATTTGTTTTCTGCGTTACTCATTTTGAAAATTATTTTAAATATTTAAAGACACGGGTTATAAATCTGACCCCGGCGTTGGATCTATTACTTAGCCAAATAGGTCATACCACCATCAACAAGAAGTTCAGCGCCAAGCATAAACGAAGAATCATCAGAAGCTAAGAAAACCGCTGCTTTACCAATGTCAGATGGTTGCCCAATTCTGCCTATTGGCATTTCACCTGCAAAATGTTTTTTTATAGCTTCAATTTGTTCTAAGGGAATAAACTTTTCAAATGCAGGTGTATCTGTTGTGCCTGGTGTTATTACATTTACTCTTATTTTTCTGCCTAAAAGGTCGCCTGAAAATGCTTTTGCAAAAAAGATCACAGCCGCTTTTGCAGCCCCATACAGCGTAAAGTTTGGATATGCCCGATGTGCTGCATTTGATCCGATAAGAATAATAGAAGCCCCGTCATTCAGATAAGGCAGTGCTTTATGAACAGTGAAATAAACACTTTTCAGGTTTAAATCCATTGCCTTGTCATAGTCGTCTTCGCCAAGATTTGCCACAGTTCCTACAACTCCACCACCTGCATTGGCAACAATCACATCTATTTTGCCAAATTTTTCAGATGTTTCTGTAAACACTCTTTCTAAGTCGGCAAGGTTGGTTACATCGGCATTTATGGCTATAAAATTATCACCAAGTTGAACCACAGAACTATCTAAGGTTTTCTGATTCCTACCAACAATAACTCCTTTTGCTCCTTCATTTTTAAATTCTTGAGCAATGCCTAACCCAATGCCACTATTACCACCTGTAATAACTGCTACTTTGTTTTTTAATTTACTCATCCTCATTTATTCTTTATATTTGTTTCACAAAGGTACTTTCATTAGTTTCTAAAATATACTATATTAGTTTTTTCTGGTAACCTTTGGGTAACTACTTTTATAAAACATAAAAAAACAGTGAAAATGAGAGATGATAATTTTTGTAATTCAAATTGCCCATTTACAAGGGCAATAGGCACGATTGGCAACAAATGGAAGCCAATAATTCTTAACGTTATAAAAGACAAAACTGTTAGGTTTGGTCAGTTGGATGCTATTATTCCGATAATAACCCGAAAAGTATTAACCGAACAACTTAAAGAATTGGAAGAAGATGGAATTATTCATAGAGTAGCGTACAAAGAATTACCACCAAGGGTAGAATATTCCCTCACAGAAAAAGGATTGGCATTTTTACCAATCCTTGAACAAATAAAAGAATGGAATTTGAAATTTGAAATAGTTTCAATACCAAAAGAAGCCACTTGTACGCCATCGTTAGCGTTCGCATAGCCATGAGCGTTAGCTGCACCAACAGCAAGGATGCTAATTTAAGTTGTTGGTGAAGCTATGCACCGGGCTTACACACAACACCAACAACGGCGGAACATAAAATAAAAATGTAACAGTTCTTCATTATCGATTATTCATTATTAATTATCAAATAAATTTTTACTTGTTCTTTTTTTTCTGTGAAAAAAAGAACCAAAAAACACACTCCAAAACGAAAACAGCCCGTTTTGGAGATCGTTCCCTGATTTAGCTTTTGTGCTACTGTGAATTCGACTTTTGTAATTCTATTGTACGCTTATACTTAATCATCAAATGAAAATGTAACAGTCCTTTATCATTGAATATTCATTACTATTTATTACTAAATTTCAGACTAAGTAAACGAGATACATTCAAATAATGCAAGTAGAACTATCGGCTTTCAATAAAGATATACTGCTGAAGCTACAGTAGTACAAAAGCTAAATAGAATTACTACCCCGGAAACGGGCTGTTATCGTTTCCGGGTGTGTTTTTTGGTTCTTTTTTTCACAGAAAAAAAAGAACAAAGAGAAAATATGTATACAAATGTTAAGTTGTTGGTGAAGCTATGCACCGGGCTTACACACAACACCAACAACGGCGCTCGGAAAATTGGTTGTTACTGTATGATTTGTTATCTTTTATGAAATTTGCCAAAACATGGCTGCTCACAAGGAAGATTACCAATTGATACCAGCGCAACTTATTTGTTTTTTAAGTTCTGCAATTACGCTGATTCAAGCAATTATAATTGGAGGTCACGTAGCGGACGTGCTGATTAAATTTACCGATGCTCTTTTTATAACTGGAACGACATTGCTATCTGTTAAACTTGCCAGGGATGGTGATGAAATGCCTGCAGCTGGTTTTATATTATTGGCTATAGGCTGGGGTGTTCTTTTTGCATCTACAGATTTTATGAATCAGAAGGTTGGTGTACATATTGTAAGCTCAGCGTTTTACTTTGTCTTTCCAGCAATGATTCTAATGTCCTTCTATAAGAAATTCAAATTATGGTTAAGAATATTACTAATACTCAACATTGTGCCATTTCAAGTGTCTATGGTTTTGGAAATGTTTAATCCGGAAAGTGAACATATTTTATATTGGTCTTATACCAATATTCTATTCATGCACATAGTCAGTATTATTTGGAGCATTTTCTTCTTTAATCAACACATGAAAGAGAGAAAGCAACCTTAGTAATCTGCGATTGAGGTTCCCACCGCCTCGGTTCGTGTCCCCACGAACCGAAATGAATTAAATAAACAAATGGTTCGTGAGGACAGGAACCATGGCAGATGGCTTCACCAACAACTTATTATTATTAGCACATTTATTTGTTAGTGCAGCTAACGCACATGCCTAACCGAAGACCATCGAGGGCGGGAAAATAAATGAAGTTAGCTATCTATAGCTTCAATACCAAACCAACGCGCAGCACGACTTGAACCAAAATGTTTTTTATCGGTAACAAGATCAACAGAAGCTTCTGTATAACTTCCAAATGGTGAAGGTCCTGAAAAGAAATCAACATTTACTTTTCCAACCATGCCGCTTCCAAATTCTATATAACAAGTGCCATTTCCTTTATAGGCAGAAGGTTGTTCACCACTTTCAAATTCTGCAATGATGGATGCAGCAGCAACTTTTGCGGCACCTTCTGCAAATACTCCTGCCTTTGGTGTTCCTACACTATTCACATCTCCTATTGCATATACATTCGGATACTGTGTTTTTAAATTTGTTTTGTCAACAGGTATCCATCCATTCACTGTCATTCCACTTTGCAAAACAACATCGGGAGCGCGATGTTTTGGAATACCTAAAAAAAGATCAAAAGGCATTTCTGTTCCATCTTCAAGTATGGCAACATTACGTGAGGGATCAATTTCTTTTACTTTTTGTTTTGGAATGAAATTTATATTTCGTTCAGCAAACGCAGCGAGCAATGCTTTTGATGTATCCGGCGATGGAGGAATCGGCAAACCAAATGGCATAACAATACTTATTTCGCATTCATTGCGTATGCCGCGTTTGATAAGATAATCATGCATCAGCAATGCCATTTCACTTGGCGCAGGCGGACATTTGAATGGCGCTGAACATACACCAACAATTACTTTTCCTTTTGAAAAAGCGGGAAGTTTATCACGCAAACGTTCTGCTCCTTCTAAAGAATAAAATTCATTTCCGCCTTCTGCAAGTCCCGGTGTTGCAGCAATATCATAGTCTGCACCTAATGCAATCACCAACACATCCGCTTCATATTTTCCATTTTGTGTTGTAACAATTTTTGCAACAGGATCAATAGATGTAATTGTATCCGAACAAATTTTACTCCCGGCTTTACAATATTTTTGTAATGAAGACGAATAGCTTCGGATGATTTATGACCAAACATTACATCGAACTTTGAAAATCCGAAAAAGAATGAATCGTTTTTATCTATCAATGTAAGATCAAGATTATCTCCTGCTTTTTCAGAAAGTATTGTGGTGAGTTCAAGACCGCCAAAGCCTGCGCCGAGAACAACTACTCTTAGTTTCATTTTTATTTCTTTTTAAATTGGTTTACAATTTATGCAAAGCAAAGTTATCAATCACAAAAAATTATCAATCGCAATCTTTCCTTCCCGAAGAATATTTTTTGATTATCAAAATCATACTTTTGTCTGTCACAATAATTTCTTTGTAGCTTCTTATTTTAAAAATCATGAAATACTATTTATCGTTTGTAATATTATTTTTCAATTCATTTATTGCAAAAAATGTTTTGTCGCAAAGCATGTCTTTAGCAGATACAACAAATACTTCAACAGTTAATGTATTAGGTAACGGGTATGTATATCCGCAGGAATTGGATGATGAAAAAAGCCTTATTCAAAAAGATGGTTTGCATGCATGGGAAGATAAAAATATTTTCACACGCATTTATTTTTATCCGCAACAAACCGGAAAGCTTTTTCTAAGACTCAAAATAAAAGAAGCGTTGAATGAAAGTAAGATCAAAATATCTTTAGACAGTGCAGGGAATAACTATGAAGTAAAAGTTAACTCCTCAAAAGATTCTATGATAATTCCCGTTGGCGATTTTATTATCAACGCTCCGCGTTATCATTATTTTGAAATTAAAGGAATCAATAAAAATGGAAAATATTTTCCGGCAATTGAATCTATTCTTCTTTCAGGAGAAGCAGCTAAAAATGTAAAGTTCAATACACGTGAATATAAAGGCGCTGCCGCTACTCATTTAGTATATAACAATATTATCCCTCTCAAAGATTCCATTGCATGGTTTTATACCGAAGTGATGGTTCCCCCGGGAATAAATTCTGTGAATGCGTATTACGAAACCAATGGTTTTGCTGACGGCTATATGGGAATACAAATAAATTCAGATACAGAAAGAAGATTCATCTTTTCTATTTGGAGCAATTACGCAACCGACAATCCAAAAGAAATTCCTGCTGAGTATGCAGTGAAGCTGATCAAAAAAGGAGATAATGTTTTTTCAGGTGAATTTGGAAATGAAGGTTCGGGTGGTCATAGCCATTTGGTATTTCCCTGGAAGAATGGAACTAAATATAAATTATTGGTTGGAGCAAAACCTTCCGGCGATCATACCATATTTACTGCTTATTATTTTGCGCCCGAAAATGGTTCATGGAAATTAATAGCGCAATGGGATAAATCAAAAACGCAAGGCAAATTACTTGCGGGGCTTTATGCTTTTGTTGAAAACTTTGGTCCTAACGGTAATGATTATTTCAAAGCATATTATGGCAATCAATGGATATGCACTGCAACCGGAAAATGGATTGAAATGACATCATGTTATCTTTCCACTACAGCAGGTCCGGTTAAGCATCCCCGTTATGATTACGGCGCCGGTGTTGAAAACAATTGGTTTTATATGTACAGCGGAGGGTTTAAAGAATTAAATAACCTTTCCGCATATTCTTGCATTGAACGTATGCCAAACGGTGTTGCGCCGGATATCGATTTTTCTTCTTTGCCTGAAAAATGATTTTTTAATTTATATAAGTATACGTGCGAAGAAGAGTTGTGGATCCGCTAACGATCTTTTCTGTTTTCACTCTGTTATAGCTGTCATAAGTATAAGTAAACGGATAATTAACTCCATTTATTCCTTCTGCCTGTATCAGGTCTGCATCGGCTGCGCCCAAAAAAGTAAGCCCGAATTTTAACGTGTTTGGCTTGCCCGCAAAAGAAAATGTATAGTTAGTTGTTGTACCTCCCGATACTGTTACTGTGCTAACAATATTATTGCTGCTTATGGTATTTGTAGTTGATGAGCCGTTAGTGTTTGTTTCATTCGTCATGAATCCATTTGCATCATAAGTATAAGTGTTTCCCTGGTTGTCTGTTGCTGCATATCCCGCACTATTAAGTGCATAGATTGTTGTTGTAGTGCCTTGCGTTTTTGTTACAGTATCTGTGCCGTAGGAAAAAGAGGCCGTTGGAGTGCCATCTGAAATTTGTTCCTGTATTAAGCGGTTCTGCGAATCATAAGAGAAGGTATAAACAGTAGTTACTCCGGTGCTGCTGTTGTTATTGCTGAAGTTCGCAACGAGGTCGCTTACTGTACCTCCGCCACCACCTCCACCATTGTTATTATTATTGCCCGATGAACTGGATTTTGAACAACCGCTGAATAAACAGAAACAAATTAAAGTGACAACATTCAAACTATAAAATATCTTTTTCATAATAATAATTTTATGCGATTAAAAAGATTGGGGTTATTTATTTTTATTTCAGTTAGTTTAAAAAGAAAAAAATTATTGCTGATACCTGTTTTTCTTACACAAAAATCTTTTTTCATTTCTGCCAATTCAATACATAATTTGTAGTACACGGAAAAGAAAATACGCTGCCGGAGTTTTTTATTGAATATTTTCTTTTCAATTTGCAAAAACAAATCCTGTGATTCTTGCTTATTTATAATACACCTCCTGAAACGTTTGCTGCTTTTTTATTTTCTATGTAACTTAAAATGCTTTTACCCATTTTAGCAAATGAGAAATACAATTACGATCTGCATTTTTCTTGCACTTGGCATCGTTTCTTTTTCAGATGCGCAACCGCTAAGGCGATTGAACAGCTTTACGTATAATGTGAATGACGGATTGTTGCAAAGTCATGTAATGGATATGGCTTTTGATGCAGCGGGATTTATGTGGCTGAGTTTTGAAACCGGGCTTCAGCGTTACGATGGTCACAACTTTATTAATATTCCGGTGCAAAATGGATTGCCGGATAACCAGTACATTGTTTTTTTTAAAAGCAGGAATGGTTTGTTGTGGATGTTTCACTCAAAAGGCGTGAGCGTTTATAACGGAGTTACAAATAAGTTTGCTCTTGTTTATCATTACACTTCAAAAAATGTTGTGCCCGATGTTTACCCGGTTGGTGAAGATGAAGGCGTAGTTTATTTTTACAGCGCTAACGGAATGATCACCGGCATCAATGCAAATACTTTGCAGGTTGAAAGCAAGAATAAATTTCCCCTCACAGCTTATACCGAAGATGTTGATGCGATTTTCCGAACGTCATCGTTGCCCGCAAATCATGAAGTGGCAATTTGTTTTAATCACTTCACACTCGTGATCTGGAATCTTAAAAAAGGAGTCGCTTCAAAGATCTGCAATTTGTTAAATCCAACATCTATTGGTGAAAATGCATTTTGCGTAATTAACAATCATGAATGTGTTTATTTCAATGGCGGGCGCTTGTGTCTGTTCAATTTTCAAAAGGAAACCTTTTCTCCATTTATTAAAAATACAGTCAACAGGCATATCATAGATGTTGCTTCTTTTGAGCGCATAAATGATGGACGTATTTTAGTGACTGTAGATAACGATCTGTATTCATTCGATATGCAAACGATGCAACCGGTTGAGCATTTCGTTAATTTTCAAAATCAGCCTTTTTCTCATTTTGCAATTCAGTTTGTACGATTCGATGATTTTGGAAATATATACCTGCTTACCCGCAACGAAGGATTTGTAAAATTGCTCGCTTCTACTTTTCCGGTGAGTTATTATGGCTCGCCGCAAAAGGAATCGAATTTTGTTGCCTGTATCGAAGTGGATAAAAAAAATGATCGCGTACTCGCAGGCACTTTAAATGGAGGATTACTTGTTTTTGATACATTGCAGCAATTGCAAAAACATATAACTCAACTTGGAAATCTGCAACAACCGGGATCGCTCACCATTTCAGATGTAATTCATATTAAAGATGATGAATACCTTTTATTTCCGAGGTTCAATGCATATTGTGTTTTATGGAATGCAAAAAATGGAAAGATGAAAAAAATTGCTGTGAAAACTGAAATAGCAAACCATTTAGTTGACGCAAATAAACTTTATTCCGTTCCGTATTATTCTGCAAAAGTAAAATTGAATAACACGACAGAACTCGTAGCGATCGATCAAAATTTATATGAAGTGAATTTTTTCCCGCACCTCGAAGTTGTTGTGACAGCGCGATCTTACCGTACCAAAGGTTTATGCGTATACCAGAATTATATTTTAACAGGTGCATCAGAAAATCTTCAATTCCTTGATCGAAAAAATTATTCTGTTGAAAAAGAAATTCATCTTACAGATTGCGGAGAGATCCGTTGCATCACAACGCACAACAATTTTATTTATGCAGGTTGCAATCGCGGATTGTTTACATTAAACAGCGAAGGCAAAATAGTATCTGTTCTTACAAAAGCAAATGGTTTGCCTGATGACTATATTTATGCCGTTGCTATTGACAGCAGCGAAAATATTTGGTGCACCACCAATAAAGGAATTATCAGGATCGGCAAAGACAATAGTCTTCTTCAATTAAAAAAAGAAGACGGGCTACAGGAAAATGAATTTAACACCAATGTAGTCAGCCGCGAAGAAGATGGAGAATTATTTTTCGGAGGAGTGAACGGCATCAACAGTTTTTATCCCTCGCAAATAACAAGAATAAATGATTCACCCAAAGTAGTGATCACAAATATTAAAGTGAATGATGAAGAAATTTTTAAAGACTCAGCGATATGGGATATGAAAAAAATAATTCTTCCCTACACCGGTAACAATTTGAATTTTGAATTTACTGCAATGGGAAAACGAAACCCCGAAGAATATTTATATCAATATAAAATTGCTGAAGTAGATAAAAGCTGGATACGGAATGATGAAGTGCGAAATGCAAGATATGTGCTTCAGCCCGGCAATTATATTTTCCAGCTACATGCAGGCAAAGTGTATGAAGAAAATCCAAAAAGCATAAAGACAATTGAAATTATTATTACGCCTCCTTTTTGGCAAACATGGTGGTTCAAAACGCTTATGGTACTTGTCGGAATTGTTTTTATTTTAATTCCGATATGGCAATATAACCGTCGCCTCTATATAAAAAAATTTAGAGAGATGCAGGTTCAGCAGGAAGTGCAGCATGAACGTGAACGTATCAGTCGCGACCTTCATGATAATTTAGGGGCCTATGCAGCTGCCATTGCGGCAAATGTTAGCAAGATGAAAGGAGATTCCCAGGTTTCTACAATGGTTGCGGAACTTCAACATAATTCGCAGGCAATCATAACTCAATTAAATGATACTATCTGGACTTTAAACCGCGAAGCAATTTCTCTTACATCTATCAGCGACAGGTTCAAAATCTTTTTACAAAAGATTCAACCAAGCTATCCACAAATAAATATTAACGTTAAAGAATCTATCGAAACAGATTTCAACTTCTCTCCCGTGCATGCGTTGCATTTGTTCAGGATCATGCAGGAAGCGGTAAACAATGCAGTGAGGCACAGCGATTGCCATAACATCAATGTATATATCAAAAGCAATTCCAGTTGGATGGTATCTATCAATGATGATGGGACCGGAATAAAAAATAATGATCGGAAAGCTTCAGGAAATGGTTTGAGAAATATGAACCTGAGAGCTTCTGAAGCCGGATGGCATATTGAATGGAAAGATGAACAACCAAGCGGAACAAAATTTACGATAATCCCAAAGCCCGGCAGCGTACTATAAATTAATTATTGTACCGGCACATTTAATAGCTCAATTTGCAACATGCAGGAAACCGAAAATATACGAATAGCGCTTGTTGAAGACAATCCTGTGAACAGAAATACTTTCAAACAAAGTGTTCAAAACAATGCTAAATACAAACTTATTTTTGTTGCAACAAACGGAAACGAATGCCTTGCAGAGTTAGAAGGAAGACCTCTCGCGCTGATGCCGCATATTATTTTTGTAGATATCGAAATGCCATTGCTCAATGGTATTGAAACAATCGGCATTGCAAAATCAATTTACCCCGATATTCATTTTATAGTGCTCACCGTTTTTGATGATGATGAAAAAATATTTGAAGCAATTAAAGCCGGCGCATCGGGTTATTTGCTCAAACATGAAGCGCAATCGGGAATAGAAGATGCAATCATTACCGTGCTGGAACATAAAGGCGCGCCAATGAGTCCCGCTATCGCAAGAAAAGCTTTGCAACTTTTGAACAGGGTTCAGTTATTCGGCGATAAAAAAAGAGCAACACCTATGCCTTCAATTATTACCGAAAGAGAAAAAGAAATTTTGGAACATACTATTAATGGTAAAGATTCAAAACAAATTGCCACCATTTTAAACATAAGCGTTCTTACCGTCCGAAAACATATTGCCAATATTTACGAAAAACTCCACGTGCAATCCAAAGCGCAGATAATACAAATGGCGCACAAGAACAATTGGTTTAAATTCTGATAAATTAAAAGTGCAAACAAAGATTTATAGTGTAACGAATATTGGTATGTAAAATGGGATTAAATATTTTTGAAATCATAAATTTCTTACCCAACAAACGATCATGAAAAAAATCATTCTCTTTTTCCTGGTTGTAATGCTATTCAGATATAATAATGCGCAAACCAATAAAATCGACAGCTTAAAAAAATTATTGAACAACGAAAAAAAAGATACATCCCGCGTATCTCTGTTGAGCCAGATAAGTTATGAATATGAAAACTCCAAACCCGACTCATCGTTGTTGCTCGCCGGGCAAGGTTTGTTGCTTGCAAAAAAAAATAATTATGCTGCGGGAGAAATATCTTGCCTGAATATGATCGGGCTTTCATTTATGACGATAGGAAATTATCCCAAAGCATTGGAATATTTATTAGAGTCATTAAAAAAATCAGAAGCGATAGATAACAAGCGTGTAATTGCTACAACTCTTATAAATATCGGGGTTGTTTATTCCTCGCAAGGTGATTACCGGCTTGGCACCAATTATCAATTGCAGGCTCTCCCAATTATTAAACAATTAAATCTGCAGCATAATACAGCAATTGTATTGTTAGACCTTGGCGACAACTATGAAAATTTAAACATTATTGATTCCGCAATTTTTTATACTGATCAATGTTATGTTCTTTCAAAAAAAATAAAAGACAGCAACCTGGTTGGAATCGCCTTAAATAATTTCGGAAATATTTATTCTGCTAAAGGTAAAGATGCGCTCGCGCTGAAATATTACCGGTCTGATTTTATATTTCTCAAACAGGCGGAAGACAATGATGATTTTTGTGAGACCTATCTCGGCATGGCAAAAATATTTGAAAGAAGCAAAGAAATTGATTCCTGTTTATTTTATTCAAAACTCGCTTTGCAAATTGCAACTAATGCCGGCTTCACGGATGAAGTGATGAAGGCATGTAATTTTCTGACGCAGTATTATACTTCAATGCATAATGTTGATAGCGCATTTGTTTATCAATCCGCTTCGATAATTGCAAAAGACAGTCTCTTTAACCAGGAAAAAGCAAAAGAAATTCAAACACTAAAATTTGATGAAGCTATTCGGCAACAACAAATAGAAGAAGCAAAAGAGCAGGCGCACACTCAACTGAAACTAAATGCGCTTTTCGGAAGTATTGCCACTCTTTTTATCGTTGCATTTCTTTTATACCGCAACAATCGGCAAAAGCAAAAAGCTTTTCTGACACTTGTGAAACAAAAAAAGGAAACCGATATTCAAAAATCAAAAGCAGAGCAGGCTTTATCGGAATTAAGATCTACGCAATCACAATTAATTCAATCAGAAAAGATGGCTTCGCTCGGAGAACTTACTGCAGGCATAGCTCATGAAATTCAAAACCCTTTGAACTTTGTAAATAATTTTTCAGAAATAAATGCCGAATTGATTGAAGAGTTAAAAAACGAAAGGCAAAAGACGGAAGGTGAAAGGAATACAGTTCTTGAAAATGAGATAATGAATGACATTGCAGAGAATGAGAAAAAAATAAATCATCATGGCAAACGAGCCGATGCAATAGTGAAAGGAATGTTGCAGCACTCACGGTCAAGCACAGGTGTAAAAGAACCAACTGATATAAACATGCTGGCTGATGAATATTTGCGATTGGCCTATCATGGACTTCGTGCAAAGGATAATTCTTTCACTGCTGTAATTAAAACTGAGTTTGATGCAGACATTGGGAAAATAAATATCATTCCGCAGGATATCGGAAGAGTGTTGCTGAATTTATATAACAATGCTTTTTATGCGATGAATGAAAAAGCAAAGCTATCTGCTAATAGCTATGAGCCAACAGCGAAAGTCACAACAAGAAAACTGAAAGATAAGATTGAAATAAGAGTTGAAGACAATGGCAATGGCATTCCTCAAAAAATTCTTGATAAAATCTTTCAACCCTTCTTCACAACAAAACCAACAGGACAAGGAACGGGATTAGGACTTAGCCTAAGTTACGACATCATCAAAGCACATGGCGGAGAAATAAGAGTGAATGCAAAAGAAAATGAAGGAAGTGAATTTATTATTGAATTGCCTGCCACCAACTGCGCTACTGATGTTTGATACCAGGCTTAAAATTTTTCTGAAGACTATCTATATACGATAACTTAAACCCTTTATGAGAAGTGAATTGATTGTATGAACCTACAAATGCCTGCTGGTATTCATAATTATTATTTGCTGAAATAATAGACCATATTACTCCGCCATCAATTATCGCAATATCATTCCGTGAAGGTTCATTTGGATTTTTTACGTACGACCATGGTTCATTAAAATCTCCTGTGCTAACCTGCATTATGTTTTTTCTTTCTCCTTTTGAAGTGAGATAATAATATTGCTGATCGTCTGTTTCTGTTTCCTTACTAAATTTTGTAAACAATATTCCGGTTGAAGGAATTCTGTACACCCTGCTTGCTCCATCATATTCCTGCTCCTCTCCGTTTGGTTGATCGTAAATAATATAAACATCGCCAACATAGCCGGCAGGAATTAAACATTCAGCAGGAGAATGAAAAAAGCTATGGTATAAATATATTGATGAGCTTACAATGAATGTTGCAAGAGCAAGGATTATCCCTTTCATAACGGTTCTGATTAAAATGAAAAAATAATCTTTTGCAAACTTTTCTTCATTATTAGTTTGCATAAGCAATTTCGAAAACTCATGTTAACTTAAAAATGCATTAGGGTTAAACTATTATTATGCTTTTTGATTTGGAAATAAAAACTAAAAGGGGAAAAACTAAAAACTAAAGATTAAAAACTAAAAAAAGAAAAAACTAAAATCTAATTTCTAAAATCTAAAATTGAACAGCCCTGACGTTTTCTCCTGGTGATCAAATATAAGCGCACAATAGAATTGCAAATGCTGAATTCACAGTAGCACAAATGTTGTAAAAGACTAAAAACTAAAGATTAAAAACTAAAAAAAGAAAAAACTAAAATCTAATTTCTAAAATCTAAAATTGAACAGCCCTGACATTTTCTCCTGGTGATCAAATATAAGCGCACAATAGAATTCCAAATGCTGAATTCACAGTAGCACAAATGTTGTAAAAGACTAAAAACTAAAGATTAAAAACTAAAAAAAGAAAAAACTAAAATCTAATTTCTAAAATCTAAAATTGAACAGCCCTGACATTTTCTCCTGGTGATCAAATATAAGCGTACAATAGAATTACAAATGCTGAATTCACAGTAGCACAAATGTTGTAAAAGACTAAAAACTAAAGATTAAAAACTAAAAAAAGAAAAAACTAAAATCTAATTTCTAAAATCTAAAATTGAACAGCCCTGACATTTTCTCCTGGTGATCAAATATAAGCGCACAATAGAATTACAAATGCTGAATTCACAGTAGAACAAATGTTGTAAAAGACTAAAAACTAAAGATTAAAAACTAAAAAAAGAAAAAACTAAAATCTAATTTCTAAAATCTAAAATTGAACAGCCCTGACATTTTCTCCTGGTGATTAAATATAAGCGTACAATAGAATTACAAATGCTGAATTCACAGTAGCACAAATGTTATATCAGGGAACAACCCCGAAAATGGGCTGTCTTCATTTTCGGGTGTGTTTTTTGGTTCTTTTTTTCACAGAAAAAAAAGAACAAAGAAAAAATATATATATGCATTTTAAGTTGTTGGCGCAGCTAACGCTAATGCCTATGCAAAAAGGCAAAAACTAAACGTTCTCCGAAATTTCAAATTCGAAATTCTTTACTCGTCTTTTTCCACAGTAATAGTGCATTCTCCAACTAATGCAGCTATTGCTCCAACAGCAGCGAGCACAGGAGCAAGCAAAGCGCCGACAACGCCAACGGTTAAAGGGAAACTCATAATTTCTTTTCCGTCTTTATCGTGAATGCTTATTTTTCTGATGTTGCCTTCTGCAATAAGTTCTTTTACTTTTTTCAGTAAGTTTTCTCCGTTGATTTTAAAAGATTCTTGTGTCATGGTATTTGTATTTATAGTGAATTGATATTATTTCGATGCACTAATTTAATTTTTTCATTTCCATTCTTCGATATTAAATCTCCTTGTGCAAAAAAAACTAAATTCTAATTTCTAAAAACTAAAATCTAAATTCTAAAAACTAAAACTAAATTTTAAATTCTAAAAACTAAATTCTAAAAAAAGAAAAATCTAAATTTTAAAAAACTAAAATCCAAATCGCGTTTTTGCTTTTTTACCCTTCAGTTTTTGACATTCATTTTCACGTTCCTGACCTTCAAGATCTCGTTCTTGACATTCAAGATCTCGTTCCTGACATTCAAGATCTCGTTCCTGATATTCAAGATCTCGTTCCTGATATTCAAGATCTCGTTCCTGACATTCAAGATCTCGTTCCTGACATTCAAGATCTCGTTCCTGATATTCAAGATCTCGTTCCTGACATTCAAGAATCCGTTCTTGAAGGTCAAAAATTGGTTTTTGATGATCAAAATTTCGTCTTTAGTATTTAGTTTTTAGAATTTTGTCTTTAAAATTTAGTTTTTTTCTATTAAAAATCAATCACTTAAAAGTTTTGTCATTGTTTTTTCTACAAAACGAAGGCAATAAAACATTTGCATAAAAAGTTTTCAGCAACAGAGATCAGTATCAATTTTAAAAACCTTTAAAAATCTTTTCCTATGCGTACATCTAAAGCTATTCTCAACTTCACCGGCCTATCTGATGGAAACCTCGAATCAGTGGCTCTTTCCATTATCGACTCCATGACGGACAATGCTAATTTTCCTAATCCCGTGCCCTCGCTTAGCGAGGTAACGGCGGCGGTTACGGATTTTTCCAGTGCATTATCGGGCGCAAAAAGCGGCGACAAAGCGCAGATTGAACTTAAGAATATTAAGAAGGCTGCAATGATAGACCTGCTGAAAAGACTTGCTGCGTACGTAACTTTTACTGCTAACGGTAACAGGAATGTAATTGCTACCTCCGGTTTTACTATCAGCAAAGATGGTAGTTCGTCGCGGGCAATGACTGCCCCTGCAAGTTTTAAAATGACCGTAGGCAAAACGCCCGGACAAGCAACTTCAACTGTTTCGGGAGTGAAGGGCGTAAAAGCATATGCGCACCAATACACCGCCGACCCTATGACGGACGCGAGTGTGTGGCAGAGTGAACTTGTTACATCGCGCTCTCACACTTTTACCGGGTTGGAGTCTGGAAAAAAAACCTGGTTTCGTGTGTCTGTGCTCGGCGCCAACGGCCAAATTGAATATACCGATCCGGTTGCGCTCATTATTCAATAAGAGTTTCCGTGCGTTTTCATAAATAAGACCCCTGCGCTGAGGAAACGAGGCGTAGGGTTTTTTTGTGGTTGGTTGGTGCAGCTAACGCTCATGGCTATGCGAACACCAACAATGGCGAAGTGACGCATTTTGAAATTCTTAATTTATCGGAATAACCAATCTTTCTACTTCTTTTCCCCATTGTACTTGCCACGCTTTACCATTTATTTGGTCTAGCAGAATGAAAGTATAAATGTTTGATGTTGGATAAAGGAAGAATCTACCATTCTTTTCTTCGTTTTCATTTGCAAGGGAAATGCTCGATAGTATAGTCTCAAATCTATATTTGGGGTTCGTATCCCATTGAATTTGCCACATTTGCCCGTTTCTGGTATTCAATTTGATAAATGTATACATGTTTCGTGTAGCAAAGAGCCTATACACAACATTACTATCCGTAGAAATATTTTGAATTGGGACATCAGATGAACTCTGTGCAAAAGTCGTAATTGATGCCAAAGAAATAAGTATTGAAAATATTAGTCTTTTCATATCATTAATTTATTGGTTTGATTTTATACTTTCCTCTTTTCTTTGATGCTTCAATCAATACTAAGTTAGCAATATCTCACACTCGCCATAGTTTGCCGTTATATTTTATTTTAAAGCCACTGGGCGTATGGTTGTGCCTACGCCCTGCTAATAAACTATAAAATTATTGTTGTGTAAAGTTACTTACGCACTCGCCGTCATTGCGAGGAGCGGAGCAATGGTTTGTGCTTAGCCGCGACGTGGCAATCTCTTTATTGTTTTGTGAGATTGCCACAGCCCATGCACACACACAAACCCACGCAATGGGCTTCGCAATGACGGTAACCCGCTAATTAATTATAAAATTATTGTTGTGTAAAATTACTTGCGCACTCGCCGTCATTCCCGCGCAGGCGGGAATCCTTCATCAATCTATTTAAATCGTATTAAAATTGCCGCCTTAATTCCTTTTAGAATAAGTTGTGATTTATCATCCAATACTCCATTAATTTCTTTAAAAATAATTTTTACACTTGATTTATTATTCGACGATTCTAATGTCATTTCCGACATTTTAATTGCATCGTTATTAGAATGTTTTTGATTTAATGATTTTAATAAGGATGAAATATCGAATAGCGAGGAATCGTTATTGCTTAAAACTATTGATAATTGCTTCTTAACCGAGTTGAAGTGAATGTTAACCTTTCCGTTGCCAGAAATGCCATAAAAAGTTGAACCAAAGTTTTCATATTGGCCATAATTATACTCGGGAATTAAATAGTTATAGTTTGTAATGTTTATTACAGTATCGTCATAATCCGATCTATAAATAACATAAGTATTACTTGTGGAGCTTATAGTTTCTTCTGTTTCGTAAGATTCCACGTACTTAACATTTATTAATGAAAGTATTATTCTTGGCTTTTCATATTCATAGTCATAATTGTTTTTTGAATTGTTTTTTAATAAGGAATCCAGGTTTGCTGTGAAATAAGGTTGTAATATATTATAACCATGAACTGTAACTAAATAATTAACTATAGATGATATTTCTTTTCTGTCTTTAAAAGATAAAGTGTCATGAATGCCTGAAACTTTTCCATTTTGCAGTATGTGAGTTTTCTCGAATATGGTATTCAAACGTTTCTGCTGACTGTGTATTGATACATTAAATGCGCTCCACGGACCGAATGAAGAAAGCAATGCAACAATGCAAAGCGATAACGGAATTAGCTTAATGTTTTTAATTTTTGATACTATAAAATAAACAGCAATCAATGACAGCCACAATGCAAGCACAAACACAAAATATCTTTCTTCTGTAATTCCATAGTCAACAATTCTACGTCCAATTGCTAAAAAAAGCAGAATGATTAATGGCACTAATGCTATGTAAAAAAATCTCGAATAATTTAATATCCATTTATTTTTTTCGTCGTTTCGTATAGGATAGATCAACAACAGCGATAATATACCCGCAATTGAAAAACAAAGAACGAGATAAGATACCCAGCCGACAGGCAAATGCCACTCCAATATTATTTTAAACAAGTAAGCATATAAAATAAGAAGGTATATAGTAACTAATGGCAACAATACATATTGAGTAAATATTTTTAATCCTTTTGGATATTCTTGTGAAACTTCAAGCGCATCGTAATTTGCAGGAAAACCAGATAGAAAAAACCAGGTATTAAAAATGCCTGAAAGTAAAATCCAAAGGTCGGTATATGTTCTACTGTTGATGTTTAATTTAAACAAATTATCAACCGCTAAAATAGCTATAGCTAATCCGGCATATAATACCAAAGTATAAAGCGCTGATGTAAGAATGCGTAAAAAAATAATTTTATTGTATTGCCAAAATCCGTTGAGCTCGGCTTTTTTAATATAAGGAGCAAAGGCAATTAATAAATGAAGCCCTATTATAAAAAGTATAAAGCGTAAAGTATTTATATAAATAAAATGATTTGGCAAAGAGAAGTAATAGCAAAGTACAATAGCTATTCCCGCTAACTGAAAAAGAATTTTTACAAATTTTTTTGATGACAGGCGTTCCACATATACTGTTATACTAATGAATAGCAGCATACCTATGTAAGAACTCCATATGATGTTCCAATAATAATGATGTGCTTCATATACTACAGTATTATCTAACGAATGATTTAACAAGATAAAATACCCGGAAGCTATTATTGCAAAAATGATTACTAAAGGAAATCTTTTAAATGTTGAAGTTCCCTTTTGAATTAATGATGCGATTGAAGGTAATTTCATAAGTAAGGTTATTTGTGATTATTTAATTCGTAAAGTTATGATTTGAGCATTTACAAACTGCTTTTGAAATAATTTTATTTTTGTTCATGGAGACTTTAAAAATAATCTCTCCACACTTTCTCATTTCTTATTCCAAATTCCTTATTTCTTATTTTATATGAGATTGCCACAGCCCATGCACACGCGCAAACCCACGCAATGGGCTTCGCAATGACGGTAGCCCGCTGATTAATTATAAAATTATTGTTGTGTAAAATTACTTACGCACTCGCCGTCATTGCGAGGAGCGGCGCAATGGTTTGTGCTTAGCCGCGACGTGGCAATCTAACTTATGATACATGTTGTGTGAGATTGCCACAAGCCCATGCACACACACAAAGCCACGCAATGGGCTTCGCAATGACGGTAACCCGCTAATTAATTATAAAATTATTGTTGTGTAAAGTTACTTACGCACTCGCCTACAGAACTGTAACATTTTCTCCTGATGATTAAGTATAAGCGTACAATAGAAATACCAATGTTGAATTCACAGTAGCACAAATGTTCAATCAGGGAACAATCTCCAAAACGCGGTGTTTTCGTTTTGGAGTGTGTTTTTTGGTTCTTTTTTTCACAGAAAAAAAAGAACAAGAAAAAATATATATACGCATGTTAAGTTGTTGGTGCAGCTAACGCTCATGGCTATGCAAACACCAACAATGGCGAAGTTTAGATTCCCGCCAGCGCGGGAATGACGGTAACTCACTCACAACTATACAGTTCTTGCTGTTTAAAATTACTTACACTGACGTAACCCGCTGAAAAACTATAAAATTATTGTTGTGTAAAGTTACTTACGCACTCGCCCCAATTTCAAATAATAAATTTCAAATTTTTATTTATTGTGCATCTCCTCCACTCCCGTCCAGTTATGAGGTATTCCGTTGTTGAGATAATGAGTGGTTTTATTTAAAAATAATTTTGTTGTGAGATCTTCCGGATGAATTTCCAAAACATGATAAAACTTTTCGTAGGCTTCCGCAAAAGCCTGGTTCAAATAATCTGCCATAGCTTCTGCAAAAAAAGGTAAGGATGCAATTTTCTTTTCTATTTCATGTATATCGCTGCCGTTAAAACATTCGTAAATACTAATGGATTCCATTTTTCCTTTTAACTGCACACTGCCGAGGTGACGAATAAAAAATTCTTCGGGCTTTGCTATATTTTTTAAACTCGCTTCACTCAATAATAAATTTCCTTTGTAATATTTTGTAAGGCTCTCCAACCGCGAAGCAGTGTTCACCGTATCGGCAATAGTTGTAGCATCCATTCTTTCATGATCGCCGGTGATACCCATTATCAGCGGGCCAGTATGTAAACCCACACCAATTTTTATTGGCGCTTTATGCAGCAATGATCGTTTTGTGTTAAACTCATGCACTTCCTTTTGCATTTTAATTGCAGCAAGAAGCGCATCCGATGCATTGTTCGGAAAAATTGCCATAATCGCATCACCGAGATATTGATTGATAAAGCCACCATGTTGTCTTATTATCGGCCCCATTCTTTCATTAAAGGAAGAAACAAAAGCAAAGTTTTCTTCGGGCGTCATTTGCTCGGAGAGTGTTGTAAAATCGCGTATGTCGGAAAAAAGAACGGTAACAATTTTTTCAACCTGGTCGCCAAGCTGCACATCGGTAATAACACTTTTTCCAAGAGCCTGTATAAATTGATGCGGAACAAATTTATTTGTTACTTCATAAATACGCCGCATCGCTTCTTCTTTTTCTTTTGCTTCGCGAATACTTTTTTCATACAGCAACGCGCTTTCCACCGCAGAAGAAGATTGCAAAGCAAGCGTAATTAAAAACTTTAAATCAGCAGCCGAATATTGAATAGGTTCTTTGCTTGCAAGAATGATCGCACCCATTATGCGATGCTTTACTTTTAACGACGCATAAATTAATGATTGCACTTCGGGTAAGATCAATCCCGCATTTTTTAAGGAAGAAAGATCGCTGAGAATTTCAGATTGTCCGCTATGATAAAGATGAAGAAGAAGTTCAACGTTCGATTTTAATTTCTCTTCATTAAAAACGGGTTCGCCGGATGAAGCAAGAATTCCAATCTTATCAGTCTCTTCATCCCACAAAATAATTATTCCGTTGTCGGATTTTATTAATCGCCGTGCTTCACCAAGAGTAATATCGGCAATAGCTTTATGACCTATAGCTTGTGCAAGTTTTTCAGAAAAATTAAAAATGAGATTTACTTCCTGGTATAAGGTTAATACTTCGCTGCCAAGTTTTTTTCTTTCTATTTCTTTTTGCACCAGCACATTTACAAGGGAAGCTATCAATGCAACTTTATCATCTCCTTTTATCCACCCGATAATTTCTTTATCTCCTTCAATAGGTTGCTCATTCAAAATGTTGTCGGTAATATTTCCGAATAGAATTTTCTGCGCGTCGTCTTCAATAAAAACATTTGCATGCAGCCCATCAATTAATGAAAGTATTAATGCAGCCGCATCACTTTTTTTAGCAAGAATATTTTTGAGAGTGATCTTTGCCATGACGTAATAAAAGAAAAGTATTTCTCATGCGGGAAGCGTTATTTATTTCAAGGAATAAGATTAAGACTGAGAAAGTAAAAACTAAAGAGTAAAAAACTAAAGACTAAAAACTAAAGACTAAAAAACTAAAGACTAAAAACTAAAGACTGAAAACTGAAAACTAAAGACTGTAAACTAAAAACTGAAAACTACAAACCAAGCACAGTTCTGGCTTTGGAAAGTATTTCTTCGGGGTCAAAAGGTTTTGTCATGTATACATCTGCTCCAACTTCAGCGCCTTTTTGCCGATCCAATTCCTGTCCTTTTGCAGTGAGCAAAACAATGTACACATCATTTAATAAAAGTTCTTTTTTAACGCGGCGGCAAACTTCCATACCATTCATCTTTGGCATCATCACATCTAAAAAAACAAGTTGCGGTTTTTCTTCTTTAATAATTTCAAGCGCATCTTCTCCGTTATCTGCAGTTAAAAAAGTAACATCGTCATCTTCCAGTTCTTCCAGCGTTTGTTCAATCAGCATCCTTATGTGCGGCTCATCATCTACAATTAAAAGTTTTTGTTCCATGAATTTATTATTGTCGGTTTTTCTTTTTTATAAAAATAATTTTGCTTACTGGTAAATCAAAAACAAAACATTCTCCAATCCTTTTTCAAAACGAAGCGTTTGTACAATTTCCTGCTTGCCGGAAAATACCGAGTTAAGAATAATAATATCCGGTTGTGTGGCAATTGCTTTTTCAACCAACTCTTTTCCGCCCGATTCAAAAACCTGGTAACCTTTTGCCTGCAATACATCCGATAATGTTTTTACAGCAGCAGTATCTTCATCAACCACCATAACTTTTCTTCTTGATTTACCTTGTTCCAATAATGTTCCTACTTCAGTAAATAATTTTGCAGTGTCAATCGGTTTGGTAAGATAACGATCAACACCTATGCGATATCCTCTTGCTTTATCCTGCACAATGGAAAGAACGATTATAGGTATATCCATTGTTTGCGGATCGTTTTTGAGAATAGCTGCAACATCAAATCCATTCATTTCCGGCATCATTACATCAAGCACAATTAAATCCGGACGATGATTGCGGATAACTTTTAATGCTTCTTTTCCATTCGTTGCTTCTTCCACTAAATATCCTGCTTCGGAAAATTCCTGTCGTAATAAAGAACGGATGGAATCATCATCATCAACAACAAGAATAGTTGCATTGCCATCTTTTTTGTTGAATTTAGATTGAGCCATTTGCATTCTCAATTGTTTTACCAACGTCATCAAGATGAATAGGCGTAGAAACAATTGTTGTTGTAACAACTGGCAATGCAAAAGAAAATGTGCTTCCTTTGCCGGGCTCACTTTCAAGCCAGATGCGGCCTGCATGATGTTCAACAATTTCTTTGCAAATAGGAAGACCAAGACCAGTGCCTTTTGGTTTATCCGTTAATGTGTCTCCACCTATTTGTTTGAATTGTTCAAAAACAAGAGACTGATCATTTTTTGCAATACCTATACCTGTATCTTTTATACTGGTGATGATCTCGTTGCCTTTGCAAATAACATTGCAGGAAATTACGCCTTGCTCCGTAAATTTCACTGCGTTTGAAATTAGGTTAACAACAACCTGGATCAGTTTATCATGATCACCGGTGATTTTTGGAAGATCAGGCTCAACAAATTTTTCAAGCGTAATATTTTTTTGATAGAATAAAGAAGAAGTTGCAGCTATAGCGCGATCAACAACTTCTGCCATAGAAACATTTTCCATGTTCCATTCCATTTTTCCTGCTTCTATTTTTGCGAGATCGAGAACATCATTAATAAGATGCGTTAATCTTTCTCCTTCGGAAATAACCACATTCAAATTTTCTGAAACCTGTCCTATGGCGCGTTCTGTTTTTGGATCAGTTTTATCTGTTGCGGGAAAAATTTTTTCTTCCAGTCTTTTTTTAATGATTTTGGCAAAGCCAAGAACAGAAGTAAGCGGCGTTCTTAATTCATGACTTACCGTAGAAAGAAAAGCGCTCTTTGCTTCATTGGCGCGCTCTGCAATTTTGCTTGATTTTTCCGCTTCGAGTTTTGCGTGTTTTACTTCTTCAAACAATCTTGCCTTTTTTAATGCCACACCAACATTTGCCGCAATGGTTGAAAGTAAGCGTTGATCTTTTTCATCAAAATAATTTTCCATCGTTGTGCTTTGCACACTCAGCACTCCTATGATTTCATCTTCAATCGGAATAGGAACACCGAGATAAGAAGCAGAAGGCAAACCCAAACGTTGAATACCTAATTGCGCAATTTCCTGGTTAATATTTTTATTCAGCAACAAAGGTTTCCCCGTTGCAATTATTTTTGAAGCAATTCCTTCACCGAATTTCATTGGCGGCAATTTTTCGCCATATTGATACGGGAAATTAATAAGATTGCTTTTTTTATCGAGCATAGCGAGGTAAACAATGTTTGCTTTGAATACCTGCTTCATCTCATCTCCCACTAATTTTATTAAATCATCAAGATCCAATTGCGATGCTAATGCCTGGCTTATTTGGTTTACCGTAACAAGTTCTTCTGCCTGTACCTGCACTTCGTGCGTACGTTCCTGGATCTTCTTTTCCAGTTCCATCCTCTGCTCATGAAGTTTGCTTGTGCGGTAACGGATGATAAAATATAAAAGAGATACTAACGCCAATGCGTATAGCACAAATGCCCACCAGCTCCTGTACAAAGGAGGCTCAACAGTAAAACTATATACCGCTTCATCGCTTACAACCTGGTAAACATTTTTTGCGCGTACGTGAAATCGATATTTGCCTTCGGAAAGATTAGTATATTCTTTATAAGAATTACTTCCCCATTCGGTCCAGCCTTTTTCAAAACCTTCCATCCATGTTTGATATTTTGTTCTGTCTTCCTGTTCGAAAAAAGGAGCTGCATATTCAAAACGAACACTGTTATTTTTATAAGCGACAAAATTATTTTGTTTGCCGCTGGCGCTATCGGGGAAATCGGGATTCATTAAACTATTGCCGGCATTGATTGTACGAATGAGGACATTGAAAGGCTGGTCATAAACTTTTTTCTTATTCTCATCAAATCTTACCAATCCATCCGTTGTACATATCCATGTTATCTTGTTGTTTTCAGGATAAAACTGGCTGATGGTTCTTTCGCTGATAGGTAATAATGAAGTTTTGTCGGTTGTATATGTTCCGTCGGGCTGAGGCGTTGCAATGACTGATGCTTTTCCAAAACGGATCCATGCTCTTTTTGAAGAATCTTCCCAAACATATACTTCATCTTTGCCGCCTGCATTTGGAAATTTACCGAATGTTGAATCCTTTACAAACCTGTTTGTTTTTTTATCGAAAACATAAAAGGAAGAATCAGCGGCAAAATATGCAACACCATTTACACCATAAACGGGGCCGCAACCTGGAGCAAGGCCGTCTTCTATCCCAAATTTATCTGCAGTACATTTTTTAAAATCTACATTACCTGCGGAGTCTAATACAATATTAATACGAAAAACGATTTCATTTTGTGTGCCCATCCATATCATTCCATCCTTATCTTCAAACATCGTCCATGCCTGCTGATTCAGACCAGGCATGTATCCCGCAAACTTCCAGTCGGTAGATTCATTATCGGTTTTATTTTTTTTAGTGAACAAGGCAAGTCCCTGGATCGCATCTCCGCCAAGAATAATATTTGGAAATTTTTTTGGATGAAAGAGCATTGCCAATTGAAGATTGCCGCTCAGTGAAGGCTGAACTAATTGTACTTTATTATTTTTGATAGAATATAACCCGTCAGTTGCTATCAGCAATTCATTTCCCACCTGCAAAAATTGAAACACCTGGTTTGTTGAAACTTCTTTTACAGATTCAAAAATTCTTTTTGCATTATTGAACCGAAGCAATCCGTTGGTAGTTCCCAAATACAGAACGCCCTTAAATCGCTGCACGCAAAGAGTTGCAGTAGTAATGCCGGATTGAATAGTGAATTGTGTTAACGGCGATGATGTTTGCACGCGGGAAATGCCATTATCTAAAGCAAGCCATAAATTATCTTTGCTATCTGCATAAACTCCATATACCGATTCATCCTGTAAACCGGTTTCGCGGTTAATGATCTGCAAAGTCTTACCTTCTTTGTTTAGAACGATCAGTCCTTTGCCGGCAGTAGCCAATGCGAATGAACCATCTTTCAAAACAATACCTTTATACAGAGTTGCTTTTATAAGCGAGTCTGCATCCGTATGAAAACGACTGAAGGTTTTTCCATTAAAAAGATATAAGCCGCTATAAAACATACCAAATAAATATGCTTTATCACCGGTGGCAGATGGATATGGCAACATTACCTGCACACGTTCATTTCCCAAAAAATCACTTCCCGGAATTTTTTGCAATGAATCATCGACCATTTTAAAAATCCCCAGCTTTTGTTGATGAACGAATAATGTTCCATCAATATAAAAACTGTACATGAATTTCGTTGTTGGCTCCCACGATTTTATTTCTCCCGTTAACCCATCCCCCGATTTATTTTCTGTGAAACGGAATATTCTTTCGCGCGCCTGGAAATAAATTCCTTCATCGGTTACCTGCGTTGTCCATATATCGTTGAAATTACGTAACGCGGGAGGAACATATTTTAGCAGTGAATTCGCTTTTGTTTGTCCGAGGCTATCAACAGACAAATAACCAAAGTCGGTGATCGAGCCATAGTATATAATGCCTTTTTTATTTCTTGCCAACGATCTTATTGCTACTGTTCCATTTGCTGCAACAGGTATTTTTTTCCATTTCACACCATCATATTCGAGAATGTAGCCCTGGTTGCCGATATATATCAAACCTCTGTTGTCTTCAACAATGGTCCAGTTTTGCGGGTAGCTATGAAAATCATTCGGGCGAAAATTGGTAACAAATGGCAGACCTTTTTCGGAGGTATCCTGCGCAAAAAGAAAAAATGGAAGTGTTGTAACGGAAAGCGTTAGTGCCAATAATAGCGTGCATAATTTCTTATGTACAGCGAAGCAGTTTTTTGAATTCATTATTTTGAAGTCTGAAAAGTTAATGGCGTTTAAAGGGTAGAAGATATTTTTAACAGGAAGGTTATAAGATGTATCCGCGACAATTAAAAACTAAATTTAATGAAATCTCTTCTAAAAACAAGCCGGGCAAAAAATCAATTAAAATATTTCCCTGCTATTTCACGAATCATACCTATGGTTAAAGGTTTGTGCCGGAATTCAGATATCTCCGGAATACATTTTGCGCGGATCTCATCATCGGGATTTAGCGAAGTGCTGAGCATGATCATAACAACATTACTATTTTCACCAAAATTCAATTTTTTATATTGCTGAAGAAATTCCCAACCATCCATTCTTGGCATATTGATGTCTAAAAAAATAAGATCGGGATAATGAGATTCATATTTATTACCTGCCTCGCTTCGTAAAAAATTAAGCGCTTCATCGCCGCCATGTGCAATTTGAATTTTGTTTGTGCAGCCCGATTCTTCCAGCACAATTCTATACATGAATGTGGTTGGTTCATCATCATCAATCAATAAAACTGTATTAAGTTTTTTTTCTGCAATCATATAAGATCATTAATTGTAAAATAAAAAACACTTCCTTCGTTGTGCGTGGAATCAACCCAAATCTTTCCATCATGCAACTCTGCTATTTTCTTGCAGTGTGCGAGACCTATGCCGGAACCTTCATACTCTGTTCTTGTATGTAATCTTTGAAAAATAACAAATATCCTTTCGTGATATTTTTCATCAATTCCAATTCCGTTATCTTTTATTGCAAACTCCCAATAACCATTTTTTTTACACGCAGAGATATCTATAACAGGAGATGTTCCGGGCTTTCTGAATTTTATAGAATTCGCTATCAGGTTCTGAAAAAGTAATTTTAATTCTGTAGGATATGCTTTTATCAGCGGCAAATCTCCGCGGGTAATTATTGTTTCGCTTTCGCGAATGCTTCTGTCCATATCTGCAATCGCTTCTTTAAGAATCAAAGAACAATCCACAAGTTCATATTCTTTTTGTCGCCCGATTCGGGAATAATCAAGCAGGTCTTTAATTAATATTTTCATTCTGTCGGAAGATTGCAAAATATAATCGAGGTATTTATCTGCAGTTGGATCGAGCTTACCGTAAAATTGTTTTTTTAAAAGTTCGGCAAATCCTGTTGTGGTTCTGATCGGTTCCTGCAAATCGTGCGAGGCAACATATGCAAACTGTTCCAGTTCTTTATTTTTACTTTCTAATTCCATTGTTCGCGATGCAACAGTTTTTTCAAGAGTGATGTTGGTATGCATTATTTCCTGTTCCAACTTTTCAAGCTCCGATGCCATTTGATTAAATGTGCTTGCAAGAATTCCAATTTCATCTTTTGAAAACGCGCGCGCCTTGCATCTGAAATCTCTTTTTGCAACTGCTTTTGCAGAGAGAAGAATTTCATGCAAACCTTTTTGTATGCCGCGGCTTACGGCTATCGCAAGAAACAGCCCCGTGCATTCAACAGTTAATGCAACAACAAATAATAATTTCAGTATTACATTTTCCAACCAACGCGAGCCTTCGCCTAATGCATAAGAAAATTCATCTTCATAAACAGTGATCTTTGCATTCAGCGGATCTATTTCATCTACAATTTCATTAATTCTGCTCTGCGAAGAATTTGGTGAAAGAATTTCCTGGTGCAGTTTTTCTCCGATAGGAATAAATTCATTGGTGATTAATCTGTCTGCATTTGTCCACGCAACAATTGCTTTATGAATATAAATGTTTGAACTAAACCGGCTGAATAATTTAATCATTCCATCAACATCTTCGGGATGATTGCGGCCTTCTACAAATCCTTCTTTCGCTGCGTACAAATCTGTATTTGTTTTGTTGAGTTCGACAAGTGTTTTGTGATCTCCAATCGGCACTTTCATAAACTCTCTGAATTTTTTATAATCTTCTGCATTATGTGTTCGCGCATAAATCAGCAATTGATATACGGCGTCTTTTTGCGCTTTGGACCAAAGACCTTCGCCGCCTACATATGCTCTTACCGAAGAAAGTGTGTTGATGGAAAAAAAAAGCACCATAAGTTCCACTGCAATTAACAACGCCATGATGCCAACTGTGAAGTAAAGTTTTTTTGCGATGGATATATTCCTGATAAAACCAAAAAACGAAAAGCCTTTCATTAGGTACGGAAGATTTTATTGCGTCTAATCTACTCAATAACTTTTTGAAATACTATAAGTGTAAACTATTGTATTATGCTAATGCAATTACCCTATTACAAATGCAGAACTATCTTGATACTTTTGATTTTATTTCTATTAAAAAAATTCGTACCCATGATTACTGACCAGTCACCGTTAGACATTCTTGTTATTGAAGACAACGACCACGATTTTACTTTACTACAGGAATACATTTCCAGGACAGGACTTCCAACCAAAAATATAATTCACATAAGCAGGCTGAAGCATGCGCTTGAATTTCTTGAAAAAGAAAATCCCGATCTGATCTTTTTAGATCTCGCGCTGCCTGACAGCAAAGGCCTCGAATCATTTCAAACAATAAACCAGGCAGCTCCGCATCTTTCCGTTATTGTTTTATCCGGTCTTTCGGATAAGCAAATTGCTTTGCGCAGTATTTTGTTGGGTGCGCAGGATTATCTTGTAAAAGGAAGTTTTGATGAAACGCTTCTTGCAAAATCTATCGAGTATAGTATTGAAAGAAAAAAAATGCAGGAAGAAATGATAAAGCGTGAAGTTGAAAAACAGAAATTGCTTACTTCTATTTCCATAAAGGCACAGGAAAAAGAAAGAAAACTTATCGGGCGCGAGCTTCATGATAATATCAACCAGATACTCGCTACCGCAAAACTTTATATTGATGTTGCGCTGCGCGAAGATGAGGTGGAAAAAGAATTGCTGTACAAAACAAATGAATATCTTTTAAAAGCAATAAGAGAAATCCGTTCGGTTTCAAAATCACTTACGCTTGGATCTATGAGAGATGTTTGTCTCGAAGATGCATTGCATGAATTGGTAAACAGTATGAAAATCAATACTACATTGTCACTGAGTTTATACATCGAACGAAGTGCAATAGATCATCTCGCCGCCGATAAAAAACTTGCTATTTACCGTATCGTGCAGGAACAACTAAGTAATATTTTAAAACATTCGGAAGCAACTGAAGCATGCATTACCATAAAAAATGTTTCGGAAAAATTGATCATCACCATCCGCGATAATGGCATAGGTGCGGAACCAACTGAAAAATCCGAAGGAATAGGGTTGCACAATATTGCAGGACGCGTAGATGTGCAAAACGGAACTATGGAAATAATTACCTCGCACGGCAAAGGATATTTATTAAAGATTGAATTGCCGCTTGATTAGAAAACATTTTCTAAAGATAAATGCTGTTAATGACTAAAGATTTATATTTAGATCGCAGAATTAAGAAAAGAAAAGCTTGCAATAAGAATTTTTGGTTTCTACTTTCGGTTTGTAATTAAATAAGTTATCCAATCCACTATCCTCAGCGAAAAACACGTTGTGTTTTGTTCGTTACGTTCCTATATCCTCGAAATACCTGCATTGATTTTTTCATTTACCATGTGATCCCTTTTACATTGGTTGAAAAAAATTCATCCGTTGAAACACCATTAAGGATTTATTTTTTTCACACCCTAAATCGTACCTAATTATGAAAGCATCTTTACTCCTGTTCACGATCTTATTGTTTCTTAAAATCGCTTTTGCTCAAAATCAAAGTGAAAAAAAGTTTCGGGATTCAACTTCAGAATCAGACTGGTTAAACCAGGCGGAATCCTTTATTGCAAAAACAGAATACAATTTCAAAAACATTTCTGTTTCTTCTTTTGCATGTGCAAACCGCGCGCAAAAAGTGGTGTACACAATTACTAATAATGGTTATTCTGTAACGCCATTAAATTTTGCGCAGGTATGGAAAAGTTCATTCAGCATTTATTCAGTAAGCAAAGGAAGAAATTCTTTCAAAACAATTACAAATCCTGTTTTATCTGTAAAAAATAATTATTTAGTTCAGCAACATCAAAACTTTTCTATTGAATATACAAACGATGAAAATGGATTGCGCCAGGATTTTATCATCAATACAAAACCTATAGGTACAAAAGACCTTGATGTTAGAATTAATTTGAAAGATTCTAATCTTTCTGCATCATTAAAAAATGCAGAGGTTTTAGAATTGAATAATAATGGCAAAACAATTCTTCGTTACGACGCATTAAAAGTTTGGGACGCAAATAAAAATGTAGTGAGCGCGCATATGGAACTCATCAACAAAAATATTCTTGATATAATTATTGATGATGAAAATGCAATTTACCCGCTAACAATTGATCCGTTGAACCACACTGCAGAATGGTCTGCAACAGCACAAGGAATTTTACCATCTGTTCTCGGGCAAACAGCTATTGATGCGGCTTATGGTTATTCACTCGTAGGTCTTGGCGATATAAATGGAGATGGCTATGCAGATGTTGCAATAGGCGCACCGGGATTAATTAATATTATTTCCGGAACAGGAACACTTGCGAGTGTTGGCGCTGTGTTTGTTTATTACGGTGGCTCGAAAGGATTATCTCCAACACCAGGTGCACAACTGCAACCTTCAACTTGTGTTGCCGGCGCTTTATTTGGTTATAGCATTGCTGCCGGAGATATTGACGGTGATGGTGTGAATGATATTATTGTTGGCGCACCTTTGGATAAAATAACTATTTCTGCAGGACTTGGAACTGCTTCCGGCACTGTTGGAAAAGTATATGCATTCAGCGGAGCAAATTTAACTTCAACAGTTACTACTCCTCTTCTAACATTACAATTAAACGGATCAGGTATTATACAAAGTGGCATCAATCTAAATATAAATGCGCTGTTTGGTTTTTCTGTTGCTGTTGCCGATGATCTTAATGGTGATAACAAAAATGATATTATCGTCGGCTCGCCGATGTATGCAGGAATCACTACAGGATTATTTGGCAGCATAGCAGATGTACAATCAGGCGCTGCATTTGTTTTCTTATCTAATGGCGCTAATTATAATTTGGTGAAATTAAATCCGCCAACATCTTCTTTACTTGGTCTTGGATTACTTTCTTCAAACATTAGCGGACTTTTATTTGGCATGAGCGTTGACGGCGCCGGCGACTATAACGGTGATGGACATACGGACGTTGTTGTCGGAGCTCCTGCAGGAGTTGATCTTGGTTCTATCAGCGGTTTATTAACCGGACAGTTATTGCAGGGAAGCGCATTGGTATATTATGGAACCGGCTCTGGCATTAATACCCAACCAGGCGCAACACTTGCAGCATCATCCGGCGGATTGCTTACAAATTTCAGCGGCACTATTGCCAACGTTGCAAATTTATTCGGCTTTTGTGTAAAGGGAGTAAGAAATGCAGCAGGCGCAAGAACAGGAAATATTTTAGTTGGCGCTCCTCTTGGCGGAGCATTGACGAATCTTTTCAGTGGCTTGCAGGTAAAAACAGGAACCGTAAGTGTTTTTAAAAAGAATGCATCCGCTTCGGGAATAATTACTCCCGATCAGCAATTAACTTCTCCGCGAAATGATAATACTATTTTAAATACAATTCAAAGTTCTTTGTTATTCGGATTTTCAATGGATAATCTTGAAGATGTGAATTGTGATGGCATTGCGGATATCGTTATTGGCGAACCTGCAACATTGAGCACAGAGATAGTTGGCAGTAATGTTGCCGGTGGCTCCGCTTATGTATTTTTAGGAAATACAAATGGCACTTATCAAAGCACACCAGCTTGGACTTTGGATGCAACTTACGATGCAACTCTCGGAGTAAACGTTACTTCGCTTATCGGGTATAGTGTTGCCGGTGCATTTAAAGTTAAAGGCGCATTGACTCAGAATAAAGTTTTGGTAGGCGCACCGGGTAAAACGCTCGACTTTGGATCTGGATTATTGAATTTAGGAAATACTCTCGGAACATTATTTGGTCTTGCTGCAGGAGATAATGGTCCGGGAAAAGCATACGAACTCGATGTGCAACTTTGCGGTCCGCAATCACTGCCGTTGATGATAACAAGTTTTACTGCAACGCTGCAAAATAATCAACAGGTGTTGGTGAACTGGTCTGTATCATCAGAAGCAGAAGTGAATTATTATGTTGTTCAACGCAGCGTGAATGGAAAAGATTGGGATTCATTAACAACTGTAGTTGCAACGCACACTACTGATGGAGAAAAAAATTATTCTTTTACAGATGATAATCCTTATACGGGCATCAGTTATTACCGCATTAAACAAATTGATTTAAGCGCGGATATTTTTTACAGCGAATCAAAAGAAATTGATAATAACCAACCTTTCACTGCTGGCGTAAAAGTTACTAATCCTTTTAATGATGCTTTTACTGTTCGCTTAAATTCTTTGCAGCAAAATAATGGAATGTTAGAATTGATGGACTTAAACGGAAAGCGAATCAGCAATCAAAAAATATCAGTCGGCATTGGAGTAAACACTTATCAAATAAATAATCTTATGATGCTCGCGCGCGGTATATATATTTTGCATGTCATCAACGGAAATGATAACTATACTACCAAATTAGTGAAAGAATAAATTGTACACGAACACTAAACCATAGAACACAGAACAGGGACAATCAACCGGAGCCGTAATTCCTTACGGCTCCCTTTTCATTTTGAACATTCCCGCGCAGGCGGGAATCTTTACGTTCCATAAGACTTGACAGGTTTTAAAAACTTGTTAGGTGTCTTTCAACAAAGATTATCTGAACTCTATTTGTTAGATTGCCGTTAACGCTGTGCTGATTATTACTATTGTTATTTCATTTTAACCGGCCTAAGCAGATGCGAGAACGTGAGTGAGCCCATCTTCCATTTGCCGTTTTCTTTGATGTAAACTTCAGTCACCATAAAAGGATTGGTGACTTTGTTTCCGCCAACTACTGCCACCAAGTCAATATCATTTAGCAGAATAGCAGTGTTACCAAACATGTTCACTATAACTGCGTAAACCTCGGCTTTCTTATACCAGATTCCACCGCTTTTAATGGTAGCAAGTTCCTGGGTTTTTCCCCAGCTTCCGCCCATGTGAACAAACATGGATTTGTCATCGAACAGCAGATTTAAAGAATCAACATTCTTATCTGCCATCCAATTCCATTTCTGTTTGGAAAGATTAATGATTTCCTGTTGTTCAGGTGTGTTGCTCGTTGCAGATGCAATTGTTTCGTGTGGCTGTGCATAGGACGATTGCAGAATCATCATTACTAAAACCAGTTGTGAGATTTTTATTTTCATTTTGTTGTTATTTATTATGGTTAATTAAATATTCAATTTTCTTTCTCCCAACCATTTTACCATGGCAGGATCACGGTGATCGAAGAAGAGCGTTGCATTTGTATCTAATGTTTTGATGGCTTCCATATCTTCAGCACTTAATTCAAAATCAAAGATGGAAAAGTTCTCTTCCATTCTTTCTTTGCGCACTGATTTCGGAATGGCAACAACACCTCTTTGCGTAAGCCAGCGAACAACAACCTGTGCAATGCTTTGTTATATTTCTTTCCGATTCCAGCAAGTAAGTCATTATGAAAGATATTGTTTTTGCCTTCTGCAAAAGGTCCCCAACTGATTCTATCTGTACATTATTTTCCTGTAAGAATTTTTGCGTTTCAATTTGCTGATGAAACGGATGTGTTTCAATTTGATTTACGGCCGGAACAATTTCGTTGTGAATGATGAAATCAATAAGTCTGTCAGGATGAAAATTGCTTACACCAATTGCTCTTACTCTTCCTTCTTTGTATAATTCCTGCATAGCTCTCCATTCGCCATATACATCGCCAAATGGTTGATGAATTAGATATAAATCCAGGTAATCTAATTGCAATTGTTTCAGAGAATTTTCAAAAGCTTTTTTTGTTCCTTCATATCCGTTTGATTGTATCCAGAGTTTTGTTGTGATAAATAAATCTTCTCTTGGCACGCCGCTTCTTTTGATTGCTTTACCAACTGCATCTTCATTCACATAAGACGCAGCAGTATCAATCAAACGATAGCCCGTTTCAATTGCATCAACAACACTTCTTTCACATTCTGCTAAATCTGTTACCTGGAAAACACCAAAGCCAAGATGGGCATTTCAACTCCGTTATTTAGTTTTACATTTTGCATAATTCTATTTTCTTTCTTAATGCAAAGGTCTTAGCATTTCACCGCGTGCATGGTATACAGGTTACGGATTTATCTACCAATATTGCTGATTAGAGAATGCACATTGATGCAAGCTATGAATAATGCAGTAATTTTGAATTAGAAAAACATAAGGATATGGATAACATGATAAGATTTGAAACAATCAGCGACTACAACGCATTCAACAATAACGAAACCTTGCACCCATTGGTGAGTGTGGTTGATTTATCAAAAGCAAATCCAAGACAAGGTTCGAAAATGTATTTCGGGTTTTACACGATATTTTTAAAAGATGTGAAATGTGGTGACTTAATGTATGGCAAGCATACATATGATTACCAGGAAGGCACGCTCGTTTTTATTGCGCCGGGACAGGTTGCGGGCGTGAACAGTAATGGAGAAACATATCAACCGAAAGGTTATGCTTTAGTTTTTCATCCTGATTTAATACATGGCACATCACTCGGGCGAACATATTCACGATTATAGTTTCTTCGGATACCAATCCAATGAAGCGCTTCATTTATCGGAACGTGAAAGAAAAATTGTTTTAGAATGTTTTTCAAAAATTGAATACGAGTTAGAACATGCAATAGATAAACATAGCAAAAGATTGATCGTATCTAACATTGAATTGTTTTTGAACTATTGCATTCGTTTTTACGACCGGCAATTTATTACGCGAGATAATATACATAAAGGAATTTTAGAAAGATTTGAGCATTTGCTGAACGAATACTTTAATACAGACAAACCACAAACAATTGGTTTGCCCGCTGTAGCTTTTTGTGCAGGTGAATTGCATTTATCCGCAAGTTATTTTGGCGACCTGGTAAAAAAAGAAACAGGTAAAACGGCGCAGGAATACATACAATCGAAAGTGATTGATGTTGCGAAAGAAAAAATATTTGACCAAAGCAAATCAATAAGTCAAATAGCCTACGAATTAGGATTTAAATATCCGCAACACTTTACCCGCTTGTTTAAACAATGGGTTGGGCAATCGCCGAACGAATACAGGATGCTGAATTGAAGAATTGATAATGCCTCAACGCGACCTTCTGCCACCCCGGTTCGTATCCCCACGAAGCGAAATGAATTGAATAAATAAAACAAAAGTATCTTAAGCTACTTTTTTCATGTCCCCGCGAGCTATAACAGTTGGTTTATTCCAGGTTCAATTCATTTCATACTTTTAGTGAATTAATCATTGCAGCAGATTTCACCAACCCATGTACACTACTTCTTTTTTACTTCGTATTGCAAAGGCAATTGCTGTGGCCGGTGTTGGCTTAATGGCTTTGCTGGTTGCTTTTGGAAATATTACGGATTACTATAGCAATTTTTCTTTTGTAGAACATGTTTTGAAAATGGATACTACATTTCCTGAAAGTCATATTCATTACAGAAGCATAAACAACATCTATGTTTTTCATGCTGCATACATTTTAATTATCGCTTTTGAAACAGCAATGGCTTTTTGTTGCATAAAAGGAAGTTGGCTTCTATTTAAAAATATAAAAAGCGGAGCGGCAAAATTTCATGCTTCAAAAAATTGGGCTGTTGCAGGAATTATTATTGGCATCATTATTTGGTTTGCCGGATTTGAAGTTATCGGAGGCGAATGGTTTGCTATGTGGCAAAGCGCCATTTGGAATGGATTAGGCGCTGCTGAACGTATTGTTAGTTTCTTGTTGTTAGTGCTGTTGTTGCTGCACTTAAAGGAAGATGAAATTTAATTTTTTATTTCTTATTTCTAAAAATGTAACAGGTGATAATTAATATTCAATTCTTACTGGTTAATAATCCCGATAAAAATCAGAAATACATTTCTTTTATATAACTTTAGCCAGCCTCGCAATAAACCCTCCTATGCCATAGATTCAAAACTTAATACTCCCTATTGGCATAACTTTCTTCAATAACCTTAACGCAAAAAAAAATCATGAGCTCAATTTCAAACATTGCAACTGTTCCGGTTGGTGGCGCAACTTATTATTTACCGCAAACAACAGACGACTTATCTGCCCTTATTTCCGACGCGATAACTAACAATAAAAAAATAAGTATGCGCGGTTCGGGGCATTCCTTTCCGCTAACGCCCGACCAGGAATCGGGAAATTATGCTAACTGCACGTACATCATGTTGTCGTATTTTAATACAGTAACGTTTAACGACAATATGCAGGTAATCGTAGGCGGCGGTTGTCATCTTGGTTTAGATCCTTACGATCCTACTCCCGAATCCACAGGAGTAAAATCAACAAATGAAAATAGTTTGTTTACACAAGTGTTTAATCACGGATGGGCAATTCCTGAAATGGGCGGCATCAAACATCAAACCGTTGGCGGATTTCTTTCCACAGGTTCTTCCGGAGGATCGTTGAAATATTCTTTTGATGAAATGATCGAAAGCATTACAGTGATGACAGCAGAAGCCACTCCGCAACTCCGCACTTTTTCAATAACCGATGCAGACACAGATAATTTTTACGCAGCAGGAATTGGGCTTGGCATGTTTGGAATAATTGTGTCGGTAACTTTTAATTGCATTCCCACTTTTAATATTCAGGGAGAAGAAACTACAACCTATGCAAAAGATTGCCCGATTGATTTGTTTGGATCAAGCGCAACTGATTTGCAAAACTTTTTTCAGGGTGTAGATTATTCGCGTCTTATGTGGTGGCCGCAACTTAATGTTCAAAAAATGGTAGTGTGGCAGGCAAATCAAATTCCTGCGGTGAATGGATTTGTTCCTCATCCCTATGAAGAAGTGCCCCCTCTTTTAGGTTCGGAAGCTCCCGCAACAACTGGCGCAGATATTCTTTATTCATCAATCGGTTATTGGCCGGATTGGTTCTTAAATGTCTTTAAAAATTGGACTGGTGCGAAACTTATTGCAGATGGAATTACCGCAGCTTTTTATCCGTACATTCTTCCCGCAGTACTTGATGTGTTTGTAAAGATTGGAGAAGATCAAAAATTCCAGGATTATTGGTACACGGGCTTGTGCATGGATAATGAAATAGATGATAAACTAATGCCGGTAGAATTTACCGAGTTATGGATACCTATGAACCAGGCGCAGCAAGTTATGCTTGCATTGCAAAAGTTTTACGGAGTCAATGGAGAGAATACAAGCAACACAGGATATTTCAGTATAGAAATTTACGGAGCTAAGGCAAGCAATTTTTGGATGAGTCCATCGTATGGCAGTAATATGATCCGCGTAGACGTGTTTTGGTTTGCCAATACAAATAAAGATCCTGTTCAAACTCTTTTTCAGAATTACTGGAACGCTTTGGAAAGTTTCGATTTCAGATGTCATTGGGGAAAATATCTTCCTGCAACTATAAATGGAAAACCTGGTGGCGCATATTTGTTATCGCAATATCCAAATTTTGCAAAATGGAATGCAATAAGAAAATCATTTGATCCCAATAATGTTTTTGTTACAGAGTATTGGCAAAATCAACTCGGCATTTCGTAGTAATTTGCTTTTGCAAATGCTAAACAAAGGTTTATTATGTCAATGAAGCGTATTGTATTTATTATATTTTTCGGCAGTGTTTTGGGATCAGATTGTTTTGCGCAACCTGTAATTGTCGCAGCTGCAAAAAACCAAAACATTACAATCGGAAAAATGCTTTCCGTTTTGGTTGATACTTCCGGAAAACTTTCTTATGCAGATGTTTCTTCCCCTTCATTTCAAAATAATTTCAAACAAAGCGACCAGGATATTCCTGATTTCGGCGCAGAGCCTTCACCGGTGTGGTGCAGGTTCTCCATAAAAAACGGTTTCGGAGAAAAACTTGTTCTTTCTTTGGAAAATACCGAACTGGAATGGATCGATCTATACATTCCCAAAAAAGATTCTGTTGTAAAAAAATCTCTTTCTGCATATAATAAATTTGGCAAGAGAGAAATTTCCGTTAATCAAAATTTATTTGTTCTTGATATTCCAAAAGACAGTGCGCAACTGTTTTATCTCCGTGTAAAAACAAATACAGGTTTGCAATTTCCGATTCATGTTTCGTCGCTGGAGAGCAGGTTAAGTTCTGTTCAGCTATCAAATATTCTTTATGGTATTTATGTGGGCTTTATGATTTTGATGGTTCTGTATAATTTCTTCATTTACTCTTCTCTCAGAGATTCAGCGTATCTTTTTTATGTTCTCTACGTTGTGTTTATGACGTTGACAAACGTAATTGAAGAAGGATTAGCTTTTGAATATTTATGGCCGAATGCGCCGCAACTAAATCATTATGTAAATATCATCGCATGCCTTGCCGGAAGTTTTGCAATTTTATTTTCTGCTGTGTTTTTACACACAAAAGAAAATGCAAAACGCATGCATTCCTTCTTGCGCGTTCTGATATATTGCTATGTTGTTTGTGTTATTATAATACTTACTGGCAATAGGTTTTTAGGAATGATCACTACAGAACTTGTATCTCTTATTGCGGTGTTCTCTCTTTTCTTCACAGGCATTATCGTATACCGCAATGGATTTAAACCGGCAAAATATTATCTTATTGCATGGACGACGCTGCTGATTGGCGTTGTTGTTTTTTTATTGAAAGATTTTAATATTGTTCCGTACAACCAACTTACCGTTAGCGGAATGAGAATTGGTTCAGGCATTGAAGCATTGCTGTTATCTTTTGCGCTTGCGAACAAAATAAATACCTATAGAGAAGAAAAAGAAAAAGCAGAAGCTGAAGCTTTTGCTCAAGTGAAAGAAAATGAAAAATTAGTACTCTCACAAAATGTAATACTCGAAACAAAAGTTGCTGAACGAACAAAAGAACTCAAACATCTTCTCGAAGAACTGAGCGGAACACAAGCGCAATTGATACAAAAAGAAAAACTCGCTTCTCTTGGTGAGCTAACCGCAGGTATTGCACATGAAATTCAAAACCCGCTGAACTTCGTAAATAATTTTTCGGAGATAAATAAAGAATTGATTGAAGAACTAAACGCTGAACGCTTAAAGCCAAAAGCAGAAAGAAATGAAAACGCAGAAACTGAAATCCTGAATGATATAAAAGAGAATGAAGAAAAAATAAATCATCACGGAAAAAGAGCAGATGCCATTGTAAAAGGAATGCTGCAACACTCACGGTCAAGCATAGGTGAAAAAGAGTTAACAGATATAAACGCATTAGCCGATGAATATTTAAGATTAAGTTATCACGGTCTCCGGGCAAAAGACAATACATTCAATGCAACCATGAAAACCAATTTTGATAATACAATCGGAAAAATAAATATCATTCCGCAGGATATAGGAAGAGTTCTTTTGAATTTATACAACAATGCATTTTATGCAGTTAATGAAAAAGCAAAGCTATCAGCTACTAACTATCAGCCGACAGTTTCTGTAAGTACTAAAAAGACAAGCGAAAAAGTTATACTAACGGTTATGGATAACGGTAACGGTATTTCTCAAAAAGTAATTGATAAAATTTTCCACCCATTTTTTACTACAAAACCTACCGGGCAGGGAACCGGGTTGGGATTAAGCATCAGCTATGATATTATTAAAGCGCATGGCGGCGAAATAAAAGTGCACACAAAAGAAAATGAAGGAAGTGAATTTATTATTGAATTGCCCGTTGCCTGAATTACATAAAATAAGAAATAAATAATAATAAATAAGAAATGAGAAAGTAGTTGCACTCCATACTTGCTCATTTCTTATTTCAAATTCCTTATTTTTTATTTTCCACTTTCTCATTCCTCTGCCACTAAGCTTGCACACAACACCATCAACGGCAAAAAGTTGAAAAATCATGAGTAGTTAAAAGCCGGGTCAGGTCTTCCTGAACTGTTCAAGGAATGCTGTTGGAGTCAGAGTGGTTTTCTTTTTAAAAAAACGGAAAAAATAAGCGCTGTCGGTGTATCCAAGTTCATCAATAATTTCAGTAATGGTTTTTTTTGAAAACACCAGCATTCTTTTTGCTTCAAGAATAATTCGTTCAGTAATAAGATCGGAAGTGGTTTTATTCAGGCTAACCTTTACCATTCTGTTGAGATGTTTTTCGCTTACGTACATGAGCTTTGCATATTTTGCCGGAGATTTTATATCAAGGAAATTTTTATCAATCAGTTCTTCGAGATGCTGAACCTTTGCCAGGTACGGAAGATTTTGTTCATCCCGCATTTTTTGGGGTATATATTCTCTTGACAATTCTATGTATAAAACATTTAAAAGTGAGGATAATTTTCTAAACTTCATCAATCCTTCCTGCCTGTATTCTTCCACTATCTCTTTAAACATAGGTTCAATTCTTTTTTGCGCTGATTTTTTTAAAGTAATTAATGGCGTGTTACGCAAACTGGAGAAGAAGGGATAGCTCTCTACTTTTTCATAGGTAAAATTCACGTCATAAAATTCCTTTGTATGAAAAAAAAGATAACCGTCAATATCATCTGATAATTGCCATGTATGCACTTTGCCCGGGCCCATCATAAAAACGTTGCCTGGTGTTATAACATAACTATTGAATTCAATTACGTGAGTGCCACTACCAGCGGTAATAAGTATGCCCATATAAAAACTGTGCCTGTGTGGCAAAAGAATAAAATGTTCGTGTTGTTTTAAATGCGATCTGATATCATTTGCATAAAAATCCCCGCCATTACCCAAATGTTGAAACTCGGCAATATCATAAACCGGGAGAATTTTATTTCTCATACAAATAAATTAAAGGATGTCTTAATTATCCAGTATAAAGAGTTATTTATCCTTGCATGAAAAAAATATATCCGTCAGCTTTGCATAAGTAAAATTACCGATAACATAAGAGTAATTACAAATTAAAATCCAATTTCTTAATAGTGTAAATGGAAAGTAGTATGATTAGTGCACCAGTTTTATCGAATGTAAATGAACTGAGAAATGTTTTTGAACGAATCACAGATGCATTTGTTGCTTTTGACACCGATTGGAATTATGTTTATTTAAACAGAAAAGCCACAGAAATAATCGGCCGCGAACCTGAAAACTTAATCGGGAAAAATATATGGAAAGAATTTCCGGAGAAAAAAGAACATCCTTTTTATAAGCTTTTTTTTGCGGCGATGGCAGAGCAGAAAACACTTGCCTCCGAAGGTTATTGTCATCCTCTCCGCACATGGCTTCACGCTACGCTTTATCCTTCGCGTGAAGGTCTTTCCGTTTATATGCAGGATATTTCTGAGAGAAAAAAAACAGAACTCGCGCTTGCAGAAACCCGCGAAAAATACCGCATGATAGTTGAAACCGCACAGGAGGGAATATGGGTGATTGATGAAAACAATAAAACAGTTTTCGTTAACCGGAAGATGTGTGATATACTGGAATATTCTGCAGAGGAAATGATAGGTAAAGAAAATTTTTATTTTATGGATGAAGAAGCTAAGAAGCTTTCGTTGCAATCTATTGAAAGAAGAAGAAACGGCGTAATAGAAAATATGGATAAAAAATTTATCACAAAAAGCGGAAAACACATCTGGACGAATATGTCTGCTAATCCCATTTTTGATGATGAAAGAAAATATAAAGGCGCATTGGCAATGGTATCTGATATTACGGATAAAGTAAAATTGCAAAAGCAGTTGATGGATGAACAAATGAATAGACAAAAAGAAATTGCCAAAGCAGAAATGTGCGCCCAGGAAAAAGAACGGAATAAGATAGGCGAAGAATTACACGATAACATCAATCAGTTACTTGTTGCATCAAATTTATTTTTGGATCACAGTCTAAAAACAGAAGATTATAAATCATTCATCATAAAAAGCAGGGAATGCATCAGCGAAGCGGTTGAAGAAATAAGAAAATTATCAAAGGCTCTTGTCAGCCCTGTAAAAGCGGAAACTTTAGGTCTTGTCGCTACGGTATCTGATTTGGTCAATGACATAGCCCTGGTAAAAAAAATAAAAATCATATTTAATCATGATGCTTATAATGAAAATCAAACAACAGGTGGTTTAAAAATAGTTATTTACAGGATCATCCAGGAGCAACTGAATAATATTATAAAACATGCCGAAGCATCGGAAGTGATAATTGAATTGGCAACCTTAAAAGATAATTTGAAATTAATGATAAGAGATAATGGCAAAGGCTTTAATACTGCAGAAAAAAGAAAGGGAATAGGACTGAAGAATATCAAAGGCAGAGCAGAAATATTTAATGGCAATCTCGAAATTTTTTCTTCACCCGGAAATGGATGTTCCATGGAAGTAACTTTTAAAAACATAAAATAAAAATCAATCCTAAAATGAAAAAAATTAAAATCCTTATTGCAGATGACCACAAGTTAGTTAGAGAAGCTTGCAGTTATTTACTGAACAACGATGAAAGATTAGAGATTGTTGCTGAATGTGAGAGCGGAGAAAGAGCTGTAGAATTATGCCATAAACTTCATCCGGAGGTTGCGATCATCGATATTAATTTGCCAGGTATAAGCGGCTTTGAAGCCACAAAATTTATAAGAAAATTTTCTCCGGGCACAAAAGTTTTAGCCGTATCGATGCATACAGATCCATTTTATGCGAAGAAGATGTTTCAGAAAGGAGCAAGTGGTTATGTAACAAAAAATTCGCCCGTTGAAGAAATGATTAAAGCCATACTTACAATTCGGGATGGAGAAAGCCATATTTGCCAGGAGATAAAAAATATTTTAGCAACACAAATGGAAACAGGAAGAGATACTCAAAAAGATATAGAATCATTATCACAACGGGAACTTGAGGTTGTTTCTTTTGTAAAAAAAGGGAGCTCTTCAAAAGAAATTGCTGATGCACTGAAAATTTCTGAAAGAACTGTAGAAGTTCACCGGTATAATGTTTTGAAAAAATTAAAACTGAAAAATACGGCAGCCCTGGTAAATTTTATCCATTCCAGAAATTTAGGAAATGAACATCTATGATTTCAACAAAATTTAATATTGATAATAAATCCGTAGTCATATGTAACCATAAAATCCAATCGTCTGATCCCTGAACCACCAATCCGCCCTGTGATTACCTCTGAACTGTATCTTATGAAAAATTTAATTTCCAATTCCTGTTGAAAAAGCCAATGGCCATTTCTTTATGTCCGATGAAAAGCCCGCTAATCCGCTATCCTGCAAAATTTGCGAAACAGTGACTTTGAAAAGTGAATGGCCATTTTTTTATAACCCGATATAAGGATGAAATTGATACCTTCAATAACTGTGGTTCATAGCCCGCGAATGATTTTCGAGTAAATAAGAAATGAATAATAATAAATAAGAAATGAGAAAGTAATCGCTCTCCACACTTACTCATTCCTTATTTCAAATTCCTTATTCCTTATTTTCATCTGCCATTGTTCGTGTTCACATAGCCATGCGCGTTAGCCGCACCAACAACGATAAAGGCGGGGGAATCTTTCATTTGTAAATAAGAAACAAATAATAATAAATAAGAAATGAGAAAGTAATCGCTCTCCACACTTCCTCATTTCTTATTTCAAATTCCTTATTCCTTATTTTCTTCTGCCATTGCTGTTGTTCACATAGCCATGCGCGTTAGCTGCACCAACGATTAAGATTTGAAAAGTAATCGCTCTCCGCAATTTCAAATTTAAAATTTCAAATTGCTTATTTCATCCTCCCGCAACGCCCAAACGCATTATCTGAATTTTTAATGCGTGTACCTACATGCACCGAAATTGTTTCTTAATGAATGCAAATTGTTTCCCAACCGACGCAAAATATTTCTTAATGGAGTAAAAAAATATGTATATCTGTTCATGCATTATATTAACAGCGCATGCATGGGCATATATCGGTTGTGCGACTGTCTCTATGTCAAAAAATTTTACATTAATGTCATGTGCATATTGTTCGGAGAAATTATTTACACATGTATTCCAGTTAGTTATGTTTTTATTAACTATACATTACTTACCAGTAACCGTTAGTTTTTTAATTCATGCAGAACAAGTTCTATAATAATACGAGCAGCTTTTTGCCGTATTTCAAATGCGAAATCTCAAATCCCTTATTTCTTCAGCAACTCTTTTACCGCAGCTTCAATTTGCTGATCTCTGCCCGCAGTAAGAATATCGGGATCGTTATGCACTTTTATATCCGGCTCCAACTGATGATTCTCCTGGAAATTACCATCGGGACTTTTCCATCCGCCCATTGGCATACCAAATACAAGACCTTCATCAATCTGTCTCTCCCACCAAACAAAAGTTCCCGTGCCCGGCACAGGCATACCTAAAGTTTTACCAACATTTTTTAATTTGTATGCAACAGGAAATAAATGCGCATCGGAATAATTCGATTCACCGATTAAAACAATAGAAGGCTTTATCCATTTATCCGAAGGTTCGTAGCCAACATACTGCCCGTGAGGAATTACATCAAAATACTTTTTGCCGCTTAAGAAATCCGAAAGTTGTTCATGAATATTTCCGCCGCCGTTAAATCTTGTATCAATGATGATTGCTTCTTTGCCGAGATTGCGACCGAGCGCTTCTTCAAATACAGTGCGCATGCTTGCGTCGTTCATAGCGCGAACATGAATGTATCCAATCTTTCCGCCGGAAAGAGAATCAACTTCTTTGCGACGATTATTCACCCATCTTTTGTAAAGCAATTCATTTTCTGTGCCGCGGGAAATCGGTTTGGTAGTTTCTTCCCAATGCGTTCCCGATGAAGGATCGTAGAGAGATAATAATGTTAGCTTATTTATTTTCCGGTTGAGATACTGATAAAAATCTACAGTGTCTGTTATATCCTGTCCGTCTATTTTTTCTATAACGGTTCCGGGTTTTATTTTTGATTCAGCTTTATCCAACGGACCTTCTGCAATAACTTCTGCAACTTTCAATCCTCTTCCTTTATAACTATAATCATAAAATATACCTAATGCAGCTGTGTTATCGCCATCGGGTTGGTTATGACCATAGTAACAACCAGTATGCGAAGCATTCAACTCTCCGAGCATCTCGCTGAGCATTTCAGCAAAATCATAATCGTTATTTATAAAGGGAAGAAATTTTTTGTACGTGGTGTAATAAAATTCCCAATCAACGCCCTGCATATCAGGAAATATAAATTTCTCTTTTAAAAGACGCCATGCGTGATCAAAAATATAATTCTTCTCCTCCGCTTCTTTCAATGTCATTTCTCCGTTGATGCCAACTGACTCCATCTTTCCGCTTTCCGCATCTATCTTGGAAATTTTTCCGTCGGCTAATAAAAAAATAAATTTACCATCGGCGGATAATTCCATACCAACATTATTCGCGCCGAGTTTAGCAAATAATTTTGTTTCTTTTGTACGAACTTCAGTTACCCAGAGATCATATCCCTTTTCAAAATTGGTAAGATAATACAGCTTCTCGCCATCTTTTGAAAGTATCCAGTCGGCAGCATTTGAAGTATGCGTTGTAAGCTTTATCTTTCTATCAGTAAGATTATCCCAATCGATCTTTATATCTTTTGCAACGGAATCTTTATCGCTCTTTTTCTTCTCTCCGTCTTTTCCTTTTTTATCCGACTCTTTATTTTTGTCTTCGGCTTCTTTCTTATCTTTTTCTTTTTTGTCTTCCTGTTCCTTAACTAATGCGAGTTCTTCTTTCGTTAATTTGAATCTGTCAAAAGCTTCTTTAGTAAAGAAAAGAGCAAACACATCTGATGATGATAGATCGCCGCCTTGCTGCCGCGTTCCGTTTCTGTCGCTTCCCCATATCATCATTTTTCCGCCCATTGCCCACTTAGGAGCGAAATCATCGTAACCACTCAATGTAAGATTTACAACTTCGGACTTACCATCTGCAGCTACAAGACCAACCTCGGGAGATTCAACTCTTTCAGGAAGTCCAAACATTACGAGCAACCATTTGCTGTCGGGAGACCATTGATAATACTGATCACCGTCCGCATAAGAATAATTTTTATCGGCAGGAAGAACCGTGCGGCTTTTTCCACTCGCAAGATTGATCACTTTTAATGTTGTTCTGTTTTCGAGATAGGCCACTTCTTTTCCATCGGGAGAAAACTCCGGTTGAAATTCTTCTGCGGGAGTTGCAACTATAGGTTCTTCTTTAAGAACAGTTGATGCATAAAAATATGGTTCCTCTTTTCTTACAATAGAAATTTTATAAACGTTCCAGTTATTATCTTTTTCAGCTGCAAAAAGAATTGAACGTCCATCAGGACTAAAACTAACATTTCTTTCCTGCCATGGAGTGTTGGTAATGCGTTTTGTTATTCCTCCGGTTACACTCGTAACAAATATTTCTCCGCGAAAAACAAAAACAATTTCTTTTCCGCTTGGAGATACTCTCATTTCGGTAACATTTGAATTTACGGGTAACACTTTATCCAGCGTTGTTCTTCCATCTTCAGCAATGCGGATATTTATTTTTTGCGGATCTGCTCCGGGCTTTTTAGTATATATCTCTCCGTCAAATCCAAAACAAAGTGTATTGTCTTTTGCACTTGTAAGAAAACGAACAGGCTGTTTGGTGAAATGCGTTACTGCTGTTGTTGAAGGATCATCAATAGAACTTTTGTACACATTAAAAGAACCGCTTTGCTCGCTGAGATAATAAAAATCTTTATCGTTGGAATCAAATACCGGGTTACGATCTTCTCCTTTGAAATGAGTGAGCTGCGTATACTTTTGCGTTTTAAAATCATAGAGCCATATGTCGCGCGTTACGGCTGAAGTATGATGTTTGCGCCAATCGCTTTCGTATCCTTTTATGTCGTGATAAATTATTTTATCTCCTGTTGAATTAAGCGTTGCATTAAGCGCGGGCACGGGTAATACCTGGCTAACTTTTCCGCCGGTTACGGGTACGCTGTACAATTCCGTCATTAAACCAATAGGAAATTGTGCGTTAGTAACAAGGTCTTGTCTATAAGCAGAAAAAAGAATTGACTTATCATCTGCGGTAAACGAGCTTGGTATTTCTGATCCTGAATGAAAAGTCAATCTCTTTGCTTCGCCGCCTGATGCAGGCATAACGAACACATCAAAATTTCCGAAACGATCAGAAGCGAATGCTATGGACTTTCCATCGTGCGACCATACCGGCGCAAACTCGTAGGATTCGCCGATGGTAACAGGCTCGGCAGTGCCGCCTGCTGATGATACTTTATAGATATCTCCTTTATAGCTAAACAAAATAGTTTGTCCGTCGGGAGAAATTGCGGGATAGCGCATCCATAGAGGATGTTCCTGTGCAAACAGCGAAAACGAACAAAGAAGCAGAAGTATTTGGGAGAAGAATGATTTTATGTTTCATATAGTTTATTTGGTTGCCGAATATAAAATAAAAATTGAATTAAAAAATACCGTTCTCAACATTTATGCATTAACAGTGTTGTAATGGCAATATCAGGGCATATGTTAAAAAATGCGTTCGGGTTGTATTTGTTTACATATACATTAGTGTTAGTAGAAGAAAGAATTGGGAGTTGAGAATAAGAAATAAGAACTATGATTTAGCCTTATTTATCTGATTCTTCTGATAAAGATCACGAGAAAATAATTATCAGTTGAATAAGAAAAATCGGGCTAAAATCGTGGTTCAGACAAAGGGAGTGAGTTTATAATTCAGTTGCCTGTTGTCTGAACTATGATTCTATCCTTATTTATCTGATTGTTCCGAGAAAATTGCGAGAAAATAATTATCAGTTGAATAAGAGAAATCAGGCCAAAATCGCAGTTCAGACAATTATTGCTTAATAAATTTCTTATTGAAAGAATGTCCATCGGCAGTTTTAATATTGATTATATACATGCCGAATGATAAGTTACTTACATTAACTGTACTTACTCCGGCTTGTATTTTACTTTCGCCAATAAGAGCGCCTGATAGATTATATATGCGGGCAATACTATATCCTTCACCGTTAGTTTGAACATGGATAACATCTTTTGTCGGGTTAGGCCATACAGATACTGTACTGCTGGCATTATTATCAATGTTCACCGTTCTTATTTCTGAATAATTTTCTTTACCATCCATATCCACTTCGCTGATGCGATAATAATTTTTACCGGCAGCAGCGCTTTCATCTGTAAAAGAATATTGCGCTATACCTTCACTGCTTCCGCTGCTTGCAACAAAACCAAGTTGATTCCAGTTTATGCCGTCCGCGCTGCGTTCAACATTATAACCTTTGTCATTAATTTGCTGAGATACTTCCCACACAAGAGAAACCGATTCATTTTTTTGTGCAGTAGCTGTAAAACTTTGCCACAATACCGGTAATACTGAAATAGGATAACTGCATGATGTAAGATCTCCATTAACATTAGCAACTGTAAATGCTCCTATATGACTCAATGCGTAACCGTTTTTCAACACATATAGATCAGTGCTTGTAGCCATATAAATATTTCCGGTAGGATCAAAAGCTATACCCGTGAAACCTATGCCCGCCGGTGTTGCTGTTGCAGCAACCATCCGGCTCACTGTGATGCTTACCTTAGCTGATGTAGGCAAAGGCGCCGCCAATTCATAAAGTGAATACTGAGCTCCGCTTGAACAAACGATCCACAAATTTCCGTATCCGTCAATTGCCATATCTCCGCTGCTTTCCGAAGAAAAAACAGAAGTTGCGTTATTATTAAATTGATCTTTAAAAGTTGAAGTGATAAAAGTCCATGAGTCTGCTGCAATATTATAATAGTATAAAGCGCCGTTAACATCCAAACAATAGTAACCTGTTCCATCAAAGTTTACACAACCTCTGTTTACAGTTGCTCCTGTAGTAGTTGAATTAAGTGTTTTATAAACATTCGTTGTCGGGTTATAAGAAACAAATGTTTTAGTACCTGAAAGTGCAACCTGGAAATAATAAAAAAGTCCGTTAGCTGTATTATATCCTATAGAATTTGCAGAAGTAGAACTTCCATATGAAGTTGAATTCACAATAGTACCTACATTAGCATTGCTGATCGTTATTGGATATATGCCTCCTGCATTTGATAAAGAATAAATTGTAGTGCTTGGACTTGAGCATACCTGCGCACCGCTATTATTTGAAACAGAAATAAAAGCCATCACGAGGCAGAACACCTTCGATACATTTTTAAAAGCTTTTATAAAATTTGTTTTCATGTTAATAGGGTTGAACAATTATGTGTTATAGTTAACAATGCGGATGCCATTTTACAGAGCATTGATTTTAATGGTTGTATAAAAGATGTGGAAAGGAGAAAATTCCGTATTTTGGAAAGTCATTCTAAAAACAGCAAAAAGGCTCTGTAATATATTATCGTGAAAAGATTACTCATTTCTTTTGCCATCATCACCATTTGCATTCAATCATGCAACCAGGCTGGTTCTGACAACCAGGAAAAAAATTCTTATCAGTCTGCAAACGATACTGCACTCGCAGAATTTATAAACAAGATCAAAGCAGTGGATAATCATGCGCATGCCAACACAATTGATCCGGATGATAAAGGATCAGATGCATTGCCTCTCGATGGATTAGGCAATATTGAATTGCCTGCAAGAGTGAGACCGGAAAGTCAAACTTGGATTGATGCAGCTACCGCGCTTTATGGATTTACAGACACTGTGCTAAATGAAAAGTCAATAAAAAATTTGATAGATACGCAAGAACAAGTGAGAAAAGAAAAAGCAGAAAAATTTCCTGAATGGGCTTTGGATCAGGCAGGCATTGAAGTGATGTTTGCAAACAGGATAACAATGGGCGCGGGACTATCTTCTCCGCGATTTCGTTGGGTTAGTTATGATGATGCGCTTTTATTTCCGCTTTCTACAAAAGCAGAAGCTGCTGTAACGCCAGACAGAGAAAAACTTTTTCCGTTGGAAGATCAACTCTTAAAAAAATATCTTGCAGACCTTAATATTAAAAAACTGCCGTCAACGCTTGATGGATATCTGCAGCAAATTGTAACAGCAACTTTAGAAGCGCAGAAAAAAGGCGGATGTATGGCGGTAAAATTTGAAGCGGCTTATCTTCGTTCACTTGATTTTGAAAAAGCAGACAAGCGATCTGCAAGCCGAGTATATTCTCAATATATAAATGGAGGAGAACCATCACATGAAAAATATAAATTACTCCAGGATTTTATTTTCTATCACATAGCCCGTGAAGCCGGACGATTAGGTATGGCAGTTCATATTCATTCTTATCCCGGTGCAGGAAATTATTTTGTAGCTGCAGGTTGCGATCCGCTTCTTCTCGAATCCGTGTTCAATGATCCCGAACTTCGCAACACAAAATTTGTACTCATTCATGGCGGCGGAACTTTTGCAAAGCATACCAGCGCCATGTTATGGAAACCGAATGTATACGCAGATATTTCTTTGCTTGTGCAACTTTGGCCGCCCGATCAATTAGCAATTGTATTGAGAGATTGGCTTTCGCAGTTCCCGGAAAAAATTCTTTTTGGAACTGATGCTGTAGCTTTCGGTCCGGGTATGGGTTGGGAAATGAGCGCATGGATAGCATCTACTACCGGAAGGCAGGCGCTCACCATTGCACTTTCCGGAATGATAAAAAGTAATGAGATCACACGCAAACGCGCGAAAGAAATTGCAACCATGGTGTTGCGAACAAATGCAAATAACCTATACCATTTAGGTCTTAAATAAAAATCATTTAAGACAATAATTAAGTTTGCCTGTTTTGTTTTACATTCAGAATTAAATTCACTGATCATGATTGAAAAATTGAATTGGGAATTTGTTCTAACAGAAGAAGTAAATCCTTCCATGTTCCGAAAAATTGTTTCCGGAGAAAAACTGATGATTGCCAAAATGAAATTCAAAGATGGTTTTGTTGTGCCGCTGCATCATCACGTGCATGAGCAGGTAACTCAGTTGATTTCCGGGCAAATGCGATTTTGGTTTGGAGAAAATAAAGACCAGGTTATGGATCTTTTTCCCGGAGATGTAATTGTAATTCCATCAAATCTTCCGCATGAAGCGTTGATGATCGGAGAAGTTGAAGAAGTAGATACATGGGCTCCTCCGCGGCAGGATTGGTTAAATAAAACAGATGATTACCTAAGAAAATAATTTATGGATCTCGGAATAAAAAATAAAGTAGCATTTGTTGCAGCATCCAGCCAGGGACTTGGCAAAAGCGTTGCGCTTGAACTGGCGCAGGAAGGAGCTAAAATAATTATTTGCGCACGCAACAAGGATAATCTTGAAAAAGCAAAACAGGAAATAAAAAATAAAACAAATAATGAACCGCTTGCTCTCGCCGGCGATTTGTCTGTTGCTTCCGAACGTGAGCAGATAATTAAAATGGCGCTGCAAGTTTACAACTACTATAGATATTTTGGTAACTAACAGTGGCGGGCCCCCGCAGGAAAGTTTGAAGATTTTAAACAAGAAGATTGGGATAAAGCATATAATCAACTTCTGCCCGGTGTTATTGGTTTGATAAATGGTTTTTTGCCGGGTATGAAACAAAAAAAATGGGGAAGAATTATTTGCATTACATCTATGGCAGTAAAACAACCCGTTAATAATTTGGTTCTCTCCAATGCGATCAGAACTTCTATTGTTGGTTTAACAAAAACGCTTTCGAATGAATTAGCTGTTCATAATATTACAGTCAATAATGTAATGCCGGGTTATACGGAAACGGAAAGATTAAAAGAGCTGATTGAAAACATGCCTTCTTTCTCATCGGCAAAAACTCAAATTCCACTCGGGCGTTTTGCAAAACCGGAAGAGCTTGCTGCTGCCGTTACATTTTTAGCCAGCGAACGAGCAAGTTATATCACAGGCGTTTCCCTGGCAGTGGATGGCGGATGGATAAAAGGAGTTTTTTAAGATATAACGGTAACGCACACACGAAATGAAATAAATCATGTCAATATAAATCTGCACAGCTCATTTATATCTTTAAAAGGAGCTACAATATATCCGTCGTCTGATAATTTATATAAACCATTTGCTTCAACTTCTATTTCATAGTTATTCTGCACTTTTACAAGATTGCCATCTACAGAAACAATTTCTATTTGATAAAATTTTAAAGCTTCCAGTAATATTTCTAATGCCGCCATAATTTTATGCGATCAGGTTTTCATAAATAACTTTAGCGCCATAAATAAAGCAAAGCAAAGAAGTAACAATAATTAAAATGCTTTGCAATGTTTGTGCCTGAATTATTTTTTTGGAGAATGGAATACTGAATAAACCGGCAGCCACCAGCATACCTATGACGCAACCTCCTCCGAAAATTATAAGGTAAATTAATCCATCAGCGGCCGTTTTCATTTGAGCCATAGCAATTAAAATTAGCGCACCGCTTCCTGCAAGCCCGTGAACCAAACCCACTCCATAAGCAAGCGAATGCGTATGATGATGTTCATGTTTTTTACCAATGTGAACATGGAAGTGTTTGTGCTGTGTTGCTCCTTCATGTTCGTGCGCGTGAGCATGAACAACAATTTTATTACTGCGAAAAAATTTTGCCAACCGATAAACAGCCAATGCAATCAGCATTGCGCCGACAGCTGATTCAAAATAATGAAAGTCGTGCTCGGAAATTCCAACCTTAAAAAGAATCATCAATATTCCAATAAAACAAATTGTAGAAGCATGTCCGAGTCCCCAAAAAATTCCGTCTTTCATAGATGACCATACATTGTTGCGTTGCGATACAATATTACTAACAGCTAATAAATGATCCGCCTCAAAAGCATGCGTAAAGCCTGCATAAATTGTAAGAAGAAGCGGAAATGAAAACATGCTTTTGATTTTTTAAATTTCGTAAAAAACAATACGGTGATTTCCTGTATCAGCAACTATTAATTTATTATCTGCAACAGTTACTGCAAAAGGCCAGTATAAACGCTCACTGTTTTGTTTTCCAACTTCAAGATGCTCTCCTATCGCTTCAAAATTTACGTTGCCGAACAATTCATCCGCAGCTTGATTATTTTCAGTCGGAATTTTTTTAAAAAATAAAACACGACTGTTGCCTGTATCAGCCAACCATAACGAACCGTTTTGCATAAACATATCATAGCACCAATTCAACGTGTTTGCATTTGGTTTGAGACGATATTGATTTTGTCCGCAACTTTCTAAATCCGGCTGACCGATTATTACATCAGCAGTTTTTGCAAATGCGTCTTCCCATTTATTCCAAATCAACACTCGGTAATATTGCGTATCCGTTATTGCTAAAACACCATCTGCTGAAACCTTTACAGAGTAAGGCCACACAGCGTTTGAAGGTTCATAATCTTTTTCATCAAAATTATTTTTACCGATCACTTTATCTGCTGCTTCATAATTTTTTGTTGGAATATTTTCATAAAATAAAACTCTCCGATTTCCTGTATCTGCAATCCATAAATGTTTGCCATCACTCCAAACTCCATAGGGCCAGTATAAATTTTTTGCAGAAGCAACTGTTCCTACCCCATCAACATTCGGCAAATTATTTTTCATGTTTGTCTGACCAATTACAACATTTGCGGACTCACCATTTTTTGCCGGAAATTCATTCCATATCAACACACGATGATTCCATGCATCTGCAACAATTAATTTATTTCCGTCGCTCCAAACTCCCGATGGATATAATAATGAAGAAGCGTTTGTTTCGCCGCCTGCATTACGTTGCGTATCGGTTGCAATAATTTGCCCTAACACTACATCAGGTTTTTGATAAGATGATGTTGGCATTTTATTCCAAATAAAAATTCTGTTTTGCGCAGTGTCTGCAACTATTAATTTTCCGTCAACAGTGTGTACGCCGCGCGGCGCTAAAAATGGATTGCCTTCATCACCATAAAAAAATAACGACGCATTGCTTTTTGGAACTGCGCCGTGATTTTTGTCTCTTATATTAATGACTGCTTCCATTTTTTATAAAATATATTTTGTCCCAAACTGCATTGCTACTATTAAACATCCTTGCGTCGCACTCTTGTACTTTGAGTAATTCTATTCAGCAATATGTAGCACTCATTTCATAATGTTGCATACTTCATACCTCATAATTCATAACTCATAATTCTCTCAACATATTCTCGGCAACTGTTCACCGGCAAGCATGTTCACCACTCTCCTTCCGCCGATATTGCTTTTCATCAAAACTTGTTTTGTATGTTCGGTTGTTACTTCGCCAATAATATTTGCCATAGACCCATATTCCCATTTTTTTAATTGCGCTACAAAATTATCAGCAATACTTGCATCAACAACTGCAACAAATAATCCTTCATTAGCAACATACAACGGATCGAGACCTAACATTTCACAAGCGCCGTAAACTTCTTCTTCCACCGGAATATTTTTTTGCGAGATATCAATTCCAAATTTTGCATCAACTGCAATTTCATTTAGAACGGTTGCCAGTCCGCCTCTTGTCGGGTCGCGTAATAAATGAATGTGTTCGCCGAATTCATTTAATAACTCTAAAACAATTTTATTTAATGGGCGTGTATCACTGCTGATCGTTGTTTCAAATTGCAATCCCTGGCGATGACTCATGATAGTAATTCCGTGACGAGCTAATGGTCCGCTTAAAATAATTTTATCGCCGCCTTTTATGTTCTCAATATCAATGTTTGCTTTTGCGTGTACTTCACCAATTCCAGTTGTGTTGATGAAAATTTTATCGCCCTTACCACGCTCAACAACTTTTGTATCTCCTGTTACAACCTGCACTCCTGCCGCTTCGCAAGCTGTTTTTATACTTAATAATATTTCCCAAAATTCTGTCATCATTAAACCTTCTTCCAACACAAAACCCAACGACAAATATTTTGCGGCAGCGCCGCACATCGCTAAATCATTTATTGTGCCGTTAATTGCAAGATCACCAATGTTACCACCTTCAAAAAAAATTGGAGACACGACATAAGTGTCTGTGCTCATCGCAACTTTTCCACTCAAATCAAAAATTGCGCCGTCGTGTTTTTTATTGAGCAGATCATTTTGCAACAATTTAAAAACTCCTGTATCTAATAATTGGCTGGTTAATGTGCCACCACTGCCATGACCTAAATTAATAGTGTCGAAATCAAGTTTTGGAAGCGGACAAGTGAGGTGCATTTATTCTGAATTGTGAATGGTGAATAGTGAATGGTGAAACGCGAGACGTGAAATATGGTTGCCGATACGTTTTATAATGACTGTTGCACATTGCCGAATAGAATTACCCAAAGTACAAGAGTGCGACGCAACGATGTTTAATAGTAGTAATGAACCCTGATACATAAAAAAAATTATAAGTAGCAAGAATTATCAATTATTAATTTTCAATTATCAATTAATTGCGGTTGCCAAATTAAAATGATAATACGCCGCACAAGCTCCTTCGCTGCTAACCATAGGTGCGCCCAAAGGCTTTACCGGCGTACATTTGGTTCCGAAATTCGGGCATTGATTTGGTTTTATTTTTCCTTTCATTACATCGCCGCTTAAACAAGTTGTGTCTTCATGCGCTTCTGCAATATCAATGTTGAATTTTTTATTTGCATCATATTCACTGTATTCATTTTTCACGGCATAACCACTGAATGGAATATTTCCTATGCCGCGCCATTCACGATCTGTAACTTCAAAAATCTTTTCAATCATCGAAATCGCATTTTTATTTCCTTCGCGTTCAACAACGCGTGTGTATTGATTTTCCAATTTATGCTCGCCGTTTTCCAATTGTTTAACCGTCATTAAAATTCCTTCGAGTAAATCAACTGGCTCGAAACCAGTAACTACTATGGGTATGTAATATTTTTCCACAAGCGGATAATATTCGCTGATGCCCATGATAGTGCAAACATGACCTGCTGCGAGAAAAGCATCAACCCTGCAGTCATCGTCGCTCATGATCGCTTCCATAGCAGGCGGCACGAGAACATGGGAAGTGAGGATAGAATAATTTTTTACGCCTTCGCGATGCGCATGCACAACTGAAAGTGCATTTGCAGGAGCCGTAGTTTCAAAACCGACTGCAAAAAAAACAACTTCTCTTCCTGGATTTTCTTTTGCAATTTTTACAGCTTCAAGAGGTGAATATAAAATACGCACATCAGCTCCTTTTGATTTTGCTTCGAGTAAACTCATTCCACTTCCCGGCACTCGAATCATATCTCCGAACGAGCAGAGAATTACATCGTGTTCCATCGCGAGGTTCACAGCTTTATCAATTAAACTGATGGGTGTAACGCAAACCGGGCAACCCGGGCCATGTATCATTTGTATGTTCGAGGGCAACATATTCAACAATCCATTTTTTACTAATGAATGGGTTTGTCCGCCGCACACTTCCATAATATTCCACCTACCCTTCACCGTTAGATTGATTTCTTTTAAGAGTGCATCCACTATTTCCGGTGAACGAAACTCGGTTACGTATTTCATAAAATAAATTATAAATGATGAATGTATGAATGATGAATAAAAAATGCAGACCCCGAAGCGCTAATAATTCATCATTCATAATTTATAATTAAATACTCGTATCATACAAGTTCATCCAACTCTCCCGCCTCTCGCAAATAGCCAAACACTTTATTGGCTTCCTCTTCATTCACTTTGCTGATGGCTACGCCAACATGCACCAGCACATAATCGCCAATAGCCGCTGTGGGAACCATTTCCAGCGAAGCTTCTTTGATGATTCCACCAAAAGAAACCTTCGCCATTTTTACAGCACCGCCATAAAGATGTTCGATTGATTGTATTTTTCCGGGAATTGCTAAACACATGATTTTATAATTGAGAATTAATAATTGGTAATTGATAATTGCGATTTATCTGCTGCCTTTAAATCTTCTTTACTTATTGATTTAATATTATTATCGTGATAAACTAATTGGCCGAATGAAATATTTTCGTCGTTTGATGATAAGTTCTTATGAAAAAATAATTGATACTTCTTGCTGTATTTTTTTTGCATCCAATCAACCAACAAAGAATTCTGAAAAACACCGCCGCTGAAACAAATTTTTTCAACATTGATATTTTTTGCAACAATACCAATTAAACAAACCAACGAATAATGAAATTTTGCCGCGATATAATTTTTCGCTTTACCTTTTTTAATATCAATTATTATTCCCTGTATTAAAGAAGCTGTAGGTATTCTGTAATAATGCGAATCTTCTTTAAAATATGATTCATCCATTTCAAAATCATTTTCATCAACGTATTCTTCAGCCGATGTTTGCAGATACATCGCAGCTTCGCCTTCGTAAGATTGTTTGTCGCATATATCAAGCAGCGATGCGACAGCATCAAATAATCTCCCGGCAGATGAAGAAAAAAGATTTGTTGTTTGCATCAACGTTTGATAATTATTCCACTCAGTTTCTGTAAATTTTTCTTTTAAATTGCTTGGCTGCATCCACGCATCATGTGATGCACATAATGCAGCAATGCGTGGTTCCAGCGCCAGCTTATCTCCTGCAATTGCCGGAAAATAATCGAAATGATAACAGCGCAGCATATCATTATTTTCATACCTAAAAAATTCTCCGCCCCAGATATTTCCATCATTGCCTAAACCTGTTCCGTCCCAAACCACGCCCAGTATAGATTCAGTTGAATGCAATAAATTATTTTCTGCAAGCACAGCGGCGAAATGCGCTTCATGATGCTGAACAAATTTTATTTCAGCTTTAAATTTACCTGCAAGCTCTATTGCATATTGATTTGAAAAATAGCCGGGATGTTTATCTGTAATAATAATGCCGGGTTTCTCTTTATACAATTTCAACCAGTGGTTTAATGTATCCTTATACATCTGTTGCGATTCATAGCTTTCTCCGCTCCCTAAAAATTGGCTCACAAAAACATTTCCATTCACGGATAATGTGAAACTGCTTTTCAGAAAAGCTCCTGTTGAAAGAACACATTCTTTTTTTTGTGGTTGATAATGCAGAAAAGATGGGGCATAGCCTCTTGACCTTCGCAAAATAATTTGCTGAGAAAAATATTTTGAACCCTGCACTACACTATCATCTTCCGGAATAATTATATCACGATCGTAGCTGACAATATAATCGGCTATCGTCAAATAAATATTCCAGCGCGTCTTCATCTTTATAAATAATTGGTGAGCCGGAAATATTTGCGCTCGTTGCAATCAATGGTTTTCTAAAATCGTTTGAAATTAAATCCAGCAAAGGGTTTGAAGGAAGCATAATTCCTAATCGCTTTAAACCCGGCGCAATATTTTTTAGTGAAAGATTTTTAAAATTATTTTGTTTTGGGTATAACAAAACAATTGGCACTTCCTCACTTTTGAGTAATTTTCTTTCTTTTTTATTCAGCTCAAAATCTTCTTCAATCATTTTCATATTTGGATATAAAACAGCAAATGGTTTTGCCGGGCGATTTTTTCTTCTTCTTAATAATTGAATTGAATCTGCATTGTTAGCATCACATAATAATAGATACCCACCAATTCCTTTCACCGCGATAATTTTTCCCTCTTGCAAATAATTTTTTATCCATAATAAAATTTCTTCGGAATTATTTGAAATGAAGTTGAATCAACGTTTTTATACATGCTCAATTCTATTCCACAATCAGAACAGGAATTTGTTTGTGAAAAAAATCTTCTGTCATAGACATTATTATATTCATCGCTGCAATTTTTGCACATGGAAAATTTTTTCATAGACGTAGAATGCCTTTCATAGGGCAAATCGTTAATGATAGAATATCGCGGTCCGCATTGTGTGCAGGTAATAAATGGATAACGGTATCGGCGATTATTTATATCATGCAATTCTGTTTTACAATTATCGCAGATCGCTTTATCCGGCGAGATCAATACATTCTTTTTATAAATATCTTCTTCAACAATAATTGAAGAAATCTGTGAAAATTTTATCTTCTGTTTTATGTAATCCGGATGAAATAATTGTTGATTGATCCGGCGCTTTGTGTTTTATTTTTTTTAAAAAAGAATTGGCAATTTCTTCTGAAGCATTAAAAAAAATATGAACACCATCACTTCCATTTTTTACATAGCCATTCAATTTCATTTCTTTCGCCAAATGATAAACAAACGGCCGAAAGCCCACTCCCTGAACAATTCCGTTGATATGTATGTGATAAGTTTCCAAAATAAGTTAGAAGTTTGAGGTATGAAATAATCAAGCCAGATGCATTGCTGCATTCATAACTCATCATTCATAATTCATAACTAAATTTTCTTTTTTAGTTTTTACTTTCTGCACCAGCCAATCGCACCATTGCTCTAATCCATCACCATTCAAACTTGAAATAGTTATCACTTCCAAATCGGGGTTTATATCTCTCGCATCCTGCGTTACTGCATCAACTGAAAATGGCAGGTAAGGAAGCAAATCAGATTTTGAAACAAGCATCAACTCACTTGTTAAAAACATACGCGGATATTTTTTCGGCTTATCATCTCCTTCAGTGCAGGAAATTACTGTTACACGATAATCTTCGCCGAGATCAAATGCAGCCGGACAAACAAGGTTGCCAACATTTTCTATAAATAAGATATCAACATTTTCAAGATTGATATGATCGAGCGCCTGCAAAATCATTTGCGCTTCTATATGGCACATGCCGCCTGTTACAATTTGCAATGCGTTGATGCCGGATTCTTTCATGCGAATCGCGTCTCTTTCTGTTTCCGGATCGCCAACGAGAACAGCCATGCTTAATTTATCTTTTAGCAACTTTCCTGTTTGCTGCAGCAATGTAGTTTTGCCGCTCCCGGGCGAAGAACAAATATTTATCACAAGAGTATCGTGCAAAATTTCACGAATAATTTTTGCAACGTAATCGTTAGCCTTCAGCAAATTCAAAGTTGTGTTTTCGCAATGTACAGAACCAACGGGTGCACGATTTGATTTTGGAGTCATTTTTAATTATGAATTATGAGTTATGAATTATGCGTTCTTCCTATTTTTAAATGGCTAATAATTTTTTTTAGATTTTATGAAAAAGAATTTCACTCATCATTCTTCTGCAAATTCCACTTTGCTTATTAATAATTCTTCTCCCTGCACAATGTTTCTGCTTGGCTTTCCACAGCTGCAAACAAATTTGTAATCTTTTACTTCAGTATTTTTATCACACACATCACAATAAATAAGGACCGGCAAAACTTGCACATGCAAAGAAGTATTTTTATAAATAGGTTCATCTTCCAGCACAGCTTCAAAGGCATTTTGCATTAATACAGGTTGCACGTTACTTAATATGCCAACGGTAAGATGAATACCGCGCACTTTTTCTATTTCTCCCGGAAATTCATCTTCGAGCGTTCTAAAAATATTTCTTACTAAAGATATTTCGTGCATTTACCTCCTTGCTAATTTTTGTAGAAGTTACGTTGAAATAGTTAGTGAAAATGCAAAGAGGGTTATGGTTAGAAAATGTTTTCTATTTTGCATTTCCTGGTGAGCCTCCTATATAAAAACCAGGAGAATTATATTTTAAACTTCGCCAGCTCTTTACCGGATTTTACATCGTGCGCATGCACGGTGCAAACCAAACAGGAATCGAAAGAACGCGCAACGATGCCAACTTCAACAGGGTCGTTCACATCTTCAATTTCCAAACCGGTGAGCGCAGATTCAACAGCGCCGGGTTTTCCTTTATCATCCTGCGGGCCTATGTTCCATGTTGTTGGCGCAACTATCTGGTAATTTTTTATTAATCCATTTTCAATTTCAACCCAATGCGCGAGTGCTCCGCGAACAGCTTCCGTCGCGCCAAACCCTTTGCCATCGCGCTCTTCAGGCTTTATATAAAATTCTTCATCCAGATTTATTTCGCCAAGCCATTTATTAAGCATCGTGTACAAACGCGTTGCTTCATGCATGCGCGCAAGACAACGAACAAAAACACTCGGTCCCATTTTTTGCATGATGTCGCCAAACAACGGATCGCGATATTGATGCGGCAAATTTTCCGGATTCGCATTCATCATTGCTCTTGCCAGCGGACCAGCTTCTGCATTATGATCGAGATAACGCGGCGCTTTGCTCCAGGTATATTTTGTTTTGAAATCAGTTTCGTTCAAATGTTGCGATGGCAAAGGTTCCGGCATAGGTTCACTCCACGGATGCGTTGAAGGATAATCTTCATACCAACTATGTATTACGTGCTCGCGGATTTTCATATGGTCGAACGGCTCATAATTTTTTCCATCATAAAAACCACTCGGGCAAATCAGCGCATCATTGCGTCCTTCAATTGTCGGATGATTATATTTATCCTTATGCAAAAAAGTCCCGAACGCAATATATTTTCCGATGCCTTGTCCGAATTTATCCAAACCAAATTCTTTTCCAACGCGAAGAAATAAACCGAGGTCACTATTTCGATGGCTTTCATTTTCTTCAAGCCAAACCATCAGTTCATCCCAACTTTGTATTTGCATATAGCGATCGATAGAACATCCGAGCCACACGGGTTCCAGCCATTCATTTTTAAAACGATTTAAAATTGCATACGCGCGCGTAATGTCCTTTAATGTTGGCGCACTCATCACTCCGCCGGGAACCATGTAACTGCTGTGCGGCCATTGTCCGCCGAAGAGCGCATAAATTTCTACCGGCTTGCTGCTTGCTTCCAACCCAATTTGAAATGATGTGCCAACGAATGCAGACCATCTTCTCACCACTTCATCGTACAATAATTTATTTGAAAATTTTTTGTTAGAAAGATCAGTTGCAAAAATTGCATAGAACCATCGTGGATCGCTTTGCAAACTTTCACTCGCCTGGCCGATCGCTCTTAACAACAATGCATTTGGAGGAAGTGTTGTTTTCCAAATCGTATCCAGCGCAGACGATGCGCAATACAAATGCGAGCCGCCGCAAATGCCGCACACGCGCGGCGTTACGAGCAATCCCGAATGCGGATCTTTGCCCTGCAAAATTTTTTCGAAGCCGCGAAACATGGAAGCCTGTGTGTGCGCACGGGTTACCACGCCGTTTTCCATGTAAACGTTCACGTCGAGATCGCCTTCTACGCGACCGACTGGTGAAATATTTAATTCCCGGGTAACCATGGTTTATAATTATGAGTTATGAATTATGAGTTGTGAATGGTCAATGATGAAAATTTTTATCTCATTCACAATTCACGTTTCACGTTTGCCCTTTTTGTCCCAAGCAACATTGCTACCATTGAACATCCTTGCGTCGCACTCTTGTACTTTTAGTAATCCTATTCGGCATTGTGCAACATTAAAACTAAATGTATCTTACTTCTGCTTTACCGCTGTTAGCCAATAGCCAATAGCTATCAGCCAACAGCTAATAACTCATAGTTCACACCTCATATTTCTTACTTGCTCGTTTCAAAAATATCTTTATTCATCCCCATCACTTTTCCAACACCCGATTTAAAATAATGCCTCAATTTATTTTCTCCTGTTGCAACTTCCTTAGGTAAGAATCCTAAATATTTAAACGTTTTAAAAATACTTCCTCTCGCAAGATCATGATGCGGAAATCCTGGTTCGGTGCAACCAAGACAAGGATGATTTGCGCGCGTTTTAGAAGAATACCTGTTCCACAAAATTCGGTTGCAACTTGCGTGTGTCATAGGTCCGCGACAACCAACTTCATAAAACAAACAACCGCCACGCTTTCCAAAACCGCCACTCACTTTTTCGCTGAATGCTCGCGCATTGGTACAACCTGTTTGCACAAAATCATTAAAGAAAGTTTTCGGACGATGATAATCATCTATCAAAACATCTTTAACTCTTCCCGTAGAAATAGCGACAAGAATTTGTGTGATCCAATCCGGGTGCGCCGGGCAACCGGGAATATTTATTACGGGCATTCCACCTTTCGAAATAAAATCTGCGCCGAGATAACCGCCTTTTTCTTTTTTATGAAATTGCAAACCCGTGCTATCAGTAGGGTTTGGAGGAACGGCAGGAATACCACCCCATGTTGCACAATCGCCGATCGCTACAACATATTCAGCAATAACAGAAAGTTGGTTCACCCATTCTTTCATAGGCCGCTCACAAAAATAATTCATGGTGCCTTTTCCTTTCGGTCCCTGAATTACTGTTCCTTCAAAAACAAAAATATCTACATGAATTTTTCCTGAAATGCAATCGTTCAAAATATCCGTAACCTGTTGGCCAATTTCCAAACCCATAGAAGGATGCCAGATAATATTGATGCCAAAATCTGTGACGAGTTCCACAACTGTTGGCTCCTGCGCATTGAGAAAAGACATAGTATTGCCGCTGCACGCACCACCCTGTAACCAAAGTACATTAGCCATAGCAAGCAATTTTAAAATATTCTTCAGCACTCTACTTAGAAAATACCTAAAACAAAATCTACGTATATAGGTGTACGTTAGTTTTGTCTAAACCTACCTGCTGCTGAATTCAGGTTCAACTTTAGAACTGAATTCAGAATTTCCTTTTGCTGTAAAATGCAGTGTTATATAATCCCATAACCTGCGACGGTAAGCACTTTCAGAGGTTGCATTCTTTCCATTTAATTCTCCTTCTGCCGGAATAAAAAACATAAATAGCCATGTGTTGGCAGCAATATATTTAATGTTTGCTTCTTTTTGCAGCAAACGCTGTTGTATCAACAATTCAAAACGTCTTTCCAATTGTAGCTTCACTTTATTAAAAAGAGGTTGAAGTGATTCGTAAGAGTCCGGAAAATTTCTTTTTATTTCCAAAATATCAAAATTAAAAAAGCGGAATTCTGTGCATAGCCTGTAAAATTCTTTAAAGAAAAAATCCAGATCTTTTAAAGATTCATATTTACCGTATTGCTTTAATAATTCCTGCAGCGATACAATTATATTCGCGATGAGAGATTCTGTAATTGCTTCTTTATTATTAAAATGATAAGCAAGATTTCCAACGCTGATACCTGTTTCATCGGCTATTTGCTGCAGGCGAACATTGTTGATTCCATTTTCATTGAACAACTGCAATGAGGCATCTAAAATTTTTTGCTTTGTATCCGGTATTCCCATGGGTTTGTTAGTTTATGCAAAGATTCAAATCTTTTAAAGTTACAGATAATGTTCCGCGCTGATCTTTTGCAGCCATTCTGCGCATATAATGCGCTATTGTTTTAGCTTTTTCTTCGTTGTAACACCTGATTATTTTCCGCACGATCAACTGACAGGGTTTTCGATAATTTGCAAAAGTGAGATAAACTTCCCAGCCGCCTTTGTTATAATTTATAGTTTCAATCACTGCTGTATCGGCAAGCCACCAGTCATTTTTCAGAAAGATCAGATTTTCTTCATCAGCAGGTTTTTCAATGAAATGCTGGTTGTCGAGAAAACATAACATCTCATGATACGCGTTATCATCCAGCACCTGTTGCATTTTGAAAACTTTTTCTAAAGTTAAGAAAATAAAAAAGAAGGTAAAAAATCTAATGCCGTTCCTTTTTAGAAATAATATCCCGAACTATTGTTGCGCTTTCATAGTCTTCTTTTTCCAGCAAATTGGCAAGTATATCGTAAAGCTCCTGCAAACTGTATTGTTCCAACTGACCTCTTTTATCAGAAAATATTTTGCCAACTGCATGTTCGCCGATTGCCATTTCACTTAATAAATAATCGCTGATAAAGATTGGGCATTTTTGTCTTATAGCTAATGCAACCGCATCTGAAGTGCGACTGTCAATTTCAATTATATTTTGGTTACTGTCTTTTATTACGATCACAGAAATATATGTGCCGTCTTTTATTCCGCAGATTTTTACGTGTTCGAGATTTGCTTTTAATAATGCAATGGTATTTAGAAAAAGATCGTGTGTAAGCGGCCGCACAGGATGCATTTGTTCCAACGCAACAGCAATCGCCTGGGCTTCCTGCAAACCAATGATGATAGACAGTGTGCGCGTGCTGTTAATTTCCTGCAACACCATAACAAAATTTCCCGCGCTGGATGTGCTTGCGTTTAATGCGCTGATATTTAATTCTACATTTTTCATTTAATCTTACCTGGCTTGAAAGCCCGGGCTAATCATTTCTTTTTCTAATTCTTCCAGCAAATGAATATGTTTTTCAGCTTCTGTTATCAACTGCTCATCGTTAGTAAGCGTTTTTATTTCATTCGCTTTTGCAACCATATCATTGTATCGTTCGGTATTAAAACTTTCATCAGGATTGCTCACCTTCCAACTTGCTTCCAAATAATTTAATAATGTTATCGCACGTTCAGTCGGATATTCCAACGCATGACGAACAGATAAAGCTTCATCATAAAAATTCAATGCCTTTTCAAAATTATCACTTCTTTTGCTTTGCGGATATTTTGTATAAGCATTTGCGAAATTGTTGCAGATCATTCCAAACTCATAGGGAAAATCTACTTTGTTATAATATTCCAATGCTTCATTAAATGATGTTGCCGACAACGCAGCCCAGATGCTTCGTTTTTTATTTTCATCGGGCATCTCTGCATAAATAACACCGAGCTGATGATGAATATCTGCAAACACATCTGGCGCATCTTCTTTTTTAAAAACAACCAATGCTTCATGATATGCTTCTAATGCGCTGCGATAAAATTGTGGTTTGCCGCTTTGCGCCCAATCGTATAATAATCTTCCGCGGGTAAGCTGTGCCTGTGCAATCATTTCCTGTTGACCTTCATCTTTAAAATATGTAATTGCTTTGCTGATATAACCTAAAGATTCCGCATAGCTGTTACTGAGATTTGCAATCGTTGCAGCATCCATCCATAAAAATGCAGCAATTATTTTGTGTCCGTGTTTATCAAAAAACTGAACAGTTTCCCACAAACGATTTTTTAATTCAGCGATCAATTCTTCATCGCACGGAAAACTTATTTGTTTCATTGCTGCCTGGCACCAAACTCTTTCCAGTGAATACTTCGGATAATCATCAAGCGCTTTAAAACTTTGCTCGTTTAATAATTTTATTGCTCGATTGCTATCGCCGTTATCCATTAAAAATGTTGCGTAATATTTTAACGTGTATGCTTTGTAAGATGGCTCGAATGCAAGTTGCATAGCATCTTCATAATGCGCTTCGATCGCTTCTGCATTTATTTCGTTGCTGTAATTTCCATAATTTAAAGCGACTGCTACGTTATGATTGAACGCATAATTTTCGAATGGATGAGCAAATTTTGTTCTGCCCAAAATATTTTCTAATGCGCTGTCGCCTTCTTCACCTTTTACAATTGTTTGTATCAAATCAAAAATAAAAAGCATCGCAGGATAAGAAGTAAAATATTGCGGATATTTTTCTTCATTGCCAAGCATGCCAAAAATTATTCCAAGAAAATAATTTTTATTGAACGGAATTTCAGAAGGAAAAACAATTGCAGGTCTTTTATCAAGCCAATCGGGTAAGATATGAATGCGATTCTCATTAATATAAATTGCATTCGAGATTGAAGGCATGATATCATCTGTTTGCTGTACGGCTACTAATTCATCTAAACGTTCGACTGATTCTATATATTCATGAATGGTTGGCGCATCCAGGCTATCCTGGTAAAAAACGTGTAATAATTTCTCTATCATAATTACAATTTTACTTTTAAAATATGCAGCGCTTCTTCCGTTACAAATTCAAGATCGCGATCCTTTTCATCTATATCATTATCCAATATTAATTCCTGGATAGAAATTGATTTATCGCCGTTTGCATTTTTCATTTTCAGCATTTGCTGGTTGGCTTTGTGAATGGTTTTAAACAGTTCTTCGCTCGCCGGCGATACCATGAACGTATTATCTTTTGCATAGAACACACTAAACACAACAGTTTCCTGTCCAAAAATTTTTTCTGCAATATTTTTTTTGATGCAGATATGCCCAGACTCTACATACACATCACTGTTAGATCCGAACGGCTTCGCGCCGGGAACTGTTTCTTTTATTAAACGGGATTCCATTTTTATAAATCGTTTAATATTGTTGCAATCAATTTATCGCCTGCTGTTTTTACGACCTCACTCAACTCCATATTTATTTTTATTTCAGAGATTGCAACTAAATAAACCTGGATTTTATTTTCAGGAAATTCATTCCCCATCAATTTTTTTGCATAGCTCAATGCCTGATCCCATTTCATACCATGTAAAAAAACCATCGGATCGTTTTGTATTTGCGAATTAATTTCTGATGCGGGTAAATGAAACAACGTTCCGTCAACTTCGCCGGAATTAATTACGCTATCAACAATAATTATGCGCTGATGTCCTTTCAGTTTGAAAAGGATTTCAAATGCGGATGTGCCCATGTCGAACACGCTGATATCTTCGCGGAGCTGCAACTGTTTTTGCAATTCATTTACAACATGCACACCTATGGCATCATCGCTGCGGACAGGATTTCCAAATCCAAGAATAGCAGTTTTCAATGCTGCAACCGTTTCCATACTACAAGTTAAATAATTTAATGGCACAAGAAGCAAGAGACAAGACACAAGATTTAGTTTATAGGTTACTGACGGAAGGCTTGTTCCTTATATCTTGTTTCTTCTTGTGTTAAAAACAAACCCGTTAAAAATTCTTAACGGGTTTTCGATTTATCGTCTGCTTGCTTATGTCATAATTTAAATCTTGCTAATTCTTTTCCTGATTTATTATCGTGCGCATGCACAGTGCAAACCAAACAGCTGTCGAACGAACGCGCAACCAATCCAACTTCTACCGGATCATTTTCATCTTCAATTTCTAATCCTAATAATGCAGATTCGATTGCGCCGGAATTATTTTTTTCATCTTTTGGCCCAACGTTCCATGTTGTTGGCGCAACAATTTGATAATTTTTTATCACGCCATTTTCTATATCAATCCAATGAGCTAATGCGCCACGCACAGCTTCTGTCGCGCCAAACCCTTGCCCATCCTGCTCTACAGGCTTAATGTAAAATTCATCATCCAATCTTATCTGACTTAACCACTCATGCAAATACGTGTAATAATTTGTCATCTCGTGCATACGCGCGAGACAACGAACAAATACACTCGGTCCCATTTTTTTCATAATGTCGCCAAACAAAGGATCTTTAATTTGGTGTGGCAAATTTGCAGGATTAGCATTCATCATTACGCGCGCAAGCGGCCCTGCCTCTGCAGCCTGGCCCATGTAACGCGGAGCTTTTGCCCAACTGTATTTTCCGGAAAAATCTGTTTTATCTAAAATGGATGATTTAGTTGGTATAGGTGCATTTTCTTTGAATGGATGCGCTGCCGGCGTATCCTGGTACCAACTATGTTTTACGTGTTCGAATATTTGGTTGTGATCAAAAACATGATAATCTCTTCCATCATAAAAGCCGCTCGACTGTATCAATGCCTGGTTGCGGCTTTCAATGGTTGGATGATTGTACCTGTCTTTATGAAGAAATGTTCCGTAAGCAATATATTTCCCAAGACCTTGTCCCATTTTATCCAAACCAAATTCAATTCCTGCGCGAAGATATAAACCGAGATCACTGTTTTTATGACTTTCGTTTTCATTCAACCAAACCATCATGTCATCCCAACTTTTTATTTGCTGATAACGTTCGATAGAACATCCGAGCCAAATGGTTTCGAGCCAATCATTTTTAAATTGATTTAGTATTGCGTAAGAACGTGTGATATCTTTTAAAGTTGGCGCGCACATTACTCCGCCGGGAACCATGTAACTGCTGTGCGGCCACTGCCCGCCAAAAATTGCATACACTTCAACAGGTCTTCCGCTCGCAGTTAACCCAACTTGAAAAGAAGTTCCTACATAAGCAGACCATCGTTTTGCAACTTCTGCGTATAATGGTTTGTTAGCAAATTTTTTGTTTGCCATATCGGTTGCAAAAATTGCATAGAACCAGCGCGGATCGCTTTGCAAACTTTCACTCGCTTGTCCGATTGCCCTTAGCAATAATGCATTTGGAGAGAGAGTTGTTTTCCATGCAGTATCTAAAGCAGATGATGCGCAATATAAATGTGAGCCGCCGCAAATTCCGCATGCGCGCGGAGTAACAATCAATCCGGCTTGCGGATCTTTTCCTCTCAATATAATTTCAAAACCACGAAACATGGAAGCCTGGGTGTTGGCGCGGGTTACAACGCCGTTTTCCATGTACACGTTTACGTCGAGGTCGCCTTCTACACGACCGACCGGTGATATATTTAATTCTTTCGTTGCCATTTTATTTCAATTGAAGTGTGAATGAAAAAAAGTATGAAGTATGAAATATGAAGTATGAAGTAAGATGCGTTATACCTCATAGTTCATACTTCATACCTCTATTTAGTTGTTTCAAATGTTTTTGCCGGAGAACCAAAAACTTTTCCAACGCCTGCTTTGAAGTAGTAGGTTAATTTATTATCACCAACAGGAACTTCTTTTGGCAGGAAACCTAAATAATGCATCGTTTTAAAAATGCTTCCTTTCTTTAGATCATGATGTGGAAATCCAGGCTCAGTGCAACCGAGGCATGGATGGTTCGCTCTTGTTTTTGAAGAATGACGATTCCACAAAATGCGATTGCAACTCGCATGTGTCATAGGTCCGCGACAACCAACTTCGTAAAACAAACAACCGCCGCGTTTTCCAAAATGACCATCCACTTTTTCGCCAAATGCTCTTGCATTAGTGCAACCTGTTTGAACAAAATCGCTGAAGAAAGTTGTTGGGCGATGGAATGCATCTACCTGCACATCACCAATTCTTCCTGTAGCTATAGCAACTAAAATTTGTGTAATCCAATCAGGATGTGCGGGACAACCGGGAATATTAATTACAGGCAAGCCACCTTTCGACTTATAATTTTCACCGAGGAAACCGCCTTTTTGTTTTTTAAGAAATTGCAAACCCGTGCTTTCGCTGGGGTTTGGCGGCACCGCGGGAATTCCGCCCCATGTTGCACAATCGCCGATGGCAACAACGTAAGCGGCAACTTTTGATAATTCGCTCACCCAATCTTTCATAGGCCGCTCACAAAAATTATTCATCGTGCCGGTTCCGTCAGGTCCCTGGATGAGTGTACCTTCAAAAACTAAAATGTCTAATGGAATTTTTCCTGCAATGCAATTTTTCATTAAATCGGAAACCTGGTGCCCTATCTCAACGCCGGAAGTGGGATGCCAGAGAATGTTAATTCCGAAATCTACAACCAACTCTACTACGGTTGGTTCTTCGGCATTTAAGAATGACATGGTGTTGCCGCTGCAGGCGCCACCTTGTAACCATAGTACGTTGGCCATAACAATCGTTGATTTAAGTTAGAAAATATTTTCTAAGTTAAGGAGTTTTTTACAATTAGAAATTTTTTTCTAATTTTTTATTTTTACACCGGAATTTTTAATACAAAATAAATGCCGCTAAAATTTGAGATGGTAAGTGAGTGAAACGGTTAGTCAAAATCAGAAAAATAATTTATGCCAAAAGCAATTTAATTATAACAAAGATGAAGGTCGTTAATGGAAATACTTAACGTACCACGCCTGTCTTTGGCTGCTTCTTTTCTTATGTAAAACGCGGTGGACTGCGCTTTCTGTTCGCTGAAACATCTCGTAATGTTGCGAACTATTAATTGCAAAGGATTTTTGTAGTGTACAAAAACCATGTGCACATCCCATGCGCCTTGTCTTTTGATGATCGCATCAATCACGGCAGTATCTTTCAGCCAGGAATCATCGGTAATAAAAAACATGTCGCCGGGTTGCGCAATTTGCCCGATATATTTTTCATTGTGCAAAAAATTCCTCATCTCTCTTAAAACCTGCTCTCCCATTTTAATTTTTTTGCCCATAAAAAAAGCAAGAAATCTTTTCTAAAATTATTCAATCACTTTATTAGTGAGTTGGCGGAATTCCGGAATTCCCATATCAGTAAACAATACTTTTAAAATAGACCACAGGTCGTTGCAGTAAGCTGTTTCTGTTGGTGTATTATTTCCATAGATGTATTGATAGCTTAGCCAGTTATCCATCGTCATGCAAAAAATATGCGCGAGATCTTCAAATTGTTTTTCGTAAACAGGTTGAATAAAAGAACCGCGCGATGCATTAAACTCCATCATAAATTGCATTTGCTGCCGCTGAAAACGCAGGAGCTGCCTGTGTTTTTCAGCAATGTCGGGAAAAGCGCGCAAAACTTCCAGCGTATCCAAATAAAAAAAACGATATTGTTGCTGCAACTGGTAAACATTGCGAAGTAAAAAATCAATATCTTCAAAAAGCGGCAGCACCCTGAATTCTGTGAGAAGCAATTCCTGTTTTTTCTTTAATCTTTTATAAATAGATGATATGATGTCGTCTTTATTTTTAAAATGATACGCGAGATGCCCGACACTAACAAAAGCGCTGTCGGCAATATGCTGAAGACGCACATTCACAAAACCTTTTTCATTAAAAAGATTTAACGCCTTATCTGCTATATATTGTTTGGTTGGCTTCATTTTAAATTCTGTACAAATCACCGTACGATAATAAAATGATCGGGCAAAATTAGTATATAATTAGTTTGCCCTGCACTTGCTTAATTTTATATTTATTAAACAAAAGAATAGCAATAGAAATGCGTCATCATTTCACTAAGAAACTTTTATTTATTCGCAAAAAAGAATCTGAAAAAATAACAAAATTGGAAAAATAATACGAGATTCAACAGACCTGTAAAAAACATCCTGAGTATGATCAAACAATACAACTTGAAAATAATATTTTTTTCATTGTTGTCATTTATTTTTTTAGTAGCAACTGTTAAAAACAGTAATGCGCAATCACAAAATATTGACAGTTTAAATTCCATCATTAGTCAGCATAAAGGCGACACAAACGAAGTAAATGCACTTGCATTCATAGCAAACCGACAGGAAAATATTGATTCTTCTACCGTCCATGCCCTGCAAGCGCTTCAGCTCGCGAGAAATTTAAAATATAAAAAAGGAGAAGCAGATTGTCTTTCTATTCTTTGCGGAGTTACTTCCGATCATCTCGAAAATTCAGGTAAGGCAATTGTATACGCATTGGATGCGATAAAAATTTATGATGAGATAAAAGACAATGTGGGATTGGCATCCATACTTCTTTTGTTGCAGGATATTTATTGGCAAATAGGCGATTACAAAAAAGCATTGAGCTATGCTTTTACAGGATTAAAAATTTCTGAAACCTATAATATTCGCGGAAGAATAATTTGGCCCGGCCATCGTTTGGCGCCGTTGTTTTTGTCTGAAATGGGACAAACATATGTTTTAATGAATCAACTCGACTCGGCGCTTTATTACACCCAAAAATGTTTAAACGAAAAAGAGCTTTTTAATGGTGCAGAATTTGAGTTCGCAATTTATCTCTTAGCTACTATTGAAAATATGCAGGGAAATTATCAGTCTGCATTAAAAAATTATCGCGAAGCTATTCCGTTGGCTATACGGGAAGATTTTCTCAGAGATACTTTGCAGATATATGCCGGCATGTCGACACTGTTTAAAAAAATGCAGCAACCGGACTCGGCAATTCATTATGCAAAGATTGTGGCAAAATCCTGGAGCCACGAATCAGAAACAAAAAATCTGCTCGAAGCATTAAATAACCTGGCCGCCGCTTACAAAATGAAAGGTAACAAGGATAGCGCTATTAAATATATGGAATTGGGTTATCAATTAAACGACAGTATTTTCAATGTTGATAAAGATCGCGAAGTGCAAAACATAACCTTCAATGAACAATTGAAGCAACAGGAAATTATTGCCGATCAACTTAAATATAAAAGCAAAGTTCAGCTATATGCTTTTCTTGCCGGGCTGTTTATAATGATTTTAATTGCAGCAATTTTATGGCGAAATAATATTCAAAAACAAAAAGCAAAAGCAAAAATTGAAACGGCGTTACAAGAACTGAAGGCAACGCAGAAACAACTTATACAGTCGGAGAAAATGGCTTCACTAGGAGAATTAACAGCAGGCATCGCACACGAAATACAAAACCCGTTAAATTTTATAAATAATTTTTCTGAAGTTAATAAAGAATTGATTGAAGAATTAAAACAAGAAAGAAGCAAGGCACAGGGAACAAGGGATGAGAAAATGGAAAATGAAATACTGAATGATATTGAGCAAAACTCAGAAAAAATAAATCATCATGGGAAAAAAGCTGATGCAATCGTAAAAGCAATGTTGCAGCACTCACACTCAAGCATAGGTGAAAAAGAATCAACAAATATCAACGGGTTGGCAGAGGAATATTTGCGTGTGGCTTATCACGGCTTTCGCGCAAAAGACAAAACGTTCAATGCAACACTAAATACAAGCTTTGATGATTCTATTGGAAAAATAAATATCATTTCACGGGATATCGGAAGAGTTCTTTTTAATATATACAACAACGCTTTTTATGCAGTGAGTGAAAAAAAGAAACAACAGCCTAACAGCTACGAGCCTGTAATTTCTATAAGCACAAAAAAAAATAATAATAAAATTGAAATAAGAGTGAAAGATAACGGCAATGGCATTCCGCAAAAAATAGTTGACAAGATATTTCAGCCATTCTTCACAACAAAACCTACAGGACAAGGAACAGGCCTGGGTTTGAGCCTGAGCTATGATATTATTAAAGCGCATGGAGGCGAATTAAAAGCGGAAACGAAGGAGGGTCAGTATGCGGAGTTTATTATTGAACTGCCTTCAAGCTAAGAAAACACAGAAAACAAAGTTGATTACCCGATATTTTCACAACCTGTTTGCGATCCTAAAAAAATCGATCCGGTTTTTTTTCTAAAATAAAAATATTGCCTGCATGAAAAAAATACTGATTACGGTTGTATTTTGTTACATAACCATAGCTGTTAGTTGCAACACATCAAACAAGGAAGCGACAATAAGTACAAACGACACTGTTGGTAAAATAGAGATATACGACCCCGGCGCGGCGAATCTTATAGATACTAATGCAACTATCGAAGTAATTGGTAAAGGATATAAATGGACTGAAGGCCCGGTTTGGATCGCCGCAAAACAAATGCTCCTTTTTTCCGATGTGCGTGAAAATAAAATATACGCATGGAAAATGAAAGATACTCCCGTTGTATACCTCACTCCTTCCGGTTACACAGACACTGCATATAGAAATGGCGAGAACGGATCCAACGGGCTTGCTCTTGATAAAGATGGAAAACTATTGCTTTGCCAATCCGGCAACAGGCAGGTGGCAAGATTGAATGCATCGCTTGATTCTCCAAAACCTGTATTCACTGTGCTTGCTCCAAATTACAATGGAAAAAAATTGAATAGCCCTAACGATCTTATTGCCGACAGCAAAAACAATATTTATTTTACTGATCCCATTTATGGTTTGCCGAACGGAGCTAATGATTCATCAAGAGAATTAAATTTTGAAGGCGTTTATAAAATAAGTTCTGATGGAAAAGTTTCTTTATTAATTGACTCCATTCCGCGGCCTAACGGCATTGCTTTATCCCTGGATGAAAAAACATTGTACGTTGGCAGCAGCGACGACAAGCATACGAAATGGTACGCTTATCATCTCGGTAAAAACGGAAATATCGAAAGCGGCAGCGTGTTGTTAGATGGAACGATGTTGAAAGAAAAAGCAACAGTGAAGCAAGGCGCTGATGGATTTAAGATAGACAAATACGGAAATATTTTCAGCGCCGGACCGGATGGAGTAAATATTATTTCTCCCGAAGGAAAATTATTAGGACTGATAAAAATTTACAAGCGACGAGTTGCAAATTGTGCATTCAACGAAACAAAAGATATATTGTATATCACTGCAACCGATTTGGTTCTGAAAGTAAAATTGCATTAGAAAGAAAAAATGAAGCTGATGAAAATTATTGTAAAAGATAATCCTGCAGAATTAGGAAAAGCAGCCGGAATCATGGCTGCGCAAATGATAAGCAATGTAATTGAAGAAAAAGGCCGGGCAAATATTATTCTCGCAACAGGAACCAGCCAGTTTGAAACTTTAAATCAACTCACAAAAGAAAATATAGATTGGAGCAAAGTGATCATGTTTCATTTGGATGAATATATAGGGTTGCCGGAATCTTCGCCGGCAAGTTTCAGAAAATATTTGAAAGAAAGATTTATTCAAAAAGTTGATCGTTTAAAAGAAACATATTTAGTTAATGGCGAAAACGATCCTATAAAAGAATGTAATCGTCTTGGAGAAATCATTAAAAAAAATCCTGTTGATGTTGCGCTTATCGGGATCGGAGAAAATGGACACATAGGTTTTAATGATCCTCCCGCAGATTTTGAAACAGAAGAACCTTTTATTGTTGTGAAGCTGGATGAAAAATGCCGCAAACAACAATACGGAGAAGGTTGGTTCAAAACAATTGATGATGTTCCCAAAGAAGCGATCACCATGTCGGTTAAACAAATAATGAAATCAAAAAAAATTGTTTGCTCGGTGCCCGACGACAGAAAAGCTATAGCTGTAAAAGATTGTTTTGAAAATTCTGTTTCCAATTTATTTCCGGCGAGTATCTTGCAGATGCATGATAACTGTTTTTGTTTTCTTGATAAATCTTCTTCGTCATTGCTGAAAAAAAATATTTTTACTTTTTAGATCAACCAAACTAAGTGGATACAAAAAATTCATTTATCAAAATTCACAACGGAAAATTAATTGCACCTAACAAAATTATTCCAAATGGTTCGGTGCTGATTAAAGATGGAATTACCACTGCCGTTGCAGAAAATGATTTGGATATACCTAATGCAATCACTATTGATGCCGGCGGAAAATATATTTCTCCCGGCTTTATTGATATTCATGTTCACGGCGGCGGCGGTTATGATTTTATGGATAATACAGTGGAAGCTTTTCTAAAAATTGCTGCAACGCATGCAAGGTTTGGAACCACTGCAATGTTTCCCACAACTTTAACCGGATCTACAGAAGATATTATTAAAACGCTGGAAACATTTGAAAAGGCATCTCCGTTAAATAATTCCGGCGCGCAACTTATGGGCATGCATTTGGAAGGCCCATATTTTTCCATGAACCAGCGTGGCGCGCAGGATCCAAAATATATCCGCGATCCCGATCCGAAAGAATATGAATATATCGTATCGCGATCCAATTCTATAAAACGATGGAGTTTCGCTCCCGAATTAAAAGGAGCTATTCCTTTTGTAAAATTTTTAAAAGCAAAAAATATTCTGCCGTCCATCGCACATACGGATGCGATCTATGAAGAAGTGATAGAAGCTTTTGAAAATGGCAACACGCTTGCTACGCATTTATATTCTGCCATGTCGGGCGTTACAAGAAGAAATGCGTATCGCTATGCCGGCGTAATTGAAAGTGCATTCATCATTGACGAAATGGATGTGGAGATCATTGCAGATGGAATTCATCTTCCTGCGCCTTTATTAAAATTAATTTGCAAAATAAAAAGTCCGGATAAAATTGCTCTCATCACCGATGCTATGCGCGCCGCAGCAATGCCGGAGGGAGAAAGTGTGATCGGCAATGTTCATACTGGTATCAAAGTTATTGTTGAAGATGGCGTATCTAAGTTGCCCGACAGAAGCGCTTTTGCCGGAAGTGTAGCAACTGCAAATCGTTTGGTAAGAACTATGATCAATATGGCCGGCGTGTCATTACCCGATGCGATTACGATGATTACGCAAACGCCTGCCCGTATCATGAATATTTCCGACAGGAAAGGTTCTTTAACTGTTGGCAAAGATGCAGACATTGTTATCTTCGATGAAAATATTTCTATTGATACCACTATCGTAAATGGAAAAGTTGTTTATCAAAAATAAAATTGCTTTATATATACATGCTTGTTAGTTCTATATCTTTATATAAATCCTGATAAATCTAAAACAATATGACTTGCTTAAAAAAACTTTCCGCTTTACTTTTTCTTTTATTTATTCTTAATAACATTATTGCGCAGCAAGCTGCTATGTTGCCAAGAAGTTCGCCCGAGGCGGAAGGCGTTTCTTCCAAAGATATTATCAACTTTCTCGATGCTACATCAAAAGGCAAAACAGAGTTTCATAGTTTTATGCTTCTTCGCCACGGAAAGGTAATCGCAGAAGGCTGGTGGAATCCGTATCGTGCCGATTTAAAACATACTTTGTATTCCTGCAGCAAAAGTTTTACAGCCACAGCAATTGGGTTTGCGTTGCAGGAGAAATTAATTTCTTTACATGATAAAGTGGTTTCATTTTTTCCAAAAGATTTGCCGGATACGATTAGCACTTATCTTTCTGAACTAACGGTGAAGGATGTGTTAATGATGTCGGATGGACAAGAACCCGATCCGACTTTTACTGTTGCATCAAAAGACAGCAATTGGATAAAAGGATTTTTAGCAACGACAATAAAATATGAACCGGGCACAAAATTTTTATATAATTCATTAGGCACCTATATGCTTTCTGCAATTATTCAAAAAGTAACCGGGCAAAAAACAATTGATTATTTGAAGCCAAGATTATTTGATCCGCTCGGCATACAGGGAATAGATTGGGAAACGGATACCAAAGGAATAAACACCGGCGGTTGGGGACTGCGAGTTAAAACAGAAGACATGGCAAAGTTTGCAGAACTTTTTTTACAAAAAGGAAATTGGAATGGCAAACAGGTGTTACCCGCGAGTGGGTTGAAGAAGCGAGCACGATGAAGATAATGCAGGATCCGGATGCGCCGCAGTCGAAAAAAGATTCCAGCGATTGGTTGCAGGGATATTGTTATCAAATGTGGCGTTGCAGAAATAATGCATATCGCGGAGATGGAGCTTACGGACAATTTATGATTGTTATGCCCGACGAGGATGCAGCGCTTGCAATTACAGCCGAAACACCGGATATGCAGGAAGAGATCAATCTCGTTTGGAAATATTTATTGCCGGCTTTTAAAAAAGATAAATTACCCAATGATAAAGAAGGTGATTTAAAATTGGAGAAGAAAATAAAATCGTTAGCACTTCCGGTACCTGCAAAAAATAAAGAAGAACTGCAATCAAAAATTAATGATAAGACTTTTACGATTGCCGAAAACAAAATGCTATTAAAACAAATTTCATTTAATTTTTCAAATGATGTTTGCCACGTGAAATTGCAAACTGCCAAAGGCGATTATCAATTCAGTTTCGGCGCAGGCAAATGGCAATATGGCGAAACAAATATGCAAGGTCCTTCTTTAACAGCCGAACTTTTAGAAAATAATTCCATGATCTTCCCTTCTAAGATTGCCGGTTCTTATACATGGAAAGACGCTAACACTTTGCAACTTGTTTTACGTTATATAGAAAGTCCGCACACGCTCACTTTAAATTGCCATTTTGATGGAAACAAAATTACAATCGATGCAATGAGAAGTGTTGATTTTGGAAGAAATACAACTGTATTGCAAGGCGAAACAAAATGATAGCTTAGGCTAACGGTGATGAATGTGTAGAATTAATTTATTCAATCATTCATTTCTTCTTTGCAAATGTATTCTCAGATAGCTAAGAAGAATGCCTGTAAGAAAAATAGTTAGTGTTCCTATCACAATAACCATATTAATGTTTATTGCGCTTCGCAGAAAAGAATATTTTTCGGGAATGATGCCGGGCAATGTCATCCATGCAATTACAAAAATTCCGATGATGACTGCAACTAAAGCTTCAACATTTTTAGTTCGACGACTGACTATGCCAAGCAAAAAAAGACCAAGCATACCCGCAGCAAAAATTCCCGAAAGCTGCCACCAAGCATCCAAAATACTTTTCACGCCGATCATAGCTATACCAGTTATTATCGCGAGCACACCTATAACAAAAGTGGAAATAAATAAAAGTCGGAGAGTTTGTTTATTTGTCAAATCATTTTTCACATACCTTTTATAAATGTCGAAAGTAAAAACTGTTGCCGATGCATTCATTCCCGAACTGATCGTGCTCATAGCTGCAGAAAGAATTGCAGAAACAATAAGTCCGACTATTCCCACAGGCAAAACATTCACCATAAAATCCGGCAACACTTTATCTCCGTAATCAGCAGGTTTTAATGAAGCAGCAAATTGTGATAATTGTTGTGATGAAGCTGCTTGTGGCAATTGCTCCGCTGCTGTTCTTAGTTTGATCGCTTCAAGCATTTGCGGATGTGCTTCATACCATGCAAAAAGTGATGAGCCGATAATAAAAAATAAAAGTGAAACAGGAAGATATAACTTCACACATAACCATAAAGATTTCGCTGCATCTTTTGCAGAGTGTGTTGTTTGATAACGCTGAATATAATTTTGATCCATTCCAAAATTATTCAGGTTAATAAAAAAACCATAAAGGAATATCACCCAAAATGTAGAAGCGGTAAAATCAAAATGAAAACTGCCGAGACTGAATTTATCATTTGCTTTTCCAATTGAAAGGATGTGATTAATTCCGCCGGGCATTTTGTTTATAATAAAATATAAAATAAGAATCGCGCCAAAAGTTTTAATAATGCCTTGCGCAACTTCCGTCCAAATTACAGCAGCCATACCTCCAAGCACAGTGTAAATAATAATGATGATGCCGGTAACGATCATAATTGTTTGCATAGAATATCCCGTCAATGCTTGCAGGCTAAGCGCTATTCCAAAAAAGACAGAACCCATTCTTGCGAGTTGCGTAAGTAAAAAACAAATCACCACGTAAGTTCGCGCCCATGCGCCAAATCTTTTTTCGAGATGCGTGTAAGCAGATATGTCGCCGTTGTTTCTGTAAAACGGAATAAAATATTTTGCAGCAATCCATGCAGCGATAGGCATGGAAAGACTAAATGCAAATGCATTCCAGTTTGTGCCAAATGCTTTTCCCGGTACTCCTAAAAAAGTATTGCTGCTAAGAAAAGTTGCATAGATCGATATTCCTACAGCCCATTGCGGAATTTTGCCGGAAGCTTTGGTAAATTCATCAGGATTTTTATTTTTTCGCGAAAACCAAAACCCTGTAAAAATCATTGCGATCATATATAGAGCAATGATGAGGAGATCAGTTAACGGAAGATGTTTCATATTTATTTATGACTCGAAGAATGTAATCAATAGAATAAATTCAGATTGCAGGTTTTATTTTTAATCGTTCACACCAATAAATAAAATCCGAATGAACTGCGTCAAGATTTTTTTTCTGTTCAGCAGTTAATTCCTGCACATATACTCTGCTGACAGATTCAACAGGCAATCCTCTTTTCTTTAAAAAATATTTTGAACTAACCGGATAAGCCTGGTGAATGATCGGATCAACCCTGTTGATTTCTGATTGAAGCCATTCCACATCATTTTGTTTTGAAGGATCGGTTGCATTATTGCACATCCAAACCATTATCTCCGGGTAAAAGTTTCCTGCAATGCACGACATACCTTTTGCTCCCTTTTGCAAAGAAGACATTGCATTGGGTGAATGCGCATCGTAAAATTCCAATTTGCTATCTTTAATTTCTTTCAATACCTCGAGTTTTGCTTTTACACTTTCCGGATTGATGGAAGTATCCTTATGATAAATCAATCTGTTTGTGTTGAGAAGAATTTTAAAAATATCGGGAGAAATAATTCTTTTATACGGAGCGGGACATTCATATAATCCGAGAGGAATATTTTCAGTTAGCTCAAAAATCTTTTCAAAATTTTTTAAAAGAACATCATCATTATCTTCGGCATTTGCAAAATGAGAAGTTATTAATATCACGGCATCAACTCCCGTGTCATATATTTTGCGAATGGATTCTGCCTTATCTTCTAACGTTGATCCAAAAGAACCTGTTGCAACAACCGGAACTGCTCCTTTTACGTAATCAACAATATATTTTACGAGCTCAAGTCTTTCATCTTCTGTAATGCTGAACATTTCGCTGCTTAAACAATTTGCAAAAAAACCTTTCACTCCGGCGGCAAGATAAAAATCAATGAGCCGCGAAAGCCCGTCCATATCGATCTTTAATTTATAATCGAACGGAGTGATCATCACCGGAACAAACTTTTTTTCTTCTCTATTCATTCCTCTTTGTGCAATTTATTAAGTGGATAAACCATATATTTAATGAAGCTATAAAAAATATAAATCACATTAATGTTTCTGAAAATAAAATTTACTTATTAAGTTGCCATACCATTTTTAAAATTAATTGCTTTATGAAAAAAATAGTTTTGCTTTTTTTCATCTCCCCTATTACTCTTGTTGCTATTGCACAAACTAAGTTAGAGAAAGTGCAAACAGTTTTTCAATCGCTTATTTTTCCGCCGCAACCAAAACACGCGCATGCAAGCAGCATTGTGAGTTTGCCCAACGGAGATATTCTTGCAACCTGGTATCAGGGCAGTGGCGAGCGAGAAGCTAACGATGTTAAGATAATGGGTGCGCGTTTGAGAAACGGATCGAAGACATGGTCTGAACCTTTTATTATGGCCGACACGCGCGATATACCCGATTGTAATCCCGTTCTTTTTTTGAACGCTCATAATAAATTATTTCTTGTGTGGATTGCAGTGCAGGCGCACAAATGGGAATATTCTTTGCTTCGCTATAAAACTTCTGTAAATTATCTTGATAGTATTGCGCCGGTTTGGAATTGGCAGGATGATATTCTATTTACTCCCGATGATCGTTTTGCTGAAGAAGTTGCTGCAAAGTTTAAATTATTGCCGGAAACAAAAAACACAACTGCAAGTTTTGGACCGAGGTATGGAGATAAAATAATTGAAGCCAGCCGCGACCAGGCTAAGAGAAGTCTTGGATGGATGACAAGAATAAAACCTTTGCAATTAAAAACCGGTAGAATATTACTTCCATTGTATTCTGATGGATTCAGCATGTCGATGATCGCAATTTCTGATGATGACGGAGAAACATGGCGTAACAGTTTGCCAATTGTTGGAAGAGGAAATGTTCAACCGGCTCTTGTACAAAAAAAAGATGGAAACATTATTGCGTACATGCGCGATAATGGTGAAGACCCGAATCGTGTTCAGGTAAGTGAATCTGCAGATACAGGATTTAGCTGGACTGCTGCGCAAAAAATAAATATTCCAAACACCGCAAGTGTTGAGTTGATAGTTTTGCAAGATGGAAGATGGGCATTTGTCGGTGATGATGAAGATGACGGAAGATATCGCATCAGCATGTATCTTTCCGATGATGAAGGAAAAACATGGAAATGGAAACGCTCTCTTGAAGATGAACAAAAAGGAAAAGGAAGTTTCTCTTATCCGTGCATTATACAAACGAAGGATGGATTGCTGCACATTACTTATTCTTATTCGTTAGATAAAAAAGGAGAATCTATAAAATATATTGTTGTGGATCCGAAAGAGATTAAGTGATGATTTTTTTAATGCTCGATTAAATGTTGTTGGTCAGGCGACCAACAACGGCGAAGAGATTCAGTGAAACACAGCGAAAGAGATTTCTTATTTTGTTTATAGGAGATTGCCACAGCCCATGCTTACACACAAACCCATGCAATGGGCTTCGCAATGACGAAACTCAAAGTGCTTTACAAAATTAATCAACGTCATTGCGAGGAGCGACGCGATGGCTTGTGCATAGCTGCGACGTGGCAATCTTTTTGATTCCTATTAAATGTTGTTGATTAGGCGACCAACGACGGCGAAAGATATTAAATACTGTAACTTTACAGTTGTAGCAAAAGCAAAGAAAAAATAATAAAAATTCCGCAAAGATGCCAATTCGACTTATTAATGAGACTCATACTATATATCACGTTTTTGACATTTCTATTAAGTAATTATTCATGTAGCACTACAAAGAATTTGCAAGGAACTTATGTTTCAAGATTTGCTATAATTGGCTTTTTTGTAACTCGCATAACAATCAAATCTGATACAACATTTGGATATCATTTTGAAGGAGACTTAGAAAATGATTCTGCACAAGGACAATACAAAACTTCAAAAAATATTTTGCTTTTGAATTTTGAAGTACCTAAAATAGACACATCAGACAAATTTCACGTCCTATATGTAAATCATTGGGAAGTAAGCCGACCCGATAAACTATTAATTAAGCATAATAGGCTTTTTAAAATTTCAAAAACCGGTGAAATAATAAAAATGGAAACAGCTTCTGTAACAAAACGAAAGTTTTTTTTATTTGGACAAAAGATTAGTAAGTTAAGAAAGAAAAAATTTTATTATAAAAGACTTAAATAATTATTCTTGGCATGATCTAACACGTATATAGTCTCCTCAAGCAACCAACAACGGCTAAATAATCACTCTCCACACTTTCTCATTCCTTATTTCTAATTTATCATTTCTTATTTTTTGAACTTATATGTATCGCGTTGGTGATTAAAAATTAAAAAGAGAAAGTATTATATAAACATCCATTTCTTTTAACAAATGATCGCGCGGATTAGTTAAATGATCGTGAGAAAATAGAAAATGTATTCACTAAAAAGCTAAATAACTCTGTTCATTTTAAAAATTTTTCTGCCCACGCAACTAATTATCGCGATAAAAAAGCAAATGAACCGGCGAATCAGGACAATTAATCCCTTCACTAAAATAATTATCGCGCAGATCATTCGAGAAATCTTTCTTCATTCAACTTATTTGCGCAATAATTCAACTTATCCACGCGATAATTCAACTAATTTGCGCGATAATGCAACTAATTCACGGAATAATTTTTCGTATCCACGGAATGATTTCCCATACCCGCCAATAATTTTTTGTATCCCTCAATTATTTAAAGAGTCTTGTCTTCTTTCTTTCTTCAAACCATAAGCACAAAACATTTGTGTGAACTAACATTACACAAAAAAGCCCTTTCATTTGAAAGGGTTCTTTTTAATCGTCCGGAAAATAATCAGTTTATAATTAACTATTGATGGCCGTCGAATTTTTAATTTCTTTTCTGATTTTAATTTCCGTTGCAATCATATATACCAATCGCGTGCCATTGAAGTAAACAACTCAATTTGAGGCTTGTAACAAATAATTCAAAATCAATTATTTCCCTTTGCGAGATTTTAAACTCATTTACAGGAATTGTATTGTAAAGCAATCAAGTCAAAATATAAAAAAAAGAAACACGGGTATTGCAAATTCAATAATCACCTGTTATCTTGTGTTTTCAATTCACGCTTACTAAAAGTCTATTCCACTGAAATGCCATGATTTAATTCGTAGTATTTCATTTTAAAAATAGACTGTATGATCCACATTAAAGAACTCCGCTTCGGAAACAAAGTACAAACACTGCAAGGCGAAATAATCACTATTCAACAGTTGCTTTGTAATACTATTATTTACGATATACAATTAGAAGTGAGCGGTGAATTTTACAATGCAAAAGGACGCAATAATTTCGGCTACTCAACTAAAATGAGCGAAGTGATCAAGGAAATTGATTACCTGGAAATTGAGCCGATTGTTTTAACGGCGGAAATTTTGGAGAGTTGTGGCTTTAGAAACTTTTTGCGTGAAGAATGGATCTATACTGTGGGCAACAAGCATTACGATTTTGAATTTAATGATAAGGGATTACGATTGGGGCGCCCTGCTCCTCCTTCCCAGATAAGTATAAAATATCTTCACCAGCTTCAAAATTTTATTTTCGCGATGACTAATCATGAACTGGAAGTGGAAAATGTAGGTGCGCTTGCAACTTCCGGAAATAATTAACGTACATAATAGAGAAGGAAGAAGATGTCGGATGTAAGATGTACGATGTACGATTTCTGAAGTTCGTTTATGCATTACAATTATTGACGCTCTTATAAAAAGAATTTATTTCTTTTTATAAGAAGTATTTCCGTAACCTAAGGCCTGAAGAAAGAAGCAAAGAGATTAGAAATAAAAATTCTAACTTAACATCCGACTTCAGACTTCCTACTTCATACCTCAGACTAAAAATTCTGTTTATGAGAAATACTACCCAACTTTTAGTAACCTGCTTTTCTTTTTTAATTATTTTCAGCGGCTGCAGCAAACAAATGGTTTCGCCAACAAGAGAAGCTGCAATTCCGCAAACTTCAAATGCAACTACGGAAAGTGTAACGTTTAATGATATTACCATTGATCCTTTACAAACACATACTTTCTATATCCCTTCTGTTACAGCAGCAATAATTAGCAGTGGTTCTGTATCGGTATATGCAGCAACTAACTCTACTGCGGCATTGCAATGGCAATCTTTACCAACTATATATGGATGCGATCTTCATTATGAAGTAGTAGTAGGACAAGCAACCATTCAAAATAATCTCGGCAAGAGTGTTACCATGTCTTATCGTTTTGATGTAACAGGGAATTGAATGAAAGCAGTCGGAAGTCGATGTCGGAAGTCAGAAGACGGATGTTTGAAGAAGAAAAGCAAACTACTTACACCGCACTCCTGACTTCGGACCTCAGACCTAGGACTTCGAATCTCCGACTTCGGTCTTCACTCCCGACCCCGGTCTCCCTACTTCCTTATAACTAACATCATCGTGTATGTAAACATTTTATTTGCCGGGAATGGACGGTCTTACTTCAATTTTACTCGGTAATGTTCTCGGATGCATTTTTAAAAGGTCTTCTACAATCTGGCCTATATCTTCCGGCTGTATCTTCCACGCATCTGCATCATCAACAGTGTGATTATTAAAATTGGTTGCAACAGAACCGGGCATAATAGTAGTTACTTTAATTTCATATTTGCGAACATCAAGCATCAAAGCTTGTGTAAAACCAACCAAACCAAATTTGCTTGCATTGTATGCAGTGCCATTGGCAAAAAAGTTTGTACCTGCAAGGCTTGCAATGGTAATAATATATCCTTTGGAATTTTTCAGCGCATTAAGACTTGCTTTTACGCTGTTAAAAACTCCGGTAAGGTTTGTATCAATCGTTTCTTTCCAGTCAGCTTCGGATAAATCTTCGATAGGAATAAGATGACCAACTCCTGCATTGGCAACAAGCACGTCAAGCCGGCCGAAATAATCTATAACCGCCTGCACAGCTTTTGTTTCCGAAGCAAGAGAACTTACATCAGACTGAATTGCTAAAACTTTAGACGAATCTTTGCTTAAAGATTCAGCAGCTTTTTTTGCTGCCTGCATGCTACGGCTTGTTATAGCTACTTTCATTCCGCTATTAAGTAAAGTTTGGGCTATACCAAATCCAATTCCTTTTGAGCCGCCGGTTATATAGGCAACTTTATCGTTGAGGTTATTCATAATAAATAATTATTGAAGAGTTTACATAATTTCAATTCATTGTAAGCAAAAACTATTTTGCAAAGCAATGTAATAAATCAATTCATTTCATTTGCATAATTAATAATATTGGCGGAAATCACAATTATTTAATAAGATGTCAATAAAAAATGAACAAAATATAATTACATAGATTTTTTCAAACGCATATTGTTAACTTTAATTAATTTATAAAAACGATAAACATTGCTTGTATGAAAAAAGATATTCTTTCAGAAAATGAAAATATAACGGCAACGCCTAACCGAAACAACAAAATGCATCGCCGCAAATTTGTTGAAATGATTTCCACCGGCGCTTTGGCTTTTACAATAGTTCCGCGGCATGTTCTTGGTGGAAAAAACTTTGTTGCTCCGAGCGATAAAATTACTCTCGCCTATATCGGAACGGGAACGCAGGGAATAAGAGAACTTTTACCGCTGCTTCAAAATACATCATTTCATGTTGTTGCAATTTGCGATCCTAATAAAGACGCAGTTGGCTATAAAGATTGGGGGAAAACCTGGCTAAGAGATGAAATTCGCAAAACAATAAATAAATCAGATTGGACTTCCGGTGGAGATAATATTATTCCGGGTGGAAGAGACTGCGGTAAATCAATTGTTGATAATTTTTACTCGAATGTTCACCCTGAATTAAAATATAATGGCTGCACGGCCTATGCAGATGTTCGTGAACTTTTAGATAAAGAAAAAGATCTGGATGCTGTTAAGATAATGACGCCGGATCATCTTCACGGAGTAATTGCTATGGCTGCAATGAAAAAAGGAAAACATGTTTTAGTGCACAAACCTCTTTCCAATCGTTTGCTCGAAGGAAAAAAAGTAATTGAAACAGCGCGAAACTCCAAAGTAATTACACACCTGATACCGTGGGATTCGAATGGATCAATGGAACAAGTGATGGCATGGATAAATGCAGGAGCAATCGGAAATTTAATGGAAGTTCATAACTGGACGAATCGTCCTGTTTGGCCGCAATATCCAACACTTCCAACAGATACGCCGCCCGTTCCGCAAGGACTTGATTGGGATCTATGGCTCGGACCAGAAGCTATGCGCGCTTATTCTCCCCAATATACTAATATGGTGTTTCGCGGTTGGTACGATTTCGGTGGTGGTTCAATGGCAGATATGGGTCATTATAGTTTGTGGACTGTTTTCAATGCTTTGAAATTAACCTCACCAACTGTTGTTGAACCAAACTTAAGCCATGTAATTGGAATGAACGATCCTGTTCCTTTTCAAATACAAAATAACTTTTCATTTCCGATGGCAAGCACAGTGCGTTTTAAATATCCTGCAAATGGATCAAGACCTGCAGTTGATCTATGCTGGTATGATGGCGGCATGAGACCTCCACGGCCTGCTGAGTTAATAGAAGCAAATAAAGATATGCCTACAGAAGGAATGATGTTTGTTGGCGACCAGGGAAAAATTCTCGCAGGATTTCGGGTAGAAAATCCGCAAATAATTTCCGGAAAGAAGATGGATGCGATGAATAATACAAGCGCAGATAAACGAAGCCAGGTAGAACAAACCTCGCAGGCTTTACCATTATTTGTTGAAGCATGCAAAAGCGGAAAACAATATGCCGGAAATTTTTCAGAAGCAGAATATTTAACGGAAGCTGTAAACTTATATGCTGTTGCACTCCGCACCGGAAAACTGTTGCAATATGATGCAGCAAATTTAAAAATCACCAATGTTGCTGATGCAAATAAATATTTGTCGAGGGAATACAGAACAGGATGGGATCCTGCAACAATGTAAAAAAAATCTATTCAATTATTTTTAAAAACTCATTATGAAAAAAATAAACAGGCGATCATTTATTGGTAAAAGCGCATTGACCTTAGGCGGAACAATTGCATTATCTCAAATGCCCGGCAACTTGTTTGCAAAAGCGTTCTCAAAATATTTAGATATACCAATCGGTTTTCAAACCTGGCCGGTAAAAGATATGCTTGCCAAAGATTTTTCCGGCACGTTAAAAACAATGGCAGGCTTTGGATACAAATTAACAGAAATGTGCTCGCCGGCAGGATATGCCGATATTGGTTTTGGATTTTTAAAAGATACAAAACCTGCAGACATTCGCAAAACAATTAACGATGCAGGTCTCCATTGTATAAGTTGTCATTTTGGTAAAACAGAACTCGCACCCGACAAAATAGATAAGAGTATTGAATTTGCAAATGAGCTTGGTCTTTCTCAAATGATATGCTCTACTTTTTGGCTTCCGAAAAATGCAACACTAAAAGATTATTATGATGATGTGGACAAGCTGAACAAAGCTGCAGAGAAAATAAAACAAGCCGGTATGCAAACAGGTTTTCATAATCATGATATGGAATTTGCAATGTTGGAAGGCCAACTTATTTATGATGCATTGATGAGTCATTTCGATCCTGATTTAGTAAAAATGCAATTTCAAACGGAAGTGATAAATAATGGCTATAAAGCCTCTACTTATTTTAATAAATATCCCGGCAGATTTATTTCTTCGCATCTCTCCGACTGGACTGCCGATAAAAAAGAAGTTCCCGTTGGACAAGGAGTTATTGATTGGAAAGAATTTTTCGCAGCGGCAAAAACAGGCGGCGTAAAAAACTTTTTTGTAGAAATGAATTTTGATAAATTTAAAGACAGCGCTACCTATATTCACACACTATAAACTTTCTTCCAAAGAAAAAATTCATGCAAATGAAAATTTTGCAGAGATATTGTATTGCGGTTAATTGCAGAAAGACGGAAGTATGAAGTCGGAGGTCTGAAGTCGAAAAGTCCGAAAGAAATTTACGACAATCAATCTGTAAATATTCAATCATGATTTACGAATAAAGAACTACAAACTAAAAACTACAAACTATAAACTAAAAAATGGAAGTACATCATCATCCGCAAGTAGAAAAGAAAAGTTTCAAAGAATATTTTTTAGAATTCTTAATGATATTTCTTGCCGTAACAATGGGATTTTTTGCAGAAACAATTCGTGAAGGAATCTCAGAACATTCGCGTGCAAAAGAATTCGCTTCTTCCATGATGAAAGATCTTGAAGCAGATACAGCCCAGTTGAACAACTATTCTTCTTATTTCAATTATGCTGCCAGCAAATTAGATACATTCATGAATCTGCTCGCTAACGATGAACCAAAAAATATTCCTTCCGGAAAATTATATTGGTATGGATTATTTGGAGCCGCACATGGCAACTTTGTATCAAACGATGCTACTTTCCAGGAAATGAAAAGCTCCGGTTCGCTTAGGTTCTTTGAAAAAAATATTGAAAAAGAAGTAGCGAAATACGACAGGTTTTATCGTTCTCTTCAAAATATTGAGCAAATGAACCAGGGACTATATACAGATCTGAGAAAATGCCGTGCTCAATTTTTTGACTTCAAATATCTTGATGCGGCTAATAATATTTACCAGAAAAATAAAATTTCTTTTTCTGCTGCAAGCATTGATTCCTTTCTCCGCAGTAATCCGCCTTTATTGAGTTATGACAAAGTATTATTCAATCAATACGTAGAATTATCGCGCTCAAGATTTTTGCGCCCATATAATATTGCTTATTCAGATTCATTATTAAAGCAAGCTTCAATATTAATAACTGATTTACAAAAAGAATATCATTTGGAAGATGAGTGAGGAAGTCGGAAGTCTGAAAGTCCGAAAGAAATCTTCGACGATCAATATGTAAGCATTAAATGAAGAACATCGAATGAAGAACTGTAAACTATAAACTCAAAACTGTAAACTAAAATAGAATGAACAGCAACACAAAACAAAGACTAGTTAAAATGCTCATCTATATTGTTGTTGGATTTAGCATTGCTTTTTTCTGGAACAAAATGAGAAATAAATGAATAATGAATTGTGAATTCAAATCAGAAAAATAATATTACTAAGATTTATTTTTAAGCGCAAGCCAATTCATAACCGACACTTCACTAAACGGATTTAGCGGAAGATCATTAAGAATAAGACTTTCAATTTTTTTTCCTTCTTCTACAGAAAAATTTTCCGACTGCTCGCCAAAAGAGTTGATTATATACAATACCTGGAAACCATTCATCCTATCGAAAAGACGACGCGTTGGTGAACCATTGAAAAAAGAATTTCTTGATTCAACTGCCCATTGATAATTGCCATTAAGATGTTCTTTCAAAAACACCATAAAAAAATATTAAGAAGTGAACAAAAAAAGCAGGATTAAATAATTTGCAAAACGCTGTTTATAATTGCGTTTCTACTTTGCCTAATTTTTTTAAATAAGATATATGCGATTTAACTGCGAGGTAAATTTTATTATGCTCAATATATGGCCATTGAGATTCTGCACAGGTTTGTCTCACTATTTTACAAATAGCCGGATAATGAACGTGCGATATTTTTGGAAATAAATGATGTTCAATCTGGAAGTTCAATCCACCCAGCCACCACGTGATGAATTTATTTTTTGTTGCAAAATTGGCGGTAGATTTTAATTGACAAAGCGCCCATTCATCTTCTAATTTATTTGATGGTTGCGTTGGAACAGGAAAAGATGTTTCGCCAACAGTGTGCGCCAGCTGAAACACGATGCTCAATAAAAAACCGGCAACTGCTGCACAAACTAAAAACCCAACAAGCCACGGAATAACGCCACACACATAAATTGGTAGTGCTATAAATAAAAATAAATACAGCAGTTTAAAACTCCAGAACGAAATATGATCCCTCAACTTTAATTTTGGCAAAGGCACCGAGCCAATTTTGCTTGTAAAATATTTTTTATAGTCTGTAAAAAAAACCCAGAACAAATACAGCATCGTATATAAAAGCCAAAAATAAATATACTGGTAACGATAAATTTTATATCGTTTTTGGGTTGCACACAAACGAAGAAACGGTCTTGCATTAATATCATCATCTACACCATCAATATTTGTATATGCGTGATGAATAACATTATGTTTTATATTCCACATAAAACTGCTGGCTCCCAATAAATCCAAACTTGATGCAGCTAATTTATTTAACCAGGGATGTTTGCTGAAGCTGCCATGAGCTCCATCGTGCATAACATTAAAACCTATGGAAGCGGTTAGTGCACCTAACAAAGCGCACTCAATAATTTCTATCCAAACCGGGCTATGAAAAACTAAAAGGGATATGTAAATGAATGCATAAACCGATAATAAAATGCCTGCTTTAAAATATAACGTGAAGTTACCTGAAGGCGAAATTTTTTTCTGCTGAAAATATTCGTTAATCCTCTTTTTTAAAATGGTATGAATGGACAGGGTCGAATTTGAAAACTTGGGCGTAACCATAACAAAATTTTTTTCTAAATAACCCGTTAAAAAATATGAAACGAATTATTACAAGTTCAAATTTATTTTAGCCTTCTATTAATTATAAAAATCAAAACAAACTTTATACAAGAGACAGCCTCGTCATTTCCGTGCCGCTAAAAATTCTCGACAGGTTAATATCTTTTGTTTTTTTATAATGATCAACATTTGGGCTTGTAACTATTCTCCAAAAATTCTTCGATTTTAATTCGGTATAATCTTGTGTTTCTATAAAAATTCCTTCCAAAGGGTTTCTGCTTCTGAATGCTATTTTAACCGGCGGATTGCTAACTTTCTTTTTATTACTTAAAAAAAACTTTTCAATTTGTTCGCTTGTCATAATTAATAATTTAAATTTTATTTCCGATGGATTATACCGAACGGAATTCCGCTTAAAATTTAAGCAGCAAATTTGCTGTTTGCTTATAAAACCTGAGACTTTACAACTTAAAGTGCTGAAGAATTAAAGACTGAAAAACAGTATCCGGCGGTACGGGTGCAAAGATACTCTTTTAAAGGCTAATTATTGCATTTATTTAATCGTAAATCCATTATTAACATTCCTCTTTATTAAACGAATTGTTTCTTCAAATCAATATAACAGCGGAAGAATATTATTGTTCGGGGCATTTTATTTAAGCTACCTTTAACCGGGCAACACAAAATTTATGATTAAGGAACAAGGGCTTGAATTATTAAAACACAATTTTCAACAGGTAGAAAAAAAATTTATCTATTTTTTCAAAGAAGGCGAAGCGCGATGGCCACAGGAAGAACACGACTTTTTGAGAAATCATTATAAAAACATAGATAACTTTTTTGAGGCGAATATCACCCTGGAAAAGTTGAATGTAAATGGCTTGCCGGAAAATATTCTTCATGAAGTTAAGCTTGCATTTGAAGCCTTCAAAAAAGGTGAGGAATATAACTGATCATCGGTTTTATGCGCGGCTTTTAATGATGAATGTTATTTAGGGTAGATTAATTTTTTATAAAGAATGTATGCCCAAAGATTATTTTCCTTACTTTTCTTTTAACACAAAACTGGAGTTTGAAAAAAAGTTATACCATCTTAAGGTAACTCTTATGTATAACGCCAAAATGAGCCGGAAAGAATTTGAGGTTTTGTCTGACGAATTTAACGGTTCAACCAAAGTATTAATACACCAGTTAATGATAGATAGAACTGCATTTGAATGGATAGATATTAATAACCAGGATAACTCCACATTTATCCAGGAATTAGGAGAAGTTATTTTGAGAAATAATATTTAGATACTTTTGCGAAACTGAGCTATAATTTAAACCAGGATTCCTTCACATTTATACACCTGCTATGGTAATCTTTATTTTTTTGATTTGTCATTGGTACATTTCTCTTTTTTTTCAATCTTTTTTTCATCATCGTTACGCAGCGCATAATATGTATTCCATGTCAAAAACATGGGAAAAAATATTTCACGTATGTTGTTTCTTTACGCAAGGTTCATCGTACATAAGCGCATCTTCTTATGCAATGATGCATCGCCTGCATCACGCACACACAGATAAAGTTGATGATCCGCATTCGCCGGTGTTCACTCCAAATATGTTTATGCTTATGTGGAAAACAAGAAATTTTTATCACAAAATTTATAAGAACAACAGTTTTGTTGAGCAGAAATATAAAAAAGAATTACCAAAGTGGGAAGCGTTTGATCGTATTGCACACACATGGGTATCGAGGCTTGCATGGGCTATTGTTTATTTTTTCATCTATTATGAATTTGCAACAGCATGGTGGATGTTTCTTTTTTTACCGGTAACTTTTGCAATGGGCGCATTTCAGGGTTCTGTTGTAAACTGGTGGGCGCATAGATTCGGGTACGAAAATTTTCACCTGAACAACACTTCCAAAAATATTATTCCTGTGGATCTCTTTTTCGTAGGCGAATCTTATCATAATAACCATCACAAATATCCGGGCAGGCCGAACAACGCAATCAAATGGTTTGAATTTGATTTAACCTATCAAATTGCAAGAGTGATGCAGTTCCTGCACATCCTGAAAATAAATCATGTGCATACACCTGCTGTCGATTATGCATAAATTATTTAACGAGAAATAATCTTTTTTAGCCGGAAAGAAAATAGTTATATGGGAAAAATATATTCCTGACATATTCATAACCGTTATACTTTCGTTTTTAAAAACCCGAGATGATCTGTCAATATTTATTTTATTTCAAACGAATATCCTTTTTCAAATCCTGAAAAATCCTGCTTTACAAAATGCGAAACGAGCAGTAACGTCTCTCCCTGTCTCTGTAAGGATAAATAATGAAACATCGGTTTATAGAGAGAAGCTAAATCCTGAATTTTATTGGCAGATGTGTCCATCGGCTGATGCAAACCACCTCCTCCGCCGATTACTAAAAAATCTTTCCCGGAAAAAGTAAAATGTTCAAATGCATGTGCATGACCAGTGATAAAAAGTTTGCATTTTTTCGTTTGAATAAAATCCGGCACAAAATATTTTTGCACAGGCATCGAAGAGTGGACTATTAAACTATTTGAATAAGGAGCATGATGGCAGCTGACAATAATTACTCTAACATCATTATTACTATCAAGATTTTTAAGTGTTGATTGATACCATTTTTGTTGTTGATCAATTTCTGTTGAAGACAATTTTTTGAAATTAGAATTCAGCATTATCACAGCTATTGAGTCGGTAATACTTACGTAACCAAGGTCTTTAAAATCAGGAAATCTTTTTGCAAAATTTTTTTCTCCTTTTTTTCTGCTCCACATAACATCATGATTGCCGAGCAAAGCGTGTACAGATATTTTGTTTTGATGACAGCTATCTATAAAATTATCCACCAGCCGCCATTTGTTGTTGTTGGAACCGACAGAAACAATATCACCCAGCATATAAACTGCCAGGGGTTTATTCTTCAACATTTCTGAAAATATCATTGCGGTTGCGAGAGTATTATGGTTCGCATGCAGTTTTACTTTTTCAATCGTCATCGGAGCTTGTGTATCGCTTACAAAATCTATTTCAGTTTGCGATCTTGCCGCAATTCCGTTGAAAAGGATAATTAGTGACAGTATTTGTTTATAAATCTGCAAAAGAAAAAATAAAATATCTTTTAAATAAAATTTGTGCGGAAGCTACATAAAAAATGCATATGCATAGCCGTTAGTTTTTAGGAATATAAATATCAAATGTTGCACCCGAATTAGTGTGGCTGGTTGCACTGATAAACCCATCGTGATTTTCAACAATTCTTTTAACTATTGCAAGACCAATGCCAGTTCCGGCATAATCTTCTTTGCTATGAAGGCGCTGAAACACTTCAAAAATCCGGTTTTTGTATTGGTCGTCAAAACCAATACCATTGTCAGCAACACTTATGTGGGAGTATAATTTACCGGGCAATAGAAAATCTGTTTTGAGTTTATCTCCACAAACCGTTTCACAGTTTATTTTAATAACAGGAGCAACTCCTGGTTTGGAAAATTTAAGTGCGTTGCTTATAAGATTATTCATTAATTGCACAAATTGAAAAGGCACTGCATATATCTTGCACAAATGCCCCGTTTCAATAACGGCATTTTTTTCAAGAATAAATTCTTTCAGATCATGTTTTTACCTGGTCGGTAATTTCATCAAGAGAAATATGCACAAATAAACGCTGCGATGTATTTGCTCTTGAGTAAGCAAGCAGATCATCTATAAGTGTTTGCATTCTTTTTGCAGCTCCCTGCATTCGCCGGAAATAATCTTTTCCATTTTCTGATAAATTTTGAATTTCCTTTTCCAGCAACCAGGAAGAAAATGTTTGGATTTTTCTAAGCGGCTCCTGTAAGTCGTGACTTGAAACATAAGCAAACGACTGAAGCTCTGCATTAATTTTTTCCAGCTCTTTATTTTTTTGCTCTAACTGTGAAGTGCGTTCCTGAACCTGTATCTCTAACTGATGAGCAAACATTTTTTGTTCGGATATATCCCGGGCAGTGCCTATAAGTTTAAACGGTTTATTATTTTCATTATAAAATACGCTGCCTTTTACTTCTATCCAATGTATTGAACCATCATTCCAGATTATCCGCGATTGATAATGAAGATTGCCCGATGACAATGCTTCATCATGTGCTTTATCTCTTATGCTGACATCATCAGGATGCAAACTTTGCAACTTTTGCTTACGACTCAAAATTGTGCCTTTTGGGTATCCGAAAATTTCGGCGAACTTGTCAGAAATTATCAGATCATCTGTAGCGAGATCTACTTCCCATATTCCAAGATCTGTTGCATTGATCACAATATTCAGTTTCTCTTCATTCTCCTTGATTTTTTGAAAAGCATATTCAACTTTTTGGCGGGATAAAACCTGTTCGGTCACTTCCGATCCTACTGTTACAATACCGTTGATGTTGCCATATAAATCGTACAAGGGTTCATAAATAAAATTCACGTATTGCGTTTGCAATTCTCCTTTCTTTACAATTTTTACCGGATGCTCTGTTACAAAAAAACTATTTCCTGTTTTATATACATTGCCCAATATTTTTTTGATACCCTGCTCAATTAATTCAGGCATCACTTCGAAAATTGGTTTATGCATAACTTCTTCTTCAGACCTTCCCCAAAGAGACAAAGCCCTCGGGTTAACTATTTCAACGCTATAATTATCGCCGCTGAAAATTGCTATGGAAACAGGCGCCTGCAAAATAATCGATCGCAGGTTTCGTTCGTTTTGAAGTAATCTTTTTTGAATTGCAACCTGTTTGGATACATCCTGAATTGTTCCGCTGAATTTATAAGCAATATTTTTTTCGTTAAAAAGAGCTTTGCCTTTAGTAATCAAATAACGTTCTTTACCTGTTTTAGGATTTATCGCACTGTATTCGATTTCAAAATTCCCATCCGAGCCGGGTTGCAGAACTGCTTTCATTGCGTCAATGACTTTTTGCCTGTCTTTATCAAGAACTTTCTTTAGCGCAACCGACAATTCAATTTCTGATTTATCGCGCATACCAAACCATTCCATCACTTTGTGATTGATAGAAAAAACATTTGTAGAAAGATTCAGATCCCATGTGCCCAGCGACGCAGCATTGATAATAAAATTGAGTTGATCTTCTCTTTGTTTTATTTCTTTTAATATCTTAACCTTATCCGTAGTTTCCATGCAGGTAACAAACACGCCATTGATTTTTCCATCATCTGCATAGGCCGGGCTATAGCTGAACGTCCAATAAATATCTTCCATTTTCCCATCACGAAAAAAAGGCACAAGCTGATCCTCAAACCAAACAGGCTTTCCCAAAGTGATCACCTGTTGAATAAGCGGACCTATGAATTCCCATATCTCCGCCCAAACTTCTTTACCTTTTTCACCGATTGCCGGATGTTTTCCGTTTGCGCCAAGACTCGGTCTGAATGCATCGTTATAAAAGCAAATGAGATCTTCACCCCAAAATAAAAACATTGGAAAAGAAGAATGCAAAATAATGCCAAGCGTTGTGCGAAGGCTTTGCGGCCATTTGTCGGGAGTTCCGATAGAAATTTCGCTCCAATCTTTTTCTCTGATTAAAGTTTCCATTTCACCGGTTCCTTCGAGGAACTTTGTACTATCCGAATCAATAATTACCATTACGATTTCACGTTGTCCGCTTTTTCGGCCGCAGATTGTGTTGAATTATTTTCAAGAAAAAGCTGCAAAATTTTATAAATAGTTTCTTTAAGCATTGTAAATTCTTCAGGCTTGCGAATATACTGATCTGCTCCTTTTTGATATAACTGGTTTACAATTCCCGGATCGTAAGAAGTTGAAAAAACAATTGTATGCAGATTTTTGAGTTTTTCAGATTCCTTTATTTCAACCAGACATTCGTAACCATTTTTCTTCGGCATATTAAGATCTAAAAAAAGTATAGTTGATTCTTTTCCCAATCCTTTCGAAAGAAACTGCATAAGTTGTTCTCCGTTATATAATCCCGTAAGACTATACTCTAAAGATATTTCATTCAATACTTCTTTGAATAAAATATGATCATCCGGATCGTCATCCGCAAATATTATATGGATAGGTTTCGGTTCCATGTTCCGGGTTATTCTTCAGTAAAAAAATTACATATGCTATGCCGTTATACGAATTGGTGATAAAAATTTCCGGTTTTTTATCTACTGTTTATTATACGATGTTTCCACCAAAACTCCTTTAGTCAGCGTTTGATAAACCACGCAATATCTTTCAGTCAGTTTTGCTAATGTCTGCAGTTGTTCCGGTGTTGCATCCGTATCCAAAATAAAATAAAGCCGGATTGATTTAAAACCTACGGGCGCTTCTTTTGAAACGCCAAGTGTACCGCGAAAATCCAAATCGCCTTCTGCTTTTATAATTCCATCTTTAATTACCACATCAATTGAAGTTGACACCGCCCTCAACGTAACGCCGGCGCAGGCAACCAATGCCTCAAGCAGCAAATCGCCCGAACATGCTAACATGCCGGTACCTCCCGTTGCAGGATGCAAACCCGCTTCCACTATAGCTTTGCCGGTTTCCACTTTGCAGGAAATGCCTTCGCTTATTTTTCCTTCTGCTTTAAGAGTGATGATTGCAGATTCCGGAGCCTCGCGATATTTATTTTTAAGCGGAGCCTGCAACTCTTTTAGTTCTTCTGATTTCATTCAACAATTTAATCAATTTTAAAAGATAAGTTTTATTAACCGCGTAAAAATCTGCAAATAAAAATTATTAACTTCAAACAACTAACAACTTCAATAACGATTGCTATGATAATTCTCCCCAAACAATTCGCTTCCAAAAAAAATTTGCTGCACGTGCTGCTGCTATTTTGTTTACCTGTTTTTTCCCAGCAAACAAATTGGCCGGTTCTTAAACATTATGAAAAAGATTTTCTTACCAGGATTTCTATGCCTGTTGGCGGAATCGGCACAGGCGATATTTGCATTGCAGGAAACGGGCAATGGAAAGATGTGGAAATAATGAATAAACCGGGAATTGGTTTTTATGGTTCTCAATCTCCGAAACTCGCGCCATGCTTTTTAATTTTCACTGATGATCTTTCCGGAAATAAAAAAACAAAAATGCTGGCGGGAGAAACGCCGTTGTCGGAATATGATGGCATGCAGGGCAGCAACAGCGCCAACAACGGGTTTCCGCGTTTTCGTTCTGCATCGTTTGATGTTGCTTATCCTTTTGCTTCCGTTAATTTGGAAGATGAATCGATGCCTGTTTCTGTAAAATTAAAAACATTCAATCCATTTATTCCCGCCGATGCAGAATCGAGCGGTATTCCTATTGCGATAATCAGGTATGAAATAAAAAACAAAACACAAAAACGACTTTCAGTAGCTGTTGCCGGTTCGCTGGATAATTTTATTGGTATGGATGGTTCAAAATTACGGCGTGATAATTTTGATAATTCTTACTACCCCACTGGTGCAAAAAACAATAAAAATATTTTTAAGCAAACAAAAAATGTCGCAGGAATTTTTATGTCGTCTGACAGCGTATATAAAAATGATGCAACATGGGGAACCATTGCGTTAACTACAAATGAACTCAACAAAGGCTATACGATAAGTTACAGAACACAACTGAATCCTGTTGGATGGAATTCGGACGTTAACGATCTATGGAATGATTTTTCCGACGATGGAATTTTTCGGGATACAATTTTTTCTTCTCAGCAGGATGTGCCGCATGCCGCGCTTTCTGTGAAGTTTGATCTCGCACCCATGGAAACAAAAGAAATTCAATTTTTGCTCACATGGGATTTTCCGAACAGAAAAGATTGGGATGATAAACTAACGATCGGAAATTATTATTCGACTTTTTATAGCGATGCGTGGGATGTTGCTGAAAAAACTCTTCCATTATTACCTGCACTTGAAAATAAAACACTTGATTTTGTAAATTCTTTTTTGCAAAGCGATTATCCAGATGTAATAAAAGAAGCGGCGTTATTTAATACAAGTACGCTTCGATCACAAACTGTTTTTAGAAGTAAAGAAGGAAATTTTTTTGGATGGGAAGGTGTGTTTAATTCAACAGGTTCCTGCTATGGAAATTGCGAACACGTATGGAACTATGAACTTGCAACGCCATTTCTTTTTGGTTCTCTCGCAAAAAAAATGCGCGAGCTGGAATATCAATATTCGCTCGATGATAGCAGCGGGTTGATGAGTTTTCGCATTTCATTACCTCTTACTAAAACAGAAAATTGGAAAGTTGCGGCAGCAGACGGCCAGATGGGAACGATCATTAAAACATATCGTGAGTGGCAACTTTCCGGTGATGATGATTTTTTAAAAAAGAATTGGAGCGCGATCAAAAAAACAATTTCGTTTGCGTGGATAAAAGGCGGATGGGATGCAAATAAAGATGGATTGATGGAAGGATGCCAGCATAACACAATGGACATTGAATACGTCGGGCGAAATCCCGAAATAGAATTTTGGTATCTCGGCGCATTAAAAGCAGCGATGAAGATGGCAGAATACATGAAAGACAAACCATTTGAAATTCTTTGTAAAAATCTTTTTGAAAGTGGAACGAAGCTAACAGATAAAGAACTTTTCAACGGTGAATATTATATTCAGAAAATTCAACCGATTGATAAAAATAATATTGCCAAAGGTTTGATCGCGGGAATGGGAACGCGCGATTTTAATGATCCTGATTTTCAAATTGGAGATGGCTGTTTGGTAGATCAGCTTGTTGGACAAAACATCGCTTTAATTTCCGGGCTCGGTTATCTCGCAGATAGTAACCATATCAAAAAAAGTATGGAAAGTGTTTCCAAATACAATCATGTAAATTCATTCAATGATGCATTTAATAATATGCGCACCTATGGAATAGGAAATGAATCAGGATTGATCTTAACCGCATATCCCGATCCTTCAAAGCGGCCAAAAATTCCTCTCTCCTATGGCTGCGAAGCCTGGACTGGCCTGGAATACACCGCCGCCACACAAATGATTTACCAGGGAATGAATACTCAAGCTTTAAAAGTTATTTTAGATGTGCGTAACCGTTATGATGGGCAAAAAAGAAACCCGTTTAACGAACAGGAATGCGGCAACCATTATGCACGCGCAATGGCAAGCTGGGGAACAATCATTGCATGGAGCCGCTTTAATTACTCTGCAGTCACCAAAAAATTTTCCATTACACCTGTGCCGGGAAAATATTTTTGGTCTAACGGTTATGCATGGGGTATTGCAGAAGTTAAAGCGGACAGAAAAATATTAATTTCCGTTCATTTTGGAGAATTGAAATTATCAACTGTTGAGTTAAAAAACACGCGCACAATAAATTTACCCAAGACAGAAATTTTAAAAGAAGGAGATACAAAAGAATTTTAGAGATAAATCGAAGAGAAACATCAAGTATTATTTTCGTTTGGAGGTTTTATTTTCTTATTCTGCATTAATCAATGTTCTTATTTTTTAAAAATAATTTTGCAGCTTCAAGTTCAGGTCTGTTTGATTCAGGAGAATTTGCTATGTCAGTAAGTTTGAGGTAATAATATTTTGCTTTTTTAAAGTCGCCTGATTTTTCGGCTGCTAATCCTGCGCCATATAATCCGTTGAACCGGTTCGCATGTTTTTTTAAATCGGCTTCATAGGCCAATAAAGCTTTGTAGGCCTTTTTCATTTGCAGCAACATATCTCCTAATAATTCTCTTGCTGGTATCACTTCGCCGGGAGTAACCGGAGGTTTTTCAGTTTTATCTTCCATATCTGCAGATTCATACATAAGCTTCAGCGCTTCGTTATCTTTTCCTTCTTTATACAGTATCCATGCTTCTCCTGTTTTAATTTGAATTAGTACCTGGTCGGCTTTATACAAATCATACTGATGCATCAGCGTGTCGTAAATAGCATTTAAGTTTTTTAATTCAATTTTTGCTGAATCAAGATTGCTGGTGTGAACCGAACCAAGAAGTCTGGTAAAATAGAAAATGGCTTTTTGCCATGGAAAATTTTGCCACGGAAAATTGGCCGGATATATTTTCAAAACAGATGCCTCTTTCCAGTTTTTGTTTTCAAGTAAATAACGGGCAGGTATAGCGGCAAAGGCATAAGCATCTTTAAAGTCGATCGGATAAACCTGCTGAATTGTATCGAGATAATCATATTGTTCTTTTGCAAGTTTATTTTCTCCTTTTTGGAGGTAAGCATAAACAAGGTAATCCAAACTGTGAAGTTCTTCATCCCAATGGCCATTAATTCCGGCATTAGCGGCATAGCATTTTGCAGACGATGTAGACATCAGATTTGAATTAATACTTTCATCCCAAAGTCCCAACCTTGTAAAAATATGCGAAGGCATGTGTTGAGCATGTGCTGAAGAAGGAGCGACTGAAGCATATTTTCTTGCAGCAGATAAAGCTAATGCTGCAAGCCCGGGATAATCGTAGCTATGAATAATATAGTGTATAATTCCCGGATGATTGGGTTCTCCCGGATATAAAGCTGTTAAGATCGATCCGGCTTTTTTTTGATTGACAAAAAAAGTATCTGTAGGATCGGCTGAGGCATCAAGCGACAAGGCATAAAATATTGCAGCTTCTTTATCGTTTGGAAAATCAGCGTAGGTTCTCTCCATTCCTTTTTCAAAGTTGATGCTGCGCGTGTGATGATCAGTTTTATTCCAATCTTTATAAAAGGAAGCTATAGCATCAATATAATCTGATTCCCTTTTTGATTTCTGTGTAAGAGCTTTTGCTATTGCAATCGCTTTGGCTCCTTTTTCAAGATCAACCTGTGCGGGTGGAGACCAGAGCGGATGATAATTGCACATTGCCACTCCCCAGTATGCCATAGCGCAAGTTGGCTCTTCATCAATAATTTTTGCAAAAACTTTTTCTGACTGATCATACTCAAATGAATGAAGCAATGAGATAGCGAGATTGAAATCTGTTTTTACTTTTTCCGAACAGGATGTTTCGAATTCAACAGAACCAAATTGTTTATCCGGAGGGCCACACAAAACAATTTCGCCACGTTTAAGATCAATTGCATTTATTGCTTCGATTGACGGAGTTTTATTTTTTTGATGACATGAAATTAATGTTAATAAAAAAAAACTGTAAAATATCCGGGATACATCATGTAACAAATTTTTCATACAGCATTTGCATTGAAATTTGAAAAATGTAAATCGACTCCGATAAAGTTACAAATGTTCAGTGAAAGATCTATCTTGAAGGTTGAAACCACTTCTCCGATGCAAATCAGGAAATAATGCTCATATAAAAGCAAAGTTTTTATTTAACAGTCAGCTTCTGAATACAAGTTGCAAGACTATCTTTCCAATCTGCAATGTGAACGTTATAGGTTTCTTTTATTTTCTTTTTATCCAATAAAGAATAATGCGGGCGTTTTGCAGCTGTTGGATATTGTGAAGTAGGAATTGGATTTATTTTGCAGGAACTTCCGGTCAATTCTTTGATAGCTGTTGCGAATTCGTACCAGCTTATTTTCCCATCATTGCTAAAATTATAAATACCGGGAATAAATTTTTCGCTACTTATTATTTGAAGAATTGCATTTGCCAAATCAGCCGCATAGGTTGGAGAGCCGATCTGATCATCAATTACACTGATTGATTCTTTTTCGCGCATCAGGCGCATCATCGTTTTTACAAAATTATTTCCAAACTCAGAGTACACCCATGATGTGCGAATAACAATTGTTTGATCATTATCTCTAAATGCCAACTCCTCTCCTTTTAATTTTGATGCACCATAAATGTTTACCGGAGAAACTGCGTCATCTTCTTTTAAAGGCGTTGCTGAATTTCCGTTAAAAACATAATCGGTAGAAATATGAATGAGCTTTGTGTTTATGGCTTTACAAGCTGCTGCAATTATCCTAACTGCAACGGCATTAATAAGAAAAGCTTTTTCTCTTTCCTGCTCCGCTTTATCAACAGCAGTGTATGCTGCGCAGTTGATGCAAAATGCCGGCCAGGTTTTTAAAAAAAAATTTGCTACACGTGCGGGATCAGTTATGCTCAGATCTTCTTTTGTTAAGAAAATAAAATCAAACTGAGAATAATTTTCTGATGCTATGCGCAACTCCCGCCCCAACTGGCCGCCGGCGCCGGTAACAACAATTTTCTTTTTATCGTTATTATCCTTCAAATTCAAAATTATTTTTGCAATCTATAAATGAATCTAAGAGTAAATCTTTTGATGAAACAATCATTTGATGAGAAGGCAATCGCCAATCGATCTTTAATGTAGCATCGTTAAAAATAATTCCCGCCTCGCTACTTTTATTATAAAAATTGTCGCATTTATAAATAACATCTGCAATTTCACTCAACGTTGAAAAACCATGTGCAAAACCTTTTGGAATGAACAATTGTTTTTTATTATCTGCAGAAAGTTCGATGCTGTAAAATTTTCCGTACGTCGGCGAACCTTTGCGCACATCAACAACCACGTCTAAAATTTTTCCGCGTAAAACTCTTACCAATTTTGTTTGAGCATGCGGAGTCAGCTGAAAATGCAATCCACGGATAACTCCATATTTTGAATGAGACTGATTATCCTGAACAAATTTTACGTCAATTTTTTCCTGCTGAAAAATTCTTTCATTATATGATTCAAAAAAAAACCCGCGCTCATCTTCAAAAGCGAGCGGTTCAAAAATTATTAATCCCGGAAATTCAGTTTTAGTAAAAGGCATGAAGTATTATGAGATTATCTTTTTGCGTATTGCTGATTATAATATTTTTGGTAATCGCCGGATGTAACATGATTCACCCATTCTTCATTTTGCAAATACCAATCAACCGTTTTTTCCAAACCTTCTTCAAATTGCAGGGAAGGTTTCCATCCCAACTCTTTGTTCAATTTTGCAGGGTCTATAGCATATCGCAAATCATGACCTGGCCTATCTTTCACAAAAGTAATGAGTTTTGCAGATTCACCTTTTTGTCTTCCTAATTTCTCATCCATAATACTGCATAACAAATATACAATGTCGATATTTTTCCATTCGTTGAATCCGCCAACATTGTATTTGTCGCCAATTTTCCCTTTATGAAAAATCGTATCAATTGCAATGGCATGATCATCTACCCACAACCAATCCCGCACATTTTCTCCTTTACCATAAATTGGTAATGGCTTATTATTTTTGATATTATTGATCATTAAAGGAATTAGTTTTTCCGGGAAATGATGAGAGCCGTAATTATTGGAGCAGTTGGACATTACTACCGGTAATGCATATGTGTGATGATACGCCATCACAAAATGATCCGAAGAAGCTTTGGATGCTGAATATGGAGAACGCGGATCGTAAGGAGTTTCTTCTGTAAAAAAACCTTCAGCGCCAAGAGAGCCATACACTTCATCGGTGGAAACATGATAGAAAAGTTTTCCTTCAAAATTATTTTTCCAGAATTTTAAACAAATATTCAGCAAAGATGCCGTGCCGAGAACATTTGTTTTTACAAATGAAAGCGGATCGATGATGGAACGATCAACATGACTTTCTGCAGCGAGATGAATAACTGCATCGAATCTATATTTTTCAAATAATTCATTGATGCGTTTTTCATCAAGAATATCTGCGCGTTCAAATTTATAGTTTGAAAAATTTTCTACGTCGCGAAGATTTTCAAGATTGCCTGCATAGGTCAACGCATCAGCATTTACAATTAAGTATTGAGGATATTTTTTTACGAATAATCTTACCACATGCGAGCCGATAAAACCCGCACCACCTGTTATCATTATCTTTTTTGAAAAATCAGTCATTATAAACTCCAGTATTTTCTATTCGTAATTTTGTTTTTATAAATGCCTTTTAAATCGGCTATGAGCGCTTCGGGTTTTGTAATTGCTGCAAAATAATCATTATTCAACTCTTTATATTGATCGTGCGGCACGGTAATAACAACTGCATCGTAATCTTTTGCATTATTTTTTGTTAAATGCAATCCGTATTCTTCCAGCACCTCATCTTCGGCGGCGTAAGGATCTTCCACATCCACCTTAATATGATAAGTTAGTAGTTCTTTTACTGTATCCACAATTTTTGAATTGCGAATGTCACTTACATTTTCTTTGAAAGTAACTCCTTTAATAAGCACTTTAGGATCGTCGCTCATTTTTAATACGTGTGTAATAATTTTACGCGCAACGTATTTTGCCATATCATCATTAATAAAACGGGAAGAAGAAATCACTTTCGATTCATACCCTAAGGCTGCAGCTTTATGAGTGAGATAATACGGATCAACGCCGATGCAATGACCGCCGACCAATCCCGGTTGAAATTTTAAAAAATTCCATTTGGTTCCTGCAGCTTCGAGCACATCGAAAGTATTAATGCCGATGAGATCAAAAATCAGCGAGAGTTCATTCATTAAAGAAATATTCAAATCGCGTTGTGTGTTCTCAACAATTTTACTTGCTTCTGCAACTTTTATAGATGGCGCTTTATGAACGCCAGCATCAACAACCAATTCGTACACTTTTGCAATTTCGTCCAATGATTCTTTATCAGATCCTGAAACCACTTTCATCACATTGCGCACAGTATTTTTTTTATCGCCGGGATTAATCCGTTCGGGAGAATAACCCAATTTAAAATCTATTCCAACTTTCAACCCGGAAATTTTTTCCAGCACCGGCAAACAATCTTCTTCTGTGCAACCGGGATAAGTTGTGGATTCGTACACAACGTAATCGCCTTTTTTTAAAACTTTGCCAATAGTTTTTGATGCTTTTATTAAAGGTTGCAGATCGGGAAGATTATGTTTATTGATTGGAGTGGGAACTGCAACAATAAAAAAATGCGCTTCTTTCAGCGCGTTTTCATTATCTGTAAAAAAAACATCTTTACCTTCAAATGCAGACGGAGCAAGCTCTTTACTTGGATCAATATTTTTGCGCATCATTTCAATACGCTTTGGGTTGATATCAAAACCTATAACAGAAAGTTTTTTTGCGAATTCCAGTGCGATAGGTAAACCCACATAGCCCAATCCGATAACAGCTAATTTTTTTTTCTTTTCTAAAAGTTCCTGGTACATCAATTTCTGATTTCTGTATTTTGAAATCAACATTCAATAATCAACATTCAATATTCAATTTGCAAGTAAGGAAAGCCTAATAAAATGTAAGTGTGTTTCACTTGATAATTGATCATTGTATATTGAATGTTGAATGTTTATTATTCTTTAATTCTAACTTCTCACTTCATACTTCCTACTTCCTGCTTTCAAACTCTTTTGGCAACTTGCGCCATTCATCCGAAGATAAGGATTTGAAATATTCATACGTTATTTTCAAACCTTCTTTACGATTTATTTTCGGCTGCCATCCTAAAATATTTTTTGCTTTGGTAATATCCGGCTGGCGTTGTTTTGGATCGTCAACGGGCAATGGTTTATAAATTATTTTTTGTTGCGTTCCGGTAAGTGTAATAACTTCTTCTGCAAATTCTTTTAAAGAAATTTCATCGGGGTTGCCAACATTTACGGGCATATGATAATCGCTCATCAACAACAGGTATATTCCATCAACCAAATCATCAACATAACAGAACGAACGTGTTTGACTTCCATCGCCAAATACGGTTAGGTCTTCGCCGCGCAAAGCTTGCCCGATAAATGCTGGCAACGCGCGTCCATCATTCAATCGCATGCGCGGTCCATAAGTGTTGAAGATGCGGATAATTCTTGTTTCTATTGCGTGAAAAGTATGATACGCCATGGTGATAGATTCCATGTAACGTTTCGCTTCATCATAAACTCCGCGCGGGCCAACAGGATTTACGTTGCCCCAATATTCTTCGCTTTGCGGATGCACTAACGGATCTCCATACACTTCGCTTGTTGATGCAACTAATATTCTTGCTTTTTTCGATTTTGCCAGGCCGAGACAATTATGCGTTCCCATTGCGCCAACTTTTAAAGTTTGAATGGGAATTTTTAAATAATCGATCGGACTTGCGGGAGAAGCGAAATGTAAAATATAATCCAGCTCGCCGGAGATGTGGATGAACTTTGTTATGTCGTGATGATAAAATTCAAAATGTTCCAGCGGAAATAAGTGCTGAATATTTTTAAGATCGCCGGTTATAAGATTATCCATGCCGATAACATGAAAACCTTCTTTTATAAACCGATCGCATAAATGTGAACCTAAGAAACCGGCGGCGCCGGTTATGAGTACACGTTTTTTCATATCTTTTTTTTATTTCTCACAGATTTCGCAGATGTGTACAGATTTTTTTGTGTTTGTTTTCATCTGTGAATATCTGAGTAATCTGTGAGCAATCTTTTATTTTCGGTGGGTACCATTAAGAGGGATGGCTGTTGCGCGGCCAATGCTTTCATAATAAAATCCAAGTTCCTTTATTGCATTAACATCAAAAACATTTCTGCCGTCGAAGATAACTTTATTCTTCAGCGCAGTTACTATTTTCAAAAAATTGGGAGTGCGGAATTCGTTCCATTCGGTGGCAATAATTAATGCGTCTGCGTCTTTCAATGTGTCGTATTGATTTTCGCAATATTGAATTTTATCACCCAAAAGATTTCTCACATTATTCATAGCTTCCGGATCAAAAACAGAAAATGTTGCTCCATCTTTTAATAAAGCGTCTATAATATATAAAGCCGGCGCTTCGCGAATATCATCTGTGTTTGGTTTGAACGCCAAACCCCACAACGCAAAATGTTTTCCTTTTACATTATCCTTAAAATATTTTCTTATTTTATGAACAAGATGAAGTTTTTGTTTTTCATTTATGTCCATAACCATATTCAATATCTTAAAATCGTATCCAACTTCTTTGGAAGAATTTATTAACGCATGCACATCTTTTGGAAAACAACTTCCACCATAGCCTATTCCCGGAAATAAAAAACGTTTTCCGATTCTTTCATCGCTGCCAATTCCGCGACGAATCATATCCACATCCGCATTTAGTTTTTCGCATAGCTGAGCAATTTCATTCATGAAAGTTATCTTGGTTGCAAGAAACGAATTTGCCGCATATTTTGTAAGCTCCGCAGAACGTTCGTCCATATAAATTATCGGGTTTCCCTGGCGCACGAATGGATTGTACAATTCATCCATAACTTTTCTTGCCCGATCAGAAGATGTACCGACAACCACTCTGTCGGGTTTCATGAAATCATCCACAGCAACGCCTTCACGTAAAAATTCAGGATTAGAAACAACATCAAATTCGCCCGAATAATTTTTGGCGATTGCAGCGCGAACTTTTTCTGCAGTGCCAACAGGTACGGTACTTTTATCAACAATAACTTTATAAGAAGTGATAATTTTTCCGATGTTTTCGGCAACTCCTAAAACATATTTCAAATCGGCCGAACCATTTTCTCCCGGCGGTGTGGGAAGCGCCAAAAATATAATTGTTGCATCTTTAATCCCTTCTTCCAAATTGGTTGTAAAATGAAGTCTTTCTTCTTTCAAATTGCGAAGAAAAAGTTTTTCAAGTCCGGGCTCATAAATAGTAATATGCCCCGACTTGAGTTTATTAACTTTACCGGCATCAATATCAACACAGCAAATATCATTTCCAGTTTCAGCAAAACAAGTACCGGTAACCAATCCTACGTAGCCGGTGCCAACAACAGCAATCTTCATAATTTTGGTTTAAAATTAAAAGCTTTGAATAAGTCCTATCATTTTCAGCCTATTGAACGCAATTCTATAACGAAATATTGCAATAGCATATTCAATCGTACAAATTTTTTTCGTGTTGTTTTAGGATTAAGACTGAAAGAATTTCTATCCGGACGCGAGTTTAAAATGGACACAAACTTAGGGCAAAAAATTCATAGTTCGTGAGGATAGCTGTTAGCTATTGGCTGATGGCTATTAGTTATTAGCTACGAACTATCATTACATTTGCAAAAAATTATTTAAAAGATGGGCATTCTTTTTTATAACATTTTTGTGTGGTTTTATAAAATTGGTATCAGCATCGTATCTCCCTGGAACCCTAAGGCGAAGTTATGGTTGAGGGGCAGAAAAAATATATTTTCCAAAATACAATCGGAATTTTCATCCGACAATAATGAAGTTATCTGGATGCATGCCGCTTCTCTCGGCGAGTTTGAACAGGGAAGACCCGTTTTAGAAAAGATAAGATTGCTTTATCCAAACAGCAAAATTGTTATCTCTTTTTTTTCGCCTTCGGGATATGAAATAATGAAAAATTATACGGGTGCAGATTATATAACTTATCTCCCGTCTGATTCAAAAAATAACGCAAAAAAATTTATTGATATCATCAATCCAAAACTTGTGTTATGGATCAAGTATGAATACTGGTATTATTATCTTGCAGAATTGAACAGGAAACAAATTCCGGTATTATTGATTTCCGCTGTTTTTTACCCGGATTATGTTTTTTTAAAATGGTATGGAAGTTTACATCGTAAAATGATGCATTATTTCACGCATCTTTTTCTGCAAACAGAAGAATCAAAAAAATTAATTGCCACAATCGGAATTACAGAAAATGTAAGTGTGAGCAGAGATACAAGGTTTGATCGGGTGATTGAAATTGCTGAAAAAGGAGAATCATTTTCGGCTATTGAAAAATTTTGCAATAAAAATTTCCCTGTTATCGTAGCCGGAAGTACATGGGAAGAAGATGAAGAAGAATTGGATCATTACGCTAACGCGCATGCAGAAATAAAATTCATTATTGCGCCGCATGAAATAAATGAAGAGCGGTTGAAAGAAGTCGAATCGCTTTTCAGAAGAACTATCCGGTATTCCGAATGGGAAAAATTGATGACAGACGCAAATTCGAATGTTGACCATCGTCCATCGTCTATCGACAGTAAGCTAAAAGCTAACGTACTCATCATTGATAACATCGGCATGCTATCGCGCTTGTACAGATATGCTACTATAACCTATGTTGGTGGCGGGTTTGGAGATGACGGCATTCATAATATTTTAGAAGCTGCAGTGTACGGCAAGCCGGTAATTTACGGACCTGTTATTGATAAATTTACAGAAGCTATTGAACTTGCAGATTGTGGCGGCGGAATTGTTGTTGACAGCGCTTTAGAAGTGGAATCTGTATTTGATCGTTTATTAACCAACCCCGAAGAATATTACCAGGCATGCAAAGCGTCGAAGGATTTTGTGTATGCAAGAAGAGGAGCGACGGAAACAATAATTAATTATATTCAGGCAAACCGTCTTTTAACTGTATCGTAAAAATGATTGGTGATTTGTTTGTTGTTATCCCATCCTAATTTCACTTTCAATTCTCTTTCGATCCAGTATTCCGCTTCTGCAAAAATGCGAAAACTGTTTATCGTTTTAACGCTTCGTTCATACATCGCTTCATCTCCACGAAATAATTCGCTTATAAATAAATATCGGTCGTTTATGCCAATTGCTTTTTTCAAATCCTGAACCGGGGTATGTTTCAGCGAGCTTGCCAATTCTTTTATTTCCGCTTTTAATTTATCGTTTAAAGAAATACTATCGTTACCTATAAAATCATTTACTTCTTTTGCGATTTGATGTTGCGCAAGTGTTGGAACATCAGACAGCGGACTATACAACCAATCATCTGTTACCGGTTTTTTTGAAGCCTGCGGAATTTTTGGGAGCTCAATTTCTTTTTCTTTTAATTCTTGTATCACTGGCGCTTCAATCACTTCTTTTTCTGCAACGGTAATTTTCATTGCGGATGGCATCACAACAGCTACTTTTGCAGTGCCGAGTGTGGATGCAGGCTGTTGGTTCATTCTGAACAATTCACTTTGAATAAGCTGCGTAGTCAGCAGCAATTGCGAAGCCGGAGCTTTTTGTTCAAATTGTTCCTTTAATTTGCTAATGAGTTCCTGCAATCGTTCCATAATTTTATATGATGCTTGGTAATCAAAAAAATCAACTATTAAATTTATAACAATTTCTCAAGCTCTATGTTTATTGAACCAAATATTAACGAAAGGCGTGGATGGATAGAAGTTATTTGCGGTTCTATGTTTTCTGGTAAAACCGAAGAACTCATCCGGAGGTTGAAGCGTGCAAAAATAGCCAATCTCAACGTGGAAATATTCAAACCGGATATGGATGTCCGTTATGACGCAAAAAATATTGTTTCGCACGATGAGAACGCAATTGTATCCAACCCTGTTGCGAACTCAAAAATCATATTGTCGTTTACAAAAAATGCGGATGTTATCGGTATTGATGAAGCACAATTTTTTGATGATGATCTGCCTGAAGTTTGCGACCAGCTTGCATCGCAGGGAATTCGCGTTATCGTTGCCGGTTTGGATATGGATTATACCTGCAAACCATTCGGACAAGTTCCCAATCTTCTCGCCAAAGCAGATTATATCACCAAACTTCACGCCATTTGCGTAAAATGCGGAAACATTGCAAATTATTCTTACCGGAAAACAGATAACGATTCGCAAATTATTTTGGGAGAAAAAAATATTTACGAACCGCGATGCAGAAATTGTTATTATAAAGGAGATGAAGCGTGAGGAATTAAGCAAAAGTTAAAATTTCAAAAATCAAAAGTTTAAAATTCATATTCGCTCTTTTAAAAAAAGATGTATTGCTGGAAATACGCCAGCAGTATTCTTTTTATGGCGTTATACTTTATGTTGCCTCCACAATTTTTGTTTTATACCTTGCAATGGGGCAGCCCGAAGAAATAGTTTGGAAAGCGCTTTTTTGGATGATGCAATTATTTATTTGCATCAACGCAGTTGCAAAAAGTTTTTTGCAGGAAAACCGCGGACGACTATTATATTTTTATTCCATTGCCAGCGCAAAACATTTCATTCTTGCCAAATTAATATTCAATGCTGTGCTGATGATCGTAATGAGTTTGCTAAGTTTTTTTCTTTTTCAATTATTATTAGGCAGTCCGCTGCAAAGCCCGCTCACATTTATTTTAATAAGTTGCTTTGGCGGAATCAGTCTTAGCCTCGTGTTTACATTTTTAGCAGCCATCGCCGCACGCGCGCAACAAAACGCCGCGTTAATGGCCATTATGGGGTTTCCATTAATTATTCCGCAATTATTATTATTGATCCGACTATCGAACGTTGCATTGTCAAGCGTGTTTCAAAGCGGACTCACTTATATTATTTTATTACTCGCCGCTCTTGATGCGATGATTGTTGCACTCGCAATTATTCTTTTTCCTTTTTTGTGGAAAGACTGAGAGAATGTACGATTTGAGATATACGATATACGATTTCTGAGTTTCGGATATGCGTTACCATTAGCGTCATTTTTTACTTTTTAATTTTAAATTTTAATTTTTTTGATACCAACTTCAGTTTTTCATAGCATCATCGTTGCGTCGCAATCCGTTCATCAGTTGTGCTACTATTAAACTCTGGTTTACAAACGGCAATTCGCAAGACCTATAAGGTTCCAAAAAGCTTATAGGTCTTTGAAAACCCAATTATGAAAATTGCAATTAATAAAAACCAGAAACAAGAAACTTGCAACCAGAAACTGATTTTCCCTATTTTTGCGTACCAAATTCAGGTGGTCACTTTGCTGTAACGATTAACTTGCTAATATTCGAATTAAAGCGACTACTCTTAAGAAATATTTATGCTTCGCAGTAAGTGGTGGAAAATATTGTGCGTACTTTTTTTACTCTACACCTTCATCGCAGGATTTTTAGGCGGCGTTCCTGTAAAGCCAATTTTAAATGAAACTATCCGCAATCTTTATTTTCATGTTGCCATGTGGTTCAGCATGATGATCTTCTTTATAATCTCTGTTGTTTATTCCATTAAATATTTGCGCTCAAATAATATTCGTTTTGATATTTATGCAGTTGAATACGCCAAAGCCGGAATTGTTTTTGGTGCATTAGGTTTGATCACCGGCTCCATTTGGGCGCGATATACATGGGGCGCATTTTGGAGTAATGATCCTAAACAAATTGGCGCAGCTATAGCTTTACTTATTTACCTCGCATATTTTGTGTTGCGCAATTCAATGACGGATATTGACAAACGTTCGCGGATCGGCGCAGTGTACAACATATTTGCATTTGCTATGCTCTTTCCAACAATATGGATCATTCCGCGTTTGGTGGAAAGCCTGCATCCCGGCGGCATGGGCAATCCTGCGCTCGACACACATGATATTGACAGCCGTATGCGTATTATATTTTGGTTTGGCGCAATTCCGGGCTGGACATTACTCGGCACATGGATAACAACGCTCCGCATACGTTTACAATTACTTGCAGAAAAAAAATTACAGCATGCAGAAAAAATACTTTAGTGTACCCATAACCGTTATATTCTTGCTAATTTGTTTTATAACCAACGCGCAGGATAGCGCAGCTAATAAAAAACCGGAAATGGCTGATGCTTTACGCGCCGATGGAAAAATTTACGTAGTCATTGCCGTTGTTATTACTATTTTAGCCGGGTTGATTTTGTACGTTGCAAGATTAGACAGAAAAATAAGTAAAATGGAGAAATAGTCGGAAGTCCGAGGTTGCATCTGACTTCCGACATCCGACTTCGACTTCCGACATCGGACTTCTTCAAAATAAAATCATTAACCAATATATTTTTTTTATGGCAGCACAAACCGAATACAAATTTTTTGAAGCCGTTGAAAAAAGTTTTGACAAAGCAGCAAAATTCACCAATTGGGATCCGGGAATTTTGGAACAGATAAAGCAATGCAATTCTGTTTACAGAATGTTCTTTCCAGTTAAAATCGGCGATAAAATAGAAGTAATCAAAGCATATCGCGTTCAGCACTCGCAACATAAATTACCAAGCAAAGGCGGAATCCGGTTTGCGTTGTCCGTTAATCTTGATGAAGTGATGGCGCTCTCTGCATTAATGACGTACAAATGTGCTATCGTAAATGTTCCATTCGGCGGAGCAAAAGGCGGAATAAGTATTGATCCGAAAAAATATACACCCTATGAATTGGAAAAAATCACGCGTCGTTACACCTCTGAATTAATAAAAAAGAATTTCATAGGACCTGGAACTGATGTGCCGGCGCCAGATTACGGAACCGGCGAAAGAGAAATGGCGTGGATACTCGACACCTATATGAGTATGCGCCCGGGAGAAATTGATGGATTAGGATGTGTTACTGGCAAACCGATTTCGCAGGGCGGCGTTCGCGGGCGAAAAGAGGCAACAGGACTTGGAGTTTTTTACGGCATCCGCGAAGTGTGCAATATGAAAGATATAATGGAAAGAATAAAATTATCTCCCGGTGTAGTTGGAAAAACAGTTGTTGTGCAGGGATTGGGAAATGTGGGATATCATGCCGCGAAATTTTTCCGCGAAGGCGGCGCAAAAGTTATCGCACTTGCAGAATATGAAGGTGCAATTACGAACAAAGACGGATTAAATGAAGAAGAAGTTTTTCAACACAGGAAAAAAACCGGCTCCATATTAAATTTTCCGGGCGCTACCAATATTGCAAAATCAACAGATGCACTCGAACTTGATTGCGAAATTTTAATTCCTGCTGCACTGGAAAATGTTATTAACGGAGAAAATGCACCTCGCGTTAAAGCAAAAATAATTGCTGAGGCAGCGAACGGTCCGCTCACGCCCGAAGCCGACGAAGTATTTATTAAAAAAGGCGTGTTGGTTGTTCCGGATATGTATTTGAATGCAGGCGGCGTAACCGTTTCGTATTTTGAGTGGCTGAAAAATTTGAGTCACGTTCGTTACGGCCGCATGGAAAAACGTTTTACTGAAAACTTGAATGCACGTATACTTAATGAAATGGAAGGACTGACCGGGAAAAAAGTTGCAGGAAAAGAAAGAGAATTTATTATGCATGGTGCAGACGAAGTGGATTTGGTGTACAGTGGTTTGGAAGAAACGATGAGCGCTGCCACAAAAGAAATTATTGATTGCTGGAAATCAAATTCACAAATCCCCGATATGCGCACCGCCGCATATATTGTTGCCATCAATAAAGTAGCAACGAGCTATGCGGAACTCGGAATATTTCCTTAACGGTCGACAGTGGACAGTTGACGGTCGACAGTTCGTAGAAAATTATCTACTCATTGTGGATGATGAACCTCTTTAAATTTTATCAAACCCGGGTTATCAACAGATTTACGCAGTAAATGGCGCTGGTATCATTTTTGGATTTTTATTATTGAAAATTTTTTCAAACTAAAAATTCAGATTATGCAAAACAAAGAAACCATGCAGAAAAAAAATTCTGAAAAAAGAAATCAGGATGATAAATCCAATTCCTCAAATCAGAATTCGATGACAGGGAAAAATCAAAATCAGCAAAACTCAGGAGCCGGCCAAAAAGATATGCAGAATCAATACGGAAGACAACAAAACGGCCAAAATAAAAATCAACAGGGCCCTAATCAAGGATCAAATAAAGATTGGAAAAATCAAAAAGATGAGAGTGAGATTGAAATTCCGGGGAAACTTCATGAAGATGATGATGCTGGCAAAACAGAAAAAAAGATTCCTCAAATGAACAAACAGGATAAAAACAAGTTTTAGTTTTTATAGATTAGAGTCGGTTGTGCAACGGGGTGTAATTGAATTACGCCCCATTTTTTATATCTCGTATCCCGCATCTTACATCCCGCTCACCGTTTATACATTTTCAAAAAAAAATCGCAGAATCATTTTTATCTTCATCTCTTATTTAAGCACTCTGATTAAATTTAAAAAATGAAAAGGATTAATATTTCCTGTTTGATCGTTTCTTTCTTTATTATCCAATCTGGTTTTGCACAAAATGAAGTAAAACATTTTACACATGCAGATACATTGCGCGGAACCATCACGCCGGAAAGAGCATGGTGGAATGTATTGCGCTACGATATTTGGGTTAAACCCGATTACGAAAAAAAATTTATAACCGGCAGCAACACTATCACCTTTAAAGTTATAAAGCCGGGAAAAACTATGCAGGTTGATTTGCAGGAGCCGTTAAAAATAAATAGTATCAACTGGAACAATCAACAATTAAAATATACCCGCGAAGGAAATGTTTATCATGTTGAATTTCCCAGATCATTAGAAGAAGGTAAAACGGAAAATATTTTTATTACTTACGATGGATTTCCGAGAATAGCAAAACGCGCGCCCTGGGATGGAGGATGGATATTTACAAAAGATAAATTTGGACGTCCATGGATGACTGTTGCCTGCCAGGGATTAGGCGCCAGCGTTTGGTATCCGTGCAAAGATCATCAGAGTGATGAACCCGATAATGGTGCATCGTTGTCCATCACGGTTCCGGATACATTAATTGCAGTTGGTAATGGCAGGTTGAAAGAAAGAAAATTGAACAACAATGGAACAATCACATTCAAATGGGAAGTAAAAAATCCAATCAACAATTATGATATCATTCCTTACATCGGCAAATATGTTACGTGGCATGAAGATTATAATGGAATAAAAGGAAAATTGGATTGTGATTTTTGGGTACTCGATTATGATTTGGAAAAAGCGCAAAAACAATTTAAGCAGGTAGACAGTATGTTGAAATGTTTTGAATATTGGTATGGTCCTTATCCGTTTTATGAAGATGGTTACAAATTAGTTGAAGCGCCGCATCTCGGAATGGAACACCAGAGCGCAGTTGCCTACGGAAATCATTTTCAGAACGGATATCTCGGAAGAGATTTATCCGGCACAGGATGGGGATTGAAATGGGATTTTATTATTGTGCATGAAAGCGGACATGAATGGATGGGCAACAGCATTACAACAAATGATCTTGCCGATATGTGGGTGCATGAAGGATTCACAAATTATTCGGAAACTCTTTATACAGATTGCCAGGATGGAAATGAAGCTGGCGATGATTATGTAATTGGAGTAAGAAAAAATATTTTGAACGACAGACCGATTATTGCACACTACGGAGTTAATGAAGAAGGTTCGCAGGATATGTATTACAAAGGTGGAAACATGCTGCACACTATTCGACACATAATTGGTGATGATGAAAAATTCAGACAAATTTTGCACGGAATTAATACCACATTCTATCACAAAACTGTTGATAGCAAACAAATCGAAGATTATATAAGTAAAGAAGCGGGCATTGATCTCTCAAAAGTTTTTGATCAATATTTGAGAACAACAAAAATTCCAACACTTCAATATAAAATAGATGGTAATACCCTTTCATATCGCTGGACGAATTGCGTAAGTGGTTTTAATATGCCTGTAAGAATTTCCTGGGGAGATAAAAAAAATATATTGATTACTCCAACAGAAGATTGGCAGAAATTAGAATCTGCATCATCTGCAAATGATTTTACTGTTGACCGGAATTTTTATATCTACACTAAAAAATTATAAATGTTGAATTATAAATTATAAATGAAAAATGTTCATAGCTTATAATTTTTGATTTATAATTTATAATTTACACTATGAGTACAATCAGGCGGCAAAGTATTTTCTCTACCGGCATTGTATATTTCGGTTTTGCATTGGGTTTTTTAAATACTTATTTGTTCACCCGCCAGGGCGGTTTCACACCAACACAATATGGTCTTACCGGAATTTTTATTTCCGTAGCAAGCATCATGTTTTCATTTGCCAGTCTAGGTATGCAGGCTTTTATCAATAAATTTTATCCTTATTACAACGATAATCTTTCTAAAAAACAAAATGACCTGATTACCGTTGCTTTGGTTGTTGCTATTATTGGTTTTGCATTAGTGTTGGTTGGTGGAATAACTTTTAAAAGTTTAGTTATAAGAAAATTTGGAGAACACTCCGCAGAATTAGTAAAATATTATTATTGGATTTTCCCTTTCGGTTTCGGATTTACAATATACACTTTGCTTGAAACATATGCCTGGCAGGTAAAAGAATCGGTGTTCACCAGTTATCTCCGCGAAGTACAGTTCCGCGTATTTACATTCATACTGATTGTATTTTTTTCCATCGGCATATTCAGCAGCTTTGATACATTTATAAAATCCTACGCTTTCGGTTATTTAATTATTGCTGCAACATTATTATTCTACCTGGCAATAAAAAAAGAAATTCATTTTACTTTTTCTCTCAGCCGGGTTACAAAAAAATTCAGAAAAAAAATAACAACACTTGCCGCATTAATCTGGAGTGGTTCTTTGCTGCACAATATAGCTGCTGTTTTTGCGCCAATTGTAATTGCCGCGGTAATGCCCGATGGTTTGGCTTTTGCAGCAGTTTTTACATTAGGCCAATTTATGACGAGTATTATGCAGGCGCCGCAGCGAGGAATTATTGCGGCATCATACGGGCATTTATCAAAAGCATGGAAAGATAAAGATTTGAAAAAGATAAATCTTATTTATCACAGGTCATCTATCAACCAACTTATTTTTTCAACAGGAATTTTTTTATTGATATGGTTGAATTTTACAGATGGCATTTTAAGTTTCGATTTGCAGAAAAATTATCTCGATGCGCGATATGTATTTTTCTTTCTTGGTTTGAATTGTATTATTGATATGGGCACAGGTCTTAACGCGCAAATCATCGCCACATCAACGTTCTGGCGTTTTGATTTTATAACCGGAGTAACCTTGCTTACTATTTCTTTGCCGCTAACTTATATTCTTACCAAAGCAACTGGAATAGTTGGACCTGCAATTGCAACGCTTATTTCATTCACTGCATATAATTTGATGCGGTATATTTTTCTTTTAAAAAAATTCGGGATGCAGCCTTTTGATGCAAAAACTTTATATACCCTGTTGTTAGCAACCGTAGATTTTTTTATTTGCTATTACCTGTTCTCAACGCATCATGGAATTGTTTGGATCATTTTGCGCAGTGCAACTTTTATTGCAATATATTTCCCTGCAATAATTTATTTAAAATTATCGCCTGATGTTTTGCCTGTTTGGGAAACAATTAAAAAAAGAGGAAAAAAAATGTTCAATGTCGAATGATGAATCATAAATTTTGAATAAAGCACCTAACATTTATAATTCAAAATAACTTTCAATCATCATCTTCTTCTTCGTAATTGTAAGTGTCGAGATTATCTTTATAAACAGTTTGCCATTCTTTCACTTTATCATCATCCAATAATTCAAGAATGTCGAAAATAGGATCTGTTTTTTTTCTCCATTCAAGCACGGTACTTTCTTCATATTTGGATACGTGAACGCAATGATCTGTTTCAAAATTTATTTTGATCAGCGCAATGGCTTCTGCTTCTCCCTCTTTTTCCTGAATCAGGTAGTAACAATTCTTTTCCAACAATGCATACGAGTACATACTTCACAAATTTTTAAAATTTTAAAAAAGAATTAATGAGTAGTTGTAAAATAATAATGGTAGTAAGTGAAGGGCTAAATCAATATCGCTATTAAATTATTTGAAGATTGTAATAAACGATAACCGAATTTACGCATTTGCCAAACAAAAGAAAAAAGAAAAACTTTGCCGATTGCTCATGGCTGGAAAAGTTTAATCTAATTTATTTAAAATCATGCATTTAATGACGAAAATGATTTAAAAATTTAAATCACTTTTCCATCTTCCAACCGAAGAAAATTATTCACGCATTCGGGAATTTGATTTTGATAATGACTAACATAAACAAGCGTTGTATTGAATGCTTTGCAGATTTGATTTATAAAATTTGAAAAATAAAAAGTTTGTTCATCATCCAATCCCTGGCAAGGTTCATCGAGAATTAGTAATGGCGGAATTTTTATAAGTGCGCGTGCAAGTAATGTTTTTCTTTGTTCGCTGATGGAAATTTGCGATAATCTTTTCAATCGCAAATTTTCCAATTGAAATAGTTTAAGCCATAACAAGATTTTTTTCTCTTGCTCTTCTGACAAACGTCTGAACAAACCAATCGTGTCAAAAAAACCGGAAGCAATTACTTCAAAGCATGTTGCGCTGTAATCAAAATATAAATGAAGTTCAGGAGAAGCAAAGCCGATTTTTTGTTTTATATCCCAAATGCTTTCACCGCGTCCTCTTCGCTTATCGAACAAATAAATTTCGTTTGCATAGGCCTGGGGATTGTCTGCAGTTATCAAACTTAATAATGTTGATTTGCCAGCGCCGTTTGGTCCCGATAAACTCCAGCACTCTCCTTTTTTTACTTCCCAGTTAATATTATTCAGAATTTTTTTTTCTCCGTAACGAACACTAACATTTACCATTTTAATAGCTATAGCAAAATCATTTTGTTGAAAAATTTTTAATTGATTTAATATTTCTGTATCCAATTTATTTTTTTGGTACGATAAATTTTTTGAACGAAAACTTTCTTTCTTACCTGCAAAAATTAATTTTCCTTTTTCAAGGTTTGCGATATGCGTTATGCTCTCCGGAATTTCATTGCAAGATGTAATGAGAATAATATGAATTTCTTTTTGCGAAATAGTTTGAATGATGTGTTGCAATGTTTCTCTGCCCTCAACATCCAATCCCGTAAAAGGATTATCCAATATTAATAATTCCGGATTTTCAAGAAGCGCAATTGCAAGTTGCACTCTTTTATTTTCGCCGTTGGATAGTTGTATCAATGGTTCATTCAATAAATTCCGAACATGCAAAACATCAAGCCATTTATTATTTATAAAAACATTTTCGGCAAAATGTTGTTCCAATTCCTGTTGAACAGTTATTGTTTGTTGCGAATCATAGCTGTTAAATCGTTGCTGGTAATATAGATCATTTGTGTTGGAAAGATTTTTGAAACGATGCTGCTGCTCTACAATAATAATTGAATTTTTATCCTTCTTTTTTACCGGAAAATAATATTCGATTTTGCCCTTATAAAAATATTTCCCTGCCAAAATTTGCGCAAGCAAAGTTTTGCCGCTTCCGGAAGAACCTATGATTGCCCATTGTTCGTTTTTATTAATAGTGAAATAAATATTATCAAGAAGCGTTTCTCCGCCTAATTGAACAGTAAGATTTTTTATTTCTAAAAACTTTTCAGTCATAAGCGAAAATAACAAGTTTCACATTTAAAGTTTTGCCTTTGAAAAAGCAAGAACAATTTTTATACACACTGTGCATAACCATGAAATGTGGCTGTTATACCGTTTGTTTATATTTGCGCGTTTACAAACAGCGTTCAGCAGCGAGCTTTTAGCTGTGAGCCAGAGTTGAATAGAATTGTTGCGGTACAAGAGTGCGACGCAACGATGGTGAATAAAGAACTAATGCCGGGAACAAAAATTAATTTGAAAATGTGATAATCTGATAATTTGAAAATGAATACAAAGTGATTAATTTTTGATTTTCACTTTTGATTTTTGACTTAATAAGAAATCGTACATCTAACATCGTAAATGCTGAGGAACATGGCTGAAACCAAAAAGAATCTTTTTGATTACAACGAAGAGAGTATTAAAAGTCTTGACTGGCGTGAACATATCCGCATCAGGCCCGGAATGTATATTGGCAAACTCGGCGATGGAAGCAGCGCGGACGACGGCATTTATGTGATGCTGAAAGAAGTGATTGATAATTGCATTGACGAATACACGATGGGCTATGGAAAACAAATTGACATTACCATTGATAAAAAAACTGTTTCCGTGCGCGATTTCGGACGTGGAATACCGTTAGGAAAAGTTGTTGACGTGGTGAGTAAAATAAATACCGGCGCAAAGTACGACAGTAAAGCATTTCAGAAGTCTGTTGGTTTGAATGGCGTTGGCACAAAAGCAGTGAATGCATTGAGCAATTATTTTAAAGTGAGCGCTTTTCGTGAAGGCAAAGAAAAAACAGCGGAGTTTGAAAAAGGAATTTTAAAAAAAGAATATAAAGAAGTGAAAACTTCTGAAGCGAATGGAACACTAATAACTTTTATTCCGGATGATTCTGTATTCAAAAATTTTCATTACAATAACGATTATCTCGAAAATCAGTTCTGGAATTATTGTTATCTCAATGCCGGATTAATAATTAATTGCAACGACAAAAAATTCGTGTCGAAAAATGGATTGCTTGATTTATTAAAACGCCACACCAACGAAGATGAATTGCGCTACCCTATTATTCATTTGAAAGGCGATGATATTGAAGTTGCGCTTACACATAATAACGATTATGGCGAAGAGATTTTTAGTTTTGTGAACGGACAATTCACCACACAAGGCGGAACGCATCACCAGGCATTTCGTGAAGCATTTGTAAAAGTGATTCGCGATTTTTATAAAAAAGATTACGACACTTCGGATATAAGGCAAAGTATTGTTGCTGCAGTTTCCGTTCGTGTTGTTGAACCGGTTTTTGAATCACAGACAAAAACAAAACTCGGCTCTCAATATGTTGTGGAAGGTGGCGCGAGCATGAAGAATTTTGTGTACGATTTTCTTGCGAAAGAATTAGATGACTATTTGCACAAGGATCCATCAACCGCTGATGCTTTAAAAAAACGAATTGAACAAAACGAAAAAGAAAGAAAAGATTTAGCCGGAATAAAAAAACTTGCAAACGAACGGGCTAAGAAAGCAAATCTTCACAATAAAAAATTGCGCGATTGCCGCTTTCATTATAATGATGAAGCAACAGGAAAAGACAGAGATGCAATTTTAGAAAAACAAAAAGAGAGTACCATTTTTATTACCGAAGGCGATTCTGCAAGCGGATCAATAACCAAAGCAAGAAACGTGGAAACGCAGGCTGTGTTTAGCTTGCGTGGCAAGCCATTGAATTGTTTCAGTCTTACAAAAAAAGTTGTTTATGAAAATGAAGAATTTAATTTGCTTCAACATGCGTTGAATATTGAAGATGGATTGGAAGGGTTGCGGTATAATAATATTGTAATTGCAACCGATGCTGATGTGGATGGAATGCACATTCGTTTATTGCTGATGACTTTCTTTTTACAATTTTTTCCTGACCTCGTTAAAAACAGTCATGTTTATATTTTAGAAACGCCGTTATTTCGTGTTCGTAATAAACAGGAAACGATTTATTGTTACGATGAAACAGAAAAACAAGCAGCTATAAAAAAATTAGGGAGCAAGCCGGAAATCACGCGGTTCAAAGGTTTGGGAGAAATATCGCCCGAAGAGTTTGCACGCTTCATCAGCGCCGACATGAAAAAAGAACCGGTGATGGTTATGCCGGAAACGCATATTCAACAGATACTCGAATATTACATGGGCAAAAACACACAGGAAAGACAGGAATTTATTATTGATAATTTAAAAGTGGAAATTGATTTGGTTGAAGATGAAACAACAAAGAATTAATTCTCAATTATTAATTAGGTATGATTCATATGGTTTTTCAAAGAAATGATGTTAATGTTTTAAAAGAGGCAATGCAGTTGGATGATTCTTTACATGGAGAAGTAATTCAAATTGAAGATGATTTTGCAGTCGGTCCAATCAAGGATATTTTTACAGATGAAGGTATAGAAAACAGGAAGCAATGGTGGCGCAATGTTTTGGCCGGAGGAGATTATAATGGAATTGTTGACAATAATTCTGTTACCGACGATACTAAAACTGTAGAAAAATTAATTGAAAAATTACAAACCGATCCGGAAGAAAAAATTTGGATTTGGGCTGCCCAAAATAAACACGACGTAAGCGGATATTACTGGCTAAAGAGCCAGTTAAAAAATTTTCAGGGAAGAATTTTTATTTTGTACTTGAACAACCTTCCTTTTATAAATGAGAAAGGAAATATTTTTTACCCGGTTAATCTTTTTAATATTCCTCCAAAAGAATTCATGAAAGCTAAAAAATTAGCCCGCCGAATAACGCTTGCCGAATTTGAAATTGATGCCGATGAATGGCTACGTTTATGCAATGAAGAAAAAGGCGTTCGCACTTTAGAAGGTGGTAAAAAATTAATGCAGCACGATTATGATTATTATGATGTCGAACTGAAAAAATTTATCACTGCAAACTGGCAAACGGCCCATAAAATCATCAGTGCTTTTTTGCATAAAGCTCCAATTACTACCGGTGATGCATACCTGCTTTGGAGACTTAAGGGGATACTCACTTCCGGCGGATACGATGTTCAGGGAGAATTAAAAAAGATGAAGGATTTTGAAATAAAACAAAAAGCCGCTCAACCAGAAACCGAAGCACAGTCAGCATAGTTTTTAAGCATGAAAAAAGCAGCCCTGTTTTTATTAATTGGGATAATCTCCCTCAAAGCCGTTTCGCAAACTCCTGCAGAGGAAGCTGACGAGCTTCTAAAACAATATACCAAACAAAACTCTTTTAACGGCGTGGTATTGATTGCGCAAAAAGGGAAAATATTATTAGAGAAAGGATATGGCTATAAAAATGCAGTTGCAAAAACTTTAAACGATTCAAATACTGTTTTTCAAATCGGCTCTATAACAAAGCAATTTACATCAGCAATCATTCTTCAGTTGCAGGAACAGCACAAACTTTCGCTACAGGATAAATTATCAAAATATATTCCGGCTTATCCCAAAGGCGACAGTATCACGATTGAAAATTTACTGACACATACATCTGGGGTTTATAATTACACTAACGGCGAAGAATATGTAAAAAATAATTCGACGAGGCCAGCGAGGCCGAACGAGCTGATTGAATCATTCAAAAACAAGCCCTTTGATTTTTCTCCCGGAACAGAATATCGTTATAGCAATTCAGGATATGTTTTGCTCGGTTACATTATAGAAAAAGTCACGGGCAAATCTTATTTTACAGTTGTGAGAGAAAATATTTTTATACCTTTTAAAATGACTCATTCCGGATTTGATTTTTCAAATTTAAAAAGCGCAAACAAAGCAACCGGGTATTTTAAACTTTCTGAAAAAATCACAAAACCCGCTACCATTGTTGATTCATCGCAATCTTATGCTGCCGGTTCAATTTATACAACCGTTGGCGACCTATACAAATGGGACCGCGCATTATATACCAATTCAATTATTCACGATTCATCATTACAAAAAACTTTCACTCCCTACAAAGCAAATTATGGATATGGATGGGTGATAGATTCATCTTACGGAAAAAAAGTTGTGATGCACAGCGGAGAAATTTCCGGCTTTACGAGTTTTTTTGCACGCATTCCTGCAGATGAAATTTGCATTATTCTTCTCGATAACAAAAGCTCATCCGGACTTGCAAAAATTGCGGAAAACATCAATTCAATCCTCAATCAACAGCCATATGATTATCCAAAGCCTCATAAAGAAATTAACGTAGATAGTTTTATTCTAAAACAATATATCGGGCAGTATCAGCTCGCGTCAAATTTTATTATCACAATCAGTTTGGAAGATGGGCAACTAATGTTGCAGGCCACAGGGCAAGAAAAAAATGAATTGTTTGCCGAAAAAGAAAATTTCTTTTTTATGAAACTTCAGGATATACAGGTTGAGTTTATAAGAAGTATGAATGATAAAGTGGATCGGCTTGTTCTTTATCAATACTCACAAAGAATTACTGCACCAAAAATAAAATAACGCCAATGAAAAATATTTTAAAGCTCGAAGAATTGTGCATGTTTTTATTCGGCGTTTATCTTTTTACTCAACTTCATTTTGCGTGGTGGTGGTTTCTTGCATTAATTTTGTTGCCGGATATCAGCATGATCGGATATTTAATAAATAATAAAATTGGAGCCGTGTGCTATAATATTGTACATCATAAAGGGATTGCCTTAATAATTTATGTTACCGGATATTATTTGCATAATGAAATATTACAACTCGCAGGAGTTATTTTATTCGCGCATTCATTAATGGACAGAACGATGGGATATGGATTGAAATATTTTGAAGGATTCAAATTCACACATCTTGGTATAATTGGAAAAAATGAATAAAACCTGACTATGGCAAAAATAAAAAATACAGAAGAAAGTTTTCGTCAGAATGAATCGGGCATAACCGCTCAATATAAAAACTGGTTTCTTGATTATGCATCGTACGTAATTCTTGAGCGTGCGGTGCCTGCACTTGAAGACGGGCTAAAACCAGTTCAGCGCCGCATTTTGCATGCAATGAAAGAAATGGATGATGGAAGATTTAATAAAGTGGCAAACATTATCGGGCAATCCATGCAATATCATCCACACGGAGATGCCAGTATTGGCGATGCTTTGGTGAATATCGGGCAGAAAGATTTATTAATTGAAACGCAGGGAAACTGGGGCGATGTAAGAACCGGTGATGAAGCCGCAGCTTCGAGATATATTGAAGCAAGATTATCAAAATTTGCTTTGGAAGTTGCCTTTAATGCAAAAACAACGGAGTGGCAATTAAGTTATGATGGAAGAAAAAATGAACCGGTTGTTCTGCCTATGAAATTTCCTTTGTTACTCGCACAGGGCGCTGAAGGAATTGCTGTAGGATTAGCAACGAAAATTCTTCCGCACAATTTTTGTGAATTATGCGAAGCTTCGGTTAAGCATCTCCGTGAGAAACGGTTTGAATTGTACCCGGATTTTCAAACCGGCGGTATGATTGATATTACGAATTATAGCGACGGAAAACGCGGTGGCAAAGTAAGAGTGCGCGCGCACATTGAAGAATCAGATAAAAAAACTCTTTTAATAAAAGATGTTCCGTACGGATCAACAACATCGCAGCTAATCGAGTCTATTATAAAAGCTAACGAGCAGGGAAAAATTAAAATTAAAAAAGTAACGGATAACACCGCGGCAGAAGTAGAAATTCAAATTGATCTTGCTCCGGGAATTTCTCCCGACATAACTATTGATGCTTTATATGCATTTACGGATTGCGAAGTGAGCATTTCTCCAAATGCCTGCGTTATTTTTGATCAAAAACCGCAGTTTCTCAGCGCGGGCGAGCTATTAAAAAATTCTGTTGATAATACCAAAGAACTTCTTAAAAAAGAACTCGAGATCAAATTAGCGGAGTTACAGGACAAGTGGCATTATACTTCTCTTGAAAAAATATTCTTTGAAGAAAAAATTTATAAAGAATTAGAAAAGAAACATGAAACGTGGGAAAAAGTTCTTGATGCTATTGCAAAAGCTTTTGTTCCTTTCAGAAAACAACTGAAAAGAGATATTACCAAAGAAGATATCATCAAACTAACGGAGAAGCCTGTACGTAGAATTTACAAATTGGATATTGATGAATTGAACCAACAGATAAAAGCGCTTGATGGAGAAATAAAACAGGTCAAAAATAATTTGAATAACCTGGTTGATTTTGCAATTGCGTATTATGAAAATCTTCTTAAAAAATATGGCAAAGGCCGTGAGCGCAAAACGGAAATAAAACTCTTCGACACAATCCAGGCAAAACAAGTAGCTATTGCCAACACAAAATTATATGTGAACCGCGCCGAAGGCTTTATTGGCACAGGTTTGAAGAAAGATGAATTTATTACTGACTGTTCTGATTTGGATGACATCATTGCTTTTACAAAATCAGGAAAAATGAAAGTGGTAAAAGTTGCTGATAAAACTTTTATCGGGAAAGATATAATTCATCTTGCCGTGTTTCAGAAAAATGATGAGCGCACAACATACAATATGATCTATACCGACGGCGGAAGCGGCGTGAGCTACGCAAAACGTTTTAATGTAACCGGTGTAACAAGAGATAAAGAATATGATTTGACAAAAGGAAATGAAAAATCGAAAGTGCATTATTTTTCTGTTAACCCCAATGGTGAAGCCGAAGTAGTGAAAATTATTCTTAGCCCGAATTGTTCTGCGCGCATCAAAGAATTTGAATTTCATTTTGATTCTTTGGAAATAAAAGGGCGAAGCAGCATGGGCAACCAGGTTACAAAATATCCGATCAAAGCAGTCAAGTTTAAGGAAGCCGGCAAAGCAACATTAAGCGGACGCAAACTTTGGTTCGACGATACTTTTGGAAGATTGAACACGGAACAAAAAGGAGAATATCTCGGCAGCTTTGAAGGTGAGGATAAGATATTGGTGATTTATGATGATGGCAACTATGAAATAACAGATACAGAACTCACCCAAAGGTTTGAAAGCAAAAAAATAAAATTGATAGAAAAATTTAACCCGGAAAAAATTATTACTGCAGTTTATCTCGACAAAGAAAAATTGCAGTATAATATCAAGCGTTTTAAAATTGAAACAACAACACTGCACAGTAAATTTTTATTTATTAAAGAAGGCGAAGGAAATGAATTGAGAGAAGTAACCACAGATGATGAACCGATATTAATTGTTCAAAGCGGCCGAGGTTCGCAGGTTCGCAAAGCAAAATTTAAAGTAGTGAAAGTGTCCGAGGTGATGGGCTGGAGAGCAGTTGGAAATAAATTGGTTGATTTCAGCAAGAGTATTGATATGGAATGGGAAAAGAAAAAAGGAGAAAATAAACAGGGAGAATTGTTTGAGTGACGTTACTGTTTCTTTTTTCGCTTCACTCTTACCATGGAGTTTTGCGTTAAGCTGCTGCTCATATATATTTCAAAGCGGTTTTTTCCGTCGGTAACAACCATTAAAGCAGTGTTAGGCGGAATGGTGCCGAGATTTTCCGCAAACATGTCTATCACATTTACGTCTCTTGTAGTGTCCAAAATCATAAACACATTAATGGCACGCGCTGTTAAACCCTGGTGAGATAATACCAATTGTTTATTTAAAAAAACAGAAATGCTGTCGCCATCTATATCTCCATTATCGTAAAAACTAACACGCAAGGAATCAGATTCCACTTCTATTTCTTTACTTAAAATAGATTTTCTTTTTTCAAACGATGCGGTGATCTTTTTGAGATCATCTTTTGCATGATTTTCTTCCACTGGTTTAACTAATGCTGCATTTAATTTGTTGGAATCCGCCGGCGCTTCTGTTTCTTTTTTTGTTTCTGTTGTGCTTACAATATAATCGTTAGGCTGTGGCTTCCAGAATTTTTTTCCAGCAGTGGCGTTTTGCAAAATGCTGTCTGACTGCTGTTCGTTATTGAGAGTATAGCTCGCGCGTAAATCAGGGCACATGTATTTATATTTCTTGTCGCGATAAAAATGACCATTTAATTCTGTTTTCACTTTAGAAACAAATAATGTTCCCCTGAAATTTGTATTGCATTCAATACTGTTAACGGTGGAGTTGGTGCGATAAAAAATAATCGGGATACCGGGAATATTAATTTCTTTTGTTTGGGCATTATATGATCCATGCACATAAAAACTTTGATAAGTATCTTTAAAATAATATCCGAAAGTGCCTTCTACTTCGTCTCCTTTTTGTTTGATGATAAGTTCTGTAAGATAATTATTATGAATGCCGGAAATTTCGACGTCGGCTTGTCCAAACCAGGAACCAGTGGCAGTTTGCGCGGGCAAAATTTTATAGGCCAGCAAAAACAGGATTAAAAATATTCTTTTCATGGAAACATGAAGATAAAAGAAAAAATCGAGCCAGAAACGAGTCCATAGTTAATTGTTTGTGGAGGTATGAAGTATGAACAAATAACTATTAGCTAAAAATAAAAAAGCGTCTTTTTCAAGACGCTTTAGATTTTTGAATTTATTCTGCTAAATTATTCAGAAGATTCGCCGCTTTGTTTTTCTTCCTTTTTCAATTTTTCTTTTATCTCAGCTAATGTTCCTAAATCACCTAATGTAGTTTTCTCCACTTTGCTTTGAATATTCTTCACAACTTTTCTTGTTTTTTCCGTATCGGCTCTTTCTTCTTTTTTCGCTGCTTCTTTTTCTTCTATTTTGCCTGTTCCCAAATTCTTGTATGAGAAAGAACGATGCGTTTTTCGTTGCGATCAAATTCAATTACCATGAACTTGTGCAGTTTCATCAGCGCCAATTTGCTTGCCATCTTCAGTTGTAAGATGACGGTTAGGAGCAAATCCCTCCAACCCATAAGGCAATTGAACCAACGCACCTTTATCATCTCTGCGTGTTACCGTTCCTTCATGAATACTTCCAACAGCAAATGTTTGCTCGAGTGCATTCCATGGATCTTCTTCCAGTTGTTTATGACCTAATTGTAATTTGCGGTTGTCTTTATCTATACCAAGAATAACAACTTCGATGTTATGCCCGACTTTTGTATATTCCGAAGGATGATTGAAACGTTTCAGCCAGCTTAAATCGCTGATGTGAATCATTCCACCGATGCCCGGAGATAATTCAACAAACACACCATAAGGAGTGATATTTTTTACCAACCCTGTGTGTTTACTTCCAACAGGGAATTTCGTTTCGATAGTGCTCCACGGATCTTCGCTGAGTTGTTTAATTGACAAACTCATTTTGCGCGCAGCCTTATCTAACGTTACGATCTTAGCTTTGTGTTCATCGCCAAGTTTGAAAAATTCTTTTGCATTGATTGGCGTGTTAGCCCATGTAATTTCACTAACGTGCACGAGCCCCTCAACGCCGGGTAATATTTCCAGGAATGCGCCATAATCTTCAATGTTCACCACTTTGCCTTTTATTATTTCGCCTTCTTTAATATTTTCCGGTAACACATCCCAGGGATGCGGCGTTAATTGTTTTAAGCCAAGACTGATACGTTTTTTTCCATCGTCAAAATCCAACACAACAACCTGTAATTTCTGATCCAGTTTCAGCACTTCACTTGGATGACTTATGCGTCCCCAGCTGAATATCGGTGATGTATAACAATCCATCCAAACCACCAAGATCCATGAATGCGCCGAAGTCTGTAATATTTTTGATTGTTCCTTCGAGTACCTGTCCTTTTTCCAGTTTGCTCATTATTTCTGCACGTTGCGCTTCAATATCACTTTCAATAAGCGCTTTGTGAGATACAACAGCGTTCTTGATAGTTTCATTGATTTTCACAACCTTAAACTCCATGGTTTTTCCAACAAACTGATCGTAATCCGTTACTGGTTTTACGTCAATCTGAGAACCTGGTAAGAATGTTTCCATACCGAATACGTCGACAATCAAACCGCCTTTTGTTTTGCTGGTAACCAAACCAGTAACCACTTCGCCGGTTTTATGCACTTCAACAATTCTTTCCCACGCGCGGGTGATGCGTGCTTGTTTGCGGCTGAGGTGAAGATGACCTTCGCGGTCTTCTTTTTCAACAACCATCACTTCCACTTCATCGCCAACTTTTAAACCTTGGTAAATCGCGAAATTCATTCAGAGAAACCAATCCATCACTTTTAAAACCGATGTTAACTACAACATCTGTTTTAGTTAAACCAACAACAGACCCTTTAACTAATTCACCGTCGGTGATGGTTACGAAAGTGTTTTCGTACACTTTGTCGTACTTTTCTTTTTCTTCTTTGTTGTAAGCGGCAACATTGCGTTTGTCAATGCTCCAGTCAAAATCATCATGAGCGCTCACCGGTTGCTCAACTACCGTTTGCACAGGTTCATTTGGTGTCGCTGTAACTTCTGCAACTGCAGAAGATTCCTGTGCATCAGCGTTTGAATTAACAATATTGTTTTCTGACATAAAATTAAAAACCCGAAGATTTTAATTCGGGGTTGCAAAAATAGTAAAAATGTGGGAATTTGTTGCAATTTCTGAATCCTATTTTCAATTACAGCTATGAGCTAAGAGCTTTGAGCGTCGAGCCTTTTGGCCATTAGCTAATAGCTAATGGCTCAAAGTTTTTTTTATAATACCAGCTAATTAACTCCGGTTAAGCATCGTTGCGTCGCAATCCTTTCATCGGTTGCGCTACTATTTAGCTATGTTTGAGTAAACAGACAGTACTCACCATCTAAAAATAAATTCTAAATTTATAAACCCTTTTTAAAAGTGTTTGATAACAACTAAACAATGAATTTTACTTTAGAAAAATCAATACAAATTCTTGAAAATTCACCAAACGTTCTTAATGCAATGTTGAAAAATATTTCTGTAGACTGGACCCTTTACAACGAAGGTGGCGAATCATGGAGTGTATATGATATTATTGGTCATCTCATTCACGGCGAAAAAACAGACTGGATCCCAAGAGCGGAAATTATTCTTTCCGAAAAGTCCGACAAAAAATTTGAGAAATTTGATCGCTTCGCACAATTTGAAGAAAGTAAGGGCAAATCATTATCTCAGCTTTTAAATGAATTTAAAATATTGAGAGAAAAAAATATTGAAACTCTCCGTGTATTGGATATAACCGATAAAGATTTGCAAGCCAAAGGAGTTCATCCTGCGTTTGGAGAAGTTACATTATCTCAACTTCTTTCCGCATGGGTTGTGCACGATCTTAATCATATTGCGCAAATCTCGCGGGTAATGGCTAAGCAATATAAATCAGATGTTGGCCCATGGACGGAATACTTAAAAATATTGCAACTATAAATTGATTTGTCTTTATTACATTCATTGCTTTCTATCCGCATCTTTCGCTTTTGTGAATACTTCATGCCTCATACTTCATAATTCATACCTGCATTCGCAATTGCTTTTGCAGCAATAAATCCGCTCGTCCAGGCATGCTGAAAATTAAAACCGCCTGTAATGCCATCAACGTCCATTATTTCACCGGCAAAAAAAATGTTTGGTACAATTTTACTTTGCATGGTATTGAAATCAATTTCTGATAATTTAATTCCGCCGGCTGTTACAAATTCTTCTTTAAAAGTTGTTTTGCCTTTTACTGAACATTCATAAGAAATCAAATTCCGTATAAGTTTATTTTGATCTTTTGCAGGCAAATCCGCCCATCGCATATTTTCGGTTATGCATGACTGATAGATAAGATATTCCCACAACCGCTGCGGTAACCCAAAAGAATTTTTAGAATTAATTTTTTGTGATCCTGCTTCAATTCTTAATAGTTGCAATCTTTCGCGGAGCGATCCTTCATTTTCAGCGGGAAGCCAATTTATCAAAGCGGTAAATTCATAATTTTTTTCTTTTAGTTCTCTTGCTCCCCATGCAGATAAACGCAATATAGATGGACCGCTCAAACCCCAATGTGTGATCAATAATGGTCCGCGTTCTACCAATTTTGTTCCGGCAATTTTTGTTTGTACATCAGCAACAGAAACGCCCATTAATCTGGTGATGGAATTATCCGGCAAATTAAAAGTGAACAATGAAGGAACGGGATCGTTAATTGTATGACCTAATTTTTTTAACCAATTGAACATGGAAGATTTTGGATAACCACCGCTTGCGATGCAGAGAAAGTCGGAAGACAGAAGCCGGAAATCCGAAGTTTTAATATTGAAATGATCATTCAACTTTTCAACTGCTTCAACTTGTGTGTTCATCAAAATTTCAACGCCATATTTATTAGCTTCTTTAGTTAAACAATCAATAATTGTTTGTGAAGAATCAGTAACGGGAAACATTCTTCCATCTTCTTCCGTTTTCAATTTTACATTTCTTGCTTCAAACCATTCAACTGTATCTTTTGTAAAAAACTGGTGAAATGTTTTCTTTATAAAATTTTCTCCGCGAGGATATTTTTTTGCCATTTCTTCTATTTCAAAACAAGCATGTGTAACGTTGCAACGCCCGCCGCCACTCACTTTTACTTTGCTTAATAATTTCCCGGTTTTTTCAATAATGATAACTTTTAAATTACTGTTCGTACGTGCCGCATTCACTGCGCAAAAAAAACCGGCAGCGCCACCTCCTACAACAATCAAAGTTTTTTTGTTTTGCATAAGCATCAAAAATAATAAACCCCGAAAAATTTCCGGGGTTTATCTGAACAAGTTAATTATCATTTATTATTTAACAATATCGAGCAATTGCACATCAAAAATTAATGTTGCTCCGGGTTTTATTCCCTGGTTTCCCTGGTCGCCATACGCGAGATTTGACGGAATGAATAATCTCCACTTACTTCCAACAGGCATTAGCTGCAAAGCTTCTGTCCAGCCGGGTATAACGCCGTTCACAGAAAATACAACAGGCTGTCCGTTTTTAATGGAACTTTCAAAAACTGTCCCGTCAATTAATGAACCTTCGTAATGACATTTCACTTTATCCGTAGCTACAGGTTTTGGTCCAGTGCCTTCCTGCAAAACCATATATTGCATTCCGCTTGGCAAAGTAACAACACCCGGTTTATTTTTATTAGCGGCAAGAAATGCTGCGCCTGCTTTTTTATTATCAGCAGCTTTTTCAGCGCTCTCTTTTTGCATGAATGCCATGATAACTGAATTTGCCTGTTGTTCATTCAGCAATGTTTTACCGCTTTTTAAAGCATCATTCATTCCCTTCGAACACAAGGGCGTATTCAGACTTAACATTCCCTGCTGTTTGTAGAAATTTCCTGCAGACATTCCCAATGCATAGCTCAACGAATCAACTGCCGTTTTCAAAACAGGTTTTGTTGCAGTCGTGGCAACTTTCTTTTTTACCTGTGCAACAGCGAAAACACCCACAGATACAAATAAAACCAGGAGAAATTTTTTCATTATCAACTTTTTTTGAAGTGGCAAAAATAACACAAATGACAATTCCTAACGCTGATACGCAAAACTTATTATTGCAACTGCGCGATCATTTTTGTAGCGTTTTTGTTACGAGGTTCAATTTGCAAAACTTCCGGATAATTTTCTTTGCTAACGACTTTTACCAACGATTTATTACCAGTTCTTAAATAATATTTGCTGAAATTATTTTTCTGCAAAATGAAAAAGCATTACAGAAATACTTTTATAGAATAACTTTATCAACGAAAACAAAATACAATGGAGAAATACATCACCAGCCCGGAAGTAAGATGGTCTGATCTCGATCCGAATTTTCATTTGCGACATTCTGTTTATTATGATTACGGAGCTTATTGCAGAATTTGTTTTTTGACTGAAAATGGATTGACGACAGCAGTTATGCAGGAATTGCATTTTGGACCAATAATATTTCGTGAAGAAGCTTTATTCAAAAAAGAAATTAAAATGGGAGATAAAATTTCGATTGATTTGGAAGTAACAAAATCGAGAAGAGATTTTTCGAGATGGAGCATTCGTCACCAGATTTTAAAAAATGAAAATACATTAGCTGCCATTATCAATATTGATGGCGCGTGGATGAATACTGTTGAAAGAAAACTTTTAACGCCGCCGGAACAAATCATCCGGGTTTTTGACAAAATGCCAAGAGCGGAAAATTTTGAATGGCAGTGAGAGACCGTCGACCGACGACAGTTGACCGTCGACTTATCTTGCCTATTCCGAATGCTTAACAATTTGTTTTAAGTTTGCGCGTTAATTTTATAAAATAAAAATCGCGCTATGAAAAAATTATTTTGTTTGTCCCTGTTTTCTTCTTTTCTGATTTTTGTTAACGCGCAAATTAATTTGGGCAATGATGAAATTGCAAATGGTTTGAAAGATGCTTTGAAGATTGGCGCGCAAAAAAGCACCGACAGACTTTCTGCAGTTGACGGATTTTTTAAAGATGCTGCTGTAAAAATTTTAATGCCTCCCGAAGCGCAGAAAGTTGAAAAAACTTTGCGCGGCATGGGTATGGGACAAATGGTTGACAACGCAATTTTAAGTATGAACCGCGCTGCAGAAGACGCATCGAAATCTGCCGCTCCCATTTTTATTAATGCAATAAAAAACATGAGCATTACCGATGCCGTTGGAATTTTGGGCGGGCCAGATACTGCTGCAACTTCTTATCTTAAAAAAAGCACTACTCCGCAATTAATTGTTGCGTTCAAACCGGTGATTGACGCATCTCTGAAAAAAACGGATGCAACAAAATACTGGAAAGATATTTTTGAAACCTATAACAAAGTTCCATTCGTAAAAAAAGTAAATCCCAATCTTACTTCTTATGCAACGCAAAAAGCAATCGAAGGAATTTTTTATTATGTAGCCGTTGAAGAAAAAAATATCCGAAAAAATCCCGCAGCACAAGCAACGGATTTACTAAAAAAAGTTTTTGGAGGGAAATAGTTTCGGTTGCAAGTTGCTGGTTTCTGGAAACCAGCAACTTGAAACAAGCAACTTGAAACTTCTTTCTTAATTTTGCTGCGCAATGCTAACCCGCGCTTTCTCTTTATATCGAAATGCTTACAGTGGTTTGTCTCGCTCTACCTGGTTGTTATCTTTTGTAATGCTGGTGAACAGAAGCGGAACAATGGTCATTCCTTTTATGACTATTTATCTTACCCAACCTTCGATGGGGTATAGCATCGGGCAAGCTGGTTTTGTTATGGGATTATTTGGGCTCGGCGCAGTTTGCGGCGGATTCATCAGCGGAAAACTCACGGATAAAATTGGTTTTCATCGTGTGCAATTAATAACGCTCACCGGCGGCGGAATTATGTTTATCGTTTTAGGTCAGATGAAAAGTTATCCGCTCATTTGTTTGTTCACATTTATTTTAAGTTTGGTAAATGAAGCTTTTCGTCCTGCCAATTCCACTGCAATTGCACATTACAGCAAAGAAGAAAACAGAACGCGATCTTATTCTCTCAACAGGCTCGCAATAAATTTAGGATGGGCAGTTGGTGGAGCTATAGGTGGAATACTTGCTTCCATCAATTATCATTTATTATTTTGGGTTGATGGTTGCACAAATTTGCTTGCGGCGGTTTTACTTCACTATTATTTATCGCCTGCAAATAACGAAGCAACCACGCATCATAAAAACCAAAACGAAAATGCAATCAGCAAATCCGCATATAACGATCATGGATACCTGTTTTTTATTGCATTCACTGTTTTATTTGCCGCTTGTTTTTTTCAGCTTTTCACAACGCTTCCGGTGTATTACAAACAATATTTGCACCTGAATGAATTTTTTATAGGAATGCTGATGGCATTAAACGGATTAATTATTGTTCTTGTTGAAATGATATTGGTTTTTAAAATGGAAGGAAAAAAAGAAAGTCTGTTTTACATAAGCGGAGGCGTTTTAATTGTTGGCTCTTCTTATTTATTGCTGAACATTTTGCCTCCATCAGCGATGGTGGCTGTGTGTTGCATGTTGGTAGTAACTTTTGGAGAAATATTTTCCATGCCCTTTATGAATTCATTTTGGATATCCAGAACATCAACAAATAATCGCGGGCAGTATGCAGGATTATATACCATTGCATGGTCAACAGCGCAGGTGTTAGGTCCATCGGGTGGTTCGCAAATAGCAGAACATTTTAGTTTTCGTGCGCTATGGTGGGTTGCAGCAGGCATGTGTGTTTCCGCATCTATCGGATTTTGGTGGCTGAGAAAGCAAGCATGAAGTATGAGCTATGAGATATGGAAGGTATAAGGTTCAAATAGCAATGTATTTCCTTCTATCTTCAATCTTCTTGCTTCTATCTTCTCCCGAATATTTATCAAACTATGCACGACAAACTCATCATGTTTCATAACCGGCTTGTAAAAGTGTTTCGTCACATTAGCAAGCAAGCGAAACGGCAACACATTTCCTGCTATAGAATTTATGATCATGATTTGCCTGAATTTGCTTTTTGCATTGAAATATATGGCGACAAAATTTATCTCGCGGAATATAAGAGGCATTTTGAAATGGGTGAAGATGCACATGAATTATGGATGAACCAATGTTTACCTGTGATTGCTGATGTAACCGGAATTTCTATTAAGAATATTTATTTGCGCGAACGAAAACGAAAAGCCGGAAGACTTGCACAGTATGAAAAAATAAATGACGAGAAAGAATTTTTTATTGTTGAAGAAGCCGGACTGAAATTTAAAATCAACCTAACGGATTATCTTGATACAGGTTTATTTCTCGATCACAGAATTACAAGAGGAATCGTAAAAGATGAAGCCAAAAATAAAAACGTACTGAATCTTTTTTGCTATACCGGTTCTTTTTCTGTGTATGCAGCAGCAGGCGGCGCCGCATCCGTCACTTCAATCGATCTTTCCAAAACATATTTGCAGTGGGCCGAAGAAAATATGCAACTCAATAATTTTTTTGATAAGAACAAACATCATTTTATTAATGCGGATGTAAAACAATACTTAGATCAATTACAGGAAAATTTTTATGATATAGTGATAATGGATCCGCCAACTTTCAGCAACAGCAAGCGAATGATAGATTTTTTAGACATTCAGCGGGATCATACAGAGCTGATCAATAAAACACTCATCTCGATGAAACCTGCTGCTGTACTATATTTCAGCACTAATTTCAGCAAGTTTGCAATAGACGCAGAAAATATAAAAGCATCGCAAATAAAAGATATCACCAAACTCACTACGCCGTTCGACTTTCAAAAAAAATTATCCCGGTACTGTTTCAGAATAATAAAATGAATTTTTACGCTTCGCTTATTCACACCCTGTGTATATTAACCGTTTTGCCCTTCAGTCTGAAAAAAAAATATTTGCATACATTTGTTTTCAATGCGCAAGAGAATTTTGATTATGACGGAATGGTTTTATCCGGGCTTTAAAGCGGGTGGTCCAATCCGCGCGTGTTATAATCTCGCCAGGCTGCTCAAAGACGAATACGACATCTACATATATACAACAGACAGGGATTTGAGAAGTGCTTCGCCGTATACAACTGTAGTTGCAAACCAGTGGATAGATTTTTCCGAAAACATAAAAGTGTATTATGCTTCTCCCGAAAATTTAAAATGGAGAAGGATAAGTAAAGAAATAAAAGCGGTGCGCGCTGCTTATCTTTATCTTAACAGCATGTATTCGTTGTATTTTACAATTTATCCGTTGCTGATGAAACGTTTTGGCAGAATAAAACAGCATATCATTTTATCTCCGCGGGGAATGCTGAAAGCAAGCGCTCTGCAATTCAAATACGTAAAAAAGAAATATTTTCTCGGAATACTTAAGTTTTTTAAAATCAATAATGGTATTGAGTTTCACGCAACGGATGAACAGGAAAGAAAAGACATCAGGAGATTTTTCGGCAAACAAAATACAATAAATATTATCCAGGATGTTCCGCCTTTGCCTGAAAAAAATCTTTTACCGGTTGCTAAAAAACCGGGAGAGTTAAAATTAGTATTTGTTGGCAGAATTCACCCGCTGAAAAATCTGCATTTCGTAATTGAATGCCTGCAAAAATTAAAACCAAAAATTAAACTTACGGTTGTTGGTCCTATTGAAGACAAAGCATATTTCCAATATTGTAAAACGCTTGCCAAATCATTACCTAAAAATATTTCTATAATTTTTGCGGGAGAAGTTTCGAACGACAACATAAAAAATTATTTGCTCCGGAATCATTTTATGATTTTGCCAACCCTCGGAGAAAATTATTGTTACTCCATTATAGAATCTTTTTGCGTTGGCCGACCGGTTATCATCACCGACAGAACTCCGTGGCTAAACCTTACTCGCGAAAAAATCGGATGGGATCTGCCTTTGAACAAGCCTAATGAATTTCTTGATGTTTTAAATTCGGCGGCATCTATGGTGCAGGATGAGTTTACAGAATGGTCTGAATCTGCTCTTAGCTTTTCCCAAAAACTATTTGCAGGTAATTATAAAACGCGGTACGAAGAAATGTTCAGTTGAAATTTTCTAAATTAGTTTGCTATAGGTTTCCTTTTCAAAATTTTATTTTTGCAACGCTCAACATAAAATAAAAAAGGATGCCCGGATAGCATCCTTTAAACCCTAAAACCGAAACCTACTATTTATTGAGCGATCTTTATTTAATCTGAATAAATAAAAAAAATTGCCCGCCGCATTTTCTTCTTTCCGTGTTTCACCAAAACAATAACAATAGTTATACCAGTATATTTTGTCCTGTGATTTTAATAAAATTGTGGTATTTTTTGCAAAAAATTGAGGAACGATTTCGCAATTCGAGAAATTTAGTCCACAATTTGCTGCTAAAATAATAATGCAGAGAATGAAAAATGTTATAAAAAAATTTGCGTCAGACATACACGTGAGAATAGGATACCTTATTGCTTTTTGCTTATTGCTCGTTTCCTACCTGCTTACTTTATACGCCAACCGTGGTTTTTTAAATGAATCAAAACTGGTGAATCACACGCGCCAGGTAATGATCAATACAGAAAGATTGTTATCTTCTTTAAAAGACGCAGAGTCTGCTTTTCGCGGTTACATGATTGTCAAAGATTCATCTTTTATAAAACCGTATTTTCAAAGCAGGGCTATAACAGACTCTCTTTTTAAAACGCTGAAAACAGAAACAAGCGATAATGCTTTACAGCAGCAACGGTTGGATGCAATTCATAATCTTATTCAAAAAAAATATCAAATTTTCGATTTTGCTCTTCAATATTTTTCCACAAGAAATTTTGTGATTAATGACAGCATTAAGATACAAGCATATTTTGCTCATACAATCATGCAGCGGGTAAATTCCATAGGAAAAACAATAGAAGATGAAGAAGAAAAATTACTGAGTCAAAGAAAAGCCGAGATGAATGCTCAATATAAAATCATGAATGATATTGTGATGGCATCTCTTTTACTTGCATTTATTTTAGTTGTGTACGGATTTTTTACTTATGCAAAAGAAAACCTGAAACGGCGTAAAGCGGATGAGCAGCTAAGCGTTTACCAGAAAAAGTTAGAACAGAGAATTATAGAGCTGGACAATGCAAATATTGAACTGATACAAATGCGCGGCATGGAAAAGCTTGCAGTAACAGGTCGCATTGCAAGAACTATTGCACATGAAGTGCGCAACCCGCTCACCAATATTAATCTTGCAACAGACCAACTCAAAATTGAATTAAATGGAAATAATAACGATGATACCGGCAATATGCTGAATTTAATTCACCGGAACAGTAATCGTATTAATCAATTGATAACCGATTTACTCGACTCTACAAAAGCAGCTGAACTCAAAGCGGAAAAAATTTCCATCAATGATTTATTAGACGAAACATTGGAGTTGGCAAAAGACAGGATTCAGTTAGCCGACATTAAAGTTAAAAAAGAATATAGCCGGGATGAGCGAAAAATTTCTGTTGATAAGGAAAAAATAAAAATTGCTTTTCTGAATATTATTGTCAATGCCATCGAATCCATGCAACAGGGAAAAGGAATATTAACATTGAAAACTGAAGGCGAAAAAAATAAATGCGTTGTAAAAATTTCAGATAACGGAAAAGGCATGGACAAAGAATCTTTATCCAAATTATTTGAACCTTATTTTACAAATAAACCCAGCGGAACCGGGCTTGGTTTAACCAATACCCAAAACATAATTTTTACACACAACGGGCAAATTTCTGCTGAAAGTAAATTGGGTGTTGGCACTGTTTTTACCGTAATTCTGAACTACAATTAACTTGCACCGCGAATAATCCGAAGCAGTATTGCAATTACAGCAATGACTAATAAAATATGAATAAGTCCACCGGCATGATATCCTAAAAAACCAATCAGCCAGGCTATAACAAGAATCACCGCGATCAGGTAAAGAAGATTTCCCATTGTTGTTTATTTAAAGGTTACAATAAGTGAATATCAAAAACAATCATCAAGCCGGATTCATTGCAGCCTAAAAAATAATTTTACAAATAAAAATTACAACAGCTGATCAATTGCATTATTAATTAACTCGCGGTTAAGAGGCTTGCTGATAAAAAAGTCTGCACCACCGTCAAAAGCACGTCTCTTATCAGTTAAACTATCATGGGCGGTGATCACAATAATTTTAATTTGGGGATAATTCTTTTTTACATAAGGAATAAAATCAAGACCATAACCATCCGGCAGGCGGTTATCTAAAAACAATAATGCAGGCTGGGCGTTACGTAAAGCTATGCTGGCATCAGACAATGAAGTTACAAACCCGGCGTGAAAATTACGCTGCCGCATTACGCCACTGAGCAAATAACAAATATCCAGTTCATCATCTACTATCAGCACCTTTAACTCTTCTGTTTCTTTAATGGTGTCTTTCTTTTCCAACGTCAACATTTTATATTTGTACTTTCTTTCCTTATACCTCACAATTATACTGCCATAAACGTGGATATTTATTGTTGTGTACGTATAAGTCTTTATTAAATCAAAAAAAAAATGAAACTCGGTTTGTATTTTCTTTTTGTAAAATAATTTCCACAGATTGCAGATTTTTTTCCACAGCAAATCAAATATATCCCGGCTTTTCTTTCAAAACAATGTTATTTTTTTTCACAACTATCTTATTTTATCATTTTGGCAAGATGTTTAGATATATGAATTATGGCGGAGATTAGGTACATGAGGAGATGAATTTTTTAGTAACTTTAATCCCCATTTACTATGAGCAGGATTTTAATTATAGATGACGATGTAGATATGTGCAGCCTGTTGAGTCGTTATTTGCAGCGTAAAGGGTTTGAGGTTGATTCGGCGCATAACGGTGCCAAAGGCATTGCAAAAGTTAAAGAATCAAATTTTGATGTGGTTCTTTGCGATTTTAGATTGGGTGATAAAGAAGGAAGCCAGGTTTTGCGCGAAATAAAAGCAATCAATCCCGCCACAGTTGTAATTATCATCACCGGGTATTCCGATATCAAAACTGCGGTAGATGTTATTAAAGCCGGCGCGTTTGATTATATCACCAAGCCACTGATTCCTGATGAAGTTTTAAATGTTATTTCCAAAGCAACAGAACAGCAGAATAATAAAGAAGAAAATTTATCCGGCATCGGAACTTCTTCTTCATCTAAATATTCTTCAAATTCCTCAGACACATTTCTTGTTGGAGATGCTCCTGTAACAAAAGAAATTTACAAACAAATAGCGCTTGTAGCACCTACCAACTACAGCATAATATTATATGGAGAAAGCGGAACAGGTAAAGAAGTTATTGCCAGAACTATTCACCAGCAAAGCGCGCGCAAGGAAAAACCTTTCGTTGCAATGGATTGTGGCACTCTGTCGAAAGAACTTGCGGGCAGCGAATTATTCGGGCATGTAAAAGGCGCTTTTACCGGCGCACTTGCCGATAAAGACGGACATTTTGAACTCGCAAATGGGGGAACTTTATTTTTGGATGAAGTTGCAAATCTTTCATACGATATCCAGGCGGCATTGCTGCGTGTTATCCAGGAAAGAAAATTCAAGCGCGTTGGCGGCGTAAAAGAAATGGATGTTGATGTAAGAATCATTGTTGCATCAAACGAAAATTTGCAGGATGCATACCGCAAAGGAAAATTCAGGGAAGATCTTTTTCACCGCTTCAACGAATTTTCCATTTTACTTCCGCGGTTAAATGAACGGAAAGAAGATATTCCTTCGTTCGCTGCATTCTTTCTTAAAAATGCCAACAGCGAACTGAACAAACAGGTTGAAGGTTTTGATGATGAGGTGATGAAAATATTTATGGATTATTCATGGCCCGGAAATTTACGTGAGTTCAGAAATGTAATTCGCCGCGCTGCACTGCTAACGCAATCCGGGCGTGTAAATCCATCGGTACTGCCTTCTGAAATTATCGGCAGCATTCTGCATAAAAATGAACCGGAGCCGGTTTATACAGGTCATATAAATTATACTAATGGCAATAATGTGAACAAAGAAGTTGACCTTAAGAACAGCGCTGCGCAGGCAGAGTATAACGTGATAATGAATGTTCTCAAGCAGGTTAATTTTAATAAAACAAAAGCCGCCGAAATTCTTAAAATAGACCGCAAAACTTTATACAATAAAATCAAAGCTTACCAGCTTGATTAATTAATCTTCAGCATTATTTATAAACTAACGGTTACGTATAACCGAAAAAATATTATTACATTTTCATCTGCAGATTTGTAGAATAGCTTCAACATTTTTCCCCATAGTTATTAAACCCTAAAAATCATGAAACCTGCTAAATCAGCTTGTTAGGCATATAGCGCCGGTGGCACAATGTTAGCGTTACTTACAATGAACAAAAAGATTTTTAAAAACAAAAATACCAGTTATGAAAAAATATTTTTTATCTGCGATCATTGTTTGTTCAATGATTGTTTTTGCAGGATGTGAAGCTGAATTTGTAGACTCACAACCCGGCGATGTTGTAGACGTGCAAGGCGTAGCGCCCGGACCAGATTATGTTTGGATTGGCGGTGACTGGATTTGGAACGGAGGAACTTATATTTGGCATGCCGGACATTGGGCTCACGGCCACGCCGGAAGAACATGGAATGCCGGGCATTGGCAACATGGTGCGAGAGGTTACAGATGGCATCGCGGACATTGGTAATATCGGAGAAATTGTCAGGGTAAAAAAATAAAATGGGAATAAATAATTATTCCCATTTTTTTAAATGATGATCTTTTCGCAGCTTTTTAAAAAATCATTGTCTGCGTCCGCACCTATACCGGGAACATCGGGCATTACAATAAAATAATTATTAAATTTTATGCCATCAATTACCGGATCGATTTTGTGACCGAGCATGCACGTATCCATGTCGTAAAAAATAATATTATCGTGTGCAAGTGCAAAATGTGCGAAAGCAGTAAGCGCAATGCGGCTTTCGAGCATACCACCCATCATGCATGGAATATTATTTTCTTCACAAATGGAATTTATTTTTTTTGCTTCCAGTATACCACCCGACTTTGCAAATTTTATGTTTATATAATCGCAGGCGTTCGCTTTTATCAATCTCGCTGCGTCGTGATGATCGAACACACTTTCATCTGCCATGATTTTTACAGGAGAATTTTTTTTCAGTACAGGAAGTTTTTCATCATTCCAGGTTCGCATTGGCTGTTCACAAAATTGAATATTGTATTTTTCAATTTCTTTCAAAACATTTAAAGAAGTTTCAAAATCCCAGCCCTGGTTTGCATCTATGCGTAAAATTATTCCGTCGCCAACTGCATTACGGATTTGCTTCACTCTTTCTATATCATCATCTCCGTTTTTCCCGAGTTTTATTTTTATTATTCTTACTCCTTTGCTTTTAAATCCGATTGCGGTCTGCGCCATTTTTTCTGCGCTGTCAATTCCTATTGTGAGATCCGTTTCAATTTGCTTTTTTCTTCCGCCTAAAAATTCATACAAAGGTTGATTTTTATTTTTTGCGGCAATATCAAACAGCGCCATATCAAATGCGCTTTTGATTGTGGAATTAAAAGCCGTGAAGCTATGCAATTCGTTTACGCGTTCTTCAATTATCAATGCATCTTTTCCTTTCCACAACGTTGCAAAATCTCTCGCCATTTCAAAACAAGTAGCTTGTGTTTCGCCGGCAATCATCGGAAATGCAGAGCACTCTCCCACTCCATAATATCCTGCATCTGTGTGAATGCGGATAAAAATATTTTGCGCATAATGCATCGTTCCGGTTGCAATGGTGAACGGATGCATAGGTATGCTGAATTTATAAATTTCTGTTTGAAGAATTTTCATGAAGTTAAATTTAAGTCTGAAAGTCAATAGGGCAATGAAGTGAAAGGATTTTTATTTTGTAAGATGCTTTTCGAAATCTTGCCGACTTACCGTTTGTAGAATTTGGCTGATGTATATTCAATAGTACAAGAGTGCGACGCAACGATGTTTAACAGAATTACAAAACTCTGGTTCATAAAAAATTTCCTTCTTACATTTGTTCACTAACGCCAGTTCGCATGAATGATGAAAACGGAATTATTTCTTTTGATAACACGGAGAATGCTTTCGCTTATAAAACCGATAAAGAATTAAAAAAAGCAAATTTTCTTTTTAGTTCGATGGGTTATACCTCGCTGGTTAGGCTCGGTACCAAACTAACGCCATGGGCTATACGTAGCGGATTGCCGGTAAAAAAATTAATACGCAACACAATTTTTACGCAGTTTGTAGGCGGCGAAACGCTGGAAGAAACTGCAGCTGTTGCAAAAAAATTGGGTGAATATAATGTGCAGGTTATTTTAGATTACGGTGTGGAAGGTGGTGAAGATGGAGAAAAGGGATTTGAACATGCCTGCGATGAATTTATTCGCGTGATTGATTATGCCGCAACGCAACCGAATATTCCGTTTATGAGCATTAAGGTAACAGGTTTTGCACGCTATGGCTTGCTGGAAAAATTAGATCACTCTGTGGAATTGAATCCGGGAAGTTTGATGAAAAGATATACGAAGGCTCTCGAAACTTTAACTCCGGAAGAAAAAGATGAATGGCAACGTGTGCAGGAACGCATGTTGCGCATTTGCAAAGTTGCCGCGCAAAAAAATATTGGTGTTTTAGTTGATGCAGAAGAAACATGGATACAGGATCCGGTGGATGTGATCACTATTTTGATGATGGAACAATTTAACAAAGAAAAAGTGATCGTATATAATACGATTCAGTTGTATCGCCACGACAGGTTGAAATTTTTAAAAGATTCGCTGGAAGCTGCTGAGCTCCGCAATTTTATTCTTGGCGCAAAATTAGTTCGCGGAGCATACATGGAAAAAGAAAGAAAACGCGCGGCTGATTTCGGTTACCCATCACCGATACAATCGAACAAAACCGCAACAGATAATGATTATGATGAAGCTTTGCAATTTTGTGTTGAACATATCAATCGCATAGGTTTGATAGTTGCCTCGCATAATGAGTTCAGTAATTTATATGCAACGCAATTATTACAACAAAAAGGTTTGCCGTTAAATCATCCGCACGTTCATTTTTCGCAATTGTATGGCATGAGCGACAACATAACTTTTAATTTGGCGAAGGCGGGATGCAGCGTGAGTAAATATTTACCTTTCGGGCCAATCAAAGATGTTATTCCTTACCTCATGCGCCGCGCGCAGGAAAACAGTTCTATGTCGGGACAAACAGGAAGAGAATTGACGTTGATAAAAAAGGAAGTGAAACGTCGGGAGATTTAAGAATGTACGATGTAAGGTGTACGATGTACGATTTCTGAAAATTATAAAATGATTATAAAGCCCGGGAAGCCAATACATCTAACATTGTACATCTAACATCTTACATACCCGGGACTGTTAGCTCAGTTGGTTCAGAGCGCTGCTTTGACAGAGCAGAGGTCACTGGTTCGAGCCCAGTACAGTCCACATGCGATTTACGATGTAATATTTTAGATGTACGATTTCTGAAAGTTTAAAAAAAGCAATTACTAATTATCCTTTCTTAGTTATCTCATAATACGCCAATGCAAAAACAATTATTGAAAAAATTATGTGCAGAAAAGAAATAAACGATTTCTTACCTCTTATAATTTGATAAACTCCCGTTAGCAAGCTGACGATACTAATAATTAAAACTAAAAAGTAAATCAATAAATCTATCCCAGCTCCTGCCTGATTTGTGGGAGACATTTTACCTATCGTTGTGACGAGTAAAACTAAAATTAAAAAAGCAACTAATAATAATAGAGGTTTTTGCATCTGTTTATTATTTGAAGATACGAGAATAGAGAATAATGATTTGACAACAATAATATTTTTCTATCTCAAAAAAAAATCACTAATCTTGTTCATACCAAATTTCAAACACGCCATCATGAGAAAAAATATTTCACAATCAAACCGCAGACAATTTCTTAAAAACGGTTTACAGGCATCCGTTGCATTTTCTATCATTCCCCGTTTTGTAATGGGTGGAAAAAATTTTATTGCGCCGAGTGATCAGATAAGCTTAGGTTTTATCGGCACGGGCAAACAGGCGCGCGGACTTGCAGAATCTTTCGCAGATAAAACAAAAATTATTGCGGGCGCAGATGTGGATTCGCAAAAACTCGCTTTGTTCAAAACAGTTGTGGAAACCAATTATGCAAAACTTAAAAAACAGGCAACCTATAAAGCAATTACAGAGTACGCAGATTTCAGGGAAATGCTTTTAAGAAAAGATATCGATGCAATTATTGTTGTTACGCCCGATCACTGGCATGCTGTTGCAAGCATTGCGTCGGCAAATGCAGGCAAACATGTTTATTGCGAAAAACCATTAGGACATTCTGTTGAAGAAGGCAGAGCTATGGTTACTGCGATGAATAAAAATAAAGTGATATTGCAAACGGGAAGCATGCAACGCTCGTGGGTTAATTTTAGACATGCATGCGAGTTAGTACGCAACGGCTATGTTGGCGATATTAAAGAAGTGCTCGTAAATGTTGGCACTGCTGCAATTCCGGATTATCTTCTCCAGGAACCAATTCCGCAAAATCTGAATTGGGAAATGTGGGTCGGTCCGGCGCCGTTCAAACCATTTAATTCAGAATTATCTCCGCCGGTTGAAAAAGATATTTTTCCAAACTGGCGCAACTATAAAGAATATGGCGGCGGCATTTTAAGTGATTGGGGCGCGCATATGTTCGACATTGCTCAATGGGGTTTGGGAATGGATAGAAGCGGACCTGTAAAATTATTTCCGCCCGATGGCAAAGAGCATAAATATCTTACCATGATCTATGAAAACGGCGTCGTAATGAAACACCAGGATTTTGGAAGAGGTTTCGGCGTGCGATTTATCGGTACAAAAGGTAAGCTCGATATCAGTCGTGATTTTATTGATAGCGATCCTGCAAATATTGCCACTGCGGAAATAAAACCAAATGAAATTCATTTATACAAAAGCGACGATCATTACCAGGATTGGATTGATGCAATTAAAAATAACAGGCAACCAATTTGCGATGCGGAAACAGGTCATCGAACAAGCAGCGTGTGCGCTATTGCAAATATTACTTACTGGCTAAATCGTCCGTTGCAATGGAATCCGGTAACGGAAAAATTTGCGAATGACGATGAAGCAAATTCATTTGTAAAAGCAAACATTTATGGCGGCTGGAAGTTGGTGTGAGATTTATTTTGAATGATAAATGTTGAATTCATTCAACATAAATTATTTAAAATAATTTTGGTAACGAGCGATAGTAATTCTATTAAACATCGTTGCGTCGCATTACATTCATCAGTTGTGCTACTATTTAGCTCTGGCTTCATGGAGGTATCTTCGCAAATAATTTAGAAAATATAATCTAAAATTTGCCATAATCATTCAAAAACAGATAGCTCATCTCTCGTCCTCTAACATCTGATATCTTACATCTCACATCATAATTCATACCCCATACCTTATACTTCATACATCGTATCTGGGGAATCAAATTCCCAAAATGAAACGAAATGTGTTCAAATCGGGAGGCATTTCTACCATAAATATCTTTTTTTAAGCTCAATGAAATAATGGAACGGCATTTGCGTTTATGTATTTGGTTTTTCATAGGATATTGGATTTTAAAAACGGGCTGGATTTCTATCCTGGCCCCTTTTTTATTTTAGCACATCCCTAATCAATGAAGAATGAACAACGAATCATTTCTTAATTGTCTATTCTCCTTTATCAATTTTCAATTCTCAATTATCAATTCTCAGTTATCTTTACTTCTTAATTAATTATTTCTATCAAAATAAAATTGCCATGAAGAAAACAGTAATTGCTTTTTGTCTTCTTATTTTTTTAATTATTACAACTAACGCGCAAAGAAAATCTTCGGAAGAAAATCCAAAAACGGATAAACCTGCTGCGCCGTTAAATCGAATGGTAGTTGTGGATTCTGCTGTTGTTACCAAAAGTGAAGTAACAATAAAAGGTCAGCGTGTTCCATATACCGCAACTGCAGGCACGATGCCGGTTTGGGATGAAGATGGAAAAGCAATTGCGGGAGTTTTTTATACATACTACGAACGTTCTGATGTAAAAGATCGTGCGTCGCGCCCGTTGATAATTTCCTTCAATGGCGGACCGGGCACTCCTTCTGTGTGGATGGAAATCGGTTACACCGGTCCGCGAATTTTAAATATTGACGACGAAGGATATCCTGTGCAGCCTTATGGTGTGCGCGAAAATCCAAATTCAATTCTTGATGTTGCAGACATAGTATATGTTGATCCGGTTAATACAGGTTTTTCACGCGCAATAAGTAAAGATATTCCGGGCACAAAATTTTTTGGAGTGAATGAGGATATTAAATATCTCGCAGAATGGATCAACACATTTGTTACGCGCAAAAACAGGTGGGCTTCACCAAAATATCTTATCGGCGAAAGCTATGGAACGACGCGCGTTTCAGGTCTCGCGCTTGAATTACAAAATGCGCAATGGATGTATTTGAATGGTGTTGTACTTGTATCTCCAACCGATCTCGGAATTGAACGCAGCGGACCTGTTGATGAGGCTTTGCATCTGCCTTATTATGCAGCAACGGCGTGGTTTCATAAAGCGCTTGCTCCGGATTTGCAGCAAAAAGATTTAACGGATATGTTGCCGGAAGTGGAAGACTTTACCATCAATCAATTAATTTCTGCATTGGCAAAAGGATCTTCCATTTCTGATGATCAGAAAAAAGAAATTGCGGCGAAGATGTCGCGCTATTCAGGATTGTCTGAAAAAGTTATTCTGCAACATAATCTTAATATTCCTACTGATTTTTTTTGGAAAGAATTATTGCGCGATAAAGGTTTTACTGTTGGCAGATTGGATTCACGTTATCGCGGAATTGATCGCGAAGATGCAGGCGATGGTCCTGATTACAATGCAGAACTTACTTCGTGGTTACATGCTTTCACTCCTGCAATAAATATTTATTTGCGTGAAGATTTGAATTACAAAACGGATTTGAAATATAATATGTTTGGCCCGGTTTGGCCATGGGATGATAATAATAATCACACCGGCGAAAATTTGCGACAGGCAATTGCACAAAATCCATATTTACACTTGATGATTCAATCGGGATATTATGATGGAGCCTGCGATTATTTTAATGCTAAATATAGTTTGTGGCAATTAGATCCGGGTGGAAGATTAAAAAATCGTTTGAGCTGGCATGGATTCCGCAGCGGACACATGATGTATTTGCGCAAAGAAGATATTGTAACAGCTAATGATCAGTTGCGTGAGTTTATTAAAAATTCAATTCCAAAACCAGGCGAAGCTGCCAAATATTAGTTTACAGTTTGGAGTTTAAGGTAACCTAACAGTAAACTACAAACTCTAAACTACAAACTAATAATACAGCCAATGCCATTTCAAACCATCTTCTTTATTCCACTCCAAAGTTGGTGAAACCATTTTTAATGTGCGATTTAATTTTAGAAGAGTTGTTCCAAAATCAGAAACATTGTTTAGACGATATAGGTCTGTGTCAAATGAAAAATAAAATTGACGGTAACGTTTAAAGTCGGGAATTTTTTGCCCGTCAATTTCTGATGGATTTTTTACAGCGCCGATCATTCCTTCCGCGCCATAACCAAATGAAGCGTTGAGCCAATTGGGAAATTTTGTATTCGTCGGTAAAAAAGACGCGATGTTTATAGATAGCCAATAAGTTTGTCCGTTGTAATCTTTAATAATTCTTTCGCGCCAATTTGCACCAAGTTCTGCCGGATAATATTTTGCAAACATGGTATAGTGATAAGAAAATTTTAAGCTGATGCGCTGACTCTTCCATATCCATTGCTGGCCTTGAAATATTAAACAGCCAGAAAGATTTGCCATCATGTCGCCGATCGAAAATCCCCATTTGGATGAATGTCCGTCGAGAATTTCAATCATCGTCATAAAACTTAATGCAGTGAGTGTTCCGATAGCTGCTGCTGGTATAGGTTTCACGCCGGCCCAATGAAAAATATCGCTTTGAATGGCCGCAATATTGTAAGCTGTTGTTGCATGACCAACCTTATCCATATTCAGCCACTCATTATCATCATTGAACAAATGAAATTTGCTGTGCGGAAATTTTTTGTACCATAAATAATTTAATCCGAAAGTAACTGCAGTTGCCAAAACTGATTCTGAAATTACGACACCGGCTACGCGCGATGAATTATAATTTACGGAAGGTTGAAAAAAATCTCTTTGTGCAAAAGTGGTTTGTGTTAAAAAAGAAATGAACAATAATGAAAACAAGAATTTCATCGCACAAAAATTAACGGATAATTATTAATGGTTGATTGTTTCAAAGGTTGAAATTATGTTTTTTGTCCGAACTATTATTTTAACCTTATTCGCCTTATTTAACTGATAATTCTTTTCAGGATAATCAGAAAAATAAGGATAAATCGTGGTTAGGACAATCGCTCAATAGAATTGTTGTAGTACAAGAGTGCGACGCAACGATGCTTAATAGAATTACTATAGCTGGAAACATAAAAAATAAAATTATCACCTTAATGTTCATAAATTTTAATCAACAGTTTCCTCACAATTCAGCATTCAATATTCAGCATTCAACATTCTGATTTAACTTGCACCTATGCAACAGTACCTCAATTTGCTTCAATACATTTTGGATAATGGTGTTTCAAAAACAGACCGAACAGGAACGGGAACGGTCAGTTGTTTTGGTAATCAGATGCGTTTCGATTTGCAAAAAGGTTTTCCGATGGTGACGACAAAAAAACTGCATCTCAAAAGTATTATTTATGAGTTGCTGTGGTTTTTAAAAGGCGAAACGAATATTAAATATTTGAACGAACACGGCGTGAGTATTTGGAATGAATGGGCTGATGAAAATGGCGAGCTCGGCCCGGTGTATGGCAAACAATGGCGGAGTTGGCAAGGCGCAAATGGCGAAGTGGTTGATCAGATTTCGCAGGTGATTGAGCAGATCAAAAAAAATCCCGATAGTCGTCGATTAATTGTGAGCGCGTGGAATGTTGCTGATTTACCAAAGATGGCGCTGATGCCATGCCACACGATGTTTCAGTTTTATGTTGCCGATGGAAAATTAAGTTGTCAATTATATCAACGAAGCGCTGATGTTTTTTTGGGTGTGCCTTTTAACATCGCTTCCTATGCATTACTGACAATGATGATTGCGCAGGTTTGTGATTTAGATGTTGGAGAATTTGTTCACACTTTCGGAGATGTGCATTTGTACAATAATCATATTGAGCAGGCAAAATTGCAATTGTCGAGAACTCCTTTTGCGTTACCAACTATGAATATTAATCCATCAGTAAAAAATATTTTCGATTTTACATTTGAAGATTTCAAGTTGGAAAATTATCAAAGTCACCCGGCGATAAAAGCGGCGGTGGCAGTGTAAATAATTATGAGTTATGAATTATTATTGCGCTTCATAACTCATAATTCATAACTCATAATTCATACTTCATGATCGTCTCTCTCATCGTGGCTGCATCCGAAAATAATGTGATTGGGAAAGACAATCATCTTCTCTGGCGTTTGCCTAATGATACAAAATTTTTTAAGAACACAACCTGGGGAATGCCCGTGATCATGGGTAGAAAAACTTTTGAATCGCTCAAAGGTGAGCCGTTGCCCGGAAGATCAAATATTGTAATCACACATCAAAAAGATTGGAAAACGGATAACGATAAAGCGCAGGTAGCATCAACTTTGCAAGAAGCAATTCAATTGGCAGAACAAACCGATTGCAAAGAAGTTTTTGTAATTGGCGGCGGACAAATTTATGCTGAATCAATTTCTGTTGCCGATAAAATTTATATGACGAGAGTTCATACCATCGTTGATGGAGATGCGTATTTTCCGGTCATTAATGAAAAAGAATGGAAGCTCGAATCGAATACAGATTTTGCTGCTGACGAAAAACATGGGTATGCATATAGTTTTCAGTTGTGGCGCAGGAAAATTAGAAATTAGAAATCTATATTCTAAATTCTATCTTCTAAATTCTATTTTCTATTTTCTATATTCTATATTCTATATTCTAACTTCTATCTTCTAATTTCACGCCGCATGTATTCCAAATTTCAACTTGCTAAAAAATATTTGCATTACTATCTAACCGCATCTAACGGTAACGGACATGGTATTCACTCGCCTTTTGTTTTTGATTTTATTAAAAATGTCTTGAATGATAGCCGGAATTTTTATGCATATCAGCAAATTGAGAATCTCCGTGAGCAATTATTAAAAGATGAAACAATAATTGAAGTGGAAGATTTTGGCGCTGGTTCGGCCATTTTTCAAAATAACAAACGAACTGTTGCAGAAATAGTAAAGCACTGCGGCCAAATCAGAAAAATTGGGAAGACTATTATTCAGGATAGCAAATTATTACCAGCCAAAAACGGTGATAGAATTAGGAACGTCGGCAGGATTATCTTCTACTTATCTTGCATCTGCAGTTGCTGGAGCGAAATTGATAACCATCGAAGGTTCACCTGCAATAGCTGCGATTGCAAAAAGAAATTTTCAGTTTCTTAGCCTATCTAATATTGAATTAATGAATGGCAATTTCGATGATCTTCTTCCCGGAATTCTGCAAAATAATTCAAATATCGATCTTGCATTCATAGACGGAAATCATCGCAAACAGCCTACTATTAATTATTTTAATTTGCTTGTTGATAAAGTCTCTTCCTCATCGATCCTGATCTTTGACGACATTCACTGGAGCAAAGAAATGGAAGAAGCCTGGCAGGAAATTAAAAATGATAGTCGCGTAATGCTCACCGTCGATCTTTTCTTTATAGGTATTGTATTTTTCAAAAATGATTTTAAAACCAAACAACATTTTATCATTCGCTTTTAAATTGTTCTTATCCGAAAAAAGAAATAAACATTCTGTTAACCAAAAAATTTTATTTTTTAATTAAAGTTTTTCTCAAAAATTATTTGCATTCAGAATTTTCTGTATCTTGACTTCCACAAGCATTAAATACATTATGATCGTTGGCGTACTGAAGGAACCATCATTCGAATCGAGAGTTTCACTATTGGCAGAAGGAGCAGCAACCCTAATAAAAAAGGGAATAACCGTTTGGATAGAATCTTCCGCTGGTGTAAAAGCTTTCTCTAACGATGATGATTATGTAAAAAATGGCGCAATAATAAAATCCAGGGAAGAAATTTTTCAACAGGCAGATATAATTCTATCCATCAATCATCCGGAAACTCCCGGACATCGGTCAACGGTCAACGGTCGTCTTCATCGGTATTTATCAACCCCTATTCAACACTTCGCTCATGCACGAGTGGGCTAAACAAAATCTTACGGTTTTTAGTTTGGATATGTTGCCACGCACTTCCCGCGCACAAAGTATGGATGTGCTGAGTTCGCAGGCAAACATCGCGGGTTACAAAGCTGTGTTGCTCGCTGCGGATAGGTATCCCCGTTACTTTCCGATGTTCATGACGGCTGCAGGAAGTATTCCACCCGCTAAAGTTTTAATACTTGGCGCCGGCGTTGCGGGCTTGCAGGCAATTGCAACAGCGCGTCGTCTCGGTGCAGTGGTTGAAGTATTTGATACGCGCCCGGCAGTTAAAGAAGAAGTGATGAGCCTCGGCGCAAAATTTATTGAAGTGGAAGGCGCAGCCGATGCATCAAAAGCAGGTGGCTATGCAGTTGAACAAAATGAAGAATTCTTACAAAAACAAAAAATAAAAATCGCTGAGAGCATTGCTAAGGCGGATGTGGTGATAACAACAGCGCAGATCCCCGGCAAAAAAGCGCCTGTATTAATTACAACAGAAATGATGGAAGCGATGAGAAAAGGTTCGCTCATTGTTGACCTTGCTGCTGCAACCGGCGGCAACACGGAGCTAACAAAAAATAATGAAACGGTAAATCATAATGGTGTAAGTATTATCGGCAATTCTTTCTTAGCCTCGCAAATGCCTTATGATGCAAGTAAAATGTACGGAAAAAATATTTTAAATTTTTTGCAGCTGATCATTGATAAAGAAGGAAAATTAAATTTGAATTTTGAAGACGACCTCGTTAAAGGATCCTGCATAACGCATAACGGCGAAATGATGAAAGAAATGTAGAGTGAATGATACTAACGGTAATGGTATTGGAAAAACTAAAAAGGAAAATCTAAAAACTAAAGAGGAAAAGATAAAAACTAAAATTGAAAAACTAAAATATAAAATATAAAATAGTATCATGGAAAATAGTATCATCGAAAATATTTTAACATGGATTTCTTCTAATCAGCAAATGATTTACATAGTCATACTGATGATTTTTCTCGGCATTGAAGTGATAGGAAGAGTGCCAAGTGTTTTACACACACCGTTAATGAGCGGGGCAAATGCAATTCATGGAGTAGTTATAATCGGCGCAATTATAGTAATGGGAAAAGCAGAAAGTGATAATTACATAGCATTAATAGTAGGTTTTCTCGCCGTGGTGTTGGGCACAATAAATGTTGTCGGCGGTTTTGTAGTTACGGATAGAATGCTGGGAATGTTCAGGAAAAAAAAGTGAAGACTAAAAACTAAAGACTGAAAATCTAAAAACTAAAGACTAAATTCTAAAAACTAAAGACTAAATTCTAAAAACTAAAGACTAAATCCAAATCCTAAAAATTAAAAAGAAAACCTTAGCCTTGAAATGGATAATAAATATTCAGATTTGGAACAAAGAACTGAAAAATTTTCATTGTCAGTCAGAGATTTTTGTTTAGCGTGTAAAAAAGATATTATCAATAGGGAATACATTGTACAATTAGTTCGCTCAGCAGGTTCAGTTGGCGCAAATTATATTGAAGCAAACGACAGTCTTGGTAATAAAGATAAAAAGATGAGAATCAGAATCAGCAAAAAGGAATCCAAAGAATCAATATACTGGTTAAAACATATTATAGTTTATGAAGACAAAAATTTAGATGAGATCAGATCAAAGCTTAGTTCCGAAGCAACTCAATTGATGTTAATCTTCGCAGCTATATTAAGAAAATTAGATGATTAGTGATTTTTAGTTTTCAATTTTTAGTCTTCAGTTTTTAAACATTAGTTTTTAGTTTTCAATTTTTAGTCTTTAGTCTTTAAACATTAGTTTTTAGAATTTAAACATTAGTTTTTAATGAACATACTTGCTCTCTGCTATCTGATAGCTTCCGTCACATTCATTCTCGGATTGAAAATGCTTTCTAATCCTGCGTCTGCAAGAAGAGGAAATTTGATTGCAGCAGCAGGAATGACGATAGCTATCATCGGAACAATTTTTCTTTACGAAAGCAATGGCGAAAAACTGCACAACTACATTTGGATATTTGCCGGAATATTTATTGGCGGAATTGTAGGCACGCTTGCCGCAAAAAAAATTAAGATGACGGCAATGCCGGAAATGGTGAGTCTTTTTAATGGAATGGGTGGCGCGTGTGCCGCGTTGATTTCCATTTCAGAATTTTACCGGATATATACTAATGCAGATTCAACAATTATTTCGGATGCGTTGCCGATCGGAGAATACATTACTATCATTGCAGGCGCAATCATCGGCAGCATTTCATTTGCAGGTAGCGTTATTGCATGGGGAAAATTAAATGGCAGGGTTAAAGATTATTCTTTCAAAGGGCAGCACATCGTAAATTTAATTTTGCTTGCACTTGCATTAACAGCGGCTATACTAACTTTCAATTCAGATACCGATCAAACAAATATTTATTTCTTTTCTGTAATTATTCTTGCTCTTGCATACGGCGTCATGTTCGTTCTTCCAATTGGCGGTGCAGATATGCCTGTTGTCATTTCATTACTAAATTCTTTCACCGGCGTTGCCGCAGCATGCGGTGGTTTTTTGTATGATAACAAAGCGATGCTCACCGGCGGAATTTTAGTTGGCGCAGCAGGAACGTTGCTCACCATATTAATGTGCAAAGCAATGAACCGTTCTTTAAAAAATGTATTGATTGGTTCGTTCGGCGCAAGCGCGGTAAAAGCAGGAGTAAAAACAGAACAGGGAACGTACAAAGAAATTTCCATCAGCGATGCTGCAATGCTTATGAGCTACGCGCATAAAGTGATGATCGTTCCCGGCTATGGATTGGCTGTAGCGCAGGCGCAGCACGCTTGTCACGATTTGGAAAAATTACTTACAGAAAAAGGCGTTGATGTAAAATATGCCATTCATCCTGTTGCAGGCCGCATGCCCGGGCACATGAATGTGTTACTTGCCGAAGCAGATGTGAGCTATGATAATTTATTGGAGATGGAACAAGCCAATGAAGAATTTCCTTCTACAGATGTTGTGCTTGTGCTCGGCGCAAATGATGTAGTGAATCCTGCCGCAAAAAATGATCCCTCATCTCCCATTTACGGCATGCCGATTTTAGATGTTGAATTAGCCAAAACATGCATAGTGAATAAACGAAGCATGAAACCCGGCTATGCCGGAATTGAAAATGATCTTTTCTTTCAGCCAAAAACTTCCATGCTTTTTGGAGATGCAAAAAAGGTTTTGCAGGATTTAATTAGCGAGATAAAAACGATTTGAGCCAATAGCTAATGGCTGTTAGCTATTAGCTATTAGCATAACAGTGATGCATAGCCGAAATTATTTTTTTGTCCCGGCTTTAGAATATATATTTAGCATCGTTGCGTCGCACTCTTGTACAGTTGAATCTTTATTCAGCGCTCAAATTCAAACATGAAGTGGAAATGTTACAGTTCTTCATTACCTCAGTTATCCGTTATTAACTCATCTCTGTTTGTTCTTTTTTGTTTGTCCAAAAAAGAACCAAAAAAGCGCACCAATTATTCAAAATTCATTAATAATTAGTAAATCAATTTTGTTTGTTCTTTTTTTTCTGTGAAAAAAAGAACCAAAAAACACACCCGAATCCCGCAAAAGGCGGGATTCGGGAAGGAGCCCTGATTAAGCTTTCGCGCTACTGTGAACTGTACTTTAGTATTTCTATTGTACGCTTATATACGATTATCGATTAAATCTTCTGCCACTCTCATCCGCAATCGATTCTCTTTACATAGTTATCAACGTTAGCACAACCGAATATTTTTGTTTCAATCTCCAAGTTGTTGTTGAAGCTATCCGCTTATCTTACGCGCAACACCGACAGTAGTAAGGGCGATCGCAATTAAAGCGCACAATTATTTTACCAATGTACAGATCACAGTAGTACAAAAGCGGAAAGAGAATTACTACCCCGAAAACGTGGTGTTATCGTTTTCGGGTGTCCTTTTTCGGTTCTTTTTTCACAGAAAAAAAAGAACGAAGAAAATGTAATTAATAATTAATAATGGATAATGGATAATGAAGAACTGTAACATTTCCACTTCATGTTTAAATATGAGCGCACAATAGTATTACTAATGCTCAAATCACAGTAGTACAAAAGTTTAATCATAACCTTTCCGAAAACGGGCGTATTCGTTTTCGGGTGTCCTTTTTTGGTTCTTTTTTGGACAAAAAAAAAGAACAAATAAGATGTAATTAATAATTAATAATGAATATTTGATAATGAGAAGTAACTTTTCTTTATGTTGAACAACACTTTCATAAAAGCCAAAAGATTTGAACGTAGAGAGACGAACCGTAAGCAATGACAGCCATTGCTTCAGCATAAGCATGAAGGTTAAAGCAATTACTAATACGTTTTAAGCAATTGGCCAAAAGGTTAAAGCAATTTGCAATGCATGTTAAATAATCGCTTCGAGGGGTTAAATAATCGACTCAGGGGTTAAAGCAATTTGCAATATATGTTAAACAATCTGCGCGAAGGTTCAAAAAATCGCTAACAAGAGCGAAACAATGATTTGCGTGGTTTCTAAAATGGAGTATGTCATCTTAAAATACTACAATTTTACGTACACATTAGTGTTAGTTCTACAGGATTGTAGTAAAAATTCTATAAAAAATTACGTCGCCGGTTGTTGCAAAGGATAATTAATGCAATTAATTTTATAGTGAAAATTATTTTTCAATAAACCATTATCTTATGAATAAGGTCAATGAGTCCCAACTCAACATGTTCGACGCCGTTATTGCCTACTGTACGGCAAACGCCACAACCGTTGCTTCGGTGGGCGCATTTCAAAAAGCATTTACTGCGTTTCAATCTGTGGTAGCGCAGATCCGCGATACCGCGCAAATGGAAGCAGTCATCATCAGCGGTATTGCCGCAGACAAATCGCAGTTTCGCCTCTCGTTGTGCCAACAGGCTACCAACCTCAGCGCCGCTGTTTTTACATTTGCTTTTGAAACAAATAATAATCAGCTTCAGGAGCAGGCGCGTTTCTCGCTCACGGATTATAAACGCCTCAAGGATGAAAAACTTGCGCTCGTTTGCGCAAATCTCCGCGACGCGATAAATGCAAATATCACTGCGCTCGCAACATATAGTATCACCCCCGCGGTGGTAACCAGTTTTCAAGCGGCGATAGATGCCTACCAGGCAAAGATCGCATCCCCGCGCAACGCGGTTAGCCAGCGCATGACGAATGCCGCTACGTTAAAAAATTTATTTAAAAAAGCGCTCGGCATTTTAAAAAACCAGATGGATAAAATGGCTCTCCAGATAAAGCTAACGGATGAGGATTTTTACATGACCTACAAAACCAACCGCGCTATTGTTGACTCTAAATCGAGCGCCACGCAAATTACAGGCACCGTAACCAGCAGCGTTACGCATGATCCGTTACAGGGGGCAACTGTAGAAGTTGTGGGGCAACCATTAACAGCCGTTACCGACCAAAATGGATTATATGTTTTGCGTTCCATAACGCCCGGTAACCTTTCGGTTAAAGTTACCAATACAGGTTATAGCGATATGCAGCAGAACGACGTAGTTGTAAAACTCGGAAAAACCACGAGCGCGGATATAGCGATAACGCCGAAGGCATCTTGAATTAATTGATAATTGAGAATGGATAATTGAGAATTGAGAACAGCAACATTTTTATTTCATCATGAAGAAAATGTGTAATTGTTCTTCATTCTTCATTATTCATTATTAATTATTAAATACTCTTGTTTGTTCTTTTTTGTTTGTCCAAAAAAGAACCAAAAAAGGACACCCGAAAATGAAGACAGCCCATTTTCGGGAAGGAGCCTTGATTAAACTTTTGTACTACTGTGAATTGAGCATTAGTATTTCTATTGTACGCTTATATTTCATCATGAAGTGGAAATGTTACAGTTCTTTATTATCAATTATCCATTATCAATTATCAATTAATTCGTTTTTGTTCTTTTTTTTCTGTGAAAAAAAGAACCAAAAAACACACCCGGAAACGATAACAGCCCGTTTCCGGGGTGGTAATTCTATTTAGCTTTTGTACTACTGTGAATTGGACATTAGTATTTCTATTGTACGCTTATAGTTTATCATCAAGAGAAAATTTATTACTCTGCATTATTGAACATTCATTAATAATTAGTAAATCAATTTTGTCTGTTCTCTGCCATTGCAGGTGTTTACATAGATATGAGCGTTAGCTACACCAACAAACGTAAGAGATGATTAATAAAAAATTATTTTCATTTTTTCTTCTTTGTTCACAAATTATTTCTAACTGCGTGTGCTTGTAAGATCATTCTTAATTGGTTAAGTTCAGTTCCTGTAAAATTTCTTTTTGGAATGCAGTCTGCATTTTGTTTGTTTTGAAAAATAAATATCCAGTTATTAGTTTCCACAACTTTATAAACCTTGTTCCAGGTGTACTGATAATTAAAAGATTCACCCTTCGCCACCAAATAATCCCTTTCAAAATCATATTCAATTAGTTCACTAATTCTAAGATTTGTTGAATAGTTTCTCATTGCAGCAAAATAAGTTATTACCGGATAGTAGACTATCATAACCAAAGGTAATATAGCTGTTGCGAATGATGCTTTTGGAATAAAAATCGCAACCAAGAGAGCAGCCGGAAAAGCGAGAGAAAATAGTGCAGTAATTACTCTTACTGCAGGTTTAGTGTATAGCAAAACAACACATGCATTGATGTAATCCTTCTTAGTTAGCTTTCTTTTTATTTTCATTTGGGATTTCAAATTCCTGATTAAATGTACAAACCTTTCAAATAACCTGTGCTGCATCATAAGTTGTTGGTGAGGCTATGCACTTAGCTCGTGCACAACACCGACAATGACATTAACATACGCAATTCGCAACTAAAGCGCACAATAGAATTCCAATGCACAATTCACAGTAGTACAAAAGTTTAATCAGGGCTCCTTCCCGAAAACGCGGTGTTATCGTTTCCGGGTGTCCTTTTTTGGTTCTTTTTTGGACAAACAAAAAAGAACAAACAAGAGTAATTAATAATTAATAATGGATAATGAAGAATGAAGAACAATTACACATTTTCTTCATGATGAAATAAAAATGTTGCTGTTCTTCATTATCAATTATCAATTATCAATTATCAATTATCAATTATTTCGTTTTTACCTGCTAAGAAAATCTCTTATCACAGCAAAATCCTTTTGCTGCTCTTCCACTTGCGGGTTATGCCCGGAATGTTCAAATATCATAAACTGCGCCTGCGGACAATACTCTTTAAACTTCACCATCATCGATGGAACTGCAACGCGATCATATCTTCCGCCATAAATTAAAATGGGCATCTTCAGATCTTTTAATTTTTTTCGATAATCAAAATTGCCTATGTCGCTGCCAACAATAAAATCGCCATCCTTACCAACCATTTGATAATATAATTTCGTGTTGTACGGATTGGGATAAGGTTTGCCTCCGCGCGCACGGAAATTTTCCGGGTTGTAAGCGTATAAAAAACCATAGGGAACACGACCATAAATTTCCTGGCAAATTTCATCACTCGAAATATAACCCTGGTTGCGAAGAATCATTAGTGTGTCCCAAACCTCAGGATAATTTTCTTTTATTTCATGATTGGTATTGTCATCATTTTCCTGCCACATCACAAAACTGTGAAACGTATTTGCAAGAATGAGATGCTTGAGATGTTGCGGATATTTTACCGCATAGCCCTGCGCAACAACGCCGCCGTAAGAATGCCCGAGAACATTTATTTTATCGAGATGCATTGCTATTCGCAAACCTTCGAGGTCATCAATATCGCGTTCGAGAGTATATTCTTTTACATCTTTTGCAGTGTCTGATTTTCCTCTGCCAAACGCATCAAAATAAACAAGCGTGCTGGTTTTGTATAGTGAATCAAATTCGCGATACGCATAATGATTTCCGCCGGGACCACCCGGAATAATAAATAACGGATCGCCATTGCCGAATGAAACAACCCACAATTTAGCGCCGTTAACTGTGTAATATTTTCCATCTTTTTCACTGTCGGGAAATGTTTGCGCGTTAGCAAAAACAAACAATGAAAAACTAATAACTAAAAGAGATATTTTTTTCATGATGAATAGTTAAAGCTGAGAATGATTTCGATAATTTTGGTTGATTAACAAATGTACTATTCAGATTGCAATTACAATTACCAGAAAAATTAATTAGCTCATTACAGGAAATAAAAGGTTTCGATAAAGAATCGTTTGAAAAAATTCATACATCGGGAGAACAAATAACTTCTGTAAGATTTAATCCGAAGAAGTCAATGGTCAATGGTCAATGGTCAATGGAAAAACATCAACAACTCATTCACCATTCACAATTCACCATTCACAACAAAGTTCCCTGGTCATCTCACGGTTATTATCTTAACGAACGTCCATCATTTACAATGGATCCGTTTTTTCACGCAGGCCTTTATTATGTGCAGGAAGCAAGCAGTATGTTTTTGGAAGAAGTGATAAAGCAAACTGTTGATTTATCGAAACCATTGCGGATACTTGACCTATGCGCGGCTCCCGGCGGAAAAACTACATTGATACAATCACTGATTAACACAAAAAGTTTGCTTGTCGCAAACGAAGTAATAAAATCGAGAGTAAATATTGCTACAGAAAATATTATTAAATGGGGAACGGATAATGTAATTGTTACCAACAACGACCCTAAGGATTTTTTACGACTTGAAAATTATTTTGATGTGATTGTTGTTGATGCTCCATGCAGCGGCAGCGGACTTTTCAGAAAAGACAATAATGCAATTAATGAATGGAGCGAAGAAAATGTAATTCTCTGTAACCAGCGACAGCAAAGAATCTCAGCCGACGTAATGCCCTCGTTAAAACAAAATGGCATTTTGATTTATTCCACCTGTTCTTATTCTAAAGAAGAAGATGAAGAATATTTTGGATTGGATGATGGAAAGGTTTAAGGTTGAGAGCATAAGGTTAAAGACTGTTGACAATTGGAATATTGTTGAAACTATTTCGGATAAATATAACGGTTATGGATATCGCTTTTATCCGGATAAAATAAAAGGCGAAGGTTTTTTTATAGCTGCATTGCAAAAAAAAGACGGAGACAACTTTCATTTCCCGAAAATAAAAAAATCAAATTTTGAAAGATTGACAAAAAGCGAAGAAGCAATTGCAAAAAAATGGATTAAAGAAAACGGGAATCATAGCTTGGTAAAAAAAGACGACTTAGTATATGCGTTTCCGTTAGATTCAGTAAATGATATTAATTTGCTGCAAACATCTTTGTATGTTAAAAAAGCCGGCGTGCTATTGGGGAAAATCACTCCCTATGAATTGATTCCCGGGCATGAACTGGCGTTAAGCAATATCATCAATCCAAAAATAAATTCTGTTCAAATTACAAATGAGCAGGCACTAAATTATTTAAGAAAAGAAGAAATCAAGATTGATACTGATCTGAAAGGCTGGTGCATTGTAAAATATGAAAATCAAAATCTCGGCTGGATAAAAATATTACAAAACCGGATCAACAATTATTATCCTTCTGAGTGGAGAATATTGAAGAGGTAGAAGGTCGGAAGACGGAAGTCTGAGGTCGGATGTCGGATGTTTAGATCTTCCAACTTCTGACTCCGGACTTCGGACTTCGGACTTCCGACTCCCGACCCTCCGACCTTTTATACTTTTTTTAATATTTCGTTTGCAAGATATTTATGCATCTTTGCGTTTGGTTTTAAAATGAACATTCATGAAAAAACTAACTATCCTTTTTTGCGGCATTTTTTGCTTTTTTCAAATCTGCTTTTCACAAACTTTATTTGTGCAGGGCGAAAAAGGCAAATTATATTTAACGCATAAAGTTGTGCCTAAAGAAAACTGGTACAGCGTTGGAAGGTTATATAATATCAGCCCGAAAGAAATTGCTCCTTTCAATAATTCTTCTCTTAGCAATCCGTTAGGTGTGGGACAAGAATTAAAAATTCCATTAACAGAAATAAATTTTTCGCAAACAGGAGAAAAAAACGCGGATGAAACTCTTGTTCCAATCTATCATACTATTCAACCTGCCGAAAATATTTATAAAGTAAGCGCGAGCTATAATGCAGTGCCAGTAAGAAACCTGGAAGAGTGGAATAATATTAAAAAAGAAAAAGCAAAATCGGGAATGCATCTTATCGTTGGTTATCTAAAAGTAAAAACATCTTTATCTGCGCTCGCAACTAAAGGTAAAAATGTTGTGCCCATTGCGGATAATAAAGAATCTCCCGTAGAAAAATCAGCAACCGCAGAAACAAATAATAAAGAAAATAAAAACACAATTTCTTCTGCAGAAAAAAAACAGGTTCCTGAACAAATGGGCAACACATCAACTGTTGCAGATAACAAACCTGTGGTAAAAAATACAAACGTCGCTTATCATAGTGGCGCCGGCGGTTACTTTATAGGTGAGTATAACGACGGAACAAAATCTAAAAGTGGAATGGCAGGAACTTTTAAAAGCACCAGCGGCTGGCAGGATGGAAAATATTATGCGTTGATGAATAATGTTCAGGTTGGAACAATTATAAAAGTGATCGCACCTGCAACACAAAAAAGCGTATATGCAAAGGTGTTAGGTCAGTTGCCCGATATGAAAGAAAGCGAAGGATTAACCATTCGGATCAGCAATGCAGCAGCAAATGAATTAGGCGAAGCGGAAGGAAAATTTAATGTGGAAGTGAGGTACTAAAAGGTTTGTACCTTTGCATTTGAAGTTTTTTATTTTCAGGATTTCTTCAATTGCTAATTACTTACTCGATGAAAGAAACTACAATTAGAAGATTTATTTTGATAACATTGTTATCCGGTTTCTTTTTTGCAAATTCTTTCGCGCAAAAAACAGAAACAAGAATTTCTTTCAACTCCGGTTTATTTTCATTTACAGGTCAGTCTGCACAAAGCGATACATTTATTAACTACGATGATGCAACAAAATCTGGCTATACAAATAATTCTTACGGTTCAAAAAAAGCTTTGTGTTATGGTTTTTCTTTTCAGCGCAAAAGAATTGCAAGTTGGAATTTTATTATAGGTTATGATGCAGGCTATGAAGTTTTGCGAAGCAAAATTTCCATCAATCAAATTGCAGGGTATGATAGTAATTCTAACAGCAGCTATGCAGCAAGCGGAAAAAGTTTTTCCAATTTCGGGTTCATAAATTTTTTCCCGTACATCGGTTATAGAATTAAAGCGAAAAATATTTCATTGGATGTCACTGGCGGATTTGAACTGGCTCTCAAACTAAAAAGTTGGGAAAGCGGAAATGCGAAAGCATCAAACGGAACAAAAATTCAAATGTCGTCAAACAATAGTGGTTCTAATCTTTTTGATATCCGGCGAAGAATCCAGGTTGCTGTTAATTACAAAAGAATAAGTCCTTACATAGGATATTCAGTTGGCCTGATAAATTACATTACTGGCAAGGTCGGCGGTAACCAGGAAGCATATTCAAGAATGATAAGAGTTGGGATTGGGTATAAAATATAACAAACAGTCTACGGTCTACAGTTTATAGTTTACAGTTGTTCAATTCTAAATTTCGTTACGAGGTATGAATCGCAGAACTGTAAACTATAAACTAAAAACTAAAAAAGAACTAACTAAAATCATCCCCGTCAAAATCCTGGTCAGCACTGTAAGTTCCGGAGCCAAGATTTACCATTGAGCCGATCAAATCTTTAAATTCAATTTTCCCTTCAACAATTTTTTTGCTGATCATTGAATAAGCAGCAAGTCCGTGTAAAACAAATTCCATCAGCAATGCAGTTTCTTTTTCGTTTGCGTGTTTAAAATATTTTTTAATAAACGCGTGCAGTCCGTCTACTTTATATAGCTGCTGAATTTTATCATCATCTTTTGTGTTGAAAAATAAATTCAACTGGTTGCCCTTGTCGAACCAGGCAGTGATTGGCTTAAACGGATTTTCTTCTTTCACTTCACCTGCTTTTCGTTTTTTCAATTGCTCAGGGTTAGGAAAATAATTTATGAACTGCGAACGAAATGCCTTCTCCAACAAATTAAAAGCAACCTGGTAAGGACCCTCCTGCTCGCCTTCATAAACCAATTCAATCTTTCCGGTGATGGAAGGAACAATTCCAACCAAATCGCTCATCCATACCTGCGTTTCTTTTTCTTTATTAATAATTGCGCGGCGTTCCGCAGCGCTGATAGCATTTTCAAATGCAGCAATTGTTAAGCGCGCGCTCACTCCGCTTTTTTTATCAACAAATTCGCTGGTTCTCGCTTCAAAAGCAACTTGTTCTATTAACCGCTTAACGAGATCGCTCACTTTCACTTTTATTTTTTGTTCTTCAAGCACATCAGCTTCCTGCTCCGTAATTGCCAAAGCCATTTCAATAGTTTTCGGATAATGCGTTAATATCTGGCTTTCGATACGATCTTTCAGCGGCGTAACAATCGCGCCACGATTTGTATAATCTTCGGGGTTTGCAGTAAACACAAATAAAATATCCAGCGGCATTCTCAATTTGAATCCGCGAATTTGAATATCACCTTCTTCCAAAATATTAAATAATGAAACCTGGATGCGCGCCTGCAAATCGGGAATTTCATTGATCACAAAAATTCCGCGATTACTTTTTGGAATGATTCCGAAATGAATAACGCGTTCATCAGCAAAATTCAATCGCAGGTTTGCCGCTTTAATCGGATCTATATCGCCAATCAAATCGGCAACACTCACATCCGGCGTTGCAAGTTTTTCTCCGTAACGTTCATCACGATGCATCCATTCAACCGGCGTCGCATCTCCTTTTTCAGCGATCATATCTCTCGCATATTTTGAAATCGGATGCAGCGGATCATCGTTCACTTCACTTCCTGCAACAACAGGAATATATTCATTGAGCAACGCGATCATCTGCCGCGCCATTCTTGTTTTTGCCTGTCCGCGCAAACCTAAAAACAAAATATTATGCCGCGATAATAACGCGCGCTCTGTATCCGGAATAACAGAATCTTCATATCCTACAATTCCCGGAAACGTTGTTTCTTTATTTTGCAATTTCTTAATGAGGTTATCGCGAATTTCTTCTTTCACTGTTTTACGAACGTAACCTGCTTTTTTTAATTCCCCTAATGTTTTAATCTTTTCAATATTCATTTTTCAATTTACGATTTACGATGTTAGATGTACGATGTCTTTATTTTCGATTATTGTTTTCTAATTATCAATTCTCAATTATTAATTATCAATTTTATGTTGCCAGCATTTGTTCTTTGTGCATCATCGTTGCGTCGCACTCTTGTACTGCAACAATTCTATTCACCGCTTTACTAACGGTAACATATAACCGATTTTGTTTTTCCCGGCATAAATGACGGGGCAATTGAATCAATCGATATACAATTTTAAAAATATTTTGAAAGCAATCGTTACCAAATCATATTAATCACATACACAGTTCAGACTAATAAACCGTTTTTCTTTTTCCACTTTCAAAATCGCGGAAGATGAATGCACCGAGACGGTCGAGCGAAGCAAAGAATGCTTTACCATTATTTGTTTCTGTAAATTCATTTACGAAGCGTTGCAGGTAAGGGTCGCTGGCAATCATAAAAGTAGTGATAGGAATTTTCAGTTTCTTGCATTGCGCTGCAAGATTCAAACAACGGTTGGTTATTTTTCGATCTAACCCAAAACTATTTTTATAATATTTTTTCCCGAATTTTAAACAGGTAGGCTTGCCATCTGTTATCATAAAAATCTGCTTGTTGGCATTTCTTCTTCTCCGCAAAATATCCATCGCCATTTCCAAACCCGCAACAGTGTTGGTATGGTATGGACCAACCTGCAGGTACGGCAAATCTTTTATTTCAACCGGCCAGGCATCATTGCCGAATACAACAATATCCAATGTGTCTTTCGGATATTTTGTAGTTATCAGTTCACTCAATGCCATAGCAACTTTTTTTGCGGGCGTGATGCGATCTTCTCCGTACAAAATCATGGAGTGAGAAATATCGATCATCAGCACAGTTGAAGTTTGCGATTTGAAATCTGTTTCGCGAATTTGCAAATCATCTTCCTGCATGTTAAAACTTTCAATGCCGTGATTGATCTGTGCGTTGCGTATAGATTCTGTAAAATCAATTTGCTCCAGCAAATCTCCAAATTGAAAAGGCCGCGTTTCCGGATTTAATTCATCACCTAATCCCGGTTTAAAAGTATTGTGGTTGCCTTGTTTTGTTTTTTTCAGTTTCCCGAAAATTTCTTCGAGCGAACGTTTTCTTATTCCCTGTTCTGTTTTTGGCGTAATTTCAATGCTGCCATTTTGCTTGTTCTCGTCAATATATCCTTTGTCTTTTAATTCGTCAATAAAATCTCCCATTCCATATTCGTCGTTTGTCAAATCATATTCTTTATCCAATTGATTCATCCATTGCAAAGCTTCGCCAACATCACCGTTGGTGTATGTTAATAATTGCATGAATAAATCCAGCAGTTGTTCAAACTTGGATTTTCCCTGCTCACGCGGATCATATTTTCCAAAATGAAATCCTATCATTCTTCTAAATTAATTGACTTTTATTTTTTCGCTTATGAAGTTACGCAATATTTTTTCCACTGCCTGATCTCAGCAACCGAAAAAAATAATTTATTAAGAGAACAAATTGCAGCAAATTTTGTTGCGGGAAATTGAAAAGCGTCAAACGAAGAACATAAGACGCTTTTCAATTTTATTTTTTATTCTTCGAATCTGATTTTGGCGCTGAAGGTGTTGTATTTATCAGCGACGGAGATTTTTCAATTGACTGCGCATTATTATTTCCGGCTGCTTCATATTGTTTTTCCATCTCTGCAATTCGCATTAACAGTCCGTAAGTGGATAAGATATCATTTGAAAACTCCATCTGCCTGTCTGATAAATTACCGCCCTTGTTTTGCAAAATCGCATAAGCATTGTTGGCAATCTGATCATCAGTCATCACTTCATCGCCGAGAGATTTGTAATATCGCATTTGCTCCTGCAAATCTTTTTTCAATGACGCTTTAACTTTAGCAGCAAGCGTCATATCGCCCGATTGATAACAGGCGAGCAGAAATTGCATTGATATCTGATCCTGCTGGTTGCCGTAATTTGTAGTCATTCCATAAGGGAAATTAGATTCACGTACGTGCTGATCAAAATGTTCAAGCACTTTACGCGCTGAATCTTTTTTGCCGGCATTAACAAGCGACTGCGCCAACTCTGCATGAGCAAGCCGGATGGAATTCAAATGACGGCGATTTTCTTCATCATAATAAACACCTTCTTTTTCTGCTCCGCCGTAAGCAAAATTTTGCATGATATTCTTATAGGCAGCATCATTATCTACATAACTATTTAAAACAGGTACGAGCTGGTACGCCAGGCCTGTAAGACGAACATATTTGTCCAATCCGAGGTCACGCAATTCCTGTGTGGAAGTGAAGCATATAGGCCGTTTCCATTTGCTTGCTGCGATGACTGCATAAATCGCCAAATCATTTTTTAATAAATATTGCCTGTCGGCAGAAATATCAATATGCAATTCATTAACCACGCTATCACCGGCATGTACGGTGCCGTTAGCTCTTACAACACTGGTGTCAACCGGCAAAGAAAATTTTCTTGTTGGAAATAAATTAAATATTTGTCCGTCTTCAGTTGTACGTGTATATTTTGGATCATCACTTCCTACCACATTCTTCAACACGTCGTACAGATCGTAATATTTATTTTTATCGAATCCCGGAACTGCGGAATAATACACTGCGTCGCGCCTGTCTCCAAGTATTTGCTCCGGGGTAAAAATAACATCGAACGGAGCGCTCTCATTTATTTTGTAGCGCAACTCGTTCATGTACCAATCTGTTCCCAACAAACTATTTACAACAACGCGCACATCGGGGCGAATACCTTCCACTTCCTGCGCATACCATAAAGGATATGTATCATTATCGCCAAAAGAAAATAGCATAGCATTTTTCGGACAGCTTTCGAGATAATCTTTTGCCAAATCCCGCGCGAGAGTTTTTTTACTGCGATCATGATCATCCCATTCCTGCTGACCCATTATTACCGGAACTGCAAGAAAACATAAACCTGCTGCCGCATAATTTGCCATGTTGCCTTTGATAAATTTTTCGAATTTTTCTTTTACCCAGATTACCCCGAGCCCAATCCAAATTGCATATGCATAGCAAGAACCCGCATAAGCGTAATCACGTTCCCGCGGCTGATGACCAGATTGGTTAAGATAAATCACAATTGCAAAACCTGTAAAGAAAAATAAAAGGAATGCAACGAGAAAATCTTTTCTGCTTCTGTTGTATTGAAATATTAACCCGATAAATCCTAAAATGAGTGGAAGCATGAACATCCTGTTATAGGATTTATTTTTGGTATGAATCGTTTCGGGAAGTTTACTTTGATCTCCATAAAAATAATTATCGATCGGAGGAATTCCTGTAATTGCATTTCCATCTCTGACATCTCCAAAACCTTCGAGATCATTTTGCTTACCGGAATAATTCCACATAAAATATCGCAGGTACATCCAGTAAACCTGGTACCGCACAAAATATTTTATATTATCAACCATCGTTGGCTGATCGCCCTCACTTAAGCCGGCATATTGACGATAAGTGTCAATTTCATTGCGTTCGTTCGTCGCATTATACATGCGCGGAAAAAAGTGTGCGGAGGGAGTGTTGCTCCAATCTTGTCCGTAAACTTTTCCTGCTACAACATATTTATCTTTCCCTTTTACATATAGATCTCCCTGCTCAACGCGCGGAGGTTGATCCGTAAAATCCGGACCATAAACAATTGGCCAATCGCCATATTGATCGCGGGCAAGATATCCTACTAAACTAACGGGGTTGTCTACGTTAAACATATCAATTGCCGGATCGGCATTGGAGCGAATCATCGTTGTGAAATATGTAGAATATCCAAGCAGCATAAAAGCAAAACTCCAGAGACCTAATTTGAGGAAATAATATTTTTTTCTTACTGCAAACCGAATTCCGATTACAATAAGCGCCGTTAATAAAACAAAGAAGAAAGCAAAGCCGGAAAAGAATGGAAGATTCATGTCGTTTACAAATCGGATATCGAACCAGGCAGCGCCTTTGATGGTATATTGAATCACGAATTTTTGAACAAAGCCGGTGATAATACAACCGATAACAAATGCGAGGAACGTTCCCCACCGGGTGGTTTTATATCTTTTGAAATAATACACCATCACCACAGCAGGGATGGTTAATAAATTCAACAGATGCACACCTATGGATAAACCCATCATGTAAAAAATAAAAATCAGCCACCTGTCTGCGCCGGGTTTATCTGCCGCATGCTCCCATTTTAAAATTGACCAAAATACCAACGCGGTAAAAAATGCTGATGATGCATATACTTCACCTTCCACAGCGCTATACCAAAATGAATCGCAAAATGTATAAGCGACCGCGCCAACCAAACCTGCGCTCATGATTGTAAAAAGTTGCTGACCGGTTAATTCTGTTTTATCTTTTTGAATGATCTTCCGCGCGAAATGTGTTATTGACCAAAACAAAAAGAGAATAGAAAATCCGCTGGTGATTGCGCTCATAAAATTTACGCCGCGCGCAGCGGTGTGCGGACTATCTCCAAATAGAATTATAAAAAATCTTCCCAAAATAACAAACAACGGAGCTCCCGGCGGATGCGGAATTTGTAATTTATAACAACTGGAAACAAACTCACCGCAATCCCAAAAACTTCCGGTGGGTTCCATCGTCATAATGTAAACGGTGCAGGCAAAAACACACACAACCCATCCCACGATATTGTTTACTTTGTTAAAGTTCATATAGTGTTGGTTTAAAAAACAATGCGCAAATATAAGGTTATGACCATAAAGACAAAGAGAGATAACAGCTTTTAACGATTAATTTTTTGGGAGAAACTAAAAACTAAGTAAAAAGGAAAAACTAAAAAGCAAAAAACTAAAAACTAAAATATCCGAAATTCGGCTGCCAATTTTTGCTTTTGACCTTTTACTTTTGACTTACTTAATTCACTCAAAAAAAACTTTCACCGTTTGATAAAACAATCTTGTTTGCAAATACTGGCTTTGTGATTGATCAGTAAATTTTTGCAAGCCAAATAATCCTGCTGCATTTCCTTTGTTCATTGCTATTTCAAGATATCCGGCAGAATTAAACATAGCTAATTTCTCTCCTTCTGAAACATCGCCATAGGTTTCACTAATCTTATCGATCACTTCATCTCTTTTAAAAACTATTCTGAAGCTTCTGCCTTTTCTTTGTTCTTCAAATTCTTCTCTTGTGATATTTACAATTACGTTTTCAAAATTATCTATGAAAAGAATTTGTCCTTCGATCCAATTATCGCCTAGCATCGGACGCAAATTATTTTTTTGTTTGAAGGCTATATCCGGAATTCCTATCTTCTGCAATTCTTGTCCATCAACTATTTCATTAATTGCTTTTCCCATAACGCCGGTGCAGTACAAAGTATTTTTGATAGCAGTTTTATCTAATGGTAAAGCGATGATCATTTCCGGTTTTCCGTCGATGATCATACTCAGCAATCCATTGTCTGCGCAGAGAAAATATTGTTGATCGTGAAATGCAAGCAATAGATGTTCGGGCTTTTGTTCAAACAAACTAACAAGAATGATATGATAAGTAAACGGCGGAAAATTTTTGATTGCGTTGCGGCATACATAAGCAGCCTGCGCATAATTGAACGGTGATAATTGATGCGAGATATCAACAATGGAAAAAGCGGGATTGATTTGCAACAACTGTCCTTTTACAGCGCCAATTATGTAATCTTGTTCACTAATGTCAGATGTAAGAGTTATCAGGGCCATTTAGTGTAATTGAAAGAAATTTATTTTACGAGGTGATCCTTTTTAAAAAAGAAATTATACACGAGCCTGTCTGATAAGGAAGGAAAAAATTTATTCAAAATAACGGCTAATTTGCCGGTTGCTGTAATGGTAAGCGAACGTTTTCTTTTTTCGATTGCATGTAAAATACGATTGGCACATTCTTCGGCGGTCATCAGTTTACTTTCATCCAACGGACTTTCTCCCTGCAGTTCGGCTTTTCCATTCAGCGCGGCATTACGAATGTTGGATGCGGTATATCCCGGACTTACCCACATTACGTTAACCCCTGTTTTCAATAATTCGGTGCGCAATGCTTCAAGCCATCCCTGCAATGCAAATTTTGATGCGGAGTAACCGCTTCTTCCGGGCAAACCACGATAACCGGCAGCCGAAGAAATGCCGACGATTGTTCCTTTTTGTTTTAGGATTTCCGGCAACGCATATTTTGTGCAGTACACTGCGCCGAAAAAATTAACGTCCATTAATCTTCGCATCACTTCAATGTCTGCATCTTCAAATAATGAGCGCATGCTAACGCCGGCGTTGTTAATGAGAATATCAATTGTTCCGAATGTTTCAATGGTGGATTCGATAAATCTTTTGCAGTCATCTTCTTTACTAACATCACAGGCAACTGCATGAAGCAACACATTCGAATACTGCATTTGCAGATGATATAATTTATCATAATTACGCCCGCATGTTGCAACTTTTGCGCCGAGCGGAACTAATGCTTCTATCATCGCTTTGCCAATGCCATCGCTGCCACCTGTTACTACTACAACTTTATTATTAAAGAAAGACATGAATGAATTTTATTACACAAAAATACATGACTTGCCGTGGCGAATAAAAAGAAATGTTGATAATTAAACAAATAGCAGGGAGAAAAAATAATTTTAAAATTTGGCACCAATGTATTTTAGAGTATTTTTGCACTCCCAAAAAAAGGGATGATTCCGTAGCTCAGCTGGTAGAGCATTACACTTTTAATGTAGGGGTCCTGGGTTCGAATCCCAGCGGGATCACATAAAGACAGTTTAAACCGGCCGATCATAAAAGGCAATTTCAATGTAGAATTGAAGTTGCCTTTTTATTTATGGATTGTTGTTCTTCATTATCAATTATCCATTATCAATTATCCATTAACTGAGTTTTATTTACTCAGCAACCCCCTTTGCGAGGTGCACGTTTATAAATTATTTTACCATCTTGTTCTACATAGTCGCCCGCTATTATTGGATATGCATACTTGGGCGCGTGCGATACAAAATGGCTTCTTATAATTATTTTGTCGTTAACTTTCAGGCTATGCAATTGCTGAAATTCATTAGACTTTTCCGCCCCAAAACTAAGAATATAATCGTCACCATTAATCCTGACCATCACTCCGAAACCTAATCGTGAGCCTGGCGGAAGAGAAAGAGAGGTTACAACTCCCTCCATATTGGTATAATCTTTAAGTTGCTTCCATATTTTACATTCAGCGGCATACACTTTTTTACCTGCGGGAGACGCTTCCCATTGTTTGTACATTATACCAGCAGGGGTAGCCTCCCATTTTTGCAATTCGGCTTTACTTTCAGCAGCAGAGAGTGGCTTTGGGGTTGACTTTTTAGAAGTTCCATTTTTGATTTCGTGATTAGCAAATACAAGTCCGCTTACCACAACCAGCAGTAAGATCAGCGCATAAATAACCTTTTTCATATTTTTTGTAGTTTTAATTAACATAGATCTATTCTCTGATAAATCAGATCCGTTTAAGGCATTTCTAAGTCGGTCTTGTACAAAAAAAGTCTTTGAATACTAACAGGCTTTATTAAATACGGTCTTCCAGGAACGCTCGACGTTCCGCAAAGGTTGATTTTGCATTGGCCTGAACAGAAATAGACTTGCCATCATTGCTCAACTTCCAAATCTCTGTTACGTAAACAACCATTTGTTCCAGAACATTTACATGGTAAGGAGTGGCAACCATCAGGTGTACAATTGAGTTAACAGTCATAGTTTGTCTATCAGCCGACAACTTTACGGTAAACTTCTTTCCTCTTTCCGGGCCATTATTAATCTCGCTTTCTTTACCGTCGAAGGCCAGTTTCTCCTGGCTTGTAACCGGCGCTGTGCCAGGAAACGAGCTTGATACCTCTATGGTTAGAAAACCTGCCTGCTCTGCTATTTTCATTGTTTTAGCCAGCATACGATCACCCGAGTTATAGCAGCAAACAATATTTCCTCCCATACTTATCGACTCTTTGGATTTCCATTCACCCGAAAAGTTAGCGTGATGAGTGCCATTTTTTTGCAGAGCCTGTACGGCAAAATAAATTACTCCTGTTAACAGAATAATGAGGCAGGGCAAAACAATTCTTTTATTTTTCATTTATTTATTTTTTGCTTTTTTATGGTGATGAAGCGATCATGATTTACCCTGCGGGTTTCGGCAAAATCATGATGGTTTCATATCCTTTTAAAGTTGGTGCAACAAATCTACTTTGATATTTTTCGGCTTGAGAGATTTGGATTGTAAATAAAAATGTAACCTTTGTAAATAAATAGTAAATACTGTGTTTGATAGCCGAAATCTCCTCTCCGGAAAACGCAAATACCTGTTCGGGTTGATATTACTCTCGTTTATCTCTGTGATCTGTGTGGCTTTCAGTATGACAGGCAATGACGACTTTGATATAGCCAGGAGGGAAGTTTTACTTCGGAGGATAGGAGATGAACTACTCACACAATCGGGCGACAGTAAATCAAGGGTTCTTCCGGTAAAAAAGATCGCCGAAAATGAATACCAGATCAGCTTTGAGAATAAGCTTACTTTTCAGCCGGACTCCCTGGTGAATACTACCCGGCGTTTGTTAGCCAAAGACCCCCTCGCAAGTGATTATGTAGTTAACGTTCTGAACTGTGGCAACTCCAGTGTAGCCTATGGATACGCTATATCCAAAAATAAAAAAGATGATATTGTAGCTTGTAGAGGAAGAGTGCAACCCAAAGGATGTTACATGGTCAACATTAAATTTAAACCAACGGGTATAACTACAGCAAAGAATGGATATTTTTTGAGCGCCCTGTTATTGGTAGCATTTGCCGGATTTATTCTTTTGAGATCAGGCAAACCGCGGAGTGCCCTGCCCGACAGTCAGCCTACTGGTATGTTCACTTTGGGGTCGATGTCGTTCGACGCGGAGACCCGTAAGCTTATGATAAATGGAAAGACAATAGACTTGACCAATACTGAAACCCGTGTACTACGCATTTTCGCGTTGTCTCCTAACGAGGCTATAGAGCGAAGCCGGCTGCAAAAAGAGATATGGGAAGATGAAGGTGTTATAGTAGGCCGCAGTCTGGATATGTTCATATCAAAGCTTAGAAAAAAACTGGAATTTGATCCGAATATCAAAATTGCTGTTATACGCGGCAAAGGATATAAGCTTGAAATCATCTCTTAAGAAGATCTTCCAGCACTACACTCGCCGTAGTTTGCAATTAGCAATTAATAAATAATGTTACCCGGCATATGGCTCCTGCCCGTTGCGGAACAGATTAGCCTACGCACTGTTCTTCATTATCAATTATCCATTATCAATTATTAATCAATTCGTCTTTGTTCTTTTTTTTCTGTGAAAAAAAGAACCAAAAAACACACCCGAAAACTAATACATCCAGTTTTCGGGAAGGAGGTTTGATTTAGCTTTTGTTCTACTGTGGTCTGTGCATTGGTAATACTATTGTGCGCTTTGAGTGCGAGTTCCTGATTCCCGCTATGTATCATTATTTATTATTTGTTGATTACAAACTATGGCGAGTTTTGGGCATTTTTCAAGCCTATTTTATAAAACGGTGAATTGCTTTATCAGCGTTATCTTGAAATGTAGTATTTTTCAAATCAGTATAAAAAGTGCTCTGGTCAACCATGTCACCTGATAACTTACCCTCTTTACTTGCATAAAAAACGCCACTTTTATATCGCTCATCCGAAATGCCATCTACAAAGCGTTTTGCACCTACTTCCAACTTATGCACCATTCCTCCTATCAATGGAAATACCACAGGCATCATAAAATACTTCAACATAAATTTCATTGCCGGGGGAAGATTATTTGGTGCCTGAGTTCCTTTGGTGTTCCCGGGGCTCACAACAACAAATTTGAGATCAGGATATTTTCTTGCCATTGATAAGGTCCACATTGTTGCTGCATATTTAACGTATCCGTATGCTTGCACTACATCAAACTTATTACCAAAATATGAACCGTCAAGCACAGCAGCAAACTCATCTACAGAAGAAGTTTTCATTGCCACCGGTTTCATTCCGAGCATCTTTACTCCCGGTACAGCTTCCGCACTTACTGATAGTACTGCTTTTTTCAACTTATCATGTTTAATTAATTCCTCCACTAAAATTACATGGCCTAAAATATTTGTAGCAGCTAATTCATTCATTCCAGAAGGCGTAAGTTTCGCAGCCGTTTTGCCCACCATTCCACCTGCATTTAAAATTACTGCATCAATAGGTTCCTTTATTTTTTCTACCGCTTTTCTTACAGAATTTGCATCAGAAACATCTCCAATAATAATTTCAAAAATCTTTCTTTTCGTTTTCTCCTCCAGTTCTTTTTTTGCTGCCTCGGCTTTCGCTTGATTTCTGCAAAAAAGAATTACTCTTTTTGTTTCTTGTTTCAATGCTAACTGTCGGGCAGTCTCTTTCCCAAGTCCAATATTTGCTCCGGTTATTAATATGCTTTCGTTCATTTTTTCTATTTATTAATTATTACTGCCACAAAAATAATTGCTTAAATGGCGTTATTGGTATCAATAAGTCCATTAGATTTGCTCAATCGTATATATTTAAGCTATGGATGCATTAAGTGGTGTTTTAGAAAGTGCCAAATTGAAAACAGTTGTTTATCCAAAATTTCAATTTACTTCACCTTGGGGTATAGAAATGGAGCAAGATTCACGCTCGCAGTTTTGGAGACTTTTAAAAGGCACTTGTTATTTGAGAGTACCGGGTGAGAAGGTTATAAAAATGAATGTGGGCGATATTGTTTGTATTCCTCATGGTTCTAAACATCTCATTTCAGGCAAATCGAATACTACTTGTGTGCCGGCTTCGCAATTCGGCAAAGCTTATCACAGCGGGAAGCCTTTATTTCAAGGGAAAGATGAAGAGACTATATTAATGGGCGGGCATTTTGAATTTACTCCATCTGTACAACATCCTTTTATTAAGTCGCTGCCTAAAGTGATACATTTGAATAATACCACTAAGGAATTAAACTTGTGGCTGCAACAGGCCGCATTGTTAATGAATGAAGAGATAAGTGGTGAAAAAATAGGAAGTAAATTAATTTTAGGGCGCCTGGTTGATATACTTTTTGTATTTATTATTCGTGCTTATTTAGAACAGGCAGATATAAAAGTGGGGTTTCTTATGGCATTAAAGGATAATAGAATTAGTAATTCTTTAAAATCTATGCATGAATCTCCTGAAAAAGACTGGACATTGCATCAATTAGCTGTGACTGCCGGTATGTCCCGTTCGTTGTATTGCAGAGAATTTAAAAGATTAGTAGGCGAAACACCTTTAAGTTATTTGACCAACTGGCGCATTTTAAAATCGAAAGAAATTTTATCAGAAAGCAAAGAAAATATCAGTGAGATAGCCAGTAAGGTTGGCTACCAATCTGAAGCAGCATTTAACAGGCTTTTCAAATCAAAAGTTGGTGAAACTCCTGCAAGCTATCGAAGGAAGATTCTTTCTTAGAAGGGTGTAGCTGTAAGCTACAAAAAAAGCGGCGTATGGCTTTGCCTACGCGCAGTTCTCCATTATTAATTATTCTTTATTAATTATTAATTACTTTGGTTTTGTTCTTTTTTGTTTGTCCAAAAAAGAACCAAAAAAGGACACCCGAAAATGATGACAGCCCATTTTCGGGAAGGAGGTTTGATTTATCTTTTGTACTACTGTGGTCTGTGCATTGATAATACTATTGTGCGCTTCTGAGTGCGAATTCCGTTGTACAATGCCATTGTTGCTGTTGTGCACAAGTCAAGTGTATCCTTCACCAACAGTTGCAGATGAACTTGTTTAGTTGTTTCTTTGTTTCAATCCAGATTTGAATAACAGCTAAGATTCACCCGAAAACTGTCATGCGGCATTGCGGTAGGATCTTGCTTCTTTAGCTGTTTTCTGATTACTGTGGTCTATATTCGGTAATCAATGTAGCATGACGCTTTTGAGTAACGGTAATGTTCAAATTTTTGTATCGGTGTATAATTGTTTAAATGTCTGTTTAAAAGATTGTTAGTTTCAAAATTCCTCCCATGGCAAGAGTTTTGGAATAGAATCTGAAGCAAAATCAGGAGGAACTTTCAATCCTTTATCTCCGCATGTTTGAAGATCGTTTAACGAATTCCGTTTTGAATTTCTCCTATTCCTGTGAAGAGAAGGCAATAGATAATTTCTTTAAATTTTTACACAAACCCAATTCGTTATTGCTTCTTATTGTGTGGTAGTTTTTGGGCAGCACGCTCACGTCTTGCAAACACCAACAAGGTGGAGCGACAATTTTTATTCTGCTTTTGATTTCATATGAAACAACTCATTAGGACAGAGTTCAAAAAGTTGACCATTACTTATTACTTTCCAAATAAAAGAACCAATCGGTTGTAGGTAGAATCCAAATAACAAGTTAGGTGTGACAACTATACATAAATATGGGTTGGCTTTATAGACCCGACAAATTTGTAAGTGAGTGCCTGTCGCTTGTAAGTCCATTGCGGGCAAATGAAAAAATTTAAAGATCAATTACCCCATTTAATAGAGCAAGGACAGTTAAAGGTTACTAATTAATAGTTTTAAAAAACCCGCACAATGGAAAGATATGATCAACTTAATTGCTTGCGGCATTGGAAAATGACAAGCAGTGTAGTGCAATTAGCCGACAAGCGCCAAAGACAAACGACTCTTTATTATTTTCGATTACAAATAGGTGAGTTTCGAAATAAGATCGCACCAAATATTGCATTCTTGCGTTATATCGGGTACATTTAAGCATGTTAAGAAGTTGGTGTTAGCCAACGCCTGGCTAAGAAAGACACGAACAAACGGTGAAATGCAATTTACTTGATTAGCTGCTGGAGCTTTTAATAGTTATGAAAAACAAGAATGTTGACAGAACTTTCAACGAAATAACAGCAATGATTGGTAAATATCATGCCAATCTTCTTTAATGCGAATCTCGAATATGTGATGCACCTTTGAGCACGCGCACCACAATAAAACAAAGCGATAGTCAATCTGGTTTCAGTATACTAGTTAACGTTTCCAGCATCGATGGCTAATACATCAGAACAAAATTCACGGTAAATCGTCTACGTCGGGATTTGGAATGAAATCCGTTGGTATCTAAATTATCCGTTATTGACCTCTTCAGCGGTGGAATAATGGTCGACCTTGCGAATTTTCAGACGTTCCAGTTCAAAACGTTAGTAATGCAGTAATAACTTAATCATATTTACTTTCACGAAATTTTCCAATTTATTATTACCCAAATTTAATACTATAACAGTTTGTTGCCCTAACTCCCCGTAGCCTGCTCCAATTAATAAACAATGTTACCCGGCCTATAGCTCCCGCCCGTTGCGGAACGGGTTAGCCTACGCCGCAACTCTTCATTATCAATTTTCAATTATCAATTATCCATTTTAAGATGCCTTCGGCGTCACCGCTATATCCGCATTAGTTGTTCTGCCGAGTTTAACAAGCAGGTCGTTCTGCTGTGTATCGCTATAACCTGCAATGGAAACTTTAACCGAATGACTGCCGGGTGTTACGGAGCGTAAAGCATAAAAACCATTTTCGTTGGTAACGGTTGTTAGTGGTTGCCCTACAACCTGCACTGTTGCGCCGGGCAACGGATCGTGCGTAACGCTGTTGGTTATTGTGCCCGTAATTTGCGTTGCAGACGATTTGGGGTTAACAATTGCGCGGTTGTTCGTATAGGCATTGTAAAAATTTTCCGAGGTTGTTTTAAACTGAAGGGATACTTTATCCATTTGGTTTTTTAAAATGTCGTTTGCCTGTTTAAATAAATCGTTAAGCGCAGTTCTGCGCGCCACGCGCTGGCTTACTGCATTGCGCGGAGAAACGACTATTGCTTTGTATCCATCTATTGCGGTTTGAAAAGCGGTAACCGTTGCAGCAGTGATGCTGTAGGGGGCAAGTGCGGCAACGTTTGTATTTAACAGGTCGTGAATATTTGCACAGGTGGGTACCAGCATATCATCACCAAGGCTTTTAAAATCAGACAAGGTTAAATCTGTTTGCTTTTTAAGCGGCATATTATTAGTGGCGCAGGCCATTGCAAAAATAGAAGCGGTGAGATTGGTAGCCTGTTCGCACAAAGTTTGTTTAAGTTGCGTTTTTTCATCGGTGATGCCGGTAATATCCGTGGCCTGCATCTGCAATGTGTTGTGAATTTGACTCACTGTGTTTTGAAAAGCGGTAAGCGCTGTTTGAAAAGCCGGAACCAAAGCAGTTGTTGCTGCATTAGCTGTGCAATAGGCAATAACCGTGTCGTACATGTTAAGCCTTGAGCCATTTAGTTTGTTCATCGGAAAGGATTTGATTTATAAATTAAAATACCGGTATAAAATTATCAGCATTGATCGCTGCATGCAATAATAAATCACGTACACTTTTGTAGAATTGTTACTACAAATTATTCTTACTAACGGTTATGTATAAGCAGAGATGTGTTTCAAAAAGAAATTGATGTGTTACTTGCAACCTTCACCTGTCAATCCTTCACCGGTGATGTCTCGCCGGCAACCTTCACCTGTCATTCCTTCACCGGTGATGGCTCAAAATCAAACTTGCATGTCTTACAATCTGGCCTCGCGCATCATATATTTGATCGTTGTTGTCGTAAAACACGAATGCATTATCGCCCCGGCTAATGTGTTTAGCTAATTTACTACCGTGCGTATTCAATATTTGATCGTTGTTGGCTTATCCGGTACTATGCGCAGCAATAATTGTCTGTTTGTTTGCCTATGCATTACCGTTAGTTGATGCTAACACCAAAAATGGCGGAAGAATAAGAAATAAGGAATTTGAAATAAGGAATCAGGAAGTGCAGAGAGCGATTACTTTCTCATTTTTCATTTCTTATTACTTATTTCTTATTTGCAAAAGATTCCCGCCTGCGCGGGAATGACGCGGGTGAGTAAATAATTTTAAGCAGTAATAATTTTATAAAGTCAGCGTCAATTTTCAGTATCTTCAAACCTCTATCCAATCCCTATCAATCAACCCTGATCAGAATATTTCAACAAAGTACACTCGAGGTGAATAAAAGTGGAAGCGAAAGAAAATGAAGGAACAGAATTCATTGTTCAATTGCCAACAACATGATAAAACGGCTTATGATGATAAACATGCAATCTACTAAATCAGGGATATCTCTATTCAAAATAATTTGCATTTTGTTCATTGCGGTGTTCCTGGTTCAACCAAAGTTGTCATTCAGCCAGCAAAAAAAATTCGGGCACATCATTATCCCAAATGTTGATGGAAACACTGTAGGAGGCATTCTCGGAATAACGCAGGATCGTGAAGGTTATATCTGGTTCATTACAAAATATAAAGGGCTTTACCGTTACGACGGATCGCAATTTGTAAATTATGTTCATAACGATAAAGATTCTAATTCTATCTCCGGCGCTCAACTGGAAACGATAGCTGTAGATTCAAATGATATTATCTGGATCGGAACTTTAACCAGTGGATTGGATAAATTTGATCCTGCAACAAATAAATTTATTCACTTCAGGCACCAGGCTTCTGATGCCGGAAGTCTTGCCGGCGATACTGTTACTGCTATTTTGGTTGACCATGAAAATAATGTTTGGATAGGCGATTACGGCGCACTTGATCTGTACGACCGCAAAACAGAAAAATTCATCCATTACCCCAGTAAAAAAAACGACCCAACCAGTTTAAGCAGTAACGAGATAAGAGTAATATATGAAGATAGGTTGGGTACTATGTGGGTGGGTTGCGGCGAACCATTTCCGCCTCTGAATATTAATCCGGGCGGGGGTCTTAACCGCTTTGATAAAGCTACGGGAAAGTTTACGCGCTATTTGCACGACCCAGCCAACCCAAACAGCATTGCCAATAATAAAGTAAGAGCTATACTTGAAGACAGCAAAGGAAATTTTTGGATAGGCACTGCCGGAGATGGGCTGCAGACTTTAGACAGAAAGACTGGAGTATTTACACATTATTATTATGATTCAACACATCCTCAAAACCTGAGCCGGGGTCCTCTTGATAGAGCAGCAGGTTTTGATCATATCACATTTATACATGAAGATGGCAAAGGTAAAATATGGATCGGAACTTTTTTAGAAGGTATAAATGAATACGACCCTCAAACAAAAAAAATAACACACCATGGCATTTTTTTATTTGATAATAATAGATTCACTCTTGCTGACACTGCCTCCGGCTTTGCAGATAATGAAGCCTGGTCTGCATTTTCATCAAGAGAAGGCGCTTTATGGATCACTACTTTAAGCGGTAATTTTTATAAAATAAATACGGCGAATAAAGTTATTCTTCCATTTACGGTTGTTCCCAACGCAAACAACGTGGGTGGTGGTAATAATTTTTATAAAGACGAAAACGGCAACCTATGGATAGCATGCCTCGGTCTTATTCGCAAGGATGCGAAAACAGGAAAAGAAAAAACTTACCGGCATGATGACCACAATCCAAACAGTGTTAGCGATAACAGTGTTGCCGCGATTACGGAAGATGATCATGGAATATTCTGGTTGGGAACAGGTGGAGGGCTTGACAGGTTCGATCCGGTAAAAGAAACATTCACTCATTACCGATCTGATACATCCAAACTGAACAGCCTCACAAGTAATAACATAAATGATGTTTTAATTGACAAGGATAAAAATTTATGGGTTGCTACATACGGAGGGTTAGATAAAATGAATACTGCAACAGCACAGTTTACTCATTTTCGCCACAACCCTAAAGACAGCGGCAGTTTAAGCAACAACTTAGCTTATTTGGTGGCTGAAGATAACATGAACATTTGGGCAGCAACCTCAAATGGACTGAACAAGATCAGCAAAACCAGTGGAGTTATCAGTCATTATTTAATGAACACTAATGTAAAATGTGTTACAGTTGATGCGGCAGGCACTGTATGGGCAGGAGCTACTGAAGGGCTTTATCGTTATGATAGCGGCAACAAATAATTTTTCATTATTCGATAATGTAAATGTAAAGATCGAAGGAGTGCTGCACATTTTGGAAGATGATCAGCATAATTTATGGCTCGGCGCGGCACATGTTATTTATAGAATAGATAAGGACAGGAAAGAAGTAAGAATATATGGGGCAGAAAATGGTGTTCACACAAACACTTTTCTTTTTAGTAATAATTATAAAACAAAGGATGGAGAATTGTTGATCGGTGATCAGTTGGGTTATTACCATTTCTTTCCCCGCGATGCCGAAGAAGAAGTTTTTCCTCCGATCATAAATATCACCGGCTTTCAAATTGGCGGAAAGGATGTAGTGCCGGGCGAGGGAAGTATCCTAACCGATCGAATTGACAAAACAGATAAGATAACACTTGCTCATGATCAAAATTCTTTTGCTATCAGTTTTTCAGCAATACATTTTCAAACATCCGGCGACGAGCGATACCTGTATATGATGGAAAATTATGACAACACCTGGCATGACGCAAGCGCTGCACAGAAAGCTTATTTTTTCGGGCTGCCTGTTGGTCATTATATTTTAAAAGTGAGAGCCATTAACACGGATGGCGCGTGGGCGGAGAAAGAACTTTCCATCATTATCTCGCCGCCATGGTGGGCAACCTGGTGGGCTATCACCATTTTTGCTTTATTGCTTATCGGCATTGTATGGAGTTTTATTTCTTATCGCTCCCGCATGCTTATCCGTGAAAACAAAGTGCTGGAAGAAAAAGTAAAGCACCGCACAGATCAATTGCAAAAATCAATTGAGGAATTAAAATCCACTCAATCGCAACTTGTGCAGTCAGAAAAAATGGCTTCACTCGGAGAACTTACGGCAGGCATAGCCCATGAAATACAAAACCCCTTGAACTTTGTGAATAACTTTTCTGAAGTGAATAAAGAATTGATTGAGGAGCTAAACGCCGAACGCTTAAAGCCAAACGCTGAAAGAAATGCACAATTGGAGAATGCAATATTGAATGATATTAAAGCGAATGAAGAGAAAATAATCCATCACGGCAAACGTGCCGATGCCATTGTGAAAGGAATGTTGCAGCACTCACGGTCAGGCTCAGGTCAAAAAGAACCTGTTAGCATTAATGCTATAGCTGATGAATGCCTGCGATTGAGTTATCATGGTCTTCGCGCAAGAGATAAATCATTCAACGCTACCTTAAAAACAAATTTTGATGAAAGCATTGATAAAATTCCTCTTGTGCAACAGGATATAGTTCGCGTGCTGATCAATTTATTCAACAATGCATTTTATGCAGTTGGCGAAAAGCTCAAAGCTGAAAGCTTAACGCAGAACGCAGAATACAAACCAACTGTTTCAGTAAGCACCAAAAAGATAAATGATAAGGTTATACTAACGGTAATGGATAATGGCAACGGCATTCCGCAAAAAGTGATTGATAAAATCTTTCAGCCATTCTTTACTACCAAACCAACAGGACAAGGAACTGGCTTGGGTTTAAGTTTGAGTTATGATATCATCAAAGCGCATGGCGGTGAAATAAAAGTGGAGACGAAAGAAGGTGAAGGAAGTGAGTTTATAATTGAATTGCTTTTGAAATAATAATTTAAGAACAAGATTTTTCTAACTAATCTGTAACTAATTCTTCTGAAATCTGACATAATCAACGCTTCGCATTTTCTGAATCGTTGTACTCATAATATTCCAAGGGTGGAATATGCAGTCAGCGCGGGTTTCAGTGAACTCACTGGTTAATTCACCACGAAATAATATTTCCATTGATAGGTAAAGTATATCTAATTCTTGTAGCTTAAAACAAATATCAATTTAAACGGGTAAGCTTTTGTTTAGATCGGATTTTCGTTATTGAAAGACAGGGTGCAAAAAAATAACACAGCAGATTATGTCCGGTAATGGGTCCTCTGGTTGTCTATATCAAGAAAGCAAGGCTGGTCGCCTGTGGTGAAGAGTAAATTTTTACATCAAAACAAAAAATTATGAAACCGACTACACTTTTTGTCAAGATTCTCTTGCTGGCTGCTATGTCTTACCAAACTGCCGTTGCCCAGCAATCTACCGGCGAAAAACTCATCAGGAGTTATTACACCGCTTATGAAACAAAAGATTGGGGCATGCTGGAATCCATTCTTGCTGACGGTTTTACTTTCAGCAGCCCGGTTGATGAACATATTAATTTAAAGGAATACAAGGAAAAATGCTGGCCAAATTCCACAAGCATCAAAAAGTTTGATGTGATTAAGCTGATTGTGCAGGGCGATGAAGGTTTTGTAACCTATAATGGCTGGACTACAGACGGCAGGTTATTCCGGAACACTGAGTATTTTACATTTAAAAATGGAAAAATAAAGTCGAATGAATGTTTCTTCGGGCCTGGTGTTCATTATCCTAATAATACGGGAAAATAAAGAGATGAAAGTGTGCTTCGGAATTGGCCAAGGGATTCCTTCCAATCGGGAAAATCGGAAGTGATTTTTTTTCGACGCACAAAAAAGTCTTTTTTCTCAGTCGGGTTTAATGTTTTTTTTGTTCTGATTTGATATTCGGTTATCCATTAACGTTAGTTAGTTATTAATAACAAAATTCATGTCACTAATTCGCCTGGAATCCGGTAGAATCACGGCTCTAAATATTCTGCATTGATTCAAACTGACCGGAATATGAAATCTGTTTAAAATAATTATTTTTTGCTCTCAGAGCTAAAATCCAGGGGTACGAGAATTTTAAGCGATAAATTTCTTCCCATATTAAATACACCAACTCTGCCGGTAGTATAATTTACCGGATCATATTTAAACCTGCTCATGTAATCAATATAAGGTGTGTTGAACAAATTATTGCAAATGATATATACCTGGCAAATTGTTTTCCCATTTGATGTTATATCTCCACCGGCGCCGGCGTTAAATAAAACATATCCCTTTGTTGCCGATGTGCTCGCTGCATATTCATATGGGGTAAGAGCGGTACTCAATCCATTGTAAATTGCAAATTGCCGGTAAATATCTTTTTGCTCAAAATAATCAAGCAATCCGAATTTCAGATATGCATTTTTTATTTTGCCGCCTATTTTTTTAATAGGGAATTTAAGATCCGCAGTAATTCTTGTTGGCGGAACGAATGGTAAATACTTAACCGAATCCGGCGTATTTTTTAAACTTCCATATACCATACTTAATGTGGTGTTGAGTTCTATCCATGATAAATCCGACGGATGAATGTTCAATTCCATTTCCCCTCCATATAATTCTGCTGTTCCTTGTGAATATTTATACACCGGCGCTGCGCCTAAGCCAGCAGCGTTAAGAGAATTATTTATTGAATCACCGCCAAACACACTTTGCAAACCTCGCGCATAAATAAAATCATTGACGCTGTTATTAAAAAGATCAATTTCAAGACTTACATTTTTTGCATTAACTCCAAAACTCACATCTTCTTCAAGACTTGTTTCCGGTTTCAGCGAATGGTCGCCGATTTCATACACAACAGTTCCATCATGCACTCCGTTTGCAGCGCATTCTGCAACATTTGGCGCACGCCAGCCGCGGGCGATATTTGCTTTCGCAAAAAAATTGTTTGTGAAATTATATGCTCCGCCTAAACTAAATGACATACCGTTGAAATGAGAAGTGAATCCCTGAAATTCATGAAATGCATTTGGAGCGCTTGGGTCAACTGGCGCTTGTGTTGTTGAATCTACCCAGTGATCTAATCCGTTAAATGTTCTTGTATCATATCGGATACCTCCGCTGAGATTAAGATTTTCAATTTTTTTATTTACAATCGCAAATCCACCTACCTGAAAAAAATTATAATTCGGGATAAGCAATAATGTTCCCAAACTTTTTGACGACTGGTATACTCCATTAATTCCGCCTGAAATATTAAAGCCGTTGATTTGCGCTGAAACGTAGCGCACATCATAAGTAGCAGCATTAGATGAGTAATAAATATTTGGAGTATTTGGAATTGTAGGATCATTAGCTTCCTGGCGCTGATTTTTTTGCCATGAAAAAATTCCGGTAATTCTTCCGTCGCCGACCGCAATACTATTATCCCACACAATTTTGGTATGGCGAATTCTTTGCTTAATCGTAAATGGTGTGTACGATTTTTGTTCTTGCTCGGTTGGTATTTCATAAGTGGGCGCGCCTCCATTCAAATCAGGGTATGCAATTTGTCTTTCCAAAATGCCGGTTGCAGAATCTCTTGTTCCATCTACAATTCCGGTGTGCATATCAAAATAGCTGCTGTGCAATTGCGTATAGCCCCATTTTCTGTGAAGTCCAATAGTTCCATCCGTATTGAAATTGCTGAACTGCGAATTAAGAACATAGCCATCATATTTATTTTGATAAGCGTGTGCCATAGTATTATCAACTCTTGCGCTCCACGAAATTCCATTTTTTGTTCCGGCAATATGCGCCATATTATTTATGAGGCCATTATTAGTTTGATAATTAAATAAAATTTCTCCCTTTGTCTGTCCTTCCGGCAGTGTCTGTTCGGGTATTAGATTTACAACACCAGCAATTGCATCAGAACCATAAGCTAAAGATGCAGGACCTTTTAAAATTTCATACCTGTTCACTGCATCAGGGTCCGCTTCAATTCCAAATTCATCAAACCATGGCTGGTCAACTTGCTCCACACCATCATTGATTGTTAACACACGATTATACCCTAAGCCGCGAATAACGGGTTTGGTAATACTTTGCCCGTCTGTAATACCGGAAACACCTGGCACTTTTGTAATAGCATCTATAACATTGGTTGAAGAATTTTGAAGTAGATCTTTATAATTCATTATACCAATAGGAATAGGATTTTTTTGTGTTTCCGTTGCTGATAAAACTCCGGTGATGGTAATGTCATTCAAGCTCGTTGTGAATTGTACTAACGAATAATTTTTTTGTGTGATGCCTTTTATAATAATTGTTTCAATCATTTTTCCATAGCTGACTAAACTTGTTTCGACAAGATAATTCCCCGATGGAATATTTTTTATAGAATAATTTCCAAGGGAATCTGAATAAGCTCCTGTTTTTAAGTCGGGAATATAAATGGTAGCACCTTGCAAAGGAATATTAGTGGAAGCATCTTTAATAACACCTTTCAAAATGTTTTGGGAATAAATGGTTTTTGATAAGAAGACAAGGATGATAAACGGTAGTGCTTTAAATCTTTTCATTCGAAAAAAACTTAAATGAGGGATAAATTTGAATGATAGTTATAAGCTTCAAATATATTTCTATTTTTCAGACAAATTCATTGCCGATTTGAAATTTGATCCTAATCTAAAAAATTACCTATTTTTATTTAACCAACGTAAATGTTGCAGGTGAGCTAACTAATTTCGATTCCAAATAAATTAACTTCCGCTTAAAACAAATTGTTTATGCCAATTCTAACGGGAATGGTTAACCGTTTTTACTTTTCAACCATTCTTATTGTCTTCATTTTTTTTCACGCTGATGCTCAAAGAAAATCAGCAGTTGGATCAACTACATCGAATGAAGTGTTCAGCAAAAAATTATTTTCTGGTTTAAAATGGCGCTGCATTGGTCCTTATCGCTCCGGCAGAAGCCTTGCCGTTACTGGTGTTGTAAACAACCCAATGGTGTATTATGACGGTCAAACCGGAGGTGGTGTTTGGAAAACTACTGATGGTGGCAACACATGGTTGTGTGTTTCTGATTCTAATTTTACATCTTCATCTGTTGGTGCATTAGCTGTTGCAAAATCAAATTCGAATATTGTTTATGCCGGTATGGGCGAAGTGGAAATGCGAAATAATATTTCTTTCGGCGATGGAGTATACAAATCTACAGATGCCGGCAAAACTTGGAAACACATGGGTTTGGAAAAGAGCGATGCTATCGGAACAATTGCTGTTGATCCGCAGAACCCGGATATTGTATATGTAGCTGCAATGGGAAAAGTTTTTGGCGCAAATAAAGAAAGAGGGCCTGTACCGTTCCAAAGACGGTGGTACAACCTGGCAACAAGTATTGAGCTATGATGATAGTACAGGTTGCGTTGATGTAAAAATTGATCCGGGCAATCCTTTGGTTTTATACGCTTCCATGTGGCGTGCGCATCGAACACCCTATTCTTTAAGCAGTGGAGGCAAGGGAAGTGGTTTATATAAATCCTCAGATGGTGGCAATACATGGAAACTTATTTCAGAAAACCCCGGCATGCCAAAGGGATTGATGGGAAAAATCATCTGCACAATTTCTCCTGTTAACCCACAACGTTTATATGCTGTTGTGGAAAACGAGCATGGTGGTGTGTTTCGTTCTGATGATGGTGGAGCAAACTGGACATTAGTAAGCACAAAAAATGATTTAACACAACGTCCTTGGTATTTCAGTCAAATTTTTGCAGATACAAAAAATGAGAATACACTTTATATATTGAATGTTGAATTTTGGAAATCTATAGATGCCGGTTTAACCTGGACAAAAGTTTCAAATCGTCACGGAGATAATCACGACATGTGGATCAATCCTGATAATGCGAACAATTGGATCATGGGAGATGATGGCGGACCCCAGGTTACTTTTGATGGCGGAAAAAATTTCAGCGATATTGATCTTCCAACTGCACAATTCTATCATGTCAATCTTGATAATGATTTTCCCTACAATGTATATGGCGCGCAGCAAGACAACAGCAGTATTCGCATTGCAAGCCGAACAAATAATTACACTATCGGCAATCGCGATTGGTACGGCGTTGCCGGAGGTGAGGCTGGTTATATTGTTCCCGATCCAACCAATCCGGACATTACTTATGGTGGCGAGTACGATGGACAATTATCTACTTACAATAAAAAAATAGATCAGGGTCATGCTATATCTCCTGACCCGGAATTGCACCAGGGTTCAGGAGCAGAAGATTATAAATACCGTTTCAATTGGACTTTTCCAATCGCGATTTCGCCATTCAACAACAAAATGATTTATGCCGGATCCAATTATGTTGTGCGAACATTAGATGGTGGTCAGACGTGGAAAGTGATCAGCCCGGATTTAACCAGGCACGATCCAAAAACATTGAAGCCAAGTGGTGGCCCGGTTACATTCGATAACACAGGAGCCGAGGTGTATGCTGATGTTTTTGCGATTAGCAGAATCTCCCGTCAAGCAAGGTGTGATTTGGACCGGTTCCGACGATGGGTTGGTATTTGTAACAATGGATGATGGAAAGAATTGGATGAACGTTACTCCAAAAGCTTTGCCAGACTGGGCTTTGATAAGTTATGTAGAACCTTCGCATTTTGATGCGGCAACATGTTATGTTTCTGCAACAAGATATAAAAGCGATGATACACATCCATATATTTTCAAAACAAATGATTATGGAAAAACATGGACGCTTATTACAAATGGTCTTCCTGAAAATACATACAATCGTTGCGTGCGTGAAGACCCAAATAAAAAAGGAATTTTGTATTGCGGATTGGAAACCGGTATTTATATTTCATTTGATGATGGCGCACACTGGCAAAGTCTTCAATTGAATTTGCCAAACACGCCGGTGCGCGATATACAAATTCAAACGCGCGAAAATGATTTGGTGATTGCAACGCATGGACGTTCTTTTTGGATATTGGACGATATCACACCGCTGTATCAGTTGAGTGATGAAATTTCAAAATCAAATGCATGGTTGTACAAGCCGCGAAATTCTTACCGTATGCCGGGTGGTTATATTGAAGATCCAAATGTACAGGAAGGAGAGAATGCGCCGAACGGTGTTATCATTCGCTATTATTTAAAAACAAAACCCGATAAGGAAACTAAACTGAAATTTTATACTGCGGCCGGCGACAGTATTATTACATACTCAAACCTGAAAGATAATAAAGGCGAGCCAGCAAAAATTTCTAAAGATTTTTATGAGAGCAAAGCAAAACGTCCGGGTTTTTTGAGTGTGGATACCGGAATGAACGTATTTGTATGGGATCTTCATTATCCTGCAGCGAAAGTTGATACGAGCGCAACTTTTGAAGGTTCCTTTGCAGGGCCTTTGACAGTACCCGGCGTCTACCAGGTAAAATTATTTATCGGTGATTCCCTCATGCAAATGCAGAGTTTTAATATTCTGAATGACCCACGCAACACTTTTACAACTGCCGATCTGAAAGAACAATTTGATCTCGCCATAAAAATTCATAATAAATTAAATGAAGTGGCGAAGAGAACAAAACAAATTCATTCGGTGCAAGATCAATTAAATGCTTTTGTCAATGCTATTGAAGATTCGGCGGAAGCAAAGCCGTTTAAAAATTTATCGAAGCCAATCATAGATTCTTTAACAGCTGTGGAAGATGCATTGCACAACAACAAAATAAAAGCGGGAGAAGATGATCTTCGTTACCCGATGAGATTAGAAGAAAAATTAGGCGCTTTGAATGGTTCGGTGATAGGCTCCGATTCAAAACCCACCGCTTCCATGATTGAGCTTTACAATTCGCTTGCAGCAAGAATTGATATACAATTGAAGAAACTGAATGCTATCATTGTTACTAAAATACCAGCGTTCAATGAAGCGGCAAAAGCAAGACAGAAGGGTGCTATTGATATAAAAGTAAAAGACTGAAGTCTCAATATTTTATTATGTCTGCTATGCCTAATCAGGAATTATTCAATACTCTATAGAATAATGCTGCATTCTTTTTTTAATACTTAACCACATCCGGTTTCTGATAATTACATATAGATTCTGACTATAACAGTCATCCATATGTAATACAAAAATTTTCAAAAGGATTTACTTTCTTGAAGAAATATTTTAATTGAAGGTAGTTCACCAAGAGCTTACAACTCCTATAATAGAAATTATTAAAATTGCAATTTGAATGTTTTCTTTGTTTCTTTCCTTTTTCTCTCGTTTGATTTTTTCTTTTTCAACCTTGTCTGCAATTAATCTTGTTGCTGATTCATAAAGTTCGCTGCTATACTCAGTGGACGGAATACGAACCTTTTTTTGATATGGTGCCCCCCCATACGATGCATAATATCCCTCAAGGTTTCGATTACTTCTATTGTGTGACTTCCTTTATTGATCATAACGCACTCGGCTATTGCTGCATGTGCCGCGTCAGTGATCTCAGAACGTGCTGCAACACCAGATTTATTCAATGATTCCAATACCTGAGTAGCCCATATAACAGGAATATGTGCAGCTTCACATATCCACAGAATTTCTTCCTGTATCTCCCCCATTCTTTCAAAACCAATCTCAACAGCAAGGTCGCCACGTGCTATCATCAAACCAAAAGCTTCTTGTTTCATTCCTTGCATTAAAAGACCCGGAAGATTTTTTACTGCTTCCGGTGTTTCAATTTTAACGATGATCAATGGTGGATGCGACGAAAGTTTTTTTAAAATTTGCTGCAGGTTTTCCATATCTGAAGGATAACAAACAAAAGAAAAACCAACCATATTAGCATGTTCACAAATAAAGGGCAGGCAGGTTTTATCAAAATCGGTAATGGGAGAAATGGATATTTCAGAGTCTGGAAAATTGAGACCTTTATCTGTTTTGATCTGATGCTTCTCTGAGGAGACGCGGACAATGCGCAGCGCTGCGCGATCTTTTTTGATTGTTTCAACAACACACTTAATAATGCCGTCATCAATAAATACTCTTTCTCCTTTTTTCAACATTTTGATGATGCCGGGTTCGTTGGGGCTTATCACAATATCTTCGTTAGTAAAACCACCAGCGTGATCAGCAAGCCACACTAATTCTCCTTCCTTTATTTTCACTTTTCCCTTTTCCTTTCCTTTGCACAATAATTTTGTTCTGATTTTTGGGCCAGCTATATCCATATATATTTTACAATTAAGACCAGTGTGCCTGCAGGCTCTTTTCAGATTGTTAATCATTTTCGACCAGGTGGCTTCGTCATCATGCGCACAATTAATGCGTGCCACATTCATCCCATTTTGCAGCAGATTTTTGGTCAGGGCATAGTTATCAGCAAAAGAAGAATCAAACGTTACCATTATATAGGGTGTAAGAGGATCTGTTTTTTCACCAAAAAGTATTTTGCTTCTTTGTTCAATCTGAGTACGGCTGAATTCATAAGTGCAGGTATCAATTTCTTCCGGCTTATAGTTTTTGCCTAGTCGTTCCAGTATGGATTGTATTTGCCTGTGAATATGGCTTTCTGAACTGGCTAAAGAAGAAAGTCCATGAATATGCAGCATATCCTGAAGTTCCCTTATGTCTTCATTTCTAAGTGTTAAATAATGGATGAGGTTTTTAGCTGCTTCGTGTTGTTGGGGATGAAGCTTATTTAAAAGCGACTTCTTTTTTTCATTGCCTTCAACCATCTTTTGTTCAAGCCCCATCAATAGTTCTTGAATCTGAGATAAAGTGTCAGTAGACATAAATTATTGGTTTTTAGAATCACTTTATCAAAGATAGAAACAGGGTTTTTTTTCCATCTTGAACAATGTTATCTCTATAATAACATTCATCTTAACAAGCTCAGTAGAATTGTCTTTAATGCATTCAGAATATCAGCGTATTTCTTAACTGACTACAATCATTAGAATTCCAACGACCGTCATCGAAAAAAAAATTGTATTAGCATTACTTTGAAAAATTAAAACCTATTTGTCATTTTAAATTTTTTTTTATGAAGACAGATTCTCAAATCCAACAAGATGTGATGGAACAACTCAAATGGGAACCATTCTTAAATGCAGCTCAAATTGGAGTAGCCGTCAAAAATGGTATTGTCACTCTTTCAGGACAAGTTGATTCTTACGCCAAAAAACTTGCGGCAGAAAATGCAACCAAAAAAATTGAAGGCGTAAAAGCGCTTGCGGAAGATATCCAGATCGGTGTTTCTCCTCTGTACAGCAAAACAGATTCAGAAATTGCAGAGGCCGTTTATAATGCTTTAAAATGGCACGCTGCCGTTCAGGAAGAAAAAATCAGGATCAAAGTAGAAAACGGAATTGTAAAACTTGAAGGAGAAGTTGATTGGGAATACCAGCGTAGAAATGCACAGGCTGCTATCGAAAATCTCATTGGTGTACGCCTGGTAATTAATCTCATTACGATTTCCGGAAAGGTAATTCCTGCTGATGTGAAGCAGAAGATCAGTTCAGCGTTCACACGTAACGCAATTATTGATGCCGGAAAAATTAATGTTGAAGTAATTGCTAATAAAGTGGTGTTGCGCGGTACAGTTCGTTCTTATGCAGAAAAACAAGATGCAGAAAATGCTGCATGGTCCGCATTGGGCGTTACAAGTGTTGATGACAAAATAGAAATGGAATTGCCTGAATTTGCATTCGATTAATGAGTGTCTCAACGAACATTCTTCAAACCGTTTTGATTATTCACTTAATTAAGACGGTTTTTTTCTAATCATCGCCGGTTTTACTTTGATTGAACCTTCAACAATTTTTACCATCACTATGTGATTGATCAAATATAAAAAACCAGCATCATCATTTGATCACGCTCATCCCAGAGCATAATTTCAATCATTGCTTATTCCAATGCATTAATCCAACTTTAATGATTAAAAAATAAGGTATATGTTTAACAATGGCGATCCTTACGAAGCGAAGTTGTTTTGGTTGGTGCTTTGCGTTTTGTTTCTTTTATTTTTCCTGGGGCTTTTTTTGATTGAAAGAAATAAGAATATTAAATAATCCCGAATGACCATGATCATGGATTCCTGTTATTGCAATCATAGGGTTCACAAACTTCATGCAGTAACTTGGTTATCATAAATCGCAGCAAATGGGAAATATAAATTCAGAAAACAGAAATAGTTTAGTGTATCCCGGAGCATATGTTCCGATGTTCAGTGAAAGAGAAGCTGAAGCAGGATTAAAAATTTTTAGCAAAAATAAAAAGAGTTTGCCTCAAATGAATCTAACCGAAATGGCCGATTCATTTGTAGTTGAGATTGCAGCGCCGGGCGCCAAGAGAGAGGAATTTGTTGTGAAAGCCGATGGAAACATTCTTTGCGTTGGTTTGATACACAAAGAACAAATGTTATCAAAAGAAAAAAACTTTACATTAAATGAATTCAATTGCAGCGGGTTTGACCGGCATGTTGTTTTGCCTCAAAATACAGATTCTGAATTCATCAGTGCCGAATATAAAGAAGGGATTTTGCGTTTTTTTGTGCCAAAATCCACACATTCTGGCAGCAATCATCACACACCCATCGCTGTTTATTAATACCCAGATTTTATGAACCTTCTTTTTTTTGCTTCTTCGTTAAGTCTGCAACGAATTTACATACCCATCCATCAATCGCAGATATTTTTCAGTTTCCCGAAGCGCTGATGTTTTTTCATTATCAGTTCTTGCACTTTTAGCACGAAGACTATTGACCTTCGCCCGGATATTCGCTCTGTAGCTTTTGTAATAAATAAAAAGCTGCCGATCCTGATCTGTTTTTATCGCGGGGAAAATATCATTATAATGAACAAGAAACAAATCAGCAAGGTCATTTCTTCCAAATGCTTCAAGGTCCATGCATAAGAATGCAATTTCGTTCAGAACATCAATCTGGCGCAGGTCATCATTAAACTCTATGCAATCAAAGGGCTGTGGCGTTGATAATAAAAAAATATTTTTTGAATGAAGATCGCCATGACAATCCCTGAAAAAACCAGACATGAGCCTGCAATACAAAAGGCTTTTGTTGTTTTTAATAAATGCGTCAGACAGCTTAATTGCATTTGCGATGATACCAGCACATACTTCGCTTATTGAATCACGCACAAATTCTTTTTCTTTGTTCAGATCATTAAATTTTTGTTCAACATCCAAAAAATCTTTTTGATAAATAATATTGGCGCGCCGGTGGAATACTGCAATTTTTAGTGCAAGCTTTTGCATATCCATATCCGTTACCTTCCCGTTGATCAAAAGAAAATCCATTTGCCTGCTCCGATCCTGTTTATTCATTTTAACTGCATAATCTATTATTTCCCCATCTCCGTTTCCTGTCAAAAAGCAGTCTCCCGCTTTTTTTACCGGCACAACGCCGAGGTAAATGTCTTCGGTCAGCCTCCTGTTTAACTCAACTTCTCTTTGGCAATAAAATTTTCTTTTTTCCAGAGTAGAAAAATCAAGAAAAGAATATTGAATGGGTTTTTTGATTTTATAAACGAACTGATCGCATAAAACAACCCATGAAATATGTGTTTCCACCAGTTCCGGCTTGCAAATACTTTCAGGAAATTTCCCTTTAAATACAAACTCATTTATTTGTTCGCTGGTCATACTTTAAAAACATGGAGTGTAATGCTGTTTGCAGCATGTCTTTGATGTTATCATTACCCGATTGCAATATCAAATGTTGCTCGTGCATTGGCTCCCAGGCTGATTTAATTTTTTTGTACACTTCAAAATCGGCTTCGCTGTCTGCCCTTTTTCTTTTTAATCTTTCACCAATCAACTGCTCATCCGCTATAATTTCTATGAAAAAAATTTCTGGTATTTCCTGAATAAATTTTTTTCTGATCTTATCCCGGTGGAAGGTCGCGTCAATTACCACATTTTTATTTTGTTTCAGACAATTCTTAGTTTGAATCATCATTTCATCGTACACATGTAATTTTTCGTTGTCAGAATAGGTTCTTGCATCGAACATTTTTTTTCTCAATTTGTCGCTCTGTATAAGATCAGCATGGATCTCATCAGCAAGTCTGCCTGCAAAATAAGTTTTGCCACATCCCGGAAAACCAAAAACAATCACTATCATAAATTTTTGGTTTTGATTTTAATCTATCACGAGCATCAGGTGCTGTAATATTTCCTGCGCGGTGGAGACACCGTTTTTGCGCCAGACGATCTTGCCTTGTTTAAAAATAATAAGTGTGGGGACAGCCATGATGTTATACATTTTTGAGTATTGTTGATTTTTGTCTATATCCATTTTCAATATAGTTGCCCTGTCCCCGGTTACTTCTTTCACACGCTGCAATACCGGGGGCATCAGTTTACAGGGCCCGCACCATTCGGCAAAAAAATCTACTACAACCGGTTTTGTTCCTTGTATATGTCCTTCAAAATTGTTCATAGCTTCATTTATATTTCAACGAATTCAAAAAGAATGCGTCCAAAACGGATACCACAAATATCAGGTCGTCAATTTTCCTCAAAGCAACGTGATTTGTACGCCAAAAAAAATGACGGTGGTTATACATTTGCTTGATTTGTCTCATTAAAACGCCCAGGTTAGCTTGTAAAAAGTTTTGCACCTTTGCGGTTTTGAGCCGGTCTGTTTTATTCTTTTGTCTGCAGATAATTTTTGAACCATGTATCAATTCCTTAATTATTTCTTTTTCGTTTTCCATACTGTTTTTGTGTTTTTCAATATTACAGGATGGATTTTTGCAAAGACGAGGAAATGGAACCTTGCGACACTTTTATTTACAGCCTTTTCGTGGTTTGTGTTGGGTATCTGGTACGGCTGGGGATATTGTTTTTGTACACAATGGCATTGGATAGTGCGGGCTCGTTTGGGTTATCATGACCAGACTGTTTCTTATATTCATTTTTTGCTGTTGAAACTTACCGGCATCAATTTTAATATCAACCTGGTTGAGACAACAACCCTTGTCGTTTTTTTGATAAGTCTTACACTAAGCATATGGCTGAACATTCGGGACTATAAGAAAAAGAAAAAATCATCTACCCGATAAGCTTGTTCAAATTTTCATATTAATAAAAGGCGTTCATAAAAAATGCCATTAAAGAATATATTGATCACTTCCCGGAAATTGATAAGGCAGGCTGGTTCGACTTTGAGGAAGAAAAAAATAAAATCATTGAAGCGCAGGCAGCTTTCATTATTGAACTGGAAAATAAAATAATTTAAGAAGCAGAGGTGATATAAAAAGATGAAAATTAATTAGCGTAACCATCATATAATCTATTCTCATCATTGTTTTCATACCCGGCGTATCATGTAGCATACATATGACCGTTATAATTTCCAGGTTAAAATTCAAACTACACATTTAAACGCAAAGAATGCAACAGCCATTATCAGTCAGGTTAACCAAGCTCACTGCACTTGATCAGAAACATCAAAATGGTTGATGTGGATCATACATTTCAAAATTCAATTAAAATATTTTTGAAGTTGTTGAACAGTAAATTTTATTTTTCACACTTAAATTTTTATGCAATGAAACGTCATTTTAAATTCCGCTCAATATGTGTTTTGTTTTTTACGTTTTTAATTTCATTAACGTTAAAGGCACAGGATACAACATTTAGAACTTTACCAAGCATTACTATCACTCCATCAACACAGGTATCCAAAGAAGTTACCACGGCTTTTCTTAAATCTTTTCCGGAGGCAAAAAAACCAGTATGGTATCAGTTGAATAAAAATTATCTTGTTAAGTTTATAACTAAAGATCAAACAAACCGAGCTCTTTATAAAAAAAGCGGGCAGCTCATATACCATATCCGGTATGGACATGTACAAAATCTTCCTGAAGATATCAGGAAGCTTGTAAAAGCTAATTATGTTGAATACAATATCACATCTGTCATTTTCATCAACCAGGATGCCCGCGAAATTTGGTTGATTAATGTAGAAAATAAAGATAAGCTCATCATTGTTCGATATGAAGATGGCGAAATGCAGCAAGTAGATAATTATAACAGGAGTTAAGAAATACTAAAATGGGCAAGCATAAGCTGATGGAATTTGTTTGCTCATTTTTTATGCCAGGTAACACCTGTCGTGCAATAACATTTCTCATCAAATGCATTTTATATTCTTCATCATATGAAAAATGAACCTACAAAACTTAAACGCCATAATTCCGCATCAATCAGGAAATCTCAAAAAAAATTGATCAAATGGTTTTTGTTATGTGCACTGATTTTTGCAGCATTCATTTTACCATCTTTATTAATCAAAAATGCAGGAAAAGAAATTACATGGCAACAATTTAAAAAAGAAGTCCTGAATAAAAACGCTGTCGAAAAAATCATTGTGGTAAATAATGAAAGAGCGGATATTTATATTAAAAAAGAATTCCTCAATGATCCGCAATTCAAAGATGTTTTTCAAAATTCAATTGCAGATAAAATAAACCCTGCACCTCAGTATTTCATAAAAATTATTTCGATCGAATTTTTTGAAAGAAGGCTTTTTGATGCGCAGAAAAATATTTCTTTACCCGAAAGAATTAGTGTGACCTATAGCAAAGAACATGACTGGCTTTGGTATATGCTTATTTGGATTTTACGGATTTTTACACTCCTGGTTTTATGGGATTTGTTTATTTCTAAAATCTATTTTAAATAAGTTTTTGAGCTAAATCATTTATCCTGTTGATGTCAATCAGCAATACTAAACATCAACAGGAATAACTTTAAGAAGTTGAAATCTTCATTCCAACTTAATACATAATTTAAAACATAAGTTTATGAAAACGATAGTTGCACCTACAGATTTTAGCAGCACATCGCGTAACGCCGTTGATTATGCTGCGGATCTGGCTTCTTTCATTAATGTTGATTTAACGATACTAAATGTTTGTCCGATTCCTATAAGTTTTGAAATGCCTGTACCTGGTTTTGCCCTGGAACAAATGATGGAAGAAGCCAAACAAGAAATGGAAAAAATGAAATTAAAAATTCTTGAAAGAACTGCAGGAAGAATAAAAGTAAATATTGTTGCAAAATTAGGAACTGTCATTTCACAAATTGATGATTATTGTTCATCAATAAATCCATACGCAGTTGTTATGGGCAGTGAAAGTATTAAAGGTTTTGAAAGAATATTATCGGGCAATAATACTGTAGCTGCGATAAACCGAATTTCCTGGCCTTTAATTATTGTTCCGCCCGAAGGAAAATTTCTTGGCATAAAAAAAATCGGGTTAGCCTGCGATTTCAAAAATGTAATTAATACACTTCCTGTTGAAAAAATAAAGGAACTTGTAAATACATATCACCCGGAATTATTTGTACTGCATGTGAGCATGGAAGGAACATCTGATTCGAAAATAGTGGAAGAATCTGCCTGGCTCCAGGAAATGCTATACGGCATGAATCCGAAATATGAATTTGTTCAAAGCACAAGTATAGAAGAAGGGATCAGCAGTTTTGTAAAAAAGAATGATCTTGATATGCTGATTATTATCCCGAAGCATCACAACATCATCAGCAAAATATTTCAGCACAGCCACAGCAAACAAATGGCAATACATACAAACGTGCCTGTTCTTGCAATGCACGAATAGTTAAAAATATTTTTGCAATTTGCAGATCATGATCCAGGAAAATTATACGGCTAACAATAAAGTCAGGTTGATACGTGGCGGAAAAGAATATTTTAATTTATTAGTTCAGCTGATCAGCCAGGCTACTGATACCATCCATCTTCAAACATATATTTTTGAAAACGATGAAACAGGCAGATTAATCGGAAATGCATTAATGCAAGCTGCCAGGAGAAAAATAAATGTCTTCTTGTTAGTTGACGCTTACGCATCGCAGTCCTTATCAAAAACATTTATAAAGGAGTTGAAAGAAGCAGGTGTTCACTTTCGGTTTTTCGAAACTTTTTTTAAAACCAAACATTTTTATTTGGGAAGACGTTTGCATCATAAGGTGGTTGTAACAGATACGCGGTATGCATTAGTAGGAGGTTTAAATATTTCCAACAATTATAACGAATGGAATGAACATTCCGCGTGGCTTGATTTTGCTTTGTATGCTGAAGGAGAAATTGCGCAACAACTGTGTGTTCTTTGCTGGAAAGGCTGGAAAGATTTTCCCCCGAAAATGGATATTACGCCGTGTGAACAAAAACCAGTTTTTTTTAATTTTTCGCAAGATGAAAAAGCTATGGTGCGTATGCGCCGTAATGATTGGGTGCGAAGAAAAACTGAAATTTCAAAAAGTTACCTCGAAATGTTCGATAATGCGGAATCGCATTTAATAATTTTATCGAGCTATCTGTTGCCGGGAAAATTATTCAGACGTCATTTGAAAAAAGCAGTTCAGAGAGGCGTAGCTGTAACTGTTATTACTGCCGGGCGTTCTGATGTTACAATTGCAAAAAATGCAGAACGTTTTTGGTATGATTGGCTCTTGCGCAATAATATTGATGTATATGAATATGGGAAAACCATATTGCATGGAAAGATGGCTGTTTGCGACGGAGAATGGCTCACTATAGGATCGTTCAACGTTAACAACATAAGCACTTACGCAAGTATCGAACTAAACCTGGATGTTCGTAACAAAAAATTGTCCGGAGATGCAGAAAAAATATTACTTAATATTATCCATTCCGATTGTGTAAAAATTACTAAAATAACTCTGCGCAAGACAACAAATATTTTCAGCCAGTTCATTCGATGGTTATCTTACGAAATTATCAACGTAATTTTTTATTTATTCACTTTTTATTTTAAACACCGGGATTAAGAATTTTTTTCTAAAATAAATTTATTCTCCCCGGATTCTTTTTAAAAGCGATTTAATCGTCGTCCAATTCCATCCGGAGAAACGTCCGCGTTGCATAACAAAAACATTATTAGCAGATTTGCTGAGATAATAATGAAAAATAAATTTGCCGCGGGGATTTTCCCACCCATTCACCTGTCCGAACCGCAGAATATTAAAAACTAATGTTGTATTATTTTTTTCGACACAATAAAATCCTCTTGAAAAAGTAATTAAATGTTGAACATCCGCTCGCTGCCGAATCGTATCCAGCAGTAAATCGTTTTTAGGAAAAAATTGCAGATCTAATTTTTTCTTATTATCAAAAACTGAATAGTAACCAGCATTATAACCAGAATCATTTTTAGCAACTACATACCAAAGCCAATTATTTAATGGCGTTGGAGTAGTAAAATAATCAGAATAAACAATATGCTGTTTCGCTAAAATATTTTTTATTTCTGCATTAACCCGAATCTTATTGGTTATGCAATAACAAAAATAAAAAGAGCTGATGCCGAGCCCGAAAACATACCAGAATTTTCTGTGCAGGGAATTTTTTTTTAAGAGAATTAATGCGGCCACTGCAATACCAAGCCAAATGGAATAAAACGGATCTGCAACAAAAATCACATTGAACGAAATCCGATTATGCCAAAAAGGTTCAAACAATCCAATACCATATGCATTGAAAGTATCAATAAATAAATGCGCCAGTATCTGAATTGCAAAAAAGAAAATCCATTTTCGCAATGAGAGATCAATCTTTCTGAATAATTTAAAACAGATAAAACCAAAAAAGAAAGAACCGATAATAGCAAACATGAACGAATGAGTTATGCCGCGGTGCGCGAGTAAATTTTCATCTGGTTTCAACCATAAGGATGCAGCAAAATCAATGTCTGGAAGAGAATTTGCAATAGCCCCGAAAAGCATAGCTTTCTTTCCCATTTTTCCTGCAACAGCTTCTCCGATGCAGGCTCCGAGTGCAAAATGAGTTAATGTATCCATAATCTAAAACTCATTTGTTATGAGCAATAAAAAGACATGTATGAAGTTTGATTTTGATAAATTCTTTGTAATTATTAAAGCAACGATTCGTCAGTTTAAATATCTGTCGCATTTGCACAAGGTATAATTTCCTGATAAATCATTTTTCGGGGTTTATATTCATTATTAAATAACTGATTTGTTTTCCGAATTACGCCTGAACTTTATGCTTTTCCAAATACCTCCTATTACCATGCAACCGGCAATAAATAAAATCACCCATCCAAAAAAAGGAATTGATGATAAAAGTTTAATTAAAATAAAAGTGCAAAATGCAACTGATACTATTTGCCAATTATGCCAATTTTTAGTGAACCGGTTATTTAGCCAATGAGCTGCAACTATAGAGGTAATAATTGCGATGAGCAATATAATTGTTACATACCCGGTGATAAGAAATAGTGCAACAGGAATACCGATAATGGTGATAAAAACGATAAGTGCAGCCAGCGGAACACCGATAAAAAACAAAAACCCCAAACCCATCGATTTCAGCGGCGCGGCAAAAACATTTTCTGCAGCGCGCTTCATAAGTGAGCTTAGAAAAAATTGCAGAATAGCAATAACAAGAAATACAATGATTACGTAAAATATCAAACCAAAAATTGTTTCTCCGCCAAGATAATACCATTGTGCAGTTGGTATTGCCAGTGTGGAATCAAAAACAGGTTTGCTTTTTTTCGCAGCTGATCTGAAATCAACTGTACCGGATTCATTCCAGTAACTGATATCATTCTTAAAAGAAGCGCTGCTATCAATAAAAATATCGTTTGCCGACAGTACTGAATTTCCTTCTATGGTGCCGCCTATATACAAATATTTACATCGCAGATCTGCGTTCATTTCTGCAACGCCATTAAAATATATTTCACCGCCGGTTGCTTTTAAATTTCTTTTTGCTATTCCGTTAAAACTAACGGTGCCACCTTTTATCCAGCATAGGCCTTGAATAATTACATCATCATCAACAGTAATGTTTCCTGAAATTGCAATCAAATCGCCATCAATATTTTTTAATACCCTAAGCCGCGCCCCTGCACATCTAACATCGCCTCCAACATAACCATTGAAAGTTACGTCGCCGCCTAAAAGCAAAATATCTTTTGTAACTGAATCGTTGATCTCAACAACTCCGCCTGCAACAATCACGTCTGCATAAACCGGCGCATTGATTATAACACTTCCCCCGGAGATATAAAGATTTTCGTGTACAGGCTGATTGATAATTACCTCTTGCGTATAATCCTGCTGGTCCGCAAAACAATGCGATGTAAAAATTATAAAACCAAACAACCAAAATATTTTTTTCATTTTTTGATGATTAGAAGAATGAATAAGTTAATCCTTCCTCACTATAGCTTCAATTGCAAAGAACATGTTAGGTATTGAGAACGTTATTGATTACAATCATTCATAACGCTGAATCAAATCAGTTTTTTTGAAGATTAAGAAAGTATTTTTATCGTATGCTGAGATCAATTATTTTATTTTTATTTATTGCATCCTCAATGCCGGGTACGTGCCAGAGCACAGGTAACGTAACGGAAAGCAAAAAAGAAATCATCGAAGATTCTCTGGTTTGGCAAACTGCTATTAGTTTTAGTATTGTATTTGATGCGGCAGATACTGCTGCGATGAACAGGTTGCTTCCGAATGATTTTATATTACAATGGATGCATGAAAATTTTATCGGGAAAAAAGAATTGCTAAATGCTATGGCTAACCCGGCTACCCGTGAGGCGATGGGACACAAAGTCGAATATGACGAGAAAGCAATTTTACGGTATTCGAATGATCATACTGCTGCAAGCATTAATACCGCTTTTACTTTCATTGATGCAGAGCAAACGAAATTTATTGAGAAATCGCATGGATTCGGTTTATGTATAATTTACCTGCAAAAACAAAATGATAAATGGATCATTAGAACTGTTCATCTTGATCTTCATTGTTCACTCTGCAATCTTTGAGATTTAGTAACCAACTATTATATTACCAACACTGCAGCGCCCGCATGAAGATTTCCCTTTCTTAATTTGTTCAGCGCTTCATTGGCTTCGTACAACGAAAATAATTGCACATCTGTTTTCACAGGAACTTCAGCAGCGAGTTTCAAAAAATCATATCCGTCTTTACGGGTTAGATTTGCAACTGAACGAACTATTCTTTCTCCCCACAAAATTTCATAAGGAAAAGAAGGAATATCGCTCATGTGAATGCCTCCGCAAATAACTGTTCCGGATTTGTCAACATCATGCAAAGCTTTTGGCACAAGACTTCCAACCGGTGCAAAAATAATTGCAGCATCTAATTTTTCCGGCGGATTTTGCGTGGAATCGCCAGCCCATGCTGCTCCAAGTTTACGTGCAAACGACTGTGCAGCAAAATCATCTTTTTTAGTAAAAGCAAAAACTTTTTTGCCCTGGTGAATTGCTACCTGGATCAAGATATGCGCCGCAGCGCCAAATCCATAAATGCCGATATTTTGTGAATTTTCACCAACCATACTATAAGATCGGTAACCAATAAGCCCGGCGCACATAAGCGGCGCTCCGGAAGGATTTGCAAATGCTTCGGCAATATGAAAACAATATTGTTCATGAGCAACAGTATATTCTGCAAAACCTCCGTCGATCGTATATCCTGTGAAAAGTGCATTCTCGCATAAATTTTCTTTGTGCATCAAACAATACCTGCACTTACCACATGTATAGCCTAACCAGGGAACTCCAACAATATCACCTTCTTTACACGTCGACACCTCATCACCCGTCTTCATCACCTCACCAATAATTTCATGACCAGGAATAAGCGGAAGTTTTGGATTATTCAATTCGCCATCGATAATATGTAAATCAGTTCTGCAAACTCCGCAAGCAATTATTTTAATAAGAATCTGCTGTGATGAAGGAGATGGAACCGGAACGGTTTTGCAAATTAATGGTTGTCCTGGTTTTTCAAAAACCATAGCCATCATTGATGTGGGAATATTCATTATTACAATGCTAAAAATTTATTATTCTTTGCAAACTTAATTATGATTATCTAAAGCAGCTTCTCCTTTTCAAAAGTATTTGTACCATCAAGATATTTTTCGGATTCGTTTCGGCCTATTTCATTTTGTTCTTCTAATGTCAATTCATCACTACCAATTATCTGTACCCACCCACTTCCCTGTCTTCTGAATATCTGTACATATAATCCGAATTGTTTTCGAAAATTTTCTTCTACAACATTTGTTTTTTGCCATGAGTAGATTTCTATCGTTGACAAGCGGTGTTTTTTTCTTACCTCGCCTATTGTTTTATTATGATCAACCAAATGAGTTGGCAAAGATTTTTCATGAAGTTTGTGAGAAGCATTATAAAATTCAATTTTCAGAAATGGATAATGAACAAAAAACTCCGTTCTTATCTCATCAATAGTTTTATTATCTCTGATTTCGATTTCCATAACATACATTTTATTTCACTGATTTATTTTTCCGGTTGCTGCTTATATGAAACACTGCATAAAGCGGGCAAAAACCAATAAGACTGGTTATTCCGAAAATGCCGGCGAGTACAATAAAAATATTTGACCAAACACTTTTCAAGCCAACATCTTCAAACCACAGCATAAAGAATATGCAGGCAAGTATCATTCGTATCAGCCTGTCTGTATAACTCATATTTATTTTCATACTTCAAATTTTACAGGTTAAAAAATCATGTTTCTATAACGCGCTTTTATTTTTTGCTTAAGTGAATTTTATACTTGTACAAACTTATTATTGATGTAAAAGGAAAAAAATGATTGTCATCAGCGAACAATATGATTATTATTCAGCCAGGTATTCTGATAACAATCAGTAAGCGTATTGAGTGAGGTCATCAATTTCTCTTAGGCCGGATTTTATCTTGCAATAAATAATTTATTCAATCATACTGTTATGGAAAATACATTTGTCAAGATAGAAGAATTGGCCGGCCACATAAAAGAATATGTAAACAACAACATCGATAGCGCAAAATTAAAGACAGCGGAAAAAAGCTCTGCACTTTTTGCGGGAATAATGGCAAGGATTATAGTACTGCTGATTTTTGTGTTTGCCTTTTTATTTGCAAGTGTTGCGCTTGCTTTTGCGCTGGCAAAAATAACCGGAACTCTTTATTGGGGGTTTTTAATTGTAGCAGGCATCTATTTATTTATAGCCTTTATCGTATGGAGTTTGCAGGAAAAAATTTTAAGACTGCCCCTCATGAATTTTATGTTAGAGCAACTATTTAAAACTGACGACAATGAAAAAAATTAAAAGTATTAAACAATTGGAAGCAGAAAAAAACCAGTTGCAGCAAAGACGCAGCGAATTGGCAAAAGCTATCAAATATGACTGGCGGGATTTGACTGACAGTCTTAAACCATCTAATGTTTCCATGCAGGTATTGTCGAAAGTATTTGAGAAGAATGAAAACAAAACCAGGAGCTCATATGGTTTTAAAAGATTTGTTGGTACCATAACCGGGAATATAAAAAAGTGGTTAGAAAAAAATAAATAGAAAATAAATTCTGTCTGCAATAAATGCATGCAGCAAAAACAATAATTCATGACAGAAGGATGCTGCAATATCAAAACAATACTTTATGGTGTATTAGTCGTTTTATTCATTTCGGTTTTTTCTTCCGGGCAATCGATCGCTCAATCACCTCCTGGTAAAATAAAGAAATTTTATGCCGCACTTTCAGCGGTGCAGCAAAAATCATTTTACATAAACGAAACCAAAGAATTTTATACCCATAACGGGTTTACATATGCGTGGCTGTTAAAACAAAATAAGCCAAATTTTCAAATACTCTTAAATTACCTCAATCAGTGCGCAGATTTAGGTCTTGAGCAAAATAATTATTCCATTCAATATTCAAGCAACCCTGACAATACGTTGTCATCTCCTGCAAGCGAAGAAGATTCCATATCTGCTGATATTGTTATAACAGACGCAGCAATTCATTTTTTTCATGATGTTGCGGAAGGAAATCAACCTGAAGATTTATTATATAACGGTTTGAATTATTCTCCCGACTGCAATAACATTGGCTCAACGCTCCTCACTTATTTGAATGCCGGTAAATTTGCATTTTTATTAAACGATCTGCAGCCGCAGGAAAAAATATATGAATCGTTGAAAAATAAATTACACTTCTTTGAGCAAATTATTTCGGTTGACAGTTTCAAAGATGAGCAGGTGAAATCAATAAAATTGCAGCCTAACAATAAGCCGTTACTTAAACGATTATACCAATTAGGTTTTCTTGCCTCAGATACAGAAACATTGGATGCCGCTCAAATAAAAAACAAAATAAAAGAAATTCGAAACACATTTAACCAGGCAGAAGATGGTGAGCTTAGCTATGCAATTATTGAAATGCTTAATGTTCCTATATCGGCAAGAATTACAGAATTAAAAAGCGCTTTAAATACGCTTCGATGGATCAGTTGCATAAAAAAATCGGAAAAGCATATTATTGTAGTGAACATACCATCAACCACTTTACAATTATACGAACACGAGAAAATAGTGTTGGAATCGAAAATTGTTGCAGGCAAAAAAAGCACGCCTACCCCAACCTTATGCAGTAAAATAAATGAAGTGATTTTATATCCGTATTGGAATGTGCCAAATAAAATTGCCACATCGGAGTTATTACCTGCCATTAAAAAAAATCCAAAGTTCCTGGAAGAAAATAATTACCAGGTATTGGACAAGCAGGCAAAAATAATTGATCCGTCGGATGTAAACTGGCAGGCTTTGAGTAAAAAAAATTTTCCATACACAATTCGGCAATCAACGGGTTGCGATAATTCTTTGGGGTTGGTAAAATTAAATTTTTATAACCCTTATACAGTTTATTTGCATGATACTCCTTTCAAAAATTTTTTCAATTTTAAAAATCGTTTTTTCTCTCATGGATGCATGCGTGTGGAAAAAGCTTTTGATGTTGCGCGGTATGTTTTAAAAAACAACAGCATTACCATAGACACTTTAATACAAAAAGGTTGTCTTGAAAATCAAAATCCCATAACCATTGGCGCTTCGGAAATAATTCCTTTGTTTGTTATTTATCATACTGCCTGGGCAGATTCAGCGGCAACTGTAAGATTTTATCCTGATGTGTATAAAAAATTTAATTCTGCAAAAAATTAAATGTCAATATTCGACAATCTTCTTAATTGCCTTTCTTCCAAAATAATTATTTTCCCGTTTTTAATTTCGATCATTCTTTCTTTTTGCAAGTCATTTAAAATACTAAAAACATTTTCAGAAGAATAATTCAATTGATGATATTCTTTTTTCTTCGTTAAATTCATCCCGCTATTTTCGTTATCCCGGTCTTTCATTTCAATTTGATCTTCGATGATGCTTTCGATAAGCCTTTTTTTCAATGAAAAATTAACAAGAGAAATTATCTTTTTTTCTTTATTGTAATTATTTCCCGACAGTAGTTTAATAAACTGTATGGATATGTCTTGTACCGAATGAATCAATTGCAAAAATGTTTCCTGCGGAATCACCAATAAATCCGTGTCTTCTTCTGCTTCGGCATTATCTTTATGTTTTGTGTTTTCAAGAATTGCATTGAATCCTAAAAATTCATCCGTTTCATGTGTATTAGTTATAAATTTATTTCCTGAATTATTAACCAGGTAAGACTGCATTTTCCCATGTGTAATAAAATACGCCGCTTGCGGAGTTTCCTTTTCTGAAAACAACATTTCACCTTTCAGCAATTTTTTTTCAGCAATATTTTCCAGGGTTATAGAAGCGTTGAAATTTGAATTGACATATTCAATCAACTCAACGATCCGTTCGTAAATATTATTTTTGAAAGATGCAGAAATACTCTTTTTTGTCAAAGCATTTTGTACTGCGGCTAAAACTTCCGGCCCGCTAAATGGTTTGATAATATAACCTGTAGCCCCAAGTCCGAATCCTTTTTGAATATCATCTTTTTCCGATCGGGAAGTAAGATAGATGAAAGGAATATTCATAGTTTCTTTATTTTTTGCGAGCAGGTATAAAACTCCGTAGCCATCAAGTTCAGGCATCATAATATCACAAAAAATAAGGTCGGGTTTTTCCGCGAAAGCTTTTTCTGCTCCAGTCTTCCCGTTGGAGGCTGTGATTACTTCATAGCCTTCCAGCCCGAGAATTTCTGCAAAATTTTCTCTTATCTCAAAATTATCTTCGATGATTAGGATTTTTTCCATACATCGGTTTTAAGGTGGTTATTGTTTTACAATATTGTTCCCGATGATTTCTGCAAATTCAAATAATAAACCTGTGGTTTTGATATTTTTTTAGATTTAGATTAAAAGGAACTTCATAAGTTAAGGATAGTTTTCAACACCAAAGAATTTATTTTCAGAACTTAATAAAAAAGTAATTTGAACCACGGGTAAGGGGAAACCAGTATTACGATATGTGATGATGCACCTGGAAATATGTTTTTATAAGCGCTCCGATGCGAACACCGGCAATGGCAGGGAAATTAAAAAGAACATTATTGCTGTTGGTGAAACTAACGCTCATGGGTATACAAACATCAACAATTGCAAGAGTAATATTTAGTCGTGCAGTTATTCCCTCTCCACCTGTGGAGAGGGTTAGGGTGAGGTGTAGCTAACGCTCATGGCTATGCAAACACACAATAATTGCCGGAGCAAAATATTTTATTCTTTTTTGTTTGTCCAAAAAAGAACCAAAAAAGGACACCCGAAAACGAATACATCCAGTTTTCGGGAAGTAGGTTTGATTTAGCTTTGCTGCTACTGTGAATTCAGCATTAGTATTTCTATTGTGCGCTTTAGTTTCATCATGAAGAAAATATGTTACACTCGCCTTTGTTGGTGTTGTGTACAAGCTATGTGCATAGCTTCACCAACAAAAATATATGATCCACTTTATGTTGTTGCTTCATCTAACGCTCATGGGTATACAAACATCAACAATTGCAAGAGTAATATTTAGTCGTGCAGTTATTCCCTCTCCACCTGTGGAGAGGGTTAGGGTGAGGTGCGGCTAACGCCCATGGATATGCAAATAACAATAATTGCCGGAGCAAAATATTTTATTCTTTTTTGTTTGTCCAAAAAAGAACCAAAAAAGGACACCCGAAAACTAATACATCCAGTTTTCGGGAAGGAGGTTTGATTAAGCTTTTGTACTACTGTAGTCTGTGCATTGGTAATACTATTGTGCGCTTTGAGTGCGATTTCCTTGTGGTAATGCCATTGTTGCTGTTGTGTAAAAGCTAAATGCATAGTTTCACCAACAGTTGCGGAAGAATTCGTTTAGTGGTTCTTTAATTCAATCCAGATTTGAACGGCTGCTAAGATTATTGAAATTGTCATTGCTGAAATTGCATAGAATCTTGCTTCTTTAGATGTCTTCTTAGATTCCTGTAACTCTAAATATTCCAAATAGTCAATGTAAGCATGACCTCTTAAAAATCCTCGAATTGGAGCATATCTTGCAAGAGTAGATTGGTTATTAATACTAATTTCATAGCGAGTTTGGTTATCAATATTAAAATCAACTCCTGGGACGAGAAATTCTCAAAGAACCAAATTTGATAATAAGTTTGAGGAATAACAAACCCTTTACTCTTTAAATAATCTTTTATTTCTTCTAAAGATATTCCTTCATTAATTTTTTCAACTCCTTTTTGAAGTGAAAGGATATATGCATTTTCTTCTATAATTTTTTTCATGCTGATATTTATTATTGAAGTTCCAAAGGTCGAAAAAAAATATTTTAGAAATTCTTTCAAATAAATGCTTCTCTTATCAATCCTACCGAAGGTTTCAGATATTTATTATAGAAGGAAAAGAAATTTACTTCAAAAAATAGTTGGGGCAATCTTTGAAAGGAATCATTAAAAGGTCAAAATGGTGTAAACGCTGGAGATATTAATTTCACACGGACGTTTTCAACAAATTCTAAGTGTAAATCTTAGTTAAGTCGCAGGGTTTTTTATTCTACTTTTACTATCCCTATTTTAAAATATATCATATGCTATTGAATCAATTAATTCAACAATTAGAACAAGCTTTAGTATTTGCTCAATTTGATACACAAGTTGAAAGCCCACACGCTCAAGGTCAGATATTAGCATTTCTTCATACTGCCAATATAAAAGCATTTGTCAATGTTTTGGAGCGAACAGGTTTATTTGAAACTGAAATAAAATCCGTTAAAGATTCAGACCTATATTTAATTCAAAATAATATTGTCAAATTTCCTATAGCAACTGGTCAGGATTATAAAAAACATCTTGATGAAATGAAAAGAATGGTAAGTAGCCTTTTGGAAGCATTGAGGAAAGTAAAGGGAACTGCTCAAGAAAATGAAAATAGCATTTATCTTAAACTTCCTGCTTTGAAGGATTTTACTGAATTGAAGGAATTTGCTGAAGAACTACAGCAAATATTTTCTCAAGTATTATATAACGAGGATATTAAAGGGGAAATGAGAATTGTGAGTGCAGAAAGTGGTTCGATTTGGCTCTACATAATATTGGGAACTGCGGCGGCTGTGCAACTTATTGGACAAATGGCTTGGGCTGCTGTTATAATCCATAAGAAGAAGCAAGAACAAAAGTATGTTGAAGCACTTGCAAGGCAGGAAAACATAAAAGCAGATGCATTACAAAACCTTCTTGAAGCTCAAAAAACAGAACTGCAATTAATTGCGACATTAGAATCAACTCATATTTTTAATCAGCATTTTAAGCCTGATGATTTTGAAATGATTGGAAGACTTAAAAATTCTGTCATGGAATATTCAGAACTCATAATTAAGGGTGTTGAAGTACAACCGTCTTTATTGGCACCTGAAACTTCAAAAGAGTTATTTCCCAATATGGACAAAATTTCTACGATAGTTACTAAAATAAAAGAAATAACAGGGAATGCTTCAGTTTAATTTTGATAAAGAAATAGGTTGATTTTTTTTAAAGCCCATTTGTAAATTATATCACCACCAACATTCCAACTCCCCCAACATCAAAAAATAAAAAGCCCCACTCCCATCCATTCGTGAGGCTTTTAAATTTAAGATGCGTTGGGCGTGATAGCAATATTTGCGCTGGTAGTTTTGCCGGGTTTAACAACGAGGCCATCCTGTTGTTTATCTCCATAGCCTGCAATGGCAACTTTAATGGATCGGTTACCGGGGCTAACAGATTTTAAAACAAAAAAACCATTTTCGTTGGTAACAGTTTTTAGCGGCTGCCCTACAACCTGCACCGTTGCGCCGGGCAAGGGAACGTGTGTAACGCTGTTGGTTATTGTGCCGGTAATTTGTGTTGCAGATGTGCCGGGACTAACAATATTGCGGTTGTTTTTGTACGCAACATAAAAACCTTCTGCTGTTGCTTTAAACTGAAAAGCCACTTTATCCATTTGACTTTTTAAAATATCATTTGCCTGTACAAATAAATTATTGAGCGCAGTGCTGTGAGCCGCACGCTGCGTTACCGCATTGCGCGGAGAAGAAAGTTTTTCCTTGTAATCATCTATAGCCGTTTGAAAATCGGTGAGGGCATCGGCGGTAACGCCGTAAGTTTTGAGCGATTTAATGTTGTCGTTTACCGTGTTGTAAATGTTGGAGCAGGCAGGCACCAGCATTTCATCGCTGAGGCGCTTAAAGTCTGAAATGGAAAAATTACCCTGCGCTTTTAGTTCAACATCATTTGTGCTGGATGCAAATGCAAAAATGATTGCGCATAGGTCGGCAGCCTGTTCGCAAAGTGATTTGCGCAGTAGATTTTTAGCGTCAGTTATACCGCTAATAATGCTCACTTGCATCTGCACCGTGTCGTGAATTTCGCCAACTGTTGTTTCAAATGCAGTAAATGCAGTTTCAAATGCGGGCACTGTGGCAACTGTGTCTGCGTTGTTATTGCAAAAGGTAATAAGGGCATCATACATGTTGAGTATGGACTCTTTTTGTTTATTCATACGGATAAGATTTGGTTAAGAGAAAAAAATACCATTATAAAAATACCTGTATTAATTTTTACCTGCAATATTACAAGATGCAATTTTTATAGAATTATTACTACAAGAGTATTGAGCTAACGGTTACACCTATGTAGAGATATTGTTTGCCGGGAATAAATGGCTTTGCAGAGTCAACGCCTGTCATTGTTACGGTGTTGTTGCTCTTTGATTAACACGAATTTGCCTTTGCTTTAATATAATTCGCTATTGATTGACTTTAATTTGTGATTGCTTAATATGAATTACATTTTTTTTAATGCAATTTGCCATTGAACCGCCTGTGCTTCTTTTATTTTAATATGATTTGTTATTGTTCTGATATAAAAAGCCATTGCTTCATGTGCAGATGGCTTTGCACAAGTGTGATTTGCCATTTTTTTACTGTAATTATCTCTTGCTAAAAAATAATGAAGCGTAGATTGGTGGCGCTCAAGGGAAATTAAAAAGGAGATTGTTGTTGGTGGTGGTGGAGCTAACGGTTATGGGTATGTGAATAGCGACGATTGCAGAAAAGCGGCTTTGTATTACTTCAGAATTATATCTTTATTAGACATCCTTTATTTAGGTAATCTAGTAAGCCGCATCTTATTGACATATTAGCTTCATCGTCAAATTTTAGAATACTAACATTGTATCCTTGATAACGATCGACATATTTCAAATTCAATGTTAAAAAATTTTGATTTAGACTAATAAATCGAATGGTGGGTAGTGTAAATCACTCGATTCTCAATATTTATAATCGAAAATATTCCTGCAGTCTTTGCAGTTCAAATAATAAATTGAACTTCAGGCCTTTGAATATCCCGAAAACAGGGCGTTTGTTTTGCTTCCACTGAATCGTATCCACCAATCTTCCAATAAATTTTATTCCATTAAACTGATCAAATGGTAGTCATACTTCTTTACTGCAAGTGTAGTCTTTTGTGTAGTGCTCCACATGCGATGAAAAATAGAAGAGAATTAATAAAGTAAAATGTTTTTTTAATAGCATTTACATTATGTAATTGATAATATAATTATCATTTGAATATTTTACAACTATATTTACTTGTTTAATGCTGGTATCATATTCAAATATCTTTTTGACGAAGGTACGAAAGTATCTGTTGCAAGGCATATTAGCTGTATAAGCAGATTTCAATCGTATTTCAGTTTGTACTTTTGAACAGTTTCATACCCTATATTTGACCGATAGTTTATCTTTCCGATATGTACCTGATCTTCGAGAAGAACCCTGCTATTGCATTTGAGATATTGATAGTTATTTTCTTCGTTCAACTTTTTCGCTTCTTGCAAGTTTGTTTAGCAGCCTCAGTTAAATTTTCTGCTGCTTTAACTAACTTTTTCAAACCATCCGCATTTTTCAGTATAAATTTATCGGCTAACGAGCTCCCTTAACTTTAAAACCACTTAATGTTTCCACTAAAGCGCTCACATCAAGTCGGTTTCGGTTCCTTTTGCTGGACCTTAGGCTCACATCTATTTTGCATCAAGTCAGCGCCTCCGCTTGTGCTGCTGCCAAATATTTCATACCCTGCTTCCTGTCCTTTTACTATCATCTCCCGTAATGCTATTGGTAAATTTCACCAATCTGTTATAAATTGCCGATTGAATGCCAATTGCCATTCAAATATTCTGTTGCACTTGAAGCATAGCTTTGGGTGCCATAAGTAATGTCATGTTTTCTTAGTTGACTTTCTCCTTTTGATAGATTGTACCTTAAGTCAATTACATCGTTTTCATAAATATCTTGTTTTATGTAAATAATTCCTCCATTATAAGTTGCATCTGCCAAATATCTAAATTGCGTTTTATCAGTATAATGAAGCACTGTTGTTGTTCCATCTTTACCTATAACGCTTATCGTATAAATTTTATCTTTCCCATCTTTATCTGCAAATGCAATAGGATTGTCGCCCACAAAAATATAGTTTGATTCATTCGGATATTTTCTTTGTAACGGATCAAGTGAAGAAAATGTTCCAACACGAGGATCGTATACCCGGTTTCCAAAGTCAATTTGATTCCCCTCTCCTTTTACTTCATCATCTTTTTGTTTTCCATTAAATCCGAACATATAATTATGGTTAGAGGTATCGAGTCTTCCCGGCATCTGCATACCGAAAGGATAATAATCATGTGCGTGTACAACTATTGCATCATAGTGGTCAACCTTTGTGGTATCGTCGGTTCTGCGCACGCCTTTTTTTACATCGCTAACGGTTACGACTACGTCACCTTTATGATTGGTGAGTTCATATTCTTTATCGCCGCTTTCTTCGGTAACCATTTTTCCGTTAGGGCTAAATGTGTCGCCCATGTTTTTTGTTGTTGCCGTGTCTAAGAGAACTTTTCGGTGTATAATACCAACTCTGCTGCTGCCGTACATGTCCGATTCCACCAAACGCAGGCTGTCTGTATATCTATAGGTTGCCATCAGGTTTCCGCTTGCATCATAGGCGTACCATTCCTGGTAATTATTATTGCTGTTGCTGATCGCTTTGGAAACTCTGTTGCCTGCCGCGTTGTAAGTGTACTGTATAACTGTTCCGTTGGTTTTGATAATGGTATTTATTTTTCCGTAAACAGTCCAGGTAATGTTAGCAATGCTGTCGCGTAAATCGCTGGTGAGGTTGCCGCTTGAATCGTAAGTGTAATTGTTTGGTTGCTGATTTTTTAAATCGGTAGTGTAGCCATTATTATCGCCAATTGCATCGTGAATGTAATTAAGCTGATTGTTCAGCAAATTGCCATTGGCATCAAGGTTATAATTATACTTCAGGCTATCCATAGGAAGGTTGTTTCCGAATCCGTTTCTCAAATACGTTTGTATATTTATCAGAAAATATTTTATACCGGAACTCGGCATCAGTTTCCACAAGCAGGTGATCGTTTTGCGTTGCGAACTCAGGAAAAGATCCGGCTAACATAGCTACAAAATCTACATGCGCTGATATGCCGGTCATAAAACTTATTGCAAGCCCTGGTTTGAATTTATTTGAATCATTGCGGGGAAAATCATTTATAAAAAAATGTGCTCCAAGCGCTGAACGCTGAATATTGTTTTGACTTTGTGCCGAAGAAAAAAAAATAAACAGAAACAATATTTTAGCAATGAAAATATATTTCATCAGATAAGGTTTTTGTAACGATAATAAAACTGAAAATTACAAAAACGGCAGAACAGATACAACCAACGCTGGTAACTTTCTTTATTATTTCAGAGCTCATAAATAATTGCGGTATAGATCAGCCGGCATTTGAATTGATTACAACTGCCTTTTGTGAAAATAAAGTGAGCAAACAGAATTTATAGTTGTTGATAGTTTTCCTATCTTTTAGCATTCAAAAGAAACAGAACGTCCGGGAAATTTGATGTGAATTATTATTTCGCCAACATCATAAAAACGCAGTGACTGAATTGCAGGTTTATATGAAAGAGTGTGAGTATGCGAAACGATGATTCAGCGCGCTTTGATTATTGTAATCCATAAAATGAATGATATGAAAATCCTGATGGTAGATGACGAGACGGATGCACAAGCATTGTTTTTACAAAGATTTAGAAAAGAGATATCCAATAATGAAACGCAATTCGCATTTGCATGTTCAGGAAATGAAGCCATTGGATACCTGAACGATCATCTTCATGAATCTATAATTGTACTATCCGATATCAATATGCCGGGAATGAGCGGACTGGATCTTCTTCAACACATAAAACAAAAATATGAAAACCCGCCGCCGGTTGTTATGATGATCACAGCCTATGGCGATGAATACAACTATGAGCATGCCATGCAACTCGGAGCAGATGATTTTCTTACCAAGCCGGTTGATTTCATCTTGTTAAAAGAGAAATTAAAAAGTCTTGTCAGCATTTAATATACTTTATGTATTCATACCAGGTTAAAACCGGAGCAATCAATTTTCAGTATCTTCAAATCATCAACTTTTAGTGGAACCCGTAATTAGAATTTTTTATTTTTGAATAGCTGAATTAGATTTTATAAAATTATTTTTCAAACATTCAATTGCTATGATGAGAAAAATTTCTTTAAGAGATGTTTTTTGTGTAACGATTTTAATTTCATCTCTTACAATTTGCAAGGCTCAATCTCCCGGTGATTATATTCCATGCAGTGAAATGCCAAACCTGATGCAAAATTTCAACGCAGATTATTATGCACTGGAAAGATTTTATACTCCTGCCGGAAATAATTCTCCATTTGGTTTTAATGGCGGCTATGATAATGGCGCATCATCTCCCGAAAAAAGAGAACGGATGGAAAAGTTGTACCGGGAATATTTGCAAAAACTTTCTCTTCTTGATTTTGATAAACTTTCACAGGAATGCAAAGTGGATTACATTCTTTTTCAACGTGACCTGAAAAATAAATTACAGAAAGATTCGGTTAAGGCTGTGGCCTATGAAAAAATAAAACAGTGGATTCCTTTTGCAGATGAGATTAACGCTTTGGAAAAGTTGCGTCGTCGCGGTACACAACTTGATGGAGAAAAAATTGCTAAAGAATGGTTTGCTATAAGTAACGAAATAAAATCGCTCGAAACAAAATTAAAAGACGATAAAACAATTTCTTTTCAATCAACTTATGATGCTGCCGATAATATAAATAATTTAAAAAATGAAACAGAAAGCGTTTACCAATTTTACAATAGCTATGATCCATTATTTACCTGGTGGGTTCCGAAACCATATAAAACGCTTGATAGTTTGCTTGCTGATTATGCTCAATCATTCAAAAAGAAAAGAGAAAGCATAGCTGTGCCGGATAAAAGCGGAATTGTTGGTCAGCCTGTCGGCCGCGATGAATTATTGCGACAGCTGCAATATGAAATGATACCATACTCGCCGGAAGAATTAGTAGAAATTGCCAATAAAGAATTTGCCTGGTGCGACGCAGAGATGTTGAAAGCCTCGCGGGAAATGGGTTTCGGCGACGACTGGAAAGCTGCGGAAGAAAAAGTAAAAAATAGTTTTGTGCCGGCGGGCAAACAACCGGAAATGATACTTGGTCTCTACAACGAATCGGTAAATTTTTTAAAAAAGAATGATCTCATAACTATTCCACCGCTTGCAGAAGAAACCTGGGGCATGTATATGATGTCTCCTGAAAGACAACTCGTAAATCCATTTTTTCTTGGCGGAGAAAGCATCATTATTTCTTATCCGACAAATACAATGGATGAAGATGCAAAGCTAATGAGCATGCGCGGAAACAATCCGCATTTTTCGAGAGCAACGGTGCATCATGAATTGATTGCCGGTCACAACCTGGAATATTTTATGAATCAGCGTTATCGTACATACAGAAATTTTGATACGCCATTTTGGGTTGAAGGATGGAGCCTGTACTGGGAATTATTATTGTGGGATCTGAAATTTCCGCAAACTCCTGAAGACCGCATAGGCATGTTGTTTTGGCACATGCATCGTTGTGCAAGAATTATTTTTTCTCTCAATTATCATCTCGGAAAATGGACGCCTCAGCAATGCATTGATTTTTTGGTTGAACGTGTAAATCATGAACGCGCAAATGCAGAAGGCGAAGTGCGCCGTTCGTTTGAAGGTGGCTATCCTCCATTGTACCAGCTCGCGTATTTAACTGGCGGAAGACAATTTTATGCGTTGAAAAAAGAATTGGTAGACAGCGGGAAAATGACATACAAACAATTTCACGATTCGATTATGCACCTGAATTGCATGCCAATTGAAATGATAAGAGCTATATTAACCAATCAACCATTGACCAAAAATTATACAACCTCGTGGAAGTTTTATAAAGCAATAAGTAATTAGACAGCATGCTAACTCAAAATATAACGGTAATGCATACACGAGTTGTCGCTTTTATGCATTACCGTTGCCCGCTTTGCAAAAAAATTTGATTAACCAAAGAAAGCGAGAAAATTGACCAGGAAAATAACGCTTAGTACACCGATAGCTAAAACAGCAACTACGCCGTTTTCTTTAAGACCGAAGGGGAAATTTTTAGTTTTCATAAAATTTGATTTTAAATGATACGGGATTAATAAATAAACTGCATTTCTATCTGCTAAAAATGTGCCAGAAATTGTATTCAGTCCGGATAAATTATTTTTCGCCTTTGCCGGTATATCTAACGCTCATGTTCCAGTCATCTTTTGTATTTAAGAACTCGATTTTATCTTAGATTCCTGCCGCAAATAAAGCAACCTCCAAAAAGAAAAGCGCTCATGAGTTCGTGCTTAGATCTTTTTTATTAGGTTTGTTAAACCATTACATCAAATCTGTATTCCTGCTTGCTATCGCTGCAAATAAAAATTTTTCTTTAAATAAAGTAGTCATGAAAAAAAACCTTTACTTACCAAAGCTCACTGCTATTTTACAAATTGTATTCCTCAATATTTGTTTGATTCTTTTATGTAGCATTAACGTGAGCGCACAAAACACAGTCGTCAAAGGAAGAGTTACCGACGGACAAACCAATAAACCATTGGCCGGTGTTAGCGTCAGTGTAAAAGGAAGAGCCGGTGGTGCATACACTGATTCCAGCGGAAATTTTTCTCTTTCCGCCGATCCAAAATCAAGCTTGACTTTTTCTTACGTAGGTTATCAGTCTATCGAAATTCCTGTAGGTACAAAAACTTTTATAGCTGTTCCCATGCAAGCTGGTGTTGGTCTTCTTAAAGACGTAGTAGTAACTGCGCTCGGCATCACCCGCGAAAAACGCGCGATCGGATATTCCGTATCAGAAGTCAAAGGATCTTCACTAACAGAGGCACGTGAAAACAGTTTTGTAAATGACCTCGAAGGCAGAGTAGCCGGCGTAAATGTTAGCGGCGTAGCTACTGGGCCGAACGGCGCAACAAATGTGGTGATACGCGGCATTACCTCTATGACGGGCAGCAACCAACCCCTCTATGTGCTCAACGGAATTCCATTGGTGAGTAATAACTATGCAACCACCGATGTCAACACCGGCTATGGCGGCAAAGATGGTGGCGATGGAATCGGCGACATTAACCCTGATGATATTGAAACCATCTCTATTTTAAAAGGCGCGGCAGCAACTGCGTTATATGGTTATCGTGGCGCCAACGGCGTTATTCTTATCGCTACTAAAAAAGGTAAAACCACCGATGGCTTAGGCCTCGAGCTAAATTCTAATTTTGTAATGGAAAATGTAATTGATAATACAGATTTCCAAACAGTATATGGGCAAGGCTATAACGGAGTAAAACCAATAAACGGAGCGGACGCTCTTGGCTCGATGGAATCCAGTTGGGGTGCAAAGATGGATGGATCACTAACTCCCCAGTTCGACGGCATCTCCCGACCATACGCTGAAGCTGCAAAAGGTAATCTCGCACGTTTTTACAGGCAAGGAAATGCCGCAACCAACACCGTGTCTGTTAGCAAAGGATTTGGAGAATATGGAGCAACAAGATTTTCCGCGAGCTTTCTCAACAACAACAGCTATGTTCCTAATGCCGGTTTGCAGCGTTTAACATTTACGCAAAGCACAAACCTCAAGCTGGATAAACACTTAACCTTAGATCTCTCCGCACAATACGTTTCTGAATATACAAAGAATGCTCCCAACGTTGCTGATGCAGTTGGTAATTTGAATTGGGGACCAATGTTTGTTCCGCCGAATATCAACATCGTTACACTCGGAGGACCTAACCACGACGGAACCATGCCGAACGGATATGAACTCAATCCATTTTCCGACGTGTACACCACCAACCCTTATTTTGCAGCGTATAAATTCCAGGGAGCAATTCATCGCAATCGTTTTATCGGCTCTGTAAATCTGAAATATGTTTCTGACAATGGCTTTTTTGTTGGCTTGCAGGTTGCAGATGATTACACCAACGACCGCAACACAAACGTTACCCCAACAGGCACAGGCTATGAAACAGGCGGAGACATGTACGAACAAAATGTAAAACAAACCGAGTTGAACATAGACCTTACCACAGGTAAGAAATTCAAACTCTCCAGCGACTTTACTCTTAACACTCTCGTTGGCGTAAATTATCGCAAATCGGTACAGGAATTTGTTACTGCATCCGGACAAACCTTCGCTACGCAATTCTTGTACAATATCGGCAACCTGGAAACTTTGCAGGAAGGTTATTCTCTCAACAACGAAGAATATCAATCCATCTATGGCAGCGCCGATATCTCTTACAAAAATATTCTTTACCTGATGGTAACCGGGCGCAACGACTGGTACTCCACACTCGCGCCGGGAAAAATAAATTATCTCTATCCATCAATCAGTTCTTCTTTTGTTTTTTCTGAGCTCTTACATATTCCGTCGATGGACCTTGGCAAATTAAGGCTTAGCTACGCGAGCGTAGGCGGCGCTGCAGATCAACCTTATCAAACATTACAGACCTATGGCATACAGGGAACCTTAATTGTTCCGAGCGGCACATATCCTATCGGCGCTGCTGGCGGCTCAACAGTTCCTAACAGTGGATTGCGGCCTTCGCAAAGGCGCGAGTTTGAAATAGGAACTGAAATGGATTTCTTTAAAAACAGGCTGCGCTTTGATCTCGCCGTGTACCAGAAGAAAGTAGTTGATGATATCGTTCCTGTAACTATTGATTTTACTTCTGGCTATAGTTCAGCGCTCCTTAATGTAGGAACATTGCGCGTAAACGGCATCGAACTCGAAGTTGGCGGTACTCCAATTAAAAGTGGAAAGTTCAGTTGGGATGTAGATTTTAACGGCAGCTATACAGCAAGCAAAATACTTTCGCTTGGTGTTGGTCAGTCGGAAATAACCTTAGGTTCTGCAACACCCGACTGGGGTTCGATTGCATACATTCAGCAAATAGTTGGTAAATCCGCACAACAAATCATCGCTGAAACTCCGCTGTTAGATGATAAAGGCAATATCATTATCGATCCCGTAACTGCCGCGCCCGATCCTTCAAGTTCTGTTCCGAAAGATTTCGGTTCAGCAATCGATCCGTGGACGATGGGCATCACCAACAGCTTTCACTACGGTCATATTTATTTTTCTTTTTTGATAGATGGAAAGTTTGGCGGCAAATTATTTTCTAACACAAACTTTGTTGCTTACGTGCAGGGGCTATCCAAGCAAACAGTTGCCGGACGAGACCAGCTATACGGAACAGAAGGCGACGAGCCCGCAACATACTATGGCAACTGGGCTAATGCAGACCAGGGATTATTTTTGTATGATGCGAGCTTCATCAAATTCAGGCAGATAATTTTAGGCTACGACTTTTCTACCAAAATGTTTCATGGTTCAATCAAGGGGCTGCGCCTGAGTTTTGTAACGCGCAATGTTTTCACCATAATGAAACATACGCCTAACATCGATCCCGAGACAAACTACTCGGCTTCCATTTATTCGCAGGGGCTGGAATCCGCGTCTGTTCCTTATTCCAGAACACTCGGCTTTAACCTCAACGTAAAATTCTAAACTACCAATCTAACTTGTATGAAACAATTCTTAATAAATATAACGGCAGCGGCTCTGGTGATGATTGCTTTCAATTCCTGTAAAAAGCAATTGCTAAAAACGAATACAAATCCCACGGCAACCACTGCAGACATTTACGATCCCAATTTCTTACTAACCACAACGCAGCTGATGTACACAGGCAGCACAGATTTCGGCGCGGAAAACTGGCAAAGCGAGTGGGGAGAAATTGCGGGTTTTATTCAGCATGTTGCTTCTACCAACACCGCTTATTATTCCGGCGATAAATATTTAAACAGCGTTGGCAATTTCGGCGTTTACTTCACCCACGCATATATTTACCAGGTGCAACCCGCGGTGGAACTTTATCAACTCACGCTCAACAAACCGCAATATCAAAACCTTCATCAAATCGCGAGGATAATGAAGGCGATGATATTTGAACGCATCACCGATATCTATGGCGACATTCCTTACTTCCAGGCAGGGCTCGGTTATTACAGCCGCATCTACACACCGGTTTACGACAAACAGCAAGACATCTATACCGATCTTTTAAAAGAAGTTTCCGAGGCTACCGATAGTCTTGATGATAATCTTGATTACCCAACCGGCGATGTGTTCTACTCTTCCACCGGAACAAGCCAGATAGATGAATGGAAAAAATTTGGCAACACACTTTTACTCCGCATGGCAATGCGCCTCACAAATGTTGACCCGACCACCGCACAATCATGGGTCGCAAAAGTGCAGGGACTTACCATGTCGAGCAACGACGATAACGCCATTGTGCAACATGAACTCGGCAGCGAAACACAAAACAGAGATTCCTGGTCTATTTTGGAAGAAGACAGCGCCGACCTAAAACTTTGCAGCACCTATATCGATTCGCTTCAATTCAATAATGATCCGCGCTTACCTTACATGTCGGAAATATTTGCAACGGAAGACACCACATCTGCCGACCAAATCGGTTTGCCACCGGGCTATATCATAGGCGGCGCAAACCCGCTAACGGATATCACCCAAACAGCCAATTACCCTGCAATGGGTATGGAAGGTTACTCACGACTAAACGATAATATTTTAAGCTATACCGCTCCCAACTTAATACTCACCTATGCCGAATCGGAGTTTCTGCTCGCCGATGCAGCTAAGCGCTGGGGGAACGCCGGCGACCCGGGAACGCATTATCAAAACGGCGTGTTGGCGGCAATCACACAGCTATCTGCATTCGGAGATGCATCGACGATTGACCCCAGTTTGGCGCAGGCATATCTCGACGCGCATCCCTATGATGATGCAAATGCGCTGAGCCAAATCAACACACAGTTTTGGCTATGCACAGTTATGAATGAATATGAAGCATGGTGCAACTGGCGGCGCACTGGTTTTCCGGCATTAACGCCAACCAATTATTTGGGCAACGTAACCGGCGGCACCATTCCGCGAAGATTGGAATACCCGACGGCTGAAAAGGTTACCAACGAAGCTAATTATGATGCGGCAGTATCGCGCTTGACGGGAGGCGATTTGCTCACCAGCAGAATGTGGTGGGACACGAAATAAAGCACCGATAGCTTTAAGATAGGATGGCGATGCTACGAAGGAGGATCGCGATCCTGCGAAGGAACATCACGATGTTACGAAGAAACTTCACGATGTTATGAAGGAACATCACGATGTTACGAAGAAACATCACGATGTTACGAAGGAACATCACGATGTTACGAAGGAACATCACGATGTTACGAAGAAACATCACGATGTTACGAAGGAACATCACGATGTTACGAAGGAGGATGGCGATGCAATGAAGGAGGATGACGATCCTATAGAGTAGTACGATGCTACGTAAGACAATTAAATCCAGCTTTTTAGGGAGAAATAATGCTCATAGCCGGCGTGTTTACAGCAGTTTCATTACTTCTTAGGCATTTTTGCATAATACTGGTTGAAGTAAGAAATCTTACCGTCTTTTATAACCCATTTTTCAAACATCAGTGAAGTATCTGCTTTGCCGCCTTTTGGATAGGCTCTTTCTTTGCACCAGATGTTAACCCAATCTTCATTTTTATCGTTGGAGTGCACGCTTTCCCACATGTCAATATCAAAACGAAGCGAATCCATTTTTTCCATTTCTTTTTTTGCAACGTCGAGCAAACCGGCTGATGGTCCGTAATAATGATTTCCCTGCGCATCATCATAGGTAACTGTATCGGCATAATATTTCTTCATGGAATCTATTTGTTTGTTCTCGTACATTTTCCAAACGGCTAAAACTTTTTGCGCATACTCCGGATGAGAAGGCACAGTTAAATCAGAAGAATAGAGTGCTGTATATGCATAGGTCAAAGTATCTTTTGCATTAGCGGCAGATGCCGTGCTTTGCGGAGAATTTGTATTGCATGAAATAAAAATGGAAATGATGATAGCGAGTAAGATTATTCTTTTCATATTTTTTGTTTGAGATTTGTTTATAAATATAGGGAAGTCCCCCGCAATTTATTACTATAAAAAATTTTTGGAAGCAGGTTTGATTAAATGATTTATGAGTTTTGAGGATATTGTTAAATTAGCAGATCAAGAATGATAAGACATTTTTTAATATTGATGGTTTTTTTATCTGTCATTAATCATTGCCTTGCCCAAGTGATTAATGATACAGTGTATGAACAAAGGCGGCCGTTACCTCAATATAAAAAGAATGGAGACGAAATTATCTTAAAAGACAATGAAACCGGGACAAGATTTATCCTCGATTCCGCAAGGATTTACATAACTGCAATTAATTCACGTGGCATTCAATTATGGCACGTAGACCCTTATTTTAGCATTACTTCGGAAGAATATTTATTCAAAAGGCCAATCATAGTGAGTTTTGCTTTTGTTAGAAGTAAGCTTTCTAAAAATAAAAAAGTAATCTGGGTTATTTACAATAACAAAAGCGCAGGGTATGTTGATAGAGAAAATGGCCACTACACATTTTTGGGGCAGAATTGAAAATTGAATTCAAGCTGATCCACTACCAAATTTTTCGCGAATGCTGTTTTAAAATGTTGTTGACAATTCTTTTTAACTTTCGCGATTAATGTTTGCTATGAACGCACAGGAAAAAATCTCTTTTAAAAATAAACTGAAACAATTTTGTACAGATACAATTAATAAACGCATAGAAATTGCGAAGGTTGCAATTGCGAATGCGCAGCAGGCGGCGAACAACGAAGAGAAAAGTTCTGCGGGTGATAAATACGAAACAGGAAGAGCTATGAATCATCTGGAACGCGAGATGCATGCAAAACAATTATCGGAAAATATAAAAGAATTATCTACGCTTCATGCAATCAACACCAACGAAATTTATACTACAATAAATGCGGGAGCTTTTATACAATGCGCAGAGATTTCTTTTTTTATTGCAGCAGGTTTAGGCAAACAAATAATAGATGGAGAAACGATTTTGTTTTTATCTCCCGGCGCGCCGCTTGCAAAATTGCTGCAACATAAAAAACCCGGAGACGAATTTATTTTCAATGGTAAGAATATTATTATAGCTGATAGCTATTAGCTAATAGCTATTGGCTAATAGCCAACAGCCAATAACCAACAGCTAATAGCCAACAGCCAATAGCTGACGGCTAATATCCATCATCCATTCTCTGTAAACCCGGGATACAAAGTCATTCCGCCGTCAACAAAAATGGATGCGCCGTTTACGTAATCGCTATCGTCGCTTGCTAACCAAACGGCGGTGTTTCCGATATCTTCAGGTTGTCCGATTCTTTGATAAGGAATTAATGTGAGCAATGATTTCAATGCTTCGGGAGTTTCCCATGCTTGTTTATTAATTGGCGTTTGTATCGCGCCGGGACAAATGCTGTTGATGCGGATTTTTTTCCATGCAAATTCCTGCGAAAGAGTTTTCATCAGCAACATCACTCCGCCTTTTGATGCAGCATAATTAGCGTGCCCCGCCCAGGGAATAACTTCGTGCACGCTGCTCATCTGAATAATTTTGCCTGCGGCTTTACTTTTGTTTTCGTCAACGCCTCTTCTCAAAAATTCCCGTATAGCTTCTCTCGCGCATAAAAAATATCCTGTGAGATTTATGCCCAGCACAAAGTTCCATTGATCGAGTGTCATCTCTTCAAAAGGAGAATCTTTTTGCACGCCTGCATTATTCACTAAAATATCTACTGTGCCAAATTGTTTAATTGCATCTGCAAACATATTTTGTACATCCGCTTCTTTACTGACATCAGCTTTTGCCGTAACTCCTGTTCCGCCCGCGCTTTTAATTTCGTCGAGCACTGCATCAGCTGCGGCTTTTGCGGAGTCGACAGGATAATTCACAACAACTGTAGCTCCCGCTGCTGCTAATGATTTTGCAACACCTGCTCCTATTCCGCTGCTCGCACCGGTAATGATTGCAACCTGGTTCTGTAATTTCTTTTCCATTTTCCTTTTTAATTTTTATGTTTAATAAAGTTGAATTAATTAATGTCAAATGCAAACCGAATAATACTTAAATCTAAAATAAAAAATAAACCGTCGCGTAAAATTATATTGTTCGCTTTTGAATTGTTCCAAAAGCGATCTTGGAATTCAATTTTTCTTACTGGCATTTGTTGGCGCAATTTTTATTGCATGGATTACGGTAGGATATAAAGCTGTCAAAGCCGGACTCTCAAACCCGGTGAAGAGCCTGAGAACGGAATGAGGGAATGTGATAATATGCAGATTTGCTAACGGCCAATGGCTAATAGCTATTAGCTGTTAGCTGTTAGCTGTTAGCTGTATTCAGCAATTAAATTTTAAAAAAAATTTTACAAATAGTTTTTAACGCTCACAATCATTTTATAAAAGGTATGGAAACTGTTTTTGCAGTTGTGCTAACCCGGATAAAATAATATCCCGGTGTTAGGTTGTTCAAATTAATTTGCAAAGATGTGTTTTGCGATTGAAAATTCTTTCGTTCCAAAATTCTGCCCGCTATATCAATTATGTTTATTGCCTGGATCATCTGCTGATTTGGATTCTCTATAACAAGCATATTGTTTATAACAGGGTTTGATAATAACCTGATTCCTGAAAAAGAATTCTGAAACGAAAAATGTATTATGTCGGAATAAGAATATGTTCCGTCAACATCAACTTGTTTTATGCGGTAATAATTTATTCCGCTCGCAGGGTTTCCATCTGCAAAAGCAAATGAAACATTTCCATCAGTGGGGTTATTGCTTCCAGGTAATGTTCCTATCAACGAAAAAGTTTCTCCATCAGTTGAATGTTCTATTTCAAAATGATCAATTTGTTTTGAATCAGGAACTTTCCATTGCAGGTTTATATTGCTTCCGGAAACTTCGCCACTGAAAGATATCCAGCTTACAGCAAGCACTACGGTATTCATGTAACTATACAAGTTTGTAACCTGTGCACTGCTCAACGCGCTCGGATAAAAAATTAAATCATCCAGGCTTCCCGTATAATCGGCGCCAGTGCAATCATTTCTTCCCAATCCTATAAATGTAGGAGCGCTCAGGGTACCTGTGTTCACTGATGTTAAACTTACCACCTGGCTCCCATCTACATATAAAATCATAGTTCCGGTTCCGGATTTATCGCGAGTTGCCGTTATAAAATGCCAGGCATTATCATTATAACTTAAAGGCGATATAATAGTTTTATCCGGATTGCCTGTGCCGAAAGCAATTTTGCCGCCATTGATCAGTGCTATTCCCCAGTCGTTGGTAACTCCGCAAACTTCTGCATCGATAAGACTGTTACCGCCATACCACTGAGAACTGCTGTTAGCTGTCATATTTGTTTTGATCCAAAAGCCAACAGTAAAATTATCCTTTACCACAACCGGAATAGTTCCGTAAGAAGTGCCTGATGTAAGCTGAATTGCAGCATTACTTGTTCCAAAACGATTTGTTGTGCCGGCTACTGAAGTTAGAGTGCCGTTGTAACTTGCGTTGCCACCTGCCTCAATAGCATCATCATTTAACGGATAATGTGCAGTGTACCCTGAGGGCAATTGTGCGGAAAGAAAAAAGGGTATAGCCAGCAAAGCCAGCATGAAACACGTAAAGTTTTTCATTGAAATGGATTGGATTTTACAAAATAGTTTTCACAGACAAGGAAATAAAAGAACGATAAGTAGGAACGCTTAGTATTTAAGCCGCCTAATATAAAACACTTAGAAGGCAAAATAAATAATTATTGCCAACTGAAATTTGCCACAGCTTGAGGCATGTTCAACTTTTCTGTAATTATCGGTTAAATTAAGAAATTAATTTTACGAGAGATTATATTACATATGCATGATCGTTATCTTTAGAAAATAAACAGATTATTAAAGCGCAGTAATGTAGCTTCTTAACCTGGCATGCAAATCTTTACTCAATGGAGTTAACGGAAGACGCAAATAATTTTCAATTATATCCAATTCGGTTAATGCGGCTTTAACGCCTGCCGGATTATTTTCGATAAATAAATATTCATATCCTTCTATTAATTCATCATTAATATCTTTGGCGCTTTTAAAATCCTGTTTCAAACATAACCGCACCATTTCAGAAAATTGTTTTGGAAAACTGTTTGCAGCAACACTTATAACGCCATCCATACCACAGGCAATTTGCGGCAACGCAAGCACATCATCTCCGCTAACAACTAAAAAACTTTCCGGTCTGTCGCGCAAAATATGCATGCATTGATCCATATCCCCGCTTGCTTCCTTTATTCCTGCAATATTTTCAACTTCTTTCGCCAAACGAATAGTTGTTGATGCTGCAATGTTGCGCCCGGTTCTTCCAGGAACATTGTATAAAATAATTGGTTTTACTGTGGCGGCTGCAATTGCTTTGTAATGCTGAAACAATCCTTCCTGCGATGGTTTATTGTAATGCGGGCTCGCACTCAACACCGCTGCTGCTTTTTCAAGCGGAAATTTTTCCAAATCTTTTATCACTTCATTAGTGTTGTTGCCGCTCACGCCAACTACAACGGGCACTCTTTCGCCAACATACTCGTAAGTAAAATTTATAAGAGAAATTTTTTCTTCTTTTGATAAAGTTGGCGTTTCACCGGTCGTTCCGAGTGTGATTACATATTCCACTCCGCCATCTATTACGAAGTCAATTACTTTTCCGAGTGCATCAAAGTCAATATCTAAGTTTGATGAAAAGGGCGTTATCAACGCAACACCTGTTCCGCGAAGTTGTTCTCTTAAGTCCATTCTTGTTGTTTAAGTCAAAAGTAAAAATTAAAAAGTAAAAATTGAGAACAATTCAATTCCATTTTCAAATTGCGTTCTTTTTAAATTTTCAACTTATTTTTTTGCAGCCGGCATTTGTCCATTCTTCATCATCGTTGCGTCGCACTCTTCAACCGCAACAATTCTATTGAGCGATTTTTTGCCACGAAGACACTAAGACTCAAAGTTGCACGAAGCTTTTCTTTGTGCCTCTCCGTGTCTTAGTGTCTTAGCGGCAACGAAAGCTCAGAAAATATTCAATTGTACAAGAGTGCGACGCAACGATGTTGAATAGAATTAATGTGGCCGGGGTCATAATTATTTTTTATAAAAATCAGGCGTCGACTTCATTCCAGAAACCCATCTTGCCGAATTTTTTTATTTTTTCCTCAATCCTGTATTCGGGAGAATATTGTTTCAACTCATGAATAGCTTCAATGAGTTTTGGCTTTAACATAGCAGCTGCTTCATCATAATCCCAATGAGCGCCGCCTAAAGGTTCGGGCACTACTCCATCCACCAAACCAAAATTCAACATATAGTCAGAAGTTAATTTTAATTCTTCTGCAGCTTTTTCTTTTTGATCCCAACTTCGCCATAAAATAGAACTGCAATTTTCGGGCGAGATAACCGAGTACCACGAATTCTCGAGCATAAAAACCCTGTCGCCAACACCTATGCCCAAAGCTCCGCCGGAGGCGCCTTCGCCAATGATGACACATATAACGGGCACGCGTAACCGAATCATTTCATAAATATTTCTTGCTATAGCTTCACCCTGTCCGCGCTCTTCAGCTTCCATGCCGGGATATGCGCCGGGAGTATCTATGAGTGTGATGACAGGCTTATCAAATTTTTCCGCGAGCCTCATCAGGCGCAATGCTTTTCTGTAACCTTCGGGATTTGCCATTCCGAAATTTCTCATCTGCCGCATTTTTGTATTTGCTCCTTTTTGATGGCCAATCATCATCACGGTTTGTCCGCCCAATTCTGCAAAACCACCAACCATTGCTTTATCATCCCGCACGTTTCTATCGCCGAACAATTCAACAAAATTATTGCACATTTTTTCTATGTACTTCATGGTGTATGGACGATCGGGATGGCGGCTGAGCTGAACTTTTTGCCAGCTCGTGAGGTGCATCGTAATGTCTCTTCTTTTTTCAAGAACCTGGTCTTCTAATTTTTTTATAGAATCCCTGAGATCAACTTTTGTTTTTTCTGAGGTTTGTTTTAGTTTTTCGATTTCATCAAAGAGATCTTTGATTGGCTTTTCAAAATCGAGAAACTGACGGTTTTTGTTGACAGGCATAATATAAATAAGATGAAATGTAAAATTAAGGTAAGGAGATTTTTAATCGATAAGTTTTATTGGCAAAAAATAAAATTCAGCTATCTTTGCCGTCCTAAAAATTATATTCAGGAGATTAATCCTGTTATAATATAACAAGGATCGGTAGTTCAGTTGGTTAGAATGCTGCCCTGTCACGGCAGAGGTCGCGGGTTCGAGTCCCGTCCGGTCCGCTTAGTTGCCATCTGTGGCTCATATCCTGCACGGAAGGTATTTACAATAGATGATGGTGTAAGAACAGCAAATTTTTTTATTTCAGGTAACGCTATACCTTCTTCATATCCAAAAGGCGACCACGCAAATATTAAATCATTAGCGAACAAATATGGTTTGTTATTAAACAAAATAAAAGCGCCATTTGGAATGTTTTCAACGCGCTCTTCGTAGGTTATTTTTGTTCCCCTCTTATCTATGCGTTGACTGTGCAAAATTTTATCAATTTCGTTAACTGAAGTTTTCTGATCAAATCCAAAATCAGGATTCCCTTTTATATAGAAAAATTTAAAGCGGTCGAAATCTTGCCGGCGGCATTCACAACAAGGCCTATGACCAGCCGCAAAAGCAGTCGCCTCATCTAAAAAGAAAAGTTCAGTATACCTGTTCGGCGTCATTACCTGCCTTTTTCTTTCTTTAAACTGAAGCACACAGGTAAGCCATGCCTTTAATTTGAATGGCCGAATTATATTTTTATACTCATCGTGAATGATTCCACGATTTCCCATCCATTGGCCGCGGGCTTTTGTTTTAATAATATTTCCACACGGGTCAACGCGGTTCTGCAACATTGAATTTATTTTTCTTGATGACAGGCTATCAGAAAAGATTTCTCTTTATTTTATAATTATTTTTTTTCTGTTTCAAAAGCGAGTAAAACATTACCGGGCATTTCTCCAAACATTCCATAGCCAGAATTTACATACACCATACCGTTAGATACAACAACTGCAGGTCCGTCTATAGCTCCGCCTTTTCCTTTAATGCCGTCGATTGTTTCAAATTCTTTTGCTGTATCAAAATCCCATAAAATCTTACCGTCCTTGGTCGCATAGGCTCTTATATGTCCATCAAGTCCGCCGGCAAAAACAATTCCCGGAACTACAGTTGAAGCTGCAGAATTACTTGCATAGCAATCTTTTTTTCCCTGGCAATCCGGAGAAGGAGTTTTCCAGATTATTTTACCCGTTTTTATATCCAGCGCATAAATACCCGGAGAAATTTTCACCGAAGTATCTCTTGTATCAATTGCGAGAATATTATCTGCATTGGCTGCATAAATATATTTTCCATCAGTTGCCATTCCCCAATGTATACCGCCAAGAGCGCCGCCTTTCCCAATTCTTGTTTGCCAAATCATTTTTCCATTTTCCGGCGCAATCGCATAAACAACGCCAGATTTTTGTCCGGCAACTAAAATATCTTTTCCATCATCTCTTTTTATTAAAATCGGCGCCATGCCGAAATCCAGGTCTGGCCCGGGTTTGCCGGGACAATTATTAAAATAAGGACAGGCAAGATTATATATATCTCCCTCTGTGCGTTGAAAATTCCAAACGAGCTTTCCTGTTTTCAGATCAAGCGCTTGTATCGCATCACTGGTGTTGGTAGATGGATAAGAATAATTTTCGCCAGTGCCTATATATAACAATCCTCTTTTTGCATCGACTGTTGGGCTACACCATACAGGAGCTCCTGAAGGTGCGTAAAATGGCTGACCATTTTTCTTTTTTCCTGATTCTTTAGCAGGCGGAAGTACACGATGTTTCCATAACTCCTGCCCTGTTTTTGCATCTATTGCAACAACACCTCCGGAAGAGGTACAACAGGCATAGCTGCCATTAGCTGCCATTGCCACTTCAACAGAACTGATCGGCACATACACATAACCGTTATATACTGCAACGGAACCCGTTGTGGTGGATTGCTGATCAAATCCTGCTCTCTTGTTCCATAAAAGTCTACCGGTTTTTACATCAACAGCATAAACATTTGTGCTGAAATCGGCAAAAAATGCAGTGATGCCATTTGCATTTTCTATAACAGAAATAGCTCCGCGAATGGCGGCGCTCGCAGTAAATATCCATCCAATCTTTCCCGTGTTTTTATTGATGGCAAATAATTCTCCGTACTGTCCGCCAACAATAAGCCAATCTCCTGCAACTGCCGGTTTACTTCTTACAAGCGTCGCATCCGGAAAACCAAATGCCCATTTTAATTTTAAAGAAGATACGTTGGCAAGTGTGATACCCGACTGCATGGCTGTTCTGAAACCAGTTCCTTCCTTGTTACCACCCCATCCGGAATAATCAGATTTACCTGGCTTGATAGAAAAAGATGTGAAGGCTTCTTTTGAAAAATCATTTGGTTTGATTTCTCTTTGAGTAACCCATTGCGCAACAGTTTTACGTTGTTCTTCTGTAAGTATAGCTCCCTGTGCTTTCATCTTTCCATTATCTAATGCTGCGAGAACAGCGCGCGGAGTCATCGTGGAAAGAATAGTATTATCCGGAGCAAGAGAATTAGCGGAATCTTTATGGCATATCTTACAATTAGTATTAAAAATTTCTCTGCCCGACGGCGATACAGTATCGGGTAAAATGAGCGACCTATGATAACCGGTATTTCTCTTATGGAAATCATCAATTTTATTTTCGTGCAGGAATGATGAATAAGATGCCAATAAAATTCCTACGCAGAATATTAATCGCATAACAAAAAGTTTGTCAGGAGTAAATAAAATATGAAGCTAAATAAAAATGCCAAAACAAAAATCAGTTTTGGATGGCAATACTAAAACGCGCTGAAATTATTTTTGCGTGAACTCTTCAGCAGGTTATTTCTTGTTTAGGATAATTTTTTCAAAACAGTAACTGAGCTATTTTTAAAAAATTACATGGCTGTAATCTCAGTCGAATCTTTTTATTTAATTATCCAAAATCGAAAATCTGTGTGTTGAAAATCTTTTTTAGAACGACAAACTATTAATTTATATACGCGTATATAAATGTAGTTTTAAAAAAGCAGTTATTATTCGGCTCTCTCAGTCTTGGGAGAGCTTTTATTTTACAACATTTTTTAAACTTAGCCGTTATCATATAACCTGCTTTTCATTGTGAACGTTTTTAATCCAAGGCCCTGCATTCCAGAGGCAGGGCTTTTTTGGTTTAATCCTTTTACCTTTGATGGAACCCTAATTAACAATTTTCAGAAAATGTAAATACTGATCATTAAAATTAACCCCAGATGAAAAAAATATTTTTTACACTCCTTTTTGTATTTGCTGCAGCGCTTATATTTTCAAGTTGTGCAACACAGCAACGCTCCGGCGGTTGCAATGCCACAAAGCATCTCGGCGGTTATTAATTTAGTGTGTAGCTAATACAAAAGAATCTTTTCAGAATTTTTTATTCATCTTCTTACCGGAAGATATTATTTCTCTTTTAATATTTTTGTGTACAACAGATAAGCAAATAATTTGGCCGACATTTGATTATTTCTCTCTCATAAAGGTTATACATTAATTAGCATTTAATTCCCCATTGTTCAGCAATGGGGTATTTTTATGAGAAGAAATTTCAAGTTTATACGACGACAGGGTTTTTTAATAATCAGCTTAATTTTATTAATAGCTGCTATAGCTTTTATTAAATTAATGAAATAGAGTAACTGAGATTTTTATTCCACTTCACACCATAGCCGTAGAAAAAAATACCCGCTCAGATTTATAAATAATACCGCAAAGAACCCTATAATTACAAAACATCTGAATTCATCACCTTCCATTTATAAAATGAATGGCGAAAAAATATAGACAAACCGTGAAAGACAGAAAATTTAAATGCCAAAAAATGCAATTATATGTTTGTTTTTAAATTGCTTATGCAGAAATAACTAAATCATTTCTCGATGCTACTTTTATATTAAATTTGTTTTTTAGGAGATTGGTAAAATCAAGGCAAATTTTAAAATTAAGCTCATGTACGATATCTGTTGCGTTGGACATATCACCTTAGATAAAGTAGTTACATCCAAAGGAACTGTGCGTATGGCCGGAGGCACATCTTTTTATTTTTCAAATGCCATCAGCAACATGAATATCCGGTATATCTTAGTTACCACTCTTGCCAAAAAAGAATTGCATTTTGTAACGGATCTGGAAGAAAGAGGAATTGAAGTAAATGTACCGGCATTTTCAGCTCATTCAGTTCATTTTGAAAATAATTATACAGAAGACCAGGATCATAGGTCGCAAAGAGTATTGCAACTCTCCGATCCATTTACTGCGGAACAACTGGCTAATATAAATGCGAGGATTTTTCACCTCGGTCCGCTACTTGCAGATGATATTCCTGTTGATTTGATTAAAATGCTGTCAAAAAAAGGAAAAGTATCGCTCGATGTGCAGGGTTATTTGCGAAGAGTGGAAAATGAAAAAGTTTATTCCATTGATTGGCCTGCAAAAAAAGAAGCGCTTAAGTATGTAGATATTTTAAAAGCGAACGAATCAGAAATGGAAGTATTGACCCGATGCACAGATGTTCGTGAAGCTGCCGTTGTTTTATATAACTGGGGCGTGAAAGAAATTGTTATTACGCTTGGCAGCAAAGGTTCTGTAATTTATAATGGTATTGATTTTTTTTACATTCCAGCTTACAGCCCGGTCACTTCTGTTGTAGATGCAACAGGCTGTGGAGATACATACATGGCGGGATATTTATACCAGAGATTAAAAGGAAAAGGATACCAGTTTGCGGGAGAATTTGCGGCAGCGATGGCAACTTTAAAAATCGAATCATCAGGGCCGTTTACAGGCACAGAAAGAAACGTGCTGAATTTATTGGTAAATTCCAAAGGAAGAGTTCTTTCTGATTTATAAATTTTTTACTTCTCTAAAAATACCGGACATAACTAACGTTGACGGGTATATAAAAGTGATGCTTCCTTTTTTATATTAATTCTTTTTCAAAACATACGCTGTTTTCTATTTCCGTATATTGCCCGTAGTTTGGAATAATTATATAGCCGCTTTTTTTATAAAGACGAATTGCTTCCGGCTGGTTTTTACCCGTTTCCAAAATGCATTTTTTAAAAGATAATTCCCGCGACCATATTTCTAACTCACTCAAAATTTTAAAAGCAATTCCCTGTCCTCTTTTTTCGGGTAAAGTGTACATGCGTTTTACTTCTATCGTATCTGATGCATATTCTTTTATTGCGCCGCAACTCACTGGAAGATTATTTTCGTATGCAACAACTGCATATTTAATTTTACCTATTGCATTAAACTGGTTGTAAAATGCATGCTTGTCTCCATCTCTTTTGGCCAAATCGGCATCAAGATGTTTTACGAGATGAATAAAATCTTTATTGGTTGAATCCGTTTTTATTAATGTGATCATTGGAAATAATTTTTATCCATGCTTTTGGGAATAAAACATTTCAAACCCTTTGTACAAACTGTTATGTAATATTGTTAAGTGATCTTCATTCGGCAATGGAACAAAATCAATGCTCCAATTTTTTTTATTTGTTTGAAGAATTCCAACAAAATGTTTTGCATCATCTACCATTCGTTTTTCTTCATTCCCCACAGAAACATAAACATGAATATTGTTACCAGGTTGCTTCTCCAATAATTTTGGAGCAAGTGCCAAAAGTGATTCATTATCCCACCACAAACTCGGACTTACGATAAAATAATTACTAAACAAATATGGTTTCTTCAATAAAATTTCAATTGCAAGCAATCCGCCTAAGGATTGTCCGATTATTGTTTTAGAATTATTTGTTTTGTATTTTTTTTCAACAAATGGTTGCAGCTCTTTTTCTATGAATGAAATAAACTTTGCTGAACTTCCGGTTGTCGGATAATCTTTTTTATCCTGAGCAATAGTTGTCGGAAATGTAAAATCTCTTCTTCTGTCCACATTTGCGATACCTATGATAATTGATTTTGGCATTTCTTCTATCATCGTTAAAAATTGAACGATGCCAACAACATGAATAAAATCTTCGTTAGCCGAACCATCTAAAAGATAAATAACCGGGTAAGTTGCAGAAGAATCCGGCGAATATTTTTCCGGTAAATAAATATTTAGTGTTCTGGTTTCACTTAATTCAACGGACTGAATTTTGTCAACAACACCTAATACAAAAGGTTCTTGCCCAAACATTGTTTTTGTGAAAAGAAAAAAAGATAGAAAAATAATTGCTGACTGTTTCATTATGCATTTTCTTATCAATCCAAAGCAAAATTATTTTTTTTAATTACAATATTTTTTTGCTTCTTTTTTTCGATTAGATAATCTCCTATAACAAGCAAATCCATTTCTGTTTTCATAAAACCGAGAAACGCTTCTTCGGGAGTGCAAACAATTGGTTCACCTCTAACATTAAAAGAAGTATTTATCAGCATTCCATATCCTTTAATTTTTTTAAAATCGTTTAACAGTTGCCAGAATTTTGGATTTGTTTCTTTGCTCACCGTTTGCACTCTAGCGGAATAATCTATGTGTGTTATTGCAGGAAGATCCGAACGCAAATGATATAATCTATCCATCATTTCCAGTTCAGAATAATTTTCCGGTTCCGGTTTCCGCAAATTATTTTTTAATGATTTTACAAATAACATATATGGCGATGGAGAATCTATCTCGAAATATTTCGGCGCATCTTCAGCTATTACACCTGGCGCAAACGGTCTAAAGCCTTCCCTGAATTTTATTTTTTGATTGATGATGCGTTGCATATCCGGGTTTCCAGGATCGCCTAAAATACTTCTGTTACCAAGCGCACGCGGACCGAATTCCATTCTGCCCTGGAACCAGCCAACAACATTTCCTTCCGCAATTTTTCGGCTAACCATACCCGTTAGTTCATTAAAATTTCCGAAGTGTTCATATTCTACATTATATTTTTTCAGCGCTTTTAAAATATCTCTATCCGAAAATTCCGGGCCAAGATAAGAGCCCTGCATTGCATCGAGCGATAGCAATTGTTTTTTTGGATAATTATATTTCAGATGAAGAGTTGCATAGGCCGCGCCAATCGCGCCACCTGCGTCTCCTGCCGCTGGCTGAATCCAAATGTTATCAAATATTTTTGCGTCTGCAATTTTACTGTTTGCGACGCAGTTCAACGCAACTCCACCAGCCATTACTAAATTTTTGCTTTGTGTAATTTGCTTAGCAGTTTGCGCTAATTTTATTACAATGATTTCTGTAATTTCCTGGATTGCCAACGCAAGATTCATGTGCGTTTGATTCAATACAGATTCAGGTTCTCTCTTTTTCAAACTGAATAATTGTTCCCACTTTTTATTATTCGTCATTCTTAACCCGGTTGCAAAATCAAAATATTCCATGTTCAAAAGAAAGGAACCATCTTCTCTTATGTCAATTAAATGCGAAAGAATTTTTTGTTTGAATTCGATTGTTTGAGCAGAATTCGGATTTCCATAAGGAGCTAATCCCATCAATTTATATTCTCCGCTGTTCACTTTAAAACCGAGAAAATAAGTGAAGGAAGAATATAAAAGACCTATGGAATGCGGAAAACGTAATTCTTTGAGTATCGTGATCTGATTTTCTTTTCCATGACAAATAGTTGTTGTAGCCCACTCGCCAACACCATCAATTGTTATAATCGCTGCTTCATGAAATGGTGAAGGATAATACGCACTTGCCGCATGCGATAAATGATGTTCAGGAAAAAATAAATTTATTTTTGCATCGCCGAATTGTTTTAATTCATTACGCAATAATTTTCTCATCGAAAGTTTTTCTTTTATCCATATAGGCATTGCCGTTATGAAACTTTGCAAACCGTTTGGAACAAAAGAATGATAAGTTTCAAGAAGACGTTCAAATTTTAATAATGGCTTATCGTAAAACGCCACCGCATCAATGTCATTATAATCTATCGATGCTTCTTCCAAAACATATCTTACAGCATTGGTCGGAAAAGAAGAATCATGTTTAATGCGCGTGAAACGCTCTTCCTGCGCAGCCGCAATGATTTCATCATCTTTGATAAGCGCGGCTGCACTATCGTGGTAAAAAGCTGAAATTCCTAAAATCGTTTTTGCCAATATATCTTAATTAGAAATAAATTAAAACGTATTTGTAATATCGGATTCTTTATACAAATGATTTCTGTTTTCCATTACAGACTGACTGCCTTTTTTAAATTGATTTATTTTCAAATTATCTTTCTCAAATAATTTTCTTATCAGACCTATGGGAGCTACCAACACAAAAAATATAATCGTCATCAGCACTCTTGAACTGATCGCTCCTAAAATATTTGATAGCCCGAACCAAATTAATGCAAAAGGATAAAAAATAACAGGAACTAAAATCGCAACGACTGTAATAACAAAAGCAACTTTTACTCCGGTGTTTGTTTTAAAATATAAAGAAAGAAAAAGAGCAACAAGAATTGCTACCAGCGCAAATTCGATTGTTTGTTTTTTACTTACCGGCTTAAATATTTTTTTTATAGAGTTTTTCAAGAAAAGAAAATTAAATATTTTCTGGCAGGAAGTTATTTGAAATTCGTACCCGCGATGAACAAAGGTAATATTATACTATGGTTTGTGAGCGAATTGGATTTTTATCTCACCAATATCAGTGTTCCTTTTTTAAACACTCGCTGATTATTATTTGTATTTGTGTAGGAACACATCCACACATAAGTTCCGTCAACAGCTTTTGATCCTTTAAAACTTCCATCCCATCCGGTTGAGGAATTTGCTGATTCAAAAACTAATTGTCCGTAACGATTAAAAATTTTAAGATCAAAATCACTCATGTCGCACGGATGCAGCGGTCTGAATGTTTCATTCAATCCATCTCCATTCGGTGTAAATGCATTGGGTAATGTAAGCTCGCATTCGCAATGGCGGAAATCAATTTTTACAGTTGCCGTGTCAATGCCACAACCATTTTGACCTATAACAGAATAAACGCCTGTTGTTTTAATTGGATAATCATACGCAACACTTCCATCCTGCCACGCAAATGAATTTGCATTTGTTTGTACGTGCAAAAGAAAATCTTCGCCGACGCATAAAGAAGTATCTCTGCCGATATTCAAAATCAAACTATCATTCATGCTCACACGAATGCTATCTGTGTAAACGCAATTGCCGATTGATGCGATGACTTTATATAAACCGGGATTGTACACATAATAAGTTGACTGACCTGTTTGGTTCTGATCATTTCTTTGCGGCGGATCGGCAACCCAATTATATGTTCCTGTTCCGAAATCTGCATCAAGAATTAATGTTGCGCCCTGGCAAATAGCGGTGTCATGAAAATTAAGAGTTTTATCATCGCGATAATCCACTTCGGCAGTATCTACAACTTCACATTGATTATTCACTTTCACAAACACCCAATACAAACCCTGTTGCGTAATCTGTATGCTGCTGCTTGTTGCTCCCGTGCTCCAACTGTAAGCCGTTGCACCGGCAACTGAAGCGGTGAGTGTATAAATTTGTTTCGGGCATAACAATGTGTCTGGGCCTAAAGAAAATGCAGGCGCAGGCAAAGATGAAAAAGTAATATTCACACTATCGGTATAAATGCCACAACCTGGAACATTAACAGATACAACATAATGTCCGCCGGGAGCAATAACCGGCAATTGCCCGAGGGAATCTGGTAAAATATTTCCGTTCAATTTCCAAACATAAATTCCATTTTGACTTGCTGCATTCAACGTTAATATTTCTCCGGCGCAAAGAATGTGATTGTCGCCAAGATTAATTTTTGGAGTATCACTATAATATATACCTATACTATCGGAAACTGCACAGCCGTTTATGAGTACTGTGTAAATTCCTGTTTTTGTTACTTTCAAAAAATTTGTTTTGGTAAGACTGTCATCATTCCATTCATAAGTAACGTTAGGAATTATAGGGGCATAAATTGTTGTATCGGCATTGCTGCATAAATAAATATCCGGTCCGAAATTATACGGAACAGGATTTACAATGTTGATGGTATCCTTCAATGTAACTGAATCGCCGGAGTTCACAACAATCAATGTAACATAATATGCGCCAGTTGCGGAAAAAGCATGCGTAGGATTTTGCGTGCTTGCCGAATTATAATAACCCGAAGAAGGATCGCCGAAATTCCAAATGACTACATCGGGAAATTCGAGGGAATCAAAAACATTTGAGCCAAATTGAATTTTATAATTGCTGCAAGTTGAGTTGTAAGTAATGCTATCCATCTGTGCAAAAGAATATTGTCCGGATAATAGGATACCCATTACCGTTATATACCTGATCACAGATGTAAGCAACTTATATTTCTTCATAGGTTATTCAGTTACCTTTAGCATTGTTCTCACCTGTTGTGCAGATCCGTTTTGCAACCGTGCATAATAAATGCCTGCGCTTAATTTTCCTCCGTCGAATGTTACGTTGTATGTTCCTTCATCATATAAATCATCAACAGGCACAGCTATCAATCTTCCGGTTGGATCAAATACCTGGATGAGCGTGTGTCCGCCCATCGTTTTAAAAGTGATGGTGGTTGTACTCACAAATGGATTCGGATAATTTGTAATTATATTCTCACCCAAATTATTTAACTCATCGGTATTTAATGTGCAAGCTGTTGTTTCAATGAAAGGCAGATACTGATAATTTTTATACAACATCGTGTTGATGTCTGTTGGATCAACACAAAACCAATCGCGCAAAATGGATGAATACACGGAACGAAAATCATATTGCATTGGGAGACTGTCGTCTTGTGTTATGGAAGAAGGAAGATCGGGCGGATTGCCTAATACGCCTGTCTTTACTAAATCTCCAAAAATAAAAACAGGTTGCGCCGCGCCATGATCTGTTCCGGCGCTGCCATTCGATTTTATGCGACGACCAAATTCTGAAAATGTCATTCCTATCACTCGTTTATTTGTTCCCTGAAATTTTAAATCTGCACTAAACGCAGCAATCGCATCGGATAATTCTTTTAATAAATCACTATGTCTGCCAATAGTTGTGTTGCCGGCTTGCACTTGCGCTCCATGTGTATCAAACCCACCCATGCTAACCATGTACACTTTCGTTTTTAATCCGCCGGCAATTAATTTCGAAACAGTCTTTAATTGATCTGCGAGATCGTTGTTTGCCGGATAAGGCGCTTGGTTTGTAATTTTTTTTGCAGCAGCAGTAATTACATCAGCATACTTGCTTGTTTGTTTTGCAATCGTGCGCAAATAAAGAAGTTCATCACCCATTGGCGAATCATCAACCGGTTCTGTAATGCCATTGATGAGTCCATAAAAATCCGTATCAGTCGGAACTGCCATTGCAGTAAAGCCTCCGGGGCCCATGAACACAGGAGATAATATCGAACCGATTTGTATGCCGAGCGGGTCGGGCATTTTTGAATTAGGATAACCAACAGGAAAATTTGTATAGGTATCACTCAAAAATCTTCCTGTCCATCCTGTAGTTAAATATTGATCTGAATCCGCGCCGGTTAACCAAATATCTGTTGAACGAAAATGCGATTGATCGGGCGACGGATAACCAACAGAATAAAGCATACTCAATTTTGCTTCGTTATATAATTGTTGCATTCCCGTCATCGCCGGATGTAGTCCCGCTTTTTCATAGCTATCCAATTTCAAAATTTTATTTTGAGGAATAGCAATGTTTGGCCGCAGATTATTGTAATCACTGTAATTGCTAATAGGAATTAAAGTATTCAATCCATCATTACCACCCGATAATTGAATAAGCACAAGCACATGATCATTATCCGCAGCGCCTGCAAGCGCCTGAAAAAAACCTGTTGCACCAAATGTTTTTACAGTAAGACCATTTAACAACGAAGGAAAAATTGCAGTTGCGGGAATTACATTCTTTAAAAATTTTCTTCTTTCCATGGGTAACAGTTATTAGGTTAAGACAAATGATACTCGGGCAAATTCATCAGGTATTTATATAAACTTTGCAATCGTGTGAACACAGTTTGTTTTGCAATTGTATCGGAAGGATTGGCGATATAATTGTTCCAGGCCTGCGTCCAGTAATAATCATTTGTTTGCCCGGTTAATAATAAAGATTGCTTTAGAAATGTTTTTGCTTTATCCAACACAGGTACGCGATATAAAATATCGAGCGAGTCATCGATCAATTGATTCGGATCCGACGGGTTAGAAAGTTTTTGCGCGAAGGCTAACGGATCTATCAACATAGAAACCGCATTCATCATATCGCCGCTGCTTATCATCATATCAGTGTACGCATTTCTTTCCGTGTAGGTAACAGAATTTATCCATAGCTCGTGATAAGCCGGCGCTTCGTAATAAGCATACCAGCCAGCCACTACAGGTATTGATAAAATTTCCTGCTGCAAAACAGCGGAGTGTTGCAGCAACATTTGCCAAACGGTATAATTTGATGCGTTGTCATTTGCGGCCGGCATTTGAATTTCATATTCGTTGCTGAGGCCTAATAAAAAATCGAGCGGACTTTTAATGATGCACGCACCTGAATAAATGATCGTAAAAAAATGTTCGCTTTTTAAAAGCGTTGATAAAACTGTTTTGATATCGTAACCACTTTCCTGGAAAACTTGTGCAAGCGGGCCTATAACATTCGTTTCAACATCAGGAGTAATCTTATAATACACGAAAAAATTGTACAACTCACGACAAATAAATTTTGCGGATTCTGCAGTGTTAGAAATCATGGTCAGCAAATCATCTACTTCATTCGCACCATTCGGACCTGATCGTCCGGTAATAATTGTATCGGCATAAAAATCAGAAAATGCTTTATTCTTATCATCGTGTTGCGCAGGATCAAAATAATAATTGAATTCGGTGTCAACAGTATGTCCGGTCAAAACTCTTGCTGCAGTTTCCACGTCGCCTTCTGTGTAATGAGAGCCGGAGCCTTTTCCAACAGTATACAATTCCTGTAATTCGCGCCCATAATTTTCATTAGGAGATGTTTTTTGATTTGTGTTTCCATTTAAAAAAATAAGCATTGCAGGATCAATCGTAATTTCTTTTACAAGCTGTTGAAAATTTCCCAATGCATTTGCACGCAAAGTGAGATATTGATTGAACCAAAGTTTTGCAGGAATATCCAAATAATGTTGTGATGCATCCGGCGCAAAATGATTATGCCAAAACAGCGTCATCTTTTCGTGAATGCTTCTGCCTGCATTCAGCATTTGCCCCATCCACCAGCAACGCAATGAATCGGCGCGTTTTTGATTCATCGTGGCGTCAATAAAATCTGTGCCCGTATTGATCCATGTATCCCATGCCGCAACGCCAGTAGGATCAGAATATCCATCACTGCTATAATTATTAAGTGGAACTGTTGTTGGTGCGGGAGTTGCGGTTAATAATTCATCAACCGCCTGCGACATGGTGAGCAGCTTAAAATAATTTACATCTTCTATTTTCGCTCCGAACAATGTTCTTTTTAAAAGATGTACAACATGTGGCGTATCCCAATCGCCGGTATATTCATCTATTCCTGCTCCGTAAAACAAAGGCTTAGCATAAGGATGCGAAATCCTTTTCATCAGGTTTGGTTTTCCCATAAGGTATTGTCAGTTTTAAATAGGTACGGTTTACAAACACATTGTTATTACAATTAACATTCCAAACTGAATATTTTCAGGATGATATATTACTTAGGATTTATACAGTTCTGAGAGAAAAAAATCAGTAATTCAACGAAGAGAAAAAAAATCAGCGTTGTGTTTCAATAGTTTTTGTGATAAAATTTGCCTAGAAAATTGAAAACCAAAATGTGAAAGTGATTGCAAATTAATTTTGGACTAAGAAATTTTTATTTTTTCCAGTTTTTTACTTTTTTAGAAGTAGATCAATGCAACTCAAAAAAAATTTCAATTAAAATTAAATGTACCCGGGATGGGAATTGAACCCACACAACCGTTTCGGGTTACAGGATTTTAAGTCCTGCGCGTCTACCAGTTCCGCCACCCGGGTGTTCGAATAAAAAACCTATAAGATTTGTCAACTTATAGGTTTTATTAACAAGAGCGGAAGACGAGGCTCGAACCCGCGACCTTAACCTTGGCAAGGTTACGCTCTACCAACTGAGCTACTTCCGCGTGAAAAATCAAAAATAAAAATTAAAAAATAAAAACGATTCATAGACTCTTCTGTACATTTTTTATTTTTTCTTTCCCCTTTACTTAATTCTGGGTTGCAAAAATACTGAATGAGCAAGTACAGGCAAAAAATTTATTATCACTTGTATTGTGGCGTGTACAGCGTGTTTGAAGGTACTTCCACTTCTGGTTTACCTTTGTAACGATGCGTATATAAGCCATAGCTTGCGCCAATCAAAAAAGCAATAATGCAAAATACTTCCAGGTAAAAAAGAAATACCGAGGAGTTTACCCAGCTATAGGCAAAGTCTTTCAATTTGGGATCTTTTATTTCTTCTGTTTCTTCCATAATGTAAAATTACAGGGCAAAAATAATATATTGAATCAGAAAATCAGCTTTTGTTTTGAACAATTTGGGCAAAAGTTTTTTTACCCGAAATAAAATATTTCCACACCACGCTCTTATTGAGCCATCCGTTGAGCTTTCCACTTTTATTTTGCGGAAAAACACTGTACTTTCTTTTAAAAATTAACCATTTGATAAATGCAAGCTCCGCTTCAATTACAGCAATAAAATCAGCCGCATTGCCTGCTAATAAAAATTTGAAAGCGGAAAGAATATCCAAAACAAAACGAAATGGGATTTTCCAGAAAGATTGATTTGCAGGAAGATTTTTTGCAAGCATGATAAGATTATTGCGAAAATTTAAAAACACTTTCCTCGAATTTCCTTTTGGCAATGTTCCACCGCCAACGTGATAAACAATCGCTTTCGGATATACATGCACGTTATATCCCGCCAGTTGCAGTCGCCAGCAAAGATCTATTTCTTCCATGTGCGCAAAAAAATAATTATCAAAACCATTTACCTGGTGAAATATATCAGCCCTTAAAAATAATGCAGCGCCGCTCGCCCAAAAAATTTCTTCCTCATCATCATACTGGTGATCATCTTTTTCTAAAAAGTCAAAAACTCTTCCACGTGCAAAAGGATAGCCGAGATAATCAATCCATCCGCCGCCGGCTCCGGCATATTCAAACATATCCTTATCATTATAACTCAAAACTTTTGGCTGACAAGCTGCGACAGATTTATTATTTTCCATCAATTCAACAATAGGTTCTATCCAATCCGGGGTTACTTCAACATCTGAATTCAACAAAATATAATACTTGCTCTGCACATGCTTTAAAGCTTCATTGTACCCCCGTGCAAAACCATAATTTTTTTGAAGACAAATAATTTTTATTTCCGGATAATTTTGTTTGATGAAATTTATTGAATCATCAGTTGATGCATTGTCGGCAATAATGATCTCCTTATCAGCGTAGGAACTTTTTATAACCGATGGCAGAAATTGTTCAAGAAATTTTCTTCCATTCCAATTGAGAATAACGATGGCTACTTTTGCTGACACGTAATTTTTTAAAATTGATATTCAAAAATAAGGTTTTGAATCACCACCTAAACCAAAAGAAAAACACAATTTCTGTTTTTCAACGCCGCACTGACAATTCTTTTATAAATTCGGTGCATGATTCAGTCGTTGTTTAACTGGAGATCCCTGCTGGCGGTAATTGCTATTGGCATTGTAACCGGAACTATTTTTTACTCAAATTATCTTTCCAAAAAAATTGCTTCAGATGAAAAACGAAAATTAGAATTATGGGTGGAAGCGCAACGCACCATTATAAAAGCTAACGAACAAACAAGTTTAATTCTTGCTGCAAAAATTTCTTCTGAAAATACCGATATTCCGATTATAGAAACCAATGAAAAGGACAGCATCATTACTTATATCAATCTCGATTCGCTGAGCGCAGAAACTGATAAAAGTTATTTGACCGACAAACTGAAAAAATTCAAATCCGAAAATAAATTTTTTGAAATAAAATTTTCCGACACTCCGTATACTGCTAACCGTTATTATTACGGTCATTCAGTTTTACTGGATGAAGTGCGTTATTATCCGATTATACAATTATTAATTGTTGCGCTATTTATTTTCTTTATTTTTTATTCCGTCACAATTCGTAACCGCGCCACGCAAAACCAGCTATGGGCGGGCATGGCAAAAGAAACTGCACACCAATTAGGCACGCCGGTTTCATCGTTGGAAGGATGGGTGGAAATGTTGAAAGAAAATAGTGTTGACCCTAAAACTGTTGGAGAAATTCAGAAAGATGTGAACAGGTTGAAATTGGTTTCAGATCGTTTCGGAAAGATAGGAAGCAAACCCAGACTTGATGAAAAAGACATTGTGGCGCAGATCACAAATATGATGGAGTACATTAAAAAACGAGCGGCCGGAAAAGTGTTGTTCATAATAAATACTCACGGCACTGAAAAAATTTTTGCAAAAATATCTGAGCCATTATTTGATTGGGTAATTGAAAATTTATTGAAGAATGCGTTAGATGCGATGGAAGGAAAAGGACAGATTACAATTGACATCAAACAAAATGAAAAAGAAATTTTTATTGATGTTGCTGATACCGGCAAAGGCATTGCCAGCGCTAATTTGCGAAAAGTTTTTAAACCGGGTTTCACTACAAAAAAACGTGGATGGGGACTTGGATTGAGTTTATCAAAAAGAATAATTGAGCAATACCATAATGGATTATTAACAGTGAAAGATTCTGAAATTGGAAAAGGAACAACGTTTAGGATAACTCTGAAGAAGGTATGAGGTATGAACCTTAAAATTTTTATACATTTGCAATCGCCTAAACCACAAACTCAAAACTACAAACCATAAACTTAAAATGCGGCGGTGGCGAAACTGGTAGACGCACTACTTTGAGGTGGTAGCGCCCGAGAGGGTGTGAGAGTTCGAATCTCTTCTGCCGCACAGAAGAAAGCCCGCTACCAAAGCGGGTTTTCAAGTTTTAGATATATCGTAGAATAAAATAGAAATAATTCCCTCACATCTCCGGAAATTAAAGCGACTATTTTAATTGCGCGTTCTGCTATTTTAGGATGTTTGTATTCACTCATTAATTATTACAACAACTATTTTTCGGTTATACATAACCGTTAGTATTAGCAAATCATAAATCATCTGATCATCGTGTTTGTAAAATTAATACTACAAACAGTGTTGCATTATTTGCTTGAACCTTTAAATATTGGTGATTATTTTTCGGACGGCAATGCAAATTGTACAAGAGTATTATTATAATCTAATCTTATGTTTAACTCGAAAATCATATCCTATGAATGTCAAACTTTACCCGAAATTTATTTTTGGTTCTTATAAATTATTGATAAAAACATTGCTTATTGTTTTCGGTTTTATGATTGGAACCGGGCAATATTTACAAGGGCAATGCTCTATAAGTACTGTTAACCCTTCTTTTGAAACTCCCGGTCTTCCGCCTAACACGGGTAGCGGTTTCCCTGACGGTAGTATCCCGGGTTGGAAATCATCTGACAGTAGTCATTTTATTGAACTTCATTCGAATAGTGTAGATGGATTCCTTGCTTACGACGGAACTCAATATGCTCAATTACAGTATGCCGTAGGCATACCTGCAGGCGTATATCAAAATTTTAATACGCCAGTTCCAATGCTACTTAGCTTTAGTTATGCTCATAGGGGTGAAAATGGTATTGATAGTGTAGGTGTTTATGAAGGTCCTCCTGGTGGGCCTTTTACCTTACTGCAAAAAGCCGGAGATGGACCAGGAGCTTGGGTACAATATTCAGGCAGTTTTGTTGTTCCTGCGGGACAGCCGTTACATGTTTTGTTATTAAAACCATTTCTGTTTTCGGCGGGAGGCAATGGTAATTTTTTAGATGACGTTAATGTTACGGCAACCTCTGGTAACTTGACGCCTACATTCTCCTTTTTGCCCTTAGCTCCGATTTGCCAAGGTGGTGCGGTGCCAGTACTGCCCACCGTTTCTGATGAAGGCGTACCTGGCACATGGGCACCTTCAGTTATTAGTAATACTACCTCGGGTAGTTATGTATTTACACCGAATGCGGGACAATGCGCAGCCGGGATAAATTTTAGTACAACAGTAAATCCTAATACGACTCCTACTTTTTCTATACCTAATTCAATAGGTAACATTACCTATGTTTGTGATGGAGGATCTGTACCAACATTACCCAATATTTCCAATGAAGGAATAGCAGGCACATGGAGTCCTGCTGTTGTTAGTAATTTGTCAAGTGCTTCTTACACATTCACCCCTACACCTGTAACGGGTCAATGTTTCAACAATGTTACAATAACTGCAACGGTACTTGTTGTTCTAACTCCAACATTTACTCCAATAGCTTCATTTTGCAAAGGGGCAACCCCACCCACATTGCCCACTACTTCTACAAATGGATTAGCAGGCACATGGAGCCCAGCAGTTGTAGATAATATGGCATCAGGCACCTATACTTTTACCCCAACACCTGTTGTCGGGAATTGTTTTAATAGCTTTACAATGTCTATTACAGTTAATAATCCTGTAACTCCAACTTTTTCGTTTGCAACATCCATTTGTTCTGGATCAGCAGCGCCAATATTGCCAGCCAGCTCCAATGAAGGAATAACAGGTACATGGAGCCCAGCGGTAGTAGATAACATGACTTCGGGCACTTACACCTTTACACCAGATGTGGGGCAATGTGGTGTGCCTGTAACAATACCTGTAACGGTTCTTATGCCTGTTACAAGTACAGTTTATGATACTATACCACAAGGGGCTAATTATTTCGGGCATACAACTACCGGAACATATACTGACACTTATACGGCTGCAAATGGATGCGATAGCGTAAGAACATTGTACCTTGTGGTAAATCCACAGAATTGTTTTATCCCAACCATTAATCCTTCATTTGAAACTCCTCTTGCACCTCCAGGTGCAAATTGGTTTTTTAATGATGCATTGGTTCCGGGTTGGAAAACAACTGAGGCTGATAATGAAATTGAAGTTTGGTCAAGTGGCTTTCTTGGCGTACCTGCTTATGACGGGAACCAGTTTGTTGAGTTGAATGCTAATGCACCATCAGGCTTATATCAGGACTACAATACCCCAACACCACTTACTTTTAATTTTAGCTATGCCCACAGGGGAAGAGCCGGCGTTGACGTAGCTGGTGTATATGCCGGTCCTCCGAGTGGACCTTACACTTTGCTGCAAACAGCCACAGATGGCAATACAGCCTGGGGATTTCATACGGGTTCCTATACTGTTCCGGCGGGACAACCTGTTACGCGCTTTATTTTCCAGGCAATTTCTGAAAATGGATTAACCGGTCCAAATGTGAGTGTAGGAAACTTTCTCGACGATGTTAATTTTACGGCTCAAAATGCTTTACTTAGCGATAGTGCTACCATGAATTGCCTTACTGGTAATTTTAGTGCTGTATCCGCTGGTGTTGGTAATTGGACAGCTGTGGCTTCTAACCCTTCCCCTACAAATATATCCAATCCAACGGGCAACAATACAATTATTAACGGTTTTGGAGTTGCTGGTATTTATAAATATACATGGCAAAATGCATCCTGTATTGATACCTTAGTGATAACTGTTAATAACAATCCAGTTCCCGTAACTCCGACTTTTCCGGAAATAACTTCCTTTTGCAGTGGAACACCATCTCTGGTATTACCGGCAGTTTCTTCTGAAGGAATAATGGGAACCTGGAGTCCCGCTACTATAGATAATACAACATCGGGCACTTATACATTTACTGCTAACCCTGGGCAATGTCCTACTAATCCCTCTACATTGAATGTGACGATACTTCAACCCTCAGCTAGTACAATTTACGATACAATTCCGCAGGGAGGTAATTACGATGGATATACCACAAGTGGAACTTATGTTGATACCTATATTGCTGCAAATGGCTGCGATAGCGTAAGGACATTGTACCTGACGGTGAATCCGGAAGATTGTGTTATACCTACTATTAATCCTTCGTTTGAAAACTACACAACTTCTGGCGGCATTTATCCTACAGATATAATTGATAATACAGTTCCGGGTTGGCTTACAACAGAATCCGATCATGAAATTGAGGTATGGAGGGTCCCTAACTATGAAAATGTTCCCTCTTATGACGGACTTCAATTTGTGGAGTTAAATGCCAATGCACCATCGGGGCTGTACCAGGATTATAGTACTCCATTTCCGATTATTTTTACCTTCACCTATGCTCATAGGGGCAGATGGGGTACTGATGTTGCGGGTGTATATGCTGGCCCTCCAGGCGGACCTTATACTTTATTACAAACAGCCACAGATGGAAATACGGCGTGGGGACTGCACACCGGGTCTTATTATGTTCCAGCTGGGCAACCGATTACCCGTTTTATTTTTAAAGCCATTTCCTCGGCTACAGGCGATCCGAGTGTAGGCAATTTTCTTGATGATGTTAATTTTACAGCTAATAATTCCTTGCTTAGCGATAGCGTTACCATGAATTGCCTTTCTGGTAGTTTTACTGCTGTTTCAGCTGGCGTCGGTAATTGGGTAGCTTTAGCGTCTAATCCTTCTCCTACTAATATATCAAACCCGACAGGAAATAATACAATTATAAATGGCTTTGGAGTTGTAGGTATCTATAAATATACCTGGCAAAATGCCTCTTGCATTGATACTTTGGTGATAACTGCTAATAATAATCCAGTTCCTGTAACCCCGACTTTTCCTGAAATAGGCTCTTTTTGCAAAGGGACACCATCATTGGTATTACCCAAAGTCTCAATTGAGGGAATAAGCGGAACATGGAGTCCCGCAATTATAGATAATACCACGTCGGGGACTTATACATTTACCCCTGACCCTGGTCAATGTCCTGCTACAACTACAACATTAAATGTAACAATACTTCAGCCCTCTGCAAGCACAATCAATGATACTATCCCACAAGGAGGAAGTTACGACGGGCATACAACAGCAGGAACCTATATTGATACCTTGGTAGCCGCAAATGGATGCGATAGTATAAGAACCTTAAATCTTGTAGTGAACCCTGTAGATTGTTTTATTCCCACTGTTAATCCTTCATTTGAGACTCCTCTTGCGCCTCCCGGTGCGAATTGGTTTTTCAATGATGCCGTAGTTCCGGGTTGGAAAACAACAGAACCTGATCACATGATTGAAGTTTGGTCGAGTGGTTTTCTTGGCGTACCTGCTTATGACGGAAATCAGTTCGTTGAGTTGAATGCGAATGCACCATCAGGCTTATATCAGGACTACAATACCCCAACACCACTTACTTTTAATTTTAGCTATGCCCACAGGGGAAGAGCCGGCGTTGACGTAGCTGGTGTATATGCCGGTCCTCCCAGTGGACCTTACACTTTGTTACAAACAGCCACAGATGGAAATACAGCATGGGGATTTCATACAGGTTCCTATACTGTTCCGGCGGGACAACCCGTTACGCGTTTTATTTTTCAGGCTATTTCTGAAAATGGATTAACCGGTCCAAATGTGAGTGTAGGAAACTTTCTCGACGATGTTAATTTTACGGCTCAAAATGCCTTGCTTAGCGATAGTGCCACCATGAATTGCCTTACTGGTAATTTTAGTGCTGTATCCGCTGGTGTTGGTAATTGGACAGCTGTGGGCTCTAACCCTTCCCCTACAAATATATCCAATCCAACGGGTAATAATACAATCATTAATGGTTTCCAATTTACCGGTGTATATAAATATACATGGAAAAATAGCTCTTGTATTGATACTTTGGTGATAAATGTTAATAATAATCCAGTTCCTGTAACTCCGACTTTTCCGGAGATAACTTCTTTTTGCAACGGAACACCATCATTGGTATTGCCCGCAGTTTCTACTGAAGGAATAAGTGGAACCTGGAGTCCCGCTACTATAGATAATACAACATCGGGCACTTATACATTTACCCCTAATCCAGGTCAATGTCCAGCTAACAATGCAACTTTGAATATAATTATACTTCAACCTTCTGCAAGCATCACTTCAGATACCGTTTGTGCTTCTGCGTTGCCTTTCACCTGGAATAACAATACTTATTCCGCTGCGGGCACATATGTAGATACTTTTCAAAATTCCGCGGGTTGCGATTCAATAGCTACATTAGTTCTTACAGTAAGCAACACTGTAACTCCGACCTTTTCGTTTCCGACTTCTTTTTGTAATGGAACAGCTGCTCCAATATTACCCAATACTTCAGATAACAGCATAACTGGTGCATGGAGTCCTGCTATATTGATAATACAACAACCGGCAATTATACATTTACACCTACTACAGGCCAATGTACAACAGCGGGGTGGGATACTACAATAACTATTACGGTACTTCAACCTTCTGCAAGCATAACGTCACAGACAATATGCGCGTTGACTTTGCCTTTTAGCTGGAATGGGAATTCATATTCATCATCGGGTACATATCCCTTTACACTAACAAATGCGGCTGGATGTGATTCAATAGCCACATTAAATTTAACTGTAAATTCTATTATAGCTCCAAGTTTCTCGTTTCCAATTTCATTATGCAGTGGCACACCCGCACCGGTATTGCCTGCAAGTTCCGATAATGGGATAACTGGTACCTGGAGTCCCGCTGTTGTAGATAATATGACGACAGGCAGTTATACTTTTACGCACGCTGCCGGACAATGCGCATCAGATACAACTATAACTATTACGATACTTCAACCTTCTGCAAGCACGACATCTATTACTGTATGTGCTGCATTGCTGCCTTTTCCCTGGAATGGTAATTCATATCCATCAGCGGGAACATACACCACAACCCTGGTAAATGTAGCAGGTTGCGATTCAATTGCGACGTTGAATTTAACCGTAAGTAGTACGATAACCCCTATTTTTTCGTTTCCAACTTCTATATGTAATGGAAAATTGGCACCATCGTTGCCTGGAACTTCTGATAATAGTGTAATAGGTACATGGAGTCCATCTGTTATAGATAATACGACAACGGGTACTTATACGTTTATCCCAAATCCAGGACAATGCACATCAGGGAATACGACAATAACCGTAACAGTACTCCAGCCTTCGGCTAGCACTACTTCAATTACTACATGCCCTGCATTATTGCCTTTTATCTGGAACGGCAACAGTTACCCATCAGCAGGCACATATACGGTAACTCTGACAAATGCTCTAGGCTGCGATTCAATAGCTACATTAAATTTAGCAGTAGCCGCTATAATAACCCCAACGTTTTCTTTTCCAACCTTTATTTGTAGTGGCACGCCCGCTCCAATACTGCCGACTACTTCCAATGAAGGAATAACAGGCACATGGAGTCCTTCGGTTATAGATAATATGACAACAGGCGTTTATACTTTTATCCCAAATCCGGGGCAATGTACTTCTGGAAATACGACCGTAACTGTAACAATACTCCAGCCTTCGGCTAGCGCTACTTCCATGAATATATGCGCTGCATCCTTGCCTTTTATATGGAATGGTAATTCGTATCCATCGGCAGGATCATATACGGTAACTCTGACAAATGCTACAGGCTGCGATTCAATAGCGACATTAAATTTAACTGTAAGCTCTATTATAACCCCAAGTTTTTCGTTCCCAACTTCTATTTGCAAGGCAACAGCGGCGCCATTATTACCTGGTAGTTCCGATAATGGAATAACTGGTACGTGGAGCCCTGCTGTTATAGATAATACGACAACGGGTACTTATATCTTTACTCCAAATTCGGGGCAATGTACATCCGGAAATACCACAGTAACTGTAACAGTACTCCAACCTTCTGCAAGCACTACTTCAATTACAATATGTACTAAATCGTTGCCTTTTAGTTGGAATAGCAACTCGTATCCGTCAGCAGGGATATATTCCGCAACTCTGACAAATGCTGCAGGTTGCGATTCAATAGCAACATTGAATTTAACTGTAACTGCTTTTATAATTCCGAGTTTTTCGTTCCCAACTTCTATTTGCGAGGGAACAGCGGCGCCATTATTACCCGGTATTTCCGACAATAACATAACAGGTACCTGGAGTCCTGCTGTTATAGATAATACAACAACGGGCGTTTATACTTTTACTCCAAATCCGGGGCAATGTACTTCTGGAAATACGACCGTAACTGTAACAGTAAATAATCCTGTTGCTCCCATCTTTTTGCCTATAGATTCAGTTTGTGAGGGCTCAACACCGCCGCCAACATTGCCTGCTACTTCTACCAACGGAATAACAGGCATATGGAACCCCGCTCTTATAAATAATACAACAGAGAGCACCTATGCGTTTACGCCTGCTGCCGGGCAATGCGCTACTAATGCAGCAATGACGATAGCAGTGAAACCATTACCGAACCCAGATTTAGGTCCAGACAAAGAAATATGCCAGGGAGATACACTTATTCTTACCCCCGGAATCTTTCTGTCTTATTTATGGCAGGATAATTCCACTGCAGATCATTTCGCTGTAACACAGGGTGGAATCTACTCTGTAACAGTAACCAATACCTGCGGTTCAAATCAGGATGAAGTTGTAATCCTCTCTGAAGAATGTTATGAATATTTTCCTAATGCTTTTACTCCAAATGGAGATGGGAAGAATGACTATTTCAGAATTTTAAATGCTTCTAACCTAACAGACTATTCGCTTATTATTTATAACCGGTGGGGACAAATTGTATTTGAGACTAATGACTATTCCAAAGGTTGGGACGGAACATATAAAGGTGTACCACAGAATACGGCTCTCTTTGTTTACTTCTGTACATATAAAAAAGCAGGTACTGTTGTACAAACCAAAGGGTCAGTAATGCTGATACGATAAAAAAAACTGATGACCACTAAATAAAAAATGAGATAAGAGATTTTTACCGAAGCGGCGATAACTTATGAGGTTATTGACCTTGTGAGTGGGTTTCAGTGCTCTTTAAATTGCAATTTGTAAGGCATCGTTTAATAGTAGTACAACTGATGAACGAAATGCGACGCAACGATGATGCTATGAAAAACCAACGCTGGTATCATTATCCTATTTCTTAAATTGCAAGAAAAGTTTTCATGCCAACAGATATAAAATGCCCTAATTGCGGTCACCAGTTTCCGATGGAAGAAGCAGTTTCGGAAGAATATAAAAAAGAGTTACGCGAAAAAATGGCTGTGTACATCAAACAAAAAGATGAAGAATTTTTAAAGAAAGAAAAAGAGTTCGCAAAAAAATCAGAAGAAGAAAAAATTGTTTTGCAACGTTCTGTTGAAGAAAGTCTTCGCAAATCCATTTCATCAGATTATGAAAATCAGCTTAGGTTATTACAACAAGCTAATAAAGACAATGAAGAAAAATTAAAATTATCCCGCCAAAAAGAATTGGAATTTTTACAAAAAGAACAACAACTAAAAAACAAAGAAGCGGAACTGGAAATATCCGTTCAGCGAAAATTATTGGATGAAAGAGAAAAAATAAAAAAAGATCTTTTCAAAGAAGAAAGTTCCCGAATGGAATTAAAAGAGCAGGAATTTCAATTGAAATTAAAAGAACTGGAAAAACAACTCGACGATCAGAGAAAATTAACCGAAGAGATGAAACGCAGGCAGGAACAGGGTTCCATGCAATTGCAAGGCGAAGCGCAGGAATTATTGCTGGAAGAAATTTTGCGCAATAATTTTCCTTTTGATGAAATAAAAGAAGTTGGCAAAGGCGTTCGCGGCGCTGATTGTATTCATATCATCCGAAATAATTTTGGATTGGAATGCGGAAAAATTATTTATGAAAGCAAGCGAACAAAAGATTTTTCTAACGACTGGATAGAAAAATTGAAAGCGGACATGAGAAGTCTCGGCGCAGATTTAGCAGTGATTGTAACGCAATCTATGCCAAAAGATATGACGCAGTTTGGTGAAAAAAACGGCGTGTGGATTTGCAATTTTACAGAAGTGAAAGCAATGACGCACATACTCCGCGATGGAATTATTAAAATTTTCAACGCAGGCAAATCGCAGCAAAACAAAGGCGATAAAATGCATTTGTTGTACGATTATTTAACCAGCAACGAATTCAGTGAGCAATGGAAAGCCATTCGTGAAGGATTTATGTCAATGAAACAATCCATACAAAGAGAACGTGATGTTATGGAAAAACTATGGAAAGCAAGAGAAAAACAATTAGAAAAAGTATTGCTGAATGCCGCACACGTTAAAGGTTCTGTAGAAGGCATTGCAGGGCAGGACACCATTGATTTGAATTTATTGGAAAACGGAACCGAAAATTTATTAGATGAATAAAAAAACCTCATTAATTATTTAATGAGGTTTGATTGTAGAAATTATTTTTTACGCAGCGAAAGTGAATTTATTTATAGGTATAAGCAACTCCGTTTTTAATTGACTGCTTAACGCCAAATCCATCACTTTTATCTGAAGTCATTAAAACAAAAGGCGCGCCTAATTCAGCAGCGGCTTCTTTAATTCTTTTAGTTGCTTTTTTATCTGCTGAAGCAGCGGTGTTATAACTAAAAATACCATTCGTTTTTCCTTTCACTTCATCTCCTTTTTTTAATCCTAATACTTCTGAACGGTCAGTTAAAATTTGCACTTTTTCCCAATCATCTTTTCCTGAAATCACAATTTTATCAGAAACTTTTTCTACTCGGCCGCTCGTGCCGTATGTAATTGTAGAAACTGCAAATTTGCCAATTGTTTGTTCAGCATCTTCGCCGGGATATTTGTAGGAAATAGTGGTTTCACCAACCTTAATAACTTTTACTTCCAAGGTTTCTCCCGTGTGTTTTAACATTTTGTCGTTACCAGTGGAACCAGTTTGAGCAAAAATAAATAGCGCCATGAAACTGGCAGCTATGAGTAATGAGATTTTCTTCATTTAATGTGGTTTTAAAGTTTAAGCAAAAATAATAGAATTTATCAACACTCACAACCTATGTACAAACCCATGCAGCAACAAAAGTCGGGAAAATATGATAATGAATTTCGAGAGAAATGTTTTCATCTTTTTCAAAAATACAATCCAAAACGCCGGTATTACGGTTATGAGTAACCGAAAGTATTTCTATATGCTTCCTAAAATTAATTTCTCCTTTTCCGTACCATTTAAAAACAGCTTCCTTTGCGCTCCAGTAAACAGTTGTTAACTCCAACTGCAGTTGCGGCAGTTCTACCCAGTTATTAATGTATTTTTTTTCTGAATCATTCAAAAATTTATCCGAAATATTTCTGATTCTTGGCGTTACTAATTCAACATCCACTCCAACCCTGTTTTTTTCGCTGGCAATTGCTGCAACAAAATTTCCACTGTGCGAAATAGAAAAATGATACTTTTCATTTTCTAAAAAAGGTTTTTTTGTATCGGCTATAACAATTTCTTCCAAAGGAAAATCTTCAAATAAAACCGGAAGTAAATATCTTCCCGCCAAATGCTGCAGTTTTTTATATGGATGAGATACCTTATTATGCAGCGGAACTTTCTGCAAAAAAAAATATTCAGGTTCTTCAATACGCCAGATGCCCAATTTTGTAGCTTCGTTAATATTATGTTGATAAAACAAAGGCATGTGCTGAATGAAAAATGAAAAATGAAAAATGAAAAAATTATTTTTACAAATTAACAAATAAACGGAACCTAATAAACCAATTAACAATGATTCTCAGCGATAGCCGCATTATGGAAGAAATGAAAAAAGGAACTATTAAAATTGAACCGTACTCGAGAGAATGTCTAGGCAGCAATTCCTACGACGTGCATTTGGGCAAATGGCTGGCTACGTACAACGAGCATATTCTTGATGCAAAAAAACATAACCTCATAAATTATTTTGAAATACCTGAAGAAGGTTTTGTTTTGTATCCGCATATTTTTTATCTCGCCGTAACCGAAGAATACACAGAAACACATGCGCACGTTCCCTTTCTCGAAGGCAAATCTTCCACAGGCCGCCTTGGTATTGACATTCACGCAACGGCAGGAAAAGGTGATGTTGGTTTTTGCGGAAACTGGACGCTTGAAATTTCCGTAAAACAACCGGTTAAAGTATATAAAGGAATGCCGGTTGGACAGTTAATTTATTTTCCTGTTGATGGCGAAATTGAAGTGAAATACAATCAGAAAAAAGATGCGAAATACAGCGGACAAATTGATAAACCTGTAGAAAGCATGATGTGGAAGAATAAGTTTTAAATTCAAATGTGGGAAATATGGAAATGTGGAAATGATGTTGTCGCGGATTTTGATGTATAGCTGAATAGAGAATCTACTGTACAAGAGTGCGACGCAACAAAAGCTTCATAGTAGTAATATCGGTGGCTACATAATTCTACTTGCAATTTTAGATTACTGCGCGCTATTTGTTTATTTTTGATTACCCCTTATTATCAACTGCAAGTTTTAATTTTTTGAAGAGCAACAGATTTATTATGAAATGCATTGCGTTAATAATATTGATGCTATTTGCAAATATTGCTGCCGCACAAAAATCAATCAGCCTGGGTGATATTGATGACTATGTGCGATCTATAGAACCCGCACCACCAGCTGATTTGGTGGACTCTCTCACAAAAAATTATTCAACAGATTTACAAAAAGTAAGAGCTATATTCAGTTGGATTGCCGAACATATTGTGTACAAAACAAAAAAAACGGTGATAAAAAAATCGTCATCGCATGATCTAAAATTTTTTAAACCTATAGATTCAGTCAACGTTAATTCCGCTAATGAGTTTGTTGCAGAAACCGTAATAAGAAATCAGTCCGGTGTATGCGAAGGCTATGCGCGGCTTTTTAAAACTTTGTGCGATTATGCCGGAATTAAATCTGTATTAATAACCGGTTATGCGCGCGGAGATATGTATCATGTAGGAATGCGATTTGTTTCCAATCATTACTGGAATGCAGTTTTTGTTGACAGCGCATGGCACTTGCTCGATGTAACCTGGGCAAGCGGTTATTTTACTTATTATGGCGATGAATTTGTGAAACACTTTGACGACTTTTATTTTTTTACGCCGCCGGATTTATTTATCCGCGATCATTTTCCAGATGATTTGCAATGGACTTTATTGCCCGATCCTTCTGAGCCGGAAGAATTTTATTATTCTCCATTTAAGCAAAGAGCTTTTATCAAGTATAATATAATTGCGCTCGCGCCGTCAACCGGAGTGTTACATGTATCCGTTGGAGATACAATTAAATTTGAATTGCATACAGCCGATGCTGTTGCAGATAAAGGAAAGGTAACGGATACTTTGTCGCTCGATTCCACTACGATGGAAAAATATTCGTCAGTTGCTTTTTTGCAACCGGCGATAACAGACAAAAGAATACGGTATATCTATATCGTTTCATCCGAAAATATAAAATGGCTGCACCTTATGTACAATAACGACGTTATTCTCTGCTATAAATTGAGCGTTAAAAAAAGAAAACAAAATATCGCAGGTAATAATTAATCAGCGCAAATATTTTTGCGCAAGTTGTGGCGGAGCAACGTTGCAATAAGCGCAGGTAAGAGCATCTTTCACCATAGCTTTTTTCACTTTGCTTAGTTCAATTGTTGTCATCCCGTTTAAACCCCATTTGCCGGGAACAGGATAAATAATTGCCGGATCAAATGCGCAGAAAACAGATTGATCAATGGAAGAAAGTTTTACGTTCAGCGTTTTATTTCTTTCCAAAAGCGTGGCAAATATTTTCTTTTTAACGCGAAATGCCTGTCGCTCAAAATGAGGATGCTCATCGGTTTCCGGAAACGATAATGCAATTTGTCTTACTGTTTGTACACTAATCATATTAGGTTGTAAATTTAATTTTTAAAAATTATCCGGCAATGAATAATGAAGCTATAAGAAATTTTTGTTTGTCTTTACCCAAAGCAACAGAAGATGTGAAATGGGGAAGCGACCTATGTTTTTGCATTGCTAAAAAAATTTTTTGTATGATGGGAACGGGCGCAAATATTTCTGTTTGTTTTAAATGTTCGGAAGAAGACTTTTAATGAATTATGCGAACGCGACGGAATTATTCCCGCTCCATACCTTGCAAGAAATAAATGGGTGCTTGTACAAAAAGCTTCTGCGTTAAATAAAGATGAATGGAAACATTTTATAAAAACTTCTTACAATCTTGTCGTAAATTCTCTTTCAAAGAAATTAAAAATCGAATTGGGATTGGTCTGAAATTTTTCGTGAGATGTCAAAGGTGAAATGTGAATTGCAGCAGTCTTCTCAGGTCTTTCGTTTGACGTTTCTCGTTTCACTATTCACGCTTCACGATAACAACCGCTCCAGCTGCTGAAACATCGAGATAAACATTTTGTATTTATCTTCTTTATGTTCAATAATTATTTTTTTTTGCGAGAGAACATTTGCCATCATATCACTTGCTTTATGGCAATCTTCTTCATCAAAAAAATATGCTTTCCATTCGTCAGATAAATTTTCAAACAACCTGAGCACAAAACCGTTTCCATAAATTTTTAACAACGACGGCGTACTTCTTACGTCGAGATAATCTATTTTTTTATTGAGCGCCCATGTAAAATACATTTCCCAAAAACGACAATGATTAATTAAGCGGCTTGATAATTCTTTATCCGTTTCCTTATGTGTTGCGTTTATGCGCCACTGATTATTTTGCAGCGAAAAAGGATCTTCAGCGGCTGTTGCTGGTAATGTCGGTTGTCCTTCAAAATTTGCAGCAGTTTCATTTTTTGCTCTTAGCCTTAATGTGTCTGGCCAGGTATATTTTATTTTGTATTCGGTTTTTTTATTTGCAGCATTGATAAGTGTCAGCAATGAATTTTCTTCCGTCCATCTTCCATATTCAAATTTACCAAAGTCGCGCGTATAGGTGCCGTTTGAATAAAGTGAAAGAAAACTTACCGGCGTAAGAATGGAAGTATCAAGATAACCTGCATTATTTTCTTCCGCGCAAAACCATAACCTGTTCAACGCGCCCTTATCAAAAATCAGACAATCCGAAAATTGAAAAATGATAACAAAGAAGAAAATATAGAAAGAAACTTTTTTCACAAGCAGTCATTATTATGCTAATTAACAGATTTTGTAAATGAAATACAAATTGAAAATTACTCGTATCGCAATTCTTCTGAACATTCATGCACTTCACTCCTGTTCGTTTAATTTGTATTTTTGCTTTTTTATTTTTAATTATTACTTGCACTATGAATAAACGTGAAGTGTATATTATTTCTGCAGTGCGAACACCTATAGGAAGTTTTGGCGGAGCATTGAAAGATTTTTCTGCAACAAAATTAGGCTCAATTGCAATTAAAGGCGCAATTGAAAAAGCAGGAATTTCTCCGCAGCAGGTTCAGGATGTTTTGATGGGTTGCGTGTTGCAGGCTAATCTCGGACAAGCGCCCGCGCGACAGGCAGCAAAATTTGCCGGCTTACCAAATGAAGTTGCTTGTACAACTATTAACAAAGTTTGCGCAAGCGGAATGAAAGCAATTGCGCAGGCGGCGCAAAGTATTTTATTGGGCGATGCAGATATTGTTGTTGCCGGCGGAATGGAAAGTATGAGCAATGTTCCGTTTTATTCTCCCAATCTTCGTTGGGGAAATAAATATGGCGATGTGAATTTAATTGATGGATTAGCAAAAGATGGATTGACGGATGTGTATGATGGAAAAGCGATGGGTAATGCAGCAGAGCTATGCGCGAAAGAATGTGGCATCACTCGTGGTGAACAAGATGCATTTGCAATTGAAAGTTACAAACGTTCGCAGGCTGCATGGAACGAAGGAAAGTTTGCAGAAGAAATTATTCCTGTTGAAATTCCGCAACGAAAAGGCGAACCAATTTTATTTACAAAAGATGAAGAACCTTTTAATGTTAAGTTTGATAAGATACCGGAATTAAAATCTGCTTTCATCAAAGATGGAACAGTTACAGCCGCCAACGCAAGCACAATGAATGATGGCGCTGCGGCATTAGTTTTAATGAGTAAAGAAAAAGCAGAGGAATTAAAATTGAAACCTCTTGCAAAAATTATTTCTTATGCAGATGCAGAACAAGCGCCGGAATGGTTTACTACAACGCCATCCATCGCTGTGCCGAAAGCCGTTGCCAAAGCGGGTTTGCAGATGAGTGATATAGGTTACTGGGAATTGAATGAAGCTTTTGCAGTAGTTGGAATTGAAAATACAAAACGCATGAAACTTGATCCTTCAAAAGTAAATGTACACGGCGGCGCAGTTGCCATAGGTCACCCTTTGGGTTGCAGCGGCGCGCGCATCATAGTAACGTTGATGCATATCCTAAAACAAAATAATGCAAAATACGGCGCTGCCGGAATTTGCAACGGCGGCGGCGGAGCAAGTGCGATGGTGATTGAAAATGTCTGAACCGAGAATTGATCAACTCAAAAAATAAAATTTTGTCTTCTATAAATATTCGCATTGCAACTGCCAATGACGCAAAACTTATTGTTGAAATCAGCAGGCGAACTTTTTATGATGCATTCGCTTCTTTCAACACAAAAGAGAACATGGATAAATTTTTGCAGAATGATTTTAGCAATGCAAGATTAACTGCGCAGCTTAATGAACCGGGAAATATTTTTTTACTTGCAGATTATGAAAACGAAACGGTTGGTTATGTTCGAATGCTTGAAAGCCACAACCCGCCTGAACTTGGCAATATTGAAGCAATTGAAATTGCAAGGATTTACAGTGAGCAAAAAACAATCGGCAAAGGAATTGGAAGCGCTTTGATCCAAAAATGTATTGATGTTGCTCTTGAAAAAAATAAAAAAATAATCTGGCTCGGCGTGTGGGAACATAATATTAATGCAATCGCGTTTTATAAAAAATGGGGATTTGAAAAATTTGGCGAACATATTTTTATGCTTGGTGATGATGCGCAAACAGATATTTTAATGAAAAAAAATCTGTAGCCTTTATTCTTCAACCAATTTTATTCCTGCATCTGTAAAAATTATTTTCCGCTGCTTGTATAAATTTCCGGTCGTCATCTTAAAAGTTTTTTTACTCATTCCAAAAAAAGAATAAATATCTTCCGGCGAAGATTTATCGTGATAAGGCAGGTAACCGTTATTCTCTTTTAGTAAACGTACCAATTTTTCCGTTTCGTCTTCAACTCTTTTGTAGCCTGGTTTTCCGGCGGCAACGTCAATTTTATTTTCTGGCAATATCTTTTTTATAAATCCCTGGAACCGATCGCCGATTTGTATATCGCGATAAATTTCATTAAAGTGCAACACTCCTGTGTGACGATTATTTATTATTACAACATATCCGATATCTGTTCGGCGGTAAACAGTAAGGTCAACTATATCTTTTTCTTTTACGGTTAAAATTTCATTGCTTAAAAACGGTTCAATTTTTTCTGTTGCCGCTAATCTTCCTGTTTGTTCATCTAAATAAATTTTTACCAGGTAATCGCCATTCACCAACATCTTCGTTAACTGTTTTGATTTAGGAACAAAAATATCTTTCATCAATCCCCAATCTAAAAAAGCTCCATAAGGCGTAACGCTTACTACGCGCAGCTTTACAATATCTCCCAAAATTCCTTTAGGATGTTGCGTTGTAGCGATCACACGATCTTCACCATCATGATATAAAAAAACTTTTAGTTCATCGCCAATTTTCGCGCTCTTAGGTACAAAACGTTTTGGTAATAAAATACCTTCTTTGCCATTATCTAAAAAAAGCCCGAATGGTTGTTCTTTAATCACCTTCAGCACATTGTATTCTCCAATCCTGATCATTATTAATTGTTGTAAAAATGTTTGCAAAGATAATCCATTATCAACGCGCGCTTGCAAACTTGTATGCGAAATAAATTTTAACGATACTCTATAGGTTCCGAATCCAAAACCTGGTGAAGATGATGCAGCAGATGTTTGATGTAATCTTCCGCAAGCCATTCGATGGTATGTTGCTTTTGATCATTTGTTTCGCAAATTCTTTGTGCAGATTCTTCTGTGGTATTTAAAAGAATAATGCAGATATGTTTGTTGAGCAAAGTCCAGAGGTCAATCAAATCTTTTATCGGATAATTTTGATAATTTGAAATAGCAACCCATTCGTTTTGATTATAGATTATGAAAGGCGCATCTTCATATTGCGCAACAACAAATCTTCTGATATTGCTTTGTGCAGAATCAATCAAATGCCCAAGAATTTCTTTTTTGCTCCATTTATGCGGATTAGGTTTAGCTGAATAAACATCATCGCTGATCGTTTTTAATTTGTTTGAATAATCCGCGATGATATTTTGTAATTGTTCTGCAATTATTTTTATCATTCTAAAAACAATCTTTTTTAATTTTTCGGAAAATTTGAATTCGCTTTCACTTCTTCCAATTGTAGTGTGTGCCGTTCGTTGTGCGCTGCAAGAAAAAGCAGCGCCTGGTATAAACTTAGCGTGCCCATCGCAGGATGAGCTATATAACGATTCTTTAAATCATCCTGGGTGCTCCCGATATATGCAATTGTAGAATCTCTTCTGCTGATATAGTTTTTCAACGCTTCATCCATGTTGTCAAATTTACCAACTGGTTGCAAAGCTTCCGGCGCTTTAAACTTTTTACTTCGGTCAATAGTTATTTGTATTAATTGTTCATCAGTAAATTTCATTTCACTTTTCTTTTCGGGTGTGGGCGCTTGTTTGGTAGTGCCATAAATCCATTGCCAGATAAGGCTTTCAGCGAGTGCAATATGTTCTACGCATTGCGCAACAGACCATCGTGTTGAATCTGCCTTAAAATTTAATTGCGCGTAGCTCAATCCTTTTATATCATTTAATAAACGTTCTTTTGTTTTAGAAAAATAATCAATTGCAAATTTTCTTTCTTCAGCAGTAAGAGTTTCGGTTTTATGTGCTATGAAACTTGTGGCAATTATTAGTGAAATAAGAAAGATTATGTTTTTCATGACAGTAGTGTTGGTTAGTGAAAAGCAATTCAAACTTATTATTTTATTCAATAGATAAGATGAATAATCTAATAACCTCCAAAATCATATAAATCTCCGTTCCTACAACCAATTTGCTCGTTTGCCCGTTTACCGATATTTTTGCAACTCATAAAAAAATCCAGGATGAGACAAATTGCTTTCAGAGAAGCGTTGCGTGAAGCTATGGTTGAAGAAATGCGCCGCGATGACCGTGTTTTTTTAATGGGTGAAGAAGTAGCTGAATACAATGGCGCATACAAAGTTAGCCAGGGAATGCTCGATGAATTTGGACCTAAGCGCGTTATTGACACGCCGATTTCTGAATTAGGTTTTACTGGTGTTGGCGTTGGCGCTGCACAAAACGGGTTGCGCCCGATTGTAGAGTTCATGACTTTTAATTTTGCAGTTTTAGCGCTCGACCAGATTTTAAATACAGCTTCCAAAATGCTTGCAATGAGTGGCGGACAAGTTGGTTGCCCGATTGTTTTTCGCGGGCCGAATGGTTCTGCCGGACAATTGGGTGCGCAGCATTCAACAGCTTTTGAAAATTATTATGCAAATATTCCCGGCATAAAAGTGGTTTCTCCGAGCAATGGTTACGATGCAAAAGGTTTGTTGAAACAATCCATTCGTTATGAAGAAGACCCGGTTATTTTTATGGAAGGCGAAACGACCTATGGAGATAAATGCGAAGTGCCCGAAGAAGAATATTATATTGAATTAGGAAAAGCAGATATTAAAAAACCAGGAAAAGATATAACCATTGTTTCTTACAACAAAATGATGAAAGTTGCGCTCGGCGCGGCTTCTGAACTGGAAAAAGAAAACGTAAGCGCCGAAGTTATTGACCTTCGCACAATTCGTCCGCTGGATTGGCATACGGTTTTGGAAAGCGTGAAAAAAACAAATCGTTTGGTAATTGTAGAAGAACAATGGCCGTTTGGTTCCGTTTCATCCGAGCTTTCTTATCATATCCAAAAAGATGGTTTCGATTATCTCGATGCACCCATTCGTCGCATAACTTCTGCAGACGCGCCTTTGCACTATGCGCCAAATTTAGTTGCACTCGCTTTGCCCGATGTTTCGCGCACGGTTAAACTTGCGAAAGAGGTTATGTATTTGAAGAAGTAAGAAGTTTCGAGTTTTCGATTTTCAGTTTTTAGTTTTTGGTCTTTAGTTTTTAATCTTAGCACCAAAATGCTTTTTCATTTTTTTATTTTCACATTTTCACGCCTGCACATTTTCAAATTGTTTTCTCTCCTTTAACATAATTTTCTATCCGCAATTTGTTGCTTTTATAAATGTTTTGCGTCTAATTATCAAAAGCATTCAATATGAAAAATTCTACACAACAGGAAGTTTTATTAATAACAGGAACAACTTTTTCATCTTCCCAATTATCTAAAAAAGATGATTCCGCAAAACCTAATAATCTTACAGATATAGAACAATTAGAAGAAGCATGCTGGAATGGATTATTACAGGAATTACTTCCGGAAATATTTGATAAAAATATTGCAGAAAGAAAATCATACCTATGGCAAATTAAAGAAGGAAAATCTTTTCTTGAATTGGAATGGGCAGAATTTCCGGAAAAAAAAGATGATTTCTTTTCCATAGATCCTTACGTTTTTTTGAAAGAGGAAAATTATAATTGAAAACTGTAAACAGTAAACTTAAAATTCTAATTCAACAGCCGTTTCTGCATAACCAACACAGGTGAGCACAAGTCCATCATGCAAATCTTTTTCGGTTAGCACTTCATTGATGCTCATTTTCACTTTGCCTTTTATACATTTTGCAACGCAGCTTGAACATCTTCCGCCACGACAACTATATGGCAATTGAATATTATTTTTTAATGCTGCCTGCAAAATATTTTGAGGATATGCGGCTTGAATTTTAAATGTTTGCTGATGGTAATGAATAGTGATTTGTTTCGGCGATTCATCCGCAATTAACGGCGGCGGCGGAATGAATTCAACAGTAAAATTTTCTTTTTTTATTTGTTCATCCGCAAAGCCCATCCATTTTAATGTAAACTGCGTCATGCGCATAAATGAAGCCGGTCCGCATAAATAAAATAATTGTTTTTTTTCTGATTGAATATTTTCTGCAATAAATCTTTCCAGCAAAAAATTATTTAGTTTCTGAAAAGAATATTCTGTTTCCAAACCTTTACTCAATAAATTAATCCAGGTGAATTGATGTTTGTGATTCTTTTCAATTTCTTGTAACTGTTTTTTAAAAATGATATTTCTTTCATTACGGTTTTGATCAATCAACACAACATGCGTTTGAGGTTCATCATGCAAAACTTTTTTCAATAAAGAAAATACAGGTACAATGCCGCTTCCGGCAGCTATAAAAAAAATTTGTCGCGAAAATTTTTTGTTTGTTACAATAGTAAATCGTCCTGTTGGCGACAACGCAGTTAATGTTTGATGAACACGAAGCTTATCTGTAAAAAACCTGGAAACTTCTCCGTTTGGAATTCTTTTTACTGTGACAGAAAAAAAATCATCAATCTCCGGCGTGGATGAAAAAGAATAAGAACGCCTTGTTTCTTTTTTATTATTATTGAAAATAAAAGTGATGAATTGTCCGGCTTCGTAAATTATTTTTTTGTTATCAATAGGTTCAAAAAAAACCGAAACCGTATCGTGTGTTTCGCGAACAATTGCAGTTACTTTCAGTTCAAAATAATCCATGCCGAAAGTTAAGAAGTAATCAAGAAACAGGTATGAGTTACGAAATACGAATTACGAAATACGATTTCTTTAGTCAACACATTGTTTATTAATTTTTACTTTTCGCATTGATTCAAAACAAAGTCTGCACACCATAAGCAATTTTAGATTCATGTTCCAGCAACCATCTTTTTCTCCAAATTCCGCCGGCATAACCAACCAAATCATTTTTAGAACCGATCACGCGATGGCAGGGAACAACAATGGCAATATTATTTTTCCCGTTGGCGGATGCGGCTGCGCGAATTGCTTTTGTATCGCCTAATCTGCGCGACAATTCGAGATAGCTTATTGTTTTTGCATAGGGAATACCTAATAATTCATTCCACACTTTTTTTTGAAATTCCGTTCCCTGCTGGTTGAGGGCAAAATCAAAAACTCTTCTTTCGCCGTGAAAATATTGGATAAGTTGTTCAATGCAGTTTATAATAATTGGTGGCAATTTCTTTTTATTATCTCCATAAGGTTTTTCAATATTATCTATAAAAACAATTTCAGTAATAAAATTTTCAGTGCCGGAAATTTTTATTAATCCTAACGCTGTCGATTGATAATATGTTGAAAAATTTTCGGTCATAATTTTTATCCTATTTTCCACCCGTTTTGCACTTGTTGTTGCGGTTGCAATAAAACTACTTCTTTTTTATCAGTGTACACTCCAAGTATAAGGCACTCGCTTAAAAAATTCGCGATTTGTTTGGGCGCAAAATTAATTACAGCTACTATTTGTTTGCCGGTAAGCTCTTCTTTTTTATATAGATCAGTTATTTGCGCTGAAGATTTTTTAATTCCCGATTCACCAAAATCAATCGTTAGTTGATAAGATGGTTTTTTAGCTTTCGGAAAATCATTAACTTCAATTATTGTTCCGATTCGGATATCAATTTTTTCAAAATCATCCCAGGAGATTATCATGGCGAAATGTTTATGGTGAATGTTGAATAGTCAATGGTCAATAGTCAATGGTCAATAGCGAATCATGAGTTTTGACCATTCACTATTCACCATTCACATTGTTCGGACAAGTTCTTATTTTTCTTTAAAATTAAAAATACAAATTACATGAAACGTACAGCAACTGCCGTATGGAACGGCTCAGGAAAAGATGGAAGCGGAAATTTAACCACACAAAGTTCTACGCTTAACAAAACACAATATTCATACAAATCAAGATTTGAGGAAGGTGTTGGCACAAACCCCGAAGAGTTAATAGCGGCGGCACATTCGGGATGTTTTGCAATGGCGCTGAGTTTTGAATTACAGAAATCGAATTTTGTTGCGGATTTTTTGGAAGTAACATCAACTGTTACTATCGAAAATGGAACAATAACCACTTCCGAATTGGTACTGAAAGGAAAAGTTCCGGGTATCAGCCAGGAAAAATTTTTGGAAAGCGCTGAAACTGCAAAGGCAAACTGCCCGGTCAGCAAGGTGTTAAAAGCAAATATTACGTTGCAGGCATCATTGGTATAAAATATTTCAATCACTTCTAACGGCAACGCATATGTCAAAAAAATCAGCAAATTTTTCGCGCAGAAATTTCATCCGTAATTCGTCCCTCGCAGCAAGTGGATTTTTTATTGTTCCGCGCCATGTTTTGGGCAGAGGATTTATTCCGCCAAGTGATAAACTGAATATTGCAGGCGTCGGTTGCGGCGGAAAAGCGAGAGTGAATCTTCCTTTTGCATACAACAATGGCTCCGATAATATTGTTGCTCTTTGTGATGTGGATGATCGTATGGCTATAGATTCAAGAAAACAATGGCCGAACGCGCCGTATTATAAAGATTACCGCGACATGCTTGAAAAAGAAAATAAAAATATTGATGCGGTTATTGTTACCACGCCCGATCATATGCATGCGCCGATTGCACTTGCAGCAATGCAAATGGGCAAACATGTGTATTGCGAAAAACCATTGACGCACGATATTTATGAAGCAAGAATATTAACGCGCGCCGCAGCAAAATATAAAGTGGTAACGCAAATGGGCAACCAGGGCAGCAGCGGCGATGACACGCGAAAAGTGGAAACATGGATACAGGCCGGTGTTATCGGCGATGTGCATACCGTGCATGTGTGGACGAACAGACCGGTTTGGCCGCAAGGGATCCCAACTCCAACAGGAAAATTTGATATACCTAAAGAACTCGATTGGGACCTATGGCTGGGTACTGCGCCGCTGCGCGATTTCAACCCGATTTATTTACCTGCAATATGGAGAGGTTGGGTTGATTTTGGAACGGGCTCGCTCGGAGATATGGGTTGTCATTTTATTGATGTTCCTTACCGCGCGTTGAAATTGAAATACCCGGTTTCAGTGGAATGCAGCGTAGGCTCGGTGTACACAGGATTTTTTAAAGAAGCGATTTACACAGACAGCTATCCGCCTTCATCAATCACCTATATTCATTTTCCGGAAAGAGATGGTTTGATACCCACACAATTAATTTGGTACGATGGCGGAATCAAGCCAAGAAGACCGGATGAATTATTGCCCGATGAGGAAATGGAAGGCATTGACGGCGGAATAATTTTTGAAGGAACCAAAGGAAAAATGATGGCGGGATTATTTGGCGGCAACCCAACTTTATTACCAACGAGTTTAATGAAAACCGCAGTTTTACCTCCTTCAAAATTTCCATTTGTAGAAGGCGGACCTCCGGGGCATCAGCAGCAGTGGGTAAAAGCCTGCAAAAAAGGTTGGGGCACATATACCAGTTCATCTTTTGATAAATCAGGTCCTCTCGCAGAAACAGTGCTGATGGGCACTTTAGCGGTTCGCAGTTATAATTACAGTGAAACAGATGCAAAAGGAAAGAAACAATTTCCCGGCAGAAAAAAATTATTGTGGGATGGAGAAAATATGAAGATCACCAATTTTGAACCGGCTAATCAATTTGTAAAAAGAGAATATCGCGGCGGACGAAAGTTGGAAATCTAAATGTCTGAACCGGGATTTGTGATATTTTTGAGATTAGTGTGATTTGTCGCGATTGATCGAACAATCTTTTTTTGTTGATAATAGTTCAAACTTCAATAGTGGTTTTCGATTTTATTAAAAACAAATTTCAAATTCTGATCTAAAATTTCTTAGCTATTATTTGTGCTTAACGGTCTTCGCAAAAAGAAAAGATTATCTATCTTCCTAAATTATTCTTATTACCAAACAATCAAAAAAAAATTATGAAAAAGATGTTGTTGCTAACTTTTATTTTCTTTGCAATGGGTGCAATTAAACTTAACGCACAATCATTGGCAAACACTGCATGGAAAGGATTTTTTGCGGATCCTATAAATGATACACTCACCCTGCATTATCAAACAGACACTTTTTATGTAACGAATACAAACGGAGATATGCTCGTTCGTTCGGTGCTGAAAATTTCTAAGGATACAATGACTGTTACAGATTTCGACGGGCAGTATATGTGTCCTCAGTCGGATGGCGTTTATAAGTACGCTATAAACGGAGACAATTTAAACTTTGTGCTGGTGAGCGACCCGTGCGAAGGAAGAAATAATATTACTCAAATAAAATGGATTCGGGCAGTACCAAAAAAATAAATTTTGAAATCAGTTATCATCAGGGCTCTTTTTCAAAGAAATGATTGTATTGAATGAAATCGTAAATCACAAATCTTCATTCGTAAATTGAATGTAAGTGTCATAAAGACACAATTATTTTTTTCAGTAAAACCTTCTTGACGTAAATTACGCTCTCTAATAAATTTTGTAACGCCATTTGAAAAAAAATTGCTTCATGAAAAAGAAAAATCAGTTTAACAACTCACGCAGAGAATTTCTTAAAAACTCATCATTAGCTACTGCAGGTTTTTTTATCGTTCCGCGCCATGTTTTAGGAAGAGGTTTTGTTGCGCCAAGCGATAAATTAATGATTGCTGCGATCGGCGCTGGTGGTAAAGGCGCTGATGATATTGATCATTTCGATAAAAGCGGCAAAGCAACAATCGCTTATTTGTGCGATGTTGACGACAGGCAAATTGTTGATTCAGTAAAAAAATTTCCAAACGCAAAAAGATATAAAGATTTCCGCGAGATGCTTTCCAAAGAAGCAAAATATATAGATGCAGTTTCTGTTTCGACACCTGATCATACGCACGCTGTTGCTGCAATGGCTGCAATGCATTTAGGCAAACATGTGTATGTGCAAAAACCACTTACGCACGATATTTACGAAGCACGCATGCTCACGCAGGCGGCACATCGTTACAAAGTGGTAACGCAAATGGGCAACCAGGGCGCATCTGGCGATGGAGTTCGTCAGTTGCAGGAATGGTACAACGCCGGAATAATTGGAGATATTCACTCAATTTATTGTTATACCGATAGACCGATTTGGCCGCAAGGTGTTGGACGACCAACAACATCTTCTCCAATTCCTGCCGGGCTTGATTATGAACTATGGTTAGGTACTGCTCCTAAAAAAGATTATTTCGATGGCGTGCTTCCATTCAACTGGCGCGGCTGGTGGGATTATGGTACAGGAGCGCTTGGCGATATGGCTTGTCATATCATGGCGCCCGCATTTGCAGTGCTTAATCTTGGTTATCCTGTTTCTGCGGAATGCAGCGTGGCAACAAAATATATTGAGAACTGGCACAAAGCTTATTATCCAGATAGTGGTCCGATTGCTTCGCACATCACGCTAACTTTTAAAGGGCAAAATGGTAAACCTGATGTTGATTTGCATTGGATGGATGGCGGCATTCAACCAACCCGTCCAAAAGAATTAGGATCGAATGAATTAATGGGCGATGGCGGAAATGGTGCAATTTTTTACGGAACAAAAGGAAACATGATGTGCGGAACCTATGGAATCGATCCAAAATTATTACCTACCTCAAGAACAAACGAAGTGAATGTTCCGCAAACAATTGCACGTGTTCCCGGTGGTGATGAAGGACATTATGCTGCCTGGGTTGAAGCAGCTATGGCAGGCTATGGCAGCGACGAAGCAAAAAATCTCAGTTCAAATTTTGATATTGCTGGTCCGCTTACAGAAAGTGTGCTGATGGGAAATCTTGCTATCCGCAGCTATGATATTCAAAAGAAAAACGGAAATGATATTACTTATCCCGGCCGCTTTATCAAATTATTATGGGATGGACCAAATATGAAAATCACCAATTTCGATGATGCTAATCAGTTTGTGAAAAGAACATACCGCGACGGATGGAGTCTCGGTGTTTAGAAAAAATTTTCTTATTTATTAATCCCCAAAAAAAATGAAAAAGAAAAACAATTTTAATAACTCGCGCAGAGAATTTCTCCGCGATACTTCTCTTGCTGCTGCAGGTTTTTTTATTGTTCCACGCCATGTATTAGGCCGTGGATTTGTTGCTCCAAGCGATAAATTAAATATCGCCGCTATTGGCGCCGGCGGAAAAGGCGAAAGTGATTTGTTCGAATTTTCAAAAAGTCCTAATGCCAACATCATTATTTTGTGCGATGTTGACGACAGGCAAATTACCAAATCGGTTCAACGTTTTCCTAATGCAAAAAGATATAAAGATTTTCGTGAGATGCTCGATAAGGAACATAAGCATATAGATGCAGTTTCTGTTTCTATTCCTGATAACGTTCACGCAGTTGCAGCAATTTCTGCAATGCAACTCGGCAAACATGTGTACGTGCAAAAACCATTAACGCACGATATTTATGAAGCGCGCATGCTCACCGAAGCAGCCAAGCGTTATAAAGTTGTTACACAAATGGGCAACCAGGGCGCCTCCGGTGATGGCGTTCGTTTGATGCAGGAATGGTATAATGCCGGAACTATCGGTGATGCACATACGATAAAAGTGTGGACGAACCGACCAGTATGGCCGCAAGGCACCGGCTATCCAAAAACAACAGATGAAGTTCCTAAAGAACTTGACTGGGATCTTTGGTTAGGGCCGGCGCAAGTGCAGGATTATCATAAAGAATTTGTTCCATTCAGCTGGCGTGGTTTCTGGAATTTCGGAACCGGCGCATTAGGTGATATGGGTTGCCATTTAATTGATCCGGCATTCAAAGTAACCGGACTTGGTTATCCGTCGGAAGTGGAGTGCAGCACAGTTAGCATCTATGAAAAAATGTGGACGCCGGATTATTTCCCGGAAAGTTGCCCCGCAGCTTCTTCCATCAAATTAAAATTTCCGGGAAAAAATGGAAAGCCCGATATAAAATTATATTGGATGGATGGCGGCATCGCGCCCGAACGCCCCGATGAATTAGGACCGGATGAAAGAATGGGCGGCGGAGACGGCGGCGTTATCATTGAAGGAACAAAAGGAAAAATGATGTGTGGCACATACGGTGCAAACCCGCAGCTGTTGCCCATTTCGCGCACTAAAGAAGTAACCGTTCCGCAAACGATCGCGCGCGTGCCCGAAGGTCATTACGTGCAATGGATCAACGCATGCATCGCAGGCTATGGAAAAAATGAAGTGAGTTCTCCATTCGAATATGCCGGACCACTTTCAGAAACTATTTTGATGGGCAATCTTGCTTTGCGCAGCTGGAATATTAAAGGATCGAACGGGCGTGGTTTTCCGGGAAGAAAAAAATTATTGTGGGATGCTGAAAATATGAAGATCACAAATTTCGATGATGCCAACCAGTTCGTAAAAAGAGAATATCGTAAGGGCTATGAAATAAATTGGAAATGATTTTTAATTACGTATATCCATAGGTGTTATACACATTACATAACTGAAAGTGAAACCGTACTGGTTTCACTTTTTTATTTTAAATTCAACCGCTATGCCGCCAAAAAAAAATCTCTTCTTAATTGCATTTTTTTTCATGTCATTGAATTCATTTTCGCAATCATCTTCCATCAATCCCAAATGGGAAAATGGTTTTTGGAAAGCAAAATGGATCGCGCATCCATCAGCGCCTGGTAATGATTTCGGTGTTTTTCATTTCAGAAAATTTTTTTCTCTTGACGCAAAACCATCTTCCTTCATTATTAATATTTCTGCAGATAACCGCTATCGTTTGTTTGTAAATGGAATTTCTGTTTGCACTGGTCCGGCACGAAGCGATTTAGCGAACTGGAATTTCGAAACAGTTGATATAGCTTCTTATCTCCAAAAAGGAAATAATATCATTGCGGCAACGGTTTGGAATTTTGCTGAGTATCGCCCATATTCACAAATAAGTTATCAAACAGCATTTATCATCCAGGGCAATTCAGAAAAAGAAGAAATCGTAAATACAGATAAAACCTGGAAAGTGATCCAGGATTCTTCCTATTCCCCTTTTCCAATTGATCGCACAAAAATTCAAACGTATATTGTAACTGCCGAAGGCGAAAAAGTTGATGGAAATAAATATGCCTGGAATTTTGAACAATTGAATTACGATGACAGCAAATGGCCAAACGCAGGCCAGTTGTGGTATGCAGCAAAATCGAGAACTTATGGAACAGACGGAAACTGGATGCTTGTACCGCGTGCAATTCCGCTTGCCGAAGAATCAGCGCAACGTTTTGCTTCTGTAAGAAGATCTGACTTGGAAAATAAAAACCCGGATAATTATCTGGAATTTTTATCCGGCAAATCATCATTACAAATTCCTGCAAACAAAAAAATAAAAATATTGCTGGATCAATCTCATCTTACTAACGCTTATCCACAAGTAATTTTCAGCAAAGGGAAAAATGCAGAAATAAAATTAGTGTATGCAGAAGCCCTATTTGATAATAAAAGAAATAAAGGCAACCGCGATTCTATCGAAGGAAAAAAAATCGAAGGACTTGCCGATGAATTTATTGCCGATGGAAGCGATAATAAAATGTACAGCCCGTTATTTTTTCGCACGTTTCGCTATTTGCAACTGGAAATTGAAACTAAAGACGAGCCTTTAATAATAAATGATGTGCGCAGCATTTTCACAGGCTATCCGTTTAAAGAAAATGCTTTTTTCAAGAGCGATAAAAAAGATATCGATAAACTCTGGCAGGTTGGCTGGCGCACTGCGAGATTGTGTTCAGTTGATACTTATTTTGATTGCCCTTACTACGAGCAATTGCAATATGTTGGCGATACGAGAATACAAGCGCAAATTTCTTTGTACGTTTCCGGCGATGATCGCCTGATGAAAAAAGCGATCAATGATATCAGTCATTCTTTTATCCCCCATGGATTGACGCAAAGCCGCTATCCATCCCGCGACATGCAAATCATTCCTACATTTTCTTTATGGTGGGTTTGCATGATACATGATTTTTGGATGCACAGAAAAGATGATGCATTTGTGCAATCACATCTCGATGGAATTACGCGCGTGCTTGAATGGTATAAACAACATCTTGCGCAAAATGGAATGCTCGGAAGTTTATCGTGGTGGCAATTTGTTGACTGGAGTTGGGACGGCGTAGATAGCATTCGTGTTGGTGGCGTGCCTCCGGGAGTGAGCAAAGGCGGCTCCTCAATTGTTACGTTGCAGTTCGCATATACATTGCAGCGCGCTTCGCAATTAATGAATGCCTATGGAAAAAAACAACTCGCAGATGATTATGCAAAACTTGCGCAATCGCTCATCGAAACAACGTATAAATTATGTTGGGATAATGACAAGCAAATGTTGGCCGACACCTATGAAAAAAATGAATTCAGTCAGCATGCAAATATTCTTGCCATATTAACTGATGCAGTTCCTGCAAACGAACAACAAAAATTATTAGCAAGAATTATTGCTGATAAAAACATAACGCAATGCACTTATTATTTCAAATTTTATTTGTTTGAAGCGTTGAAAAAAGTAAAAATGGGCAATGAATTTTTGCCTTTGCTTCAACCCTGGTATGAAATGCTGAACAGAGGGCTAACAACTTTTGCAGAACAAGCCGACCCGACAAGATCAGACTGTCATGCATGGAGCGCATCGCCATTGTATGAATTGCTGTCGCTTGTATGTGGCATCAGGCCTGCATCTCCGGGTTTTGAAAAAGTTCTGATAGAACCTTATCCCGGAAATTTAAAATGGATTGACGGAAGCGTGCCGCATCCAAAAGGAAATATTATTGTTCATTTGGAAAATAATAATGGCAAAATAAATGGAACAGTTGAATTACCAGAAGGGGTAAGCGGAACTTTTGTTTGGAAAGATAAAAGCATTGAATTAAAAGGTGGGAAGCAATCAATTCAGTTATAAGAAAAATTCTCGCAAAGGCGCAACGACGCAAAGGATAATGTTGTTCTATTTTGCGTCGTTGTGTCCTTGCGAGAAAAATTACTCCGTTGCGAGAGATTTTCTTACTTAAACGCCGGATGAAACTGGTGCAAAGTTTCCCGTAAATATTCCCGGTCTATATGTGTATAAATCTCGGTGGTGGTAATGCTTTCATGACCGAGCATTTCCTGCACTGCGCGCAGATCCGCTCCACCTTCCACAAGATGTGTTGCAAACGAATGACGAAAAGTATGCGGTGAAATATTTTTAGTGATGCCGGCTTTCTTCGCCAAATCTTTCAGTATTAAAAAAATCATTACCCTGGATAATTTAGCTCCGCGCCGGTTGAGAAAAAGAATATCTTCATTGCCAGGTCTAACAGTCATGTGTACACGAATATCATTTCTGTAAATATTAATGTATTTGATTGCCGAGTCTCCTATCGGCACCAATCTTTCTTTATCTCCTTTTCCAATCACCCGTATAAAATTAACGTCGAGATATAAACAAGACAGCCGCAAATTAATCAGCTCACTTACACGCAACCCGCAACTGTACATGGTTTCAAGAATCGCTTTATTGCGGCCACCTTCAGCTGTGCTTAAATCTATTTGCCCGATAATGTTTTCTATTTCTTCAAACGAAAGAACGTCCGGTAATTTTCTTTGCAGTTTCGGAGTCTCTAATAAAACGGTCGGATCCTTGTTTACAATATTTTCGATATTGCAATATTTATAAAAAGAACGTATGCCTGAAATGATCCGCGCCTGCGATTTTCCTGACATGCCCAATTCTGTGATCCATTTAATAAAATGCTGAAGGTCCTGTAACTCAATCGCAGCCGGGGTTTTAAGAAGATTGACATGTTGAAGAAACTGTGTAAATTTTTCCACATCAAGCAAATATGCTTCAACGGAATTATCAGATAACGATCTTTCCAGCTGCAGGTAAGCCTTATAACCCTTCTTATATGATTCCCACATGCAACAAGTTTAAAATTAAATGGCTGAATTATAAAAATTTTCTTTGCCGCTACATTGCTTTGAAGCATATTTGCTTTTTTACAAACCATTCATGCAAACAATTAATTTACGTTCGTTCAAACAAATCGTTCGACATAACAGACGCCGGCTGAGAAATTTTTTAACAAGGTTAGAGAAAAAAAAAATTAGAGGATTGGACAATCTTGTTGCCGCTGCAGATAAAAAAGTATGGAAAGAGGTGGATTGTCTTGGCTGCGCAAATTGTTGCAAAACAATGTCGCCAACTTACACAAAAGAAGATGTAAAGCGGATATCAAATCATTTGGAGATGACTGAAAAAGCGTTTCGTGAAAAATGGTTGTATAAAGATAAAAGCGGCGACTGGATGAATAAAACGCAACCTTGCCAGTTTCTTAACCTCCAAACAAATATGTGTTCTGTTTATTCGGTGCGCCCGCGCGACTGTGCCGGCTTTCCGCATCACACCAAACGGAAAATGACAGATTATATGCACGTGTACAAACAGAATATTGAATATTGCCCCGCAACATACAAAATCGTTGAGCAGATAATGGAAAAAGTGAATGGCGAATTATAGTTTCAAATTTAGTGTTTAGATTTTTACTTCTTTTTTAGTTTTTTTCTGGGTAATCAGCATTTGTAATTCTATTCAGCATCCTTGCGTCGCACTCTTTTACTGTAGATATTCTATTCATCTTCAGCTTCACTGCAAAATACTGTTTGCGATCCTTAGCTTGCCGCTCATCGCAAAAACCGCCACTGTTACAGCTTTTCAGTATATTTTGTATCGATTGCAACATTTTTTAACTCTGCCAGTCTCATAAATCAAGTGAACGAAAAAGCCGAAAATACACTTTTAGAAAAGAGTTTAGTGGAAGACGTGTTGCGTGGAAAAACCGGCTCTTTCGAAAAAATTATTAAAAACACAGAAGCATTAACTGCGCAAATTGTTTTTAAAATGATCCCTAATGCAGAAGACAGAAAAGATATCGCGCAGGATATTTATTTGAAAGTGTTCAATAAACTTTCCAGCTTCCGTTTTCAATCCAAGCTCTCTACCTGGATTGCACAGATTTCTTACAACACCTGCTTAACTTATCTCGAAAAAAAGAAACTGATTTTTCCGGATAAAATTAACAGCGATTGTGAAAGTAACGACGATGTGCTGGAATTACTGAGCGCACGTTCAACAAATTCTTCAAAAAATGAAACTGAGATCAATATTTCCAAAAAAGAAATTTCAATTATTTTGAAATCAGAAATAAAAAACCTTTCACCGGTTTATAAAACATTAATTACTTTATACCACAATGAAGAATTGAGCTATGAAGAAATTACACAAATAACAGGATTGCCGGAAGGCACAGTAAAAAGTTATTTATTCAGAGCAAGAAAAACGTTGAAGGAAAATTTATTGGCAAAATATAAAAAAGAAGAGCTATGATTGACAACCATCTTACAGACGGTGATATTCAGCAATACGTTTTGAACAAAGCGAATTGCACAACGAATATTATTACACATATGCATGACTGTGAGTATTGCAAAACAAAAGCGGAAACGTACAGGCTTATATTTTCCGGAATAAAACAGCAACCTAAGGCAATTTTTGATTTTGATTTATCTGCAGCCGTAATGAAACAAATATCACCGGAGAAACCGAAATTTTCATTAAACAGTTTGCCTGGTTTTGTTATTATACTTTCCGCTCTTGCGGCAATCGGAGTTCCTTCGTATTTGTTCAAAGCAAAAATTATTTATTTTTTCAAAACCTATATTTTAGGAATCACATCCGGAATTTCATCAATAGTTATCTTTTTGATAGTGGCAACTTTTTTGATCTTCTTAATTTTTCAATGCGCAGAGATGTATAAAAAATACCAACGTAAAATTGATGACTTAAATTTTTATTGAATTGCTTGCAACTTAAAATCATCACGCCCGTCTTATCAAACATAATTAACAGTAAAAAAATAAAAATGAAAAAAGTAATAGCAGTATCATTCGTTTTAATGTCGTTCATTACCACAAATGCGCAAAGTAGTTTCGGACCACTTGGAGACAGAGATTTTGATGAAGATATAATTCATATCACCGGCACTCTTATAGGCATTTTTTTATTTACATCATTTTTCTTAGGTGTCATAAAGTTGATTTCGGATGGCAGAATAAAAAGAAAAATGTTAGATAAAGAAGTTTCTGAAACTATAGTTGAAAAATATCTTCAGCCTACAAATACAGACAGCAAAAGCACTGCGATAAAATGGTTTATTGTTTTGGCGTGTATTGGCGTGGGGCTAACCATAATTAATTTAACGCTGCCTCTCGGCATTCATTCCATCGCAATTATGGCATTTAGTATTGCCTTAAGTTTTTTAGGATATTTCTTTTATGTAAAACGTTCGGAAAAATAAATTAATGATGAAAAAATTACCATTTCTTGTTGCTGCATTGTTTGCAATATTTCTTTCAACATCATGTCATCGCGGAAACACAATAATAGTAAATGATGGCGAAAATGATCTCAGCATTTATTATTCAGGAGACATAAAATTTAATGATGATGAAACCGGAATTCAAAGTATTTCTCCCGATGGATATATTCACTACAAAAAAAATGACAGAAAATTAATTGCTGATTGCGATTATCACGGACAAATAAAATATGAATTATCCGATGACGGGAAACAGTTAGACGTGAATAGTGAGGATGGAAAAAAACTTTTGGCTGTTGCCATCAGGGATATGATAAATGTTGGTTTCGATGCAAAAGGGCGGCTACAGCGCATTTACAGCAAAGGCGGCATCCACGCTGTGCTGAATGAAATCGACAATTTGAAAAGCGATTATGTGAAAGCTATGTACATGGATTTCTTAATTTCTTCCGATAGCATTTCTCAAAACGACTTAAAGCAAGTAATAAGAAAAATTGGTTCAGAAATTGGTTCTGATTTCGATAAAGGAAATTTGTTGCGTAGCATTTCTCCAAAATATTTTCAGGATTCAGTGATTTCAGTCTATTGGTTCGAATCTCTAAAAACGATTGGATCGGATTTTGAAAAATCAAATGCGCTAAAATATGTTTCAAAACAGCAATTAACTGCCGATCAATTTAATGATGTGATTGATGGGGCTGAATCATTGGGATCGGATTTTGAAAAATCAAATGTTCTTAAAGATCTAATCGGCAAATCTTCATTCAGCGATGATTATATTGATAAAACAATGGACGCAATAAATAATATAGGTTCTGATTTTGAAAAAGTGAACCTATTAAAATTGGTGATGGAAAAAGAAAAACAAACAGGAAAAAATTTCGACAGAATGCTTGATGCAACAGAAAACGTGGGTTCTGATTTTGATAAACAAAATTTGATAAGAGAATTGATCCGTCCAGGAATTCCTGCTGATGCAAGTTTTGATAAACTGATGAGCGTGATCACTCATATAGGTGGCGATTTTGACAGAGTTAATTTAATAAAAGAAGTTGCGGGCAAAAATATTCAAACAGAGCAGCAGTGGATAGCCATTATTAATTCCACAGCAGAGATCGGTTCTGATTTTGATAAAAGCAATTTGCTTGTTGCCATTGCGCCAAACATGCCAAAGAGCGACAATATAAAAACTGCGTACGCAAAAGCAGCCAAAACAATAAATTCCGAACAGGATTATGGTCGCGTAATAAAAGCGATGGATTAACTTATCACTTCTACAAATACACATCTTCAATTAAAAAAAATTCAGTTTGATCTTCTTTTATAGTAACAGAAAGTATATCAAACTGAATTCTTTTCCATTGAGGAAATTGATGTAAGAATTCTTCGGCAGCGTTCATCAGGTTCCGTATTTTCTTTTTATCAACGCTTTCTTCAGGATGCCCGAAACGATTATTGCTTCTTGCTTTTACTTCAATAAAATGAAGCACATTATTTTTGCTGGCGATAATATCCACTTCAAATCGTGAGTAACGCCAGTTGCAATACAATATTTCATAATTATTTTGCTCGAAATATTCTTTCGCCAATTCCTCACCTCTTTTCCCCAAATTATTATGCGTTGACATTTTAATTTTCTTATTTTGCTGCATGATCCACACTAAAAATAGAGTTTTCAAATTGCTTGGCAAAGTGCAACATTATGCATGGGGCGGAAATTCTTTTTTACCCGAATTATTACATATACATAACAGTGAGAATAATCCATTTGCAGAATACTGGCTCGGCGCGCACGATAAAGCAAGCTCAGAATTGGTAATTAATAATGGAGAAAGAAAAAGGTTGAATGAATATATTCAGTCAAATCGCGAAGAAACCTTAGGTAAATATGTGAATGAAAAATTCAAACAACTTCCTTACCTCTTAAAAATTCTGGATGTTAAAAATATGCTTTCCATCCAGGTTCATCCTTCAAAAGAAAATGCAGAAAAAGAATTTATCGAAGAAAATAAAAAATCAATTCCATTAACTGCATCTCATAGAAACTATAAAGATAACAATCACAAACCCGAGCTAATGCTCGCCCTTGGCGAGTTCTGGCTACTGCATGGTTTTAAACCAAAAACGGAATTAATAAAAATTTTAAAAAATATTCCTGAATTAAATTTTCTGCTCACAGTTTTTCAAAAAAATAATTACTATGAATTGTACAAAACAGTTATGGAACTCGACCAGGATATCGTAAATGAAATATTGCAACCTTTGCTCGACAGAATTGTTCCGCAATATCTAAACAATGAATTTAAAAAAGATGATGAAAATTTTTGGGCTGCGCGCGCTGCATTAACCTATAACGAGCCCGGTAAAATTGATCGCGGCATTTTTTCTGTTTATCTTTTTAATTTGGTGAAATTGCAAAATGATGAAGCCATTTTTCAGGATGCTGGTTTGCCGCATGCTTATCTCGAAGGACAAAATGTAGAGATAATGGCTAACTCCGATAACGTGCTTCGTGGTGGTTTAACGCCAAAACATATTGATGTAAATGAATTATTGAAACATGTACATTTTGAAGAAACAGTTCCAAATATTATTCGCGAAAAGAAAACTGCCGATCATATTTATTCATTTATAACTTCAGCTCCTGATTTTGAATTATCCGCAATCCGGCTATCCGAAAATGAAAAAATTTTTCATAGTGCTGACTCTGCAGAAATTTTTATGGTATTAAATGGAGAAATTTTGGTTGAAGAAAAAAATCAACCATCATTATCTGTTAAAAGCGGCGAAGCCTTTATCGCATTTGATAAAGCCGAAATACAAATTGCTTCAAACAAATATTCGCTGATATATAGAGCCAGCGTGCCTTTGCCGTGAAGCATGAAATTATCCGCACACTGTGAATAATCATCTCAACTAAATCACTTTTTTAAATTATTTTTGTAGCCCTAAAGATTTTAAACATGAAACTAAGTAAAACAATAATCTGGTCTCTTGTGCTGATGGTTATCATCGCTTCAATTTATCGTGTAATTCCTGGTCGCCCATACGGATTTGCGCCGCAATGGGCAATGGCAGTTTTTGCCGGTGCAATCATCAAAGATAAAAAATGGGCGTTCATTATTACGGTACTCTCCATGTTCATCAGCGATTTGTTGTACCAATTACTTTATATAGGCGGAGTTTCATCCTTACCTGGTTTTTATGAAGGTCAATGGCAGAATTATATTCTTTTCGGTTTGTTACCTATAGTTGGCATGGCAATTAAAAAAGTTAACGTAAAAAATATTTTTATCGCATCGCTTGCTGCACCAACCGTTTATTTTATTTTATCCAATTTTATTTTGTGGGCCGGAACCGGCACGCGCGGCTTAGGCAGACCAAAAACTTTTGACGGATTAATACTTTGCTACAATGATGCATTGCCATTTTACAGAACCAGTTTGATTGCAACCGTTGTTTTCTGCGCAATACTTTTTGGCAGTTATTATTTAATAAAAAGAAATTCTTTCAAAACAGTTTCAGCGTAAAATTTATATCTTTTATTTTTTTGTAACCCGCGATAGATTTTCTATTAAACATTCTTGCGTCGCACTCTTGTACAATAAGAATTCTATTCAGCGCTTTACAAATTCGATCATTCAAAAATTTTGAATCAGCAAATCATACCTCAATTAAAAACTTTCTCTCGCAACCGGTCTTGTTAAACACGTCGGTCCGCCGCCACCTTTCACGCTGATTTCATTTCCTGGATATTCTATCACTTTGCATCCTGCATTTTCCAATAATGATTTTGTTTTAGGATTTCCAGCAACCATCAAACACAGGCGTGGAGCGAGCGCCAGCACATTGCATCCCATCAACTCAAATTCATCATCGGGAACTTCTATCAGTTCATAATTTTTTTTCAATAAATAATTTCTGAATGCAATTGGCATTAACGGAGAATAAACAACAGCAATATCTTTATCAACCGGGCTAAGGATTGACATAAGATGAAAAACATCAGCAGCTCCTTTGTAATGAGGAAGTTCAGCAACAATAATTTCCACTCCTATCGGATTCAGCAACGCTTTCAACTGATCAATGCCTTCTTTATTTGTCCGGTAAGTATGACCAACAGCGAGTGTATTTTCATCAAGCCACGCAACATCGCCGCCTTCAACAGTTGCCGGAGATTTTATTGTGCCAAGAACAGGAATATTATTTTTTTCAAAAGCTTTTTGCTGAGCTATAGGTTCGTTATTTCTTTCGGGCTTGCCCATATTGCAAATGATCATTCCTTTGTTTGTAGCAATAGCAGCATCACGACAATAAATGGAATCTATGTTCACATTATCATCTTCTGGAAAATAAAAAATAGAATCGCAATGCTTTTGTAAAATGCTTTCAAAATTTTTGTACTCATTAATTGCTTTGTTGAAATCCGGTTTGCTTAAATAATTTAATTGTTTCCATGTTTGCGCAATATGATCATCATCAATAAAAGCATCGGCAACTTTTTTTATAAAGAGTGATTTTATTTTTCCGAATTCTGAGTGTGCGGTGATCGGCATATGATAACAAGAATTAGACAACACGAATTAAAGCGAATTACACGAATTATTAATGGATGTATGAACGAATTTGTAATGAAAGCTGCACATTGCTCAATATAGTTTCAACAGTACAAGAGTGCGACGCAACGATGCTGAAAAGCGTGGTGAAGCTGGTATCAAAATAAATAAAAAGTAAAAATTAAAAAGGAAAAGGAAATACAGTGAGCCATTCTCCATTTTTAATTTTTACTTAATCCGGGTTTTTAAAAAATTAGCATCTGCCTATTGAGCAAATAATAATTACTACATAAAAAATTCCTCTGAAATAATCTTTCCGTCTTTCACTTTGTAAACGCAGAGTTCCACCCAGGTTGCACGCGCTTGTCCTTTCATGGTTACATCCATGGTCAAAATAAAAGCTAGTGAATTGCCTGCAAGCAACGGCTCTGAAAAACTGATGCTGTGCATAGCTTCCATCATCGATCCAAACTTGTGACCCTTGTCAATAATGGCTTGCAATCCTTTTGTTTCTTTTTGAAAATCCGGACTTGCATGCGGCTCAATGCTGATTGCGTCATCGGCAAATAATTCTTTTTGTGCGGTTTCAAATTCGCCTTTACGGCAGAGTTCAATAAGGCGATTAGCGATTTCATTTGTTGTCATAAGAATAGTTTTTATAAAAATACGGATATCTTTTATAGTAGCAGTTTGAATTATAAAACGCACTAAAGATGTAATTTTTTCGTTGTTTATCTGCGAAAGCTTGAAATCATTCCTATAAAAACTCTGCCCATCATGAATAGTGAATTCCCATTCTGCGTTTTTCTTGTTGATGATGATCCTTTTTGCAGGCAACTTTACGAATACAATCTGAAAAAAATAGGCGTTAAAGATCTATATGTGTTTGAAAATGGAGAAGATTGTATAAACAGCCTCGTTCTTGAACCTGATCTTATTTTACTCGATCACTACATGAAACCTCTTAGCGGATTAGATGTTTTGCTGACAATTAAAGAATATAATCCTGATATTTTTGTTGTGATGATTTCCGGCCAGGAAGAAATTCTTCTCCCACTCGTTGCTATAGAATCCGGCGCTTTTGATTACATCGTTAAAAATGACATCACCGAAAAAAGATTGTACGAAATAATAGAAAAAATTCAATCCATCCGCCAATTGCCTCATTGATATATTTACCGCGAAAATTTTCCAATAATCTGTGCATGTGCAGCAGAGTTATTTTTTTGCATAAATTGTTGAACCAAATACTACACACTTATGCAAAAGTCAATCCTTGTTTTTTTCTTATCAATTTTTTTTGTTTCTGTTTACAGCCAGCCATTAACTAATAAAGAAATTGACACGCTGGTTATGCGATCTATGAAAGCATTCGATGTGCCCGGTATTGCGGTTGCCGTTATTAAAGATGGAAAAGTAATTCACTCCAGGGGTTATGGAGTGCGCTCACTTAATACCATGCAGCCTGTTGATGAAAACACGCTTTTCGGAATCGCATCCAACAGCAAAGCCTTTACTGCTGCAGCTCTTGGCATTTTGGTTGATGAAGGAAAAATAAAATGGGATGATAAAGTAAGAAATTATATTCCTGAATTCAAGCTATACAGCCCTTTTGTTACAGAAGAATTTACCATTCGCGATTTACTTACGCATCGCAGTGGTATGGGACTTGGCGCCGGCGACCTGATGTTTTTTCCCGACTCCAGCGATTTTACTTTGAAAGATATTCTTCATAATCTTCAATTTCTAAAACCTGTTTCCAGCTTCCGCACCAAATATGATTACGATAATAATTTGTACATCGTAGCCGGCGAAGTTGTAGCGCGCGTGACTGGTGGAAGTTGGGATGATTTTGTAGAACAAAGAATTTTAAAACCACTTGGCATGACGCATAGCGCAGGTTCTTTCGACAGGCTCAAAGATAAATCAGACGTGATTGACGGGCATGCGCCGGTAAATGGAAAAGTGCAGGTGATTGCGCGAAGCTCACTGGCTGTCGGGCATTCTGCAGGCGGAATTAATTCCAGCATCGCCGATTTAAGCAAATGGGTTTTGTTGCATTTGGCCGATGGAAAATATGGAGATAATATGGACAAGCGATTATTTTCTCACGATGTGCACGAGGAAATGTGGACGCCGCAAACTATAATTCCTATTCATAATCCCGGTCCGTACAACACACATTTTGGCGCTTATGGTTTTGGATTTTTTATAACTGATGTGAAAGGATACAAGCAGCTAACGCACACCGGCGGATTAGAAGGAATGGTTACACAAATCACGATGATACCCGAACTTAATTTGGGAATTATTGTACTTACGAATCAGCAGGAAGGCGGCGCATTTTCTTCCATTACAAATCAGATCAAAGATGCGTATTTGGGAATTAAAGGAACGGATCGTGTTAAAGAATATTCTGCAATGCGAAACGGTGCAATTACAATGGAGAAAAAACTTCTCGATTCCATTTGGCATGAAATTGATGAAGCCGGCAAAAAAAATACGAACACAGATTTTTCAATTTATTACGGAACGTTTACGGATAAATGGTTTGGTGATATTTTTATTTCGCAAAAAAACGGAAAGCTATGGTTCGATTCCAAACGTTCGCCAAAACTCACCGGGCAAATGTTTCCGTACAAAGGAAATTCGTTTGTAGTAAAGTGGCGCGACAGAAGCATGGATGCAGATGCATTTGTAATTTTCTGTCTTGATGAAAACGGAAAAGCTTCCGGCATTACGATGAAGGCGATTTCGCCGCTAACAGATTTCAGTTATGATTTCCAGGATTTAGATTTTCATCGGACGAAATAATATGGAATTGCTGAGTGTGAGTATGCGTAAGTTTATTTTTGTAACCGGCATTTGAATTACTATTGAGCATTCTTGCGTCGCACTCTTGTACGGCAGGAATTCTATTGAGCGACTCACAAATTTTATGTTTCAATAACATCAGGTCTTGAAAATGTTGTTGAATTAACCAGACCTGTAAGGTTCTAAAAATCTTATAGGTCTTCCGGCAATCATTTCAGTCGCAAAACTGTCAATCATAAACGAACTCTTTCACAACGATAAATCCACTAACGGAGTCGGTGGCTGTTTGCTTCGTAACTCTTCCTTTGCTATCAAAAACGTAAGTAAAAGTTATTGATGCAAAAGTATCGTCAAGACCATCAGTTTCAATTAAAGTAGATATCAGATTTTTTGCCTGAAGTGGCAAAAAATATGGCGCAACAGAAAAACTTATTGTTTGACTTAAATAAGTGGAAGTTGTAATTAAAAGATTACCGTATTCATCCGTTGTTGTATCCTTGATTACATTTCCATTATTATCATAAACATAATCATCGTGGGTATCAAATTGTGATCCGTTAATGCTGGAATAATCATAGGTCGTCATGCTTGTAATAAGTTTTCCGTTGTAAATATATTTTTCTGTTGTTGTATCACTCGTATTATTATATTGAAAAGTGCTGTCAACATAAAGTTGGCTATTTAAAAAAAGAATTTCGTGTATCGACAATGCGCTATTAATGTATAAATCCGTTGTGAAACTTGAACTCGAATATGTAAAGATTTCTTTTTGTACTGGTGACACCAAACTTGTAATTCTGTTATCCGCATCATAAGTTACCGCGAATGTATCAATGGTATTATTCGGATTTTGAGAATTGTCTTCAATGTACAGTTTGAGTTTATTTGGAACGACTGCTGCGCTGCTATTGTCATTTTTTTTGCAGGAAAACAATGAACATGCACAAAAAATAATAAGGGGAATTAGTGATTTCCTTTTCATAGGATTGGTTTTTGAGGTTTAATAAAAATATAATTCCAGATAAATGTACAAAAGCGTTTTTAGAATTTATAATGAAGCCCGAAATATTTAGAAAATGCAAGCAACGTTCGGGAAAATCTTGTAGAAGAAATTCTACGCAGAAAAATTGCACAAATATATTTTTGAAGAATGCATCCGCAACCTAAAGCTCAATAGAATTACTTCAGTACAAGAGTGCGACGCAACGATGCTGAAGAGAGAACAAATGTTGGTTACAAAATTATTTTTCTTCAACTGCTTCAACAGGCTTGTCGAAAAAATAAATTACTAATCCGATCAACAATATGCCAATGCCAATAAGGCTTTCCACCGGCCGGGCGATTAATGTAAATATTAATACCCATGCGTTGAATAATAAAAAAATAATTTGCAGTATTGGTTTCAGCGGACTTCTGAATGTGTGTGGTTGCTGATCTTTAATAAATAAACTTGTTGCAACAGTTAACGATGCCATCAGTTGCAAAACAAAACCTGCATAGAGCAAAACTTTTTCGAATGAGCCGGTGAGTGCAAGCGCAATGCTCATTGCAACATGCAACCACACTGCCGCAACAGGAATGCCGTGTTTGTTTTTTTTGGCAAGCGGCTGCCACAATTTGTTTTCTCTTGCCATAGCCCACGTTACGCGCGGACCAACCCACAAATACGAACTAACGGTGGCGAGTAGTTGAATTGCAATAAAAATACTAACCCATTTTCCGCCTGCACTGCCAAGAAGATTTTGAAAAGAAATAAATGTGACTTCTTCTTTGCCCTGTAACTCACTAACGGTGGCATTTTTCAGCAACACATATTGAAACAGAATGTACACAACGGAAACAAAAAGTGTACTGTTTATTAATGCTTTTGGTAAATTTTTCAGAGGGTTTTTAATTTCATCGGCAACATATGCAGCGGCGTTCCATCCAGTGTAAGCAAAACTTACATAGATCATCGATACAGCAAATCCCGGTTTAAGAATTTCATGTTGCCAGCCATTATTGAAATTTACAGCATTACCTGTATTTTGATGGAAGACAAAACCGATCGCAATGAGTACGACTATAAATAATACTTTAATAATTGTTGTGCTATTCTGAAACCTGCTGCTATGTTTGATAGTGAAGCTATGCATGAGCCCGATAAGAATTATTATTGCTACTGCGAGCCAAACATTATTTTGCAAACCAAATGGCGCGAGATATTTTGTAAACGCCATTGCCGCGAGTGCAACCGGTGCGGAAAATCCAACGGTTAACCCTGCCCAGGCAGAAAGATAACCAAGCACGGAATGAAATACGCGCGACAAATAAATATAATCGCCGCCGGATTCTTTAAAATGCGTTCCTAATTCTGCGTAAGCAAATGCGCCGAACAAGGCAAGCAGTCCGCCGATAAGCCAAAGCAATAAAATACTCCATGTACTTTGCACCGATGATAGCTGAAAACCAACGCTGGTAAAGACTCCCGTTCCAATCATGTTGGCAACAACAATTGCAGAAGCAGTGTAGATTCCAATTTTCTTTTTCAAGCTGTTAGTTTGTTTCTCGAGAATTATTTTCTCGCAAAGGCGCGAAGATGCAAAAAGAAATCATTTTTTCCCGGATTCTTTTTCAAATTCTTCATCAACTAATAAATCATCGCCGTCGGCAGCTGCTGTTGCCAATTCATCGCAACGATTATTATGAACATTATCCGCATGCCCTCTCACCCATTTAAAACTAATCTTATTTTTTTGTTGCAGATCATGAAATCTTAACCACAGATCTTTATTTTTTTTCCCGCCTTTAAAATTTGTGGCGATCCATTTTTTTAGCCAGCCTTCTTCAATTGCTTTAACAACATACTGACTGTCGGAATAAATTATTATGGAAAGATTATTTTTCGTGAGGGCTTCCAATCCGGCAATAACTGCCATTAATTCCATGCGGTTATTTGTTGTATAGCGATAACCCGCGGATAATTCTTTTTCTTTTCCCTTCCACATTAATATTGTTCCATAACCGCCTGGGCCGGGATTTCCACGAGAAGAGCCGTCGGTGTACATTATTAATTGGTTGCTGTGCAAATAGAGAAAATTAGAAATGCAAAATAAGAAATTAGGAATTAGAAAGTGGTGATGATGTATTTTTCAATTATCAATTATTAATTATCAATTAAACCTGGATAACTCCTGTTTTAAATTCGGGCATTTCCGGGTTATTACTTGCCGCTTTTAATCCTTCGGAAATAAATTTACGTGTATCTATAGGATCAATGATTGCGTCTACCCATAACCGTGAGGCTGCATAATAAGTAGTGGTTTGTTTTTCATAACGACCTTTGATCTCATCCAGTAATTTCTTTTCTTCTTCCGGTTCGATTTTTTTCCCCTTCGCTTTTAATGAACTCACCTGAATTTGCAATAATGTTTTGGCAGCCTGATCGCCGCCCATTACCGCAATTTTTGCCGTAGGCCATGCATAAATAAATCGCGGATCATAGGCCTTGCCGCACATGGCATAATTTCCTGCGCCATAAGAATTACCAATAATGATCGTGATTTTCGGAACAACAGAATTAGCAACGGCATTCACCATTTTGGCGCCATCTTTAATAATGCCCGCATGTTCGCTGCGGCTGCCGACCATAAAACCTGTCACATCCTGTAAAAAAACCAATGGAATTTTTTTCTGGTTGCAATTCATAATAAATCGCGCGGCTTTATCAGCGCTGTCGTTATAAATCACACCGCCCATTTGCATTTCGCCTTTTTTGCTTTTCACTATTTTTCGTTGATTGGCAACAATGCCAACAGCCCAACCATCAATGCGTGCATAACCACACAAAATAGTTTTGCCATATTCTTCTTTAAATTCTTCAAACACAGAATTATCCACAATCCGTTCAATTATTTCCAGCATATCATAGGGCTTGGATGCATCTGCAGAAATAATACCATACATTTCTTCTGCACTTTTTTTAGGAGCTAACGGTGATGCATAGTTGAAAATATTTACTTTTGGATAACCAAGTTTGCTTATCATACTTTTTATGTAGTCAAGACATTCCTGTTCCGTTTTAAATTTATAATCGGCAATACCCGAAATTTCTGTGTGCGTTACTGCGCCACCTAAAGTTTCTGCATCTATATCTTCACCAATCGCGGCTTTTACAAGATAAGGGCCGGCAAGATAAATCGAACCATTGCCTTCAACCATCAAGGTTTCATCACTCATAATTGGAAGATAAGCGCCACCTGCAACACATGCGCCCATCACTGCGGCAATTTGCGTTATGCCCATAGCGCTCATGCGTGCATTGTTGCGGAACATCCGTCCAAAATGTTCTTTATCTGGAAATATTTCATCCTGCATTGGCAAAAAAACTCCGGCGCTGTCAACCAAATAAATTATCGGTAAATGATTTTCCATTGCAATTTCCTGCATGCGCAAATTCTTTTTACCAGTAATAGGAAACCATGCTCCTGCTTTTACTGTTTGATCATTTGCAACGATTACGCACTGGCGCTTGCTAACATATCCAATGCCCGCAACAGTGCCGCCGGCCGGGCATCCACCTTGTTCTTCATACATTTCAAAACCTGCGAACGCGCCTATTTCCACAAACGTAGAATTTTCGTCGATCAAATAATTGATGCGTTCACGGGCTGTGAGTTTATTTTTTTCATGTTGTTTTTCAATCGCTTTTTTTCCACCACCCGATGTAATTTTTTCAAACCGGCTTTTCAATTGACTTAATGCCATCTTCATTGCATCTTCATTCTTATTAAATTCCAGGTTCATAACAAACAATTAAATTAGCATGCAATTTATAACATAATATTGCCATAGTTTTAATGATATGAACAGGAAAAGAAAAATTACATGGATCGTGCTTATTATTATTGTAGTTTTCATTAAAATATTTTCCTTATTTCCATCTGCAGTTGAGCAATATTATTCCACAGGCATCTATCCCGTAATTGCCCGAACCCAAAGAATATTATTAGGATGGATCCCATTTAGCGTTGGCGATATTTTTTATGCAATAATAGTTGTGTGGATCATCGTAAAAATTATTTCTTTTTTGAGAAAACTTTTCTCGAAAAGATTAAGCCGCGCGTATTTTTTTTATGTATTGCAGAAAATTATTTTTTTGTGCTTATGGATTTATGCTGTGTTTAATATTTCGTGGGGATTGAATTACAACAGACTTGGCATTGCACATCAGTTGCAATTGGATGTTAAACCTTACAGCACTGACGAGCTCAGTGAAATTTTGCAGATAATTGTTAACAGGTTAAACGCTACAGATTCACTCGCGCATGTTAAAAGAAATCAACTGGAAGACAGGCATGTTTTATTTACCGAGTCTGTAAAGGCCTATCATAACCTTGATCAGAAGAATAATTTTTTTACATACTCATCACCGTCAGTAAAGCCTTCTATCTTCAGTTATCCGGGAGATTATCTCGGCTTTACCGGGTATTATAATCCTTTTTCCGGCGAAGCGCAGGTTAACACCACAGTTCCGTTATCTATTCAACCATTTACAACCTGCCATGAAATGGGTCATCAGCTTGGTTATGCAAAAGAAAATGAAGCAAATTTTTCAGGGTATCTTGCTGCTAAATCTTCTGATAATGCAGCGTTCCGGTATTCTGTTTATTTTGATTTATACATTTATGCAGCTCGCGGTTTGTATGTTCGCGATTCAAACCTTGTAAAAAAATTCCGGGATCAGCTTAACCCGTCAGTCAGGAAAGATTACAAAGAGCTAAGAAACTTTTTTAAAAAATACGAAAATCCCGTTGATCCTATAATCAGCAGACTATACGGAAGATTTTTAAAAGCAAACCAGCAGCCGCAGGGAATAATGAGCTATGATGAAGTGATCGCGTGGCTTATTGCCTATTATAAAAAATATGGAAATGAAGCGATCTGATAATATTCTGCCATAAAAAATATTTTAAATTTTATTTCAAAACATTTAAAAAAGATATTCATGACAAACATCACTGATGAATTTATGATGAGCATGCTTCCAAAAGCAAAAGAATTTTCTGTTGTTATTTTAAAAGCAGGACCTAAAAAAAATGAACCGGGAGCCGATAAAATAATTTGGGAACATGGCCGGCGAAATTTCTCTTTAAGAGCTGATGGATTATTAAATATTGTTTGCCCGGTTAGAGACGGAAGTGATTTGTGCGGAATTGGGATTTTTAGTTCTTCTGTTGAAGAAACAAAAAAAATTATGGATGCAGATCCCGGAGTTCAGGCAGAAATATTTATTTATGAATTGCATAGCTGCCGCAGTTTTCCCGGCGACAGTTTGCCTGCTTAACTATACTAAAATAAAAAAGCCTCATCAAATGATGAGGCTAACATTTTATTAGTTCTCTATTTTTAAAATCCCCACTTCTTCATAATATCATAATCTTCTTTCGCACATTGTATCGGAGTTTTATCCTGGTATGATTCCTGTTCAATAATAAATTGAGATGTTCCGCCGATTTTTTTGCCGAGATCTGCAATAGCTTTTGTGCCAATAACTCCTGCTCCGAGAATCGTGCTTTCATATCCATCTCCCATTTCACTTTTTGTACTTTTTATTTCATCTTTCACATGCATTAATTCAAAACGCCCGGGATATTGTTTTATAATTTCATCAGCACGGCCGCCAGCGCCATACATATTTCCAATATCCAATTGTTGCGCAACCAATTTCGGATCGGTGTGTTGCAAAATCACATCGTACAACTTCATATTATTGATCGTGCTGTTAAATTCAAAATTATGATTGTGATAACCGAACTTCATACCATGTTGTTTGCACAACTCACCGCTTTTATTGAACACATCCAAAAAGCTTAACAATCCATCATAATCTTTTCGCAAACCTTCATCGAGCCACGGACTGATAACATATTGCTGTCCTACGGTTGCTGCATCTTCCACAGTGTACTTCCATGAATCAGTGAATTCTTTTTTAGAATCATCCCAGGCCTGCTTGCCCATTACTGTATGACCGCTCAGCATTTTCAATCCAAGATCATCCAAAACTTTTTTAAATTCTGTTGGAGCATATCCATAAAATTTACGGTTGATATAATTCGCATGTTCAACATATTTGTATCCTATTGCCGCTATTTGCTTTAATGTATCCAGCGGCGCTTTTGTCATATCGTCTCTTACTGAATACAATTGAATTCCTAAAATTTCTTTTTTAGATGGCGAAGCAAAAACGTTGCGCGAAAGAACTGTTGCGCCTGCTACAAGAGCGCTGCTTTTCAAAAAATTTCTCCTGGAAGTTTGCATAATATTAATTTAATCGTTAGAAGAAGCCAAAAAGATTACTCTTTAAAAATAGTTGATTATCCTTTTCAAATATCAATTTTCATAAAAAAAATAAATATCAGGAAAAGTTGAAATTAAAATTTCATTGTGTTAATATAACACATTCAAAAAAGCATCTCCAAAATGAGATGCTTTTTTTATTTAATGATGATTGTCTCTTGGTGGTTCGGTTCGCGGTTGCACATGCGGCGCTGGTCTGTTCACCGGCGCCCGTTGTTGCACAGGTTGCCTGCTTGGCACATTATGTTGCGGATTAGTGTTAGGATGATTTTGTTGCGGGTGAATTGCAGTTCTGTTTGTTTGCGCATTATTCTGACGAAGTGTATTATTTCTTACCGGGTTATTATTTGTTGGATTAGGTGAACGACGCACAGGCGCAGTTGCCCGCTTATTATTATTCGGCGCATTATGCACGACATTATTATTTGCTGGTCTTGCTAAAGGCGAGCTGGTATGAGCAGCCGCAAAAGTTTCTTGCCTGATATGAGTATTCACAGCGGGCAACGAATTTTGATGAAAATTATGATAATCCTGAACATGCGTTGGCGCAAAATTTCCGCCGCTTCTATTTATTGCCGGACGATAAATTGCAAGTTGCCCGTTTTGCACGCGCCCTGCTCCCGGGCTCGCAGATGCACGAATAGCAATCGGTCTTATGGATTTGTGGGTAAATCTTTCCACATTTTGTGGTTGTGGACCGCGAACATAACCACGTCCGCCAACTGTATTTACGTTATTGATCACCCTGATATTATTTATTACAGTTGTGTTGTTGATATGCGAAACGTAATAACGACTCACGTTAACGTTGGTAATGTATCCGTGCGGAACAAAAGTCCAGCAATAAACAGGCGGTCTGTACGAAATCCCAAAAGTTATATGCGGACCAATTGGCGCCCAGCAATAATTATCTCCGTATTCTCCCCAGGTTACCCAGGCAGGCGCCCATTCGTAATCAGGCAGCCACATCCAGCCATAATATTGATCGTAAAACCAATTGCCATAATGAAACGGAGCCCAGCCCCAATGATAATCAGAAACCCATGCCCAGCCATCATCTGTATATACCCAATGGCCACCGGTTGCATACGGTCTGAAACCTTGCGGAACCTGCGTTGGAATCCATACATAACCGTAATCAGGATAATTTATCCAGCTGCCATAAGGACTTAGTTGATCATAAAAAACCTGGAAGCTTACAGAAACCTGCGCTTTGGGTGTAAAAGAAAATGCAGTTAAAAAGAATGAAATTAAAACTGCATGCACAAAAAAATTGCGAATGTTTTTTTTCATAATTTATTTTTAGAAAGAGAAATCTTTCAACATTGATTTTACAAGAATAATGCCTTAATGCAAGTATGAAATATGAAGTGGGATGTATCAGATCGGAATGCAGAAGCCGGAAGTTTCTGCATTTTGAATCTTGTATCTTGAATCTCAAATCTTAAATCTCGTATCTTGCATATCCTATCTCGCTCTTCCCATAGTTCACACTTAATGATTAAATTCGCCCCGCTTTTACTGGTTTATTGAGAAGATTATGACTATCGACAAAAAAACGAAAAGAACTGTTTGGAGAAATATTTTTCAGCTCATCATTCCGCATAAAAAAAGATTTATCTGGGTTGTTTTTTTAAGTCTTTTAGGAACTGGCGCGAGTATTATCGAACCATTAATTTATCGTGAAGCTATCAATGATGTTGCGGGCGTTTTTGTAAAGCAGGCAAAAGACAGTGTCCGGCACGAATTAAACCTGATAACAGAAGATGGAGAATTAATTCCCGCAACCGACACAGTTATAAATAATGCGCCGAAGGATACCGTAATAAAAAAGAAAATTGCCGGGAAAAGAATCAGCGCCCGCGAAAGAAAAAAACAAGCAAAGAAAAAAATAAAAGAACCGCATACTGTAAATCATGTTGCATCCCGATCTCCTGAAGAAGCACTCGATACTTTGCTCTGGGCTGTTTTTTATTTATTTCTTATCAACCTGGCTGCAACAATAATCTGGCGCATTGGCGAAAACATGAACGTAAAATTATCCTGTTACATAGAACAACATTTTATTCAAAGCACATTTGCACATGTACTCAATCTTCCGTTGAGTTTTTTCAGCAAACGTACTACTGCCGCGCTTTCCAAGCAAATAGATCAATCGGAAGAAGTAACCAGCGTAGTGAATGGTATCTCGCAGCAAATTCTTCCGGAATTAATCAGCCTCATCGGAATATTAGCCATCATGTTCTGGCAAAATATTACGCTCACTGCAATTGCGCTCATCATCGTTCCCTTTTATTTGCTCATCTCATGGCGGTCGGCAAAAAAATTAGAATCTGGTTTGTCGGGCTATTATGAAAAATGGGAAGAAGTTTTTTCCCGCATACAGGATGGCATCAACGGAATTAAAACAGTAAAACTTTCCGGCGCAGAAAATCGCGAAATTGAAACGCTCGATCGCGATGCTGACAGCGCTTACTATGATTATATAAAAAGATCAAAGCTTGGCAATAAATATGTTTTCTGGGAAACAATGCTCACGCATTTGGCAACTGCGCTTGTGCTGGGCTATGGGGGATATTTAACGCTGGAAAACAAACTCACTCCGGGAGATGTGGTGATGTTTGTCGCTTATCTCGACAGATTATACAGCCCGATTGATTCTCTCGCAAGTTTGTGGGTTACGTTGCAGCAAAATATTGCATCGGTTGCGCGTGCCTTTAAATTGCTTGATTTCGACGTAGAGAAAAAATCAGGAAAGCTATTAGCAATTCAAAACGGAAAAATCGAATTCAAAAATGTGCATTTCAGCTATACGACCGAAAGAGAAATTTTAAAAGGAATTTCTGTAACATTTGAACACGGAAAAGCAACAGCAATTGTCGGTCCGTCGGGAGCGGGAAAAACAACAACCGTCGATCTTCTTGTAAAATTGTATGAACCATCTGCCGGAGAAATTTTAATCGACGGACAAAATATTATTAATCTCGATGCTGATTCTGTTCGAAAACAAATCGGCGTTGTTGCTACGGATGGTGTTGTTTTTCGCGGAACGCTTGCAGATAATATTCGCTACAAACGACCGGATGCTACGGATAAAGAAGTTGAGAAAGCCGCGCTGGCCGCGGGTTTGGAAAGCGCGTTAAATAGATTATCGGAAGGTTTGCAAACAACTGTTGGCGAAAGCGGAATCGGTTTGTCTGTTGGTGAAAGACAAAGATTACAAATTGCGCGCGTTCTTGTTGCAAAACCAAAAATTTTAGTTCTGGATGAAGCAACGGCAAATCTTGATTATGCAACTGAATTGGAAATAAAAAAAACAGTTGATGAGATAAGAAAAGAAAATACGGTAATTATTATTGCGCATAGGTATTCCATGGTAAAAGATGCCGACCATGTTATAGTAATGGAAGATGGTGAAATTATAGAACAGGGAACTCCCGCACAATTAATTGAAAAAGGCGGATGGTTCGCAGATTTTTCCAAAGTAACCGATACGGAAATTATTGATGATGAAGACTACGATGAAAATGAAGAAGAAGAAAATGATGAAGAAGAAATTTAAAATTATTCTCTGCAATTTTTTTTATTGAATAGAATAAGAAACAAGTTCCAAAACATCTACAAACGGAACAGTCGGAATATTTATTTCTACTCTTATTATGCCAACGCCTTTGGCAACATAAAAATCATAGGTTGCATAAGGAGTTTGAAAACCACTGCCAACATTGTATTGTACGTTTATCTGCGAGTGAATAACATGCATAAATGTATTCGCGCCAATGGTTACAGTAAGTCCCGTATCTATAATTTGCCCCTGAACCTGCGCCGGGTAACCGTTATAAGTTCCTGCCGCAACCTGCCAGTTGTATCCCGCCGATGCAGTATCATTCAGATATAAAGATTCAACACCCGGTAAACCAAAAGCAAAAGCTCCTACCGAATAATAATCGTGCGAGCTGATATTAAAATATTGTTCCGCAGTTTGCCCGGATGATACAGCATTAAAAATCGTGTACAATTTATTATCAATAGTTGTGTCGTTATTTGTTGCAGTGAGAGTTGTTGTCGTTCCTGTAACGCTATCCTGGTAAACCCAACTGGAGTTAGCTTCCAATGGTTGGTAAGTAGTATCCGGAATAATAACAGTTCCTGTTTTTTCTTCAACACTAAGCTCTTTGCCACAGCCACTGAACATTATTAAAAAACCAATAGCAATAAAGCCAATAAAACCTGTTTTCATATAATTTTCATGTATGGTATTAACGCGCCTGCACAAAATCTCGTATAACCACCATGCAAAATAAACAATATTAATAAATATGTCTGCTTAAGGTTTTTTAATACATTTTAGGGGCTTTCACTTTCATAACCATCTTCAGCAGTGGTTCCGGCTGTCCGCTGCATGTCCGGCGCAAACCAAACGCACAAAGCTTCACCGGGCATTCCGCTTCCATCCGGCAGCCCGTCAGCATAAAAACTCTGTTGAGCGAATTATATTCTAAAATTGTTTTTTAATTGCACATTCTGTTTTATATTTGTCCACTTAATCGGTAGACTTAACAAATGATTTATACAAACCCGATATACTTCTGTTGTTGTTGCATGCGCAACTAATAAATTAATACCTCCATTTTTTAAATTTTCTTTTAAATCTTTTTATAAAAATTCATGACAACAGAAACGCTAAACTTACAAGCATCCCGAATACTCCACCAAGTTGGTGGACTAAATATATTGGATGCTTTGCGTTCGTTGGCAAATGAATTTCCCGGGCAGGTAATTTTTTCATCAAGCTTCAGCGAAGAGGACCAGGTTATAACGCATCTTATTCTGCAAAATGAAATTCCTATTTCCATTTTTACGCTCGACACCGGAAGGCTTTTCGCTGAAACATATTCTACATGGACCGCTACGAACGAAAAATACGGAGCAAAAATAAAAGCGTTTTTCCCCGACAGAAATTTACTCGAAGAATATATTGATGAAAAAGGACCTAATGCTTTTTATGAATCCACTGCAAATAGAAAAGAATGTTGCTTTATCAGAAAAGTAGAACCGTTGAAAAGAGCATTAACCGGAAACGAAGTGTGGATAACGGGTTTGCGCGCCGAACATTCTCCCGAAAGAAAAAATCATGAGATCATCGAATGGGATGATAACAATAAAATAATTAAGTACAATCCGATTCTTCACTGGACAACGAAGGAAGTAAAAGAATTCATCAGCAAAAATGATGTGCCCTATAATATTTTACACGACAGAGGTTTTGTGAGCATCGGTTGTGCGCCATGTACGCGCGCCATAAAACCCGGCGAAGATTTTCGTGCAGGAAGATGGTGGTGGGAAGAAACTAATAAAAAAGAATGTGGATTGCATGCAACAAATTAGCAATTGAATTATGAGCAATTACCAACTTGATTATCTTGACCAATTAGAATCTGAAGCGATTCACATACTGCGCGAAGTTGCCGGGCAATTCGAGAAGCCGGCGTTGCTATTCAGCGGTGGCAAGGATTCGATAACACTTGTTCATCTTGCATTAAAAGCATTTCGCCCGGGAAAATTTCCTTTTCCGCTTGTGCACATTGATACCGGTCATAATTTTCCTGAAGCGCTCGATTTTCGTGATGAACTCGTAAATACAATCCGGGAAAAATTAATTGTTCGTAAAGTTGAAGACACAATCAAAACAAAAAATTTAACGGAACAAAAAGGAAAATTCGCCAGCAGAAATCAATTGCAAACTTTCACACTTTTAGATACAATTGAAGAATTTGAATTTGATGCGTGCATCGGCGGTGCTCGCCGCGATGAAGAAAAAGCAAGAGCTAAGGAAAGAATTTTTTCTGTGCGCGATGAATTTGGTCAATGGGATCCTAAAAAACAAAGACCGGAATTGTGGAATATTTATAACGGAAAAATTCAGAAAGGTGAAAATGTAAGAGTTTTTCCGATCAGCAACTGGACGGAAACCGATGTATGGAATTATATACTTCGTGAAAATATCGCATTGCCTTCTATTTATTTTTCGCACGAGCGCGAAGTGATAGAACATGAAGGTCAGTTAGTGGCTGTCTCATCGTTCATTCGTTTGGATGAAACAGATAATATTTTAAAAAAGAAAGTTCGTTACAGAACAGTTGGAGATATGACATGCACTGCTGCTGTAGAATCCGGCGCAACAACAATTGATGATATCATAAAAGAAATAACAGCAACAAAAACCAGTGAGCGCGGAGAAACAAGAATTGACGATAAATTTTCCGAAGCCGCAATGGAAGACAGAAAGAAGAACGGGTATTTTTAATTGAAAATTGATAAATGAATAGCTATTAGCTGATAGCCGATAGCTAACTGTGATGCATAACCGAAGATAGTAAGCCGTTGAATAGAATTGTTACTGCACAAGAGTGCGACGCAACGATGGTGATAAGAGAACAAATGCCGATTACATAAAATTGATAATGGAAAATTGACAATTGATAATTAATAATGAAAGTACGATTTGAAGAAATTGTACATCGTAAATCTAAAATCGTACATCGCAAATGGATTTATTACATTTTATAACTGCGGGAAGTGTTGACGACGGCAAAAGCACGCTGATAGGGCGTTTGCTGTTCGACAGTAAAAATATTTTGGTTGATCAATTAGAAGCGCTGGAAAAACAAAGTAAGAATAAAGAAACCGGTGAAATTGATTTGGCATTATTAACCGATGGCTTACGCGCAGAACGCGAACAGGGAATTACAATTGATGTTGCGTACAAATATTTTTCAACACCAAAACGCAAATTTATTATTGCAGATGCGCCCGGGCATATTCAATACACACGCAACATGATCACCGGCGCATCAAGCGCAGACCTCATAATTATTTTAATTGACGCTAGACACGGAGTTGCAGAGCAAACGCGAAGGCATTCCATTATTGCGTCGCTGCTGAAAATTCCGCACGTTATTGTTGCAGTTAACAAAATGGATTTGGTTAATTATTCGCAGGATATTTTTTCTAACATCATTATTGATTATACGGAAATTGCAAAAGCACTGGAGTTACCGGATGTCACTTACATTCCGATCAGCGCATTGCGCGGAGATAACATTGTTGAAAAATCACTTCCGCTTTCCTGGTACGACGGACCAACTTTATTAGAAGTGCTCGAAAATGTTCATGTTGAAAATGATGTAAACCTTACTCACGCTCGTTTTCCGGTTCAATATGTTATTCGTCCGCAAACAGATGAGCTGCACGATTACCGCGGCTATGCAGGAAAAATAATCAGCGGAATTTATAAAAAAGGAGATGATGTAATTGTGTTGCCTTCTGGTTTAACAAGCAAAATAAAAAGTATTGAAGTTGCAGGAAAAGAATTAAACGAAGCGTTTGCAACGCAAAGTGTGGTGATACAATTGGAAGATGATATTGATATCAGTCGCGGAGATATGATCGTGAAAAAAGATCACAAGCCAAAAGTGGAAAATGAATTAGATGTGTTGTTATGCTGGATGGATAATAAACCACTCGTGCAGGGAAATAAATATTTATTGCAGATCAATAGTCGCCGTGTTCGGAGTTCAATAAAAGAAATTGAATACAAGCTGGATGTTAACACACTCGAAAAAAATTATGAAGCAAAGCAGGTATCGCTAAACGATATTGTGAAAGCAAAAATAAAAGTTGCATCTGAGCTTCCTTTTGACACCTATAAAGATTTACGTGCAAATGGCGGAGCGATTTTGATTGATGAAACGAGTAATGTAACCGTTGGAGCTTGCATGATTCAATAATTTTTTTGTAAACATATTCTATCAAATTTATAGACTGATAAAATGAGCAACAAGTTAAAAAAAAGAAAAGTAATCATAGCTGGCGCCGGACCGGGAGATCCGGAATTGCTTACATTAAAAGCGCTTCGCTGGTTGCAAAAAGCAGATGTGATTATTACAGATCGCTTAGTGAGTGATGTGATATTATATGAATACGCCAATAAAAATGCGACCGTTCTGCACGTTGGCAAGCAATGCCGCAAAGGCGCGTCCACACCACAACACATCATTAATGAATTATTGGTTGATTATGCATTGCAGGGAAAACTTGTTGTGCGTTTGAAAGGCGGCGACATATCCTTTTTTTCAAACGTTCTTGATGAATTGAATGCATTGGTTCAACATAAAATCTCTTATGAAATTATTCCCGGCGTAACGGCAGCTTCAGGAGCCGCGGCATACTCCGGCATTCCCTTAACAGCAAGAAATTATTCAAATGCAGTTCGTTTTATCACTTATTATCAAACCGATCTATTGAACGAAGATTACTGGAAAGAACTTGCGCAAACAGATGACACGCTTGTGTTTTATATGTCTTCAGATAATACAAATGCAGTAACAGAAAAATTGATCGCCAATAATATTAATACATCAAAACATATCGCGGTGATAGAGCAGGCAACAACACCAATGCAAAATGTTTATACCTGTAACGTATATGAGTATGTAAAAAAATATAAAAACAATTCTTACATATCGCCAACACTAATAATTATAGGTAAAGTAGCTGGTTTGCATGATCAGTTTAAATGGATACCAAACAGCAACAGCAAAAAAAATTATTTCACACCGGTGGAAAAAAATAATGATGTCCGGTCAATAGCTTAGGATGAATAATGCTGAATGATTTTTCTGCTTAAATGAGTTTAATTTTTACAACTTCTCTCTGAACGCATGCGCATACGCATTAAATGCTTTTGCCTGTTCTAAATAACTAATTGCAAATTTCTCTGAAGGTTCATTTTGATTTATCTGCAAAACAGTCTCTTTGAAACTTACTGCATCTTTATATAAACCCTTTTCTGTAAAGTGCAGATCGAAATCTTTTAAAATACCGGACTGTGTATTGCAATGCACCGATTGATCTAATAACAATGCTTTTGCTCCATTAATAAAAGATGCATAAGCCTGGTAAATTCCGTCTGACCATGCATGGTTACCGATACTTTCCCCGGCAAGTTCTAATTTTTCATCTGCTTCGAGAATAAGTGTTGCCACGAGATCGATCATCACGCCGGCGCACTCTCCTACTCCTATTGCCGTTGCAAACTTTTCCTCATGCCCCCAATCAATAAAATCTTCGGCTTCCAATGTAGTTGTATCTGCAAGAGGTTTTAAGAGCTCATAAAAATATCTTTCGCCCTTTTCAAATGTATAATCGAGATAATTTTGGTTTTCTGTTTTGTTTTTTAGAAAATCAGTCAACAGAAAACGCAATATTTCCGGAGCGCGTTTGCTTGCAAGTTTGATCACTTTATTGGAGATACGACCGTCTCCGCTGCCAAGATTACCGCCACCGATCAGCACTTGCACTGCGGGCAATACTTTGCCATTTACTTTGATTGAAGAACCATGGAAACCGATCGTTCCAATACCATGCTGACCGCACGAATTCATGCAGCCACTAATGCGTATAGCAATATCATCACGATGCAGAAATTCAGGGAATTCATCTTCGATCACACCTGATAATACCAATGCCAATTCGGTACTATTTGAAATTCCAAGATTACATGTATCTGTACCCGGGCAGGAAACAATATCTGCAGCGCTGCCAATTCCGCAAGCTGCGAGATTTTCATTTTCGAGCACACTATAAATATATTCCAGGTGTTCTTCTTTTACATATCTGAATTGTAAATTCTGCGTGATGGTTACACGAATATCATCGGCAATGACTGATCCCAATTTTTCGATCAAACTCCTGGTTGCATCAGAACTGATATTCCCATTCGGCACACGAACATATACGATAGAATAACCTTCCTGTTTTTGCTTTTTTACATTTGTCTTTTTCCAGATCTCAAAATTCAAATGATCTTTGATCTGAATTTTTTCTTCGGGCAAAATTCCGTCTGGTAAAACAACAGACTCAAACCTTTTTGTATCGATCTTAATTCTTTTTTCTGAAACTGCCGTTTGTTCTTCATGCACCAGTTCATTGAATTTTTCAATACCTATCTGCTGTAATAAAAATTTTATTCTTGCTTTATGCCTGCTATTTCGTTCGCCATACCTGTCGAAAACACGCAGCACAGCTTCTATATAAGGCAATAACAGATCTTCCTCTAAAAATTCATGTGTAGTAATGCTAAGAAAAGGTTGTGCCCCAAGTCCGCCACCCACAACTACTTTAAAACCTCTTATTTTTTTTCCATTGATCTCTTTAAAGCGTGGTATCACTCCAAGGTCATGCATAAATACCAATGCTGTATCTTTTTCACTGCTGGAGAAAGCGATCTTGAACTTGCGTCCCATTTCCTGGCAAAAAGGTTTGCGCAAAAAATATTCAAATGCGCTATGTGCATATGGAGTAACATCAAATGGTTCATCCATATCAATTCCCGCAGTATCGGATGCTGTTATATTACGAACCGTGTTACCACAAGCTTCACGCATGGTGATATCATCTTCTTCCAGCAAACTCCATAATTCAGGAGTGCGATCCAAACTCACAAAATGGATCTGAACATCCTGTCTTGTAGTTAAATGAAGATTGCCATTTGAAAATTCATCTGACACATCCGCAATTCTTTTCCATTGTGAAAATGTCATTTTACCGTAAGGCAATTTTATGCGCACCATTTGAACGCCCTGCTGGCGTTGCCCATATACACCTCTTGCCAGCCGAAGGCTGCGGAATTTCTCTTCCGGGATCTTCCCTTGCCTGAATTCACTGATCTTCTTCTCCAGTTCGATAATATCTTTTTCAACAATAGGGTTTTCCAATTCGGTCCTGAAACTTTGCATGATATTTATATTGATAAAAAAATCAGATATTAATCTACTATTTTAGTAGAGTTTATAAAGATACGCCTTGCCGCCTGTTTTACAAACATTAATCAGGTTTATTTAAAAAACAGTCCAAAAATTTGATAGGATAAAAAAATTGTTGCCCGAAGGCACGATGTAATAAAAATTTTAAAAGAAATCCGGCTGAATTCTCATTATTAAACGACTGCCTGACCAATCCCGATCTATTCAAAAACCCGAAAAAAAATCTGGAAGTTTCTTTTTTAAAAAAAAATATTTCAATTAGTCTACTAAATTAGTAGGATATAACTATATTTGTTTCATGAAACTTCAAACAACTGTCTTATTACACAAAATGTACAATAACTCAACATTTGATTTTAGCAGGAAATGTTGTCCTTCGGGACTGTATAATTATTTTATTAATTAGCAAAAAATTTTTCATCTTTTACTCTATAAAATTAGTAGACTAATAAATAAACCAGAATCAACTTTTATGAAACAACTATATATTATCGTTTTCATTTTGATTAGTTTAATACCATCAATTTCGAATGGACAAACAGCTGATGATTTATTAAACTTGCTTACTAAAAAAGGAACTATTTCGCAAAGCGAAGCTGATTCTATTCGATCTAATTATGCAACTACACAACTGCAAAATAATACAAGGCTTGATTCTTTTCCTTTAAGTCTCGGGCGTTTACTTCGTTTAAGCGGATACACGCAAGTGCGTTATCAAAATTATCAGCAACAGGGAAAAAGTAGCGGATTCGATATAAGACGTGCCAGGCTTGACTTTCAGGGCGACTTTTCACCTAAATGGAATTATCGTTTGCTGGTTGATTTTGTCGGCGCAACAGGCGCAACAGGTACAGCGCCTACAGGTGGTGCGTTGGTTTCTCCCACCCTATTAGATGCGTTCATTGCATACAAACCTTTTTCTTTTCTTAAAATCACTGCCGGACAATTTACTATTCCTTTCTCATTAGAAAATCTCACGCAAGACAGGGCGATGGAAACTGTGGATCGTTCGCAGGCTGTAACTGCATTGGTGGCAAGAAAAGGAGATGCAGCGAACGGACTTATTGATTCCATAGGAAATCAAAATGGAAGAGATATTGGAATTCAACTGAGCGGAAGTTTTATAAGAATAGAAGACCGTTATTTCGCAGATTATTATATCGCGCTTTTAAATGGCGCCGGAATTAACACTGTCGATAATAATTCTTCAAAAGATATTGATGCGCGCATTGTTTTGCATCCTTTTAAAATACTTGATATCGGAACTTCTTATTACAATGGCTTTGATAAATTCACTTCATCAACTACAAAAAGTCAGAATAGAATACGATGGGGAGTTGAAGCAGCCCTCAATGTGAATTTGTTTTCTCTGAAAGGCGAATATATTAAAGGACAAGAAGGTGATCATAATCCTATAAAACACGAAGGGTGGTACACGCAGGTAAGTTATTTTTTGTGGCCGAAACATTTGCAGGGCGTTTTCAGATATGATGTATATGATCTTAATGCTGTTCAGCTAAAAAGCTCTGCAACCTCTACCTATTATGTGTTTGGTCTGAATTACTTTTTCAACGTTTGGACAAAATTGCAGATAAATTATTCCAGAAGAACCGAAAACGCAAATATTAATAATGATGTTTTCACAGCTCAGTTACAGTTGGCCTTTTAGTGAAAAAATAATAGTCTACTAATTTAATAGAGATTAAAAAATTAGTAGTAAATTTAAACTCAGAATATGCAAATTGACCAGGAAATACCAGAGATAGTAACAAATGTTAAACAGGATAATAATTTATTCCCTGTTTTTCTGAAGCTGGAAAATTTGCGCGTGCTTATTATTGGCGGCGGAAATGTTGGGTTAGAAAAGCTCAATGCAGTTTTACAAAATTCACCATCGTCGTCAATTAAAATAGTTGCACTGGATATCAGTGATAAAATAAAAGAAATTGCATCAGCACACAGCAATATTGAATTGCATGAAAGAACGTACAACACCTATGATTTAGATGAAAGCGATATTATCATTGCCGCGGTAAATAATAATATCATCAGCAATTTAATTTGGAAAGATGCAAAAGAAAAGGGCAAACTCATTAATGTTGCCGACACTCCCGAGCTATGCGATTTTTATCTCGGTTCAATTGTAAAAAAAGGAAATTTAAAAATTGCTATTTCAACAAATGGAAAATCGCCAACAATTGCCAAAAGGTTAAAAGAACATATCAACAATATAATACCCGACGAAATTGAAAGTGTATTGCAAAACATGCACACTATCAGAAAAAATCTCAACGGTAACTTTACTGAAAAAGTAAAAAAACTCGATGAACTCACTAAAGTGCTTGTTGCAAAACAAACTACTCTTGAACAAAACAACAGACCGGGAATTTTTTCATGGCAGGTTATTGTAAAATGGTTGTTGTTTGCATTTTTTTTCATGATAATCGGTCACGCAATTTTTTCATTTTTGCCATTAGTTAAAGTTGCAGACGGAATAAAAAAAATCCCTCAATACATCGATCTCACTTCTTTTTTGTTGATGTTGCTCACCGGTTTTTTTGCGCAAATGGTTGATGGTTCTCTCGGCATGGGTTATGGAACAATTTCAACAACATTTCTTCTTGCTATTGGTGTAAATCCTGCAATTGTGAGCAGCCGCGTGCATTCGGCAAGAGTTTTTTCCAGCGGCGTTTCCGGTTACAGTCATCATCGTTTTGGCAACATCAATAAAAAATTATTTCGTGCATTGGTAATTCCCGGTGTTATAGGTGCCGTCATAGGTGCGACACTCGCTTACTTCGGACAAAAATATTCTACCTGGGTTCGAGTTCCTCTTTGCTTCTACACAATTTATCTTGGTTCGTTCATCATCAGAAAAGCGTACAAAAAAAGGCAATACCAAAATAAAGTGAAGCGCGCAGGATGGCTCGCAGGCGCGGGTGGATTGATGGATGCTTTTGCAGGCGGCGGCTGGGGTTCGTTAGTAACAAGCACATTAATTTCAAAAAGAAGAAGCCCGCGATATGTTATAGGCTCCGTTTGTCTTGCAGAATTTTTTGTTGTGTTTGCAAGCTCGATCACTTTTTTTATCTTTCTAAAAAATATTCCTTTTGCAGATATCGCCGGCCTAATTCTTGGCGGAATAATCGCTGCGCCCATTGCAGCAAGGTTCGTTGGCAAAATTCCTTTAAAAACAATGTTTGTTGCAGTAGGTTCAGTCGTAATTCTTACAAGTATTATGACGCTTTGGAAATCAATAGCGCATTTGGTTGCGGGGAATTGAAGTCGGTAGCAGGTTGCTGGTTTCCGGTAACCAGCAACCAGCAACTGGAATTTTTTTAAACTCTTTTTGATACCAGCCTCAGTAACTCCGGTTGAGCATTCTTGCGTCGCACTCTTGTACCATATATCTTTATTCAGCTTCACGTTTATTATTTTCACCTTCATCTAACTTCAGACTTCCGACCTCAGACTTCCCGCCCTTGCATCTATAAAATATTTATTGTAGTTTAACGTTCATATCATCCAAACCCTGTAAAACTTTGTTACCTTATGAAACAAGCTCACATACCATTCCTTGGCATAGTTGCCGTCTCCATCATTTTACTATATACTTTAATTGCTTTTTTAAGTTAGCATTTTACATTTTGATTTTATCTTCACAGCATGGAAAATGTTGTGATAAGAAATATTTTGCGTGGCGATAATAAAAATCTCGCTGCAATTGTGCGCAATACATTGGCCGAGTTTGGAGCGAATCATGCCGGCACAGTTTATTACGATCCAACAACAGATAACCTCTTCGAACTATTTCAAAAAGAAAAATCCATTTATTATGTCGCTCTCGTTAACGATATAATAGTTGGCGGCGCCGGCATTTTCCCTTCAGCCGCGCTTCCTGAAAAAACCTGCGAGCTTGTAAAAATGTATCTCAGCAAAAACGCAAGAGGACAAGGTTTAGGAAAATTATTGATTGAAAAATGCATTCACTTTGCAACAGAGCAAGGGTATAAACATATTTATCTTGAAACAATGCCGGAATTAAAAAAAGCAATGAGTGTGTATGAAAAATTCGGGTTTTATTATTTGAATGGACCTATGGGGAATACCGGGCATTTTGGGTGTGATGTGTGGATGATGAAAAATATTTGATTAGAATTCTTCTTCTATAAATCTTATTTTAGTTTTTTAAAATTCTGCGATGCGTTTACTAATTACCTTTTTTGTTTTTTCGTGTTTTGTTGCGAACGCGCAAAAAACAGATAAAAAATTGCAAAAACAAATTCAGGAATTGATAACCGGTTTTCATGGAGAAGTTGGAATTTTTGTACATGATTTAAAATCGAACCGCATTGTTGCAATTAATGAAGACAGTTTATTTCCTACTGCAAGCATCGTCAAAATTCCGATCATGATCGGCGTGATGAGCAAGATCAAAAACAAAGAACTCGATTATCACCAGGTAATGATCTATACCGATTCGTTGTATTATAACGAAGGAGAAGATATTCTTGCTTCTTTCAAACCAAACGAAAAAATTTCGCTGAGCAAATTATTGCTGCTTTCTATTTCTACAAGTGATAACACCGCAAGTTTATGGTTGCAAGGATTAGCCGGCGGTGGCATCCGCATCAATCAACTTCTCGACAGTTTTGGATTTGCTAATACAAGAGTTAACAGCAGAACAATTGGTCGTGAAAATAATCACTCTATGTTTGGTTGGGGACAAACCACACCAAAAGAAATTTGCGCCATCATGCAAAAAATTATTAACGGAGAAATTTTTAATAGAGAAATTTCTGATCTCATGCTTCGGATTTTAGGAAGGCAATATTGGAATGAAGTGGCGCTATCGCAAATTCCTCCGGATACCTATGCTGCAGATAAAAACGGCGCGTTAGATGAATCACGAAATGAAGTTGTTTATGTGAATGCTCCGCATCCATACATGTTCAGCATTTTTACAAAAAATAATAAAGATCAAAGTTGGGATTATAATAACGAAGCATGGGTTTTAACCCGCAAATTGTCTCATCTTCTCTGGCAATATTTCAATCCCAAATCAACGTGGCAGGCTGAGCCGGTAAGCAAATAAAATTTGAAATTTGAGATTTGAAATTGAGTGTACCAATTATCAATTCTCAATTATTAATTATCAATTGTCTTTGTATCTTGAATTATGAATAAACGCCTGCTGCTGCTTTCTTTCTTTTTTATTATTTCCATTTATTCATTTTCACAAGATGCTGATTTCTTTCAACCCGATTCAATAAAAAAAGAAATTACAGCGCTTAAAATTTCTTCGTTCATTCATGTTGATGGCGTAATGAATGAACCGGAATGGAAACTCGCCAAACGCTCGCCACGCTTTATTCAAATCGAACCTTACCAGGGAAAAGATCCAAGTTTTGAAACGGAAGTGAAAGTGATGTACAACCGCGAATATTTATATATAGGTGTTTTTGCAAAAGATTCCTTAGGTAAGAAAGCTATCCGCGCAACCGACTTCATGCGCGATTTTGATTACACAAGACATGATCTGATCGCTTTATCTTTTGATGGATTTAATGATAAAAGAAATGCGATGTCGTTCGCTACAAACGCCTATGGTGTGCAGCGCGATCTTTTATCGTTTGATGATTTATATTATGATATTGACTGGGATGGACTTTGGCGCGTGCGCACTACAAGAACTGATTCCGGTTGGATTGCTGAAATTGCAATTCCGTGGCAAACTTTGCGCTATCCAAAAACAAATGACTCTGTGCAAAATTGGGGATTTAATGTTTACAGAAACAGAAGGCTCACCAATGAAATTACCGCGTTCTCTGCATTTCCGCGCGTGTTCAGTTCTTTGCGCATGGATTACGCAGGCGTGTTGAAAAATTTACAACCGCCGCCGCCAAAAGCAAACGTCCGTATTCAACCATATCTTCTTGGTTCATTCGATAGCTACAAAAATTTTGATTCAACTTACAAACCACGATCAACAAATTATAAAATCGGCGGCGATCTGAAATGGGCAATCAATCCGAATGCGGTTCTTGATCTAACAGCTAATACCGATTTCGCGCAAGCAGATGCAGATATCCAGGTGAATAATGTTTCCAGGTTTTCTGTTTTCTTTCCTGAAAAAAGACAATTTTTTTTGGAGAACGCATCGTTGTTCGGAGTTAATATCTCGCAAGCGCCAGATTATTCCGGAGGCAGCATGCACATTCAACCTTTTTTTAGCAGAACGATCGGATTAGATACAAGCGGAAATCCAATTCCGATTGTTGGCGGTGGAAGATTTGTTTATCGTTCTTCCAAATTAAATTTCGGCGCTATTGCAATGCGGCAACAGAGCTATGGAGCAACTCCCGCCACTGATTTTTTTGTTGGAAGAATATCAGAAAATTTCGGCGATCAAAATCGCATAGGTGGTTTGGTGACGGTTAAAAATAATTCCGGCGGATCAAATATTGAAAGCACCGTTGATGGTTTTTTTCGTTTGGGAGAAAATAATTCTCTCAATACAATATTAACGCAAACCACAACTACTGCCACAGGCAAAAAAGGTTTTGCAGGATTTGCGCAATATTTTTATTCCACATTGCATTATAAAATATGGTGGACGGAATCTGTTGTTACAAAAGATTTCGATCCCGAAATGGGTTTTGTTTCGCGGACAGATGTTGTTGGCACAACGCCGGGATTCAATTGGTATTATCGCGGAAATAAATTGCCATTTAAAAAAATTCTCCGCGCTTTTGAACCGGGAATTCTTCCCGAATTTTATTACCAGGCATCAACCGGAAAATTTATTGAAAGAGATCTTCCTATTTGGCCTGTCTGGCTAAATTTTCAGAGCGGCGCTTTTTTGGGATATGGATTTACGCCAACTTTTCAGCGACTCACCACTCCTTTTCAACCATTAGGTGTAACAATAAATCCCGGCGATTATTATTACACGCAGCAAACTGTTTGGGGCGGCACCGATCCTTCAAAAATTATTAATCTTTCCATATTGTACACGTGGGGAAATTATTTTAATGGCAATCTGCAATCCACTGATTGGAAATTACAATTCGCGCCAATTCCATATATTTCTCTTACAGGAGAATTTAACCGAAATCATTTTGCTGGCGTTGGCGATCCAAAAACTAATTCGACAGTTGACCTATACATCATCCAAGGAAGATTTGCTTTGAATCCGCGTGTACAATTGGTTGGCTTTTATCAAAAAAATTCGTTGAACAATTCGCAGAGTTATAATATCCGTTTTTCGTGGGAGTATGAGCCATTATCATACATCTATATAATCTACAATCACGGGTCAACAAACAGTTTGCAGGAAATAAAACAAACCGAAGATCATGTAATTGCCAAGATCAGTTTTTTAAAACAGTTTTAATAAGAACAATTTTAGTTTAGATATATTTGTTAAGAACAAAAAAAATCTTACGCAAAATTTCTGCTCAAATTATTTCATGAAGAAAAGTCCATTGCGATATCCCGGCGGCAAATCGAGAGGAGTAAAATTTTTGGAAGAATTTATTCCTGCATTTTCAGAATGCAGAGAACCGTTTTTTGGCGGCGGCTCCTTATCTTTTTTTCTTTCACAACTTCATCATAACAAAAAATTTTTGGCTTCGGATCTGAACTACGAATTATTCTGTTTTTGGAGGCAATTACAAACCAATCACAAAAAATTAATAGAAGGAGTTCAGCAAATTTTTAATGAATTCAAAAAAAATAATTCAAAAAATAATGGAAAGAAATTATTCCAATTAATTATTGAGCGGCGGAAAAATAATTTATCAGAATTAGAAAGAGCGATTGATTTTTATATTCTTAACCGCATTACTTTTTCCGGAGTTGTTGATAGCGGCGGCTTTTCGCAGGAATCATTTGATGGAAGATTTACACAATCCTCCATTGACAGACTTCATGAAACACAAAAAATAATCAGCGATATCCATTTTTTTTGTAAGGATTATTCTTATTTAATTAATAAAAAAGGTAACGATGTTTTTATTTTTCTCGACCCGCCATATTATGCCGCAACAAAATCGAAGCTATATGGAAAGAATGGAATCCTGCACACAAATTTCAACCACGAAAATTTATTTCATAGCCTGAAAAATTGCAACCATAGCTGGCTGATAACTTACGATAACAGTGATTACATCAAAAATCTTTACAAAAATTTTTACCAGGTTGAATGGACGTTGCAATATGGAATGACGAATTCCACTTCATCACCTAAGAATGAATTATTAATTGCAAATTATGATTTGCAAAATCTGCATTCATCTTCACGCTTAACTCCTATTTTTGCATCTCAATTGTAAAATATGAGTATCGTAAAAATAGGAATGGTACAATCGACTTGTGTAAAAGATAAGGCCGCAAATTTTCAGCAAACGATAGAAAAAATAAAAGAAGCCGCCGCAAAAGGCGCGCAAATAATTTGTCTGCAGGAATTATTCACTTCATTATATTTCTGCGATGTGGAAGATTATGAAAATTTCAAACTTGCCGAACCAATTCCCGGGCCATCAACAGATGCATTAAGTAAACTCGCCGCGGAGTTGCAGGTTGTTATCATCGCATCTTTGTTTGAAAAAAGAACGCAGGGAATTTATCACAACACGGTTGCGGTGCTTGATGCCGACGGAACTTATTTAGGCAAGTATCGCAAAATGCATATTCCTGATGACCCTGCATACTATGAAAAATTTTATTTCACTCCAGGCGATCTTGGTTATAAAATTTTCAAAACAAAATTTGCAAATGTTGGCGTGTTGATTTGCTGGGATCAATGGTATCCCGAAGCTGCGAGAATTACGGCATTGATGGGCGCAGAAATTTTATTTTATCCAACAGCAATTGGTTGGGCAACATCGCAGAATGAGGAAACAAACAGTGAACAATTCAATGCATGGCAAACCATTCAACGCAGTCATGCAGTTGCAAATGGCGTACATGTTGTAAGCGTGAACCGTGTTGGGTTTGAACAGAATGGCGCTATGAAATTTTGGGGAGGATCTTTTATTGCGAATCCATTCGGAAGAATTCTTCACCAGGCTTCACACGATAAAGAAGAAATTATTGTGTATGAAATTGATACTGCAAAAACTGATAGCTATAGAACACATTGGCCATTTCTCCGCGACAGAAGAATTGATTCATATGAACCGATAACGAAGAGGTTTATAGATGAATGAAGTCGGAGTCCGGGGTCGGATGACCGAAGACTGAAGTCGGAGGAAATCTTTATCATAGTAATTAGTTTTTTGCTTGACCGCTGTCTACCAAGTTTTAAAATAAACCTTATCATATGCCTTTTAAATTTGAAAAATTAATTGTTTGGCAAAAAGCAATAGAACTTTCAGATGTGGTGAATAAACTAACTAAACAATTTCCGAAAGAAGAATTATATGTTCTTAGCTCGCGAATAAAACGTGCTGCTGATTCAGTGTCGCTAAATATTGCGGAAGGGTCAACGAGTCAATCTAATCCTGAATTCAACAGGTTTTTAGGAATTGCTTTGCGCTCAAATATTGAGGTAGTTGGTTGCCTGTTCCTTGCTCAAAAAAGAAATATAATAGGTAGCGAAGATTTTAAAACAATTTATTTTTTGTGTGAAGAATTGTTAATAAAAATTACTTCTCTTCGTAATTCATTGAAGAAAAATAATTAAATCATAAACTTCAATTATGAGTTCAACAACTCACAAAATGTTCAACGATCAACTTCCGACCCCGGACTTCCGTCTCCCGACTTCTGACTCCCGACTTTCCGACTTCCCCAAAAATCTCGGCTACTATTTCCCTGCTGAATTTGCGCGGCATACTGCAACATGGTTAAGTTGGCCGCATAAAAATGATTCTTGGCCGGGAAAAATTCATACTATTTTTCCGTACTATTCAAAGTTTGTGAAAGAACTTTCATTGAGTGAAAAAGTTCGCATCAATGTGAATGATGAAACGATGAAAGCTTTTGCCATAAAGTGTTTGACGGAAGCCGACGCCGATATGAACAGTGTAGAATTTTTCTTTCATCCCACAAATGATGCGTGGTGCAGAGATCATGGTCCGGCATTTTTGATCAATCCAAACGCTGAACAAAAAAAAGTAATTGTTGACTGGAACTATAATGCATGGGGAAATAAATATCCGCCCTATGATCTGGATGATGTGATTCCAACATTGATCGGGAAGCATTTTCATATTCCCGTTTATCATCCCGGAATTATTATGGAAGGTGGCTCGGTTGATTTTAACGGAAAAGGAACTCTTATTACATCAACCTGTTGTTTGCTGAATAAAAACAGGAACCCGGATTTGAATCAGCAGCAAATTGAAAATAATTTACAAAATTACTATGGCGTTGAACAAGTTTTGTGGGTGAGCGAAGGAATTGTTGGCGACGATACCGACGGCCACATAGACGACACCGTTAGATTTGTAAATGAAGATACTGTGCTCACTGTTATTGAAGAAAATAAAAACGATGAAAACTATGCGTTGCTTCAGAAAAATCTTTCTGAATTAAAAGCGATGCGTTTAATAAACGGAAAGCAACTCAACATTATTGAATTGCCAATGCCGGATGAAATAATTTACCAAAATCAACGCCTGCCTGTTTCTTACGCAAATTTTTATATAGCTAATAAATCCGTTATCGTTCCAACATATCGTTGCGATAAAGATGAAAAGGCTCTACAAATTATTGCTTCATGTTTTCCCGGCAGAAAAACAATTGGAATTGATTCCACAGAAATAATCTGGGGATTGGGAAGTTTTCATTGCCTGAGCCAGCAGGAACCGGAGGTTAATTGATAATTGATAATTGATGAATTTAAAACGTGCAAAGTAAAAAGTAAATATGGATGTCACTTACCTTAAGTGAACCATAGCTCAACAGCATTGCAACTGTACAAGAGTGCGACGCAACTATGATGCACAAAGAACAAATGTTCGTTACATAAAAATAAAAACCTGAAATAAATAACGTCACTAACGGTAAAGTATAACCGAAATCAGAGACATCGTACATATCACATCAAACATCGTACATCAAATCACGAATGAATCGCCAAAATCGGCACATGTGCCTGATAGGCCAATTGCGATGTATGTGATGTTTTGAAAAAATGACTAAGAAAAGAATGTGATTTCGGAATGGTAATTATCATATCAATGCTTTTATCGGTAACAAACTGGTTGATAACTTCCATAAAATGCAACATGCGGATGTAATAAAATTCAGGTTTATATTCTTTCAGCATGTCTTCTAATATAAGCCGCTCCGTCCGTTTATCCGGTGTTAACTGAACATAATGTTCAGCGCTTGCACTAACCACATGCAAATTTGCGCGAAATAAATTCAGCACATTTTTCAAATCATTTATTGGAATTGTTTTTTCAATATCTTTAAAATCGCAAATGAGCATAACATTTTTAATTGTCTTGAATTTTGCATCGTGCGGCACGATCATTACCGGCGCAGAATGTTTTTCGATCACTTTCAAAGTATTGCTTCCAACAAAAATTTGCCCGAGGCGGCTGACGCCGGTTTTTCCCATTATCACTAACTGGACGCTGTTGTGCCGGATATAACGGTCAAGTGTACCTACAAAATCATGATTTTCTTCTACAACAGATTTCATAGGCACCGAAGTAACAGATGTCAATTCTGCTTTTACATTTCGTAATGCCATTTCAATAAGAGCTTGTCTCGTTTCATCATCACTGTGAAGAAGTGAACCGTCGGATCCTGCTACAAGAGTATCAAGCACATTGTACAAAACCAGTTGAGTGTCGGGAATTGAATTGGCAAGATTCGCTGCGAAGCGCGCTGCATTTTTTGAAGTCTCTGAAAAGTCAGTCGGAATAAGGAATGTATTCATAAAATTAAGTTTTGAAGAAGTAAAGTTAGGTCTAAATAATATTTTATTTCGTTCTTTTTATTACACAAATTTTCCCGAATTCTGCAAAATATTTCTCTTGTAAAAAAAACTAATTGAATTATTTTAGCCTGTTTCAATTTGTAGAATTATTGTTACAGAAATATGTAAATTGAGCAATCATTTTAAACAACTACTGCTGTATGAAAAAATTATTCTTTTTATTTTTAGCGCTATCACTTTTCATAAACGTTTTTTCTCAAACAAATAGTACAGGCATAGCAATTATTCCTGAGCCGGTTTCACTAACTAAAAATGCAGGGCATTTCATCTTGCCCAAAAACATAACTATCGGGTATCCGAAAAAAGCAGAGTTCGATCAAACTATTCTTTCATTAAGCAGTAAACTACATACAGCTACAGGTTCAGTTGTGTCTGTTACTTCAAAACCTGCTGCAACAAATACCATACGTTTATTATTAAACAAAACTTCCGATGCTGCAATTGGAAAAGAAGGGTACGTGTTGAATGTAACGCCGGCGGGCATTACAATTAAAGCAAATGAACTTGCAGGATTATTTTATGGCATTCAAACTTTGTGGCAATTATTTCCCAAAGAAATTGAAAGTAAAAAATTAGAACGGCATGTAAAATGGGAATTGCCCTGCGTTGCCATCACCGATTACCCTCGGTTTGGATGGCGCGGATTAATGTTTGATGTGGCGCGCCATTTTTTTACAAAGGAACAAGTGGAGCAATATATAGACGCGATGGTTAAATACAAATTCAATTTGTTGCATTTGCATTTAACGGATGATGAAGGCTGGCGAATTGAAATAAAAAGTTTACCAAATCTTACAAAAGTGGGCGCATATAATGTAAAAAAAGTTGGTTACTTTGGAACTTTTTCTACACCTACACCTGATGAACCACGCGACTATGGCGGCTTTTACACGCAGGATGACATTCGCGAATTGGTAAAATATGCAAAAGACAGGTTTGTAAATATTTTGCCCGAAATTGATGTGCCGGGTCATAGTCTTGCTGCTGTTGTTTCTTATCCTGAATTATCGTGCACGCCCGGAGCGGAAAATTATCATGTTCGTTCGGGAGAAGAAATTATGGATTGGTCTCACGGCGAGCCACCGGTTGCATTGGTTGATAACACGCTTTGCCCGGCTAATGAAAAAGTATATGATTTTATGGACAAGGTATTAACTGAAGTTGCAAAACTTTTCCCTTTTGATTACATACACATGGGTGGTGATGAGTGCCCGAAAAATTATTGGGAAAAAAGTGATGCAGTAAAAGCGCTGATGCAAAAAGAAGGATTGAAAAATATGGAAGAAGTGCAAAGTTATTTTGAAAAAAGATTAGAGAAGATTGTTGAATCTAAAGGAAAAAAATTTATGGGTTGGGACGAAATTTTGGAAGGTGGATTAGCTCCCGATGCCATTGTGATGAGTTGGCGCGGAATTAAAGGTGGCATTGAAGCTGCAAAGCAGGGACACCAGGTTGTGATGAGCCCAACAACTTTTGTTTATTTAGATTATATGCAGGCCGATGCGGTGATGGAACCACATGTATATGCCACGCTGCGTTTAAAAACTACCTATGAATTTGAACCTGTACCCGACAGTGTTGATGCAAAATTTATTATGGGCGGACAGGCAAATTTGTGGACAGAGCAAGTGTACAACATGCGCCACGCAGAATATATGACGTGGCCGCGCGCACTTGCAGTTTCCGAAAGTGTGTGGTCGCCGAAAGAAAAAAAGAACTGGAATGATTTTGCCGGAAGAGTGGAAAAACATTTTGAAAGATTTGATGTCGCTGAAACAAAATATGATCCGGCGATGTATGACCCGATTTTTAAAGCAAGCAAAACTGCCGATGGAAAATTGCAAATTGAATTAAGTACAGAAATTGACGGACTCGATATTTATTACAGTTTTGATAATTCATTTCCTGATAATTTTTATCCAAAATATTCGCAAGCGCTTATTCCGCCAAAAGATGCAGTGGAATTAAAAGTGATCACATACAGAGGCAATAAGCCAATTGGCCGAATGACGGTGATGCCGATTAAAGAAATGCAACGAAGAGCAGATCGCAAAAAAGGAGATGATGATTAGGGAAATAATTTCTTGCCAAGACGCGAAGGCGCAATGTGGCGGCGTCGCGGCGTTGCAAGGCTTATTTTCGGTTATGCATATACGTTAGTTAAAATCATAGCAGCAGATTCGCAGATTAATATTGAAAAAAAATCTGCGAATCTGCTGCTATTACTTTTCAAAAATCAATTCTGCTCCAGTTCATCTTTCGTCGGTAGTTTTGGAAACGGATTATGCGGTTCTGTTTGATACCAAAAAACTGTTGAGCTAATATCCGAATGTTGCATTAAATATGCGCCGTTACTTTTCCACCCTAAATCTTGTATTGTAACGCGCAGATTTTTATCAAACCGAATTGGATCCATGATATGCCAGCGGTACAAACCAAAACGTTCCTGCGATGTATATAATCCATCTGGTCTTATTACTTGCGCCAAACCTGTATACGCCGTGGAGAATTCATGATACTGATGATTCACTTCAAAATCATAAGAGCCGCAAAAATAATCTTCGGTTCCAGTTCCGTTGATAGTTGGAAATTTTGTGTCGCCATCCATATAAAATTTTATTTCGCCTTCGCCCCACCAGCCATTATTTCGTACGCCCCACGCGAGATAAGTTCCAACATATTGTCCTTTGCCTTTTATACTGTCAACCAAAGTGCATACGCCATTTTCAATCGGATTTTTTCTTCTGAACTGCGCATGAAAATATCCTGCATCCTGCGGAACTTCGGTTAATGTATAATCAACCTGGTAATACAAATACATTTTTTCTGTGTTGATATTCGTCATGGTGATTTTACATTTTTTATGAAAAGGCATCACCCAATAACAATTAAATGCGCTTCCGGGGTTTACAGTTACCGGCAATGAATTTAGTTGCGCATAGGTTCCCCATCCCATTCCAAAAAAATCTCCGACGGGAGTTTCAACAGAAGGTTCTGTTTCATCATCCCAATAAATTCTGAAAATAGAAAAACGCCAGTTGCCTGTTGGCGTCATCCAAATATGTTGAATTGCGCCCGGTCCGCTGATCTCCGCCATAGTAAAAGTTTCTCCGGGTTTTATTACAACGAATGGATTTACTTTCCAGCCCTGTCCTAACTCACGCGCAGCATCTTTTGCGCTTCCGTTTTCCAGGGTTGCCATTCCGCCTTTGCCGGGATCGCCGGTTAAATTTTCCGGACCTATGGAGCGTGTTTTTGCATCAGATAATCTGGAGAGATTACCAAGATTCATATCCAGCCCGTTAAATGAATTATTTTTTTGGGCGATAACTAAAAAAGAAGAAGTGCAAAATAAAATGCAAGGAATTAAATTTTTCATATCAGCAATTTTATTAGAAAGGAAATTTACTGAAACATTTTGTAATGATATTAAGGATTTGAAATAACCGGAGTTGAATAAATAAATTTGGTGCGTTTTATATGGCAAAAAAAGTTTTGCAGAACTATTTTAGAACTTATCTTTACAGCCCCAAAAAAACAAGGGAAGGGAGTTTAGCTCAGCTGGTTCAGAGCATCTGCCTTACAAGCAGAGGGTCGGCGGTTCGAACCCGTCAACTCCCACAAAGCCCCGATTAATTTCGGGGTTTTATATTTGGGAAAAATGTCTCCGTAGCTCAGTTGGTAGAGCAGCTGACTCTTAATCAGCGGGTCCAGAGTTCGAGTCTCTGCGGGGACACCCTATCAGACATTTGCGAAAAATCGCTTATTTTTTTTTATTTCTTTGAAAGCCTTGTCCACGCTGCTATCAGCCTAAACGCTTCATTCAAATGAAAAGTTCGATATTCAGAATCGTCAAATGTGACACTTTCAGGATAAATCGAACTTATTATCTCTCTTTTCTGATAAAGGTTCCCCTCTTCATATAATATACCTATAAAGGAAACATTATTCATCGCAAGTTCGATATGAGAACTGAAATTGAATTATTGTTTTTTGATCAATCTTCTTTTCTTTGTCCTATTTCTTCGGAAAAACCAGGAGTGGAAAATTGCATTGAAATGACAATCGTTCGGACTTACTTGGGGAAAATATTTTCCGAAAAAAACTCCTGCTTTGATCGGTAAACAAGATGACCACTGATGGTTTGATCATATTCATATTTACCTCCCAGTCATATAATATTGAAGTCACGAATCTGGCTGGTTCTATTTTTAATTTTGTTTTGCCTCTCATTTTTTTACTTAGTATCTTTTTATATGTTTCTGCTTCAGGTAAGGATTCATCTTCATTCCTGATATGCAATATCTCTACTTTTAAATTTAAGGGCTTCGAAAATGCGCGCACTGCGTCTATTTCCCCGGCAAAATGTTCCAGGTCGGATAAATACAGAGCTTTTGTAAACTTTCTTGTTGTATATGTTAATGGGACAGCAATAACAGGTACCTCCGAATGGATGATGAGATTACCTGTATGTGTGCCCAATAGCCTATTATGTTTTCCGGCCCCTCTTGTGCCAATGCAAATAAAATTGATATCCTTCTTTTCGCGGCAATAATCCATAATGGATATATCCGCAGAAACTCCCTGACGCACAATGCAGGAAAAATGCACAGGCTTAACGCGCACTGATTTGTAAACTGCATGAATAAAGTCCGATAATTCTTCTCTGTTCTTCTTTTCTTCCTCTTTTACTTTTAGGAGATATCCACCTTCGGCCGCCCGGGGAATAAGCAATATCTGCATAATATGAATAAAAACAAGTTCTATTCGTTGCTGTTTAGCCCATTGGATTGCAAAAAGAATCCCTGTCTTTGAATTTTCAGAATAGTCAGTAGGAACCAGAACCCTGATCATAATAATTATTTTAGTTGATCAATTGGCTAAATGTAGCCCGTTCCACTCGACATACTGCTGATGATCGTCAGTATCAGGCGTGATTGTCATTAATAGGATCTGAATAAAAATATAATCGAAATAGTTTATGAAAACAGTATTACTTGCAACGCATTTTTATTAAGCAGATTTGTATTATGATTTTATTTTGGCAAAAACCATCTTTTATATAATTCAAACCATCCGGTACAAAAAAGACTTACGGTGATACAAATAAAATAATGCAATGAACTGATTTTTTCCAATTGAAAAAGGATTTGCAAAGGGATGATGAAATAAATTGCTAAAAGGAAAATTACAGAAATAAGCAGCACATAAGGAACCAATGAATTTTTATAAAGTATGGTTTTATTAATTGGGGAATCAAATGAGCGGTTCGTAAAAGTGAGGAGTATATTGCATAGAACAATTGTTGTAAATACAATCGTTCGCACATATTCTATAGAATAATTCCTGCTCATGAAATAATGATAAAGAATAAGAATGCCTGATGCGATAACGATTCCCTGGATAAAACTTATAAATAATTCTTTTCCCGAAAACATATTTTGACGGTGCGGTCTGGGCTTTTTGCTCATAATATTTTTTTCTGCGGGTTCGCGTTCATAAAAAATGGAACATGTCGGCCCCATGATCAATTCCAGAAAAATAATATGAATTGGCGTAAAAATATTAGGAAATTTCCATCCAAGCATTAGAGGCAGAGAGGCGATCGAAATGATTGGGATATGAATTGAAATAATATAGCGAACAGCTTTTTTTAGATTGCTGTAAATTTTTCTTCCTTGTTGAATAGCATCTGTTATTTTATCCAGGTTATCATCTGTTATAACCAAATCTGCTGCTTCCTTGGCTAACTCGGTGCCATTGCTTCCCATAGCGATTCCTATATGAGCTGATTTAAGCGCGGGTCCATCGTTTACTCCATCACCAGTCATGGCAACAATCTCTCCATTCCTTTTTAAAACATCAATTAACCGCAGCTTGGCATCCGGAAACATCCGGGCATAGATATTTATTTTTTTTATCGTTTGCAAAAGCTCTTCTGTTGAGGATTGCAAAACTTGTTCTCCCGTAACATATTTCTCATAGTTTCTTATTCCAGTTCGCATGGCTATATTCATGGCGGTTTCCGCGAAATCACCAGTTACGAGTTTAATATCAATTGCAGCACCATACCATTTGCCAAATACATCGTTTACATTTTTTTTTGGAGGATCATATAATGCCAGCAACCCTTCGAACTTCCAGTTGAAATCATCCTGCTCTGCAGGATATTCACCAATATTGCTTGTAGCGCTGCAAACTCCCAATACCCTATAGCCGGAAGAAGCCATCTGCATTATGATTGTTCTTATTTTCAGGTTGGTTATCTCATCTAATTTACAAATGCGCAAAATTCTTTCAGGAGCACCCTTTGCTGCAATTAGTTGTAATTGACCGGAAAGGTAAACATGTGTCATCATAGGCGGTTGTCCGCTCAACGGATACTCATGCACCATTTTGAAACCATAATCATCAGCAGGGTTCGAATAAATCTGGTATGCTTCAACTATTGCCTTCTCCATAGCATCGAAAGGTTCCATCTCACTTGCCATTCGGGCATAGCGAAGCACTTTTGAGTTTTTTCTTTGCAATTTATTACCAAGCTCATCAAAATAATTTGTTTCAAAATCATAAAGGGTTTTCACTGTCATTTTATTTTCCGTAATTGTCCCTGTCTTGTCAAGGCATATTACACTTACTGCTCCAAGATTTTCGATTGTTTGCGGCTGCCGCGTTATGATACCAAGTTTAGCCATGTGGGAAGCGCCCAATGCCATGAAAGAAGAAAATGCAACTGGAATTTCTTCGGGAACAGCAGCCATTGCAAGAGTGAGACCCAACAGCAAGCTTTGTGTAATGTCTCTGCTGTGAATATAATTTAACAACCATATTAAAGCGAACGCGGCAAATCCAATGAAAGCCATGATTTTCACAAAACGCTTAATCTGATCCTGGAGCATCGTCTTAGAACTGCTGATTGCAGAGACGGATTTCCCAAGTTTTCCAAGCATCGTGCTGGTTCCCGTCGCACTTACTGTTGCATAACATTTGCCAGAGTTGATAGTTGTTCCCTGAAAAAGTTGATTCAACCCCTCTTCACTTTTTTTTTCAACAGGAATTGATTCACCTGTTAATATTGATTCATTTACCGATAAATCATTTGCCTGATTTATTAGAGCATCTGCCGGCACCTTGTTTCCTTCTTCTAATATCATCACATCACCGGGAAGTAAATCTTCCGAAAAAATAATTTGTTCGATGTCATCTCGTACCACAATAATTCTTGGTTCTGTGAATTGTTTTAATGCAGCTAATGCTTTTGAGCTTTTTACTTCCTGATAGATTGAAATTGCTGCTACAAAGATCATTGCAGCCAGCATTAACATTCCTTCATTTGGTTCGCCCAAAATAAAATAAAGAGAACAGGCAACAAACAGCAACACAAACATTGGGTCTTTTATAACATCCCATATTATACGAAGAAAACCGGCGTGCCCATCAAACTTGAAAATATTCTTCCCAAATTTTTTTGTAAGAGAAAGGATATCCGATTGCTTTAAGCCAGTCAGGGCTCCTGTATTATATTTATTCTCTTGCATAAACTGATTGAGGTAAATTTATCTGCCTTTATAACCTTCATTTCTGTTCAATAAAATATTAATTGATTTCATATCCTCTACCTGGTCGCTTATAATTTTCAATATTGCCAGCAAAGGAATAAATAAAATCATACCGGATACTCCCCATAAAATAGTGCCGGCAACAATTGCTACTAATGTTGACCAGGTGCTTAGATTAAGCTGTGTGCCGACAACTCTCGGGAAAATTATATTTGCCTCCAAATATTGAACGAACGTAAATATCAAGATTACGCCTGCAGGATACCATAGAGAATCTTTCGTAATAAGCGCAATAGTAACAGGCATCGCTGCGCTGATAATAATGCCTACATAGGGAATGATTGTCATGAAAGCAGTGAGCATGCCATATAATAATGCGTGCTGGATTCCAAGTAAGAATAAGCCTGCGCTATTCAATACACCTACAATCAAATAAACAAAAAATGTTCCTTTTACAAAATGAAAATAAGTAAAGATAGACTGATGAAGAATTTTATGTAAACTATCACGATAAGCGGGATTTATGATCGATTCAAGATATTTAACGAAAGTGCCCCGATGATACAGAAACAAGCTGGCATACACTGGTATCATCACCAGCATAAAAATGGAAGAAATTGCAGTACTCAACAAAATTTTTAAAATCCCGCTAAATCCATTTTGTGCATCTGAAATTATTTTTCCGAACCAATTTGATTGAGCATCCGAACTGATTCCTGTTTTATTCTTTAACCAGTCCTGGATTCCCGGAGAATATTTATGCAACCTGTCTGTGATCCTGGGGACATCTTGCAAAAAAATGTTTACTTCATATCCGAGTAATAATAGCAACATTAAAAATACTACGATCACAAAAAAAATAACAACAGCAATTGCCAAACTTCTTCTCCAGTGTTTTTGCTCAAGCCATTTACAAACTGGATATGTAATAAATGCAATTAATAACCCAAATAATAACGGAACAAATAAGGTCTTTCCAAAGTACAATAGCAATAATGAAATGATTACAATTTGCAAATAGATACGCCACTTGTCCAATGCCCAATTATGAAGATTAGTTATTGTGTTGCCTGCTTTATTATCCATTTTAACTTAAATATTTGAGCAAAATAGGTTGTCTGTAATAAGGTTTTACTTATAACAATCATATTATTCAATGATAATAATCAACTATCTCATTTTGTGAAATGGCTACGTTTATGATTTGTTGAGAATCTTACATTATAATTCATAAATTAAAATGATAAATGGGAAAAACTTTGTTATTGAAAAGGCATGATGTTGCTCCACTGCGCTGCAAAAATCTGCTACAAATTAAATCTCGATTGAAAAAATAAATTTCGTCGTTTTTAATATAGTCTTGGGCAATTTCGTTTCTAAAATTTAAGAATTAATATTTTCTGCGTGACAACTTAAATATTCTTCATCGGTCACAGGAGATAACCATTTCACCGGGCTCTTCCGCACCGTTGTTGGTGATCACAATATGTGTGAGGCTGCTATCTTTTGATGCACCATGCCAATGTTCAGTGTTTGATGGTATCACAACTACATCGCCTTTAGTAATTAATTTTGCAGGCTTACCTCTTTCCTGATAGTAGCCATTACCGTTAGTAACGAGCAGTATCTGCCCTCTTGCATGCGTATGCCAGTTGTTTCTGCAACCCGGTTCGAAAACAACATTGCCTACTGCATAAGTTCCTGTTTCATCTTTCGGAACTAAAATATTCACCCACGCCGTTCCGGTAAAATAATTTGTTGAAGCTTTTTCTCCCCTGGAAAAATTTCGTTTTGATTTTCGGATGTCATACTTCTTATTTAATTTTTTATAGTCCAGTTGTTTTTTCCAACGCTTCAGTATAACGAGTGCCCATAATTTTTATATGAGCAGAAGCATTTTCAATTTCCTGGAGTTCCGACGCTGTTAATTGAATAGAGGCGGCTCCGTTATTTTCAGTTAAGCGATGCAATTTTGTAGTGCCGGGAATTGGAACAATCCATGGCTTTTGCGCGAGTACCCATGCTAATGCAATTTGTGCAGAAGTCGCATTTCGTTTTGCAGCAAATTGATTGAGCAAATCCAACAACGCTTTATTGGCTATGCGCGCTTCTTCAGTATACCTTGGCAAAATACTGCGAATGTCGCCTTCGCCGAACTTTGTGGTTTCATCAATTTTACCTGCTAAAAATCCTTTTCCAAGCGGACTAAAAGCAACGAGACCTATACCAAGTTCTCCTATTGTTGGAATGATTTCTTTTTCATGCTGTCTTGTCCAGAGAGAATATTCGCTTTGCAATGCGGCAACAGGTTGCACTGCATGCGCGCGGCGAATTGTATTTGCACCCGCTTCGGAAAGACCGAAATATTTTACTTTGCCTTCTTTGATCAAATCTTTTACCGTGCCGGCAACATCTTCAATCGGCACGTTTGGATCAACGCGATGTTGGTACAACAAATCAATCACATCAGTTTGTAATCTTTTAAGAGAACCTTCAACAGCTTTTTTAATATTTGGAGAGCTGCTATCAATTCCAACTGATTTTCCATTCTGAAATTTGAATCCAAACTTTGTGGCAATCACCACATCTTTACGATAAGGCGCTAAAGCTTCACCTACTAATTCTTCATTGTTATAAGGTCCGTAAACTTCTGCCGTATCAAAAAAAGTTACGCCTTGCTCAACAGCCTTGCTCATTAAAACAATCATATCTTTTTTTTCCGGAAATGGAGTGTAAGAAAAAGTCATTCCCATACAACCGAGGCCGATTGCAGAAACTTCGAGACCGCTATTTCCTAATTTACGTTTTTGCATAATTTTTATTTTTAAACTTTTTACAAAAATATTTTTGAGGTTGATATTTTGATCATTTCAACTTTGATTCAAGCCCAATCGGAACTACATCAACAAGCTCGAGAGACTTGACCATATCTTTTGTACTGTTTTTATATTTTTTAAAGTGCGGCGTTTGCCGGTGCGCCATGTAAGCGCTGTCGCTTGCATAAATTTCGAACACGGTAATGTGCGTTGGGTTATTTTTTTCGTAAACAGCATTGAGCGACAAAACTCCTGGTTCAACGCGCACAGCAGCTTCAATTTCTTCTTTCAAAGCAGCTTTATAGTTTTCTAATTGAGCAGAATCTATAACAAGTTTTGCCAGTCGCACAATTTGTTTTTTCTCTTGCGCAAAAATTTTGCCGCAGAAAAAAAATGTGAGCATAGATATGGCAAGAACTAATCGTGATAATCTTTTTATTCTCATTTTTTATTTTTTCTATCAATTAAATAACCAGTATTCAGAAAACAAAATTAATGCAAGTATTTAACCCATTTCGCTTTTACCTTTTTAATCAGTAATAATGGTAAGTAATAAAGTAATCTGTATAATAGGCTGATGGGAAAAGAAAGAATTAGAAAGTGGAAATGAAATTCATTTTTGTTTTTGACAATCTTAACCAGATGACTTGGAATTTAAAGTCTCTGCAGGGAAAACGTGCGTGTAGCTACTTTCCGTAAATAATAATTTTTCGATTTTTATCGGACACTTTTAAAAATTATTTTCCTTTGTAAAGAAATCTTATTCAAATTCTTTTTATAATTCTATATTCAGAACACTAATGTTTAATCTTCAAAAATTGCGGTAATCATTGCTTCAAAAATCCAACGATTTTATCTCTTTCTTCATTAGTCAGCAATGCACGGGTTTGCATATGCATTCCAATTGTTTCCCACTGTTCCGGCGAAAATGAAGATGGCGATGGTGTATTATGGCAACGTTGGCAGTTTTCAATCCATAATTGCGCGCCGGTTTTTTGCGAAATCTTTTGACTTACTTTACAACTATCCATTGCCGTTATAATGATTATTGCACAGAATAGAATAGCAGTAATGATTGACATATTTCTTAATTGTTTTTTTTGCATAAAATTTTTTTTACAATTGGATAGAAAATTGAACATATAATGTATTGCCGGTTGTAAGTCCGTTAAAAGCACCTAAGGATTTACTCGCCGTGCTGTTTCCTGTGTACGATTCGTATGTTATTTTGAATACAGTTCTCCAACTCAGCCAATAATCCAATCCAACAGTTACAGTATGTTGATTGCTTCCAAACGTTGAGTTGGCTGGAGTGTTGAATGTTGTATATCTGCCGGCTAATTCAAAGTTTTTTAAATAGCCATTTGCGCCAACAGGCCTGATGGAACATTGTGCAAAAAAAGATGTAGTGTGATTGGTAAATGAATAAGTTTGAGTTGAATCTACCGGACTTATAAAATTTACACTACTGATGTTTTGAATATTGTACTGCGATTTAACATTAATAAGAAAAGGACTAAAATTTTTTACATAATTAAGATCGAAGGCATACAAGTTTCCGGTTGCATTTTGAGCAACTGCACCCTGATCACCAACTTTACCAAACATTCCCGAAACTCCTATTTCTAAAGAAGAATTAGAAAAAGGGAGAAATCCGAATCGGCCGGTTATTGTTTTATTATTGTTGTTATCTGTAATGTTGCCGCTCGTTAATGTGCCATCCGGCAACAATTGATTACCGTTGGTCAATGCAACGTCATAATTTATTTTCATCGATCCAATAGGTAAACCACCCTCTACTTCAATTCCATAATCAGTTGGAGTCATGTCGGCAATTCCCATTGGGTCTGTGGCTAACTTATCAATCCATCCTGCCGCTTCTCTTTTTGAGTAAGTGCCAAAAGGCAATACAAAATAGCCAGCTCTGACAATTAATCCCGGTGTTGCAAACCAGGAAACATCTGCCCAGTTTACACTTAAGCCATTGTTATTAAATGATGGTTCAAATTCCATTAGAAAATCTTTTCCATGTCTCCAAAGCAGCATAGGACTGAACTCGTAATTATCTGCGTCGGGAAAGCTGTTTGATTTTGCATTACTGGAAACACCATTGAATGTGTTGGTAGTTTTGTAACTCGCAAAGCCCATTGTAGCTACTCCTGCAATCAAAAGATTCTCTTCCCCGCTTTTTTTGTAAGAAACCTGTTTTTCAAGTTCGCTGATTCTGTCAAGCAGAGATGAATCAACAACTACCTGTTGCGCCTGTATTTTATTTTGCAATAATGAAAACAAAATCAGGCAGGCGGCTATTTTAATGGAGAGGGTTTTTTTTCTCATAAATCTTTTTTAATTTGGTTGATAATGATATAACGGTCATCTATAACCGTGAACAAATTTTATTTCGGAGAAGTTTTGCATAATGTGCGTACATAGTTCACAAGATCCCATCGTTGCTTGTCTGTGAGTATGGCCTTGTACTGCGGCATTGGTGTTCTTCCTTCCGAAATTTTATAAAATAAGGAGCCATCCGTTTCTTTTAGCATCGCAGGCGAAGTATGATCTGCTGGCTTTGGATTTAAGGCCGCAGCTGCTGCACCATCTCCCTTTCCTTTGTCACCATGGCACGGAGTACAGTATGAAGTATACAAAGTCTTACCATCTTTTATTGAAACCGGATCAACGGTAACCGGGTTTTTAAGTTTGCTGAATTCTGCAGGAGTTAGCCAAAGTTTTGACTGAGCCTGTAATTTCACGCAATTCAAAATCAAAGCGCATGCGAATGTTATTAATACCATCTTAGCATTTGCAGAAAAAAATAATTTGATGCTCATAAAAATCAAGATTAAAGATTGAATCAAAAACTATTATTAAGGCATCTCAAAAGTATCTGCACTTCATAAATTCTTTGATGATCATCGTCATTGAACTGAATGATTTTGGTTACGTACCAAGAACATCAATTGTAAACGGTAGAATATTAGTTACATAATTGTGAAAAGCGAGAAGAATTAACATCCGTGTCCAATTTTTAAATCAAATTTGCGTAGCAACTCTTTTCATTATTTGATCGTAGATAAGTTTGCGATGAATATTAAATCATCTTTTTAACATTTCCTGAATGAAAGCACTATTGATCGTTCTGATTTCATTTTCATTTTCTTCAAATATTCAATGGCATTATAATCTTGATGACGCAAAGCAAATAGCTAAAAAAGAACATCGTCATATCCTTCTTAATTTTTCGGGCTCTGACTGGTGCGGACCTTGCATACGCATGCACAATGAAATTTTTGAAAGCGATGTTTTCTCAAAAATGGCCGACACAGATTTGGTTCTGGTAAATGCAGATTTTCCGCGAAAGAAAAAGAATCAATTATCACCACAGCAACAGCAAATCAATAATGCTATGGCCGATCAATATAATTCTCAAGGCAAATTTCCATACACTTTATTATTAGATGCAAATGGAAAAGTACTTAAGGACTGGGATGGTTTTCCGGATGAAAGCCCGGAAGCTTTTACTATAGAAGTCAGAAACAGAATTTATGCCGACAGATAAAAATGATGAAAGAGAAAACTGTTTTTAGTAAAAGTCTGAAATTAATGGGCAACCATTTTCGGATAAGCGCTGTTGCAGAAGAGGAAGCATGGGCGATTGAAAGGATTGATGCAGCTATTCATGAAATTCAGCGAATAGAAAAACTCCTTACTACTTTTAACGATTGCAGTGAAACAAACCTGGTTAATAAAAATGCAGGGCTTGAGCCAACCCGCGTTAGCCAGGAAACATTTGACATTATTGAACGATCTATAAAAATTTCCTGCATAACGCAAGGAGCATTTGATATCAGTTATGGTTCCGTTGATAAACGTTTCTGGAATTTTGATACAACAATGAAATCACTTCCGGACAAAGAGACGGCAAAAAAAATGGTTAGGCTCATCAATTTCAGAAATATCATTTTGGATAAAGAAAAAACAACTGTATTACTAAAAGAAAAAGGAATGAGAATAGGATTTGGCGGAATAGGGAAAGGCTATGCAGCAGAAAAAGCAAAAGAAGTGATGCAGAAAATGGGCGTGGAAAGCGGGATAGTCAACGCTTCCGGCGATTTGTCTACATGGGGTTATCAGCCGGATGGCAAGCCCTGGACAATCGGCATTGCCGACCCTAATGCAAAAGCGAAAATATTTTCTTACATGAATATTACTAACATGGCAATTGCAACCTCAGGTAACTATGAGAAGTATGCTATGATCGATGGAAAAAAATATTCTCACACTATTGATCCACGCACAGGGTTTCCGGTAACCGGTATAAAAAGTGTAACCATCATCAGCACAAATGCAGAAATAGCGGATGCCATGGCAACACCCGTAATGATCATGGGAATTAAAACAGGAATTGACATGATTAACCAGATAAATAATATTGAAGCAATAATTATTGATGATGACGACAAAATTTACAAATCAAAAAATATACATTTTTCTTAAAAATAATTTATGAGAAAACAAACATTGATGAAATATTGCGCAGCGCCGCTTGCTGTGTTTATATTAGTTTCCTGTGCGCACGTGAAAGAATATCAAAAGAGCAGGATCAATGATTCTGAAATGATACTGGCAAACAGGAAAGTAGAAAAAAATGAACTCAACGCACAATCTTACCGTGAAGGTTCATCAGGCGCTAATGGTGGTAAAACCGGCGGCGGATGCGGATGCAATTAATTTCAAAAACCAACTGAAAACACAACATGAAAAAAATCTGTCTCACCGTAATTGGCATGTACTTCTTACTTGCACATGCATTTTCACAAATCTCTATTAAAGACACAGCGACATACAAACCCAAAAAACTCAAGCTTGATGAAATAAATTTTGTCTCAAGTTATTATAATCAAACAGCAGATAAATCAGCTGTAATGGGCGGAGATCCTGGCCCCAAAGGCATTGGCAATGTTACTGATTTTGCAAATGGGTTGGATTTGAAATTTATATCGTGGGATGGTAAGAAAAGAAAAAATACATTAACGGGCGGTATTGGCATTGATTATCACACAGCCGCTTCGCAGGCATATGTAGATTCTAACGGACATGCGCGCAACTATGGAACAAGAATATATCCAACATTAGATTGGACTATTGAGAATGAAAAAAAAGGAACTGAATTTGGTATTGGCGCATATTATTCTGCAGAGCATAATTATTATCATTCAAAAGGACTCAATACTTCATTTGCAAAAAAGACAAATAATAATGGAGAATTCAGTGTAAAGCTAACGGGATACTTTGATAACATTAAAATGATCAGACCGGCCGAGTTTGAGCCAGTTGATTCTGTAACGAATGTTTCTCCTACTGACAGTGTTGTGTATGTAACAACAGCCAGCGGAACTACAAAAGCCCTGATCTATAGCAATGGCGGGCTCGTTAGCAAAGGTTCAAAACCAAAATTACCTTCAAAATCCAGGGATACATATACCGCTTCATTTTCATTTTCGCAGGTAATTAATCAGCGTATGCAGGGAAGCATTGATATGGATTTCGTTTATCAAAGCGGTTATTTGGGTCTGCCTTTTCATCGCGTATTTTTCAATAACGGAAAAGATACAATTGAAAATCTTCCACCACAACGGTTTAAATTTCCTATCGGGTTCAGGTTAAATTATTTTTTGGGTGATAATATTATTTTACGGGGCTATTATCGTTTTTATATTGACAACTGGGGACTGAAATCACACACAGCAGAATTAGAAGTGCCGGTAAAAATAACACCGTTTTTTTCCTTGTCTCCTTTTTACAGGTATTATATGCAAAGCGCCGTAAATTATTTTGCAGCTTACGAAGAGCACTCACCAACCGACAAATTTTATACAAGTAACTATGCGCTGGCTGCATTCAAAAGCAACTCTTTTGGTATGGGACTAAGACTTGCTCCTCCTAAAGGTGTGTTGATAAAAAGCCTGAGTGCAATAGAAATAAGATATGCTCATTATACTCAAACTACCGATCTTACTTCAGATATCATATCCCTTCATCTGAAATTCAGATAAATGGATTTTTTTATTTTTTAACTAACGTAGATGCATAGGTAAAAAAATAATGAAGAATTATTTTTCATAAACTCTTTTTGGCAATTAATGCAGAACTGTGCCTCGACCATGCATTAAATGTTTTCCACCTCCAAACCGCCTTCCTAAAATAATTTTAAAAATACTTTTGTCAATACCTGGTGTAAGCCCGAAACCATAGCCTGCATTGAATTCCCAGCGAGGATCAAAATCCGCATCAACGGCAATGAACAACTGATGTTGCTGCACATTGGTGGGATCAAATCCTGATATCGGACCAAGAGAACCATAATATTCAATACCCGGTGCAAACACTTTTCCGATCTGGTAACTGAATTTAAAATCCGGAGCAAAGATGAGTCCGCGACCAGCATCCGCGCCTTTAAATGTTGCATCAAGCACAGGATTGATTGCAAGATAAACCGGGCCAAATTGTTTATCTATGATTGGTCTGATTTCGAGCGTCCATATATCGGGGTCGTAACCCTCTTTTACAAAACCTCCCTCAAAAGAAATGCTTACACCAACAGGCCAGTTCCAATTAGATGGCGCCATGATACGCGGGCGAATATGACTGCCTACATAATTAGTTCTTCCCATATCCGCTATATCATTGAAAATATAAAAACCAACTTCAAACCACGGAGTAAAGCCATGCGTTATCTCGATAGTTTCCCTGTCCATATGGTTTGTGGAAACTACTCCATCACTTGCTCCATTACCTATAAAACTGTAATTACTGTGCAGTTCCACCATTGTAGTATCTTTTCCTACTGTTGGAGATGAGTAAACCTGGATTTCATAATTATCCTGTGCGTTTCCAGTCAGAGGAATAACAAACGCAATTATACACAAACCAATAAATATTTTCATCTTTCAATTATTGTATTAAGGATTCAAAAGATAAAAATAAATAAGTAATTCAGTCCGCAGCAAAGAAATTATGCAGTGAATATTAAATAGAAACGCTTCGATGTTCTTTTATGAAATTTCCCGAGCCGGATAAACCAGGAAATAGAAAACAATTTCTAAAAAAATGTTAGAATGAATTTAATTTTTCTGACTTGAAAAAATGCCGGGTTTGTTTTACCTTAAAAGAAGAATTAAAATGAGTTTGCAAAAACAGGTTCAATCAGATATATCTTTTTGTATCAGATGACGGGATGTTTCGTATCCGTAAATAAGAAACTTTTCTTTAAGTTCAATCATATTCTCAACGCAGAGTTTTTCAAAGGCTCTTCTTCTGTAAGTGCTCACTGTAGTAATTTCTAAATTCATTTTAGCAGCTATTTCTTTAGAGCCTAATCCCGTAACTATATATTCTGTTACTTCCAATTCTCTGTCGGAAAGTGATTCAATCGGGTTTTCCTGAATTCCGGGTTGAGAAGAAACAAACAGCTGCTCTTTCAATTGAGAACTCAGGTACATGTCGTCACTCAAAAATTTTTGAATCGCTTCTTTTAATTCATTAATTGATGATTCTTTAGAAACAAAACCCTTTACACCGATCTTCAGTAACCGGATTGCGTAAAGTTTTTCTGATTTCATTGTATAAATCAGCACTCTTGTATCGGGATAAATTTCAATAATGTTCTGAACGTTATTGAAAATATTACCATCAGCGAGGTTCATATCGAGAATAAGATATTCTGGATGTTCTTTAAACAATATACTCAGAACAGAAGAACAATCTGATGCCTCAATTATCTTATATTTTACAGGAAAATCTTCGAGAAGCACTATAATCCCACGACGCACGATTTCATGATCATCGGCAATTAAAATCGACTTCATAAGCTGGCCAAGTTAAATGGGAATGAAAATTATTATCTGCTATCTAATAAATTTCAGTACTAAATAGGTGGTGCAATGTTAGGTATATTTACTGATTGGGCGACAAATTAAATGTAGTATTAAACCTTGGATTCAGAAATAATAATTGGCTAGAAATTCTTCTAGCCTTTTTCTGAATGATGTATTAAAGCTGCATCCAAATTCTTTTTAAAACTGATTTGTTATGCATTCTTATTTTTTTACATTATTTACTATATCATTTCCCGAAATACGATGCCGACTATCTTCCAATTTATATTTTCTGAACGATGCACGTTGCTTCATCTGAATAAGGCAAGCAATAAAAAATGATGAAAGATAAAAGTTGACGAATAATATCAAACAAATTGACAACAGTAATTTCGAAGTTAAATTAATAAGAATTGGGGTTATGAATATACGATTGACGAATTTTTATTTCCAAGGACATGGAATAATTCCAGGTGGTTTGTTTCTGCCTCTTAAGATTAAAGAGAGCTCAAATGTACTTGGCTTTGACGCGCTTTGGGCAAGTTTGGAAACCGTGGCATCATAGCTCAGTCCGAGTTGGAAATCATTATAGGTAAATCCGACATAAGGAATGATGGCATTTTTTGACCAGTACCAGAGACCGATATTAAAAATCGTTTGTCCGTCATCATCCAGATAATATCCAACAGCGCTGCCAATAGAAAAATAATGCGTTCCCCCTTGTTCCTGGTAAATGCCGTTGGCGTTGAGCACCACCCGGTCGTTTAAAAAGGTTTCAAAATCGGAGTGAACGACTTTTCTCATTGGCAAATATTGATTGGGATCTGCCAGGAAGGTTTGTTTTGGTTTATTGAGATGATAGGCGGAGATGCCAAAATCGAAATTACTTTTTTCGGTTTTGAAACTGTACAGGAGCCCCGCCGTGGAAGAGATATAGGACTTCATGTTGGAAAGTGCTGCTTCCCCGGTCGGCAGGTTGGTGTTAAACCCTGTTCCCACAAATTGTTCCTGGAAATTGAGCCTGCTGAAATCCACGTACCGGTGACCGTAAATTACACCAACACCAATTCCCAAGCGATGGGTGTTCCCATTACCGTCTTCTGCAATTTTGATATTATAGGAAAAATCCAGCGATGCGTAAGTGCCCTTTACAATCCCACCCATGGCATAATCATACATCAACATTCCTCCAATGCCAAAAACATTTTTTTCTTCCACATTCGGAATGTTTTCCTGCAGTATCTTTTTATCAAAAGAAACCGTTCCCGTTGCGTAGGGACTTGCCGGCTGTATCCATTCATCCCGCATATTAGAGATCATTCTCCAATCGCCATTGATATTTGCTGTCAATGCCGGGTTCACATTTAAAGGTGAAGAGAAGAATTGGGAAAAACTTGGGTCTTGCCCATAAGTAGTCTTCATCATTATCATTGCAATAAAAATTGTGGCAGCACATTTGAATTTTCTCATAACAAAAAATTTACCTTAATAAAAGAGAGTTTCCGGCCTTTTGATAAATATGACCGTCATAGCCTACGGCTTCGACTGTCCATGTATACACATCCGAAATTTGTGGTACTCCATTGTACACTCCATCCCATCCGTTGCCAATTACATTTGTTTCAAACATCAATTGTCCCCATCTATTGAAAATCCGGAAATAATTCAGCGTCCTTATATTTTCGGTAAGAGGATATAACCTGTCATTGTGCCCGTCTCCGTTTGGAGACCATGCGTTAGGAACAAATATTGCAGACACAAGCGCCTGAGTTGCGTTCATCTGCACCAGCACCGTATCCACAGTTGCGCATCCCAAAGGAGAAGTAATCGTTATTAAATATTGCGTTTGCTGGTCGTACGTAAATACAGGATTATACACCGTGTACTGGTCTAATCCTATATTCGGGCTCCAGGAATAAGTGTAATCGTTACCAAATATTCTTGCCAGCAGTTGCGTTGCCACATTTGCCGTTGCTGTAACCGTCGGATAACGGACTCCGACATAGTTGGAATCCAAGGTCAACACAAGGCTGGCTACAGAATCGCAACCTCCTGCACTCGTGAAGGTAGATGTATAGGTACCTGCAGCTGTAATTACCTGACCATTCCAGTTATATGGCAGCGTGCCTGAGCAAACCGTTACATTGGTAGTGCTTGTGAGGATATTGCTGACCGTTAAATTAAGCGTTGCGGTAGAATCACAACCGCCTGCGCTGGTTAAAGTAGCAGTATAAGTTCCTGCTCCAGGTATGGATTGATTATTCCAGCTGTAAGGCAATTGATTCGGACATACCGAAAGATTAGTCGTGCTGGCAAGTTGGCTATTTATGTTGAAATTAAGTGTTGCAATAGAATCACAACCAGATGCATTGGTAATTGTTGCAGTATACGTTCCCGCAGTAGAAAGAGATTGTCCATTCCAGTTATATGGTATCTGGCTCGGGCATACCGTTATATTCGTCGTACTTGTTGGCGCTGGCGTAACTGCTAAAATCAGTGTCGCTATAGAATCACATCCCGCTGTACTGGTCAGGTTAACATTATATCTTCCTGCAACGGTGAATTGCTGACTATTCCAGGTATATGGGAGCTGACCGGTACAGATGGTAACATTCGTTGTACTGATTAGCGTTGTATTAACCGTTAAGTTAAGTATGGCGATAGAATCGCAGCCGCCGACGCTCTGCAGCGTGGTGCTATACGTGCCCGCAGCCGTGATGGATTGACTATTCCAACTATATGGAAGCTGGCTTGAACAAATTGTTGTGTTTGTTGTGCTGCTTAGGGTTGGACTTACAGAAAGCGTTAGGGTTACTGTAGAATCGCAACCGGATTGACTCTGTAATGTTGCTGTATATGTCCCAGCAGCAATAAGGTTCTGCCCGTTCCAGTTATATGGAATTTGGTTCGGGCAAATAGTAAGCTGCGCTGTTGTACTGACTGCGCTACCGACCGTGACCGGCACGCTGACCGGAAGGGAGCATCCTGAAGCCGGGGTGAACACATAGTTTGTCGTTCCGGCAGTTGCTGTACTTATCGTTGCCGGGTTCCATGTTCCCGCAATCCCATTGGCAGATATTGCCGGCAATGCCGTTGGTGTGGATCCCTGGCAAAATGGACCGATGGCCGCAAAGGTCGCGGTTGCAGAATTTCCATTGTTATTGATTGTCGCATTCGGCGCGGTAAATGAACAACCGTTTGCATCTTTTACGATAACCGTGTAGATTCCTGGAGCGAGGTTATTATAGATCAGTGTCGCTGTAAATCCGCTTCCGTTCACCGAATAGGTGTATGGCGCTGTTCCGCCCGTTACCGCTCCGATAGTCAGGGTTCCATTATTATTGCCGCAGGTGGCATCTGTAGGTGTTAGAACTATTGCTGTCGCTCCGCCGCCGCTGGTGATCGTCGCGTTTGGCGCTGTGAAGATACATCCGTTTGCATCTGTCACTGCCACCGTATGATTACCCGCTGCAAGATTATTATAGACCAGAGTTCCCGTGAAAGCGCTTCCATCTACCGAGTAGGTATATGGCGCTGTTCCGCCCGTTACCGCCCCGATTGTAAGTGTTCCGTTGTTATTACCGCAGGTCGCAGGGGTCGTTGTTACTGCTACTGCTGTTGCCCCACCACTCGTTGTGATCGTAGCATCCGGCGCTGTGAAGATACATCCGTTTGCATCCGTCACTGCCACAGTATGATTACCCGCTGCAAGATTATTATAGACCAGAGTTCCCGTGAAAGCGCTTCCATCTACCGAATAGGTATATGGTGCTGTTCCACCCGTTACCGCCCCGATTGTAAGTGTTCCGTTGTTATTACCGCAGGTCGCAGGGGTCGTTGTTACTGCTACTGCTGTTGCCCCACCACTCGTTGTGATCGTAGCATCCGGCGCTGTGAAGATACATCCGTTTGCATCCGTCACTGCCACAGTATGATTACCCGCTGCAAGATTATTATAGACCAGAGTTCCCGTGAAAGCGCTTCCATCTACCGAATAGGTATATGGCGCTGTTCCGCCGGTTATTGCCCCGATAGTCAGTGTTCCGTTATTATTACCGCAGGTAGCAGGGGTCGTTGTTACTGCTACTGCTGTTGCCCCACCACTCGTTGTGATAATTGCATCCGGTGCAGTGTAGACACAACCATTAGCATCCGTTACAGCCACCGTATGATTGCCTGCTGCAAGATTATTATAGACTAAAGTTCCCGTAAACGCACTGCCATCTACCGAATAGGTATATGGAGCTGTTCCGCCTGTTACTGCTCCGATAGTCAGTGTTCCGTTAGAGTTACCGCAGGTAGCAGGAGTTGTTGTAACTACTACCGCTGTTGCCCCACCGCTGGTTGCAACAGTAGCATCCGGCGCTGTGAAGATACATCCGTTTGCATCTGTTACTGCTACTGTATGATTGCCTGCTGCAAGGTTATTGTAGACCAAGGTACTGGTAAATGCGCTGCCATCTACAGAATAGGTATATGGCGCTGTTCCACCCGTTACCGCCCCGATTGTAAGTGTTCCGTTGTTATTACCGCAGGTCGCAGGGGTCGTTGTTACTGCTACTGCTGTTGCCCCACCACTCGTTGTGATCGTAGCATCCGGCGCTGTGAAGATACATCCGTTTGCATCGGTCACTGCCACCGTATGATTACCCGCTGCAAGATTATTATAGACTAAAGTTCCTGTAAAGGCACTGCCATCTACAGAATAGGTATATGGTGCCACTCCGCCTGTTACCGCTCCAATAGTAAGTGTTCCGTTATTGTTACCGCAGGTAGCATTGATCGTTGTCACTACCACTGCCGTAGGTCCTGAGGAAGTACCGACCGTCGCATCCGGTGCTGTAAATATACATCCGTTTGCATCGGTCACCGCTACCGTATGATTGCCTGCTGCAAGATTATTATAGACTAAAGTTCCCGTGAACGCACTGCCATCCACTGAATAAGTGTATGGTGCTGTTCCACCGGTTACTGCCCCGATAGTAAGAGATCCGTTATTATTACCGCAGGTCGCAGGGGTCGTTGTTACTGCTACTGCTGTTGCCCCACCACTCGTTGTGATCGTAGCATCCGGCGCTGTGAAGATACATCCGTTTGCATCCGTCACTGCCACCGTATGATTGCCTGCTGCAAGATTATTATAGACTAAAGTTCCCGTAAACGCACTGCCATCTACCGAATAGGTATATGGCGCTGTTCCGCCGGTTACTGCTCCGATAGTCAGTGTTCCGTTAGAGTTACCGCAGGTAGCAGGAGTTGTTGTAACTACTACCGCTGTTGCCCCACCGCTGGTTGCAACAGTAGCGTCAGGCGCTGTAAAGATACATCCGTTTGCATCGGTCACCGCTACCGTATGATTTCCTGCTGCAAGATTATTATAGACTAAAGTTCCCGTAAACGCACTTCCATCTACCGAATAGGTATATGGCGCTGTTCCACCCGTTACCGCCCCGATTGTAAGTGATCCGTTGTTGTTTCCGCAGGTCGCAGGGGTCGTCGTGACTACTACCGCCGTCACTCCGCTGGTCGTTAAAATGGTAGCATTTGGTGCAACAAAAACGCAACCATTGCCATCTGTAACTGCAACAGTATGGGTACCTGGAGTAAGTCCTGTATAGACCGTAGTAGCGGTAAATGCACTACCGTCAACAGAGAATGTATAGGGCGCTATTCCACCCGTTACTGCGCCAATGGTTAGGGTTCCGTCACTTTGCCCGCATATTGAGCTTGCTGTCGTAACCTGTACAGCTGTCGCACCGCCAGTACTGCTGATCGTGGTATTTGGTGAAGTAAATATGCATCCGTTTGCATCGGTCACTGCCACAGTATGATTACCCGCTGCAAGATTATTATAGACCAGAGTTCCCGTGAAAGCGCTTCCATCTACAGAGTATGTATATGGCGCTGTTCCGCCGGTTATTGCCCCGATTGTAAGTGTTCCGTTAGAGTTACCGCAGGTAGCAGGAGTTGTTGTAACTACTACCGCTGTTGCCCCACCGCTGGTTGTGATCGTAGCATCCGGCGCTGTGAAGATACATCCGTTTGCATCGGTCACCGCTACCGTATGATTGCCTGCTGCAAGATTATTATAGACTAAAGTTCCCGTGAACGCACTGCCATCCACTGAATAAGTGTATGGTGCTGTTCCACCGGTTACTGCCCCGATAGTAAGAGATCCGTTATTATTACCGCAGGTAGCAGGGGTCGTTGTTACTGCTACTGCTGTTGCCCCACCACTCGTTGTGATAATTGCATCCGGTGCAGTGTAGACACAACCATTAGCATCCGTTACAGCCACCGTATGATTGCCTGCTGCAAGATTATTATAGACTAAAGTTCCCGTAAACGCACTGCCATCTACCGAATAGGTATATGGCGCTGTTCCGCCGGTTACTGCTCCGATAGTCAGTGTTCCGTTAGAGTTACCGCAGGTAGCAGGAGTTGTTGTAACTACTACCGCTGTTGCCCCACCGCTGGTTGCAACAGTAGCATCCGGCGCTGTGAAGATACATCCGTTTGCATCTGTTACTGCTACCGTATGATTGCCTGCTGCAAGGTTATTGTAGACCAAGGTACTGGTAAATGCGCTGCCATCTACAGAATAGGTATATGGCGCTGTTCCACCCGTTACCGCCCCGATTGTAAGTGTTCCGTTGTTATTACCGCAGGTCGCAGGGGTCGTTGTTACTGCTACTGCTGTTGCCCCACCACTCGTTGTGATCGTAGCATCCGGCGCTGTGAAGATACATCCGTTTGCATCGGTCACTGCCACCGTATGATTACCCGCTGCAAGATTATTATAGACTAAAGTTCCTGTAAAGGCACTGCCATCTACAGAATAGGTATATGGTGCCACTCCGCCTGTTACCGCTCCAATAGTAAGTGTTCCGTTATTGTTACCGCAGGTAGCATTGATCGTTGTCACTACCACTGCCGTAGGTCCTGAGGAAGTACCGACCGTCGCATCCGGTGCTGTAAATATACATCCGTTTGCATCGGTCACCGCTACCGTATGATTGCCTGCTGCAAGATTATTATAGACTAAAATTCCCGTGAACGCACTGCCATCCACTGAATAAGTGTATGGTGCTGTTCCACCGGTTACTGCCCCGATAGTAAGAGATCCGTTATTATTACCGCAGGTAGCAGGGGTCGTTGTTACTGCTACTGCTGTTGCCCCACCACTCGTTGTGATAATTGCATCCGGTGCAGTGTAGACACAACCATTAGCATCCGTTACAGCCACCGTATGATTGCCTGCTGCAAGATTATTATAGACTAAAGTTCCCGTAAACGCACTGCCATCTACCGAATAGGTATATGGCGCTGTTCCGCCGGTTACTGCTCCGATAGTCAGTGTTCCGTTAGAGTTACCGCAGGTCGCAGGAGTTGTTGTAACTACTACCGCTGTTGCCCCACCGCTGGTTGCAACAGTAGCGTCAGGCGCTGTGAAGATACATCCGTTTGCATCTGTTACTGCTACTGTATGATTTCCTGCTGCAAGATTATTATAGACCAGAGTTCCCGTAAACGCACTTCCATCTACCGAATAGGTATATGGCGCTGTTCCACCCGTTACCGCCCCGATTGTAAGTGATCCGTTGTTGTTTCCGCAGGTCGCAGGGGTCGTAGTCACCGCTACTGCTGTTGCGCCGCCACTAGTTGTGATTGTCGCATCAGGCGCTGTGAAAATACATCCGTTTGCATCTGTCACTGCCACCGTATGATTTCCTGCTGCAAGATTATTGTAGACTAAAGTTCCCGTGAAAGCGCTGCCATCTACCGAGTAGGTATATGGCGCTGTTCCACCCGTTACTGCTCCAATAGTAAGTGTTCCGTTATTGTTACCGCAGGTCGCAGGAGTTGTTGTAACTACTACCGCTGTTGCCCCACCGCTGGTTGCAACAGTAGCATCCGGCGCTGTGAAGATACATCCGTTTGCATCTGTTACTGCTACCGTATGATTGCCTGCTGCAAGGTTATTATAGACTAAAGTTCCCGTAAAGGCACTTCCATCAACAGAGTATGTATATGGAGCTGTTCCGCCTGTTACTGCTCCGATTGTAAGTGTTCCGTTGTTATTACCGCAGGTCGCAGGGGTCGTTGTTACTGCTACTGCTGTTGCCCCACCACTCGTTGTGATCGTAGCATCCGGCGCTGTGAAGATACATCCGTTTGCATCCGTCACTGCCACAGTATGATTACCCGCTGCAAGATTATTATAGACCAGAGTTCCCGTGAAAGCGCTTCCATCTACCGAATAGGTATATGGTGCTGTTCCACCCGTTACCGCCCCGATTGTAAGTGTTCCGTTGTTATTACCGCAGGTCGCAGGGGTCGTTGTTACTGCTACTGCTGTTGCCCCACCACTCGTTGTGATCGTAGCATCCGGCGCTGTGAAGATACATCCGTTTGCATCGGTCACTGCTACCGTATGATTGCCTGCTGCAAGATTATTATAGACTAAAGTTCCCGTGAACGCACTGCCATCCACTGAATAAGTGTATGGTGCTGTTCCGCCGGTTACTGCCCCGATAGTAAGCGTTCCGTTATTGTTACCGCAGGTAGCAGGGGTCGTTGTTACTGCTACTGCTGTTGCCCCACCGCTGGTTGTGATAATTGCATCCGGTGCAGTGAAGACACATCCGTTGGCATCGGTTACTGCTACCGTATGATTGCCTGCTGCAAGATTATTATAGACTAAAGTTCCCGTAAAGGCACTGCCATCTACCGAGTAGGTATATGGCGCTGTTCCGCCGGTTACTGCTCCGATAGTCAGTGTTCCGTTAGAGTTACCGCAGGTAGCAGGAGTTGTTGTAACTACTACCGCTGTTGCCCCACCGCTGGTTGCAACAGTAGCATCCGGCGCTGTGAAGATACATCCGTTTGCATCTGTTACTGCTACCGTATGATTGCCTGCTGCAAGGTTATTGTAGACCAAGGTACTGGTAAATGCGCTGCCATCTACAGAATAGGTATATGGCGCTGTTCCACCCGTTACCGCCCCGATTGTAAGTGTTCCGTTGTTATTACCGCAGGTCGCAGGGGTCGTTGTTACTGCTACTGCTGTTGCCCCACCACTCGTTGTGATCGTAGCATCCGGCGCTGTGAAGATACATCCGTTTGCATCGGTCACTGCCACCGTATGATTACCCGCTGCAAGATTATTATAGACTAAAGTTCCTGTAAAGGCACTGCCATCTACAGAATAGGTATATGGTGCCACTCCGCCTGTTACCGCTCCAATAGTAAGTGTTCCGTTATTGTTACCGCAGGTAGCATTGATCGTTGTCACTACCACTGCCGTAGGTCCTGAGGAAGTACCGACCGTCGCATCCGGTGCTGTAAATATACATCCGTTTGCATCGGTCACCGCTACCGTATGATTGCCTGCTGCAAGATTATTATAGACTAAAGTTCCCGTGAACGCACTGCCATCCACTGAATAAGTGTATGGTGCTGTTCCACCGGTTACTGCCCCGATAGTAAGCGTTCCGTTATTATTACCGCAGGTAGCAGGGGTCGTTGTTACTGCTACTGCTGTTGCCCCACCACTCGTTGTGATAATTGCATCCGGTGCAGTGTAGACACAACCATTAGCATCCGTTACAGCCACCGTATGATTGCCTGCTGCAAGATTATTATAGACTAAAGTTCCCGTAAACGCACTGCCATCTACCGAATAGGTATATGGCGCTGTTCCGCCGGTTACTGCTCCGATAGTCAGTGTTCCGTTAGAGTTACCGCAGGTAGCAGGAGTTGTTGTAACTACTACCGCTGTTGCCCCACCGCTGGTTGCAACAGTAGCGTCAGGCGCTGTGAAGATACATCCGTTTGCATCTGTTACTGCTACTGTATGATTTCCTGCTGCAAGATTATTATAGACCAGAGTTCCCGTAAACGCACTTCCATCTACCGAATAGGTATATGGCGCTGTTCCACCCGTTACCGCCCCGATTGTAAGTGATCCGTTGTTGTTTCCGCAGGTCGCAGGGGTCGTAGTCATCGCTACTGCTGTTGCGCCGCCACTAGTTGTGATTGTCGCATCAGGCGCTGTGAAAATACATCCGTTTGCATCTGTCACTGCCACCGTATGATTTCCTGCTGCAAGATTATTGTAGACTAAAGTTCCCGTGAAAGCGCTTCCATCTACCGAGTAGGTATATGGCGCTGTTCCGCCCGTTACTGCTCCAATAGTAAGTGTTCCGTTATTGTTACCGCAGGTCGCAGGGGTCGTTGTTACTGCTACTGCTGTTGCCCCACCACTCGTTGTGATCGTAGCATCCGGCGCTGTGAAGATACATCCGTTTGCATCCGTCACTGCCACAGTATGATTACCCGCTGCAAGATTATTATAGACCAGAGTTCCCGTGAAAGCGCTTCCATCTACAGAGTATGTATATGGCGCTGTACCACCGGTTACTGCCCCGATTGTAAGTGTTCCGTTGTTATTACCGCAGGTCGCAGGGGTCGTTGTTACTGCTACTGCTGTTGCCCCACCACTCGTTGTGATCGTAGCATCCGGCGCTGCAAATGTGCATCCGTTGGCGTCTTTTACGCTTATGGTATGGTTACCTGCCGCCAGATTATTATAGACCAGAGTTCCTGTGAATGCACTTCCATCTACAGAGTAAGTATATGGCGCCGTTCCGCCTGTCACTGCCCCGATGGTAAGGGTCCCGTTAGGATTTCCACAGGTAGTATTGGTCGTTGTCACAACTATTGCAGTGGGACCTGTCGAAGTTCCAATGGTAGCTGCTGGTGCAGTAAATACACATCCGTTCGCATCGGTTACGGCCACGCTGTGACTTCCCGCCGCAAGATTATTATAGACTAAAGTTCCTGTAAAGGCACTGCCATCTACAGAATAGGTATATGGTGCCACTCCGCCTGTTACCGCTCCAATAGTAAGTGTTCCGTTATTGTTACCGCAGGTAGCATTGATCGTTGTCACTACCACTGCCGTAGGTCCTGAGGAAGTACCGACCGTCGCATCCGGTGCTGTAAATATACATCCGTTTGCATCGGTCACCGCTACCGTATGATTGCCTGCTGCAAGATTATTATAGACTAAAGTTCCCGTGAACGCACTGCCATCCACTGAATAAGTGTATGGTGCTGTTCCACCGGTTACTGCCCCGATAGTAAGAGATCCGTTATTATTACCGCAGGTCGCAGGTGTCGTTGTTACTGCTACTGCTGTTGCCCCACCACTGGTCGTGATGTTTACAGCCGGTGCTGTATATATGCAACCATTAGCGTCAGTTACAGCTACCGTATGATTACCTGCTGCGAGATTATTATAGACTAAAGTTCCTGTAAAGGCACTTCCATCTACCGAGTAAGTGTATGGCGCTGTTCCGCCTATTACTGCTCCAATAGTAAGTGTTCCGTTATTGTTACCGCAGGTTGCGGGTGTGCTTGTAATTGTAACCGCAGTGGCTCCGTTACTGCTTCCCACTGCCGCATTCGGCGCATTAAATACGCAACCGTTTGCGTCAGTCACCGCGATGGTATGATTGCCTGTTGCAAGATTATTATAGACGGTTGTTGCTGTAAACGCACTGCCGTCCACAGAATAGGTATATGGAGAGGCTCCGCCCGTTACTGCTCCAATTGTAAGGGTTCCATTACTGTTTCCGCAGGTAGCCGGGGTCGTGTTCACCGCTACCGCTGTCGGGGCTGTCGAATTTCCGATGGTTGCATCCGGCGCTGCAAATGTGCATCCGTTGGCGTCTTTTACGCTTATGGTATGGTTACCTGCCGCCAGATTATTATAGACCAGAGTTCCTGTGAATGCACTTCCATCTACAGAGTAAGTATATGGCGCCGTTCCGCCTGTCACTGCCCCGATGGTAAGGGTCCCGTTAGGATTTCCACAGGTAGTATTGGTCGTTGTCACAACTATTGCAGTGGGACCTGTCGAAGTTCCAATGGTAGCTGCTGGTGCAGTAAATACACATCCGTTCGCATCGGTTACGGCCACGCTGTGACTTCCCGCCGCAAGATTATTATAGACTAAAGTTCCTGTAAAGGCACTGCCATCTACAGAATAGGTATATGGTGCCACTCCGCCTGTTACCGCTCCAATAGTAAGTGTTCCGTTATTGTTACCGCAGGTAGCATTGATCGTTGTCACTACCACTGCCGTAGGTCCTGAGGAAGTACCGACCGTCGCATCCGGTGCTGTAAATATACATCCGTTTGCATCGGTCACCGCTACCGTATGATTGCCTGCTGCAAGATTATTATAGACTAAAGTTCCCGTGAACGCACTGCCATCCACTGAATAAGTGTATGGTGCTGTTCCACCGGTTACTGCCCCGATAGTAAGAGATCCGTTATTATTACCGCAGGTCGCAGGTGTCGTTGTTACTGCTACTGCTGTTGCCCCACCACTGGTCGTGATGTTTACAGCCGGTGCTGTATATATGCAACCATTAGCGTCAGTTACAGCTACCGTATGATTACCTGCTGCGAGATTATTATAGACTAAAGTTCCTGTAAAGGCACTTCCATCTACCGAGTAAGTGTATGGCGCTGTTCCGCCTATTACTGCTCCAATAGTAAGTGTTCCGTTATTGTTACCGCAGGTTGCGGGTGTGCTTGTAATTGTAACCGCAGTGGCTCCGTTACTGCTTCCCACTGCCGCATTCGGCGCATTAAATACGCAACCGTTTGCGTCAGTCACCGCGATGGTATGATTGCCTGTTGCAAGATTATTATAGACGGTTGTTGCTGTAAACGCACTGCCGTCCACAGAATAGGTATATGGAGAGGCTCCGCCCGTTACTGCTCCAATTGTAAGGGTTCCATTACTGTTTCCGCAGGTAGCCGGGGTCGTGTTCACCGCTACCGCTGTCGGGGCTGTCGAATTTCCGATGGTTGCATCCGGCGCTGCAAATGTGCATCCGTTGGCGTCTTTTACGCTTATGGTATGGTTACCTGCCGCCAGATTATTATAGACCAGAGTTCCTGTGAATGCACTTCCATCTACAGAGTAAGTATATGGCGCCGTTCCGCCTGTCACTGCCCCGATGGTAAGGGTCCCGTTAGGATTTCCACAGGTAGTATTGGTCGTTGTCACAACTATTGCAGTGGGACCTGTCGAAGTTCCAATGGTAGCTGCTGGTGCAGTAAATACACATCCGTTCGCATCGGTTACGGCCACGCTGTGACTTCCCGCCGCAAGATTATTATAGACTAAAGTTCCTGTAAAGGCACTGCCATCTACAGAATAGGTATATGGTGCCACTCCGCCTGTTACCGCTCCAATAGTAAGTGTTCCGTTATTGTTACCGCAGGTAGCATTGATCGTTGTCACTACCACTGCCGTAGGTCCTGAGGAAGTACCGACCGTCGCATCCGGTGCTGTAAATATACATCCGTTTGCATCGGTCACCGCTACCGTATGATTGCCTGCTGCAAGATTATTATAGACTAAAGTTCCCGTGAACGCACTGCCATCCACTGAATAAGTGTATGGTGCTGTTCCACCGGTTACTGCCCCGATAGTAAGAGATCCGTTATTATTACCGCAGGTCGCAGGTGTCGTTGTTACTGCTACTGCTGTTGCCCCACCACTGGTCGTGATGTTTACAGCCGGTGCTGTATATATGCAACCATTAGCGTCAATTACAGCTACCGTATGATTACCTGCTGCGAGATTATTATAGACTAAAGTTCCTGTAAAGGCACTTCCATCTACCGAGTAAGTGTATGGCGCTGTTCCGCCTATTACTGCTCCAATAGTAAGTGTTCCGTTATTGTTACCGCAGGTTGCGGGTGTGCTTGTAATTGTAACCGCAGTGGCTCCGTTACTGCTTCCCACTGCCGCATTCGGCGCATTAAATACGCAACCGTTTGCGTCAGTCACCGCGATGGTATGATTGCCTGTTGCAAGATTATTATAGACGGTTGTTGCTGTAAACGCACTGCCGTCCACAGAATAGGTATATGGAGAGGCTCCGCCGGTTACCAGACCAATTGTAAGGGTTCCATTACTGTTTCCGCAGGTAGCCGGGGTCGTGTTCACCGCTACCGCTGTCGGGGCTGTCGAATTTCCGATGGTTGCATCCGGCGCTGCAAATGTGCATCCGTTGGCGTCTTTTACGCTTATGGTATGGTTACCTGCCGTCAGATTATTATAGACCAGAGTTCCTGTGAATGCACTTCCATCTACAGAGTAAGTATATGGCGCCGTTCCGCCTGTCACTGCCCCGATGGTAAGAGTCCCGTTGTTTTTCGCACAGCTGGTATTAGTTGAGCTTACGACCACTGCCGTTGGCCCTGTACTGTTACCGATCACTGCGGCAGGCGCGGTCAGTACGCATCCGTTTGCATCTGACACGGCCACTATATGATTGCCGGCTGCAAGGTTATTATATACTGTCGTTGCCGTGAAGGCACTTCCGTCTAAAGAATATGTATATGGCGCAGTTCCGCCGGTCACGAGACCAATAGTCAGGGTGCCGTTGCTAAGACCGCAGGTGGTGCTGGCTGTGGTGATTTGTACGGCAGTTGCGCCTCCTGTGGTTCCGATGGTACCGTTTGGAGCATTGAAGCTACAGCCGTTCGCATCTTGTACGATTACCGTGTGGGTGCCCCCCGCAAGATTATTATATACCAAAGTTCCCGTAAAGCCACTGCCATCAACTGAGTAAGTATACGGCGCTGTTCCGCCAGTCACTGCTCCGATACTTAGTGAGCCGTTATTATTTCCGCAGGTAGCCTGGGTCGTAGTAATTGCTACAGCAGTAATTAAAGATGGCTGCGGATTTATT